>CAVUKR010000005.1:0-459637 GCA_963742075.1 uncultured Chloroflexia bacterium | reverse complement strand
CGCTCGCGGCGTGGCGGACGGATCCCGGGACCCTGCCCCGCCCGCTGGCGCACCCGTACTTCTGCGGCCCCGAGGTCTGGGGCGAGGGCCGGGTGGATCCCCCGCCGGATGCCTGGCCGCCCAGTCGGCCGCCACGGACCTGATCGGTCCCGGTTCAGCCCCAGCGCTCCCAGTGCGCGAAGTCCTCGAATGGCACCCAGCCGCGCTTGAGGCTCGGCGAGCGGACGTCGGGGAGCGGCCGGCCGACCGGCATGACCCCGATCGGGACGAACTCCGCCGGGATCCCGAGGTACGCCCGCAGCCCGTCGATGTCGGGGCCGATGAAGCCACAGCCGAGCCCCTCGTCGACGGCCGCGAGCATGATCGTCTGCATCGTCGCGCCGATGTCGACCCACCAGAAGGGGACCGGCCAGTCGATCTCGCTGCCGTCGTCGCGGACCTTGTCCGCTTCCCGATAGCGACGGTGGTAGATCGCCTCGCTGACGCACGGGATGAACTGGGCGGCACACTCGCTGACCCACGGCCCGAACGCGTCGACCATCTCCTCCTCACCGCAGATCCGGGCGACCTCCCGGCGCGCCGCCGGATCGGTCACGACGACCAGCCGCTGGCCCTGGCTGAACCCGGCCGACGGCGTGCGCTGGGCGAGCCGGGCGATCCGCTCGACGACGTCGCGCTCGACGCCGCCCTCCTCGAACCGGCGGACGGCGCGACGGCGCATGACCACGTCCTTGAAGTCCATCATCGAATCCTATCCGCGCCGACCGGGCGGGGACCGTCGATTCGACGCAAGCCGGCCTTTCCGATAGCATTGGAAAAACCCCCGGAGGACCTGACCCATGGCGAAGTATGTCTTTGTGACCGGAGGCGTGACCTCCTCTCTGGGCAAGGGCATCACCGCCGCCAGCGTCGGACGGATCCTCAAGGCGCGTGGCCTGCGCGTCTCCATCCTCAAGCTCGATCCGTACATCAACGTCGATCCGGGCACGATGAGCCCGTACCAGCACGGCGAGGTCTTCGTCACCGACGACGGCGCCGAGACCGACCTCGACCTCGGCCATTACGAGCGGTTCATCGACGAGAACCTGTCCCAGCTCAGCAACGTGACGACCGGCCGGATCTACCAGGCGGTCATCGCGAAGGAGCGGCGCGGCGACTACCTCGGCGGCACGGTCCAGGTCATCCCGCACATCACCAACGAGATCAAGGAACGGATCGGGCGGGTCGCCCGCGACGGTGACCCGGACGTGGTGATCGTCGAGGTCGGCGGGACCGTCGGCGACATCGAATCGCTGCCGTTCCTCGAGGCCATCCGCCAGATGCGCAAGGACGTCGGGCGGGCCAACGTGCTGTACGTCCACGTCACGCTGCTCCCCGCCCTGGCCGCCACGGGCGAGCTGAAGACGAAGCCGACGCAGCACTCGGTCAAGGAGCTCCGCGGCATCGGCATCCAGCCCGACGTCATCGTGCTGCGCTCCGACCATCCGGTCCCAGACGAGATCCGCGAGAAGATCGCCCTGTTCACCGACGTCGCGCCGGAGGCGGTCATCCCCGCCGAGACCGCCGACACGATCTACGAGGTCCCGCTCATGTTCGAGGCGTCGGGCCTCGGCCGGCTGGTCGTCCGCGAGCTCGGGCTCGGCGATCCCGACGTCGCGCCGGACCTCGATTCGTGGCGCGCTCTCGTGGCCCGGATCAAGGCGCCCAAGCCGGTCCTCGAGATCGCGCTGGTCGGGAAGTACATCGAGCTCCCCGACGCGTACCTGTCGGTCACCGAGGCGCTCCGGCACGCGGCGTGGGCACACGAGGTGGACGCCAAGGTCCGTTGGGTCGATTCGGAGGCGCTGACCCACGACAACCTGCACCAGCGCCTCGAGGGCGCGGCCGGCATCCTCGTCCCCGGCGGCTTCGGCCATCGCGGCATCGAGGGCAAGGTCCTTGCCGCCCACTACGCCCGCGAGCACAGGATCCCGTACCTCGGGCTCTGCCTCGGGCTCCAGTGCGCCGTCATCGAGTTCGCCCGCGAGGTCGTCGGCACCGGCGACGCGAACTCCACCGAGTTCGACATGTTCACCGACCACCCCGTCATCGACTTCATGCCCGACCAGCGCGACATGGAGGACAAGGGCGGGACGATGCGCCTGGGGCTCTACCCGGCCAGGCTGGCACCCGGCTCGAAGGCTGCCGCGGTCTACGGCCAGGAAGTCATCTACGAGCGGCATCGCCACCGCTTCGAGGTGAACAACCGCTACCGGGCGACGCTCGAGGCGGCCGGCATGCTGCTGTCGGGACAGTCACCGGACGGCCGTCTGGTCGAGATCGTCGAGCTCAAGGACCACCCGTGGTTCGTGGCCAGCCAGTTCCACCCCGAGTTCAAGTCCCGACCCGAGCGGCCGCACCCCCTGTTCGACGGATTCGTCACGGCTTCTCTGGCGGTCCGCGACGGGCGCGAGCCCGTCTTCGCCTCTCGTCCGGTCGAGGCGGTCGAGACCGGCCCGACCCCGGCCGTCGAGACGGCCCTCGCCGACTGAGGTCGCGTCGGGCCGCCAGGGCCGGTCCGCCCGAGACGAACCGGCGGCGTCCCTGTTTCCATCACAGACAGGTCAAGGGCCCAATCCGCAGGGCAGGACCGGCGGTCAGCGTAGAATCGCGCCCCATCCCTGCCGCTGGAGTCACGCTCGATGAAGATCTTCCTGGACACCGCCGACATCGAAGAGATCAAGACGGCCGCCCGCTGGGGCGTCCTCGACGGCGTCACGACGAACCCGACCCTCTACGCCAAGGTGGGCGGCTCGTACGACGAGATCCTCAAGTCGGTGTGCAAGATCACCCCAGGCCCGGTCTCGGCCGAGTGCGTCTCGGACGACGTCGACGGGATGCTCGAGGAAGGCCGCCACTACGCGACGCTCGCACCGAACATCGTCGTCAAGGTCGCGATGTCGGAGAACGGGCTCGAGGCGATCAGCCGCTTCGCCGAAGAGGGGATCAAGACCAACTGCACGCTGGTCTTCACGGCCAACCAGGGGCTGCTGGCGGCCAAGGCCGGCGCCTCGCTGATCTCGCCCTTCGTGGGCCGGCTCGACGACATCAACCAGGACGGGATGATCGTCATCCGCGAGCTGGCCGAGATCTTCGCCATCCACGAGATCGAGTCGGAGGTCCTCGCGGCATCGATCCGCAATCCGCTCCACATGACCCAGGCGGCACTCGCCGGCGCGAACATCGCGACCGTCCCGTTCAAGGTCCTGAGGCAGATGGTCCACCACCCGCTGACCGACTCGGGGATCGTCCAGTTCAAGAAGGACTGGGAGAACGCCAGGGCGCAGGCGGCCGCCAAGGCCTGAGGCCGGCGTCCGGTCGCCGTCCGCGGGTCAGTAGCCCACCGACGCCAGGTACGCGCCCCGCGGCTCCTGGTAGATCCCGACCGACATCAGGTTCATCACGAAGAAGACGCGGAGTCCGTGGGCGAGGCACCAACGGAACAGACCCGCGTCGGCGAGCGGGACCAGGATGCCTGGCTGGACCAGGTCCCGGGCCGCGCCGATGAGCGCCTCGAGGTCGTCGTCGGTCTCGGCGACCGAGTGACCGAAGTACGAGATCCCGGTCGTGTAGCCGGTGATCCGCCCGAGGCGTTCCACGACCATCGCCTTGCCATGGTCGATCGCGGGGCGGAGCTCGCCCGCACGATCGTGCCCGTGGACCCGGACGCACAGCGCGTCGCAGGCGGCCTGATCGGCCGCGGTGGCCGGCCGTACCGCATAACCGGGGAGGGCGAGCCGAAGGGGCTCGCCGTACATCGCCGCGAACGTCTCGCGGACATCGAACCCGAGCTTTGCGTACAGGCTCAGCGAGCGGTTGTGGTAGCTGATCTGGACCAGCCGGACCCCCGGGACGCCCCGCTCGGCCACCCGCTCGAGCATCGCCTGCACGAGCGCCCGTCCGACCTTGCCGTTCTGCGCCGCCGGGTCGACGCTGACCGGCCCGACCGCCGAGATCGTCGATCGTTCGTCGAGGAAGGTGCTGCCGACGATCGTCCCGTCACGCTCCGCGACGACGCCATGGAAGCCCTGGTTGGTGATCAGCCCCCGCATGCAACCGGTCGCCACCTCGACCGACGGGAAGTCGGGCGGGAAGCCGTGCTCGGACGCGAGCGCCGCGAACGCCTCGTACAGGATCCGTCCGCAGTCGGCGATATCCGCCGGTCCGGCCGCCCGGAGGGTGACGGGCGCGAGCGCCGGCCACGATCGAGACTCCGGGAGACCGGTCCGGGCGATCTCCGCGGTGGTCATGTCCGCACCGCCTCCTTCGCGTCGTTCCCGGACCCGAGCTCTGCGAGCACGACCATCTGCCGGGTCGAGTACGCGGGGCCCTCCTCGCGCGTGAGCTGGCCGAGGACGTCCATCGGGAGGTCGTTGAGGATGGCGTGGTTCGGGTTGAAGAGGAGGTGCTCGTCGACGGCCAGGCCGAAGCCCGAGCCCTCCTTCACCGCCCAGTAGAGGTTCCGCGGCCGGAGCGAGTCGCCGACGTTGACGACCGGCAGGCCCGCCGCGCGCAGCTCGGCGAACAGGCCGGCGTCGGGACGGACGTGGCACGTGACGACGTCGTCGATCTCCAGCGTCGTCCTCGTGAAGTCCTTGCCCAGGAGGACGACCTCGCCCGCCCGGATCTCGTGGACGGTGGCGGTCGTGATGACCGTGACCGGGTACTTGTACGGTCGCGACTCGAGGACCTCGGCGTCGCCCTGGGCGAAGCGCTTGCGCAGGACGTACATGTGGATGACTTCGAGCTCCGCCCCGAACTCCGGCTGCTCGGTCACGATCGTGACCTGCCTGCCGATGCTCGCCAGGAAGGCCGCCGTGTCGGCAGCGGCATAGCCGTCGCCCCACAGCAGGACCCGCGCCCCGAGCTTGCGCATCTTCCGGCCGCCCGGGTGGCATTCGCAGGCGACCTTCGGGCAGGCCATCGACTCCTCGAACGGGACGACCCGCTCGGCGTCGCCGGCGACCTCGGGGACGTAGGAGACGGCACCGGTGGCGTTGAGGACCAGGTCGTAGCCGCGGAGCTCCTCGACGGTCGGTGCGTGGCCGAGCCGTACGTCGACGTGGAGATCCAGGAGCTGGTCCCGGATCCAGTCGAGGTACCAGCGCATCTTCTCCTTGCCGGGGACCATGCAGACGTATTTCAACGCGCCGCCAAGCTCCCCGGACCGTTCGAAGAGCGTCACCAGGTGGCCGCGCTCGGTCGCGACCCTGGCCGCCTCCATCCCGGCCGGTCCGCCGCCGACGACCGCGACCCGTACAGGCGTGCTGGTCCGGGTCATCTGCGCATAGGAGGGATCGCCGCAAGCGGCGTTGATCGAGCAGGCGATCTCCTTCTTGGCCATCATCGATTCCTGCCAGCAGCCGCCCAGGCACGAGATGCAGCGACGGATCTGCTTGACGCGCCCGTACCGGGCCTTGACCGGCCAGTACGGATCGGCGAGCAGGGCGCGGGCCAGGCCCACGAGGTCGGTCTTCCCCTCGGCGAGGATCTGCTCGCAGTAGTCGGGATCGCGCAGCGAGTGGCTGGTGATGACCGGGATCCGGACGGCTCCCTTGACCGCCTCGGCGGCGTAGGTCGCCCAACCCTGCGGGTACTGCATCGGATCGAACCCGGCACCCGGGCTTTCCTGCATCCCCATCGACAGGTCGACCGCGGCGCAGCCGGCGCGCTCGAGCATCCGGGCGATCTCGACGCCCTCCTCGAGCCCGCGGCCGCCCGCGCACCACTCGTCGAAGGAGTAGCGGACGAGGACCGGGAAGCTCCGGCCGCACTTCTTCTGGATCGAGTCGACGACCGCGAGCGGGAAGCGCATCCGGTTCTCGAGGCTGCCGCCGAAGCGGTCGGTCCGCCGGTTGAGGAACGGGCTCATGAACTCCGACAGCAGGTAGCCGTGCGCGGCGTGGAGCTCGACCGCGTCGAAGCCCGCCTGCTTGACCCGCCAGGCGGCCTCGGAGAACAGGTCGGTCAGCTCGAGGATCTCCTCGACCGACGCGGCCCGGATCTCCTTGCCCTTCTCCTCGGCGTTCTCGTACACGATCTCGTGGCCCGCCGACCACGGGAGCTTCAGGACCCGGTCGTTCGCACCGAGCGTGTTGTAGCGCGGCAGCGCGCTCTGGCGCCCCGGATGCTGGAGCTGGACGGCGCACCTGGCCCCGTAGCGATGCATGCTCTCGGCCAGGCGCGCGAGACCCGGGATGTAGTTGTCGCCGTCGGCCACGAGACAGGTGACCGTCGGCCGCCCGCTCTTGGCGTCCGGCGTCGTCGCGCCGACGATGATGAACCCGGTGCCCCCGCGGGCGATCTCGGCGTGGTGCCCGATGTCGCGCTCGCTGACTTCGCCGTCGGCATGCGACGAGCTGATGTCGGTCGGCACGTGGACGATCCGGTTGGGCAGTTCGAGGTTCCCCAGCTGGATCGGGCTGAACAGGTGCGGAAAGGGCGCCATGACCGGATCTCCCCTGGCTGCGGCACGGACGTCGGTGCCCGACTCCGGCGTGTGCGGGCAGCGTCGGGCGCTGCCGCTCCGGGCCGGCGTACAGGCCCGATCGTCGGGCGGACCCGACGTCAGCGGACAGGGTCGCTTGGCCCGAAAGGCCGGGCCGGGCGGCACCTCGGCGGGCGGCACCGCAGCCGAGGGCCGGGACGAGGCGCGGGTCAGCTCGCCCCGGCGGCCCCCGGTCCGGCGACCGCCGCACGTGGCGCCTCGCTCGGCGCGAGGTCCGGGTCGGGGAGGACGACGTCGCGGATGGCGCCGATGAGGTCGTGGTAGGACTTGATGAAACCGCGCAGGGTCCGCACGGTCGGCCCGAAGCCGTCGAACTCGTCGATCGCGAGGCCGGCCGGCTCGTAGGCTCGCCCGAAGTCGGGGATCCGGTCGAGCAGCTCTCTGACGATCGCGGGATCCACCGGCTGGTCGATCCGCGACTCGGGGTCGATCCCGCTGGCGTTGAACCGGACCTGCCATGCGTGCGGGATGGTCAGGATGACGTTCCCGCCGACGAGCTCGGTCCAGTGGAGCCGGTGCCGGTAGGCCGCCGCCAGGAGCCGTGTCCGGTAGCCGCGCTCGCGGAAGACGGCGTCGGCCCGCTTGAACGCGGCGATCCCGGCCCAGTCGAGAGCGTCGGGGTGGACGGCGATGCCGTCACGCTCCACGAGCACGCGCATCCAGTCGTCCAGGCGGCCGACCATGATCGTGCAGACGGGCGTGACCGCGGCCGCATCGCCGCCGCCCGCGGCCAGCGCGTCGAGCCCGCGCTCGACCGCCTCGGCGACCGCGATCGCCTGCGCCACGGTGAAGCAGACGGTGGCATTGATGCTGACGCCGACGGCCGTCGCCCCCTCGATCGCGCGGATCCCCGCCCGCGTCGCCGGAAACTTGACCTGGATGTTCGGAGCGAGGCCCGAGAACCGGATGCCCTGCTCGAGCATGCGCTCGGTATCCGGGTAGTTGGCCGGGTTCGTCTGCATCGACAGCCGGCCCTTCCGGCCGCCCTCGCGGACGAACACGGGCTCGAGCACGGCGGCGCCCCCGACGGCCATCTCCTCGATCACGGCCCAGGTGATCTCCGTCTCGGTCCACGACGGGTTCGCGCGCGGCCAGCCCGCCGATCCGGGGCGTCCAGCGGGTCCGTTCCTTGCGCAGCACCTCGAGGACGATGCTCGGGTTCGATGTCGCGCCGGTCGCGCCGCGCGCCACCGCGTAGGCGAGCTCATCGAGGGCGCACGAGTCGTTCCAGTAGTCGGTCGGACGTCCGCTGACCGTTCGGAGCATCGGGCAGTCGATGAGATCCCGCCGGGCTGGATCGGTCACCGCGTCTCCTCATGGGATCGCACCGGGACGACGGGCGTATCATAATCGATGATCGATAACTTGCCACCTTGGAGGACCGGCGCGTGGCGGCGACAGAGGAGATCCTCGGCCAGTTCCTCGGCGATGCGTCGTTCCCCGTCACCTGGGATTCCGAGGTCGAGAAGGACTTCTTCTGGGTCTACGACGACCTCCATTGCCCGCACCCGATCAGCCCGATGTTCTTCGATATCGGCGGCTGGTGGCTGAGCTGCGACCACATGTTCCGCCGGTTCGGCACCCCGTTCGCGGTCGACTGGCTGGCGAAGAACGTCAACGGCTACGTCTACACGACCGCCATCCCGGCCGATCCCGAGCTCCGCATCGACGCGACCGAGTACAGCGCCCGCTATGGGGCGCGTGTGCCACGCGACGCCGCGTTCGCGACCACGATGGGCGCCTATCTCGACACCGTCCTGCCGGTCTACGGGCGGGACTTCGCGGACTGGTGGCGCGACCGCCTGCGCCCCGAGATGGAGCGCAACTTCGCGTTCCTCGAGGCGCGGCTCGACGCTGCCGACTCGATGGACCTGGCCGACGCGGCGTGCCTGCTCGAGGACGCCATCGACATCCACGACCGACACTGGAAGATCCACTGGATGCTCAACTTCGCCCAGCTGTCGGCGACCCTCAACCTGCGGGCGGTCATGGAGAAGACCCGCGGCACGGTCGACGAGCCGCTGCTCGGACGACTCCAGAACTCGACGTCCGACCGGAACTGGGACTCGATCGAGGCCCTCTGGCGGATGAAGAACGAGGTCCGCGACGACGCCGAGCTGCGTGCCGCGTTCGCGTCCGACGACACCGCGGTCATCGCCGCGTCGCTGCGGTCGAGCGATCGCGGCCGGCGGTTCATCGCCGAGCGGATGGAGCCGTACCAGCGCGAGTTCGGCTGGCACGCGGTCTGGAGCCACGAGTTCATCTTCCCGACCGTCCGCGAGCAGATGGAGCCGGTCCTCGAGCTCGTCCGCGGCTACCTCGCGACGGACTACGACTTCCCGAGCGCGATCGAGGCGATGCGCCTCGACATCGAGGCGGCGTCGCGGGAGATCCTCGAGGGGCTGACCGGCGAGGCCCTCGAGGAGATGCGGGCGGCGAACGCCGTCAACCTGCGGATGGCGCCGCTCACCCCGGACCACCACTTCTACATCGACCAGGGCGCGAACGCGCACCTCCGCCTGGTGCTCCTGGAGGTCGGCCGGCGGCTCGTCGACGCGGGCCGCCTCGACTGCGCCCGACGACGTCATGTTCCTCCGCTACAACGAGCTGCGGGGCCTGATCGGCAGCGCGACCGCGATCGATGCCCGGGCGATCGTCGCGAGCCGCCGGCTCGAGCGCGAGGCCGCCGCGCGCCTCCACCCGCGCGACTGGGTCGGCACGGTCACCCCGTCGCAGCTCGCCTTCCCGTACCTCGTCAACTGGGGCTACCCGGATCGCTTCCACCAGACCCAGTCGGAGGACCGGCGGCTGATCACCGGGCTCGGCGCCTCGGCCGGCGTCGTCGAGGGCATCGCGCGCGTCGTGCGCACCGTCGACGAGTTCGACGACGTCCGCGACGGCGACATCCTCGTCTGCCAGATGACGAACCCCGCCTGGGTCGTCCTGTTCACCAAGATCGCCGGGCTCGTCACGGACACGGGAGGCACCACCTCGCATCCGGCCGTGCTGGCGCGCGAGTTCGGGATCCCGGCGGTCATCGGCACCTCGGTGGCGACCCAGCGCATCGTGACCGGCGACCGGCTGAGGGTCGACGGGACCGCGGGCCAGGTCGAGATCCTGCGCGATGTGCCGGCCGACCCGGCCGTCGGACCGACCGCGGCGATCGGGCGCTGAAGGGCCGCCGTCAGATGGCCATCGCCCGGATCATCCCGCGCAGCGTCCTGGCCGACCAGGTCAAGGACCGCCTCCTCGAAGGCATCCTGGATGGCTCGTACCCGCCGGACTCGCGGATCGTCGAGACCCAGGTCGCACGCGAGCTCGGGACCAGCCAGGCGCCCGTCCGCGAGGCGCTCCGCGGGCTCGAGGCGCTCGGCGTCGTCGAGATCACGCCGTTCCGGGGAGCCCGCGTCCGCCGTCCGTCGCGGCGTGAGATCATCGAGGCGTATGCCGTTCGGTTCGCGCTCGAGGCGCTCGCCGGCCGGCTGGCCGTCCCGCGGATGACCGACGCGGATGTCGCCGAGCTCGCGGAGCTGTCTCGAGGCGATGCGGGCGGCGGCGCGAGCGGACGACGGTCACGCCGTGGCCGTGGCCGATGCCCGCTTCCACGGGCGGATCGTCGAGCTCGCCGACAACAGCACCCTCGAACGGGTCTGGGGCACGCTCGAGCCGTTCTCGCGGACCTACATCACCCTCGTCGTCCCCGGCGCGGACCCGCAGTGGTCGGCCGACCTCCACGCCCCGATCCTGGCCGCCATCGAACGCCGCGACACCGATGCGGTCGTCGCCGCTCTGCAGCGACACTTCGACGAGGTCAGCGACAACATGGCGCGCCGCTGGCCGGACGACGGACCACCGGGGCCGGCCGGCCCTCCCCACGGCGAAGGGACCCATGACCGCCATCCTCCAACTCTCCGAAGAGCTGTCGGCCGGGCCGGCGAGGCTCCGCATCGACGTCTACGGCGTCCGAGCCGCTCGAGCACGTGCTCGACGACATGACCTTCCTGAACTACCGCCTCGCCGACGTCCGGATCTCGCCCGACGTCACGGTCGCCGGGCCGGACATCCTCTGGCTGCGCGACGCGCCGAAGGGCATCGCCTACGACGGCCGGACGATGACCTTCAGCGGGCCGTGGCCGGCCGGGCCGATCCAGAAGGTCGTCGTCACGATGCTGGCGCTGCGGATGGAGGCGGTCGGCCTCCATCCGTTCCACGCATCGGCGGTCCGCTACCGCGGCAGGACCGTGCTCTTCCTCGGTGGCGAGTCGAACCACGGCAAGTCGATGGGCCAGATCGAGGCCTGCCAGCGGGGCGCGCTGCTCGTGTCGACGGAGACGACGGTCATCGACGAGACCGGCGTCGCGGTCGTCGGCTCCAAGGAGCCGTTCCTCAAGAAGCGCACCGAGGGCACCGAGCGCGCCGACAAGGCGGCGCCCGATCGTGGCGTCGAGAAGTTCTTCGGCGCGCTGCCGAGCTGGGAGATCCACACCGAGCCGAGCAACGTCGACGTCGTCATCGTGCCGGCGATCGATGGCAACTTCGACCCGTCGACGGTCGAGATGATCCCGTTCGAGCGCCAGTTCCAGACCTTCCACTCGCTCCAGAACTACTTCCTGCTGAACGAGCTGCTGGCGCCGGGCTTCGCGATGCCGCTGGTCGACACCGATCCGCTGCGCGCGGCGCGGGTCGACTTCGTCCGGCGGTTCGCCGAGCGGCCGTACTTCTTCATCCGGGCGGCCACCCCGCAGGTGCTCCTCGACGAGATGGACCAGGTCCTCTAGGCGCGATGCGAGCCTTCGCGTACGAGCGACCGACCCATCTCGACGACGCGGTCGCGCTGCTCGGCGAGCACGGCCCCGAGGCGCGCCCGCTGGCCGGTGGCACCGACCTGATCATCCGGCTGCGCGACGGATCGATCGAGCCGCGGCTCGTCGTCGACGTCAAGCGGATCGCCGAGCTCGACGGGGGGATCCGAGGAGGCTCCGAGGGCGATGGCCTCCTGACGATCGGCGCGCGGACGGTGATGACCGACATCGCCGCCGACCCGCGCATCCGGCGCGACTTCGAGGCCCTGGCCGAGGCGGCGGCCGTCGTCGGAGCGGTCCAGATCCGGAACCGGGCGACGCTCGCCGGCAACATCTGCAACGCCTCGCCGGCGGCCGACACCGCGCCGGCCCTGCTCGTCTACGACGCCCGCGTCGTCGTTGCAGGCCCGGCCGGGGTCGCGACGGATCCCGATCGACGCGTTCTTCGTCCGGTCCGGGGTCACGACGCTCGCCCGTGGCGAGCTCGTCACCGCGATCGAGCTGCCCCGGCCGGCCAGCCCGACGCGGCGGCGTCCACGTCCGGCGGACGCGGCGTCGCGGCCACGACCTCGCCTCGGTCACGCTGGCCTGCGCGGTGCTCGCCGACGGCGTGACCCGGCTGGCCTACGGCAGCCTCGGTCCGCGGCCGGTCCTGGTCGTCGACGAGAGCGGCCTGCTCGCCGATCCCGCCGCGCCGGACCGCGCCAAGATGGCGCGCCTCGAGACACTGTTCGTCGGCGCCAGCCCGTCGGCGCGGTCCATGCGCGCGAGCCCCGAGTACCGCCTGGCGATGCTGCACGTCCTGGGGCTCCGGGCCGTCGGCCACCGCCATCGAGCGGCTGGCCGGGACCGCCACCCGATGACGAGCGACACGCGGATCGAGTTCACGGTCAACGGCCGGGCGCGCTCGATCGAGGTCGCGCCGCACCACACGCTCCTCGAGGTCCTGCGCGACGACCTCGGCCTGACCGGGACGAAGGAGTGCTGCCTGGTCGGCGAGTGCGGGGCGTGCACCGTGCTGGTCGACGGACGGAGCGTCGATTCCTGCCTGATGCTCGCGGTCGAGGCCGACGGCGCGTCGGTGACGACGGTCGAGGGGCTGGCGACGGGCGACCGGCTCCACCCGCTCCAGCAGGCGTTCCTCGACACGGGTGCCGCCCAGTGCGGCTTCTGCATCCCGGGCCAGCTGATCTCGGCGCAGGCGCTCCTCGCGCTCAACCCGCACCCGACCCGTGCGGAGGTCGAGGAAGGCCTGGCCGGGCAACCTCTGCCGGTGCGCGGGCTACGAGCAGATCATCGAGGCCGTCCTGGCCGCGGCCGCGGTGACCGCCGTCGGAGAGACCGGGCCATGATCGACGAGCGGGTCGGGGCGTCGCCCGCTCGGGTGGGCGGTCTCGACCGGGTGACCGGCCGGCAGGTCTACGTCGCCGACGTCCGGCTCGACGACGTCGCTCCACGTCAAGCTCGTCACCATCGACTGCGCCCGCGCCCGGATCGTCGCCATCGACACCAGCGCAGCGCTCGCGGTCCCCGGCGTCCGCCTGGTGATCACCGCCGCCGATCTCCCGCAGCCGATGCCACGCTTCGGGCCGCAGTTCGTGGACCGGCCGGTCCTCGCGGTCGACGAGACGCACTATCACGGCGAGCCGGTCGCGGCGATCGCGGCCGAGACCCTCGACGCGGCCGAGGCCGCGGCGCGCCTCGTCCGGGTCGAGTACGAGGAGCTGCCGGCCGTCTTCACGATCGCTGCCGCGCTCGACCCGGCCGCGCCGCTCGTCCAGGACTCCGTCGCTCCGGCCCGGACGATCCGCTCGCCGCGACGAACGTCCTGCGCGAGCACCGCTACGGCTGGGGCGACGTCGAGGCCGCGGCGCGCGATGCCGACGTCGTCGTCGAGGGCACCTACACCTTCCCGATGGTCACCCAGTTCGCGATCGAGCCGCACGGCTTCATCGCCGCGCCCGACGGCGACGGGATCGCGATCTGGAGCTCGATCCAGCACCCGAGCTGGCTCCAGCGGGTCATCGCCGGCGCTGCTCGCACCTGCCGCTGGCGAAGGTGCGGGTCTTCGCGCCCGACCCGGGCGGCGGGTTCGGTGGCAAGCAGCACGCCAAGTACGAGCCGCTGCTCGCGTTCATGGCCCTCCGGGCCGGTCGCCCGGTCCGCCTCGTGCTGACCCTCGAGGAGACGTTCCAGGCCGTCCGCCGGGGCGCGTCGGAGATCCGCGTGCGGTCCGGGCTTCCGGCACGGACGGCCGCCTCGTGTTCCGCGACGTCGAGGCGAACTACCTGATCGGCGCCTACGCCGACATCGCCGACCGGACGGTCGGCAAGGGCAGCTACACGTCCGTCGGGCCGTACATGATCCCGGCGGTCCGGATCGTCGCCCGGAGCATCCTGTCGCACACGATGCCCTCGACCGCGTTCCGCGGCTTCGGCAACCCGCAGCAGATCTGGGCGGTCGAATCGAACATGGACGAGGCGGCCGCGATCCTCGGCATCGACCCGCTCGACGCTCCGCCTGCGGAACCTCGCCCGTCGCGGCGACGCGTTCATCCCCGGCGACACGCCGGCGGACGGCGACTGGGCGATGACGGTCGAGCGCGCGGCCGAGCTGATCGGGTGGCGGAGCCCGCCGGCCCGCCGGTCGAGGTCGCGGCATCGCCGTCGGGCTCAAGTCCGGACCGACGACCGGCCTCTCCTATTCGACGGTCCGGCTCCTCGCCGACGGCAGCGTGATCGTCAACGCCGGCACGTCGGACATGGGCCAGGGCGCCCGGACGATCTTCGCCCAGATCGCGGCCCAGGAGCTCGGCTGCCCGCTCGACTGGGTGACGGTCGTCATGGGCGACACCGCCGTCGTCCCCTACGACCAGCAGACCTCGGCGAGCCGGTCGTCGGTGCTGATGGGCAACTCGGTGCTGAACGGCTGCCGCGAGGTCCAGGCCAGGCTGCGGACGATGGCCGCCCGGCTCGAAGGCGTCGACGGAGGCGGAGATCGTGGTCGATCGCGGCGAGGTCCGCATCGGCGAGCGTGTCCTGCCCGATCCGCGACGTGCTGGTCCGCGGGCTCGGCCGGCTCGGCGGCGAGATCATCGGGATCGGCGAGATGCGCAAGGAGGCCGAACCGGAGCATCCGCTCGGCGGGACGGCCGCCTTCTACGAGTTCAACTGCACCGCGGTCGAGGTCGAGGTCGACCGGGAGACCGGCGACGTCACGGTCACCCGCCACGTGACGGTGTCGGACGTCGGCAAGGCGCTCAACCCGATGCAGGTGCGCGGCCAGGACGAGGGCGCCGCGGTCATGGGTCTCGGCCACACGCTGATGGAGCACTACATCTACGACGACGACGGGCCGGATCCGCAACCTGGGCGCCATCGACTACCGGATCCCGACGAGCATGGACCTGCCGCTCCTGATGGAGAGCGACATCGTCGAGAACGAGGACGGGCCGGGGCCGTACGGCTCGAAGGGGATGAGCGAGGGCGCGCTGCTGTGCGTCGCGCCGGCCGTCGCCGCCGCCGTCCGCGACGCGACCGGCGTCGTCATCCGCGACCTGCCGCTGTCGCCCGAGCGGGTCTGGCGCGCGCTCAACGAACCGGCCGCTCGGCCCGACGCCGAGCCCGGCGCGACGCCCCCGACCCGATGACCTACGCCTACGCGCTCGACGCGGCGCATTCCGCGACGCTGGCCGAGGCGAAGGCGCTCGTCGGCGGCAAGGCCGCGAACCTCGGGGTGATGGCGCGCGAGCTCGGTCTGCCGGTGCCGCCCGGCTTCGTCGTCACGACCGACGACCTGCCGGGCGCTACCTCGCGGGCGGCTGGCCGGACGGTCTCGACGAGGAGCTCCGCGTCCGGATGGCGGCGGTCGAGGCGGCGGCCGGGCGCCGGTTCGGCGACCCGTCGGACCCGCTGCTCGTCAGCGTCCGGTCCGGTGCGCCGGTCTCGATGCCCGGGATGATGGACACGATCCTGGACCTCGGGCTGAACGACGCGACCGAGGCCGGTCTCGCCCGCGTCTCCGGCGACGCCGCCTTCGCCCGGAGCTGCCGCGAGCGGTTCGAGGCGAGCTTCCGGTCGATCGTCGGCGTCGCCGACGTGCCCGACGACCCGTGGCTCCAGCTGCGGCTCGCGATCGAGGCGGTCTTCCGGTCGTGGAACAGCGATCGGGCCGTCGCCTATCGGCGCAAGGAGGGGATCGCCGACGACCTCGGGACGGCGGTGACCGTCCAGGCGATGGTCTTCGGCAACCGCGGCGCCGACCTCGGCGACCGGCGTCCTGTTCACGCGCAACCCGGCGACCGGCGAGCCGATCCTCTACGGCGACGTGCATGTTCGACGCCCAGGGCGAGGACGTCGTCGCCGGGACGCATCAGACCGAGCCGATCGCCGTCCTCGACGAGCGGCTGCCCGACGTCGCCGCCGAGCTGCGCGACTACGCCGGCGCGCCTCGAGCGCCACTACGCCGACCTGTGCGACATCGAGTTCACGATCGAGCAGGGCAGGCTCTGGATGCTCCAGGTCCGGGTCGGCAAGCGGAGCCCGCAGGCGGCGCTGCGGATCGCCGTCGACATGGCCGAGGACCCGGCGTTCCCGCTGTCGCGCGCGGAGGCGGTCGAGCGCGTCGCGGCGCTCCTCGCTGATCCGCCCCGACGTCGCGTGCCCGCACGCGGCGACGCCCTGCCGCTCGTGACCGGGCTGGCGGCGTCGCCGGGAGTGGCCAGCGGACCGATCGTGACGAGTCCGGAGGCGGCGATGACCGCGGCAGACGCCGGTCGGCTCGCCATCCTCGTCCGTGCCGAGACCTCGCCCGACGATGTCCACGGGATGGCCCGGGCGGCCGGCATCCTGACGTCGCGCGGCGGCCTCGCGAGCCACGCCGCGGTGGTCGCGCGCGGCTGGGGGATCCCGGCGGTGGTCGGTGCGACCGCTGTCGAGGTCCGCGACGGCGAGGTCGTCCTCGGCGACCGCACGTTCGCCGCCGGCGACGTCATCACCATCGACGGCGAGCACGGGCGAGGTCTTCGAGGGCGCCATCGCCGGGACGACCGAGATCGTGCCGGAGGCGCGGACGCTGCTCGAGTGGGCGCGGGAACTGGGGATTCCCGTCGGCACGGCCAAGCCTGAGGCCGCGGTCGTTGCTGCAGCGACGATCTCACCTGCGAGAGCTGACGCCGTGACGCCCGACGCGTGCATCCGCGCGATCGCGATCAAGGGCTTCGCCCAGCCTCAGGGCGTCGCCGACGTCGTGCTGTCGACTCCAGCAGATGTCCAGCCGATCCTCGACGCGCTGGTCGTCGACGGCCTCGTGGCACCGTCCGCGGGCGCCTACCGCCTGACCGAGTCGGGACGAACCGTGCCGCTGCACTCCTGGCCGACGAACAGGTGACCTGGGGTATCGACGCGGCAGTCGCCGCACTCGACGCATTCCTCGCCCTCGACCAGCGGATGAAGGACACGGTGACCGCCTGGCAGCTCCGCGACGCAGCCGGCCGGGTCGTCAACGACCACGCCGATGCCGCCTACGACCGAGCCGTCCTCGACCGCCTCGCCGCGCTCCACGCCGACGCCGTCGCCTGGCTGACCCCGCTCGAAGTCGGCTGTCCGCGGCTCGGCGCCTACCGCGTCAGGCTGGGTCGCGCCGCCGAGGCAGCCCAGGCCGGCGACGGGCGCTACGTCGCCTCACCCCGCGTCGACAGCTACCACGGCATCTGGTTCGAGCTCCACGAGGACCTCATCCAGCTCGCCGGCCGCAACCGCGCCGACGAGGTCGCCGCGGGCCGCGCGTAGGTCAGCGGCCCTTGGCGTACCCGAGTGCCGTGAGCTTGTCCCACAGCGAGCCGGCGTTGTTGTTCTGGATGTGATCCATCATGTAGGCCTGCCCGACGTCGACCGGCCCGAAGGCGTCGTCGAACCGGACCCGGGCGATCGTCTCGTCGCGGGTCCAGCCCTTCGCGACCGCGTCGGCGACCGCGGCCTTCCAGGCCATCAGCACCGCCCGTTGGGTGTTCACGTAGTCGATCGTCTGGACCGGGCCGTGGCCGGGCACGACATGATCGACGTCGAGGGTGCGGATCCGTTCGAGCGCCTCGAGCCACTGGTCGACGTTCGAGGTCATCAGCCAGGTCTGGACCTCGCTGAAGATCGTGTCGCCGGTGAAGACGACGCGCTCCTCGGGCACGTGGACCGCGAGCTGGCCCGGTGTATGACCGGGTGTCCACAGGCAGTGGAAGGTGTGGTCACCGACCCGCAGCGTCAGGTCGCCGGTGAACACGACCGTCCCTCGCGGCAGGTTGGCGTAGTACTCGTCCCGGTCGGGGATCAGCGGCGCCGCCTCGGGGTCATCGGTCGGGATGGCTTCCAGCGCGTAATCGAACGGGTCGAGCGCCGCGTTCGGGTCCATGAAGATGTCGTACAGCGCCTGGTGGTTGACGACCTCGCCCGCGCCCCGGAACCACCAGTTGCCGAAGATGTGGTCGACGTGGTTCTCCGTGTTGATCAGGTAGCGGATCGGGCCGTGCGACTCCGCCTCGGCGCGCATGGCGACGGCGCGGGTCGGGAGCTGCGGCGTGTCGATGACGACGACACCGTCCGACGTGACCACGAAGCTCGGGTTGCAGCCGCGGAGCTTGGTCGTCGTGAAGATGTTCGGCGTGACGCGTTCGAGGTCGAGGGTCGCGGTGGGCATGTCGAAACGCTCCTGGGCTATTGGGTGGCGGTGAGACCGCCGTCGATCCCGAGGATCTGGCCGGTCACGAACGAGGCGGCGTCGGAACAGAAGAAGATCGCCGGGCCGACGAGGTCGCGCGTCTCGCCGACGCGGCCGAGCGGGATCCGGCTGACGATGCCCGCCTTGAACGCCGGGTCGGCGAGCAGCGTCGCCACCTGGGGCGTGTCGACGAAGGTCGGCATGATCGCGTTCACGTGGATCCCGTACCTGGCCCATTCGGTGGCCCACTGGCGGGTCAGCGAGCTGATCGCGCCCTTGGCCGCGACGTACGCCGAGTAGCCGGCATTGATGCCGAGGTTGGCGCGCACAGACGAGATGTTGAGGATCCGTCCGCCGCGTCCCGCCTCGATCATCGCCCGCGCGGTCGCCTGGGTCGGCAGGATCGTGCTCCGGACGTTCAGCTCCATGATCCAGTCCCAGTCCGAGCGCGGGTAATCCTCGGCGGGGTGGAGGACCTTCCCTGCACCGCCACCGACGGCGTTGACCAGGATGTCGATCCGGCCGAACCGCTCGAGGGTCTCGGCGACCATCCGGTCGCAGTCCGTCTCACTGGTCATGTCGGCGGTGATCGCGAGACCCTCGGAGCCCGCCGCGCGGACGCGCTCGACCGTCGCCTCGCAGGTCTCGCGGGTCCGGCCGGCCACCGCCACTCGCGCCCCGGCGCCGGCCAGCGCCTCGGCCAGCGACGACCCGATGCCGCCGCCCCCGCCCGGGACGAGGGCGACGCGTCCAGTCCAGGCTGAAGATATCGAGCTGTGTCATCCGTGCGTCCTTCGCGTGGCGGCCCGGGCCGTTTGATCGATTATCGAGGATCATTTTGCCACAGGACGCGGCTCACGCGGGGCGGCCAGCGCGCCGACGCTCAGCCCGGATCCGACGCCAAGCGCCCGCTGCATCATCGCCAGCGACGCGTCGGGGCCCTTGAAGCCGACGAGGTACTCGAGCCGGATGGGCGCGAAGCACTCGTAGAACACGACGTCCTCGTCACCCAGCTGGCGGAAGGCGTGGATCCAGTCCGACGGGATGACGAGCAGCGAGCCGGGACCGACCTCGGCCTCCTCATCGCCGACCTTGGCCCACAGCCGGCCCTGCTCGACGAGCATGATCTGCTCGGCGGGATGGCTGTGGTCGGGGATCACGACGCCGCCCCGGTAGACGATCCGGGTCATCATCGCCTTCTCGCCCGAGACGGTCTGGCGGAAGACGCCGGGCACGTACTCGACGGTCGGGAACTCGTCCCAGGTCGTGATCTGTCCCATCGGTTCCTCCAGCTCAGGACGGCCCAGCAGGTCTCGCGTCGAGGCCGCGCAGGATCTTCTCGGGCGTGACCGGCAGCGAATCGATCCGGACGCCCGTCGCGTGGTAGATGGCGTTGACGATGGCCGGGATCGGCGAGTTCGCCGTCATCTCGCCGATGCCCTTGACGCCGTACGGGCCGTTCGACGACGGCATCTCGAGGACGACGGACTCGATCTCGGGCATCTCCAGCGGCCCGGGCATCAGGTACTCGCTGAAGTCCTTCGGGCTGTGATCCGTGGCCGGGTAGTACGGCGCGGTCGTCTCGTACAGCGCGTGCGACATGCCCATCCAGGCACCGCCCGCGATCTGGCCCTGGACCAGCGCCGGATTGACCTGGCGGCCGACCTCGTAGGCGCTCCTGATGCTGAGGACCGTGACCTCGCCCGTCTCGGTGTCGACCTCGACCTCGGCGACGGTGCAGGCATGGGCCTCGGTCGAGTCGGGGTCCATGGCGCCGGTCTCGGGGTCGACCGGGCTCCTGGGCTTCATGAAGCTGCCGCGTCCGGCGATCGTCCGGCCGTACTTGAACTGGGCCAGCGCCGCGATCGTCCGCGACCTTCACCGACCGCGCCGGGACGCCCCTGACCATCAGGTTGCCGTGGCCGTCGATCACGAGCTCGTCGACGGCGGCCTCGAGCTCCTCGGACGCGACCTCGAGCAGCGCCTGGCGCGCCTCGAGGGCGGCGGCGATGACCGCGTTGCCGACCCGGTGCGTGGCTCGACTCGCGAACGTCCCCATGTCGTGCGGACCGGTGTCGGTGTCGCCGGTGTCGACGACGATCTCGGTCGAACTCGACCCCGAGCGTCTCGGCGGCGATCTGCCCGATGACCGTCTTCAGCCCCTGGCCGAGGTCCGTCGCCGACAGCGAGACGACGAACGACCCGCTGGTCGTGGCATGGATCAGCGCCTGCGACGGGTCGCCGCCGAGGTTCATGCCGGTCGGGTAGTTGACCGCGGCGATGCCCGTCCCGCGCAGCTTCGTCATGGCCGGCCGCCCTCCGAGCGGGGCTCGCGCGGCGCCGAGGTCATCGCCTTGAGCTCGGCCGGCAGGTCGTGCCCGACGAGCGCGGCGGCGGCCTGCATCGTCTCGATCAGCGTCGCGTCCTCGGCCAGCTTGCGGTGCGGCTTCATGTCGCCGTCGTGATAGGCGTTGATGAAGCGGATCGTCCATGGGTCGAGCCCGACCAGCTCGGCGATCTTGTCCATCTGGACCTCGAGGGCGAACGACGCCATCGTCACCCCGAAGCCGCGCATCGCGCTGGTCGGCTGGCGGTTCGTGTAGACGCAGTAGGCGTCGATCGAGACGTTCGGGATGGCGTACGGCCCGGCCGCATTGGCGGCGTGCTTGGTGATGCGCGTACGGCGTCTGGCGGCTGTAGGCCCCGGAGTCGGCGTAGCTCGTGACCTTGCGGGCGATGATGTGCCCGTCGGCCGTGACGCCGTCCTTCAGGTAGATGCGCCAGGCGCTGCGGGTGGACGAGACCTGCATCTCCTCGGCGCGGCTGTAGACGTAGCGGACCGGGCGGTTGGTCAGCATCGCCGCCAGCGTCGCGATCGGCTCGACGATGACGTCGACCTTGCCGCCGAAGCCGCCGCCGACCGTGCCGCCGACGAAGTGGAGCCGGTTGCCCGGGACCTGCAGGATGATCGAGGTGTTGTCGAGGCTGAAGTAGAGCGCCTGGGTGTTGGTGTAGACCGTGTAGCGCCCGTTCGCCTCGGGCACCGCGATGCAGCCGGTCGTCTCGGTCGGGGCGTGCTCGATCGGGCTGGTGTCGTAGACGCCCTCGACGATGTGGTCGGCGCGGGCGAACGCCGCCTCGACGTCGCCGAGACGGACCCGCCGGCACGGATGCCCCTCGTACATGAACGTGTTGTTGCCCCAGTGGGTGACGATCGGCGCACCGGGCTTGAGCGCCTCCTCGACGTCGAAGACCGCCGGCAGCTCCTCGAGGTCGAGATGGACCTTCGAGACCGCCTCGTAGGCCGCCTCCTCGGTCTCGGCGAGGATGGCGACGATCGCCTCGCCCTTGAACCGGACGCGCTCCTCGGCGAGCACGAACTCCTCCTCCGGCTCGACGCCGATCAGCCCGAGGATCGTGTACCGGTTGTGTGGCACGTCCGCCGCGGTCAGCGCCCGGACGAAGCCGGGGACGCGCTCCGCGTCGGAGAGGTCGACGCCCCGGACCGTGCGTGGTGGAGCGGGCTCCGGACCATCTTGAGGTGGAGCATCCCCGGGAACGTGTGGTCGGACGTGAACACGGTCCGGCCCGTCACGTGGCCGACCCCGTCGCTCCGGTCGACCGACTGCCCGACGACGTTGAGATCGGCGCTCATCGCGTGTCCGCTCCCATGGTCGTCGCCGATCACCCCGGCCGCGGCCGCGATCGCCTCGACGATCGGGCGGTAGCCGGTGCACCGGCAGATGTTGCCGGTGAGGGCCCACCGGATGTCGTCGACGCTCGGGGCGGGGTCGCGGTCGAGCAGCGCCGTCGCGACCACGACCATCCCGGGCGTGCAATAGCCGCACTGGAAGGCGTCGGCGTCGATGAACGCCTGCTGGATCGGGTGCAGGCCATCCGCGGGCGTGAGGCTCTCGAGCGTGGTGACCCGCCGCCCGGCGACATCCTCGACCGGCAGCAGGCACGACAGCATCGGCTCGCCGTCGACCAGCACGGTGCAGCTCCCGCAGCCGCCCTGCCGGCAGCCTTCCTTGGTCGCCGTGAAGCCGAGCTGGTTGCGCAGCACCGACTGCAGCGTCGTCATCGGCCTGACCATGACCTCGACCTCGCGGTCGCCGAGCTCGAAGGTGACGATGGTGGACGTCATGCCAGTGCCCCCGTCCCCATGGCGCCGGGCGCCAGCTGCTCGAGCGCCCGAGCGACGAACAGCCCGACCATCCGGCGCCGGTACCAGGCGGTGGCGATGGCGTCGGTGAACGGTTCGCAGCGCTCGGCGGCTGCTGCGGCCGCAGCGGCGATCGCATCGGGACCCAGCCCGCTCCCGACGACGAGCCGTTCGGCCTCGTGCGCACGGATCGGGTGCGGACCAACGGCACCGAGCGCGATCCGCGCGTCTGCGACCGTCGCGCCGTCCCACGCGAGACGGACGGCGACGGTGACGACGGCCGGCGTGTTGGCGTGCTTGCGCCCGAACTTGCGGTACGCGCTCGGATCGCCGGTGATCGGGCACCGCCACCTCGACGAGCAGCTCGTCATCGGCGAGCTGGTTGGTCATGAAGCCGGTGTAGAAGTCGGCCAGCGGAAGGACCCGGTCGCCCCTCGTGCTCGCCAGGGTCACGCTCGCGTCGAGGGCCAGCAGGGCGACCGCGACATCGCCGCCCGGCGGTGGCGTGAACAGGTTGCCGCCGACCGTGCCCATGTTCCGGATCGACCAGCTGGCGGTGTTGCGGGCCGCCTCGCGGAGCATCGGGACGGCGTCCTGCTCGAGCAGCTGGGTCAGCGTCGCGGTGGCGCCGATGCGGAGCGTGCCGTCGTCGCGCTCGAGTCGGTCGAGGCCCGCCAGGCGCAGCCCCATCACCGCCTCGGGGAGTGAGATCCCCTCGTTGATGAGCGGCATGGCGACGGTCCCGCCCGCCATGACCAGCAGCGAGGGACCATGGTCGGCGAGCAGCGCGAGCGCCTCCGGCGCGGATCGCGGCAGGAGATAGCTCCGGACGGTCATGCCGGGGTCTCCCTCGTGGCGGCCGGCTCGCGCCCGCGAGGGCGGCGCGGTCGGCGACCAGTCTCGCTTCGAGCGTACCGAGACCCTGGCTGATCAGCGAGCCGGCCAGGCCCTCGATGAACCGGCTGTCGAGCCGCGCCAGCGGCCCGTCGATGGTGGCGCGGCCGTCGTAGTCGACCGTCGTCCTGCCGTCCGTCTCGGTCAGGCGGAATGTCGCATCGCCGCGGATCGATCCGAGCGAGCCCGTGACGTCGCCCTCGAGCCGGCCGTAGCCGGGCGGGTCGGCGTCGACCAGGCGGACGATCGTCCTGTACGTCCCGACGACGCCCGGCAGCCGCAGCGAGATCTGGCCGCGGTACTCGGTCTCGCCGACCTGCTCGATCTCGCGACAGCCGGGGATGACCGCGAGCAGGGTGGTCGGGTCGCAGATCGCGGCGAAGACGGCGTCACGCGGGGCGTCCAGGGTTCGGTGGCCCCGGATGTCCATGGCGTCATGATATCGCTCATCCAACCGCCCGAGCTGGAGGTCCCGGCATGATCGAACGCCACATCACGTTCAACGTCCGCCCCGACAGGACCGCCGCCTTCGAGGCGTTCATCGCCGGCGAGTACGGACCGGCGATGGCCAAGGCGCCGGGGTTCGTGCGGATCGAGCTCCTGCGCGAGGCGGAGAGCCCGACCCGCTACCAGATGGTGCTCCGCTTCGCGGACGCCGACAGCTCCGCGGGCTGGCGGACGTCGCCGGTCCACCAGGCCCTCCAGCCGGCCCTCGTCGCGCTCCACGACGGCGCCGAGATCCAGGCGTACGAGGTCATCGGCTGAACGTCGGAGATCGGAGGCGCCCGCGCCGGCGTCCTAAGATTGTGCGACACCTGGCGCGACCCTGGAGACGGAGCAGCCAATGACGCTCGACCTCGACGGCCTCATCCCGGCCACCGTCCTGCCGATGCATGCCGACGGGCGGATCGACGAGGCCGCGTTGCGGTCCTACATCGGCTGGGTCGCCGGCCAGGGACCCGTCGCGCTCGCGATCAACGTCGACACTGGCGAAGGTCCGCACCTGACCCACGACGAGAAGGTCCACGTCCTGCGCGTCGTGCGCGAGGTGACCGACCTCCCGATCGTTGCCGGCCTGGCCGGGCCGTCGACCGATGCGGCCGTCCGCCAGGCCACGGACTTCAAGGCGGCCGGCGCCGACGCGCTGCTGGTCTTCCCGATCCCGGCCTACCTGAGCGAGCCGCTCGACGTTCGCGTCCCCGTCCGCTACCACGAGGCGATCGCCGAGGTGGGGCTGCCGCTGATCCTGTTCCAGCTCCAGCCCGCGCTGGCCGGGCTGAACTTCGAGCCCGACACGCTGCGGGCCATGGCCGCCGTCGACGGGGTGGTCGCGATCAAGGAGGCGTCGTTCGACGCCCGCCGGTTCGTCGACACCGCCCGGCTCATCGCCGAGCTGCCGCGGCCGATCACGCTCCTGACCGGCAACGACAACTTCATCCTCGAATCGTTCATGCTCGGCGCCACGGGGGCCCTCATCGGGTTCGGCGCGGTGATGACCCGCGAGCAGGTCGACATGATCGATGCCTGGAACGCCGGCCGCATCGACGACGCCATGGCGCTCGGCCGGCGGGTCCAGCGGCTCGCCGACGTCGTCTTCGCCAGGCCGGTCGGCGACTACCGGGTGCGGCTCAAGGAGTGCCTCCGGATCCTCGGCGTGCTCGACGCCGCCCACGTGCGTCGCCCGCTGATGCCGCTCGGGGACGCGGAGCGCGCGCACCTGGCGGCGGTGCTCGCCGAGGTCGGCCTGCTCGAGGGCTCGCCACGAGGTCGCCTCGCGATAGAGAAGGTTTGCTATAGGATTTCCGGGCGACGAACGTCTCCCGACGTCTCGAGCCAGGTGCCACCTCGCACGGCCCGCCTTCGAAAGGAGTCAGCCTTGGCGACCGAACCCGCGGATGTCCTCATCATCGGTGCGGGAGCGTCCGGCGGGGTCGTGGCGCGGCGACTCGCCGAAGCCGGATTCTCCGTGGTCTGTCTCGAGCAGGGCCGCTGGCACGACAAGGCCGAGTACCGCGGCGCCGAGCTCGACTGGGAGCTCACGATGCGCAAGCAGTGGGCGACCAGCCCGAACATCCGCGGACTTCCCGAGGACTACCCGATCGACGAGACCGACGCCGAGGTCTCACCCCTGATGTTCTCTGCGGTCGGCGGCTCGATGCTGATCTTCGCCGGCGCGTGGCCGCGGATGCTGCCATCGGACTTCCGCGTCCGCTCGCTCGACGGGGTCGCGGACGACTGGCCGCTCACGTACGACGAGCTGCGGCCCTACTACGAGCGAAGCGACCGCGACTTCGGGGTGTCGGGGATGGGCGGCGATCCGGCCTACCCGCCCGGCGGCGAGGACCCGCCGCTCCCGCCGCTCCCGATCGGGGCCGGCGGGCTCAAGGTCGCCCGGGCGCACGCGCGGCTCGGCTGGCACTGGTGGCCGGAGCCGAACTCCATCCTGTCCGTGCCGTACGACGGCCGGCGCCCGTGCGTCCAGCGCGGCACGTGCCAGCAGGGATGCAACGAGGGGGCCAAGGCGTCGACCGACCTGACCCACTGGCCGAAGGCGATCGCCGCCGGCGCACGGCTGGTCACCGGGCGCTCGCGTCCGCCGTCTCGAGACGAACGCGCGACGGCCTCGTCACCGGGGCGACCTGGCTCGACGAGGATGGCGGCGAGCACTTCGAACCGGCGGCGGTGGTGGTCGTGGCGGCCAACGCGGTCGGGACCCCGCGGCTCCTGCTGATGTCGACCTCCCCGGCGCACCCCGACGGGCTCGCCAATTCATCGGGGCTGGTCGGGCGGCGGCTGATGATCCATCCGTTCGCCAACGTCGCGGGCCTGTTCGACGAGGACCTCGAGAGCTGGCAGGGCCAGTTCGGCTGCTCGATCGAGTCCTTCGAGTTCTACGAGACCGACGAGCGCGGGGCTTCGTCCGTGGCGCCAAGTGGGGTCTGGCCCCGACCTTCGGCCCGATCAACGCGGCCCTGCCGAGCCGGGCCGGCTCGCAGGCCTGGGGGCCCGATCACCACCTGCACGTCCGGTCGCACCTCGGGCGCGGCGCGAACTGGGGGCTGTTCAGCGAGGACCTGCCCGACGAAGCCAACGCGGTCACGCTGTCGCCGACGATGACCGACTCGTCCGGCCTGCCCGCCCCGAAGGTGACCTACGCGATCTCGGAGAACTCGCGTCGGATGCTCGACTTCCACATCGAGAAGGCGTCCGAGTCGCTGCGCGAGGCGGGTGCCCACACGATCGAGGTCGACCGCCTGATGCGCTACTCGGGCTGGCACCTGCTCGGCACCGCGCGGATGGGCGACGATCCGGCGACCTCGGTGCTCGACCGCTGGAACCGGACGCACGACGTGCCGAACCTCTACGTCGTCGACGGCAGCTGCTTCGTCACCTCGAGCGGCGTCAACCCGACCTCGTCGATCTGCGCCCTGGCCCTGCGCGCCGCGGACCACATGATCGAGACCCGGTTCGACCAGCGGGTGCCGGCGTGACATCGCCGTCCGCCCCGTCCGACCCGCTGCCCGCCTTCGATGGCGGGCGGCGCGCGACGTTCGGCGCCATCGCGGACCACCTCATCCCGGCCGCCCACGGGATGCCGTCGGCTCGGGACGTCGTGGGTGACGCCAGGCTCCGGTTCGTGCTCGGCGCGCGGCCTGACCTCATCGAGCCATGTCTCGCCGCCCTGCGTCCCGAGCTCGGCGACGACCCTGTGGCACGCCTCGCCACCCTCGAGCGCGACGCGCCGGACCAGCGTGCCGCGCTGCTGCTCGTCATCGTCGGCGGCTACTACACGGACAAGGACGTCCGTGCCCGGCTCGGGTATCCGGGCCAGGAGGCCAGGCAGCTGTACTCGTGGAAATACCCCGAGTACATGGAAGAGGGGCTGATCGCGCGGGTGCTGGAGCACGGGCCCGTCTGGCGCGACCCAGCCACGGGGCGACGGCCCAAGGTCCCGACGACGCCCGCGACGTCCGCGCACCAGGAGGACACGCCATGAGCGCACTCGCCGCCTCGACCTGGCTCGGGTCGTTCCTCGACGATTGGCGGCCGGGGACCGGTAAGCCGATCGAGGACCGTGAGCCGGCGACCGGCCGGCACATCCTGACCGTCCCGGGCTCGACGCCCGACGACGTCGCCCGCGCCGCGGCGGCCGCCGCAGCCGCACAGCCGGCCTGGGCGGCGACCAGCTATCAGGAACGGGCCCGCATCCTGCGGCGCGCGGCCGAGGTCTACGAAGCCCACCGCGACGAGTTCGGCGAATGGACGCAGCGCGAGACAGGCGCCTCCCACAGCAAGATGTACCACGAGTCGAACTTCGCGTATCACGAGATCCTGAACGCGGCGACCCTGCCATCGCAGGCGTACGGGTCGCTCATGCCGACCGCCGCCAAGGGACGCCTGTCGATGGTCCGACGCGTCCCGGTCGGTGTCGTCGGCGCGATCACTCCATGGAACTCACCGAGCGTGCTGGGGATGCGCGTGGTCGCGCCGGCACTCGCCCTCGGGAACGGGGTCGTGCTCAAGCCCGACCCCCAGACACCGGTCGTCGGCGGCGCGATGTTCGCGGCTGTCTTCGCCGAGGCGGGCCTGCCCGAGGGGCTGCTCGGGGTCGTCGTCGGTGGGGCCGATGTCGGCGAGGCCCTCGTGACGGACCCGGCCATCCCGGTCGTCTCGTTCACCGGATCCACGGCGGTCGGCCGTCGCGTCGGCCAGCTCGCCGGCGCCATGCTCAAGAAGGTCTCGCTCGAGCTCGGCGGGAACAACGCGTTCATCGTCCTCGACGATGCCGACCTTGACGCGGCCGCCGCGGCCGGAGCCTTCTCCGCATTCCAGTTCCAGGGCCAGGTCTGCTTCGCGGCAGGCCGCCACCTCGTCCATCGCAGCCTGGCCGGGGCGTACACGGCGACGCTCATCGAGAAGGCGAAGCGGCTGCGCACGGGCGACCCGTTCCGCGAGGACGTGCAGCTCGGCCCGATCGTCAACGAGAAGCAGCTGGCACGGGTCGCCGACATCGTCGAGCGGTCGATCTCGGGCGGCGCGACGCTGCTCGAGGGTGGCACGCACGAGGGCTTGTTCTATCGACCGACGGTCCTGACCGACATCACGACCGAATCGCCGGCGTGGACGGAAGAGATCTTCGGGCCGGTCGCGCCGATCACGGTCTTCGACAGCGACGACGAGGCGGTCGCGCTGGCCAACGCCAGCCGATACGGCCTCGTCGCCTCGATCTACACCCGCTCCCTGGGCCGTGGCCTGGCCATCG
Source organism: uncultured Chloroflexia bacterium (assembly GCA_963742075.1). Classification (GTDB taxonomy): domain Bacteria; phylum Chloroflexota; class Limnocylindria; order Limnocylindrales; family CSP1-4; genus SPCO01. The sequence continues at coordinate 431,258 of CAVUKR010000005.1, read as the reverse complement.
CCGACCGGATCAGGACGGGCATGGTCCACATCAACGACGGGACGCTCAATGACGAGGCGATCGTCCCGTTCGGCGGGATGGGCGACTCGGGCAACGGCAGCCGCTACGGCGGCGAGGCCAGCCTCGACACCTTCACCGAGTGGCAGTGGGTCACGATGCGCGACGAGCCACCGAGCTTCCCTTTCTGATGGCATCGATCACGGAGGTCGCACGGCTCGCGGGCGTGTCGGCAGCGACCGCCTCGCGCGTCGTCTCCGCGTCGGACTACCCGGTCAGCCCCGCGACGCGGGAGCGCGTCCTCGAGGCTGCCCGGACGCTGGACTACGTCCCGAACGCCCTCGCCCGTGGGCTCCTCAAGAGCCGCGTCCCGGTCGTCGCGGTCGTCGTCCACGACATCACCGACCCGTATTTCGCAGAGGTCGTCCGCGGCGTCGAGGACGCGGCCTCGGTCGCGGGATTCCTCGTCATCACCTGCAGCTCCGAGCGCGATGCCGAGCGGGAGCGCTCGTATGTCCGCCTGCTCCGGTCGATCCGGGCGGCGGCCGTCGTGTTCGCCGGCAGCGGCCTCGACGACCCGGCCGTGACCGCGGAGACCGACCGTCACCTCGCGGCGATGCGTTCCGACGGTGCGGCGATCGTCCACCTCTCGCCGCACGCGCTCGGCGAGCCCGACGTCGGCGTCGACAACGCCGCCGGGATCGCCGCGATGGTTGCGGCCCTCGTCGCGCTCGGCCATCGCCGGATCGCGTTCCTCGCGGGGCCTCGGGCACTGTTCGTCGCGCGGGCGCGGCTGGCGGGCTACCGGCAGGGTCTCGAGGCGGCCGGCATCGCGTACGACGAGGGGCTCGTGGTGCGGACGAGCTTCGACGCCGATGGCGGCGCCCTCGGCGTGGACACGCTGGTGGCCGCCGCGACCACGTTCACGGCGGTCTGCTGTGCCAACGACCTGCTCGCGCTCGGGGCCCTGGGGCGCCTGGCGGAGCTCGGGATCGCCGTCCCCGGGACGGTGTCCGTGGCCGGCTTCGACGACATCTCCACGGCGGCGCTGACGGCGCCGAGCCTGTCGACCGTCCGCTTGCCGCTGCGCGAGATGGGCCGCCGCGGATTCGAGCATGCCACGCGCGTCCTCGCCGGCGTCGAGCCGGCCCGCGAGGTCCTGCCGACCGAGGTCGTCCTCCGCGATTCGACCGCGGCGCCGGCCCGACCCGTCGAGGCCATCTGATGGCCGGTGCGCTGGCCGGCCGGGTCGTCCTCGTCACGGGGAGCGGCCGCGGGATCGGCGCGGAGGTGGCCGTCAAGGCGGCCGCCGAGGGTGCCCTGGTCGCGGTCCACTACCACCGTGCAACCGACGGCGCCCGGGGCACCCTCGCGCGTGTCCGCGACCTGGGGGCCGAGGCCGAGGTCTTCGCCGCCGACATCGGCGACGGGAGGGAGGCCGAGGGGCTGGTCGAACGCGTCATCGGCCACTTCGGGCGACTGGACGGGCTGGTCAACAACGCCGGGATGATGCCGGTCACGCCGTTCCTCGAGATCGAGCCGGCCGAATGGGAGCAGGTCATCCGGACCGACCTGACCGGCGCCTTCCACACCAGCCGTGCCGCGCTGCCGTCGATGGTCGCGCGCGGCAGCGGCACGATCGTCAACGTCGCGTCGCGACTGGGCCAGATCGGGGCCATCGACGTGGCGCACTACTGCGCGGCGAAGGCAGGTCTCATCGGCCTGACCCGCGCCCTGGCCCGCGAGTTCGGGCCGCGCGGGATCCGCGTGAATGCCGTGGCCCCGGGTCCGACCGAGACCGCCATGACGACCGAGCTGGTCGAGACAGAGGAGGGCCGCCGCAGGTTGCGCGAGATGCCGGTCGGCCGCATCGGGCGGCCCGACGAGGTGGCCGATGCGGTCATCTTCCTGCTGTCCGACGCATCGAGCCTGTTCCTCGGCCAGACCCTCAACCCGAACGGCGGCGGGTACATGCCGTGAGCAAGGTGATCGACGTTCGCGACGCCGTCGGCCTGGTCCGCGACGGCAGCACGCTGCTGATCGGCGGTTCGGGCGCCGGCCACGCCGTCCCGCAGCTCTTCATCGACGAGCTCGCGGCGGTCTTCACGGCCGAGGGCCGGCCGCGGGACCTGACCACGGTGCGGGTCGTGGGGATCGGCGACTTCGCGGACCGCGGCTTCTCGCAGCTGGGTCTGCCCGGACTGATGCGCCGGACCATCGGCAGCAACATCGGCAATGAGCCGCGGCTCGGCGCGCTGGTCGAAGCCAATCAGATCGAGTCGTACTCGTTCCCGCAGGGCGTGCTGTCGCAGCTGATCCGCGAGATCGCGGCCGGGCGGCCGGGACTCGTGACGCAGGTCGGGTTGGGGACGTACGTGGACCCGCGCCAGACCGGCGGCAAGCAGAACGCGGCAACCACGGAGGACCTCGTCGAGGTCGTCACGCTCCGCGGGCGGGAGTGGTTGCTCTACCACGCCGTCCCGATCGACGTGGCCGTCATCCGCGGCACGACCGCCGACGAGGACGGCAACCTGACGATGGAGGGCGAGGCCGTCCAGGGCGAGATGCTCGCCATGGCGATGGCTGCGCACAACAGCGGCGGGATCGTGATCGCGCAGGTCCGGCAGCTGGCGACCCGGGGCAGCCTGCGGTTGCGCGACGTGAAGGTGCCGGCGGCGCTGATCGACCAGGTCTACGTCGATCCGGGGCAGTGGCAGACCTACACCACGCAGGATTCGCCGTACTACGCGGGCGCGCTGCGCCGGCCGGTCCGGCCCGAGCCGCCCCTCCCGCTCGACGTCCGCAAGATCATCGCCCGGCGCTCGCTGCTCGAGTTCCCGCCCGGCGCCATCTGCAACCTCGGCTTCGGCATCAGCCAGCTCATCGGTCGCGTTGCGTGGGAAGAGGGCATCACCGACCAGCTGGTCCTGACCGTGGAGCAGGGGATCTTCGGTGGCGTGCCGGTTTCCGGCAACGAGGGTGGGGCCGGGTTCAACTACCAGGCGATGATCGACCAACCGTCGATGTTCGACTTCTACGACGGCGGCGGGCTCGACATCGCGAGCCTCTCGTTCGCCGAGGTCGACGCCGAGGGCAACGTCAACGTCCACGCCTTCGAGGGCCGCGTGCGCGGTCCGGGCGGCTTCCCGAACATCAGCGCCCGGACCGCCAGGATCAACTTCGTGGGGACGCTCACGGCGGGCGGACTCGAGCTCGCCATCGACGACGGGGTGCGGATCGTCGGCGAGGGCCGTCTCCACAAGTTCGTGCAGAGCGTCCGGGAGGTCTCCTTCAACGGCCGGCTGGCGAGAGAACGCGGGCAGCAGGTCCGCTACGTGACCGACCGCGCGGTCTTCGCCCTGGCCGACGACGGCCTCGTCCTGACCGAGGTCGCACCGGGCATCGACCTCGAACGCGACGTTCTCGGCCAGATGGATTTCCGGCCGCGCGTGGCCGACCCGCTCGTCGTCATGGACCGGCGCCTCTACGCGACCGGACCGATGGGCCTCGCCGCCGATTTCAGGGCCGCCCGATGAGCGAGCTCATCTCGCTCACGCTCGGCCGCGTCGCGCACCTCGAGCTCGTCAACCCGCCGCTCAACCTCGTGACCGGCGAGCTCCTCGAGGCGCTGGGCACCGCGCTCGCGACGCTCGCCGCCGCATCGGCCGACGAGGTCCGGGCGGTCGTGCTGAGCGGTCGTGGGGAGCGCGCCTTCTCGGCCGGTTCGCACGTCGGGGAGTTCGAGAGCCAGCGTGGCCCGGGCGGCAGGGAGCGGCAGGCATTCGAGGCCGGCATCGCACGCCGGCTGGCCGGCCTGCCGATGCCGACGATCGCCGCCATCGAGGGCAACGCGCTCGGCGGCGGGTTGGAGCTCGCGTTGTGCTGTGACCTGCGGATCGCCTCGGAGCGCGCCCGACTCGGCCTGCCCGAGGTGCGTCTGGCGGTCATCCCCGGTGCCGGAGGGACGCAGCGGCTCCCGCGCGTCGTCGGCGAGGCATGGGCAAAGGAGCTGGTCCTCACCGGCCGCGTCCTGACCGCCACCGAGGCCGCGCAGATCGGCCTCGTGCACGAGGTCGTCCCGGCCGGCGAGGCCGTCGCGCGAGCCGTGGCGATCGGCGAGGAGATCGCCGCCCGCGGCCCGCTCGCGGTCCGCGAGGCGAAGCGGCTGATCGCCGCGGCCACGGAGCTGGATCTCGAGTCCGGCCTGGCGGCCGAGCTGGACGCCTCGGTGCGGATCTTCGCGACCGATGACATGTTGGAGGGAGCGCACGCCTTCCTGGGGAAGCGCGATCCCGAGTACCGCGGCCGATGAGGCCGATCGACGGGAGGAACGACCACATTGAGTGAGATCGGGCGGTTCGGGGTCTTCCTGCCCTCGTACATCTGGGAGGGTGACGGCCCCGAGCGCGCTCGCGGCATCCGGGAGTTCGCGCGGACGGTCGAGGACCTGGGCTTCGATTCGCTGTTCATCACCGACCACCTGCTGGCGGCCAAGCGGTTCTACTCGGTCTCCTTCCTCGAGCCCCTGTCGGCCCTCGCCGTCGCGGCCGGGGTGACGGAGCGCGTCCGGCTGGGGACCTCGATCCTGATCATGCCGTTGCGCAACCCGGTGCTCCTCGCCAAGGAGCTCGCGACGCTCCAGTTCCTCTCCGAGAACCGGATGATCCTGGGCGCCGGGGTCGGCTGGAACGACGCCGAGTACGACGCCGTCGGCGTCCACAAGTCGGAGCGTGGCAAGCGCACGGACGAGATGCTCGACATCATGATCCCGCTCCTCGAGGGTGAGACCGTCACCTACCACGGCCGCTACTACTCGGTCGACGACGTGTCCGTCGAGCCGATGGCGTCGCAGCGACCCGAGATCTGGATCGGCGGCGGCTCGCAGCTGGCAGACGCCAAGTCGCCCGACCTGCCGCGCTTCGTCGAATCGGTGAAGGCGCGAGTGCTGCGCACGGAGGGGTGGATCCCGCGCCCGACCTGCCCGCCCGACGACATCGCCCGCGACTGGGTCGAGCTCCAGGCGTACTACCGCGAGCACGGCCGCGATCCCGCCGAGTGCGTGGTCGCGCACGAGAACTTCCTGCACCTGGTGCTGACGAACGATCCGGCGAAGGCGCGCGCGGAGCAGCATCGCGCGTTCCTGAAGGTGATGAGCACCGAGCGCGGACCGAAGTACCTCGAGTCGGTCTACCTGTTCGGGACGCCCGACGAGGTGGTCGCCTCGCTCCAGGCGCGCGTGGACGCGGGCGTCGAGTCGTTCATCCTGCACACCATGACGCCCGACCCGGCCCAGCTCCGGCACTGGGTCGACGAGATCATCCCCAATGTCCGGTTCCCGACGGCCGGTCCCGTCCGGCGCATGGCGGCCGCGCTGCCGTGACCCGCCGGGTCGCGCTGATCGGGATGCCGCTCCGACGACGCCATTCGCAGGTCATGCACGACGCCGCGTTCGCGGCGGCCGGGATCGACGCCCGCTACGAGCTGCTCGAGCTCGAGCCCGACGCGGTCGCGGGGGCCGTGGCCGAGGCGCGCGGCTCCGCCTGGCTCGGCCTCCAGGTGACGGCCCCGTACAAGCGGCTGGTCGCCGGCCTGTGCGACGAGGTCGAGGTCGATGCCGCGACGATCGGGGCGGTCAACAGCGTCGCGCGCACCGTCGACGGCCGGCTGGTGGGCTTCAACACCGACGCGCCCGGCTTCCGCGCTGGGGTCGAGCTCGCGATGGGCCGGGCCCTCGCGGGGACCGACGTCGTCGTGGCCGGGGCCGGGGGCGCGGCGCACGCCGTGGTCTTCGCCTGCCTGGGCGCCGGCGCGCGCCGGGTGACGATCGGGAACCGGACCGTGTCGTCGGCCGTGGCGCTGGCGGATCGGTTCGCCGGCGTCGGGACCGGATCCATCTCGGCGGTCGCCCTCGACGACCCGGCCTTCGCGGACGCCCTCCTCGCGACCGACCTGGCGGTCAACGCGACGACGGTCGGCATGCTCGAGCCCGGGGTCACCATCGATGTGGACCGTCTGCCGCCCGGGGCGACGGTCTTCGACCTCGTCTACGTGCCGCCCGAGACGCCGCTGCTGCGGGCGGCACGGGACCGCGGCCTGCGGGCCTCGAACGGCTCGGAGATGCTGATCCAGCAGGCCGCCATCGCGTTCGAGCGCTGGACCGGCGTCGGCGGGATGGCCGACGTGATGCGGGCGGCCGCGGCGCCGCTCCTCGCCGACGCGGCCGCTCGCGCCTGATCGATGCGGTTCGCCACGATCGTCGAGGGAGGGAGCGCATCGGTCGCGCTCGTTCGCGACGGGTCCCTTCTGCCGCTCGCCGTACCGGGCGATGGGCTCGGCTCGCTGCGCACGATCGCGGCGAGCGGCGCGGACGGGCTGCGGCGCATCCGCGCGTGGGTGGACGCCCAGCCGGAGCGGGCGTACCGGGCGCTGGCGGATGTCGAGCTCGGGCCCGCCGTGCCCGAGCCGGGCGCCATCTACGCGATCGGTCTCAACTACGCGGCGCCCGGCGAGGCGGACGACGCCCGTCCGCCGCGACCGCTGGTCTACGCCAAGCTGCCGACCTCGGTCGCCGCGCACGGCGCGGTCGTGGCGTGGGATCGCTCGCTGACGGCGAACGTCGACGCCGAGGTCGAGCTCGGCGTGGTCATCGGCGACCCGGCGATGGCGCTGGCGCCCGAGGACGCCCTGGCGCACGTCTTCGGCTACACCTGCACCAACGACATCTCGTCGCGCGACCCGTGGCTCGATGGCGACCAGTGGCTGCTCGGCAAGTCGATGGCGGGCTTCTGCCCGGTCGGGCCGTGGGTCGTGACGAGCGACGAGCTGTCGCCCGACGGCCTCCGGCTCGGCTGCACCATCGACGGGATCGCCATCCAGGACGGCGACACCGCCCAGCTGCGGTTCTCGATCGCCGAGGTCATCTCGTACCTCAGCCGCCACGCGGTGCTCCGCGCCGGAGACCTGATCCTGACCGGCACGCCGGCCCGCCTGTCCGGGCCGATGGGGCCGGAACGACACCTCCAGACCGGCGACGTGGTGACGGCCTGGATCGAGGGCATCGGGGAGCTCACCACCATCGTCGCCTGAGAGCGAGGCAAGGAGAACGTCGCGATGAAACCGCCGACCGTGTTCCTGGGCGAGATGACCGACCCCGAGGTCGAGGCCTTCCTCCGCGAGCACCGGACCGTGATCGTGCCGACGGGCTCGACCGAGCAGCACGGCCCCCATGCGCCGCTGCTGACCGACGTCCTCATCCCGCAAGAGGTGGCCCGCCGGATCGCTTCCCGCGTGGGGGCGGTCGTGGCTCCCCCGATCAACTACGCCCTCTCCTACCCGCACGTCGGGTTCACAGGCGTGGTGCACGTGCGGATCCCGACGTTCATGGCGCTGATCGAGGACCTGTGCGCGTCGCTCGCCGCCATCGGGTTCCGGCGGATCGTCTTCCTCAACGGCCACTACGACAACACCTACGCGATCGCCTATGCCTGCGCGGCTGCCGCGGACCGGCTGCCGCCCGGCGTGCGCGCCTTCCCGGTGAACTACTGGGACGGCATGACCGCCAGCCGAGGCCGCCGAGTTCTTCGACCCGTCGAACGGGCTCCACGCCAACCGCGGCGAGACGTCGGCGGTGCTCGCCATCGATCCGGCGCTGGTGGACATGGAGAAGGCCAACGTCGAGTTCCCGCCGTTCCCCGAGGTCGCCAGCCCGGCCTCGGTGCATACCGCGTTCTTCTTCTCCGCGCCGGGGTCCGTCCACCGGGCCACCCGCTCGGGCACCTGGGGCGACGCGCGCGAGGCGACCCCCGAGTTCGGCGAGCGCTACCTCGAGGTCGTCGTCGGGGCGACGATCCGCAGCCTCGACGACATCGAGCGGACGTTCGAGGCGATGCCCGCGCGCTGACCGTCGGCGGTCAGTCCGCCTCGCCCGGGAACCACGTTCCGGCGCGCATCACGCGGCGGACCCGCAGGTCGCGGTCGAGCTCGACCAGGTCGGCGCGCTGGCCGGCCGCGATCCGGCCGCGATCGGAGATGCCGAGCAGGGCGAGCGGGTTGCGGCTGGCGGCCGCGACGGCGTCGGGGAGCCCGACCCCCGATGTCACGAGCTTCCGGACCGCGGTGTCGAGGGCGATGACCGAGCCCGCCAGGGTGGTCGTCCCGACCAGGGTCACGCGCCCGCCCACGACCTCGACCTCGAGCCCGCCGATCCGGCCGCGCCCGTCGCCGGTCCCCGCCAGCGCGATCGCGTCGCTGACCAGCAGCACGCGGTCAGCCGGCTTCAGCCGCGTGATCAGAGGCCAGACGGCCGGGTCGACGTGGAGGCCGTCGGCGATGAGCTCGACATAGGCGCTGTCGTCGAGCAGCGCGGCCAGCGCGACCCCGGGAGCCCGGTGATCGATCCCCGTCATGGCGTTGAAGAGGTGCGTGGTGGACGTCGCGCCGGCCGCGTAGCCCGCCCGCGCCTCGCCGACCGTCGGCCGCGGAGTGCCCGACCGAGACCGCGACGTCGCGGTCGCCGCAGCCAGCGGATGAGGTCCAGCGCGCCGGGCAGCTCCGGCGCGATGGTGAGCAGGCGGAGCCCGTCGACGAGCGGCTCGAGCGCTTCCCGCGGCACGTCCGCCGGGACCAGGAGGTGGGTCGGGTCGTGCGCGCCGCGCCGCGATGCCGCCAGGAACGGACCCTCGAGGTTGAACCCGAGCGGCTCGGCGCCGTCGGCCGGGGCGTCGGGCAGCCACGTCCGGACACGGTCCGCGAATGCGACGAGCGCATCGAGCGGGGCGGTGACCGCGGTCGGGAGGAACGAGGTCACGCCGCGTCGCAGGAGGCGGCGGGCCATCCCGTCGAGCGCCGCTCGGTCGCCCATGGCGTCGTGGCCGCCCCAGCCGTGGACATGGACGTCGACGAACCCTGGTGCGAGATACGGGCCGTCGGTTCCGGGCTCGCCATCGAGGGCGACCGCGGCGATCCGCCCGTCCTCGACCGTGACCCGGCCGGCGACGACCCGATCGTCGAGGACCAGCCGGCCCGCGGCGCTGGTCGCGGTCATCGGTCGCCCACGACGGTCTGCGGCTCCGCGACCTCGGCCGCACCGGGATCCGGCCCCTCCACGTCGAACTGGACGACGAGCCCGTAGCGGTCCGCCGGATAGCGCGACTCGGTCGCCTCGATCCGGTGGCCGTGCCCGTCGACGATGACCCGTTGTTCGACGAGCAGCGGGTCACCGGTGCGCATCGCCAGGAGCCGGGCGTCCTCGGCGGTGGCGGCGGCGGCGGCGATCGTGCTCGTCCCGCGCCGGAGCACGAGCCCGGCCCGTCCGAGTGTCTCGTGGAGCGAGCCGGTGGCGAGGTCCGCGGTCATCACCGCGGGCGCGGAGGCGCCGATCAGGACCGTCGATTCGAGCGCGATCGGCTGGCCATCGGCCTGTCGCAGCCGGCGCAGGTGGACGATCGGCTGGCGGGCGGGGATGCCGAGATCGGCGGCCTCCGCCGCCGTCGACGGCCGGATGACCCGGGTCAGAACCCGCGAGCTCGGGACGCGACCGGCCCGGAGCATCTCCTGGGTGAATGTCATCAGTCGATTGGCGCGCCGGTGCGCCGGCGGCTCGGCGACGAAGCTGCCCCGGCCCGGCTCCCGCGCGATCAGGCCGTCCTCGGCCAGCCGGTGCATCGCGTTGCGCGCCGTCATCCGGCTGACCCCGAACTCGGCGCACAGCTCAGCGTCGGATGGCAGCCGCTCACCCGGCCGGAGGGTCGAGATCCGCTCGCGCAGCGTCTGCTCGATCTGGCGGTACTGGGGCTGGTAGCTCGGCTCGGTCATGACGCGCTCGCGGGCGCCCCGCCGGTCGGCGCCGCCCCGGGTCCGGCGGCCCCGGTGTCCTGTTCGGCCGCCTCCGCGCCGTGGATCGCCGCCCCGATCGCTCCGGCCCAGATGCCCAATTCCGCCGTGACGATCTCGACCTCGTCGAGCGACGTCGTCCGGACGCGTCGTCGCAGCTCGTCACGGATCGGACCCGAGGAGCAGCTCACCGGCCGCCGCGACCCCGCCGCCGATGATCACCCGGTCGGGCGAGATGACCGTGATCATGTTGCCGATGCCGATGCCGAGGTAGCGCCCGACCGACGGCGAGACCGGCGAGCGCTCGAGCGTCGCCTGCGTGGGCCGCGGCCACCGCCGCCTCGACGGTCGGCGTCCCGCACGCGGCGGCGATCCGGTCCGCCCGGGCGAACGCCTCCAGGCAGCCGTGGTTGCCGCAGCCGCACGGCGGACCGTCGGGGTCGATCGTCTGATGGCCGACCTCGCCGGCCGTCCCGTCGTGGCCGAGGTGGACCCGTCCGTCGATGGCGATCACGCCGCCGACCCCGGTCCCGAGGGTCAGGCCGACGATCGACCGGGCGCCCCGGCCGGCGCCCAGCCGGAGCTCCGCCAGGCCGAAGGCGCGGGCGTCGTTGATGAGCGACACCGGGCAGCCGAGTGCCGCCGCGACCGGTCCCGCGACCGGGCGACCCGCCCAGTCGCCCGGGATGTTGACGAGGAACCGCGTGCAGCCGGTCGGCCGGGTCGTAGAGCCCGGGCACGCCGATCCCGATCGTCGAGACGTCCGGGCAGCGCGCGATCGCCTCGGCACCGACCGCCGCGAGCGCGCGCGACGACGGCGTCCGGGCCGTCGGCCGCGGGGTCGGGACCTGGCCGCGGTCGAGCGCCCGCCACGTGCCGTCGTCGTGCTCGACGACCACCCACTTGATGTTCGTGCCGCCGAGGTCGAGGCCGAGATGACGGTCGGGTGGGCGGGCCGTCGCTCACGGTCGGTCAGGTCTCGCCGGTGACCCGGGTGTACGCGGCGGCGACGGCCACGATGATCGCCCCGAACAGGACCTGGCGGACCGCCTCCGGGTAGCCCGAGCGACGAGCAGCAGCGAGCGTGACCACCGTCAGGATCAGCGCGCCGACGATCGTCGCCGCCGTAGCCGCCGCGGCCGCCCATGATCGAGGTGCCGCCGATCACCGCGGCTGCGACCGACGGCAGGACGCGAGGAGTCGACCAGCGAGACGCTCGCGACGTTGGTCAGGCCGGACAGCAGGAAGCCGGCGATCGCCGGCCAGGAGCGCCGAGATGACGTACAGGACGATCAGGACCTGCCACGCCCGGGCGCCCGACAGGCGTGCCGCGATCGGGTTGTCGCCGATCGCGTACAGCAGCCGGCCGTAGCCGGTCCGCCGCAGGCCGATCAGGATGAGCGCCGCCACCGGGACGAACACGAGCAGGCTGACCGGGACGACGTCGAGGAACGTGCCGGTGCCCGAGCCAGCGGAGCGCCGGCGGGCACGCCCGACGTTGGTCTGGACCATCTGGAGCTGCCAGACGTTGGCCAGCCCGAGGACGACCAGGCTCATGCCCAGGGTCATGATCAGCGGGTGGACCCGGAAGACGCCGACGCCGATGCCGTTCACGAGCCCGGCGAGGGCGGCGGCCGACGAGGGCGACGACGATCGCCGACCGGGACGCCCCGAGGCCGGAGACGAGCGTCGCGACACGAACCCGGCCATCGAGGCGACCGCGCCGACCGACAGGTCGATGCCGCCGGTGAGCATCGTCAGCGTCTGGCAGCCGGCCAGGATCGCCAGCGGCACCGACGCGCGCAGGATGACGCCGACCCACTCGGCGCTGACGATGCCCGGGTCGGGCGAGCTCGCTGACGCACGACCAGGACGAGCGAGCAGGACGAGCAGCGGGATGATCGGCCGGTCGCGGAACAGGCTGCGCCACGTGGTCGCCGCGCTCGGCCAGCGGCGTGCCCGCGGCGCCGGCGACGCCGCTCATGCCGCGCGCCCTCCGGAGCTGGATGAGGCTGCCGACCATGACCACGCCGATGAGGATCACGCCCTGGGCGACGATGGCGAGGTTGGTGTCGACGTTCAGGAAGGTCATGTCCGTCCGGATCAGCTGGAGGATGACGACCGCGACGATCGGGCCGAAGACGCCGCCTCGACCGCCGGCGAGGCTGACGCCGCCGAGGACGACCGCGGCGACGCTCAGCGAGCGTGTACGGGCCCGGGCACGGGCGTCCCGATCCCGGTGCTCGCGGTGACCGCCAGGCCGGCGAGCGCCGCGAACAGGCCCGTCACCATGTAGGCGAGGATCCTCGTCCGGCCGACCGACACGCCGCTCCGGAACGCCGCCGAGGCGGTTGCTGCCGATGGCGTAGATCGACAGGCCGAAGCCGCGAGCGCCGGAGCGGGATCCAGACGACGGCGACGACGACGAGGAGGACGACGGCGGCCTTCGGGATCCACTCGCTGCCGAGCGAGCCCGATCACGAGCTCGATGAGCCACTGGGCCGACCCGCCGCCCGGCGTGGGCAGGACCAGGAGCGCGCAGCCGGCCCACACGAACGACATCGCGAGCGTGACCACGATGTCCGGGACGCGGGTCACGACGACCAGGCCGCCGTTGATCGCGCCGAGGACGAGGCCGAGCACGAGCACGCCGAGGACGACCGACGACGCGCGAACTCCTCGGACTGGCCCTTCATGAGCGACCGCCGCGATCACGTTGACGAGCGCCATCATCGAGCCGATCGAGAGGTCGATCCCGCCCGAGATGACGACGACCGCCTGGGCGACGGCGGCCAGGGCGAGCGGCAGAACCGAGATCGCCAGCCCCTGGATCGCCGGTCACCCCGTAGCTCGGCTGGATGAGCTTGGTGAAGACGAGGAGCACGACGAGGAACACGAGCAGGCCGAGGATCCAGGCATTGCGCTGCGCGGCCGACCCGAGCGCGTCCGTGGACGGCGGCGCGGCGGGTCTCGACCGGGGCGGCTGCCGCGCTCATCGGCTCGTCCCCCGGGCTCGGCGCGCGTCGGTCCGCGGCGGTGGCCGGCGGCCCGCGGCGATCGTCGGCGTGCCGGCACGGCCGTCCTCCGCTGCGGCGTCGGCGACCGCCTCGGCCACGATCACCTCGGGCATCACCGCGTCCGAGCGCAGGTTGTACGCGGCGCGCAGCAGCGCGGGCTCGTCGGCGTCCGCCACCGGCGATCTCGGCGACCACCCGGCCGCCGAAGATGACGATCGCCCGGTCGCAGACGAGCTGGACCTCCTTGAGCTCCGAGGTGTAGAGCAGGACCGCGGCGCCGGCCTCGGCCAGGTCGCGGAGCAGCACGTAGATCTGCTGCTTGGTCCGGATGTCGATGCCGCGGGTCGGGTCGAAGCAGAGCATCGTGTGGACCCCGCCGGCGACCCAGCGCGCGATCGTCACCTTCTGCTGGTTGCCGCCGGACAGGCGGCGCACCTCGCCGCCGGCGCGCGCGTCGATCTGGAGCGTCGCGACGGCCCCGTCGACCGTCCGGCGCTCCGCCGCGAGGTCGATGAGACCCCAGCGCCGGAGCCGCGTCGAGAACGGGAGGGCGATGTTCTCGCGGACCGAGCGCTGCATCAGGAGCGCCTCGGCGCGATCGGCGGCGACGTAGACGAGGCCGGCCCGGATGGCGTCGGCGGGGTGGCGGAAGGAGACCGGCGAGCCGTCGACCAGCAGCTCGCCGCCGCTCGGCCGGTCCGAGCCCGGCGAGGATGTCGAACAGCTCGTCCTGGCCCTGGCCCTCGAGCGCGACGACGCCGAGCACCTCGCCCGGGTAGAGCTCGAACGAGACGTCGTTGAGCTTCGTCCCGGAGCTCAAGCGAGCGCACCGTGAGGCGCGGCTCGGCGGCGGCGACGCCCGCGTCCGGCCGCCGTGCGCGGCGGCGACCGCGGGCATCTCCTCGACGACCTGACCCGAGCATCAGCTCGACGATCCGCTCCTCCGAGCCCTCGGTGACGTCGACGACGCCGACGGTCTCGCCCTCGCGCAGGACGGTCGCGCGGTCGCACACGGCGGCGATCTCGATCATCCGGTGCGAGATGAAGATGACGGACCGCTCGCCGCCGCGCTGGCGACCGACGACCTCGAGGACTCGTTCGGTCAGGTTGGCCGGCAGGGCCGCGGTCATCTCGTCGAGCATCAGCACGTCGGGCTCGATGGCCAGCGCGCGGGCGAGGTCGATGATCCGGAGCGAGGCAAGCGGCACGCGCCGCGCCAGGCTCGACAGATCGAGGCTCCCGAGTCCCAGCTCGGCGAGCCAGTGCCGGAACGGCTCGAGCGGTGTCTCGGTCAGGCGCAGGTTCGAGCGGATGTCGAGGTCGGGGATGAGCGACGGTTCCTGGTAGACGGAGACGAGGCCGCCGCGGCGCGCCTCGGCCGGGGAGTGGACGGTCCGCTCGCGTCCGCGGACCGTGATCGTGCCCGCGTCGGGCCGGACGGCGCCGGTCAGGATCTTGACGAGCGTGCTCTTGCCGGCGCCGTTGGCGCCCATCAGCGCATGGACCTCGCCGGGACGGACCGCGAGCGAGGCCGACTTCAGCGCCACGACGGCGCCGTACGTCTTGGAGATGCCGGTGGCCTCGAGCAGGAGATCGGTGGTAGTGAGGGTCATCGATCACTCATGTACAGACGTCGTGAGGGCACCGGCGCAGCCGATGCCCCGCGGACTGAACGCTTGGGGAGGTCTACTCGCCCGGGCCCTTGCAGGCGATGGCCTGATCGGGAGTGTACGTGGTGAAGTTGGCGATCTGGATGCCGAGCGGCCAGGTCGGGTCGAGACCCGGCACCGACTGCCATGCCTTGAGCTTCGCCTTGACCGTCGGCGGTCAGGTTGTCGACCGCCACCGGATCGAGCAGCACCGTGTTCGGCTGGCTGGCGTTCGGGTCGGTCGTGACGTTCTGCTTGTCGAGGAGCTTGAGCGCCAGGGCGACGCCCGCGCCGCCGACGGCAGCCGTGTTGGTGACCGCGACGCCCTTCAGGCCGGCGTAGCCGGTCGGATCGAGCAGCTGCTTGACGAAGGCGCCGAGGTCGGCGCCGACGATCGGCACGTACGGCTTCTTCGCCGCCTTGATCGCGTCGACGACCATCGAGTCCATGCCGGAGGTCCAGATGCCGTTGATGGTGTCGTACTGCCCGCTGGCGATGAAGTCGTTGATCAGCTTGGTGGCCGTCGCCGGGTCCCAACCCGTGGCGACGCCGTCGTCGTTCGGGACGACCTTGATGTTCGGGTAGTCCTTGAGGACGTTCTGGAACCCGATGTCACGGTCGTTGTCGGCCGGATGGCCGGCGAGGCCGCGCATGTAGTAGACGGTGCCCTTGCCACCGAGCTGGTCGAACAGCCACTTGGCGCCGAGCTCCGCGTACTTGACCTGGTTGTTGTACAGGTTGTAGGTGCTCGGGTCGGTCACGTAGGCGTCAACGGAGACGGTCGTGATGCCGGCCGCCTTGGCCTCGGCGAGAGCCGGGTTGAGCGCCTTGGAGTCGTTCGGGTTGAAGACGATCGCGTTGACGTTCTTGGCGATCAGATCCCGGATGTCCGAGAGCTGGCCGGCTGCGTCCGTGTTGCGATGGATCACGGTCAGGGTCTGAGACCTCGCCCGACACGGCGGCCTGCGCCTTGGCGGTGCAGACCTGCTCCTCGCGGAAGCCGTTGCCGACGCCGCCGCCGTTCGAGTACCCGATCGTGTACTTGGGCTGCCGCCGACCGCGCGGCGCTCGGTGCCGTCGAGGCACCCGAGCTGGAACACGCCGCTGCGATCACGGCGACGACCGCGAGGCCGGCCAGCGATCGCATGCGGATGGATCCCTTGATCATCTGTTCTCCTCCTCTGGCAACGACGCGCCGACTTGGTCGCGTCGACGAATGGATCCGCGCCCCATGTCGGGGAGCCAATCGATCCGATCTATCTGTCTCACCTCCTGCGCGTGATCCCCGACGCCATCACCCCTCCCGGGCGATGGCACGAGCGATCCGACGCGCGTGCTCACGATAGGCCTCATCGAACGATTCCCGCGAGCGGTCGGCGCCTACGACCGACGCTCGGGTCAGGATCGGCGGCAAAGCGCCACGCTCCAGGAGGAGCTCGGCGGTCCGCACCTTGATGCAGTTGACGATGGCGACGGCGCTGATCGTCGAGCCGGGGCCCACCGGGGTGTCCAGCCCGTCGATCGTGCACAACGCGTCGGCATGTGGCGTACAGAGGTCGATGACGAGGTCCGCCTCGTCGAGAAGGCGCCCCCTGACGATCGGGTCCGGCTCGCCGGACATCGACTGCTCGACCGAGGTGACCGCGATGACCCGCAGGCCACGCCGGCGGGCACCGCGGGCCATCTCGACCGGGACGGCCGACAGCCCGCCGGCCGAGAAGACGATGAGCAGGTCGTCCGGACCGAACGTGTAGTTCGAGAGGATGACCTCGGCCAGGCCGGGCGTCCGTTCGATGAACATCGCCTGGCGCTGGCCGTTGGCGCCGACGATCTGGGTGTGGAAGGTCATCGACAGCTCGACGATCGGGTTGAAGCCGGGATAGGAGCCGTAGCGCGGGAACATCTCCTCGACCGGGATGCGCGAGTGGCCGGTCCCGAACAGGTGGACCAGGCCGTCCGCCGCGATCGCATCGGCACACCAGCGGCTGGCCGTCTCGATAGCCTCGCCCTGGGTCGCCGCCAGGCGCTCGAGCACGGCCGAGGCCGCGGTCAGCCAGGCGAGTGCCGGCTGCGTCGTCGTCGGCTGGGCGGTCTCGGTCGCCATTCAGTAATCGCCCTCGACCCGGTCGGCCTGGCGCGTGCCGCCGGCCGTGACGGGCTCGCCGCCGGCCTTGCGGGCCCGGAAGTCGTCGAGGATCGTCTTCGTCGCGGTCGCGCCGACGCGCGTCACGCCGAGCGCCATGACGTCGAGCAGCGCGTCGAGCGTCCGGACCCCGCCGGCCGCCTTGACGCCGATGTGCGGCGAGGTGTTGGCCCGCATCAGGATCAGGTCCGCGTGGGTCGCGCCGCCCGGGGCGAAGCCTGTCGAGGTCTTGACGAAGTCGCCCCCGGCCGCCTCGGTCAGGTGGCAGGCGCGGACCTTCTCCTCGTCGGTCAGGTAGGCGTTCTCGAAGATGACCTTGACGATCGCGCGGGCCGCATGGGCGACGTCGACGACGGCCGCGATGTCTGCCCCGACCTCGTCGTCGCGACCGGACTTGAGGGCCCCGATCTGGATGACCATGTCGAGCTCGGTCGCGCCATCGCCGATCGCCCGGACCGACTCGAAGACCTTGGTCTCGGTCCGGTGGTTGCCGTGCGGGAACCCGATCGTCGTCCCGACGGCGACGTGCGTCCCGGCGAGGAACCCGGCCGCGCGCCTGACGTCGGCCGGCCGGACGCAGACCGATGCGACGTCGTACGCCGCGGCCAGCCGGCAGCCGGCCTCGACGAACGCATCGTCGAGCTCCGGGCGCAGGAGCGAATGATCGATGGTCTTCGCGACGTCGCGGTAGGTCAGTGTCTCGATGTCGTGGGTCATCTCAGCGTCACTTGATGTACGGGCGGAGGGTGTCGCGAGCGACGAGGAAGCCGCGCTTGACGAGCTCGTCGGTTCCCTCGAACGTCCGGTCCTCGTGTTCGACGATGACGTCGCCGTCAAAGCCGACGCGATAGAGCCATGAGAAGAAGAGCGCCCAGTCCACGTCGCCGAGGCCCGGGATCCGCGGGATCTGCCAGCCGATCCCGGCGGACAGGATGCCGCGCTCGTAGAGCCCCTCGCGGTCGATCATCAGGTCCTTGGCCTGGACGTGGAGGATGTGCGCCCCGAACTCGCGGATGAAGCGTTCCATGTCGATCATCTGGAGGATCAGGTGGGACGGATCGAAGTTCAGGCCGATCGGCCCTCCCCAAGTCTCGAGGATGCGTCGCCACATGCGCGGCGTGCTCGCCAGGTTGTGGCCGCCCGGCCACTCGTCGTAGCTGAAGATCATCGGGCAGTTCTCGATGGTGATCCGGACCCCGCGGTCCTGGGCATGGCGGACGATGTCCGGCCAGACCTCGAGGGCGAGCTCCCAGTTCTGGTCCGGGTTCTTCGAGGCGTCACCGCCGATGAAGGTGTTGACCAGGCCGATGCCCATCTCGCCCGCTGTGGTGATGACATGCTTGAGATGGCCGACGACCAACGCGCGGTGGGCGGGATCGGGATGGAGCGGGTTGGGGTAGTAGCCCAGCCCCGAGATGGCCAGCCCCTTGCCCGCGATCTCGTCCACGATCTCGCGGCCCTGGGCGGCTGTGGTCGTGGTGACATCGATGTGGCTCGTCCCGGCATACCGGCGGGTCGGCCCGGTCGTGGCCGGCCAGCAGGCGATCTCGAGGCTCTCGAAGCCGTTCGCGGCGGCCCAGTCGGCGACCTCCATCAGGGGCGTCCCGGGGAACGGGGCGGTCAGCAGACCGAGTCTCATCGGCGGGCCTCCGTCCCGATCCGGTCGGGAACGCGTGCGACCTCGACCCAGCGGCCGAGGCGGGCGCTCTCCGCGATCGCGTCGTTGACCAGCATCTCGTCGTGGCCGTCGGCGAACGTCGGGTAGGTCGGGTGGTCCGACGGGCCGCCCGCCGCCACGTCCGCGTAGATCGCCCGGAAGTGGGCCGCGAAGGTGTCGCCGAAACCCTCGACGTGACCGCCGGGCAGTGCAGCGGCCGCGCGCCCCGCGGCCCCCATCAGGGCTGGGTTCCGGATCAGGATCTCGTTCGGGCGCTCGCGGTGGCCCAGCCAGAGCTGGTCGGGCTGCTCCGAATCCCAGGCGACCGACGAGCGCGACCCGTCGATCTCGTACAGGAGCGAGTTCTTTCGTCCCGCGCTGATCTGGCTGATGCTGACCGCGCCCCGCGCGCCGTCCTCGAAGCGGAGCAGGATGGTCGCGGCATCCTCGGTCGCGATGACGCGGGTCACCGTGTCGGCTGCGACCTCCGTGGCGAACGTCTCGACCGGACCGGCCGGCTCGCGCCTCGTCCGGATGAACGTGCTCAGGTCGGCCATCACCTCGACGACCCGCTGGCCCGTCACGAAGGTCATCAGGTCCAGCCAGTGGGAGCCGATGTCGCCGACGGCCCGCAGCGGGCCGCCGCGGTCCGGCTCGAGCCGCCAGTTCCAGTCGCTCTCGAGCAGCAGCCAGTCCTGGAAGTAGCGGCCGGTGACCAGCCGGACGGCGCCGATCTCGCCCGAGGTGACCACCTCGTGGGCGTGCTGGTTGAGCGGGTAGTAGCGGATGTTGAAGTTGGTGGCGTTGACGAGCCCGGACGCGGCCGCCGCCTCGACCAGCTCGCGCGTTTCGACGGCGGACATCGCCAGCGGCTTCTCGCACACGACGTGCCGGCCGGAGGCCAGGATCGCCTTCGCCTGCGGAAGATGCAGGTCGTTGGGCGAGGTGACGTGGACCACCTCGACCGCCGGGTCGCGCAGCACCGCATCGAGCGAGTCGTAGGCGCGGGTGACCCCGAGCGACGCCGCCCGCGCCGCGCCGCGCTCCGGCGAGCTGCCGAGGACGCCGCGCACCTGGACGCCGATGCGTCGCAGCGCCTCGACATGGACGGTGCCGATGAACCCCGTGCCGATGACGGCCGCGCCGACGTCGGCGATGCTCCTCATGCCCTCATCCACCCGCTGGCTGCTGCCGGCCATCCGTCTAGACGATCTAGATGGCGGGCAAGCGGTGCTGCCCGTCGCGCGAGGACTGATGGGGCCGTCGCGCTTCGGACTTCCTCCGGTCCTCATCCTACTTTGTCATGTCAAGTGCAAAAGTACCGGCGGGCGAGACACGACGGCGTATCATCGAGCGGTGATCCCGTCGCCCACCGGAGGACCGCCGCGGTCGTCCGATCCAGCCGAAGCCGAACCGGACGCCGACCGTCCGGTCCGGTATGGACCGGTCCCCGAGGAGTCGCTCGACGCCCTCGTGACGGTCCTCGACGAGGTGCGCTTCGGTCGGTCGCGGTCGCGATCCGAGCTCGTCGCCCGGACGGGGCTCGGGCGCGCGATCGTGGCCCAGCGCGTCGGCGAGCTGATCGAGCGGGGACTCGTCACCGAGGGCGATGTCGGGCCCAGCACGGGCGGCCGGCCGCCACGCCAGCTGACCTTCAACGCCGACGGCGGACACATCCTTGTCGCCGACCTCGGGGCGACGAGCATCGACGTTGCGGTCACAACGCTCGACGGCCGGATCCTCGGTCATCACGACGAGCCGGCCAGGATCGAAGCCGGCCCGGACCACGGCCTCGACCGGGTCGATGCGCTGTTCGACACGCTGCTGCGAACGACGCCCGATCTCCACGGGCGGCTGTGGGGGATCGGCATCGGGGTCCCGGGTCCGGTCGAGTTCGAGTCTGGCCGCCCGATCTCGCCGCCGATCATGCCCGGCTGGGACGGCTACCCGATCCGCGAGCGGTTCGCGGCCCGCTACCACGCCCCCGTCTGGGTCGACAACGACGTCAACGTCCTCGCGCTCGGCGAGTGGCGCTCGGGGATCGCCGCCGGCCACGCCGACGTGGTCGTGGTCAAGATCGGGACCGGCATCGGCGCCGGGATCATCTCGGACGGGCACATCCACCGCGGGGCGCAGGGCAGCGCCGGCGACGTCGGGCACATCCAGGTGACCGACGACCCGTCCGTCATCTGTCGCTGCGGCAACATCGGCTGTCTCGAGGCGCTGGCCGGGGGCGCGGCGATCGGCCGGGCCGGCCAGGCGGCTGCCGAAGCCGGCCGCAGCGCCCGATTGCGGACCGCCCTCGACCAGCGCGGGGTCGTGACCGCGGAGGATGTCGCCCGGGCGGCGTCGTTCGGTGACCCGGTCGCGGTCGCCCTCCTCGGCGACGCCGGGCGGCGGGTCGGCTCGATGCTGGCGAGCGTCGTGAACTTCTTCAACCCGTCGCTCATCGTCATCGGCGGCGGCGTCGCGAACAGCCCCGACCAGCTGCTGGCGGCCATCCGCCAGACGATCTACGGACGGTCGCTCCCGCTGGCCACCCGGGACCTGCTCATCCAGCGCTCGTCGCTCGGCGGCCTCGCCGGCGTCATCGGCGCTTCGTCGATGGTCGTCGACCAGCTCTTCGCCCGCGAATCGTTCGCCCGCTGGATCGAGGCCGGCGCACCGTCGGGGTCGCCGGATGTGGCGCGGGTGGGGTCGGCCTGACGTTCGGCGTCGGCCGGCCTAGGCGCCCGCGACGACCCGATCGCTGAAGTCGCCCGAGGCGGGGTCCTTGAGGATCAGCTTGTGGCGACCGTCGGGCAGGATCTCGCGCTTGATGACGACCTGGCCGTCATAGGTCTCGGGCGTGGACGCGATCCGGGCGGTCGCGCCGCCGCGCCAGTCGAGCTCGACCGGCTCCCAGGCATGGGCCTTCGCCGAGCGGTACGCGGCGTCCATGATCGAGTTGACGACGTAACCGTCGTAGAACGTCTCGCGCGGTGCGCGGCGCTCGTCGATCGCCCGGAACATGTCGCTGAACATGTCCGTGTAGCCGAGCTCGCTCACCTCGTCCCCGACCGGGAAGAGCCAGCCGGACGTGCTCTCGGCCTTCTCCGCGACGTAGCTGCCGCCTGAGCCCGGCGCGCTGAACATCTCGAACCCGGTCCGCAGGAAGTGGTTCATCCAGATCGTCCCGTGCGTGCCCGCGACCTCGTCGCGCAGGTCCATCCCGCCGCGGAACGTCCAGCTCACCTCGAACTGGCCGATGGCACCCGACTCGAACCGGATGAGCGCGACGGCGTTGTCCTCGTCGGCGATCGGGTGGACGAGGGTGTCGGTGTGGCAGAGCACCTCGAGCGGCCGGTTCCCCTTGCCGACGAAGCTGCGGATGATCTCGATGCAGTGGCAGCCGAGGTCGATGATCGCGCCGCCGCCGGTCAGCCGGCCGTCCCAGAACCACGCCGAGTGCGGCCCCGGATGCGTCTCGCGCGAGCGGACCCAGGTGACCTCGCCGATCGCCCCGTCCTGAGCCGACGCGATGGCCTTCAGCGTCTTGGGCGTGTAGCACAGGTCCTCGAGATAGCCGCCGAAGACACCCGCCGCCTCGACCGTCTCGAGCATCCGGCGCGCCTCGGCGGCCGTCCGTCCGAGCGGCTTGGTACACAGGATGGCCTTGCCCGCCTTGGCCGCCAGCCCGACCGCCTCCTCGTGGAGGAAGTTCGGCAGGGCGACGACGACGACGTCCGTGTCGGGGTGATCGATCGCCGCGGCCAGATCGGTCGTCGTCTCCGGGATGCCCCAGCGGTCGCGGAAGGCCTCCCCGCGCGATGCGCTGCGCGAGTAGACGACCCGCACCCGGTCCCGCCCGCGCTGGCCGTGGAGCGTCTTGGTGTAGAACTCGCCGATCAGCCCGGTCCCGAGCATCGAGATGGCGTGGCCGTCCATGGTTCCCTCCGTCAATCGCTAGCGGGCTGATGACCGAGCACGAGGTCGCGTCCGGCGACCAGCGCTCGAAGCTTGGCGACCGTCGCCCAGCGGGCGGTCTGGCTGAACCCGCAGTCGGGGACCAGGGTCAGCCGTTCCGGCGGGACGCCCGCGCGGAGCACGGCCTCCGTCCGTTCGGCGACCTCGTCGGCGGACTCGAGGTAGTAGTTCTTGACATCGATGACGCCGGCCGCCACGTCCCGGCCGGCGGCCGCGATCTCGCCCAGGATCTCGACCTCGGCCATCTCGCGGTTGGCGAACTCGAGGACCAGCTCGTCGACGTCGAACCGGAGCATGGCATCGAGGACGGGCCGATAGGTCCGCCGGGCGAGCGGCCGGCCGAGGTAGTTGCCGAAGCACAGGTGGGCGCCGAGCCGCACCCGTCCGACGACAGGCGCGACCGCCGCGTTGAAGAGCGCCGCGAAGTCCGACGGCGCATCGGGATGGATCGCCGGCGACGGGTCGTCGATCTGGATGAACGTGGCCCCGGCCGCGACCAGCCCCTCGAGCTCCGCCCGCAGGATCGGGACGAAGGCCTCGGCGGCGTCGTTGCGGTGCTCGTAGACCTGGCCCGGCCCGTAGGTCAGCCGGCCGGACAGCGTGTACGGCCCGGGCAGGGTCACCTTGAGCGGCCGCGCTGTCCGTCCGCGGGCGAACGCGTACTCGGCGACGACGCCGAGGCCGTCGGGTGCGGCGATCGGCTCGACGACCTCGAAGCGGTGCTGCTGGTCGTGCCCGCCGGCACCCAGCCGCCGCTCGGCGGGGAGCGGCCGGACCCCGGTGAGATGGCGATAGAACTCGGCGGTGAAGAAGCCGGCCCGCCGCATCTCCCCGTCGCTGACGATGTCGATGCCGGCCGTCTCCTGGTCGCGCAGCGCGAGGTCGACGGCGTCGCCGAGCATCTCGGCGAGGTCCGCCGGCCCGAACTCGCCGCGCTCGGCTGCATCGATGCCGGCCACGAACCACGACGGCCGGGCGTGTGACCCGACGACGCTGGTCAGGAGTCGATCGGTCACGTGACGTCCTCCGAGGTGGTCGGCGCGAAGGCGAGCGCCCGTGCCGGATTGTCGACGAACAGGCGATGGCGGTGCGTCGCGTCCACCCCGGCCGACTCGAGCATCGCGCTGAAGCCGTCGAGCAGCCAGACCAGGCCGGGGCCGCCGCCGTGGACGTGGTAGTAGCCGCGTCGCGCGGCGTCCATGCCGAGCAGGATCCGGTCGTCGAGGCCGTCCTCGGCCATCCACTCGATCAACCGGACCGTGCCGTTCGGGGCGTCGCCCCAGCGGAACGACTGGTCGTACTCGCCGAATGCCCCCGTTTCGAGCAGGTCGCGGTGGTAGGCACGGTCCACGACCTTGTCGACGTGGCTGACCATGACGTGCGACGGGTCCACCCCGAGCCCGGCGAGCAACTCGATCTGCTCGATCGCGCCGGTCCCTCCCTCGCAGTGGGTGAGGATCGGGACGCCGGTCCGGCGGTGGGTTTCGGCGGCGGCCTCGAAGATGCGCCGGTCGCGTGCCGACGGCCCGCCCGTGCTGCCGGCGACCTTGACGACACCCGCCCGGTAGGTCGTCCGGCGGACGATCGGCCCGGCGTAGTCGAGGTCGTCGATCCCGTCGCTGATGTCGAGGGTGAAGAGGTCGGCCAGGTCCTGGACCGAGAGCCGGTGGCTCCAGTGCGCCGGCCCGTAGTAGCGCTCGTGGTGGAGGCCGGTCGGGGCGACGACGTGGACGCCGGTCCGGCGCGACAGTTCGGCCAGCTTGCCGACGTTGCGCCCGGCATCGCACGGCATGGCGTCCACGACGGCGCGCAATCCGAGCGCCGCTGCCTCGGCCACCTCGGTCGTCATCGCATCGATGTCGGCGAGGTCGAAGTCCGGCTCGAGCAGGACGGGTCGCCCGCCGTCGATCACGACATGCTCGTGCGCGTAGGTGACGCCCAGTGCTGCCGGGTCGATGTCGCCGAGCACCGTCCGGACAAAGGTCATGCCGCGGCCACGCCGCTCGGGGCGAGTTCGAGGATGGCACCGTCTGCGCGGAGGCGGTCGCGCAGCGTCTCGACCGGGATCTCGCGCGGGTCGCACCTGCCGCGCACGGCCAGCGCCGCCGCGGTCCCGGCCGCCTGGCCCATGGCCATGCACTGGGCCATCGAGCGGACCGAGGCATGGGCATCGTGGGTGGCGGAGAAGCAGCGCCCGGCGACGAGCATGTTGGCGGCGTCACGGACGACGAGCGAGCGGTACGGGATGCCGACGGTGGCGCCGTCGGGCAGGTATTGCCAGGCCGTGTCGGGGCCGCCGTGGTGATCCTCGATCGGAGCGCCGCACAGGCCGATCCCGTCGACGAAGGCCCGTCCGGCCAGGACGTCCTCGCGCGTCAGCCGGTAGTCGCCGTAGACCCGCCGGGTCTCGCGGACCCCGACGGCGGTCCCGAACGCGACGAGCGAGGCGTGCTCGTAGCCCGGGACGCGGTCGACGAGGAAGCGGACGTACTCGAGCGCCTGGCGCCGGCCGGCCATCTCCGCCTCGGTCAGGAGCCACGGGTCGGTCGCGTTGACGATGCGGCCGTCCGCGTCTCGGCGATACGAGTCGAGGCGCGTCATGACCGTGGCGATCATCCCGTCGACCGGGGTGGGATGGTCGCTGCCGTCCCGTCTCGGCAGGTCGTACGCGCCCGAGACTGCGGCGTCCGTCATCAGCGCGCGGAAGGCCGCCGTCGAGACGGTCCGGCGCCGATCGGCATCGACGTTGACCATCCGGAATGTCGTGGTCAGCGTCTGGCCGGGGTCGACCTCGCCGGCCGTCTCGAAGCCGAACCCCGCGAACGCGCAGAGGTCGGCATCGCCCGACGCGTCCACGAAGACCGTCGCGCGGACCCGCGCCAGCCCCGCGCGGGTCGCCACCACCACCGAGTCCACCCGGCCGTCGCGGACGGCCGCGTCCTGGATGGTCGCGTGAAGGAGGACACGGGCGCCGGCGCCCGTCACGAGATCCTCCCAGACGACCTTGAGGTGCTCGGCCAGGTAGGTCACCCCGGTCCCGGCGCCGTACGTGTTGGGTCGCTCCACGACGGGTCCGAGCCCCCGCAGCGCCGAGACGACATCGTCGCCGATCCCGCCGACGACCTTGCGCGCCGCCGACCCGGGCGTGTAGAAGCCGTAGAACGTGTCGAGCACGGCGGTGCTCGTCCCGCCGAGGAACGGGAGCCGCTCGATGAGGAGGACGGAGGCTCCGGTGCGGGCCGCGGCGATCGCCGCGCTCGAGCCAGCAGACCCCGCCCCGACGACGCAGACGTCGACCGTCGCGATGGTCGGGATCGGGCGGGTCATCGCCGTCACCCGGCCGCAGCCGGCGCCGAGGTCACGGACCAGCCACCGTCCACGGCGAGGCACTGGCCGGTGACCGCCCGGGCCTCGTCCGACAGCAGGTAGACCGCGGCCTGCGCCACGTCGTCCGCGGTCAGGAAGCCGCCGGTCAGCGGCTGCTTGCGACGCGCGAACTCGCTCGTCGCCGGGTCGCCCGCCGCCCGTGCAGCCATGGGCGTCGCGGTCAGCCCGGGCGCGACGGCGTTGACCCGGATCCCCGACGGCGCGTATGCGGCCGCCATCGAGGTCATCAGCGAGACGATCGCGCCCTTGGCGGCCGCGTAGGCGTGGGTGGCGAACAGCTCCGGGACCGGTTCGAGTGCGAGGACGCTGGTGACGAGGACGATCGACCCGCGCGAGCCGGCCGATGTTGGTTCCTGCCCGAGCATCACCCGCGTCACGGCCCGGGCCACGAGCGCCTGGCTGCGCAGGTTGAGCGCGAGCGTGCGGTCCCAGCCGTCCATCGTCAGCTCGTGGATCGGGCCGTCGCCGAACCGGCGCCCGCTCCCGCCGGCGACCGAGAAGCAGCCGTCGATCCGCCCGAAGCGCTCGACCGCCGCGGCGACCGCGGCGTCGGTCTCCGCCTCGACCGCGAGATCGGCCGTCGCCCAGGCGGCCCGCGCTCCGCCCGCGACCAGCCGGTCCCCGAGCTCGCGCGCGTGGTCCGCCGTCCGCGAGACGACGAACACGGCCGCGCCCTCCGCTGCGCACCGTTCCGCCGCCGCGGCCGCGATACCGGTCGAACCGGTGATCAGGCAGACGCGGTCCCGCAGGCGGTCCATCAGCCGCCCGCCAGGATCGCGCTTGCGGTCGGCGCATCGGTGACGAGGATGCGGACCAGGCCGGTCGCCAGCGCCCCGCGGATGGCCGCCGCCTTGCCGGCGCCGGCGGCGACAGCGACGACGCGCGGCACGCGCCGCAGGTCCTCGACGCCGATGGCGACCGCGCGCTCGGCGAGATCCGGCGCCACGAAGCGGCCCGCCGCGTCGAACGGGTGGACCACCAGGTCGCCGACCGCACCGAGGGCGGCGAGGCGGGCGACGTCGGCGTCGTCGAGGACGCCGGAGCGCAGCAGCGAGGAAGCCGGCCAGTCGTCGCCCGAGGGCATCGCGCCGATCCCGATGACCGCGAGCGTCAGCGCTCCGAACCGCGCGACCGCGTCGGCCACGTCGGGCTCGCGCGCGAGCGCCGCGCGCAGTGCGGGACTCTCCACGAACGCCGGCGCGTAGATCGCGTGATGCGTGGCGCCGAGCCGGTCGGCGAGCGTCCGTGCCAGCTCGCCGGCATCGCGCTCGCGCCCGAGCCGGGCCGAGCTGCCCGCCAGCTGGACCACCTCGAGGTCGCCCGCCACCCGGGTCGGGATCTGGCGCACGACCGCGGCGAGGGTCGACCCCCAGGCGATGCCGATGACGTCGCCGGGTCCGATCAGCCCGTCGATGACGGCTCCCGCCAGGCGGGCGACGGGGATGCGCCCGTCCGCGGAGGCCGCGCTCTCGTCAGGAACGGCC
The DNA here is from genome assembly GCA_963742075.1 of uncultured Chloroflexia bacterium. Taxonomy (GTDB): domain Bacteria; phylum Chloroflexota; class Limnocylindria; order Limnocylindrales; family CSP1-4; genus SPCO01. The sequence goes on along the minus strand of CAVUKR010000005.1, from coordinate 404,127 downwards.
GCCACGGCGCAGAGATCGAGACCGAATCGGGCCTCGATGGTGCCCGCCAGCTCGCGGTCGTCCGCGGGGATGTCGCGGAACTCGATCCGGACGAGGCCGTCGGCAAGGGCGCCATCGATGAGGCGGGCGACCCGGAACCGGGAGATCCCAAGCCTGGTCGCGATCTCCACCTTGCTCAGCTGTCGATCGAAGAACAGGCGAGCGACCTGGGCGGCGAGGATCGCTGGGGCGGGCGAGGCGGCGAGCGGCACGGGACGATGGTACGTCCTGCACATCTGAGAGACAAGCGCTCATTTGGGCATGCATAGACCCCGTTGACGACCGCCACACCGCGGTCTATGCTCCGTGTATCCCGACCGGCACCCGCGCTGCGGCAGCGATTCTGCGCGCACCATCGCCCGGTCCTCCCATCACCCGTAGGTGACCTTTCCCATATGCCCGGCCCCGGCCCCGACCAGCGCGATCAGCGCGCACAACGCAACCGACGACCCCGACGCCGCGCCCCGATCGGCGGCGGCGGCCGAGCGCCCGTCACCGAATACGAGGAGCAGCAGGAGCTCGAAGCCGCCCGCGAGCGGAACGACCTCGAGGTCGGCGACCTCCGTGAGATGAGCGTGGCGGAGCTCCGCCAGGTCTCGCGCGACCTCGAAGTCGATGCGGCGAGCGGCGAACGCAAGGACGTCCTCGTCGACCTCATCCTCCAGCGCCAGACGGAGCGTGCCGGCCACGACTACGCGACCGGGATCCTCGACATCGTCGACGAGGGCTTCGGCTTCCTCCGCCGTCACGGCCTTCTGCCGAGCCCGGACGACGTCTACGTCAGCTCGAGCCAGGTCCGCCGTTTCGGCCTGCGGATCGGCGACCGCGTGTCGGGTGCCGTCCGCGCCCCGCGCGAGGCCGAGAAGTACTGGGGCATGCTCCGGGTCGACGCGGTCAACGGCGTCGACACGGAGACGGCCCGCGCCCGCCCGGTCTTCGGGGACCTGACACCGGTCCACCCGGACGTCCTGATCAACCTCGAGACCGACCCGAAGAACCTCAGCCAGCGTCTGATCAACCTCGTCAACCCGATCGGCAAGGGCCAGCGCGCCCTGATCGTCAGCCCGCCCAAGGCCGGCAAGACGATGCTGCTCAAGCAGATCGCCAACGGCGTCAGCGCGAACTACCCGGAGATCCTGCTCATGGTCGCCCTCATCGGCGAGCGGCCGGAGGAGGTCACCGACATGCGCCGGAGCGTCAAGGGCGAGGTCATCAGCTCGACCTTCGACGAGCCGACCGAGAACCACACGCATGTCGCCGAGATGGCGCTCGAGATCGCCAAGCGCCAGGTCGAGACCGGGCGCGACGTCGTCATCCTGCTCGACTCGATCACCCGCCTCGCGCGCGCCTATAACCTGGCGCTCCCGCCGTCGGGCCGGACGCTGTCGGGTGGCCTCGACCCGATCGCCCTCTATCCGCCGAAGCGGTTCTTCGGCGCCGCCCGCAACATCGAGGAGGGCGGGTCGCTGACGATCATCGGCACGTGCCTCGTCGACACCGGGTCGCGGATGGACGACGTCATCTACGAGGAGTTCAAGGGCACCGGCAACTCGGAGCTCATCCTCGACCGCAAGCTCGCCGAGAAACGCATCTTCCCGTCGATCGACGTCCAGCGCTCGGGCACCCGGCGCGAGGAGCTGCTCCTCGAGGAGGGCACCTTGAAGATGGTCTGGACGATGCGCCGGATGCTGTCCGCCGTCGGCGCCAACGAGGGCATCGAGATCCTGCTCAACCGTCTTGCCAAGACGCAGTCGAACGCCGAGTTCCTCTCCACCCTGACGAAGAGCCTCGACGCCTGACCCGGCGGCGATCGCGGCGGTTGCCCCTGCCGCGACGTCCGTGATACGGTTACCCGAGATGTCGTGAGCCCGCGATGCGGGCGGCGGCCGCGTCAAAGAGACCCCAACTCAGTACCGCGACCCCCGGACGGTCCGAGACCCAGAACCCAGCGCGACCCCCAGCGCCCTGGACCGTCCAACGCCAGGAGACCGTATTGCTGAACGCGTCGGTCGGTGTACAGCGCGTCATCGGACGCCTTCGTCGGCCACCGAGCCATCGACCCGCGACCACGCCTGACGTCCGGCTGCGGAGCCTGGCCGTGACGCGACGCCTGCGTCATGGCGTCACTGCCGTCGCTGCCGCGTCACACCTGCTGCCCGCCAGGTCCCGCCCCGCCACCGATCGCCCGGTCGCGTCCGGCGCCGTCAAGGTGCGCCGCCGATCGATCACGGGACGGATCGGGCCCGATCGCGTCGTGGCCCTGGCCGTGGTGGGCATCCTCGTCGGCGCCACGGTCGTCAGCGTCTCGGTCGGGCATCCGGCGGCCGCCAACACCGGCAACACGAACGGCGCCGGGTCGGCGCCGCGGATCGCCGTCGGCGGCGACATCGGCACGGCCGCGACGGATCCCGCGGGCGACGCCTCGGCCGCAGCCGGCAACGTCGAGTTCGCCCAGCCGGATCCGACGCTGACGGCGGGGAATGACCCATCGGCCGGCGTCCTCGGCGATGTCGCCATCGGCGACGTCGAGCCGACCTCCCACCCGGCTGCACCGGACCAGGCGGTCGACATCGAGGGGCCGTTCACCGAGGACGGCACGCTGGTCAAGCCGATCGCCGTCGACACCACCGTCCGTGACGGCAGCGCCCTGGTCAAGACCTACACGGTCCAGGGACACGAGACGCTTGCCGCGATCGCCGCCAAGTTCGACGTCTCGACGATGTCGGTCGTGTGGGCGAACAACCTCAAGTCGAAGACGGACATCCACGCGGGCGAAGTCCTGCGCATCCCGCCCGTGACGGGCCTGATCGTCAAGGTCACCGCGACCGACACGCTCGCGTCCATCGCCGCCCGCTACGCCGTGAACGGCACGGACATCATCGCCACCAACGGCCTCGAAGATTCGACGCTGATCAACGGACAGGTACTGGTGCTCCCCGGCGCGCAAGGCGCGGCGATCCTCGCTGCGCCCCCCTCCACGCCCGGCCAGACGAGCTCCGGCATCAGCGTCCGTCCCCCGTCCACCTATCACGGTGGGAAGTTCCTGTGGCCGGTGGTCGGTGGCGGCAACTACATCAGCCAGTACTTCCACTACGGCCACTACGCCATCGACATCGCCGCGGATTACGGCTCGACCGTCCGCGCTGCGGCCGCCGGCACCGTCACCTTCGCGGGCTGGAAGAACAACGGCGGGGGCTACCAGGTCTGGATCGCCCACGGTTCCGGGTTGTACACGACCTACAACCACATGTCGGCGATCACCGTCGGGATCGGCCAGCACGTCGCCCGCGGGACCCAGGTCGGTCGGATCGGGATGACCGGCGACGCGACGGGGCCGCACTGCCACTTCGAGGTCTGGATCGGCCCGGTCTGGAACGGCGGCACCCGCGTCAACCCGCTGGCCTACTTCTAGGCTTCGCGCCGCGCTCGGGTCAGCCCCGCCGGGGTGAGCCCCGGGCCGTGCGACAATCGCCGCGATGTTCCTCGACCGCGTGAAGATCTGGGTCCGCGCCGGCGATGGTGGCGATGGGGCCGCGACCTTCCGGCAGGAGGCGCACGTCCCGCGCGGCGGTCCGGACGGCGGTGACGGCGGACGCGGCGGCTCGGTCTATCTCCGTGTGGACGCCGGGCAGACGACGCTCCGCGACTTCAATCACCGCCACCATTTCCGGGCGACGCCTGGCGGCCGTGGCACGAAGGCCCGCCGGCACGGCAAGGCGGGCGACGACCTGGTCCTCGACGTGCCGCCCGGGACCGCGGTCTACCAGGACGAGTCGGGCGAGCTGGTCGCCGATCTGGTGGCCGTCGGCCAGAGCACCATGGTCGCCCGCGGCGGCCGCGGCGGTCTCGGCAACACGCACTTCAAGACGTCCACCCACCAGGCTCCCAAGCACGCGCAGAAGGGCGAGCCGGGCGCCGAGGGCTGGCTCCGCCTCGAGCTCCGGCTGATCGCCGACATCGGTCTCGTCGGGCTGCCGAACGCCGGCAAGTCCACGATCCTCGCCGCGGTCACCGCCGCGACCCCGAAGATCGCCGATTACCCCTTCACCACGCTCGAGCCGAACCTCGGGGTGATGGACCTCGGCGACGAGGACGAGCGACGCCCGACGATCGCCGACGTCCCGGGGCTGATCGAGGGCGCCAGCGCCGGCGCCGGGCTCGGCCACGCCTTCCTGCGCCACGTCGAGCGAACGCGGATCCTGGTCCACGTGGTCGACGGCTCGGCGCGCGACCCCGGCTGGGACTACGACGTCATCCGCGAGGAGCTCCGCGCTCACGACCCGGCGCTCCTCGACAAGCCGATGCTGGTCGCCTTCAACAAGATCGACCTGCCCGCGGCCGCGGAGGCCTGGCCCGTCTTCCGACGTGCCCGCACGGCCGAAGGCATCGACCCCGTCGCGATCTCGGCGGCGCGCGGCGAGGGGATGGCCGACTTCCGCGCCCGCGTCGCGGAGCTGCTTCCCGACGCGAGCGAGCTCGCCGAACCGCCCGAGCCGTCGGGTGTCGTCGTCCACCGGATCGAGGCGATGGGCGACGGTTTCAGCGTCGAGCTCGACGGCGACGGGGCGTTCCGGATCCGGGGCGCGCGGATCGAGCGGATCGCCGCCCAGACCAACTTCGACGTCGAGGAATTGGCCGAGCGATTCCAGCACGATCTGGCCCGCCTGGGCATCGACGCCGAGCTGCGCCGGGCCGGGATCGCCGCCGGCGACACCGTCCGGATCGGCGGCACCGAGCTCGAATGGGAAGCGCAGCCCTGGGAGCGCTCGTGAGCGACGGGCCGCGGACCATCGTGCCCGGCTCGCTCGGGGTCTTCGGCGGCACCTTCGACCCGATCCACTACGCGCACCTCGCCGTCGCCGAGGAGGCGGCCGAGACGCTCGGTCTCGAGCGTGTCCTGTTCGTCCCGGCCGGCGAGCCGCCGCACAAGCCGGGGCGCGAGATCACGCCGGCCGAAGACCGTCTGGCGATGGTCGAGCGGGCGATCGCCGGCAACGCGCGGTTCGCGGCGGATCGCCTCGAGATCGATCGGCCGGGGCCGTCCTACACCGTGGACACCCTCGAGGCGCTGCGTGCCTCGCGCGGCGCGGCGGGGATCACCGGGGACCTGACGCTCGTGCTCTCGGCCGAGGCATTCCTGGGCCTGATGAGCTGGCGCGAGCCCAGGCGCATCCTGGAGCTGGCTCGCGTGGTGGTCGCGCCGCGCGACGGCTATCCGGATGCCGGACCGGACTTCCTCGCCGAGCATCTCCCGGACCTGGCCGACCGCGCCACGTTCCTCGACGCTCCCCGGCTGCGGCTGTCGGCGAGCGAGCTGCGCGCCCGGGCGGCGACCGGTCGGTCGTTGCGCTACCTCGTGCCGGATGCGGTCTCGGCCTACATCAGCGACCATGCGCTGTACCAGAACCCCCGGAGGAACCCCCGATCGTGACCGAACCCGCCATGCCCCGGACGCCCACCGATCCCGCGACCGCGCCCCGCGCCGACGGACTGCCCCACCGCGCCACCGTCGCGTCGGCGGGCGGGCGGCCGCCGCTCGACCTCGCCCGCCGGATCGTCGAGCTGGCCGAGGACAAGAAGGCCGCCGACATCGTCCTGCTCGATCTTGCCGGCCTGACGACCATGGCCGACTACTTCGTGATCTGCTCGGGCGGCTCGGAGCGGCAGCTGGAGGCCATCGCCGGCGGGATCATCGGGAGCCTGCGCGACGAGAAGACGAAGCCGATCGGGCGCGAGGGGACCGCAGCGTCGCACTGGGTGCTGGTCGACTTCGGCTCGGTGATCGTCCACATCTTCACCCCGCCCGAGCGCGACTACTACGGCCTGGAAAAGCATTGGTCTGAGGCACGGACCATTCTCTCGGTCCAATAGCGCGGCGCGGGACGGCGCGGGCGCGCGTTGGCGCCTGCGCTGCTCGCTCACGCACCTTGCGGCGGTGACAAGCCGCCGGGCGGATGCGGGGTGGGGGTACTGTCGGGTCATGCCGAGCGGGGTGGGCTCGCTCCTAGCATCTCGGCATGTCCGCTGTCAAAGATCGTTGCCCAGCCTGTGCCCGCCGGCTCATCTCGACCCGGTTCGACACGACGTTCCGCCTCCCCGACCGGAGCGAGCGGCTGTGCTTCGGCATCCCGGGCGGGCTGTGCGAGGACTGCTCGCAGCTCTACATCGACCCGGACCTGATCGAGCTGCTCGATCTCGGCGAGGGCCGCTGCGTCTTCGCCATCGAGAGCGACCTCGTCGTCCAGGAGCAGGCCTGGTCCTCCGGGCACTGACCCTCAGGCGCGCCGCCGGTCGCCACCGGCGTGATCGATCACCCATAGCCCGAAGGCCAGGTGTCGCTGCCCCTCGCCGATCTCGGACCCGGGCGCACCCTTGACCATGGCGTCGAGCTCGACGAGACCGTCGAGCGCGGCGGTCAGCGCGCCCGTCGTCCAGAGTCTGGCCTGATCGCGCAGCTTGTCCATCCGGAACTCGGTGTTGATCCCCATCGCCTTGCCGATCGCCGGCAGCCGCTCACCGGCATCGAGGCGGTCGCGCGTCTCCAGCAGCTCGCGGACGCGACGATGGAGGACCGCGAGCAGGACCGGCTCCGGGGTCGACTCGAAGAGCCGGTCGAGGAGCTCGAGCGCCGGCGTGACCCGGCGCTCACCGACCGCGTCGGTGAACGCCCAGACCGAGCCCGGTACGGCCTCCGCGACGAGTGCGCGGACGTCGTCGGGCCCGATCGGCTCCGAGCCGCGGTAGAGAGCGAGCTTGTCGAGCTCCATCGAGGCGATCCGCGTCTGGTGGCGTCGCTCGGCGTCGCCCTCCTGGACGAACCCGCCGACGCGCTCGGCCAGGACCTTGGCCGCCCCGGCTGCGAGGTGCAGACCGCGGTCCCGCGCCTCGGCCTCGATCCAGCCGGCCAGCGCGCCGCCCTTCGGCGAGCGGAACTGCCGGACGGCCCCCGCCGGCCGATGCGACCGCATCGGCCAGCCGCTTCGGCACCGGTGCTTTCGCCCCGGACTGGCTGGCGTCGACGATGACGAGCGCATTGCCGGGCGCGACCAGCGCGAGCGAGGCGAGGAACGCGTCGCGATCCTCGGTCTTGACGACCAGCGCCCCGGCGTTGAGGACGACCGCCAGCGTCCCGCCACCGAACATGACCGGCGTCGCGACCCGCTCGTTCAGGTCGGCGAGCTGGCCGGTCGCCGCGTTCCGGTTGCCGCGCAGGATCCAGCGCTCGAGCGGCGCCCCGCCGTCCGCGGCGAGCGCCGCCTCGAACCGATCGACCGCGCGTGCGGCCGACAGCTCATCGTCGCCCCAGAAGAACGCGAGCGGGACGGTCGTCATCGATCGGACGTGTCGCGGCGGGCCCTCGCCGCTCGGAGCGCGGCGCCCGTCCAGCGGAGGCGGCGGATCTCGTCGGGTGTCACCCCGGCCGCATCACACACATCGGACTCGAGGCGCGCGGCCCGTTCCCGGATGGATCGGTACGTGGCTTCGTCCCAGCCCGTGCTGCGGCCATCGACCACCCGCGGCGGGTGCCGCCGTCGCCACCGGGCGAAGCGGGCGTCGAGCGACTCGAGCCGCTGGCTCGCGCGCTTGTCCGCGTAGGCCACGATCCGTTCCTCGCGGGTCGCGAAGGCCGCCCAGCGCCTGTAGGCCCCGGCGTCAACGAGACGGGTGACGGGGTGGTTCGCGACCGCCCGGGCGAGCTCCGCGTAGCCCGCCCGCGTCAGCCAGGCCGCCGAGCCGTCACCGTGGCGGAGGCCGAGCGCCGGATCGTCGGCGGGGAGCGCCTTGTCTGCGTCGTGCAGCAGCGCCGCGGCCTCGACCAGGGCGCGGTCCACCGGGATCCCGCGGGCCTCGATCCTCGCCGCCAGCCAGCCGGCGACCTCCGCCACGGCGCGCGAGTGCCGCACGAACCACGGCGGGGGTTCCAGGGAGAGCAGGAGGGAGGCGGCCTCCACCCGCCCAGGCACGGTCATCGTTTCGATGGTACCCGACGGTCAGGCTGCGCCCGGGACGTACGACGGGGGGCACCGGCCGCTCCGGTGGCGGGATCAGGGCGGTGACCGGGATCGCGCAGAGGTAGGCCGCGGCCCGGATCGCGCGCGCATCATCCGCTCGTGCCCGCGCCTGGACCGCGACCGGTGCCGTGTCGGGTGCCGGTTCCGCCGCGGCCGCCGGGCGTCCGCCTTCGGCGCGCACGGTCATGCCGCTCGCCTCGAACCCGACGACCACCGTCCCGTCGAGGTCCGTGCGGAGCACCCGAGCCCCGGACGCGGCGAGCCGATCGAGGGTCGCCTTCGTCGGATGTCCGTACGGATTGCCGGTCCCGGCCGACGCCACTGCGACCGTCGGGCGAGTGGCATCGACGAATGCCTGGGTGGTCGCGGTCTTGCTGCCATGGTGGGCGACCTTGAGCAGGTCCACGTGCGGGAGGTCGTCCTTGAGGAGCGTCGGGTCGATGCCTTCCTCCACGTCGCCCATCAGCAGGAACCGCCGCTCCCCGACCTGGCCGAGCAGGACGATCGAGACGTTGTTGATGCCGGTCCCGCCATCCGGCGGGGTGGTCGGGACCTGCCCGCGGATCGGCCACAGGACGCGGAGCGAGATCTCGTCGACCGACAGCCGATCGCCGGCGGCGAGGAGGCCGCGCGCCGCCGCCCCGACGACCGACAACGTCCGCTGCCAGGCCGCGTAGCCCGGTCCCGGCCCGATCATGCCCGGTTCGAAGACGCGGCCGACGCGGTATCGCGCGAGCAGGAGCGCGAGCCCGGCGACATGATCCTCGTGCGGGTGGGTCAGGATCACGGCGTCGATCCGGCGGTCCCACGGCGGGATCCGCTCGTCGAGCACCACGAGCAGCCGATCCGGGTCGGGACCGCCGTCGACCAGCAGCCGCCCACCGCGCGAGCCCTCCACGAGGATGGCGTCGCCCTGCCCGACGTCGAGGACCGAGACGCGGGCGATCCCGGCGGGCCGCGCGGCGAGGACGCCACCGGTCACGCAGATGCCGACGACGAGGGCGACGATGGCGGCGCGACCGGCCGCGTGGCCGGGCTTGACGCGCGTGGTCCGTAGACCAGCCCCGCCAGGCCTCGGTCGACCGTTCGCACCGCTCGGAGCCGGGGCGCGACCCTGCTCCGGCGCCGGGACACTCCCGCGTGGCGCGGGTCGATGGCGCCGCCACCACGTGAGAGCGACGAGGGCGAAGCCCGTGGCTGCTGCCGCCACGAGGTCGAGCGGCGGCCCGAGCGTGACGTTCGCGAACGGCAGGCCCGCGGCGGTCTCGACCACCGCATCCAGGATCCGGAGCAGTACCCATCCGGGCGCCGCGAGGATGGCCCCGATCGTCGGTGGCATTCCCGCCAGGACGAGCGCACCGCCGGCCAGGGCGACCACCCCGGCCGCCATCGCCGGCGCGACCAACGGGACGACGAACAGGTTGACGACCGGTGACACGAGCGCCAGGCGGCCGAACGAGACGAGGACGATCGGCAGTGTCGCCGCCTGGGCGGCGAGCGAGACGCCGAGGCTCTCTGCCAGCCATCGCGGCATGTGCCCGCGCCCGTGTCGCTCGAGCCAGTCCGTGAGCGGCGTGGCCCAGGCGATCAGCCCGGCGGTCGCGAGCGACGATAGCTGGAACCCGGCGTCGCCGATCAGCCCGGGATCCGAGACGAGCAGGACCGTGGCGGCCCAGCCGAGCGCTGCCGCCGCCCGACCGGCGCGACCACTCTCCCGGGCGAGCAGCACGACGCCGGCCATCAACGCGGCACGGACGACCGACGCGGAGGCACCCGAGAACGCGACGTAGGCCACGATCGCGATCAGCGTCACGACCGATCGACGGCGGCGCCCGAGACGCCCAGTCAGCGCCGCGATCGCCGCCGCCACGATCGCGATGTTCCAGCCCGAGATCGCGACGACGTGACTCACGCCGGCCGTCGTGAACGCGGCGGCGAGGTCGCGGTCCACCAGGTCCCGGAGACCGATCAGGATGCCGGCGGCGAGACCGGCCTCGGGCTCGGGGAGCACCCGCGCAAGCGCCTCGGCCGCGCCGCGACGCAGTCCCTCGAGGCGATGGCCGGGATCGTCGGGACCCGGCCGGACGTCGAGTGTCCGCGACGTGAGGGTCCCTGCCGCGCCGATCCGCCGGAGATACGCGCCGTAGGGCGAATCCGGTCGCGGCCGGATCGTCCCGGACACCACGACACGGTCGCCCGGGATCACGATCGGGTAGCGCGGCAGCGTGGCCGCGACCCGGAACGCGGGCTCGGCGCCGGCCGGCGTCGCCAGCGTCGCGGTCTGCGTCCCGTCCCGCGGCGATCCGGTCGCCTCGACGACGAACGCCCACGGCCCGTCGCCGTCGGGGGGCCGCTCGAGCGTCGGTGAGCCTGCCGGAACGACCGCCAGCCTGATGGCGATGAGGCCGGCGCCAAGCACGATCGGCAACAGGCCGCCGACGCCCAGTCGAGGCCGTGCCTCGCCGACGAGCAGGACCGACGCCAGCGCAAGCGCGATCGCTGCGCCCAGATGGTTCGGCGCGACCTGGCCGGCCGCGACCGCCGCCGCGATCGCCCCGAGAGCCAGCCGACTGCTGCGACCCACCTCAGCGCACGGACACGAGGTCCTTGAGGCCCTCGAACGTCTTCTCGCCGACCAGCTTCCTGGTCCGCAGGTCGCCCACAGCGGCGAAGGGCTGCCCGTCGCGCGAGGCGATGATCTTGGCCGCGGTCGCCGGTCCGATGCCGGGCAGCGTGTCGAGCTCGGCGGCGGTCGCTCTGTTCAGGTCGATCGGGCTCGAGGTGGTGCCCGAGCCGGCGCGCGATGTGGTGCCGGTGCCCGGCCCGGGCGCCGCCGTCGCAGCCGCCAGGTCGTCGCGCGACGGCACCCGGATCTGGTCGCCGTCGTGGAGCGGCGCCGCCAAGTTGAGCTCGCGAGCGGCCCGGCCGGCATCGACTCGCGCGCCGTACCCGCCGGCCGCCGTGAGGAGATCGCCGACACGTGCGTCCTTCGCCATCCGAAAGACCCCGGGGTGACCGACCGCGCCGACGATCTCGACCACGACGACCCCGCCGTCCGTCCTCGCGTCCGTGGCTGCCGGACCCGACGTCGCGCCCGTCCGCTGGCTGTCGAATGGCACCGCCCCCACGACCGAGACCGTTCCCGCCGAACCGCCTCCGATCGCCAGCCCGAACGCTGCGATCGCGAGCACGACCGCGGCGCCGCCGGCGAGCAGCGTCCGACCTGGACACGGCCACCGTGCCGGGTCCCGCCGGCGCCGGCTCGGGCGCAGGTCGAGCGTCCGGCCCCGCCGGGTCTTCCAGGACGCGCCAGGGCCTCGTGCTCGGTTCCACGCGACGACCTCCCCGGCGGGTGGTCGCGCGACGACGTCGCAGGCAGAGGCGACGTCTCGCCACGTTGGGGGCACTTCCGACGCGGCGAGACGTCGTTGCGCGACTCTAGGGATGGCCGCTTAGCTGCGACTTATCTCGACCCGGCGGGCTCCGGCTCCGGACCCGACGATCCCGCGTCATGCGGCCAGCCGGTTCTGGCCGACGGGGGCCACCTTCGTGACCGGCGGCTCTGGCGCACGGGGCAGCATGGGGTCACCGTTCCCCCTAGGCGCGTGGCGGTCGCTCTGTGATCCATCCCTGCCCACCCCGTCAGGCGACTCGTGGTCCAGGAGGACCTGGCGTGAGGGTCGGTCGGATCGGTGGATCGCTCATCGCTGGTGGAGCTGTGCTGTTCATGATCGCCGTCGCGATCGTCGTGGCCGGCGGCGGCACATGCTTCGGCTGCATTGACGTCAATGGGGGCCGGGTGACCGACCTCGGCGGCCTGGTCATCGTTGCCGGAATGGCCCTGGTCGGTACTGGCTTCGCCGTCATGAGTGCGCCGGACCGAGCCCATTCCACGGCCTCCGCATGCGACTGAGTCTGCGGACATTGGCCGTCGGGTTGTGGACGTACCTGACGATGTCGGTCGTGTCGATCGTCTTCGCGGTCGAAGCCAGCGCACCCTGCGATCTCGCGTTCATCGTCGGCTTGACGGCCATCGTCATCGGGGCGCTGGCCACGGGGCTATCCCTCGTCGCGACGCGGGGTCCGTGTCGAGCGGTGGGGGTGCTGTTCCTGGCGGGTCTGCTTCTCCTCGTGTTCATGGAGGTCCTGCGTCCCTATGTGGCGAGGAGAACCTTCTGGGGGCTGCGGCCGTTGCGGCTGGATCGGAGTCTTCCTCAGCGGCGTCGGGGTGGCGTGCTCGCCCTCGAGGGCGATGTCCGCCTCCCTCGTCGCGCATGAAGGGGGGCGTGACAGCCAGGGGTGACGAAGATGCGCCAGACGGTTCCGGTCCCGGACTCGCGATCCCGCGTCCTGGCCTGCTCGTCCGGGCCGAGCGACTCCCACATTCGTGGCCAACGCCTCTAGGCGGTCCGTTCCGTCGCGAGCAGACTCGGTGTCCTGGCCGGAGGTGCAGCCGATGAACGAGTCGCATGAGCGCCGCAGAGGTTGGCCGCTCGTGGGCTTGCTGGCCGGGTGCATCGGCGCGCTGAGCGAATCCCACGAATGACACGCCGTCCTGGAAGGTCGACGCGTCGGTGGAGGTCGTCACGGCAGCGCCGGATGCCGGCGGGCCACTCAGCTTCCGGAACTGTCCGACGGTGCCGGAGGCTCGGGCGGCCGTTCCGGTCCTGACCAGCGGGCCCGACGCGAATGGCGTCCGTTTCACGACGATGGTCCTACAGTGTAGCTACGGCATGGATGACCGCGATGTGCAGGTCAGACGCCCGCGCTGGCCTCGGGATCGCTAGTGTTCGACGCCGGCGGGCGTCAATCGGTCCAGGCTCTGCGACTCAGTTCGCAGACCGACCCGAGGTCCGCCGAACCCGTCACCGTCATCCCAGGGATCGCCGACGTCGCCTTCTCCACCGGAACCCCCTTTCTTCGCCTCCGCGGAGACACCCGACGGGGATATCGGTCCGCTGAGTGAGGCCACGTCGACATCTGGGTCGTGGATGGTAGCCACGGATTCCACACCTGGGCCACATGCCCGCCGAATGCGCAAAGATCCCAGTCACGCACCAGATGGATCGCGCTGGCCGCGGTCGATGTGTGACGGGCCGCCGATGACCCCGCCGGTCAAGGCCGCCTCGATAGCACGATCCCCGTCATGCTTCGGTCCCGGTCTCGTAATCACGCGTCATGCGGCCTTCCCTTCTCGCCGGTCAAGCGCCGTGGCGATGGGCGGCAGCTTGGTCGACCAGCACCGGCCGTAACATCGGTCGGGCGCGCCACGTACCAACTACCTTCGCACAAGCCGACCGCTCGACATGTGGTGGTTGCTGGAGCCCGTTGAGCCGCCTGAACCAGCTCGTCGAGAGGTCCCTCGAGAGGTACGCGATGCGAGGCAAGAACCGCCGGACCGTCATCGTCCTGCTCAGCACGGTCGTCTTCGTGGCGAGCTGTAGCTCGTCGTCAGCCTCGATTGGAACCGTCTCCGCCGACGTCCCCGGCGGCTGCCTAGACCGAGACCCTGGTTCCGACCGTGACGCCGACGGTGACCTCATCCCCGACGGCCACCGCCACCGCCCGACCGCTCGCGACAGCGGCCTCGTCGACGACGCCGAGCAGGATCCTCGTGGACACGGCCGTGGTGACCGTCGTCGATGGTGTCCGGGTTCGCTCGCAGCCGCGGGTCAGCGACGACTCGTTCCAAGTACGATCCGCTGCTGCCCCTCGGGACACCGCTGTACGTCCTCAACGGCCCGGTCGCTGCCTCCGACTACACCTGGTACGAGGTCGTCCCGCTTGCGTCGCGAACCCTCCACAGCGGCTGGGTCGCCACCGCAAGCCGATCGGGCGAACCATGGCTCGCCGCAAGGGACTTCGCCTGTCCACCCATGCCGACCGACCTCAACTGCTTGAGGGCGCTCCTGCCGAGTGTCGGGCTGGCGTGCTTCCCGCGCGCGCCCATCACAGTCCAGGCGCGTCTGATCGAGTGCAACTGCGACATTGACGGCCCCACCTACTCGCCGGGTTGGTTGCAGTCCACCGCCAGCGACGGTAAGATCCTTGTCGAGCCCGAGGTGACTCGCCCGCCCGCCGACCCGGGCAAGTGGTTGATACTCGAGCCGCGATCCGGCTGCTCAACACCCCGACGTGCTGCCAGTCGGTCAGGTCGTTGAGGCGACCGGCATGTTCGATCATCCGGCGGCCGCCGCCTGCACCTGCAATGTGGGTGCGGACGACACGCCGGTCCCCACCCAGGATTGTCGGCTGCAGTTCGCCGTCACGCGGCTCGTCACCCGACCGTAACGGCCCCTCTTCAGTCCTCGCCACCGCCCCGGACGCGCGAGCCCGTCGAGGCCGCCGGGGCAGTCGGCTACCCCTTGTACGTTGGGGCACTTCCGACGCGAGAGATGCTCCGACCGACGGCTGGCGATCCCGCGTCACGCGCCCAGCCTATCGCGCCGACAAGGGCATTTCGTGACCAACGCCTCTTGGCCTCGGAGGCAGATCGGTCGACACTTCACCGATAGCGACGATGGGCCCCTGACACGCGGTCCACGCTCGGTCGACGGACCGCGCTGAACACTGGCGAAACCGACTCGTGACGCGTCCCAGGAGGGTCACATGCGCCAGAAGCGGCGCGTATTCCGCCCCAAGGCTTCATCGCTCCCTGACGACCCGATCCTGGTCGATCTTGGTGCCACGGCGCGCCAGATCGGCCTGTTCGAGACTGGCAACGGGTGGCAGCACGGCATCATCGATATCTTCTTCGCGTTGGGAGCCGCCTTGCTGTTGCTCCCGCCTGGCGTCTATCGGCGGCGCAGGGCGCGACGGACGTGACCGAGCGTAGGTGTTGCCCGGCCGTAACGGCGCAGCCGGTCAGGCGTCGTACGCCCGGAGGAAGGTGACCCCATGACGGACACGCTGGGCGGGATGCAGGCGAGATCCATGACCCCGGCAGGCGCCCCCCGGCGCTGGATGGAGGGGCTTCGGTTCGGCCTGGCGGCTGCGGGTCTCTGGCGGCGCAGTACGTCGTGTTCTTCGTCATCGGCCAGGTCTTGGTCGACGCGCCGTCCCTGTTCATGCCTGCGACCGGCGTCGGGAACAGCCTGGGGGCGCTCGGCTTGATCGTCCTCGCCTTCGTCGCCGGACGCCGTGCCTCCAGCGCCGGTCTCGTGGGAATCGGAGTCGTCGTCGTGGCGGGGAACGCATGGTGGGTCATGGTCCTCTGTCGCAGCCTGTCGGGTAAGGGATCGGACCACCACGACCGCCAGGCGGCGTCGGCGCCGACATCCTCTGCGCTTGTAAGCGACAGTCGACGCGATCGTGCTCACAGCTTCGTGCTCACGCTTCGACTCGCTCACGGCTCGTCGACTTGGCCGCCAGGGTACTCTAGAGACGCCGATCGCGGCGGCCGGCGCTTGACGAGACAGAGTGGCAAGGTCAGGATGCACTCTTCATCGCGCACTTCCAGCAGGCGATCGAGTAGAGTCTCTCCAGCGCCAGCCGCTGACGGACGCCAGACAGGACAGGCGACACCCGGCGAGGCGTCGTTGCGCGACTCTGTGATGGCCGCTCGGCCGCGACTTATCTCGACCGGTGGACCAGCTCCTATCCCGGATCGGGATCGTCGGTCAGCCGTCGCGCGTCCGACGCTGCGAGGAACTCGCGGGCGCCCATTTCGGTGCGCGCGGGCACCGTGGTGTGGTGCGGCGGCGGATCGTCGCGACACGTTGCGATATGCTCGGGATCGGCCCTGCGCGAAGGCCCGTGGCCGTCGCGCCGACACCCCCGATGAGACCAGCGGAGCACGCGTGCGACAGGAACCTTGGCCGTGAAGACGGACGCCCCGGCCCCGGATTCGGGCGAGCAGCCGAGCTCGTTCTGTCCCCGCTGCCAGCGGCGAAGCGACCCTGCCGCGATCGGGGGCAAGGTCGGGCTCTGCTACTGCTCCTCGTGTTCGCGGTACGCCTGCCGCTGGTGCTGGGCCGGCGCCGACGGGGCCTGCCCGGCCTGCGCATACCCGTATGCTGTCCTGGCGCCGGTGGTGGCCACGTCCGGGAGCACGCCTGGGAGCGCGCGCCGGAGCACGCCCCGGGGGCGGATGGCCGGGTTCCTGCGGCGATTCGACATGCGGCGGTCGCTGGCGGCGGGCGCGCTCATCATCGTCGCCCTGGTGCTCGCAATGACCCTCGGCGGTGGCTTCCGGCCCGCCGGCGAAGTCGCGGGCGAGACGAACACCCCGTCGATCGTCGGGGGTTCGACGCCCGGTCCGAGGCAGTCACCGTCCGGCGGCCCGGCCGCCACGCCGACCGCATCGGCCGGGTCGGCGACGCCCACGCAAACGCAGACGCCGTCCGGCACAGTCGGGAAGTCGCAGGTCACGACCCGGCCGGACGGCTCGACGCCTGCCGGTGCGGCCACACCGAGACCCGCCCGTCGCACCCCCGCGCCCACGCCGACGCCCACGACATCCATACCGACGCCGACATCCATACCGACGCCGACGCCCACGCCGACGCCGACGCCCACGCCGACGCCCACGCCGACGCCGACGCCGACACCCACGCCGATACCGACCGCGGCAGCCTGCAGGATCGTACCGACGCTCACGACTCTGACCGTTAGCTCGGCTCGCACGGCCTGGAGGGCCGCCGGCTTCACGGGGTCGTTCAGCCCGGCCTTCGGGAACAACACCAGGATCGTCCTGACGCAGAACCGAACGGCTGGCGTCTGCCTCCCGGCGAACACGACGGTGTCGGTAACGTTCAACTAGGTCGATCGTGACCCGGCGTCGGCATGCGCATGGCCGGGCGCCTTCATCCTCCTCGGTCCGATCGTCGTCGCCTCGGCGCTGAACCTCGACGTCGGAGGCGCGCTTGCTCGGTCAGTCCGCCGGATCGAGCGTCAGCGACGCCGAATTGATGCAGTAGCGCAGGCCGGTCGGGTCGGGTCCGTCGTCGAAGACGTGGCCGAGGTGGCCGCCGCAGGCGGAGCACATCGCCTCGGTCCGGGTCATGAACATCGAACGGTCGGTCTCGGTCGCGACCGCGGCCGGGTCGGCGGGCTCGAAGAAGCTGGGCCAGCCGGTCCGCGAGTCGAACTTCGCGTCCGAGCGGAAGAGCTCCGCGCCGCAGCCGGCGCAGCGATAGGTGCCGGCTCGGTGCTCATCCCACAGGGCGCCGGTAAAGGCGCGTTCGGTCCCCTTGCCACGAAGGACCCGGTACTGCTCGGAGGTGAGGCTGGCGCGCCATTCGGCGTCGGACCTGGCCGGGGAAGACGGGGTGGGGGAGGCGGGAGGATGGGTGGTGTCGGTGTCGCTCATGACGGGAGCCTACGCCGCTTGCGTGTCGGCACGATGACGACAACACGGCCGACCCGCTACCGTGGCGTCATGCCCGATCGGCCGTTCGTCCCCGACGACTTCGAGCTGCCGCTCGCGCTCGACCACGACGCGCTCCGCCTCCGGCCGCTCGGTCCCGAGCACAACGAGGCCGACTACGCGGCCTGGACATCGAGCGTCGATCACATCCACGCGACGCCTGGCTGGGTCGGCGCATCGTGGCCGCGCCCCATGACGCTCGAGGAGAACCGCGGTGACCTGGTCCGTCACGCCGCCGATCTCGTCGCGCGGACCGGCTTCACGTACACGGTCCTCGAGCCCGCGACCGGGACCGTCATCGGGTGCGTCTACCTCTATCCGGGCAAGACGCCCGATGTCGATGTGCAGGTCCGCTCGTGGGTCCGGGCGGCCGATGCTGAGCTCGATCCGGTCCTGTACCGGGCGGTCGTGGCGTGGCTCGCGGCGGCGTGGCCGTTCGAGCGCATCGAATATGCGGCGCGGCCGCCGGACTGAGCCGGCGGCCGACTTGGGCGCCCGAGAGGACCGCCGAGACGCTACTCGGTCGGAGCCAGCGCGCGGCCGAGGTCGTCGGCGACACACTCGTCGAGCCGCCGGACCGCGGCGGCCGATCCGCGACTGAGCGCCGCGAGCGCCAGCGCGACCGAGCGGCGGATGCGCGACGGCTCTCCGGCACGTTCCGCGCGAAGCTGTGCCAGGAGGCGGTGCTCCTCGGTTTCGAGTTCATGCATGCGGTCGCGCTGGACCGCCTGGGCGTAGAGGTAGATGGGATGCATGTGGGGCCTCCGGGGAGTCTCGGGCTACTGGTGGTGTTCCGGCGGGAAGTGTTCCCTTGAGTCAGCGCCCCACCGCATGGCGGCCAGATCGAACAGGACGAACCCGATGAGCACGATGGCGATGATGATCAGGACGCTCATGCCGCGACTCCTTCTTCGTAACCTGTTTCGCTTGGTCAATCGGTTACTGGATGAATCTACCTGCTTGCGCGTAACCTGTCAACAGTTGTAGAGTGGTTATCGAGATGAACATCCAGCCCCTCGAAGCGCCCTATCGGGGTCACGCTCACGACGTCGACCTCGAGGACACCTTCGACTTCCTGAACACCGAAGACACCGAGAATGGTTTCCCCGTCGAGAAGCTCCCGACCCTCGACGACGCGCTCGCCTGGTTCGTGGACCGGGGCGTGATCCACCGGGAAGGTGCTGACCGCGTGCACGCCCAGGCGGTCGCCCACGAGCCGCTCGAGGCCCGCGAGCTCGGACGTGTGCACCGTGTGCGTTCGGCCCTGCGCGACGTCGCACATGCGATCTCGGAGCACCGGGCGCCGGAGACCGGCGCGCTCGAGACCATCAACCGCGCGCTCCACGCCCGGCAGATCATCGAGCTCGTCCCCGCGCCGGACGGTTGCAGCGTCGACCATCGCCACGTCGGCGACCCGATCGACGACGCCCTGGCGAGGCTCACCGAGCCGCTCGTCCTCGAGCTGACCGAGGGTCACCCGGAGCGGATCAAGACCTGCGCGAGCGACACGTGCGACTGGATCTTCTACGACGCATCACGCACGAGCCGTCGCCGCTGGTGCGACATGGCCACCTGCGGGAACCGGGCGAAGGCGGCCCGCCACCGGGCGCGCGGGCGCGCCGCACAGGACGCCGAGCCGGCCGCCGGGGGAACGACGCCCCAGGCTTGACGCCTACTCCGCGGCCGGCACCTGGGCGAGCACCGACTGGATCGCCTGGGCCGCACCGAGCAATGCCGACGACTCGGCCGGGATCACGATCTTCGTGTTCGGGCTCAGTGCGAACTTGCTCAGCGTGTCGAGCTGGAGGATGGCGACGAGGGTCGGGTTCGGGTTCTGGGCGGTGATGGCGCTGTAGACCGTCTCGATGGCGCGGGCCCGGCCCTCGGCCTCGAGGATGGCGGCCTGCCGGTTGCCCTCCGCGATGAGGATGGCGGCCTGCCGTTCGCCCTCGGCGCTCTTGATCGCCGCCTGCCGCTCACCGTCGGCGACGTTGACCGCCGACTGCTGGAGGCCCTCCGACTGGAGGATCTTGGCGCGCTTCTCCTGGTCGGCCTGCTTCTGGAGCGCCAGTGCCTGGAGGATCTGTGGCGGCGGGGTGATCTCGACGATCTCGATCCGGTTGATCCGGATCCCCCACTTGTCCGTGACCGCCTCCATCTGCTCCTGGACGTCGACGTTGATCCGCTCCCGCTCCGAGAGCGCCTCGTCGAGCGACAACGTCCCGATGACCGAGCGGAGCGCGGTGCGCGCCAGCGCGTCGATGGCGACGTCGAAGTTCGCGATCGAGAAGAGCGCCTGCTTGGCGTCGACGACCTGGGTGAAGATCGTGGCGTTGACCGAGACGACCACGTTGTCCTTGGTGATGACCTCCTGGCGATCGCCGGGGCGCGGGTATTCGCGCATGTCGACGCTGACCAGCTTGTCGATGAACGGCGCGATGATCGCCAGCCCCGGCTCGTGGATGGCCCGGAACTCGCCGAGCCGCGTGGTCACCCCGACGAACCCCTGCTGGACGAGGTTGACCGTGTTGCGCAGCAGGTAGAACGCGAACAGGACGAACAGGATGGCGATGATGAAGGCGACGACCAGCGGGATCAGGTCCCCGTTCATGTCAACTCTCCGATGTGGCGGACCCGGACGAGGGTCGAACGGCGAGGGTCGTCCCGCGGACCGCGGTGACGATGACGGGCGCGCCCGTCGGGATCGGCCGGTGATCCTCGGCGAAGGCCAGCCACGTCTCGCCGGCCAATCTGACGTGACCCGGGTGGAGCTCGTCGCCGATCTCGTCGAGCCCGAGCGCGCGCTGGCCGACGAATCCGCCGTGGACGCCCGGGGTCAGCGGCGGGTCGCCCTGGCGGCGGAGCTTCTGGCGCAGGAACGGGCGGCCGACGACCACCCCGGCCATCGCGACGGCGATCGCGACGACCGCCTGGATCCAGATCGCGGTGTCCGGCAGGAAGAAGGCCAGCAGGCCGGCCGCGAAGGCCCCGATCGCGAGGAAGATCGAGAAGAAGGTCGTGCTGGCCAGCTCGAGAACGAGGAGCGCCAACGCGGCGACGAACCAGAAGGCGTAGATCGGCATGACGGGAGTCTATGCCGTTCTTCTCAGAGCGTCGCCGGTGTATTCGCATCCCGGCAGGCAAGCTGAGCCGCGACGACGGCTCGCACCCACGGCGCGCCGGCGTCGGCGACCGAGCGGACCTTGATGTGGCGGATCCGCTTGCCGCTCCCCTCGATCCGGCCGTCGTCGTTCGGCAGGTCGACGCCGTCGGCGAGCTGCAGGTTCACGTGCGCCTTGTGCGGGATGATCGCGAACAGGAAGTCTCGCATCGAGCGGGTGGTGCCGATCGCCAGCAGGCCGTCGCCCGGATCGAACGTCTCGACGGCGTCCGGGACGCCCGCGAGGACGGTCAGGCGCAACGCGCGGGCGATGTCGGCGACGGCGGGTGCCGTCTTCTCGAGGTGTCGATCGAAGGCGACCGCGTCCTCCGAGCTCATCGGACGACGAGGTTGACCAGCTTCCCGCCGCCGGCGACGACGATCCGGTCGGGGGCACGGCCGTCGAGGATCGCCCGGATCCGGTCGCGGGCCAGCACCGCGGCCTCGATGTCGGCGGTCGTGGCGTCGGCAGCGACCGTCACCTTGTCGCGAAGCTTGCCGTTGACCTGGACCGGGATCTCGCGGGTCGACTCGACGACCGCGCTCTCGTCGACCTCGGGCCACGGTTGGTCGTGGATCGAGGCCCACGGGACCCCGGCCGCCGCCAGGCGACGGCTCCACAGCTCCTCGGTGATGTGGGGAGCCGCCGGGGCGAGCATCAGCAGCAGCAGGCGGATCGTCTCGTCCCACTCCGGCGAGTCGGCGACGGATGTGCCGCGGTAGCGGAAGAGCGTGTTCGCCAGCTCCATCAGCTTGGCGATCATCGTGTTGAAGCGGAACGCCGCGTAGTCGGCCGAGACGTCGCGCAGCGTCCGGTGGGCGGCCGCGTGCAGGGCGGCCCGGGCGTCGGCCTCGGATCCGCCCGCCGGCAGGGTGCCCGACTCCGGGTCACCCGGCTCGCGCCCGTGCGCGTCGATGACGAGCGTCCAGACCCGGTTGAGGAACCGATGGACGCCACCGATCCCGGTCGGGCTCCACGGCCCGCCCTGGTCCCACGGGCCCATGAACATCAGGAAGAGCCGGACGGTGTCGGCGCCGTAGCGGGCGACCAGCTCGTCGGGGTCCTGGACGTTGCCGCGCGACTTCGACATCCGCTCGCCGTCGGCGCCCAGGATCTGGCCCTGGTTGAACAGCCGCTTGAACGGCTCGCGATCGCGGACGAGACCGCTGTCGGCCATCGCCTTGGTGAAGAAGCGGGCTGTACAGCAGGTGCATCACCGCGTGCTCGGCGCCGCCGGTGTACTGGTCGACCGGCGTCCAGCCGTCGGTCATCGCGCGATCGACCGGTCCGTCGTCCTTGTCGGGCGACAGGTAGCGGAACCAGTACCACGACGAATCCATGAAGGTGTCCATGGTGTCCGTCTCGCGCCGCGCCTGGCCGCCGCAGCGGGGGCACGTGACCCGCAGGAACGCCTCGTCGTGGTTGAGCGGGTTGTCGCCGCTCCCCGCGTAGTCGACGGTCTCGGGGAGCCGGACCGGCAGGTCCTCGAGCGGGACCGGGACGACGCCATCGGTCGGGCAGTAGATGACCGGGATCGGCGTGCCCCAGTAGCGCTGGCGGCTGACCAGCCAGTCGCGCAGGCGATAGGTGACCTTCGGCTCGGCGCGGCCGGTCTCCGCGAGCCAGGCAACGATCGCCCGGCCTCCCTCGTCCGCGCTCATCCCGTCGAACCGGCCGCTGTTCACCAGCCGCTCGCCGGCCGCATGCGCGATGTAGGCGTCGTCCATCGAGGCGTCGGCCTCGACGCCGGGCGGTGCCACGACCCGCCGGATCGGCAACCCGAACCTGATCGCGAACGCGAAGTCGCGCTCATCGTGGGCGGGGACCGCCATGATCGCGCCGGTCCCGTAGGTGGCCAGGACGTAATCGGCGACGAAGATCGGGATCCGCTCGCCGTCGACCGGGTTGATCGCGTCGGCGCCGATCGCGACGCCGGTCTTCTCGCGGTCCGTCGCCAGGCGATCGATCTCGGTCCGCCGCCGCGCCTGCCCGACGTACGCCTCGACCTCGGCCAGGCGGTCCGGATGGGTCAGCGTCGGGACCAGCGGGTGTTCCGGCGCGAGGACCATGAAGGTCGCCCCGAAGAGCGTGTCCGGCCGGGTCGTGAAGACGCGGATCCGGTCGCCGCCCGGCTGGTGGTCGTCCGGCGCGACCTCGAAGTCGATCTCGGCGCCCTCGGACCGGCCGATCCAGTTGGTCTGCTGGATCTTGATCGGCTCGGGCCAGTCGATGCCCGAGAAATCGAGCAGCTCGTCGGCGTATGCGGTCGTGCGCAGGAACCACTGCTCGAGGTCGCGCTTCTCGACCAGCGCGCCGCACCGCCAGCAGTGGCGATCGGTCCCCTCGACCTGCTCCCGGGCCAGCGTCCCGTCGTTCGGGCACCAGTCCACCGTGGACATCGCGCGGTAGGCGAGCCCGGCCTCCAGCAAGCGCAGGAACAGCCACTGGTTCCACGTGTAGTACGACGGGTCGGCGGTGACGACCTCCGTCTTCCAGGCGAAGGTGGCGCCCATCGTCCGGAACTGCCGGCGCATGTTCTCGATGTTCTGCATCGTCCAGGTGAACGGGTGGCCGCCGTTCCTGATCGCGGCGTTCTCGGCCGGCAGTCCGAAGGCGTCGAACCCGATCGGGAAGAAGACGTTGTACCCGTGCATCCGCCGGAAGCGCGCCAGGGCGTCGCTCGGGGTCACGATGTACCAGTGGCCGATGTGCAGGTCGCCCGACGGATACGGATACATCGTCAAGAGGTAGTACTTCGGCCGCGACTCGTCGACAGGTCCGTCTCGTACATCTCGAGCTCGGCCCAGCGCGCCTGCCAGCGCGGCTCGATGGCGCTCGGGTCGTAGCGCTCGATCCGTGTGCGGGTCGCTGGGTCGTGGGTCTCGGCGGTGTCGGTCACGTGGTCCTCGGGAGACGGGACACCCCCCGCCGCGCCGGCGAGGGGTGGATGGTCGGCGGTCTCGTCGCGGTTGGTGGAGCTACGGGGACTCGAACCCCGGACCCCCTGCATGCCATGCAGGTGCTCTTCCAGCTGAGCTATAGCCCCACGGAAGGCGGAGTCTACCAGAGGCACCCGGTTGTCGGGCGCCGGCCGTCGGCGGCTGGCGATCGGGGCGGCCGCCCTCGATCCCGTCCATCGGCCAGCCTCCTGGTGCGGGTCTCGTCCCACCTGGCGGACCTGGCGCGCCTGGGAGAGCGACGTCGAGCGTCGGGAGGCGGTGCTTCGCTCACGGGGACTTCTCCGGAGTCGTCGGGCTGCCGCGGTCGGACGACGACCGAGAGGTCCGCGTAGTAGCGCAGCACGACCGCGGCCCGCATCTGGGGTGGCAGGTCGGCGACCCCGTCGAGCAGGACGATCCGCGAGGACGAGCTGGTCGCCATGTCCTCGGATCCGGCGCGGTCCGGCACGAGATCGAGCCGAACCAGGCGGGCGGATGTTCGACGGCCGCCGAGTGCCTTGTTCGTTGCGACGCGAAGGAGCCAGGCGCGGAGGGCGCGCTCGTCGCGGATCGAACCGCCCTTCTCGAATGCGGTCAGGATCGTCTCGATCACGATGTCCTCGGCCTCCGCTCGGTCGCGGATGATCAGGTAGGCGACGGCCTGGATCTCCCGGCCGTAGGCGGACAGAAGGTCTGCCAGCGTCTCCGGTCTGCGCCTGCGCAGGGCCTCGACGGTCATCCCACCACCCCCTGCGAGGCGGTCATCCGGCCGTCTTCGAGAAGGAGATGCGCGGCGGGGCGGTTTCGGGCTAGTGGCCCTCGCGAACATGTCACCATCCGCAGCATGACCGCGTTCGACCTGCTGCTCCGCGGCGGGACCGTGATCGACGGGACCGGGCGGCCCGGACGTCGCGCGGACGTCGGCGTCCTCGGCGACCGGATCCTGGCGGTCGGCGACCTGTCGGCCGTCGACGACGCCGAGGTCGCGACCGTCCTCGACGTGAGTGGGCGCGTCGTGGCCCCCGGGTTCATCGACCCGCACGGTCATTCGGATGGCTCGCTCTTCGTCGACGGCGCGCTCGCCAGTCACCTCCACCAGGGCTACACGACCCAGCTGTCGGGCAACTGCGGGGATACCCTGGCGCCGCTGACCGCGCTCGGCCGCGAGATCGTCGAGCTCTCGCTCCGGCCGAACGGGCTGGTCGCGCGGTGGCGGACGTTCGGGGAGTACCTCGACGCGGTCGAGGAGCAGCAGCTCGGTCCGAACGTGGCCTTCCTGGTCGGGCACGGGACGATCCGCGCGTCCGCGATGGGAACGGAGGCCCGTCCGCCGACCGCGGACGAACTGTCGGCGATGGTCGCAGAGGTCGAAGCGGCGCTGGAGGCCGGGGCGTTCGGCCTGTCGTCGGGGCTCATCTACGCCCCGGGGATGCATGCGGCGCCGGCAGAGCTCGAGGCGCTGGTGACCGCCTCGGCGCGACGTGGCGGGCTGTACGCGACCCACATGCGCAACGAATCGGACGAGCTGTTCGCGTCACTCGACGAATCGATCGCCGCGGTCCGGGCCGCGGGGCCGGGTGCACGGCTCCAGGTCTCGCACCTGAAGTGCGGCTCGCGGGCCGTCTGGGGTCGCGCCGGGGACGCGGTCGCCCGCCTCGAGGCCGCACGGGCCGAGGGCCTCGACGTCGCGGCCGACCAGTATCCGTACACGGCCGCCGCGACGACCCTGGCGACCATCCTGCCGCCGGCGCTCCAGGGCCTGGGCGTCGAGGCGTGCGTCGCCGCGCTGAACGACCCCCCCGTCCGCAGTCTCGTCCGGCGCGAGATCGCCCGCGGGATCTCCGGCTGGGAGAACGTCGCCGCCGATCCCGGCTGGGCCGGCATCCGCATCTCGTCCGCGGCGAGCCGCCCCGAGTGGGCCGGCCGCTCGCTGGCCGAGCTCTCGGACGACCTCGGCGAGGACCCCGCCGACCTCGCGTTCGACGCACTCGTCGCGGACCGGCTCGACGTCTCGGTGGTCGTCGACTGCATGGACGACGCCGACGTCGCGACGATCATGGCCGTGCCCTGGATCGCGGTCTGCACCGACGCGGAGGGCCGCCGTCCGGGCCACCCGATCCTCGACGCCGGCCGGCCGCATCCACGGACCTACGGGAGCACCGCGCGGGTCCTCGGCACGTATGTCCGCGACCGCGGCGTCCTGTCGCTCGAGACCGCCGTCGCCAAGCTCTCCGGCGTGCCGGCAGCGCGCCTCGGCCTGCACGACCGGGGCGTGGTCCGCGAGGGGGCCTTCGCGGACCTGGTCGTGTTCGACCCGGCGACCGTCGCGGACGAGGCCACCTACCTCGCGCCGGCGCGGTACCCGACCGGCATCGACCACGTCATCGTCAACGGCCGGCCGGCGATCCTCGACGGCGCCGAGACCGGCGAGCGGCCGGGCCGCCTCCTCCGGCGGTCGTGACCCTGCGACGACCCGCCGGCACGGGCGGTGGCGGCTCGACCCCGCGGGCCGCGGTCGCGGCGACCGAGACCCCGGCCGTCGTCCGGCTCCCTGGCGGCCCGCTCGCCTACACGCTTCGACGGTCGCCGCGGTCGCGCGGCCTGCGGGTCGTCATCCATCCGGACCGGGGCGTGGTGGTGACCGTCCCGGTCGCCGCTCGGCGGGGCTGGTCGGACCCGGAACGCCACGTTCGCGACTTCCTGGCCGACCGCGAGCCGTGGCTCCGCCGCCACCTCGAGCGACAGGCGATCGACCGCGCGGCACTGGCGGCGCGCGGCGGGCTGCGCGACGGCGCCACCATCCGCTTCCGCGGCGACCTCCACCGCCTGCGGCTCGTGGCGGCGCGTCCCGGGCTCCGACGCTCGACCGTCGAACGGATCGGCGGGACGGACGAGGACGAGATCATCGTCCACGTCGCCTCCGCCGACCGCCGGTCCACCGCCGCGGTCCTCGAAGCGTGGCTCAAGCCGCGGGCGCGGACGGCCATCGAACGAGAGATCCGGCGCCACGCCGCGGACCTCGGGGTGACCCCGGCCGCGGTCGCCATCCGCGACCAGCGGACGCGCTGGGGGAGCGCCTCGCGCCACGGTCGGCTGGCCTTCTCGTGGCGCCTGATCCTCGCCCCTCCGGAGGCCCTCGAGACGGTCGTCATCCACGAGCTCGCGCACCTGCGCGTCTTCGGCCACGGACCGCGCTTCTGGGCCCTCGTCGCAGCGCGGCGCCCCGATCACAAGGTCTGGCGACGCTGGCTGCACGACCATTCGACCGAGCTCCACGGGGCGCTCGACGAGCCGGACGACCGCGCCTGACGCGCCGCAACCACCCGGGTCGTACGTGGCCACGAGCACGATCGGCTTCACCTACCACCGACGCTGAGTCGGCCGACGGGTGGGATGGTGGAGATGAGGGGACTCGAACCCCTGACCCCCGCGATGCGAACGCGGTGCTCTTCCAGCTGAGCTACATCCCCACGGGCGGTCGCGCCACGTCCGCGGACGGGGGGACCGGTTCGGAATGGTAGCACGAGGGCTCCGGCCCCCCGGCCGTCCTGACAGACGCGACCTCGGTCCTTCCCCATGCCCGCGTCTAGGCTCGACCGATGCCCTCGGACTGCTGGCCGGGCTGGGTGCGGCCCTGGGCGTGGGGCACTATGGACGTGGCCAGCGCGCTCGCGAGCCGGCACATCGGCAGCCTCCTGGTGACGCTCGGCGCGGTGGTCGTGAGCGTCGGCTGCCTCGTCCTGCTGGTGGCCGTCAGCGCGACGTCGCTCCCGACCGATCCCGGAGCCCTGGCGGCGTCGGCGGCCCTCGGGGTGATCGGGGCGGGGGCGTACCCGGCGTACTTCACCGGGCTGCGGGTCGGGCCGATCTCGGTGGTGAGCGGCATGGTCGCCGCATATGTCGGGCTGACGGTCGTCCTCGCGGTGATCCTCCGGGGCGAGACGCTGACGACGCGGCCTCAGCCCGGCAGGCTGAACCAGAAGCGTGTCTGACCCTCGCCCGATTCGGCGCCGACCCGGCCGCCGCCCGCCTCGACCAGCTGCTTGACGATGGCGAGGCCGATCCCCGCGCCGCCTCGCGCGCGGTCCCTCGACTTCTCGACGCGATAGAAGCGCTCGAAGACCCGATCGAGGTCCTCGGCCGGGATGCCGTCGCCCGTGTTCGAGATCGACACGAGGAGATCGGACGCACGGCGTTCGGCACGGACCGTCACGGTCCCGCCGGCCGGCGTGTACCGCGCCGCATTCGACAGGAGGTTCGCCAGGACCTGCGCGAGGTGGTCCGGGTTGGCCCGCGCGGGCAGGCGGTCCGGCACCTCGACGACCAGCCGAAGACCGGCCCGCTCGATGGTCGGCTGGGCGAGCTCGAGGGCTGCCCGGATGGCCGCCGCGAGGTCGAGCTCCTCGAGCCGCGGCGGGCTGGTCGCGGCGTCCCCCTCGGTCAGGGCGTCGAGCGAATGCGACAGGCGGACGAGGCGCTCCGCCTCGTCCCAGAGCGAGTCGTAGGTCGCCCGGTCGGCGACGATCACGCCATCGCGCAGGGCCTCGAGATAGCCCTGCAGGTTCGTCAGCGGCGTCCGCAGCTCGTGCGCGGCGTTGGCGATGAAGTCGCGCCGCATCGCCTCCTGGCGCTCAAGGCTGGCGGCCATCTGGTTGAACGAGTCGGCGAGGCCCGCGATCTCCTCGGGACCCTCGCGCGGGACGCGTGCCGCGTAGTCGCCGTCGGCGATCCGCCGCGCCGCCGCGCCGACCTCGGCGAGCGGGCCGCGCGAGCATCCGCGCCAGGACGACCGCGAGCGAGACGCTGGCGATCACGGCCACGACGACGGCGGCGATCACGACGGTGGTGACCGATCGGTCGTACATCGCCTGCGCGTGGTCGGCGGAGACGCCGGCCTCGGCCATCAGCGTCCGGAAGACGTCGCCGCCGACGACGGTCACGCCGACGGCGAGGATGGCCAGCCCGACGGCGGCCGACGCGAGAGCCGCGAGCGCGATCCGCGTGGCGATGCCGCGGCCGATCATGTCCGGGCGGCCCGATACCCGACCCCGCGGACGGTGGCGACATAGCGCGGTCGCTCGGCGTCGTCACCGAGCTTGTCGCGGAGCCGCCCGATGTGGACGTCGACCGTGCGGTCGAGGACCTCGGACTGGTCCTGGCCGTAGACGGCGTCGAGCAGCTGGTCGCGGGTGAGGACGCGCCCGCCGGCCTCGATGAGGGTCGTCAGCAGCCGGAATTCGACCCGCGTCAGCGGGATCGGCCGGCCGTCCCGGGTGACCTCGAACCGCTCGGCATCGACGACGAGATCGGCGAAGACCACCGGGCCGCGGGACCCGGTCGCGGGGGCTGCCGCGGTCGCCCGCCGGAGGATCGACTTGACGCGCAGGACCAGCTCGGCCGGCGAGAACGGCTTGGGCAGGTAGTCGTCGGCGCCGTCTTCGAAGCCGGCGATCCGATCGACCGTGGAGCCACGGGCCGAGATCACGAGGATGGGCGTTGCGGCCGCCTCGTCGTCGCCGCGCACGGCGCGGATGACGGCCCGGCCGTCGAGCTCGGGGAGCATCAGGTCGAGGACGACGAGCGCCGGCCGGTGGCGCTCGATGGCGTCGAGCGCGGCCGGGCCGTCGGCCGCGGTCACGACGCTGAAGCCGTCGCGCTCGAGGTAGGTCCGCACCAGGCGGACGATCTTGGCGTCGTCGTCGACGACCAGGATCGGCCGGTCGGGGATCGGCGATGGGGTCTGGGTCGGCATCGGCAGCATGGTAGGGGAGCGATGCTAGGCCGCTCACGTGACGGGCCGGTGACGGCATGACAGGCCCCTTGATTCACTAGAACAAATGTTCTAATCTAGTCGTCCGATGCCGACCCCTCGCGCCGAAGTGGACGCCGCTGTCGCGGACCTCCGGGCCCGTTGGGGTGCCGCAGCTCCGCGGGTCATCGGCTCGCTGGCGCTGGCGCCCGACCCGGCCACAGCGCCACTCCCCGACGTCGGGCCACGGCCCGAGCCCCGTCTCGGTCCGGACGATCGCGTCATCCACACCGGCTTCGCGGCGCTCGACGCGATCCTGGGACCCGGCGGCCTGCCGCGCTCGGCCAGCGTCGCGATCCGCGGCGACGGGTCGAGCGGCCGGACGACACTCGTCCTGCGGCTCGCGGCAGAGGCCCAGATCGCCGGATCCATCGTGGCCTGGCTCGACCTGTCGCGCAGCTTCGACCCGGTCGAGGCCGTCGCCCGCGGCGTCCGCCTCGAATGGCTGGTGGTCATCACCCCGGAGACCCTGGACGAAGGCCTCGCCATCGGGGGCGCACTGCTGGCCGGGCGCTCGATCGACCTGCTCGTCCTGGACCTGCCCGGTGGCCGGCTGGCCGCCACGGATCGCCCGGCCCGGATCGCCGACCGGCTCGGCCGGCTGGCGGCGCTCGCCCGCCGCTCGGAGACGCTCTTCGTCGTGCTCGAACCGCCCGGCTTCAACGGGAACCTGGCCACCGCCGTCGCCGAGTCGACCGGCCTTCGCCTCGAGCTCGCCCGGCGGTCGTGGATCCGGCTCGGGCGCGACATCGTCGGCCAGCGGACGGAGGCGCTGGTCGCCCGCAACCGATACGGCCCGCCGGGGCGGCGGGCGACCCTCCGGATCCTCTACGCCGACGGCGGCGAGCGCGATGCCTGCCTCGCCCGCGACGACCTCCTCCGCGACCAAACCCTCGAACAAGCCCCCGATCCAGCCCCCGCGATCGACGAACGGACCACCGACCATGCGACTCCTCCATCTCTACCGGCCGCATCTCCCCCTCGAGCTCGCCCGGTCGCGAGCCTCCACGCCCTTCCCGCCCGGCCCGCTCATCCTGGGCGGCCGGCCGTGGGATCCGGGTCCGGTCATCGACGCGAGCCCGGAGGCCCGGGCGCTGGGCGTCCGGCGGGGGATGCCGCTCGGGAGCGCGCACCGGCTCGTCCCTGAGGCGACCTTCATCGACCCGGATCCCGACGCGGACCGGGCGACGGTCGAGGCCGCCTTCGAGGCGCTCGCGGCGTTCAGCCCGGGGATCGCCGGCAGCGCCGACCCGCTCGAGCCTGCCTTCGGGCTGTTCGAGGTCCAGGTCGACGGCCTCGAGGCGCTGTGGGGGACGGAGTCGGTCCTCGTCGAGCGCCTGGCCGCGGCGCTCGGGCGGACGTTCGGCGAGGAAGCATCCGCGCCGGACGGCATCCGTGCGGGCATCGCCGGGACGCGCTTCGCCGCGACCGTGGCCGCCGTGGTGGCCCGTCCGGGGGCACCGGTCCTCGTGCCGCCGGACGGCGAGGCCGCCTTCCTCGGCCCGCACCCGTCCGGCCTCCTCACGCCGGACCCGGACGTCCGCGCCCGGCTCACGCGGTTCGGCCTGCGCCGGATCGGCCCGGTCGCCGAGCTCGCCCGGTCGGCGCTCGTCGCCCGGTTCGGCGAGGAAGGCGCCCGGATCCACGCCCGGGCCCGCGGCGAGGAGCTCGAACCGTTCCGGCCACGACGAACCCCCGAACGGCTCTTCCTCGCCCTGCCCATCGAACCCGCGGTCGAGGACCTCGAACCGCTCCGCTTCGTCCTCCACCGTCTCGCCGGCGCCCTGACCGGCCAGCTCGTGGCGCGCGGGCTGGCGGCGTCGCGGGCCCGGCTCCATCTCGACCTGGATCTCGCCTTCGCCCGCGGCGGGACGCCCGCGACGCTCGATGTCGAGCAGCGCTTCCCGGAACCGACCGCCGACGCCGAGGCGATCGAACGCCTGCTGTTCGCCCGGCTCGAGCGGACCCCGCCACCCGCCGCGGTCGCGCGCCTCGGGCTGGAACTCGACGGGACGGCCCCGGCGACCGGTCAGCAGCTCCCGCTGTTCACGCCGCAGGCCGCTCGCGGCGCCAGACTCGAGTGGCAGCTCGCGCGGCTGGCCCTGACATTCGGGGAGGATCGCGTCCGGCGGGTGGCCATCACCGATCCGGACGCGCCGCTGCCCGAGACGCGCTGGGCGTGGCGATCGGTCGTCTCGGGCGAGGGGGGCGTGCCGTCATGACCCGTCTCCTGCGCGGCCACCCGGCGATCGAGGTCGGAGCTGGACGGCGCCGGCGCACTCATCGCGATCCGCTGGAACGGCCGCCGCGAGACCGTCGAGGTCTGCAACCGCTGGCGGGTCGAGGAGGCCTGGTGGCGCGAGCCGATCGCGCGCGACTACTTCAAGGTGGCGGGGGAGCGCTGGCTCGCGCTCGTCTATCTCGATCGCGTGGACGGGTCGTGGCACCTGGAACGACTGTACGACTGAGGATCCGTCCCGGCCGGGAGCGCGAAGCCGGCGAGCGGCGAAGACCGGCGCGCGACCGGCGTCGTGGCGACCAGGCGGCCGCCCGCGCGAAGGAGGATCCCATCCGTCGTTCAGCGAGCTGGTGTTCCCAATGTCAGGCTGAGCACGAAGAGAACCACCAGGAACGCCAGCACCAGGGCGAGCGCCCCCAGGTCCCTCGGATGCGCCGTCTGCACGATCTCGCCTCCCCCAGGCTTGGTCGGACCGGATCCGCGACCGGTCGGCTGCAGCATAGACGGATGGGCCCCAGGATGCGTTGCGCTGGCGCACCGTCGGTGTTGCGCCGACGCCATGGTTCAGGCGTGCGGGCAGCTCGCTCCATACAGGATCGTGACCGTCGTCAGGGCCCCGGTCGGTGCGGCAGTGACCTGCAGCATGCAGCCGCTCGGCGGACCCGTCATGTCGAGGGTGTACGTGCCGTCTTCCAGCGGCCCACCCAGGGCGACCGTCGTGTACCCCGCGGCCTCGAGCTGCGTCTGCAGCGCCGTCGCGATCGACTTCGCGGCGTCACCGGGGACGACCAGGATCGCCGAGGCCGGCCCGGCGGCGGCTTCCCCCGACGGAGTCGAGCCGGCGATGGCCGGGAAGCCCGCCGGGAGCGAGTCCCAGATGCGGCCCCAGTCCGTGTCGGTCTGGCTCGTGGTCGATCCGGTGCTGGCGCCAGCCTTCGCCGACGGCGGGGTGGATGCCGCTGCCGCCCGTGTCGCCGTGGCCGTTGCCGATGGGCTCGGTGCCGTGGACGAGGCGCTCGAGGCGCAGGCGGCGAGCGCGACCGTGCTGACCAGCGCGAGGCCGATCGCGAGCCGGCTCGCCCCGTGGTGCTTCAATCGTCCTCGATCGTCCGGACCGCGCCGAAGTGGCCGGGCGTCCCGGGCGCCACATCCGCGACCCAGCGCTCGCCACTCGGGCCGGGATGACGATCCTCGGATGTCCAGAGCGGCTGGCCGGTCTCGCGGTGCCGCTTTCGCGCGGCTTCCCGGCGCGCATGGCGAGCCGCCAGGCCAGGAGTCAGCGCGGAGCGGCCGGACAGGACGTTGCCTAGGCGCGACCAGACGCTCATGATCGGGGAGTCTAGACCCCCGGACGGGGCTGCAAATGGACTTGCGGCGCCGCGACCGCGACCATGTCGCCATTCGACGCCGGTGATAGGACCCGGTCACCCCACGGCGTCGAACCCGTCCGTGAGCGACGAGCCCGTCCGGCCCGGACGCGAAGGAGGTCGAATGACGCAGTCGGCCGGAAGCCCGTCGTTGCCCATCACCGGTGTCCGTGTCACGGCTCTCATCGTCATCTGGCTCGCTGTCGTCTACCTGGCTGCGTCGCCCCGCCTCTACTACGAATCCCTCGCCGCGTTGTACATCGTGCCGTCGCTCGGCCTGATCTATGCCTACTGCCTGTCCCACCGAAGTCGTACCAGCGCAGTCCTCGCTGTGGTCGCCACCGTCGTCGCGGTGCTCATCATCGGGTTCGCCATCGTGATCCCGAAGGGCTCGGCAGCATGACGTCGAGGTAGACGTGACAGGACCCCGTCACCCCCAAGCGACGGGGTCCTGTGGCCGCGAGGCGTCGCTCACCGACGCATCCGGCGGGTCGGCAGCTCGACAATCACGGTCGAGTGCCGCCGATCGTCCCGAGCCCCCAGGCGCCGAGACGTCTTTTGATCGGGGTTACTTGGCGATCGGCTGGACCGCGAGGATCGCTGGCAGGAGACCGAGGATCAACAGCATCGCGAGGGCGACGAGGGCCCCGGTCCGGATGGCGGAAAAGGCGATCTGGCGCATCGGTGCGTGCATGCCGGTGAGACGCCGAATGGCCTCGCCGTGTGTCGTCGATTTCGCACGGTCTTCGATGGGAATCTGGTCCGGGCCACGACCCGGACCACTGGCAGAGATAGAACGGATGTTCTATGCTGTGGGGCCCCCAGTCAGCCGGCTTCCCGACCGGAGCGACCCGTGGCGCCGACCTCGTACGCTGAACTCCACTGCCACACCAACTTCTCGTTCCTCGACGGCGCCTCCGCGCCGGACGATCTGGTCGACCGGGCCGTCGAGCTGGGGCTGACCGGTCTGGCCGTCACCGATCACAACGGCCTCTACGGCGCGGTCCGGTTCGCCAGTGCGGCGGAGTCGGCCGGGCTCCATCCGGTCATCGGGGTCGAGATCGAACTGCTCGATCCGGCGGTCGCGGATCCGAACGGGCTCGTCATCGCGCCGCGCCGATCCAGGCCGCGAGGGGGTCCGGGCGAGCCCGGACCGGGCGAGGCACCCGCCGGCGTGGTGACCGAGGGCCTGCCCATCCGACCCCGACCGACCCGCGCCCGGCTGCCCGGTCACCGCCCGCCGGTCAAGGAGGATTTGCGCGGGATCGGGGAGCGGGTCCGCGGTCCACACCTCGTCCTCCTCGCCCGCTCGCAGGTCGGCTGGCGGAGCCTGTGTCGGCTCGTGTCGCACGCCAACATGGCCGGCACGAAGGGCGTCCCGCGCTTCAGCCAGGCGCTCCTCGCCGACCACACCGAGGGCCTGGTCGCGCTGTCCGGCTGCCGCGATGGGGAGCTGGCGCGCCGGCTGCGGTCCGGCGACCTGGCCGGGGCGCGGGCCGTGGCGGAGCGGTATGCGACGCTCTTCGGCCGCGGGGATGGACCGGCCACGAGCGGCTTCTTCATCGAGCTGTCGCACCACCTCCTGCCCGACGACGACTGGCTCGTCGCGGAGTCGGCGGCACTGGCCGGGGCGGCCGGCCTCCCGGTCGTTGTCACCAACGACACCCACTACGCCCGACCCGAGGACGGCGAGCTGGCCGACGTGCTGACCGCCATCCGGCACGGCCGGACGCTCGACACGCTCGGGGACCTGCGGCGGCCCGACGCGGAGTCGTTCCTGAAGTCCGGGCCGGAGCTGGCGGCCCTGGTGGCCGGCGAGGATCCGGCGGCGCGCGCCTGGGCGGCCGGGATCGCCACGGCGGCCGAGCTCGCGGCGTCGTGCTCGGTCGATCTCGGCTTCGAGCAGTACCGCTTCCCGGGCTTCCCGGTGCCGGGCGGGGAGACCCCGTTCTCGTACCTGTCGGAGCTGTGCTGGGCGGGCGCCCGGAAGCGCTACCACCCGGTGACCTCCCCTGTCGTCAAGCGGCTCGCCCACGAGCTGGACGTCATCGAGCGAGCTGGCCTCGCCGAGTTCTTCCTCATCTGCTGGGACCTCATGCGCTTCGCGAAGGAACGGGGGATCCCGGCCCAGGGCCGGGGCAGCGCGACCAGCTCGATCGTGTCGTACACACTCGGGATCAGCCGGGTCGAGCCGATCGCCCACAACCTCCTGTTCGAGCGGTTCATCAATCCGGGCCGGACGACCTACCCGGACGTCGACATCGACTTCAGCTCGGAGCGCCGCGAGGAGGTCATCCAGTACGTCTACGGCCGCTACGGCCCAGAGCACACGGGGATGGTCTGCAACCTCGTCACATACAGGGCGCGTTCGGCGGTTCGCGAGGTGGGCTACGCGCTCGGGTTCCCGCGTCCGCTCGTGGATCGCGTCGCCAAGGCGCTCGAGACGTACGACTCGGTCATGGTCCGGCGCGACCTCGAGGCGGACGGAGGCTTCGCCGAGTTCTTCCGACGGCCGGGAGAAGGACTGCCTGCCGAGGCAGGCGCGGCGGGGGCCGCCGAGGCGCTTGGCTTCGTCGACGGGATGGGCCAGCTGAACACACGGATGCCGCTCGTCGGGAAGGTCCCGCCCTGGCGTCAGCCACCGAAACCGGAGGATCCGAACGCACCGCGACCGTTCGCCTGGCTCCGAAAGAGCGACCCGACTGCCGGGCAGGAAGCGCAGGGCGGGCCGTCACGTTCCGGGATGTGGGAGAGGGCGTCCGGAGTCGCCACCGTCGATCCGGCCGGGGGGCTCGGGCGACGATGAGGGTGGCCCTGGCGACACGCCGGCCAGCGTCGCCTGGTTGCGAGCAGGGCGCGGGACCGGCTACCAGGCCGATCGGGACCGGTTGCTGCCGCCCGCGCTCGTCGAGGGGCGGCGAATCGACCCGGAAAGCGGCCAGCTCGAACCGCCGCCGCGCACGACGGACGCGCCGGGGCGAGCCGCGGACCGGCTCGGCCGGCCGGCGCGCTGGGATCCGCCGGCACCGCGCCGTGCCGACCAGGGTGCCGCTGCCTCGCACTCGTCGGTCGCGCGCGTGGAGCCGGAGCCGCCCCCGCAGGCCCGCGGCGGCTCGACCGTCGGGTTGTCGGACTGGGAGCGCTGGCTCGAGTTCTGCGCCCGGATCGACGGCTTCCCGCGCCACCTGTCGATCCATTCGGGCGGGATGCTGGTGACCGCGGCGCCGCTCATCGACATCGCCCCGATCGAGCGGGCGACGATGGTCGACCGGGTCGTCGTCCAGTTCGACAAGCGCGACGTCGAGACGTTGAAGCTCATCAAGCTCGACCTGCTCGGTCTCGGGATGCTGGCCGCGATGGACGAGACGCTCCAGCTCATCGAGCACGATTGCGCGGTCTGCGTCGACCTCGACCGGCTCCCCGAGGACGTCCCCGAGGTCTTCGCGATGCTCCAGGCCGCCGACACCGTCGGCGTCTTCCAGGTCGAGAGCCGGGCCCAGATGCAGACGCTCCCCAAATCCCGGCCACAGAACCTCGATGACCTCGTCGTCGAGGTGGCGATCATCCGGCCGGGCCCGATCCAGGGGAATGCGGTCCACCCGTTCCTGCGCCGCAAGCAGGGGCTGGAACCGGTGACCTATCTCCACCCAGCCTCGAGCCGGTCCTGCGCGACTCGATGGGCGTGATCCTCTACCAGGAGCAGGTCATGCGCATCGCCATCGAGGTCGGCGGCTTCTCGGCGGCCGAATCCGACGGCTTCCGCCGGGCGATGGGCACGTGGCGCTCGAGCCGCGAGATGGAGAAGCTCCACCAGCGGTTCTTCGAGGGGTGCATGCGCCAGCCCGGCATGACCGAGGACGTCGCCGAGGAGCTGTTCCGCCAGGTCGCCGCGTTCGCGAGCTTCGGGTTCGCCAAGTGTCACGCCGCTGCGTTCGCCCGAACGGCCTACGAATCGGCGTTCCTGAAGCTGTTCTACCCGGCCCAGTTCCTGGTCGGGCTCGTCAACGCCCAGCCGATGGGCTTCTACCCGGTCGAGGTCCTGGTCAACGACACGAAGCGCCACGGGGTGGCCGTCCTGCCGGTGGACATCAACGCGTCTTCGTACAGGACCACGACCGAATGGATCGGCCGGCCCGGCGAGCCGCTCCCCGAGGGCGCCGGGATCGCCGCCCGGCCGGAACCGATCCGCTCGCCGGCCTGCGTCGTGCCGTCGGCCGCGGCGCGCGACCGATGGACGCCCGAGGTCACCGCCGGCTGGGGTGTCCGGCTCGGCCTCCATCTCGTCAAGGGGATCGGCGAGCAGCACCATGCGCTGCTGGACGCCGAGCTGGCCCGCGGGCCGTACGAGGGCCTGGCCGACGTCGTCGAACGGACCGGGCTCCCGGAGGAGGTCCTCGAGCGACTCATCCGGACCGGGGCGATGGACTCGTTCGGGCGACCGCGGCGCGAGCTCCTGTGGCAGCTCCGCGAGGTCGCCGGCGCGTCACGCGGGCGGGTGGACGGGCGGGCGTTGCGCGGGCTCGGCCGGGCGGCCGGCAAACGCTCAGCGGCGGCCGGACGGCCGATGGACCTGCGCCTCCCCGCGACCGACGCCCCGACCCTTCCCGCGATCACCGAATCGGAGCGGATCGGCGACGCCTACGCGGTCATCGGGCTGGACGCGCGGCGCCAGGTCGTGACGCTCTTCCGGCCGGCGCTCGACAGGCTGGGGGCGGTGACCAACGCGGCGCTCTCGGAGATGCCGTCGGGCCGGGTCCGGATCGGCGGGCTGGTCGTCACCCGCCAGCACCCGATGACGGCCAAGGGCACGGTCTTCCTCGCCCTCGAGGACGAGACCGGGATGGTCAACGTCACGCTCTGGCCCGACACCTGGGCGCGGCTGCGGGGCGTGGTCCGGCGGCACGCGCTCCTGCTGGTGGACGGCCAGCTCCAGCGCGAGGGCGAGGTGGTCAACGTCATCGCCCGCGACGGTCCGGCCGCTCCCCGAGGTGGCCACCACGGCCGGCGGCCCGGACCGGCCGGCGGGCGTCCGGCAACTCGGTCACGCCGGGATGCGCCGGCTGGGGTGACGGTCGCTGCGGGGTTGACCCAAGACCGTCGCCAACCCGAGGCCGCTCTTACGCGCTCTCCCATCCGTCAGGTCCGCGTCACCAGTGGATCGACGTTCGTGGAGTGCCAGATGCGACCGAATGCCGCCTACGCGATCCTTGTGGCCGTAATGTTCGACCGGTTGTGCCGCGACGAGTGGCTCCAAGTCAGTCGCGACGGGCAGCGTGATCCCCGCGGGTGTCTCCGACGGCCCGGCGAGCATCCGCGTCTCAGGAGCCCCCGGGATCTTCGGGTGCGGCCGCGACATCTCGCGACGTCCTCCATTATCGTGGCGCCGACACACGAACGGGAGTGATGCCCGGCCCCGGGCCGAACGGCGCGCCTGGTATGCGATGGGAGTTCGAAGCCGGCGCCCCGATCGGATCGCAGGTGGCCGTCGTACATGGGATCGTCTACGTCGTCTCGACCGACCGGAGTCGTCCACGCGGTCGATCTCGGGACAGGCATCGAGCGTTGGCGGACCTCGACAGGGGCCGAGACGCATGCCTCGCCGTCCATCGTCGACGGCCTCGTCATCGTCGCGGCGACCGACGGAGCCCACGCGTTCTCGGCAACGGACGGCAGCGTGGCGTGGGTTGCGCCGCAGACCGGCCTGGTTCGGGGTTGTCCCGCGATCCTGGGCCATACGGCGGTCTTCGCCTCGGACAGTGGGACTGCCACCGCGCTCGACACGAAGACCGGCGCCGTCACCTGGACCCGCCCGCTCGGCGCACCGGACAACAGTTCGGTCGCGGCCGCCGACGGTCTCGCCGTGTTCGGGCTGCAGGATGGGGTCGTCGTCGCGCTCGCGATCGCCGACGGAGCGAGCGATGGCGAACGGACACCGGTGACGGCGCGCACGGATCGGCACACTTGCGATCGCCGCCGAGCCTGGCCGCCCTCACGCTCCTCTGGCAGAAGGCCGGCCCGGCCCTGTCCGCGCCCCGGAGACGTGGCAACCGGCCATCAACCCGCTCACTGGCGACATCTGGGTCGCGGCGTCGTTCGACAACGTCTTCTGGATCTTCACCCCGGACGGGAAGTACCTCGGTTCCTGGGGCACGCCCGGCAGCGGCGAGGGACAGCTGGCGTTGAGCACCCACCAGCAGAATCCTTCCCCGCGCGGCTCGATCGCCTTCGCGCCCCGACGGATCGTTCTACGTGGCGGACAGCGGCAACTACCGCATCGAGAAGTTCGACAAGAATCGCAAGTTCGTCCTGCAGTTCGGCGGGTTCGGCCACGAGGACGGGAAAGTTCACGCGCTCCAGGTGCGTGACCGACGGCGCCACGGTGTACGTCACCGACGACGACCTGAACATCCTCCAGGCCTTCGATGCCACCGGCAAGTTCATCCGCGCCCTTCCCTGGATTCGCGCGACGCCGTACTTCGCGCTGGACACGGGCCGGCCGGATCGTCACTGAGAACGGCGACGGGCGACGTGGCGCACGGCCGATCGTCGTGCTCGACCCCGTCACCGGGAGGCAGCTCGAGAAGTACCCGCTGCCGCCGCTCGGCCAGCAGCCGCTCGGCAACGCGGTGGACGGGGCAGGCGACATCTTCGTCAACATGGCTCAGGACGACCAGCTCGTCCCGGTCGGCACGAGCTCAACGCGACCGGCACGGTGATCGGCACGTGGTCCACGGCCGGCGAGACGGTCGCTGCGGCGCCGGACGGCAAGGCTGTCTACCTCGGCTCGAACTGGACGTTCATCCGCAAGTACGCGGTGCCAACACCGTGACGCGGTAGGCTGCGTCGGCCGTGGTCGCGGTCACCCGGCGAGTCCGCCGGGATGATCACAGGAGGGTCGGTGGAGCAGCGGGCCGAGCGGCGTTCGGCCTTCGGGACGGCGAGCTCCTCGAGCGCGCCGCCTCGGGTGACCGCGACGCCTTCGACCTGCTCATCGGCCCCCGGCTCGACCGCCTCTACCGGATGGCGGTCGCGATCACCCGGAGCGACACCGACGCCCGGGACGCGACCCAGGACGCGTGCGTGCTCGCCTGGCGCGAGCTGCCCACGCCTGCGGGACCGGACAAGTTCGACGCCTGGCTGTCCCAGATCGTCGTCAACGCCGCCCGTGGCGTGGTCCGGCGGACCGGGCGGGTCCGCGTCCGCGAGCTGTCGGTCGAAGCGGATGCCGAAGGCGGGAACGCCGCGCGCCGAGCCGTCCGTCGCCGCCGAGACCGGACACGTTCGCGGACACCGATGCCATCCAGCGCGCCTTCGGACGCCTCGACGGGACGACCCGCGCGCTGCTGGCGCTCCACTACGTCGAGGGGACGCCCCTCGCGGAGATCGCCCGCGCGACCGGCTCGCCGGTCGGCACGGTCAAGTGGCGGCTCTCGAACGCCCGGCGGGCGCTCGAGCGGGCGCTGGAGGCGGAGCGGCGATGAGCACCTCGATGCGCCTGACCGACGACGCCATCCGCGCGGCCCTGACGCCCGCGGCCGACGTCCGTGCCCCGGCCGGCCTCGCGGACGGGATCCGCGCCAGCGATCGCACGCCACAGCGGCGTCGCGTCGATCATCGGCTGGGCGCCGTCGCGCCGAGACGCGGCTCGTCCTGCAGCTCGTGCATGTCGGCCTCCTCCTGCTCGGCGCTGCTCGGGCTCCTGCTCGCTCGTCGGGATCGCAGCGGCCGGCGGCCGTCCTGCTGACGTCCAGCACGTACCACGGCGGTCCGGAGCGCACCGGCATCATGCCCGGCCCGGGACCGCCGGCCCCGGCGCATCGAGTGGGCGACCGCGTCAAGGGCCCGATCGGCGCCGTGGTCGCCGGCCGTCGTCGACGGGATCGTGGTCGTCGGCGACCAGGCGGCTTCGTCTCCGCGATCGACGAGGTGACTGGCGACCGCGGTGGCAGACAGCACGTCGGCGCGGCGATCAACAGCGGCCTCTCCGTGGCGCGGGTCTGGTCATCGTCGGCGACGACGACGGTGTGATCCACGCGCTCGACATCCGCGCGGGCAGGGGCCGAAGCGCTGGCAGCGACGGGCCGGCGCCCGGTCCACTCCGCGGCGGCGGTCATCGACGGGGTCGCGTACGTCGGGAGCCTCGACGGTCACCTGTACGCGCTCGACGTGGCGACGGGACACCGCGCTGGCCCGCCCCCGTCGCCACCGCCGGGCCGATGAGCCGCGCGATCGCCGTGGCCGACGGCCTCATCTTCGCCGGCTCGGGCGGTGCGCCGGCGACCGACCCCGGCACCCTCGCCGCCTACGACGCCGCGACCGGGGCCCTCCGCTGGTCCGCCCCGCTCGAGCCCGGCAACACGTCCACGCCCGAGCGTCGCGGACGGACGCGTCTTCGTCGACCGGCGGTCTCGACCAGACCGCCGCCGGCGCCCATGACCTGTACGCCTTCGACGCCGCGACCGGCGCGCCGGCGTGGCGACACCGTTCAGCGCACCGACCGGCAAGATCCTGCTGATCGGCGCCGTCGCGATGGCCAGGTCTTCGCCGAGAGCCTCGACGGGACGATGTACGTCCTCGACGCGCCGCGGGACGCTGGTCTGGACCGCGCCGATCCGCCACGCAGTCGCCCAGCGGCGGGATCGTCGGCGGGACGTCTACGTGACGAGCGACGACCGCAAGATCCACGCGTTCGACATCGCGAACGGTCACGGAGTCGGCGGATGGTGCCGTTCGCCGTCACCGGCGCGCCGGGCTCCCCAGCGATCGTCGACGGCCGGATCTCGTCGGGACCAGCCTCGGCGAGGTGGTGAGCGTCGGGCCGGCTCGACCCGCCGCCCGGCGGCACGTCGCCCTGACCCGGTGCGACGCTGGGTCCCGGCCCCGGGGCCATGACGGCGAAGTCGCCGAAGCTCGTCACCACCGCGAGGAACGTCCCGCCGAAGCCGGCCGGCGAGGTCTTGAGCGGCTGCCACGACGCCGTCGACGAACCGCTCGATCGTCGCGTCGGCGAGCGTCGGATCGGTGGCCCGGAGGACGACGCTGACCCGGGCCGACGCCGGCGCGGTGAGCGGCGTCCCGTTCTGGTCGGTCACGATGATCCGGTAGACGTTGCCGTCGATGTGGCCGTCGGCCGGAGCGCCTTCGGTCGGGACCGGGCTCGATCGAGACCTTGATCGTCTGCGTCCCGGCCGGCAGCGTCAGGCCCCCCGGCTGGGCGAAGATCTGCGCCTGCGGCTCGGCTCCGGGCGTGGCGACCGCGACGAGCGGGCTCTTGCCGCTCCTGGACCGCGACGTCGCGGTCGCGCCCTTGGCGCCGCCAGGCTGGCCGGGCGGTGGGTCGAGCCAGCGGTACGGCTCGATCGGCACGACGCCGTCGTACAGCGGCGGCGCGCGCGGGCGCGAGCAGCCGGCCGCGACGATGACCAGCGATGCCGGCCCCGAGCGCGGGCCAGGGCCGCAGCGCGGCTCGTGCCATCTCAGAGCCACCACGTCGCGAGGTCGGCGATCGCGTGGGCGATGGCC
Source organism: uncultured Chloroflexia bacterium (assembly GCA_963742075.1). Lineage (GTDB taxonomy): Bacteria > Chloroflexota > Limnocylindria > Limnocylindrales > CSP1-4 > SPCO01. Next base: position 361,672 of record CAVUKR010000005.1, on the reverse strand, counting down.
GGCGCGGCGACCCCGCCGGTCGCCAGGCGGAGGCCGGCGAGCCAGAGCCCGACCCCGAGATCGAGCGGCACGACGTGCCAGCCGTAGAGCGGGACGTGGATGAGCGCGAAGAGCGACGCTCGTGACGACGACCGCGACCGACAGTGCCGAGGCTGCCGTCGAGCGCGTCGAAGAGGGCGCCGCGCAGGACGAGTCTCCTCGGCGCGTCGCGACGAGGACCGTGACGGCCGCCCACGGCGCGAAGGGCGCGGCCGGGCGAGAGCCACGGGAGCTGGCCCGGACCGGGTCACGAGGGCGAGGACGACGAGGACCGCCCCGCCGGCGACCCCGATGGCGACCGACGACGGCCGGACTCGCGCCGGCCGCCAGCCGCCCGAGCAGGCGACGGCGAGCAGGCCGAGCCCGAAGACAGACCCGATCGCGAGCGCGTCGGCGGCGCCCGACACGGTCGCCGGCCACCGCAGCCGACGACCGACGGCCAGACCCGGGCCGCGATGACCGGCCGGCCGACGCGACCCGGCGCGGGCGCAGCGCGAGCGCGGTCATCGGCCGAGCGGCACGAAGGCGATCTGCCCCGTCGCGTACGTCGGCGGCCAGACGAACGTGTACGAGCGGACGGCCTGCCACTGCCAGATGACGGCGGCGGCTCGCTCGTTCTGGCCGAGCGTCGCCGGATCGGCCGAGAACCGGAGGCCGGCGCCGTTCGGCAGCGAGCCCGTCGGGAGGTCGACCGCGCGCGCGGCCGCGGCGATCGCGTCCGGCGTCGAGCGGCCGCCGCGCGCCGCGGCCGGCAGCACGTCGTGGAAGAGCGCCCAGGCCGGCGGAGAACCCGGACAGCCCCTCCTCGCTCGGGCCGGCTGCCGGACGGCCCGCCTCGACCGGGCCGGTGATCGCGTACTCGGGCGGCGCTCGCGCGCCGGGCCGCCGACCGGACGCCGTACGTCGCCGGACGCGCGCTGAGCCGCCGGCCGCGCGATCGCGCCGCCCAGGCGGCCGCGAAGCGGTCGTAGAGCGCCCGCGCGGCGGGGTCGAGCGCCGACGGCTGGAAGCCGCCGGTCGGGCGGTCCGAGGCGAAGACGCCGACCGCGTCGGGCCCGAGGTCGCCGGCGAAGTCCGGGTCGCACTCGGCCATCGTCGAGCCGATGAGCGCCCCGACGTGGAGTCCGCGGCGAGCATCGCCCGGCGGAAGGCGACCCCGTCGGGGATGTGCGAGGCGAGGATGATGACGTCGGGTCGGGCCGCCTGAGCTTGGCCATGACGCTCGGCCAGTCCGGCACGCTCAGGTCGTAGGTCGCGCGGGCGACGATCGGCGCCCCGGCGCGCTGCGCCGTCGCGGCCGCGGCGTCGGCGACCGAGCGGGCGTAGTCGTCGTTCGCGCGACGACGATCGCGATCCGCAGACTGCGACGGCGTCTTGCCGAGCCGCGGCGCGAGCTGGGTCGGCGGCGAAGGCGGCCGAGTTCGACCCGAGGTTCGTGCCGCTCGCGCCGACCCGGAACACGAGCGGCAGGCCGCGGCCGGTCAGCTGGTCGGCGACCGCGCCGGCCTCCCAGTAGACGAGGCCGGCGTCGCTCGCCGCCTGGCTGGCCGGGATCGACAGGTCCGACGAGTAGGCGCCGACGACGACGCTGGCGCCGTCCGCCTTGAGGGTGGCCATGACCGCCGGCGCGTCGGTCGCCGGCGCTCCAGGTCGCGCACGTCGAGGACGATCCGCCGGCCGCCGATCCCGCCGTCGGCGTTGACGAAGTCGGCCGCGATCTGGACGCCCGCGAGCTCCTCCTTGGCCAGGCCGCCGGCGTTGCCGTCGAGCGGGAAGACGGCGCCGATCCGGATGTCGGCCGCCGGACGACGGCGGGGACGCCGACGGGGCGCGGGCGGCGAGGCACAGCCCGTGACCAGGACGAGCACGACGGCACGATGCGGACAGCCCGCCGAAGCGGGCACGACGCGATGACGGCCGGACATGACGCCTCCATGATGATCGAAGCACGGATCCGGGCGCTCGCCGGGTCGCAGTCGCTCATCGCGAGCCTCCCGCGGCGGCGGTTCCCGCGACGCGCTTGGACGGCCGCGGCCGGGCCGGCGTCGCCGGTCGACCGGGTGGCTGCGCCGCGAGCCGGCGTCCACCAGCAGGACGACCCCGAGACGACGGCGACAGCAGGGTCGTCGCAGCGCCGAGCGAGAGGATGGTCGGGTCGAGCCCGACCGGCCCGGATCCTGCGGCGATCAGGCGAAGTCGCCGAGCTCCGTCGACGTTCGCGAGGAAGATGCCCGGCTGGCCGCCGGGCTGGGTCGGCAGCTCCTGCCAGGCGCCGCCGGCGACCGGCGCAGATCGTGGCGACGACGACGCCGTCCGGCGCGCGCAGGATGACGGTCGGTGAGCGTCGCCGGGTCGATCGACGAGCTCGGCGCCGGCCTGGTCGGCGACCGACGAACGCGATAGACGTTGCCGGCGATCGGCCCGCTCGCCGGAGCGCGTCGCGGCGGCACCGGTTCGATCGAGACGGTGAGCGACGGTGACCCCGGCCGGGAGCGACGAACGCGCCGGGCCGGGCGATGAGCTGCGCCTGGGGTGGGCTCTCGGTCGTCGCCGCGACGAACTCCGGGCTCGTCGCGCCCGTGACGGGCACGGATCGCGTGATACGACGTCGGTGAGCCGGCCTGGCCCGGCTCGGCGCGAGGTAGCGGTACGGGTCCTGGACGACGACGCCGTCGTACAGCGGCGGCGAGCCGAGCGGCGCCGCGAGCTGGGCGAGGCGATCACGCCGAGGCCGGCAGCGAGCGAGAGGACCGCCGCGCGTCGTCTCACTTGACCGTGAAGAAGACTTCGGGCGACCAGACGCGCGGGTTGAACGGGGCGTGGTCGGCGGCGACGAACTCGGCCTTGAGGACGTACGTGCCCGGATGGACCGGCAGGTCCTGCTCGAGGCCGTAGTTCATCGAGACGAGCACGTTGTCGACGTACAGGTGGACGTGGCCCTGGTCGGGCCGGATGTTCGTCGTCGTGGCGCTCACGATCTGGGCGCCCGTGAGCGAGATCACGACGTGGACGGTGGTCCCGGTGACGGTCGCGCCCGACGTCGGCCTGACGATCGTGACGACCGCCGGCGAGGAGGGCCGGTCCGGACGCGGCGGGGCGACGGAGCGCTGCCTCGACCGGGCGTCGTGGCGCTGGCCGCGGGCGCGCGCGCGCTGCCGGCGTCACGAGCGCGTCGGCGTCGACCCGGAGCAGCTGCCGGCGCTGACAGCGACGGTCGACGACGAAGACGATAGCGGCGTGATCCGGACGCTGGACATGGGGAACCTCACTTGGTCACGGGGATGATCGAGGCTGGTCGTGAGCTGGTCGCCGTCCGGCGCGGTCCCGACGATCGGACAGGCTGTAGGTGCCGGCGGTCAGGCGTCGTATCGGCGACGAAGTGGCCCGGCTCGAGCTGCCGCGGCGTCAGCGGCCGCGAGCGGGCCGCCCGCCGGACCGAGCGCCATCGTCGACGCTCGGCGACCGGCAGCTCGGTGCCGGCCGCGTCGAAGAACGTCACGTGGACCTCGTTCGGCGCCCGGCTTGCCCGGGGTCGAGATAGACCTGGACCGTCCGGCCGGCGGACAGGTGGACCGTGTAGATCGTCGGCAAGCCGGCGACCGCGTTGACGTCGATCGTCGGGCTCGGCGCGGCCGGCCGCCGCCGAGGACCGGGTCGTGAGCTCGAGCGGCACCTCGACCGACGACGTGCCGTTGGCCACGGTCGCCGTGATCTGCCACGTCCCGTCGAGCGAGAGGTTGTCGCCGGTCGCCGTGAAGACGCCCGGCGCCCGTCGGCGCGAGGTCGAGCCGCGAGCTCCCGACGTCGGACCGGGCCGGGAAGAGAAGCGCAGGGTGACGCCGTCGCGGCGACCGGCGCGCCGGTGTCGTAGTCGGTCACCGTCGCCGTGAACGTGTTGAAGCCGGCCGTCCCGGGCGAGACCACGAGCTCGGACCGGACCGACGTCCCGAAGTCGTTGCCGCTCGACGACGAGCGGGCGCCGGTGTCGGGCTCGGCGATGGAGCCGCAGCCGGCCGCCGCGACCTCGGCCGGCGGCGCGAGGTTGACGAGCGACGCCGCCAGCAGGAGCACCGTCGCCGCCGACGAGCAGCTCGACCGAACCGACCCGGCGAAGGCCGGTCGAGCGTCCGGCCGGCGGCCGGGACGTTCCGGAAGTGGTTGATCGCGCCGAGCGCGGCGAGCACGCCGAGCAGCGCCGTCTTGGCGATGACGAGCCGGCCGAAATCGGTCGTCAGGAGCGCGTCGATCGTCCCGACCTCGGCGATCGCCCGGAGCAGGCCGGTGACCGCGACGATCGCGATGCCGATCGTGGCGAGCCACGAGAACCGCCTGGCCGCGCGGGCGGTGCGCTCGTCCGGCGGTGCCGCCCGACGCGTGACGAGCAGCCCGGCGAGCCCGCCGAGCCACAGGCCGACGGCGATGACGTGGAGCGCCTGGACCGCGACGTCGACGCGGGCCGCTCGCGCCGGCCGCCGCGTGGCTCAGCAGGACGTCCGCGAGCAGGCCGCGCGGCGCCGACCGCGACGACCGCGAGCGCGGCCGCGCCCGGCGCTGCGGCGGCGCGAGGACGACCCCGATCCCGGCGACCAGGAGGGGGACGCCGCGCAACAGATGCCGCGGCCGAACGACGTGCCCACGATCTGGTCGAGCGACGCGCCCGAATCGGCGAGCTCGACCGCGATCACGATGCCGGTGCCGCGGCGGCCACGAGCCAGGCGATCGGCAGGAGGCGCCGGTACAGCGCCGGCCGCGGGCTGCGCGATGACGAGCCCGAACGTGCCAGCGCCGAGCAGGCCGACGAGGCCGACGTACAGCAGCCACCGACCGACGATCGCGCCGGCCGACGGCCCGGTCGCCGCCGCCGGCGGTGCCTTGCCCGGCGGTCGCGCCGGCGCCGCCGGCGACGGGGGCGACGCCGACGCCGAAGGCGAACGAGCCCGTCGCGAGGTGGCCGTCGACCGCGGACACGGTCCGCCAGGCGACCGTGTAGACGCCGGCGGCCCAGAGGCGGCAGCGGCGACCGTGAGCTTCAGCGGATCGCCTGCCGACGGCCGTGGTCGGGCCCGCGTGCTGACGACGTTCCCGCTCGTGTCGAGCACCTTGATCGTCGAGAGCTTCGGGTCCGGGCGCTCGCCGAAGGTGATGGTGACGGCGGTCGGTGCCGTCGACAGGGTCGCGCCGGCGCTCGGGTCCGACGACTGCGGCAGCGCGTGTGCGCGCCGCCGAGCCGGCCAGGAGGAGGACCGCGACCAGCGCGAGGCCGGCCGCGGCGCTCCTCCGAGCGATCCGCATGGGACGGCTATGCCCCGCTGCCGGAGCGACGCCGGGTCGCCACGAAGAGGCCGGCGGCACCCGAGGATCACCCCGAGCCCGCCGAGCACGACGGCCACGATCGAGCGCGGTCGAGGCCGAATCGTGGGCCTGCGCGGCGGCGGCGCTGCGCCGCGGTGGCCGCATCGATCGCCGTCGTGTCGGGCGGCGCGCTCGCGACGCAGCCGCGACGGGCGAGGCGACGCGACGCCGCGACCCGCGCGTCGAGTCGGTCGAGTCGCGTCGTGATCTCCGTGAGCGACGGCAGCTTGGCCGGGAACTGGATGTCCGTCGCCTCGACGGCGGAGTTGAACGTCGAATCGCTCGACGTCGCCGTCTCGTCGACGGCGGTGTCGTGGATCTTGCCCGTCAGGTGGAACGTGTAGTCGCCCGGGGCGGTCGGGACGAGCGGCGCCTCGTAGTCGCCCGGGACGCCGAGGCCGGTGTCCGGGTCGTACTTGTTCAGCAGATCGAGAGCCGCCGATTGCTGGCCGCCGACGCTGACCACGACCTTGAGGTCGCCGTCGGCGAGGTCGATGACGGCCTTGCCGCTGGCGTCCTTGACGACCACCTGGACGGCGTTCAGCTGGCCGACGTAGGTCGGCTCCTGGACCCAGCCGAGGGCGACGCTGTACGGCCCGAAGTCCTTGAGGACGTGGGCCTGCGCGTACCCGGCGACGAGCATCGCGGCGATGGCTGCGATGGGCACGGCGACGCCCGACGCCGGATTCGAGCGAGATGCCTGCCAGCGCCTGAACGGCGCTTGTGAGAGAACACGGGATGAGCCTCCTGTCAGACGGAGCGAGATGAGCAGCGCGGGACGGCGTGCTCGAGCCCGCATCCGGCAGTGAGGCCAGACGCTCGGTGAGGCGTCGAGTCGCCCGCTAGCGAGCGGGCAGCGGGCGGGGCTCGGACCGCGAGGCCGCGGCCGACGAACGACTCGGGTCGGCCATCGCGCATGACGGCCGGTCGGCGAAGGACGCGCTCAGGTCGCCTGTGACGGCGCTGGAGTGCCGACACGATCCGGGCGACCAGCAGATCGCGCCGCCAGCGGAACAGGGCGCCGACGACCGCGACGGCCAGCGTGACGACCGCGATGACGAGCGCCGCGTCCGAATACTCGCCGGATCCGAGCACCGACAGGCCGGGCAGCGCCTCGCCGATGCGCTGATGCTCGAGGTTCTCCTGGATGACGAACAGGAGCGTCGTCGCGCGCGTACAGCCGCCACCAGAGTCCGACGAGTCGCCAGCCGAAGGCGGACGCGCTCGGCGGGACGACGGCCGGCGGCCGGGGCGATCGCCCGGGCGACGCACGCCGAGGCGGTACAGCCGCCAGGTGGCGAGGCCGAGCAAACCGATCCCCGCCGCGAGGACGACGACGACGGCCGTCGCCCATGACCCATCGTGTCCGCTGTGGGCCAGCGCCTCGTCGTACCCGGCGCCGTACGTCAGGAGGAACACGAGATCGTGGGCGACGACGAGCGCCACGAGCGTCAGCACCAGGAATCCGATCAGCCGTCGCAGGGACGCCATGCGGCGGACTATACGAGCCTCGGTGACTTCCGTCCTTGATGCGAGGACTACAAGGGGTTTGGGGACCGACGCATGCGCCCGTCCAGGACCGGTCGACCTGAAGAGCACTCAGCCACGGATAAGGCGCGGCAGCGGTCGCAAGGCGATTTCCAATCGTGTGACCAGGCGACCGGGTCACGGGTCCGCCCGGCCGTCAGTTGGGCCGGCCCGGCGATTGTCGCCTAGGCAGCCAACCCGAACAGGACGTTGGAAGCCGTTCCGACGAGCCCGATCCCCACCAGCAGCGCGGCCGACGGGAGGGCGAAGCGAGGGAAGCGTCGAGTCACGCGCATGAGCGCGAGAAGCATGAGGATGATCGCCGCTGATTTCAGGGCGGCCGGCCCGAATGCTCCCATCGTGAGGTAGAGCGTCCGTGCGATCGGATTGCTCTCCGCCTCGATCCCCATGCGGGCGACCGCGGGGATGAAGGTCGCAAGGTCCAGCATCTGCGCAACGACCACGACCGCCAGCAGCCCGAACGTCTTCGTCGACCCGACGGCAAGCGCGGGCGGGCGAACGGCAAAGGCTGTGTCGCTCCTCATGGGCGGATCATCGAGGTGGCGAGAACGACGGGCTACGAGCCCGAGGTCCTACCACCGATGGCCGATGTGACTGTTGCGCTTTCTGGCGTCGGTCGTCCGTGGGCGGGGCTGATCGCCGCGGCTCGGTCGGCCGGATCACCACGACCTAGCGTTTGGCGCCGGCCTTCTGCGAGCTCGTCCCGCTGCGCGTCCGACCGTCGCCCGGCCGGGCGGTCGGCTTCTGGCCCCCCGACGAGCGTCCGCGGTTCGGGCTCGAGTAGGCGAGGAAGCGGCGGTACCACGCGGCGCCCGCCGCGAAGAAGCCGCCGATCACCGGTGACAGGACGAACGCCGAGATCGCCACATCACGGGCGGTGGCTGCCGAAGGCGGCGCCGCCGGATAGATCGAAGACGGGAACCCGAGGATGAGGATCGAGTAGCAGGCCGCCGAGACCAGTCCGACGACCACGCCGAGCAGCCAGCTTGCCCGAGGCGCCAGGAAGCCGGCGATGAAGACGCCACCGATGGCCGGCGTCTGGATGAAGTACGCGAACATGAACTGCGAGACGGTCCCGCCCTGGGTGGCGATGACGGCGACCGTGCTCGCGACCGTGATGAGGACCGGGACCCAGAGCGCCTTGGTGTGGACGGCGATCCACGGCAATGCGGCGAGGTCCGGGCGGACGTGCAGCGGCCGGATCGACGCCCGGAAGGCTTCGGCGAAGCCCATCCGGCCCTGCGGGGCCGACGCCTTGGCGCCGGCGGCTGCCTTGTCCGACGTCGAGCCTGTCGAGCGGCGGGCTGCCGGTGCCGTGTCCGTCGCTCTCGATGCCGTCGTCTGACGGTTCTGTGGCGCCGGCGGTGGCGGCTCGGTGTCGGCGTCGCGCCTCGGCGCGTTCGGTCCTCTTGGCGCGGGCCACGGTCTCTCCTGCGGTCGGATGTCGGGTCGGGCGGGATTGTGGAGCGCATCGTAGTCGAACGTCGGTGCCGACGGGATAAGTGCCAGTGCAGCAGCGTCTGCTACAACGATCCTCCCGCCGCCAGTCGCCCTTCCCGCCGGGAGGTCACCGATGGATCGTGCCCGGCGCGCGGGACTCACCGCGCTCATCGTCGTCGCGATGGTCGCCTCGGTCGGGGGCTCGCGGGGCTCCGGTGTCCTCGCCGGGGTCGTCGCGTGGCCACCGTCCACGCTCGTCGTGTCCGAGGTGCAGACGGGCGGGACATCCGCGTCGGACGAGTTCGTCGAGATCGCCGACCAGGGGTCCGCTCCGGTCGACCTGCTCGGCATCGAGGTCATCTACGTCACCTCGTCGGGGTCGACCGTCACCCGGAAGACGACCTGGGCGACGTCGACGATCCTCGATCCCGGGCGCCGATTCCTGCTGGGCAACAGCGCCGGGATCTTCGGGCCGATCTCGGACGCGACATATGCCGGCGGCTTCGCGGCGACGGGCGGCGCCATCGCGATCCGGGTCGTTGGTGGCGCGGTCATCGATGCGGTCGCGTGGGGTGACGCGACGAACGCCTTCGTCGAGGGGACGGCCACACCCGCGCCGGCGGCGGGCTCGAGCCTCGAGCGAGGACCGGGCGGCTCGGCCGGCAACGGCACCGACACCAATGACAACGCGCACGACTGGTTCCTCCAGCCGATGCCGTCGCCGCAGGGGCTCGGGCGCGCCGCCCATCCCGGCACCGGGATCGCCGAGCCTCACGCCGACCGCTCCGCCGAGCACCAGCCCAAGTGCGAGCCTCAGTCCGACCCCGACCCCGACCGCCACGCCGACCGCGGCTGTGACGCCTTCACCGAGCCCGACCCCGACCGAGACCCGACCCCGACCACGACGCCGCCACGCCGACCGCGACCCCGACCGCCACGCCGACCCCGACCCCGACCGCCACGCCGACCCCGGCCGTGACGCCGACACCGACGGCGACGCCGACCGAGACGCCAAGCCCGACCTCGACCACCACGCCCGCGCCCACGCCGAGCCCGATCCCCCTGCCGATGCCGATCGCAGAGGCTCGGGCGCTCCCGGACGGCGCGGACGCGACCATCGAGGGCGTCCTGACGACGCCGCTCGGGGCACTCGAATCCGGGCGGGCCGGGTTCATCCAGGACGCGTCCGGCGGGATCGCCCTCTATCTCGACGCGACGGTCACGGGGACGTGGCCGGCGGGCATGACGGTGACGGTCCAGGGGTCCGTGGGGAGCCGCTTCTCCCAGCGGACGCTTCGGATCGCGGAGGCCGCACTCGAGGCCGGGCCGGTCGTCGACCTGCCGGGACCCCTCGCGACCACCACCGGCGCGGCGACCGAACCGCTCGAGGGTGTCCGGGTCGTGGCGTCGGGGACGGTGCTCGGAGCCCCCGACCAGCTGGCCGACGGACTCGGGGTCACCCTCGACGACGGCTCCGGCCCCGTCCGGGCGGTCGTCGGCCCCGACGCCGCGGCCGGCCGGACCATCGCCTCCGGGATGGTCGCCACGGTCAGCGGACCGCTCGGGCAGCGTGACAGCAGCGGGACCGGTTCGGCCGGCTACCGGATCCAGGCGACCCTGCCCGGCGAGCTGGAGCTCGCGCCGCCCCCGACGCCCACGCCGACCGTGACTCCGACACCGACGGCCACCCCAGCCCCGACGCCTGCGCCGACGCCCACGGCGGCGCCGACCGCCACGCCAGGCGGGACCCCGCCACCGACGCCGACAGCCACGCCGCAACCGACCGCTGCGCCGACACCGACGCCGGTCGCCACGCCAGGCCCCACCGCGTCGCTCACGACGCTCACGCTGGACGCGGTCCGGGCGCTGCCGATCGGCACGAAGGTCAGGACCACCGGCGTGGTCGCTGCCGAAGCCGGCCGGCTCGGCTCCCCGGCGCTCCTCGCGATCGTCGATCCCTCCGGCGGCCTCGTCGTCCACGTGTCGGCCGGCCCGGCGACGTACGCGCGCGGAACGATGCTCGACGTCACGGGCAGGCTCGCGGCGCCCTACGGCCAGCTGGAGATCCGCCCGACGAAGGCCGACCTTCGGAGCGTCGGCACCGGATCGCTGCCGGCGCCGCGCATCGTCGCTTCGGGCGGCCTGGGCGAGGGTGACGAGGGTCGACTCGTCACGACCACGGGCAGGCTGACGGCCAGGCCGAAGCGGTCGGCCGCCGGCGTGCTGACGATCATCCTCGAACGCGACGGCGCGAGTCCCGTCAAGGTCATGGCCGACGCCTCGAGCCGGATCGTCCTCGCAACGCTCAAGGTCGGCTCCACCTACCGGGTCGTCGGCATCGTCGGACAACGGGCGACCCGTTCGGGCGCCCTCGACGGCTACCGGATCTGGGTCCGCGATCCGGCCGACCTCACCGTCACGGGAGGCTCGGGCGCCACGCCCACCCCGACCGGCGGTGCGGCGTCGCCCGCGGCCGTCCCGGTCGGCCGGGCGCGCACGATCACCGACCGGGCCGTCGCCATCGACGCGATCGTCACCACGCCGGCCACCCTGCTCGACTCGACCGCTCGGCGGATCGTGGTCCAGGACGTCTCAGGCGCCATCGAGCTGCTGCTGCCGACCGACGGAGCCGCGCCGCCCGTGGGAGCGCGGATCCATGCCGTCGGACGGACCGTGACGGCGTACGACGCGCCGCGGCTGCGGGCAGACCTGGTGGCGATCACGGGCAACGGACCCGTGCCGGCTCCCGTCGTCCTGGGCGGGCAACCCGGAGTCGCACACGAATGGCGCCTGGTGACCGTGACCGGCCGCATCGACACCGTCCGCAAGCTCGGCGACCGGTGGCGGGCCGAGATCGTCGTCGGCGGACAGCGGGTGGTCGTCGTCGGAGAGGCGGGAGCGGGCATCCCGAGCGCCACGCTCGTCCCGGGGCGGACCGCGACGGCGATCGGGATCGCCCGTCGACCGTTCCCGAGCGCGACGGATCGGCGGTTCGCGGTCACGCCCCGGTCCTCGGCGGACATCCGGGTCGACCGCTCTCCGGCGCCGGCCGCCGGCGGCGCCACGGACTCGACCGCCGCAGGGCCGGCCCCGAGCGCCTCCGCCGACCCGTCCGCTCCGGTCGCGGATGACGCGGATCTCGTCGACCTCGACGGGCTCGTCGGCGCGACGGTCCGTGTCGGTGGCCTCGTGGTCGACATCCGGACCGACGGCTTCACGCTCGACGACGGGACCGCGACCGGGCGGGTGATGCTTCGGGGGCCTGCCCTCGAGGTGCTGCCGCTGATCGAGCCGGACGACGCGCTCGACGCGACCGGCCGCGTGGAGGCGTCACCCGACGGTGCGGTCATCGTCCTCGACGACCCGGCCGGGATCGTCCAGGCCAGCGATCCCGCGGCCGCCGACCCGTCGCCGTCGCCCACGAGCGGGTCCGCCGTCGGTCGGCGCTGTGGCGTCGTCTCCCCCGGCCGCCTCCAGCCGGTTCGCCGGTCTCGCGAGCGGCCCGTTCCCGTTCGATCCAGGGACGGCCGGGCTCGGGACGCTGCTGGCGATCTCGGCCGCATCGCTGGCCGTCACGGTCCTGCGCCGGGAGCGGCTGCGACGCCGGACCGCGGCCCGGATCGCCGGTCGGCTGGCCACGTTCGTCGGGCCCTCGGCGGGGGCCTCGTCGGGCCCGCTCGGGCCGGCCTCCGCTGAGCGTGCGCCACGCACGATCCACTCGGCTTGACGCTCGTGAGAACGCGGGGCTATCCTCGGCCGAGTTTCGCGCCAGCGAAGCAGCCCCGTGAGCGAGGAATTGGTCTTGCCGAACGCGGACCACCGCGTCGAAAGCCCACCGGATCGCAGGATCGCGATCCCCGCCGGAGAACGGCAGTACCACATCGGGCTCGGTCCAGGTGAGTTGGCCGAGTACATCCTCCTCCCCGGTGACCCCGATCGGACCTCCCGGATCGCCTCGCGCTTCGAATCCATCGAGCTCGAGCACCGACACCGCGAGTTCGCCTCGGTCACCGGACGGTTCCGAGGCCGTCGGGTATCGGTCGTCTCGACCGGTATCGGCACGGACAACATCGAGATCGTCGTGGCTGAGATCCTGGCCATCACCGAGCGGCCGACCTTCATCCGGGTCGGGTCGTGCGGGGCGCTCCAACCCGAGATCGGCCTGGGGGACCTGGTCGTCAGCTCGGGGGCGGTGCGGCTCGAATCGACCACGAGCTACTTCGTCCACGATGGGTATCCCGCGTTCGCCGACTACGAGGCGATCGCGGCACTGGTCGAGGCGGCGGAGCGGCTCGGACACCGGTACCACGTCGGAGTGACGGCGACGGCACCCGGGTTCTTCGGTGCGCAGGGGCGCCCGATCCCCCAGCTGCCCATCCGCTACCCTGACCTCGCGGAGGACATGGCGCGCCAGCGCGTCCTGAACTTCGAGATGGAAGCATCGGCTCTCCTCGTCCTCGCGACCCTTGCCCGCTGCCGCGCCGGCGTCGTCTGTGCGGTGTACGCCGACCGGACCACCGGTGAGTTCGTCAGTGGGACCCAGAAGGACGCGGCCGAGGCGGCCTGTGTCGAGACCGGGCTGGAAAGCCTCCTCGTCCTGGCCGACATGGATCAGCAGAAGCGCGAAGCTGGGACGGACCGCTGGCGGCCGTCGTTGTGGCAGCACACCGTTTGACCACGCACCGTTGAGTGGATGCGGGACAAGGGTTCCCGCAACGCATCACGAGGATGGAGGAGCCCACATGGCCGAGGCCTACTGCGTCAAGGACAAGAAGAAGGTCGAAGTCCAAAACGCCCAGAAGATCACGATGAAGAACGGCAAGCCCGCGATCCAGGGCACCTGCCCGATCTGCCACGGAAAGGTCTTCCGGATCGGCGGCTGACCGCCGGTATCCCTCGACACGGACCACGGGGCCCCCGCCATCGGCGGGGGCCCCGCCGCGTTCCGGGCCGAACGGCCCGACGCTTCCGGGCAACCCGGCACCCGGCTTGCGGGGTCCCCTTTGGTACGATGGCCTCGACGCCTCGACCGGGTGGAACCCGCGGCACACGTTCGCGGAACCCCGATCCGATCCACGTCCGACTTGACCGTCCACCATTTCGCGTCCGGCATCCGGCCGACGCGCATCGCCCAGGAGGTCCGCACCATGACCACACGGGTCGGCATCAACGGCTTCGGCCGGATCGGTCGCCAGTCGCTCAAGGCGCTCATCGAGCGCGCCCCGGACGTCGAGGTGGTCGCGGTCAACGACCTCGTCGACGCGGAGATGAACGCGCTCCTGTTCAAGCGCGACTCCACGTATGGGACCTATCCGGGCGATGTGCGGGCGGGCGACTCGTCGATCGTCATCGACGGGCGGGAGATCAAGATCCTCGCCGAACGCGATCCGGCGAACCTGCCGTGGGGCGACCTCGGCGTCGACATCGTGCTCGAGAGCACTGGCCTGTTCACCGACGCCACGAAGGCGAAGGCCCACATCGACGCCGGTGCCAGGAAGGTCATCATCAGCGCTCCGGCCAAGCACGAGGACATCACGATCGTCCTCGGGGTCAACGAGGAGCGCTACGACCCGACCATCCACCACATCATCAGCAACGCCAGCTGCACCACCAACTGCCTGGCGCCGGCGGCCAAGGTCGTCCACGACCTCGTGACGATCGAGCGCGGGCTGATGAACACCATCCACAGCTACACCAACGACCAGCGCATCCTCGACGTCGCCCACAAGGATCCGCGTCGCGCCCGGAGCGCCGGCCAGAACATCATCCCGACGACGACCGGCGCGGCGAAGGCGCTCGCCCTCGTCATCCCCGACCTCAAGGGCAAGTTCGACGGCTTCAGCCTGCGCGTGCCGACCCCGACGGTCAGCGTCGTCGACTTCACGGCGCTGGTCAGCCGGCCGACCTCGGTCGAGGAGCTCAACGCCGCCTTCCGGACGGCCGCGGCCGGGCCGCTCGATGGCATCCTCGGCGTGTCGGACGAGCCGCTCGTCTCGATGGACTTCAAGGGCGACAGCCGCAGCTCGATCATCGATGCCGAATTGACCATGGTCCTGGGCGGCACGATGGTCAAGGTCATCGCCTGGTACGACAACGAATGGGGCTACAGCTGCCGGGTCGCCGACCTGATCGCGTTCGTCGCCGCGCGCCTGCCCGTCACCGCCTGACCGACCGATGGACAAGCTCACCATCCGCGACGTCGACGTCGCCGGCAAACGCGTCTTCGTCCGCGTCGATTTCAACGTGCCGCTCGCGGACGGCAGGGTCACCGACGACTCGCGCATCCGGGCCGCCATCCCGACCATCAACGCCCTGCTCGCGGGCGGTGCATCGATCATCCTGGCCAGTCACCTGGGCCGCCCGGACGGCAAGGTCCAGGATGGCCTGCGGCTCCGGCCGGTCGGGGAGCGGCTGACCCAGCTTCTTCGGCGCAATGTGCCGGTCACCGGTGACGCGCTCGGGATCGGAACGGAGGACGCGGTCAAGCGCCTCCGGCCGGGCGAGGTCCTGATGCTCGAGAACCTGCGCTTCCACGCCGAGGAGGAGGCGAACGACCCGGCCTTCGCGGCGGCCCTGGCCTCGTATGCCGACATCTTCGTCAACGACGCCTTCGGGACTGCGCATCGGGCGCACGCCTCGACCGTCGGGATCGCGAAGCTGCTGCCGGCCTACGCTGGGCTGCTCATGGAACGCGAGCTCGAGATCCTGTCCAAGCTGCTCGAGGCGCCGGAGCGGCCGTTCGCCGCCATCCTCGGCGGAGCCAAGGTCTCCGACAAGATCCGGGTGATCGACCACCTGCTGACGAAGGTGGACCTGCTCATCCTCGGCGGCGGGATGGCGAACACGTTCCTGCTGGCCCAGGGCAAGGCCGTCGGCAAGAGCCTGGCCGAGCCCGACCGCGTCGAGGACGCGCGCCGGATCCTGTCCATCGCGGCCAACAACGGCGTGCGCGTCATCCTCCCGGTCGACGTCATCGTGGCCAAGGAGGTCACCCGCGGCACCGAGTACAAGACGCTCCAGGCCGAGAAGATCCCGGCCTCGTGGCACATCGTCGACCTGGGCAAGGCGAGCCAGGAACTGATCATCGACGCATTGGCCGATGTGAAGACCGTGTTCTGGAACGGCCCGCTCGGGGTCTTCGAGATCCCGTCCTTCGCCCACGGCACCAAGGCTGTCGCACGGATCCTCGCCGAGCGCGCGGATGCCGGCGCGACCGTGGTCGTCGGGGGCGGCGATTCGGTCGCGGCGGTCACACAGCAGGGGCTGGCCGATCGGATGACCCATATCTCGACCGGCGGCGGCGCGTCGCTGGAATTCCTCGAGGGTCGCGAGTTGCCCGGGGTGACCGTCCTCCTCGACCGACCCGCGCCCGTCAAGTCGAGCGCCAAGACGACGGTGAAGGCACGCGCATGAACACCATGATCGACGTCATCGACTCCCGCGAGATCCTCGATTCGCGCGGCAACCCGACGGTCGAGGTCGATGTCATCCTCGCCGACGGGTCCGTCGGCCGGGCGGCCGTGCCGTCCGGTGCCTCGACCGGGCTGTTCGAGGCGGTCGAGCTCCGTGACGGCGACAAGGCACGGTTCGGCGGCAAGGGCGTCAGCCGTGCGGTCGCCAACGTCACCGAGACCATCGCCCCCGCGCTCTACGGGCTCGACGCCGCCGACCAGGCGGGCATCGATACGCTCCTGTGCGAGCTCGACGGGACGCCCAACAAGAGCGTCCTCGGTGCGAATGCGATCCTCGGCGTGTCGCTCGCCTGCGCCCACGCGGCGGCGGCCTCGTACGACCTGCCGCTCTATCGCTATCTCGGCGGCGTCGGCGCCCGCACGCTGCCGGTGCCGTTCTTCAACATCCTCAACGGCGGCAAGCACGCCCAGGATTCCACCGACTTCCAGGAGTTCATGGTCGCGCCGGTCGGCGCCGCCACGTTCACCGAGGCGCTCCGCGCCGGAGCCGAGGTCTTCGCCGCGCTCCGGGCGATCCTGCACGCCGACGGCCACGCGACGGGACAGGGCGACGAGGGCGGCTTCGCCCCGAGCCTGCCGACCAACGAGGCCGCGGTCGAGGTCATCCTGCGCGCCATCGAGCGCGCCGGCTACCGGCCAGGCGAGGACGTCGCGATCGCGCTCGACCCGGCGACCAGCTCGATCCTCGTCGAGGGGACCGGTGTCGAGGGCGTCACCGGCCAGTACCGCCTCGAGCGCGAGGGACGCACGCTGGACTCGGGTGAGCTCATCGACCTCTGGGAACGCTGGATCGACCGCTATCCGATCATCTCGCTCGAGGACGGCCTCGGCGAGGAGGACTGGGCCGGCTGGCGCGAGCTCAACGCGCGTCTCGGCTCGCGGATCCAGCTCGTGGGTGACGACATCCTGGTCACCAACCCGGCGTTCATCGCCCGCGGGATCAAGGAGGACGCGATGAACTCCGTCCTCATCAAGCTCAACCAGATCGGCACGCTGTCCGAGACGATCGACGCGATCGAGCTCGCCCGACGCGCCGGCTGGACGGCGATGGTCAGCCATCGCTCGGGCGAGACCGAGGACACGACCATCGCCGACTTCGTCGTGGCCATGGGGATCGGCCAGATCAAGAGCGGAGCGCCGTCGCGGTCCGAGCGCGTGGCCAAGTACAACCGCCTGCTCCGCATCGAGGGCGAGCTCGGTGACAGCGCGCGCTACCCCGGCCGGATGGCGGTCGCCGGTGCGGGCGGGTCAGCGACGGCCACGGCGGCTGCCGGCGCGAGGGTCGAATCGCGCGGATGAGCCGGCTGGTCGATCGCGGCGCCATCACGGCGGCCTATGTCGGGATCGGCATGGCGCTGACCATCGTGGTCAGCTTCATGCTGTTCATCCCGATCGAGTGGTTCATCTGGTTGCTCGCGCTGCCGTCCGGGCTGCTGATCGGCTACTACGCGAACCAGCGCTCGGACCGGCGGGCCGGTCCGTGGAGCCGGATCCTCGTCAACGGCCTGTTCGCGGGTCTCGTGACCGGGCTGACGGCGGCCGTGCTCCTGCTCTCGATCAAGGCGCTCTTCTTCTACGGCGACGACGGCTTCCGCGACCCGGGTCAGGGTGGCCGGGTCACGGTCGACAAGGACGACGGCCGGCCCGCCGCCTGCCTGGCCGGCGCTGACTGCGTCTACCAGCGCTACCTCCAGGCCGGGCGCGGTCCGGATCTCGTGGCGGCCGGCGTGACCGACGCGGCGTCCTTCACGACGTTCTACTGGAAGGAGCAGTTCGGCAGCGCGGGCACGATCCTGCTGCTCACCGCGGTGGGCGGGCTCGGTGGCGCGGCGCTGTACGGCGTCTTCCGACCGAAGCCACTGGCGGCCGCCGAGACCGGCTCGGCGCCCGCCCGGACCTGACGGCGCGAATCGAAACGCCCCGGGGGACCCGGGGCGTCGTCGTGTCGGATCGAGGGCTGACGCCCTACTCCTTTGTCGAGGCCTTCTTCGCCTTGGGCGCGGCCTTGGCGGTCGCCTTCGGCGCCGCCTTCGCGGCGGCAGGGGTCTTCTTCGGTGCGACGGCTGTCTTCTTCGCTGCGGCCTTGGTCGTCCTGGCGGCCGGCGCCCTGGTCGTCGCCTTCGCCGGAGCGACCTCCGCGGCGGCGCTCGCCTCGGCGGCGGCCTTGGCGGCGGCCGCCTCGGCGCGGGCCGTCTTGCTCAGCGCGGCGCGGGCCTTGCCGGCAGCGGTCTGGGCGCCCTTGGCCTTGTCCGCCTTGCCGGCGGCGATGCGTGCCTTGGCGGCCTTCGCCGCGGCGGCCTTGCCTGTCGTCTTGATGACCCGGGCGCCGGTCTGGACCCGCTCGCCCCCGAGCGCGGCGTTGACCTTGCGGGTCAGGCGCGACTTGCGGCGAGCGGCGGCATTCGGATGGATCGCGCCGACCTTGGCGGCCCGATCGAGCGCGCTGAGCGCCTCGGCCAGGGCGGCCACGGGATCGATCGTCGACCCGGCGGGCTCCGCGGCGGCGCTCAGGGCCTTCGCGACATAGGTCTTCGCGGCGCTTCGGCGGGGCTGCAGGACCTCGTGGCGGCTCTGGGCCTGACGGACCCTCTTGAGTCCGGACGGCGTACGAGCGCCCGTCCAGGTGCGGGGCGTCTTGGCCAAGGTGGATGGACCTCTCTGTGCATGACGGGATGGTCGGCGCTCGGCGCGTCACCGGGACGCGGGCGCGAACCGGGATGGTAGCACAGGTCGGTCTCCCGATCGGCCCGCCACGCGGCCACCACGGTCGCTAGACTGCGTCGCAGTCGGGCCGGCCCGGCGGATGCGTCGATGGACGCACCGCCCGTGCGGCTCCGAGAGGGAGGCGTCGCGTGAACCTCACCCGACCGGCCCGGCCCGCGAGAGTGTCGCGATGACCGCCACGGTCTCGGCTCGCCGGCCTTCACCGTACGCGGTCTTCCGCAACCGGGACTTCACGCTGCTGTGGACCGCCCAGCTCGTCTCGACCGCCGGCAGCGCACTGACCGAGCTCGCCGCCGGCATCCTCGTCTTCCGGCTCACGGGCTCGGCGCTGAGCGTCGGGCTGATGCTCATGGCCACGGCCGCCCCGACGCTGGTCATCGGCCTGTTCGCCGGGGTCTACGTCGATCGGGCGGATCGCAAGCGGATCATGGTCGCCGCCGATCTCCTCCGTGCCGCGGTGGTGTTCGCGATCCCGTTCGCCATCACCTTCGGCATCATCTGGCTCTACCTCCTGGTGGCGGTCGCGAGCGCGGTCTCGACCTTCTTCGAGCCCGCCAGCGACGCCGTGCTGCCCGAGGTAGCCCCGGAGGAGGAGCTGGCGGCCGCCAACTCGATGATGTCGATCAGCTCGTTCGGATCGACCGCCGTCGGGTTCGCCGCGTCCGGGTTCATCGCGTCCACGATGCCCATCGAATGGGCGTTCTGGCTCGATGCGCTGACCTTCCTGTTCTCGGCGCTGCTCATCGCCCGGGTCATCGTCCCGAAGCTGCCGGTGGAGGGCGAGGCGACGGTCGCCGTCGTCATCGAGAACCTACGGGCCGGGTGCCCGGCACCTCGCCGGGATGCCGGCGCTCCGATCCCTGTTCATCGTGTCCGCCCCGGTCCTGTTCGGGTTCGGCCTGTGGAACGTCCTGCTGCTCCCGTTCGCGATCGACCAGCTGCACGCGACGGAGTTCGAGTACGGGCTCCAGGAGGCGTTCACCTCGCTCGGGTTCGTCGCCGGCAGCCTGATCCTCGCGGGCTACATCGACCGGATCCGCGAAGGCCAGTGGCTGGCGATCAGCTTCGCCGGGATGGGCATCTTCGGCGTCATGTACGGCCTTGCCGACTCGGTCCCGGTGGCGATCCTGCTCGTGACCATCACCGGGTTCCTCAATTCGCCTTCGACCGTCGCGCGACGGCTCATCATCCAGCGCTACACGCCGCGCGAGATGCGCGGGCGGGTCTCGAGCGCCTTCTCGGTCGCCCGCAACGTGCTGTTCATCACGGGCATGGCCGCCGCCGGGCTGGCCGACGTCATCGACATCCGTCTGCTGATCGTCGTCGCCTCGGTCGTCCTCATCGTGGCCGGGGTGGCGTGCCTGCTGCTCCCGGGACTCCACCAGCCGGCCGCAGAGTGGCGGCGGACCCTCAGCCTGCTGCGAGCGGCGCCGACCGGTCCGGGCCTTGGACCGGCCCGTCCGGCGACGCTCGGCGATGTCGACGTGCTCGCGGGCGTCCTGCCGGCGGTCGCCTCGCTGTCGATGCGGGTCCGGTCCGAGCTGGCGAACCACGCCACGGTGTTCGATGCGCCGACCGGCTCGACGATCATCCACCACGGCGAGCCCGGGACGTCCGCGTACTTCGTCCTGTCCGGGCGGACCGGGGCCGGCATCCCGCTGGCCGACGGCTCATACCGACCGTTGTCGTCGATGGGCGAGGGTGACTTCTTCGGCGAGATCTCCGCCCTGACCGGCAGCCTCCGGACGGCCGACGTCGTGGCCGAGCAGCCATCGACGCTGCTCGAGGTCACCGAGCCGGCGCTCCGGGCGCTGATGGCCGAGCCGCAGATCAGCCAGCTGGTGCTCGATGCGATGACCGAGCGGCTGGTCCGCACCAGCAGTGCCGACCTGCCGAGGCTGGCCGGGGTCGACCAGCAGTCGCTGCGCGAGCTCCGCGCACCGATCGAAGCGCCACCCCAGGCGCCCGAGCCGGCCGAAACCGTCGGCTAGACCGACTCAGGCGGTCGTTCGCTCGCTTGTCTCGGCGGCCCGCGGAGCCGCCGGCGGTTCGGCCGCCGCGAGCTCGGCCTCCAGTCGCTCGAGGAATGGCCGAGCCCGGAGGCGGGCCAGGATCTCGCGCGTGCGGATGGCGGCGGCCTGGACCTCGGGCTCGCGCGGGTCGAGCAGGGTCGCCATGTCGATCCCGGTGAGCGCCTCTTCCCAGGGCGCCGCGAGATCGCGCCAACCCTCGCGTGCCTGGCGGTACATCGCGACCGACTCGGCGGTCCGCGCCTCCAGCGCGGCGATCCCGGCACGGATCGTCAGGCGCCGAAGCTCGATGGCGGGGCCGTGCATCCCGGTGCAGGTCGAGCGCGGCGAGGCCGGCGACGGCGCCGTCCCGGTCCCGTGACCACAGGGACGCTCGGGCGGCGACCGCCAGGCGGCTGGGCGTCCGGCTGGCGACCATGTCGTTCGACTCGATCGACAATCGGCGGGCGTCCGCCAGGCGGCCGTCGGCGAGTGCCCGCAGTGCGCGGACGTCGGCGTAGTCGGCGAGCGACTGCGGGTCGTTGTCGACCTCGGTCAGCGCCTCCCAGGTCGCCCAGTCGTCGTCGATCGCCTCGCCTCGCCAGGCCCGGAACACCAGGGTGTTGCCGAGGTACCAGGCCCGATCCATCCGATCGAGCTCGCCGATCAGCTGCGCCTCGAGCTCACCGATCGCCCAGTCCCAGTCACCGGTGTAGCGCGCCTCTTCCGAAGCGTTGCCGAGGACGAGGAGCATCCGCGTGCGCATCCCGAGCCGTCGCGTCTCGGTGAGCGTCTCGCGGTCCATGGCGAGGGCCTGCGCGGGATCGCGCTCGGTCAGGTGGAAGCCGAGGTTGGAGCGGCAGACCATCGCCTTGTCGACGAAGCCGCGCGACTCCGCGAGCTCGAGCGCGCCCTTGGTCAGGGCCATCGATTCGTATGTCCGGCCGAGCCCGCCGAGGACCATCCCTCGTCGCTGGATCAGATCGATCACCACATCCACCAGGTCGAGTCGCTCTGCGCGCCCGATGTACTCGTCCGACAGCCGAAGCGCCTGCTCCGGTTCCTGGTGGGCGGCGTAGGCGCTGCTCAGCGCCGAGCCAAGCCGGATCACGGCCTCTTCGTCGGCGACCCCGGACAGCTCAGCCATCGCCGGTTCGAGCAGCTCGATCGCCTCCACGCTCCGGTAGCCGACGGTGAGTGTCCGCGCCAACAGGACGATGGTGGTGGCCAGCACGGACGGATCGCCCAGCTCGCGACGGAGCTCGATCGCCCGCCGCAGCATGGTCTCCGCTTCCTCGAGGTGCGCGGACTCGTTGGCTGCCCGTCCGAATCGTTCGAGGAGGTCCGCCTCCTCGGCCGGGTCTGTCGCGACCATGAGGGCCATGCGCAGGAAGCCGAGCGCCTGTTCGTAGGATCCGAGCGCGATCGCGCGGTCGGCCGCCCCGCGCAGCGCGATCCGCGCCTGGCCGGCGAGGGCGTCCGCCTCGGCCGGCTCGCTGGCGTTCTGCTGGGCCGACAGGTAATGGCTGGCGAGCGCCCCGGCCAGCTCGTCGGAACCCAGCGATTCGAAGAACCGGGCCGCGGCCAGGTGGCGCGTCTTGCGATCCCGCCGGGCGAGCGTGTTGTAGGCCACCTCGCGGATCAGCGCCTGGACGAACGAGTACTGGCCGCGTTCCGGGCTGCGCGGGTCCACCTCCTGGGTGAGCAGCTCGCGCTGGACGAGATGGCGGAGCATCGGCTCGAGGTCCGCGTCCGGGGTCCCCGAGACGGCCGACAGCCCGGCCAGGGTGAAGCTCTGCCCGAGGACGGCGGCATCGGACACGACGGCTCGCTCGCCCGGCTCCAGGGCGTCCAGGCGCGAGGCGATGAGCGCCGTCAGTGTCTCCGGGACGGCGACGGTGGTCAGGTCGCCGACCGGATGGTAGGCCCCACCCTCGAGGGCGAGCCGACCCTCCGCGACGAGCATCCGGACGGTCTCGACGGCGTACAGCGGGAACGCCGTCGGCGCGCGACACGATCGACGCGAGCGCGGTCTCCGGCAGCCCCGGGACGAGGCCGGCCAGCAGCTGCCGCATCGCCGCCGTCGACAGCGGTTCGAGGTAGACCGACGTGAAGTTGCGCTTGCCGGCGCCCCACGCGGGCCGCTTGTCGAGCAGGTCCGGCCGGGCCAGCGTCATGACGAAGATCGGGACGCTCCGCGACCACTCCATGACGTGGTCGACGAAGTCCACCAGGCCGGTGTCGGCATGGTGGAAGTCCTCGAAGACCATGACCACCGGGCCCGACTCCGCGAGGCGCTCGAAGAACGTCCGCCACGCGCCGTAGAGCTCCTCGGTCGCCATCCCGGATTCGAAGCCGAAGAGGACGAGGAAGGCCCGCTCGATCCAGCGCCGTTCTTCCGGATCGGCGATGTGCTCGTCGAGCGTCTCGGCGATCTTGGCCCGGGAGGTCGGTTCGTCGTCGGTCTCGACCAGGCCACAGCGGCCGCGGACCATCTCGCCGAGCGCCCAGAAGCTGATGCCTGCCCCGTACGCCGGCGATCGCCCTGCGTGCCACCAGACGTCCTCGATCATCCCGTCGAGGTACTTCACGAACTCCCAGGCAAGGCGCGACTTGCCGATGCCCGCCGGCCCGATGACCGACACGAGCCGGGCCCGACGCTCGCGGCTGGTCGACTGGTAGAGGTCCTTGAGCAGCCGGATCTCGTCGTCACGACCGACGAACGGCGCCTCGAGCGCCTCCCCGGAGCCTCGGCCGTCGCGTTCGCCGATGACCCGCAACGCGCGCCAGGCGGGGACCGGACTCGTCTTGCCCTTGAGCGCCTGCTCGCCGGCGGGTTCGAACGCGATCGACACCGAGGCGGCCTGGTACGTCGTCTCGCCGACCAGCACCGTGCCGGGCGCGGCGACGGACTGGAGGCGGGCGGCCGTGTTCACGATGTCCCCGGCGACCATCCCCTGGTTCGTCGCGCCGAGGGTGACGGCGGCCTCGCCGGTGAGGAGACCGACCCGCGCCTGGATGGTCGGTCCGAGGGTCCGGACGGCCTCGACCAGATCGAGCGCGGCGCGGACCGCCCGCCCGGCATCGTCCTCGCGCGCGACCGGTGTGCCCCAGACGGCCATCACCGCATCGCCGATGAACTTCTCGACCGTGCCGCCGTAGGTCTCCACGATCCCGCGAGCCAGGTCGAAGTAGCGGGTGAGGACCTCGCGGACCTCCTCGGCATCGCGATCCTCGGCGAATGGCGTGAACCCGACGAGGTCGGCGAAGAGGATGGTCACGTGGCGGCGTTCGGCGACGGGCTCGGTGGACGCGGCGGCGGGTCCGCGGCCGTCGACCGACCCGGCGCTGACCGGCCGCGCGTCGATCCCGGGCGATCCGCCGAGGGCCGTCCCGCATTCCCCGCAGAACTTGGCGTCGGGCTGGGTCGGCGTCCCGCAGGTCGGACAGGTCGCCACGAGGCGACTACCACAGCTATTGCAGAACTTCGCGCCGACCGGATTCTCGGTTCGACAGACAGGACACGTCACGACGGACTCCTGCTGGGGCCCTTCTGGTCGAAGCGCAGCGTACCGGAAGGACGATGCCGCCGACCAGTACCGCGACTAGCTCAGACCTGCCGGGAACCGAGGCAGGGAGTCGAAGTCGGCGCGCTCGTGCTGGATGATGACGCGAGCGCCCGTCGCCGCCACGATGGCCTCCACCCGGTCCATCGAGGCCAGGGTCTGCCCGCGGTCCGTATTGAACGGCGGCACCCGCCGGTGCCGGCGACTTTCCGCCAGGTGCCACAGGTCGGCGGACAGGAGGATCGGCCCCGCCTCGGGCAGGTGGACCAGGAGCACCGTGTGGCCCGGCGTGTGACCGGGCGCCCGGATGATGACCACCGATCCGTCACCGAAGACATCGTGATCGTCGCTGATCAGGCGCGTGTCCGAGGTCTCGAGCGCGCCGTAGTCGTCCATCGACGGCGAGGCGCGGTTCTCGTCGTCGAACATGCACGCGCGTTCGTCGGCGTTGACGATCCAGGTCGACGCGGCGAAGAGCCCCGCGTTGCCCGAGTGGTCCCAGTGGCCGTGCGACACCGATCAGGAAGCGGATGTCCACCGGTGCCAGGCCGAGGAGCCGGAGCTGGTCGACGAGGCTCGGTCCGGGCGTGGCCCACTCTCCGAGGTCGGTCCGGGTCGGCGACATGCCCGTGTCCCACATCAGGTCGCCATCCGGATGCCGGATCAGGAAGCAGGGGACCGGCATGTCCAGGATGCGACCGGCGTACGCGCCGTCATCGGACATCTCGGCCGCGTCGGAGCCGGTCGCCTCGATCCGACCTCCGTCGAGAGCGTACAGACGGATCTCGTCGGATGTGATCATCGACGTGAGCATGACTGCGGGCGACTCGGGGAGCAAGGTGGTGGTCGATCAGGGATCCTGCGGCCCTCCGACCGCTACACTGCCGCCTCGTGACCATCCCCCAGGAACGCCTGCGCAACTTCTCGATCATCGCCCACATCGACCACGGCAAGTCCACGCTCGCCGACCGGCTGCTCGAGATGACGCACACGATCGAGGGGCGCCAGATGATGAGCCAGGTCCTCGACTCGATGGACCTCGAGCGCGAGAAGGGGATCACGATCAAGGCGCGCGCGGTACGCCTCGAGTACACGGCCCGTGACGGCCTGGTCTACGGGCTCAACCTCATCGACACGCCCGGCCACGTCGACTTCGCCTACGAGGTCAGCCACAGCCTCCAGGCCTGCGAGGGCGCGATCCTCGTGGTCGACGCCACGCAGGGCATCGAGGCCCAGACGCTCGCCAACGTCCACCTCGCGCTGCGCGAGAACCTCACCCTCATCCCGGTCCTCAACAAGATCGACCTGCCCTCGGCCGACCCCGAGGCGATCATGGACGAGCTCGAGAACGTCCTTGCGATCCCGCGCGAGGAGGTCATCCTCGCTTCGGCCAAGGACGGGACCGGCGTGGCCGAGATCCTCGAGGCGATCGTCGCGCGCATCCCGGCGCCCAAGGGCGACCCGGCGAAGCCGCTGAAGGGCCTCATCTTCGACAGCCACTACGACGCCTACAAGGGTGTCGTGGTCTACGTCCGGCTGGCGCAGGGCACGCTGCGCCACGGCCAGGCGGTCCGGCTGATGGCCAGCGGTGCGGTCGCCGACCCGCTCGAGCTCGGGGTCTTCCGTCCGCAGCTCGTGCCGGTCGACCAGCTGGTGGCCGGCGAGGTCGGCTACGTCGCGACCGGGCTGAAGAGCGTCCGCGACGCCCAGGTCGGCGACACGGTGACGACCGTCGTCGGGCCGGCCGCGGAGCCGCTCCCCGGCTACCAGGCCGCCAAGAGCCTCGTCTTCGCCGGGATCTACCCGGTCAGCGGCGAGGACTATCCGCTCCTTCGCGACGCCCTCGAGAAGCTCCACCTCAACGACGCGAGCTTCACCTACGCGCCAGAGAGCTCGGTCGCACTCGGGTTCGGGTTCCGCTGCGGGTTCCTCGGCCTCCTCCACATGGAGATCGTCCAGGAACGCCTCGAGCGCGAGTTCTCGCTCGACCTCATCGCCTCGGCGCCGTCGGTCGAGTACCACGTCCAGCTGATGCTCGGCCGCGGCACGGTCGTCGTCGACAACCCGGCGCTGCTCCCGAACGCCGGCGACATCGAGACCATCGAGGAGCCGTGGGTCACGCTCAGCGTCGTGACGCCGAGCCGGCTACATCGGGCCGCTGATGGAGCTGTCGACCAACCGGCGGGGCGAGTTCATGACCATGGAGTACCTCGACCCGACCCGGGTCGTCCTCCATTTCGAGATGCCGCTCGCCGAGCTGATCATCGACTACTTCGACCAGCTCAAGAGCCGCAGCCAGGGCTACGCCTCGATGGACTACGAGGAGCTCGGCTACCGGCCGGCGAACCTCGTCAAGGTCGACATCCTGGTCAACGGCGAGCCGGTCGACGCCCTGTCGCTGATCGTCCACCGCGACCGCGCCCAGTCCACCGGTCGCGCCCTCACCGAGCGGCTGAAGCAGCTGATCCCGCGCCAGATGTTCGAGATCCCGATCCAGGCCGCGATCGGCTCCAACGTCATCGCCCGGGAATCGGTGCGGGCGATGCGGAAGAATGTCCTCGCCAAGTGCTACGGTGGCGACATCACCCGGAAGCGCAAGCTGCTCGAGAAGCAGAAGGAAGGCAAGCAGCGCATGAAGCGGGTGGGCTCGGTCGAGATCCCGCAGGAGGCATTCCTGGCGATGCTCCGGATGGACGAGGCGTAGGACCGCCCGCGTGGACGACTTCATCACGCTCGCGCGGTCGCTGATCACGGTCGGGCTGACCCTGCTCCTGATCCTGCTCCGCCTGGACGCCGAGAAGTTCGGGACGGCCGAGTACTACGAGGCGACCCGCGACGGCGAACAGCCGCGCATCCGGCGCCGGCTGGGCTGGTACGGCCTCGGCTTCGCGATCGCGATCGCCATCCTGTACATCCATCCATCCCCCCAGGCGGACCTCTTCCTCGGCTCGGGCAACCGGCTCGGTGCCGTGCTCGGCGGCCTCGCCTACGGCCTGATCGGGATCGTCGTCGCGGTCGGCTTCGCGACGTACCGCTATCACCGCATCCGCTTCCCGGAACCGTGGTCGTACCCGGGCGCACTGCTCAACTCGACGGCCACCGCGTTCATCGACGAGGCGGCGTTCCGTGGCGCCCTGTTCGGGCTGCTCCTCGTGGCCGGCGTCAACCCGACCCTGGCGAACCTCATCCAGGCCATCATCTACACGCTCACGACGCGGCTCGGGGCGCCTGGCCGCGATCGCTACCTGCTCGTCCTGACGATGGGGATGGGCCTGATCGGCGGCTGGCTGACGGTCGTGACCGGCGGCATCGCGGCAGCTTTCCTCGGCCATGCCATCACGCGCTTCGCGGTCTTCCTGTGCACCGGGCACACCGGGCAGACGAAGCCGCGCGGCCGCGAGGTGGAGGAGATCGAGAAGCGCCGTCGGCCGCCCGAGGGCTGGCGCGTCATCGGATCGCGGGAGTCGGCCTCGCGAGACCGGTGAACGAGACGTCGACCATCCCCGCGGATCCGCCGGTCGCGCTCTACCTCCACATCCCGTTCTGCGTCTCGCTCTGCCCGTACTGCGACTTCGTGGTGTACGCCGGGGCCGCCGCGCGTGGGCCGAAGGCGCGGGTCGAGGCCGTCGTCGCCGCGCTCGACACCGAGCTCGACCTGCGCGCCGACGCCCTCGACGCGACGTTCGGGCGGGCACGGCCGCCGCTCGAGACCGTCTACCTCGGCGGCGGCACGCCGTCGCTCCTGCCCGCCGCCACGGTCGCCGGGCTCCTCGCGAAGGTCCGCGACCGCTTCGGCGTCGGGGCCGGCGCCGAGGTCACGCTCGAGGCGAACCCTGGCCCGGACGAGCGTGGCGACGCCGGGGCGCTTCGAGCGGCCGGGGTCACCCGGCTCTCGATCGGCGCGCAGGCGATGTCCGACCCCGCGCTCCGCCGGCTCGGCCGGCGCCATCGTGCGGCTGATGTCGCCGACGCGGTGGCCGGTGCCCGCGCGGCCGGGATCGGGTCGGTCAGCCTCGACCTGCTGTACGACGCCCCCGACGCCTCGCTGGCGGACTGGATCGAGACGCTCGAGGCGGCGCTCGCGCTCGCGCCCGACCACCTGTCGCTCTATGCGCTCACGCTCGACGACCCCGACGCCGAGGGGCTGACCGGCCCTGGCGGCGACCATCTGCCGACCACCGCCGGCGCGCGCCGCTGGCGGGCCGCCGCGCGTCCGGGTCAGGACGAGGATCGCGCCGCGGCCCAGTACCACCATGCCGTCCACCGGCTGGCCGAGGACGGCTGGCGCGGCTACGAGATCAGCAACTGGGCGCGACCCGGCCACGAGAGCCGGCACAACCTCGTCTACTGGGAGCGGCGGCCGTACGAGGCGGTCGGTCCCGGTGCGCACGCGTTCGATGGCGTCACGCGCCGCTGGAACGCGGCGCGCCTCGACGGGTACGTGGCCGCCCTGGTCCCGGCCGACGGCGGGCCCGCGCGCCTTCCGCCCGGTGGCTCCGAGGCGATCGACCCGGCGATGGCGGCAGCCGAGACCGTCATCCTCGGCCTCCGCACCGACCGGGGCGTGCCGCTGGCGGCCGCCCACGAGCCGCCCCTCGCGGACGTGTTCGGCTGGGCGCTCGCCGCGGAGCTGCTCGACCGTCACCGAGGACGATCGAATCGTCCTGACGACCACCGGCCGGCTGCTCTCGAACGAGCTCTTCAGCCGCCTGCTCTGACCGCGGCGGCCTCGGCGGAGCCCTCGGTCATGGGTCCCATCGTACCCGGCCGGCAGGCGGTGCAGTCGGGCCGCCGGCCATCCGTTGACACCCCGTCCCCGGGGCTGCTACGATGCCTCGCAGCACGTTAGCACTCTCCACCATCGAGTGCTAACCAGTTGGGAGATCGGCCCTTGGCGCGTCGGAATCGTCGCCCACTCGGCCCCCTGGACCTTCGCACGCAGGCGATCCTTCGGGCCGTCATCGAGGAATACGTCACGACCGCGACCCCGGTCGGCAGCCAGGCGCTCGTGGAGCGCTATCGCCTCGGCGTGTCCAGCGCGACGGTCCGCAGCATCCTCGCCGAGCTCGAGGCCAACGGCCTGCTGACCCATCCGCATACGTCGGCCGGGCGCCTGCCGACGGACGCCGGCTACCGCTTCTACGTCGAGTCGATCGTGGAGGCCGTCCCGCTCCCGGCGGTCGAGCAGCTCATGATCCGACATCAGTTCGGCCAGGTCGAGTTCGCCAGCGAGCACTGGTTCCGGCTCGCCGCCACGACGCTCGCCTCGGTGACCCGCTCGGCGGGACTGGCCACGCCGGCGAAGCCCCGCGACGCGCACATCCGCCGGGTCGACCTGGTGGCCATCAACGAGCGGATGGCCAGCCTCATCCTCGTCCTGCAGGAGGGCGCCATCAAGCAGGCCCTCATCACGCTCGATGCCGACGAGTCGATCGACCAGCCGACGCTCAACGCGGTCGCCGCGATCCTCAACGAGCAGCTGTCGGGGACGACCGCGGTCCGTGCCACCGCGCGCCTGACCTCGCTCCGCGACGACGACCCGGTCGAAAGCCTCGCCCGGCGCGTCGGTGAGCGGGCGGTCAAGGTCGTCCGGGAGTACGACTCGGCCGCCATCGAGGAGGTCTTCAGCGACGGGCTGCTGAATGTCATGGCGGCACCCGAGTTCGCCCAGAGCGACAAGCTCCGGCGCGTCTTCTCGGCCCTCGAGAACCGCGCCTATCTCGGCCAGCTGGTCGGCAACGTGGCCGGCGCGGGTCGTGTCCAGGTGTTCATCGGGCACGAGAACCAGCCGCTCGACATGCGTGACGTCTCTCTCGTCCTCGCGCCGTACGGGCGCCCCGGCCGCGCCATCGGCGTCGTCGGCGTGCTCGGGCCGACGCGGATGTCCTACTCCCAGGCGATCGGCACGGTCGGGTTCGTGTCCGGCCTCATGAACGAGCTGGTCGACCACCTCTATGCCTGAGCGCAAGCGCACGCGGGCGGAGGAGCGGACCGCCGAGATCGACATCTCGCCGACGACCCTGCTCGCCCAGATCGAGGCGCTGACCGACGAACGCGACGGCGCCCGTGCGACCGCCGACGAGTACCTCCTCGCCCTGCAGCGCGAACGCGCCGAGTTCCAGAACTTCAAGCGGCGCACGAGCGAGGAGCGGATGCGCGATCTGGGCCTCGCCGGCGAAGACCTCATCCGCAAGGTCCTGACCCTCGCCGACGACTTCGACCGCGCCATCGAGACCCGGCCGGCATCGATCGCGGACGACCCCTGGTTCGAGGGCATCGCGGCCATCGACCGCAAGCTCCGGCAGCTGCTCGAGAGCGAGGGCGTCACCGCCATCGACGCGTCGCCCGGCCGACCGTTCGATCCCCGCGAGCACGAGGCGATCACCAATGTCCCCGGCACCGGCCGGGCCGACGGCGAGATCGTGGACGAGATTCGGCGCGGCTACCGCCTGCGGGACCGCGTCATCCGCCCGGCGCTCGTCGCTGTGGCCACCACCAACGACACCAACGACTGACCACAGACCCAAGAGGAGCATCCATCGACATGGGCAAGATCATCGGCATCGACCTCGGCACGACGAACTCCGTGGTGGCCGTCATGGAGGGCGGCGAGCCGACCGTCATCGCATCGGCCGAGGGCGGTCGGACGGTCCCGTCGGTCGTCGCCTTCACCAAGACCGGCGAGCGACTGGTCGGCCAGCTGGCCAAGCGCCAGGCAGTCACGAACCCCACCAACACCGTCTACTCGATCAAGCGCTTCATGGGCCGTCGCTGGGACGATCCGGAGGTCAAGCGCAGCGCCAAGCTCGTCTCGTACACGGTCGAGAAGGATCCCAAGAGCGACGGCGTCGCCGTCAAGCTCGCCGACGGCAAGGTCTACACGCCGCCGGAGATCAGCGCGATGATCCTCCAGAAGCTCAAGACCGACGCGGAGGCCTATCTCGGCGAGAAGATCACCGAGGCGGTCATCACCGTCCCCGCCTACTTCGACGACACGCAGCGCCAGGCGACCAAGGACGCCGGGCGGATCGCCGGTCTCGACGTCAAGCGGATCATCAACGAGCCGACCGCGTCGGCGCTCGCCTACGGGCTCGACAAGAAGGGCGACGAGAAGATCGCCGTCTACGACCTCGGCGGCGGCACCTTCGACATCTCCATCCTCGAGCTCGGCGAGGGCGTCTTCGAGGTCAAGGCGACCAACGGCGACACCCATCTCGGCGGCGACGACTTCGACCAGCGCGTCATCGACTGGCTGCTGGCCGAGTTCAAGAAGGACCAGGGCATCGATCTGTCCAAGGACCAGCAGGCCGTCCAGCGCCTCAAGGAGGCAGCCGAGAAGGCGAAGATCGAGCTGTCGACGACCGCTTCGACCGAGATCAACCTCCCGTACATCACCGCCGACGCCGGCGGCCCGAAGCACCTCGTCATGACGCTCACCCGGGCGAAGCTCGAGGACCTCGTCAACGACCTGGTCGACAAGACCAGGGGCCCGGTGCTCGCGGCCATGAAGGACGCCGGGCTCAAGCCGGCCGACATCGACGAGGTGATCCTCGTCGGCGGCATGACCCGGATGCCGGCGGTGGTCGAGGCGGTCAAGGCCATGTTCGGCGGCAAGGAGCCGCACAAGGGCGTCAACCCGGACGAGGTCGTCGCCATCGGCGCCGCGATCCAGGCGGGCGTCCTGGCCGGTGACGTCAAGGACGTCCTGCTCCTCGACGTGACGCCGCTGTCGCTCGGCATCGAGACCCTCGGCGGGGTCATGACCAAGCTGATCGAGCGGAACACGACCATCCCGACCTCGAAGTCGCAGGTCTTCTCGACCGCGTCCGATTCGCAGTCGCAGGTCGAGATCCACGTCCTCCAGGGCGAGCGCGACTTCGCGGCGGACAACAAGACCCTCGGCCGGTTCATCCTCGACGGCATCCCGCCGGCCCCGCGGGGGATCCCCCAGATCGAGGTGACGTTCGACATCGATGCCAACGGCATCCTCGACGTCAAGGCCAAGGACCGGGCGACCGGCAAGGAGCAGCAGGTCCGGATCACCGCCTCGTCGATGCTCGACAAGAGCGCCGTCGACCAGATGGTCCGCGACGCCCAGGAGCACGCCGAAGAGGACAAGCAGCGGCGCGAGGAGGTCGAGACACGGAACCAGGCCGAGGCCCTCTCATTCCAGGCCGAGCGCGCGATCAAGGACCTTGGGGACAAGGTCGCCTCGGACGACAAGCTCGAGGTCGAGAACAAGATCGAGTCGCTCCGCGAGGCGCTGAAGGGCTCCGACATGGATGCCGTCAAGACCGGCATGACCTCGCTCGCCGAGACCCTCCAGCGGGTCTCGACCGCGGCCTACCAGGCGGCGGCGTCGGCCGGTGAGGCCGGCAACGGGTCTTCCGACGGGGCCGGGCCAGACGATGGCGCCGGGCCCGAGGGTGGCGCCGGTGACGGTGCCGCCGACGAGGAGACGGTCGAGGGCGAGTTCAAGGAGGTCTAGGCCACCGACGAGCATCGCCGATCAGTGACGGCCCGCGGGTGACCCCGCGGGCCGTTTCGATCCCGGGGCGGGGTTCCTGGGCTGTAGGCCCCAGACACCCTGGCTGACTCGATCAGGCGGCGGCAACCCCCGCCGGCGAGACCGGGGTGACCTCACCCGTCGGCTGGACCAGGAAGATCCAGACGTCCCAGGTGACGTGGCTGACCACCAGCGCCCCGAGCGGCACGCCGGCTGCGTACAGCGCGCACCAGTGCGCACCGGCGATCCCGGCCGCGCCGAAGAGGGTGAAGTTCCCGGTCACGATGTGGACGCCGCCGTAGGCCGCGGCCGCGACCGCCGCTCCCGCCCACCGCCCGTAGCGGGCCATCAGAGCCTCCTGCACCAGGCCGCGCCAGAAGAGCTCCTCGGCCGGGCCGATGACGGTCGCCAGCCTGGTTGCGATCTCCTCCTTCGGCCGGATCGTCCGGAGCGTGTAGATGTCGCGGATCTGCGCGTCCCCACCCGGGACGAAGCGTCGCGCGAAGACGTCGCCGACCCGGAACGTGGCGTAGAGCGTGGCGGCCGAGGCGAGCCCCATCGCCACCTCGGCCGGGCCGATGCGGGTCCGCCGGGCGGGCCGGGAGGTCAGCAGAGCGAGCCCGCCGAGGTTCAGCCCGGTCATCGTCATCCGGTGCCAGAACCTGTCGCGTGGCCCGCGGAACGTCGCCGCGAACCAACCCTGGGCGAGGACCAGCCCGAGCACGAGCGCTCCCGGCAGGACCTCGCGACGCGCCCGCGACTCGTCAGCCACCGGCGACCCGCGAGAGGACGAGACCGAGCACGAGCAGCGACCCGAAGGCGAGGTGGAGCCGCGCCGTCTGGAGGTCGATCATCGCGATCGCGCGAGCCTGGCCCGTGGCGCCGAGCTCGGCGGAGCGGATGACCGCGGCGAGGAACGGCAGCGACAGGATCGCGAGCATCGTCCAGGCCGGCAGGACGCCGGCGATGACCGACAGCGCGAGGACCATGTAGGCGCCCAGGACGAGTGCCACGTACCCGTAGTGCGCCCAGCGCCGACCGATCCGGGCGGAGATCGTCGAGATGCCCGCCCGGCTGTCCTCGCGGATGTCGCGCCACTCGTTGCCGTGGAGGATCGCCGCCACCAGCATCCCGACCGGGATCGACAGGACCAGCGCGGTCAGCGACCATTCGCCGCTGACCGCGAAGTACGCGCCCTCGACCATCAGCGGGCCCATCAGCAGGAAGACGATCGGCACCCCGAACGCCCGGTTCTTGTACTCGAGCGGGGGCGCCGTGTAGCCCCAGCCACCGACCAGCCCGAGGAGCCCGAGCACGACGATGGCCGGACCGCGCAGCCAGACGAGGTAGAGCCCGACGACGACGGCCAGGACGAAGAACGTCCCGGCGATCAGGAGCGCCGTCCGCTCACGCATGCGGCCCTTCACGATCGCGTGGCTGGCGCGCGGGCTGGTGATCGTGTCGACGCCCTTCCGGACGTCGTAGACCTCGTTGACGATGTTCGTGCCCGCGTGGAGGAAGACCGCGCCGAGCAACGCGGCGATGAACGGCGCCCAGTTCCACAGCTCGTTGACCCAGGCCAGCGCGGCGCCGGCGAGGACCGGGATCACCGACGCCGTGAACGCGAACGGCCGCAGGATCTCGTACAGCGCCCCGGCCCGGCGGCGCGCCCGGTCGCCCGCACCGAGCTGCCGGTCGTCGGCGAGGCTGAGGGTCACGGCGCCGACCGCTGCGCCCGCCGCGACGCCGCCCGTCACGGACCCGACGGCGCCGACCCCGACCGACCGGGACCGGCGAACCGGGCTCGACGACCGGCGATCGGTCCGGGATGGAGGCGTAGATCGCCGCCGCCGCGATGAGCTCGTCGATCTGTCGATCCTCCTGGAGGACCGGCTGGAGGAGCGGCAGGTGGAGCCCGGTGCCCGTGTGGAACGCCATCGCGCCCGCCGCCACGTCCTCGCGCGTGCCGCACAGCATGAACGCGTCCAGCAGCTCGTCGGGGATGAGGTTGCCGGCGGTCGTGAAGTCCTCGGCGCGCCAGGCCGCGGCGATCCTGTCGCGCAGCTCCCGGTCGAACCCGGCGCGGCCGAGCGACACGTCGGACAGGACCGACATCATGTAGATGACGAACGGCTCGCGCTTGGCCCGGTTGAGCGCCTCGCGGCGCGTCTTGTCGACGAGCGACAGCAGGTAGCCCGCGGTCTCGATCGAGCCCGGGTCGCGGCCGGCCGCGACCGCCGACGCGTGCAGCCGCTCGAGGATCCCGCGCAGCGACGGGATCGACTCGGCGGGACGCGCGAGGTAGCCGTCGGCCTTCTGGCCGGCCAGCTCGACGAACGCCTTGCGATAGGCGGCGATGACGATCGGGATCCGGTGGGTCGGCGGGAACATCGGCTGGATCGGCGGGAGGCCCTCCATGGCGGACGGGATCCGTTCGCCGGCCCACAGCGCGCGGATCGTGTCCATCGCGGCCGAGACGCCCGCGACCGCGGCGTCGGGCTCGTACGGGATCCCCATCTGCTTGAGCCGCAGCGGGAGCCCGGTCCCGAGCCCGAGCACGAACCGGCCGGGCAGGATCTCGTCGAGCGCCGAGCCCGTCATCGCCAGGACGACCGGATGACGGGTGAACGGGTTGGCGGCCCCGAGCGCGACCCGGAACCCGGCCTCGTCGCCGTCGTCGTCGAGCGCGATGGCCAGCGCGATCGCGGTCGTGAAGCTGACCCCGTCGCGCTCGAAGTAGCTGTCGTGGACCCAGACCGAATCGAGGCCCTGGTCGCGCGCCTGGCGCGCCCAGCTCACGACCTCCTCGACGTCGCCGCGGGCGGCGAGGCCGAGACCGATGGGGCGGGCGAGCATGCGCATGGGCGATGGGCTCCGTCAGATCGTCTGGGTTGACCCGGTCGGCCGATCGTAGCGCCTCAGCGGACGAAGAGGCTCACCGTCGGTGCCACTGCTCCGACGACCAGGACGATGCCGTAGGCCGTCAGCAGGAGCAGCCCGGCGCGCAGGTGGAGCTGGACGTTGGTGCCCATGATCGCCATCAGGCCGTATGGGTTCTCGTAGTTGGGGGCGAGGCCGCGCGAGACCTTGAGCGCGAGCGGGATCGTGACGAGCATCAGCAGGACCGGGATCGGCAGCACGCCGACGATCACCCCCGCCACGAGCACGACCATCGCCGCCGCGACCGCGACGTTGTAGCCGGTGATGATGGTCGTCGGCGAGAACCGCACCGGCAGCGTCCGCTTTCCCGCCCGCGCATCGCTGCGCCGGTCCGGGATCTCGTTGACGTACAGGATCAGCGAGACGAGGAGCGCGACCGGGATCGACGCCACGAATGGCTCCCATGCCAGCGCCCCGCCGGTCTGCACGACATACGCGCCGAGCAGCATCAGCGGCCCGAACCCGAGCGCCACGGCGATCTCGCCGAGTCCGCGGTAGACGAACTTGAGGGGTGGCGCCGTGTAGCCGAGGCTCACGATGAAGCCAACGACCCCGATGACGAGCAGCGCGGTCGAGCCGTGGGTCGCGAGCAGGATCAGCCCGATCACGCCGGCGAGCACGTAGAAGACGGTCGACAGCGTCGCCATCTGGCGCAGGCTGACGAGGCCGTACTGGATGACCCGCGACCCGCCCGAGAACTGGGTCGGCGTGACGTTCGCGTCGTCCGCGCCGGACATCGTGTCGAACACGTCGTTCGCGACGTTGAGGCCGAGCTGCACGAACGAGGCGCCGATGATCGTCAGCAGCGCCGCGCCGAGGTCGAAGAACCCGTGCGACGCAGCGATCAGGATGCCGAGCACGACCGGCACGAGGGTCGCGGTCAGGAACGGCAGGCGGGTGGTGCGCAGGGTCAGGAACCCGATCGACAGCCGCGGCCGGACCGGCGTCCCGCGCTCGACGGAGAGGGCATCGAAATACTTGCGCGACTTCCCGACGGAGCGCTCCGAGTACTCGAAGAAGGAGACCTCGGCCTCGTCCCAGCCCCAGGCCGTCCCCCCCGAGACCGTGACCGTCGAGCCCGAGACCGTCGCCGGGCCCCAGACCGTCACGTGCCGGCGCTCGTCGTAGCCGTAGCCCGGCTGCGGCCGGATGTGCGAGCCGGTGAGCGAGACCTCGCGATCGGTCGGCACGGTCAACCCGGCCGGCGCCTCGAACCGTGCGGTCCGACCGATCGGGTCGATCCGTGCGTCGACCGCGACACTGACCGGATAGCCGGCCTCGTCGACCCAGGTCAGGATCTGATAGGGATAGCCGGCCAGCTTCTCGAGGCCGGTCGCTGCGTCGAGCTCGGGTGTGCTGCGCATCACGCCGCCTCCTGTCCG
The DNA here is from genome assembly GCA_963742075.1 of uncultured Chloroflexia bacterium. Lineage (GTDB taxonomy): Bacteria > Chloroflexota > Limnocylindria > Limnocylindrales > CSP1-4 > SPCO01. The sequence continues at coordinate 324,694 of CAVUKR010000005.1, read as the reverse complement.
ACGACCACCGACAGCGGCGCGTTCGTCGTGTCGCCGTCCGCCCAGTACAGGACGCGGCGCGGGGTGATCTCGATGAGAGCGCGCTCGAAGAAGAGGGGCAGAGCGACCCGGACCTTGAGGAACGACACGATCGCGGGTTCCTTCTGCTCCCAGATCGGGAGGAGCCGTTCCCAGCCGACGTGCGGATCGTCCTCGATCACCCGGGCGTCGCCCTGGATCGTCACGCGATCGAGCCCGCCACCGACGGCGACGGGATCGGTGATCGACAGCGACACCTTCGGGTTGCCGCGGATGTGCTCGAGCTTTCGGCTGAACAGCGTCGAGGAGGTCATGTAGATCCGCTCACCGTCCCGGAGCGGGATGAGCGGGTAGGTGACCGGGCGACCGCCCGCGTCGATGACGGTGAGTTCGCCGACGAGCGCCGCATCGAGCAGCTTCGTGACGGGTGCCGGGATCGTGGCCATCGTCTGCCTCACAATGACTCGGAACGCACCGAGGTTCGATTCGCTACCGCATAGTAGCAGGTTTTCGCCGCGGGACAGGACCCGGTCGAACCGTCCTGCGGTACGATGCGCCCCCATGCCGGAGACACCCTCCACGCCGCTTATCCGTGCCCGCGGACTGACCAAGCGGTTCGGTGCGTTCGTGGCCGTCGACGCGGTCGACTTCGACGTCGCGCGCGGCGAATTGTTCGGCTTCCTCGGTCCGAACGGCGCCGGCAAGACGTCGACGATGCGGATGATCGGCTGCGTCTCGCCGATCAGCGACGGGACGCTGACGGTGATGGGGATGGATCCCGCGACCCAGGGTCCCGAGATCCGGGCGCACCTCGGGGTCGTCCCGCAGCAGGACACCCTCGACGTCGAGCTGACGGTGCGCGAGAACCTGTCGATCTACGGGCGCTACTTCGGTCTGTCGAGGGCCGAGGTGCGGCGCCGAGCCGACGAGCTGCTCGAGTTCGCCCAGCTGACCGAGCGCGCCGACGACCAGGTCGAGCCCCTGTCGGGTGGGATGAAGCGGCGCCTGACGATCGCCCGGTCGCTCATCAACGAGCCGACGGTCCTGCTCCTCGACGAACCGACGACCGGGCTCGACCCGCAGGCCCGGCACCTGCTCTGGGACCGGCTCTACCGCCTCAAGCAGCAGGGCGTGACCCTGGTCCTGACCACGCACTACATGGAGGAGGCCGAGCAGCTGTGCGACCGGCTGGTGGTCATGGACAAGGCCCGGATCGTCGCCGAGGGGAGCCCGCGCGAGCTGATCGAGCGCTATTCGACCCGGGAGGTGACCGAGCTGCGTTTCCCACCCGGCGTCGCCGAGACCCTCGACGGCCGGCTCGACGGGATCGCCGACCGGATCGAGCACCTGCCGGATCGCGTCCTGCTCTACGCCAACGACGGCGAGGCGGCGGCGGTCGCGGTCCGCCAGCGCGGCCTCGAGCCCGAGACCGTCCTCGTCCGCCGGTCGTCGCTCGAGGACGTCTTCCTGCGCCTGACCGGGCGCTCGTTGATCGAGTAGGCGCGCTCATGACGGCGCTCACTCGCCCGATGTCGATGCTTGGTCGCGTCTTCGAGTACCGCCTCCTCACGTACCGACGGACCTACCGGTCGTCGCTGTTCAGCTCGTTCATCTCGCCGGTCCTATTCCTGACGGCGATGGGCCTCGGCCTCGGCTCGTACGTCTCGAACGGCGCCGCGCTGGGCGGCGTCCCGTACCTCGTGTTCCTCGCGCCCGGCCTGCTGGCCGCGACCGCCATGCAGACGGCCTCGTTCGAGGCGACCTACCCGATCATCGGCGGGCTGATCTGGAACAAGGTCTTCCACGCCATGTACGCGACACCGATCTCGCCGCGCGACGTCGCGCTCGGGAACCTCGCGTGGATCGCCGCCCGGCTCACGCTCGTGACGGCGATCTTCACCGCGGTCATCGTCGTGTTCGGCGCCTACGAATCGCCGCTGGTCGTCCTGTGCGTGCCGTCCGCGGTCCTGACCGGGATGGCCTTCGCCGCTCCGATCGCCGCGTTCTCGGCGACACAGCACAATCCGAACCGATTCGCCACCATCTTCCGGTTCGGGATCACCCCGCTCTTCCTGTTCTCCGGGACGTTCTTTCCGATCACGTCACTGCCGGCCGCCCTGCAGGCGCTGGCCTGGCTCACGCCGCTCTATCACGGTGTCGCGCTGACGCGCAGCCTGTCGCTGGGTACGATCGGAGACGATCCGGTCGCGGCGGTCGTCCACCTGGTCTACCTCGTGACCCTGGCCGGCCTCGGCGCCTATCTCTTCACCCGGACGATCGAGCGCCGGTTGATCCGCGGATGACGGCGCTGCGGGTGGCCCCCGTCTTCAGCATCGGCGGCCGTCGCTCGATGCGGCTGATCGAGCGGAACCTGTATGTCTACAAGCACGGCTGGATGGTCCTGCTGTCGGGCTTCTTCGAGCCGCTCTTCTACCTGCTCGGGATCGGCTTCGGGCTGGGCGCGCTGATCGGGACGATCCCGGGACCCGGCGGGGCCCCGATCAGCTATCAGCAGTTCGTGGCCCCTGCGCTCCTCGCCAGCGCCGCGATGAACGGCGCGATCACCGAGAGCACGTTCAACTTCTTCTTCAAGCTCAACTACGACCAGACCTTCTCGGCGATCCTGTCGACGCCGCTGTCGCCCGGCGACATCGCGCTCGGCGAGCTCGGCTGGGCGCTCATCCGCTGCGGGCTCTACGCGGTCGGGTTCATGGCCGTCATCGTCGTCCTCGGCCTGTTCGTCTCGCCGTGGGCGCTCCTCGCCGTCCCGGCGGCGCTCCTCGTCGGGTTCGCGTTCGGGGCGATCGGGATGGCGGCGACCTCGTTCATGAAGACCTGGCAGGACTTCGACCTGATCCAGCTCGTCGTGCTGCCGATGTTCCTGTTCTCCGGCACGTTCTACCCGATCGACGCCTATCCGGAGGCGCTCCAAGTGTTCGTCCGGCTGACGCCGCTCTACCAGGGCGTGGACCTCATCCGCTCGCTGACGGTCGGGGTGATCTCGCCGGTCCTGCTGGTCCACGTCGCTTACCTGTCGATCATGGGGTTCGTCGGACTGGCCGTGACCTCGCGGCGGCTCGACAAGCTGCTGCTCAAGTAGGGATGGCCGGCGTGACCGACCGGGCGGCGCTCGCGGCGCTGACCGCGGAGATCGTCGAATGCCGGCGTTGCCCGCGACTCGTCTCCTGGCGCGAGCAGGTCGCCCGCGAGAAGGTGCGTCGGTTCCGCGACGAGACGTACTGGGGACGGCCGGTCCCGGGCTTCGGCGACCCGGATGCACGGATCCTGCTGCTCGGCCTCGCGCCGGCGGCGCACGGCGGGAACCGGACGGGCCGGGTGTTCACCGGGGACGCGTCTGGCGACTTCCTGTGGGCGGCCCTCCATCGCGTGGGCCTGGCGGACCGGCCCGCCTCGCGGCGCGCCGACGACGGCCTGACCCTGACCGACGTCTACATCGCGGCCGCCGTCCGGTGCGCGCCGCCGGCCAACAAGCCCACGATCGAGGAGCGCGATGCTTGCGCGCCGTTCCTCGTCCGGGAACTGGATCTCCTGTCGGAGGTGCGCGTGGTCGTCGCGCTCGGGAGGTTCGGCTGGGATGCCGCGCTCCGGGCCTGCTCGGATCTCGGCCATGTCGTGCGCCCGACCCCGCGGTTCGGGCACGGTGTCGGAGGCGGAGATCGGGCCGTACCGGCTCGTCGGCTCCTACCACCCGAGCCAGCAGAACACCTTCACGGGACGATTGACCCCGGCGATGTTCGACGCGGTCCTCGGGCGTGCCCGCGAGATCCTCAGTCGCCCGCCGCCGACCAGCGACTGACGACGGTGTCGAGCCGCTCGAAGGAGACGCCCTCGAGCATCGCCGCCGCCTCGATGAAGCGCTCGAGCATCGCCATCCGGTGGCCGCGCCCGATGCACTCGGGATGGACGGTGACCATCACCAGCCCGCCCGGCGCGTGCTCGTGCGCGTAGCGCAGCTCCTCGCTCCAGATCTCGAGGACCGCGGACGGTGCCGAGAGCCCCGACCGGCCAGGGCCCGGCTCGAAGTGCGGCCAGTCGTCCATCGCCCAGTAGACCGGCACCTCGACCAGCGAACCCGCCACGCCCCAGGTCGTGCCACCGGTCAGGGAATGGCGGTCGCCGTGGCGGACCCGATAGAGACCGTAGTCGTCCGACATGAGCGACGAGTCGTAGACGAAGCCGGCCGCCTCGACCAGCCCGAGCGTGGCCTCGCCGAGTGACCAGTACGGCGCCCGGAACCCGGCCGGTGCGGCACCGGTCACGACCCGGACGGCCTCCACGGATCGCGCCAGGACGTCGCGGGCCTCGTCCGCGCCGAGCTCCGCGAAGTCCTCGTGGAACCAGCCGTGACAGGCAAGCTCGTGGCCACCGGCGAGGATCGCGTCGGTGTCGTCGGTGAAGGTCGTCAGCGAATGGCCGGGGACGAAGAAGGTGGCAGGGATCGCCCGATCGGCGAGCAGCGCGAGGATCCGCTTGATGCCGACCCGTGCCCCGAACTCGCCGTGGCTGAGCTTGACCGGCGGGTCGCCGCGGCGGATCGAATCGGAGATCGCGTCGTGATCGATCGTCACCGCGACGCTGAGGCGTGGCGTATCCATCGACGGCGATGGTAGCCCGGAGCGTGGCGCCGGGTCCGTCCCTCGCGCCTACTTGTCGGGGACGCCGGCCATCCGCGCGGTGAACGTCGGGAGACCGGGGACGAGGGCACCCGTGAGGAGATCGGCGACATCGTCGTGGACGCCGATCCGGACGATGCGCAGTCGGTAGCGGCGGTTCGGGTCCTGCACGTCGCCGCGATTGATGGATCGGGCCGATGTGTAGCCCGCCTCGCGGACCAGTCCTTCGAGCGTGGCGTCGTACCCGCCGCCGACGTAGGCCATCGAATCCGGGTAGATCCCGACATTGAGCCCGATGATCCGGCGCGCCTCGCTGACCTCGGTCCACATCGTGGCTTCCGACGCGCTCGCGTGGTTGCCTCCCATGCCGGTCAGCTGGACGTGATGGACGTCGTGGGCGCCGATGCCGTTGCCGGCCGCAGCGAGGCGACGTACCTCCGGCCAGGTCAGGTTGCCGTGCGCGATCGCATCGAGCGTCAGGTAGAACTCGGCGACCATCCCGTGCGCCTGGAGCATCGGCAGCACGCGGGTGACCCAATCGCGCGAACCATCGTCGAAGCTGATGATCACCGGCCGCACCGGCAGATGCCCCCCATCGTCCCAATATGCGATGAGATCGCGCGGCAGGATGGTCGTGTAGCCGTGGGCCTTGAGCCAGTCGAGCTGAGCCGCGAACGCCGACGGCAGGGTGTCGTAGGTGGTGAACCGCAGCTTGCTTGCCGTCGACCAGCCCGGGTAGTCCGTCGGGAGCGGCCGGACATGGTGGTAGTAGAGGATGGGCACGTTGGCGTCGGCGTACGGGCCCGCGGCGAAGGGACGCGGCGTCGGCGCCGCGGCGACGGACGGCGCGGCGGGTGATGCGGGCTCTGTCGTCGGGCCGAGCGATGCCGCCGTCGCGGCCGGCGCGACCCCGCCGTCGGCGGGTGCGGCCTCTGGCCGGGTGGCCGATGACGTGTCCGCGACGCAGCCCATCGTGATCGCGGCGATGGCGACGACGGCCAGCAGGCGATGACCCGGGCGGCCTCGTCCGATGGGCCAGCGGCGTGCCGTCCTCATCGCGATACCGACCTCGATTCCCGGAGCCGTCGTGTCGAAGCGAGCGCTCCGTGCCTGGGAGGGACCCGGGACCTGGTGGGCGCATGACGAACGTCGTTCGTCGACCCCGGCGCAGGATGGGTCCGCACGGCCGCCGAGCGGCAGCCGGTCGTGCCAGCCGCTCGCCCCCGTATCGTCTCACCGCGACGCTCCGGTGCAAGCCCGGACTTTCGTCTCAGCCATCCGATCCCTGCCGTGGGCGTCGACCTCCCGTATCCTTCGACTCCGTGGCCACGACAGAGCGCGACTTCTACGTGATCCTCGGCGTCGAGCGGACCGCATCCGACGCCGAGATCAAGAGCGCCTTCCGCAAGCTCGCCCAGCAGTGGCATCCCGACGTCAACACGGACCCGGCGGCCCAGGAGCGCTTCAAGGAGATCAACGAGGCCTACCAGGTCCTGTCCGACCCGGACCGCCGGTCGCGCTACGACACCTTCGGGCGGGCCGGCGTGGACGGCGGTGCCGCCGGCGCCGGGTTCGAGGGCTTCGGCGGGTTCTCGGACATCTTCGACGCCTTCTTCGGTGGCGGCGCCGCGTCTGCATCGTCGCGGCGCGGACGGCCGCTTCCCGGCGCCGACCTGCGCTACGACCTGCGGATCTCGTTCGAGGAGGCCGTCAACGGCACCGAGAAGGAGATCGAGTTCACCGTCCTCCAGCGCTGCGAGACGTGCGGCGGCAACGGGGCGAAACCAGGGACCGAGCCGATCACCTGCCCGCAGTGCAACGGCCGCGGCGAGGTCCGCTCGATCCGGCAGACGATGCTCGGCCAGATGGTCAACGTGAGCGCCTGCCCGCGCTGCGGCGGCGAGGGCAAGGTCATCGAGACGCCGTGCGAGACGTGTCGCGGCGACGGGCGCACGGAGCGCAAGCGGACGCTCCGGGTGACGATCCCGGCCGGGATCGACGAGGGGCACCAGATCCGGCTTTCGAACGAGGGCGAGGTCGGCCCGCGCGGCGGTCCGCCGGGCAGCCTCTATGTCGCCGTCCATGTCCTGCCGCATCCGTCGCTGACGCGCGAGGGGACCGAGCTCTACTACGACGCCTCGATCTCGATCGCCCAGGCCGCGCTCGGGACACGGATCACGGTCCCGACCGTCGAGGGCACCGAGGAGGTCGAGATCAAGCCCGGGACCCAGCCGAACACGGAGATCCGCCTCCGCGGCAAGGGCGTCCCGCACCTGCGTCGCGGAGGACAGCGCGGCGACCTCCACGTGACGGTCGACGTCGTCGTGCCGACCAAGCTCTCCAAGAAGGGTCGCGAGCTGCTGGCCGCCTACGCCGACGAGGCCGGCGAGACGGTCGCGCACGGCGGCGGCGGTCTGCTCGAGAAGCTCGGGCTCGGTTGAGCGAGGTCGTCCCCGACGGCCGGGGGGCCTGGCTCGAGCTCGCGGTCGACGCGGACGTCGAGGCGGTCGAGGCGGTCAGCGAGATCCTCGGCCGGGCGGCGCCGGGCGGGACCTCGGTGGAACCGGCTTTCGAGCTGGTGGATGAGGGACTGGGCGCGCGCCTGGATGCGAGCCGGCCCGCCATCGTCCGGGCGTACCTGCCGGCGGGCGACCGGGCCGCCACGGACCGGGCCGTGGCCGAGGTCGCCGTGGCACTCGGCCACCTCCAGGCGTTCGGGCTGCGACCGATCGGGGAGCTGCGGACGCGGATCGTCCTGGAAGCCGACTGGGCGGACGCCTGGAAGGCCTACTTCCCGGTGATGCGGATCGGGCGGCGGCTCGTCATCCGACCGACGTGGCGGCGTCATCGCCGCGCGGCCGGCGACGTCGTGCTCGCGCTCGATCCCGGGATGGCGTTCGGGACCGGGCTGCATCCGACCACGCGACTCTGCCTGGCCGCGATCGAGACCGTTGCCGATCGCGGCCGGCTGGCCGGCGCCCGTGTCCTCGACGTCGGGTGCGGCTCCGGGATCCTGGCCATCGCCGCGGTGAAGCTCGGTGCGTCGCGCGCCGTCGGGCTGGACATCGATCCGATCGCGATCGAGGCGAGCGCCGCGAACGCACGACGGAACGCGCTCACCCGGCGGCTCCGCGTGCGCGAGGGGAGCGTGCCCAGCGGCGACGGGCCCTTCGACGTCGTGCTCGCGAATCTCATCGCGGGCGTGCTGGTGGTGCTCGCCGCCGCCGTTGCGCGACGAGCTTCGTCCGCGCGGCACGCTCGTCGCGTCCGGGATCTTCGTGGACCGCGAAGCCGAGGTCGCGGATGCATTCGCCCGGGTCGGGCTGTCCGTGGTCGGTCGCAGCGCCGAGGGCGACTGGGTCGCGCTCGAGGCGGTCCGGCTCGACTGACCAAGCCCGGCGGGTCACGATCGCGACGAAACCGGCTCGGAGCGGGTGCGGCCCTACAATCGCGGCGATGCCGGCCTACGTCCCGATCCTGCTCGGCGCGCACATCATCCTGGCGGTCAGCCTGATCCTGCCGTCGATCCTGCTCCCGTTCGCGCTGCGCACCCGCCGGGCGACCGTCGAATCCGAGAACGTCGTCGTCCAGGCGCTGCTCTGGGCCCAGACCCACGGGACGATGGCCATCGGGCTCGGGTTGGCGTTGACCGGGATCGGACTCGTGGCGTCGTTCGGGTCCGCCCTGCTCCAGCAGCCGTGGCTGTTGGTGGCCCTGACGATCTACTTCATCAACCTCGGGCTCGCGTTCTTCGTCCAGCGCCCGAACCTGCGTCGGCTGGTCGGCATCCGTGCCGCCGCCGACGACAAGACGTGGCTCGAGCGGGCGAAGCGCCAGCGCTATGTGTCCTACCTGATGGCCGGCCTGGTCGGCACGATCGGCTTCCTGATGAGCTCCAAGCCGGTGCTCTGGTGACGGAGGGACCGATGGCCGAGCCGGCCGCACCCGACTGCCTCTTCTGCCGGATCGCGGCGGGGACGATCCCGGCCGACCTGCTCCACGACGACGACCTGGTGGTCGCGTTCCGCGACATCGCGCCGCGCGCGCCGACCCACATCCTGCTCATCTCGCGGCGGCACATCACATCGGCGGCGGACATGACCGACGCTGACGCCCCGATGCTCGGGCGGCTCTTCGCGGTCGCCGCCGAGCTGGCCAGGGAGGCCGGGATCGCGGATGGCGGCTACCGGCTGGTGTCGAACGTCGGGCGGTGGGGCGGGCAGACGGTCGGTCACTTCCACATCCACCTGATGGGCGGCCGCCCCTTCGACTGGCCACCCGGGTGAGGGTGCCCACGCGACGGCTGATCGCGGGGTTCGCACTCGCCGCATCGGTCGCCGGCACCGCCGGGTGTGGTGCCGTCGAGGACCCCGGGCGCACCTTCCCGGTGGCCTCGGTCGGGCCGGCGATGACCGTGACGCCGGCCGTCAACCAGACCCGGACCGAGCTTGTTCGCGTGCTCGACGAGCACGGGATCCAGCTGACCGACACGCAGACGCCCGTCCGGATGGCCGAGTCCCCGCTGCTGACGACCGCCCCGCGGGCCGTCTACCAGGCGGTGCTGCCGAAGGACCCGGCGAAGGGCTACATCGTCGTCTACGAGTTCGCCGACCCAGCCCGCGCCGCGGCGGCCGCCGCCGAGCAGCAGGCCTACCTGGGGTCAGGCCCAGGCCGCGTCCAGACGCCGCAGGGCACGGTGACGGTCATCCGCCAGGTCGGCTCGACGCTGGTCCTCTATGCCTGGCTGCCCGGCGCCGCGGCCGACCCGTCCGCGCCGGGGATCCAGGCCGCTCTCGAGACGCTGGGGAGCGGGTTCCCGGTCGCGAACTGACCGCCCCCTCGAGACGAGGCGTCAGGCCACGGGCAGCGGGGCCTCGACCGCCACCCAGGCACGGACCTGGGCGCGCTTGATCTTGAGCGTGTGCGTCCGCGGGAAGTCCTCCTCGGGCCAGAGCCGCCAGCCGGCGATCCGCTGGTTCGGGCCGAGCGTGTCGTTGGCGGCCTTGACCGCGGCATCGATCCGGTCATGGAGCCCGGCCGGGTCGTCCCCGCCGACGAGACCGGGCGCCCCGGCCGCCGACCCGAGGACGATCGCCTCGATCCGGCCGGGCCGGGTCTCGAGGACGACCGAATCGCGGATGCCGGCGATCCGCAGCGCATTCTCGATGTCCTCCGGGTAGACGTTGAAGCCATTGGGCAGGACGATGATGTCCTTGATCCGGCCGGACAGGATCAGCCGGCCTGCCGGATCGAGGTGGCCGATGTCACCGGTCCGGTACCAGCCGTCCTCGGTGAATGCCGCCGCGGTCGCCGCCGGATCGTTCCAGTAGCCGCGGATGACCGTGGGGCCTCGGAACTGGATCTCGCCGTCATCGGCGATCCGCATCTCGACGCCGTCCGGCGGCCGTCCGACGGTCCCGAGGCCGTGGTCATCGAGGCGCGTGCAGCTGCCGGTCCCCGTCTCGGTCGTGCCGTATCCCTGGAGGACCGTGACGCCGAGGTCCTCCCAGCCTTGCTGGAGCGCCGGCGGGAGGAAGGCGCCGGCCGACAGGAAGAGACGGAAGTGGCCACCGAGCTGGCTGGTGGATGCTCCCGAACAGGCGCGGCCGGATCCCCATCGGCAGGTGGCGCGCGACGGCGCGCAGCCGGTCGAACGCGGTCTGGCGGCCGCGCTTGCCGACCTCGCGCTCGATGGCGCTCCAGAACAGGTCGAGGATCTGCGGGACGACGATCATCGAGGTGACCCGGTGGTCGCGCAGCGCGTCGAAGATGACCCGCGGGTTCCGGCTCCGGACGTACAGGATGTCGGCGCCGACCGACAGCGCGTAGTAGAGCCCGACGGCCTGCTCGAGGAGATGGGAGAGCGGCAGCAGCGAGACGATCCGGTGCTCCATCTTCGGCACGATCCGGTGGAACGACTCGATCGACGCGACCACGTTGTCGTGGGCGAGCATCACGCCCTTCGGGGTGCCCGTCGTGCCCGAGGTGAAGATGAGCTCGAAGATGTCGCTCGACGCCGCGGCGGGCCAGGCTGCGACCTGGGCGTCCCAGTCGGCCGGGACGGAGCCGTCCGGGGCCGCCGCGATCGCGTCGACCGTGGTGGTCGGGAACCGCTCGAGCCCCGCCTCACGCGGATCCGGGGCGTCACGGCCTGTCCCGAGGATGAGGTGCCGGGCGCCCGAGGCCCTGACGATCCCCTCGACCGCGTCGGCCGACATCCGCAGGTCGAGCGGCACGAGGATGAGCCCCGCCCGCATCGCCCCGAAGTAGGTGGCCGGCAGCTCGGGCGTGGACGGCGACCAGGTCAGCAGGCGGTCGCCCGGCTGGAGGCCGAGCGCGCGCAGCCGCCACGCAGCGAGCCGCGACCGTCGGTCCAGCTCCCGGTAGCTCCAGGTCGCGGTCGTGCCGTCGTCGAGGCGGAGGCTCAGCGCGGTCTTGTCGCCGTTCGCGGCGACGGCCTCGTCGAGCAGGTCGAGCAGGGTTCCCAGGGCGGTGCCTCCGGTACGGTTCGGCCGCATCGTACGACGCGCAGATCGCCCGGCCGTGACCTGTCGACAGGTCCTGGACCGCGCCGCACCCGGACGGGCTGGTGCGCCTTAGTACGCTGTGGACATGGGCGCACCGTCCGTGGGTCGCGATCATGAGCTGAGGGCGATCGCTGACGTCGCCGATTCGGTCCTGCGCGAGCGCTGGCCCGCCGGGATCCTGGTACTGGGCGAACCTGGAATGGGCAAGACTCGCCTGCTTGCCGAGGCAGGTGAACCCGCGGGTTTCGTGCAGCGTCTTCCCGTCCAGGGCTACGAACCCGAGCGAAATGTTCCGCTCGCGGCGGCACGCGAGATGCTCCGTCGGCTCAGCGACAGCGCCGACCTGGAAGTCGATCCGATCGCGGTCGTGGCGGATGACCGATCGGCCACTCTCGAGCCGATCCGACTGTTCGAGTTGGTGCATCGAGCGATGCGCGATCGAGGGCCGGCGGTCCTGACGATCGACGACCTGCAGTGGGTCGACGAGCTCTCGCTCGCCCTGTGCCACTACCTCGTCCGGGCGGCAGCCGGCGCGGGGCAGTCACTGCTGACTCTGGCGGCTGCCCGCCCGTCGCACGGACGTCGGAACGTTCGGCGATGCCTTGCGGCGATCGCTTGGCGCGGATCGATTCCGAGTCCTCGAGCTCGGGCCGATCGATCGCGCTGACGGTGTGAGACTCGCCCGCGAGCTCGATCCCGCACTCGACGAAGCGCAGGCTGTAGAGGTATGGGCTCAGGCGTCTGGCTCGCCCTTCTGGATGCAGGCGATCGCAGCCGGTGCGGGACCCGACGGCCGAGGCAACGGCCGTCGTCCGGCTGCAGCTGCACGGGATGGGTACCGACGCAAGCCATCTCCTCGGCGTCCTCGCTGTCGTCGGTCGGCCAACGAGCGTCGAGGAGCTTGCCAGGGTCGACGGTTGGCCTAGCGTCCGGATCGTCGGCGCTCTGACCGAGCTTGTGGATCGCGGCGTGGTCCTGTCGTCCGCGGGAACGGCGCGCATCGCTCACGACCTGATCCGTGCGGCGGCGACCCGCGACCTTCCCGACGACGTTCGCCGGCGGCTCCACGGTCGACTGGCCGAGCTGCTCGAATCCGAGGCGCCCGACGATCTCCAGGGCCTTCGGACGGCACTGGAGCATCGGCAGGCCGCCGGGACCCAGGCGCTCGACCTTGCACTCCGGCTGGCGGTGGCTCCACGGCGGCGCTGGCTGGGCGGCGACGGGATCCGGCAGCTCGCGGCGATCGCCGGCGAGGCGGATCCACGGGACCCGCGGACCGTGGAGCTTCAGGAAGCCGTCGCGGCCCTGGCCGCCGAAGTCGGCGAGCACGATCTCGCCCTCGAACGCTGGGGCCTCGTCGTCGACATGGCACCGAGCGACGATCGTCGACTTCGCGCGGAGGTCGGCGCAGCCCGATCCGCGTACCAGCTCAAGCGGCTCGCCGAGCTTCACTCGTGGATCCAGCGGTGCCGTCGAGATGAGCAACATGCCGCCGGGCATTCGGGCAACGGTCGACGTCCTCGAAGCGCACGCCGTCATGTGGCTGGAGCATCGGACCGCGGACGGTTCTGCGCTCGCCCGGAAGGCGCTCGAGTCGGTTCGGGCGCTGGCCGAGCATGCTGGCGGTCCCTCAGCGCTCGACGAGGACGCCCGGCGCGCCTACCTCGACGCCCTGGAACTGAACCTCGAAGCCGCTATCCAGCGCGCCGATCTGCCTGAGGTCGTCGTGCTGGCCGAGGAGCTCGCGCACATCGCCCGAGACTTCGACGAGTCCAGCCATGGCATGTCGTTGATCTTCGCGGGCATCGCTCTCCGCTGGCAGGGCAGGATCGTGGAGGCAGCCGGCCGCTTCCGGCAGGCGTGGGACGAGGGCCGACGTCGGGTCCTGCCGGCGGTTGCGATCGAGGCCGGCCATTGGCTGGCGTACACGGTGCTGGACATCGGAGACTTCGTCGAGACCGAGCAGGCTGCCCGCGAGGCGCACGAGCTGCGAGTTCGAATGGGCGATCTCGGCCGGATCCGTAGCCGGACGCGGACAGTTCGCCACGAGGTGGAATTCGCGCGTGGAGACGAGCGCGCCGCCCTCCGCGCGTTGCTGACGGATGTCGAGAGGGAACCGGATCCTCACTACCGGATCGCCTACCACGAAGCGGCGGCCGCCTGGTTGGCCTGGCTCCACGGACCGACCGCCGCTGACGAGGTTGCGCGTCATGTCGAGACCGGCCGGCGCCTGGCGCTTGAGGTCGGCTGTCCTCGCTGTCGGCTCCAGCTCGACGGGTACTCCACCGAGGCGCTCTTCCGAGTCGGCCGTCTGGCTGAGGCGACCGCGGCTGCGGACGAGCTCGACCTGGCTCCGATCCCGCCCGATGTGCAGAGCAGGCATGTCTTGCGGCGGGTGCGTGCCTTGCGGACCGCCGCCTATGCGGGTCCGTCGGCAGCGCGGCCGCGTGACTGTCGAGGTGTCTGGCGTTGCTCGACAGGGCATCAGGATCGACTCGGGCGGCGGAGCGCGTGCCGCTGGCTGCGCAGCGTGCCGACCGGCCGGCGCCCGAACTGGCGCGTCGGCGGCGAGCGCGCTGAGGGCTCGGCGTTCCCAACTGTCGCCGGCGCGCGCGCGACCGGCCGAAATGATGACGCGCGGCGCGGAGAGCTCGGTCGCCAGGTGCGCAGCGGACGGCGATCTGGTCGGCGCCGACGGGCCGCCCGAATGGCTCACGCGGCGCACTCGAGCGAGACCGCGGGACGCACCCGCGCGCACCCGCACGCGCCCACGACGCGCCCGACACGCGCCCGCCGCATCTCGAGGCCGCGTTCGAACGTTTGACCGGTCCGGGAGGCTCGGCTATGCTCCGCCAGCCTCGGACGGGACCGCTGTCGGGGGCGCGCCAGGGGCCGATCGGCCGCGGCCCGACGCTCGCACCGACACCCCTGGCCTGGGGAGGTGAACCGGGATTGGCAGAAGTCCGAGTGGGTGAGAACGAGACGTTCGAAAGCGCCCTGCGTCGCTTCAACAAGAAGATCCAGCAGAGCGGCATCCTCGCCGAGGCTCGCCGGCGCGAGCATTACGAGAAGCCCTCCGTGAAGCGCAAGCGCAAGGAAGCGAAGCGCAAGAAGAACGCCCGAACGCAGGTCGGCTGAGCGGGCCGCCGCCCGACCTCCGTCCCCTGATCCCGCGGGCCCATCGGCGGCCCACCGTGACCGCGGTGGCCCGCCCGCCCGAGGTGCCAAACCGGTGTCCCTTCGATCACGCGTCCAGTCCGACATCGCCGTCGCCATGCGCGGCGGCGACGGGCTGCGTCGCGACGTCCTGCGGATGGTCACGAGCGCGGCCTACAACGCCGAGAAGAAGCAGGGCCACCCGTTGAGCGACGACGAGTTCCTCGCCGTCCTGTCGCGCGAGGTCAAGACCCGCCGCGAGTCGGTCGAGGCCTTCCGTGCCGGGGGTCGGCAGGACCTCGTCGACAAGGAGGAGGCCGAGATCGCGATCCTCGACGAGTACCTGCCCGAGTCGTTGACCGAGGCCGAGCTGCACGACCTCGTCCGCGAGGGGATCGCGGCCAGCGGCGCGACCTCGGCCCGCGACATGGGCAAGGTGATGGGCTGGCTCGCCCCGCACACTCGTGGCCGCGCCGACGGCAAGCACGTCAGCGAGCTCGTCGTTCAGGCGCTCGCCAGCGCCGACATCGCTGCCCACGACACCGGGACCCACTGATCCCGCCCGCGATGACCCGCCAATGCTGACCCAGCGCATCGACACCGGGACGCGGTTCACGCGTCGCGACGTGCCGCGGCTGGCCGTCGCCGCCGGGATCCTCATCCTCGCCCTCGCGGCGATCCTCGGTGCCGACATCCTGCCCGAGACGCCGCTCGACGTTGCCCAGGGCCAGCTGGCGACGCGCGACATCGTGGCGCCGCGCGCGATCGACTTCGAGAGCAAGGTCCAGACCGACGCGGCACGGGCCGCGGCGAGCGCGGCGGTCCCGTTCCAGTACAACTTCACGACCGAGAACGCGATCGCCATCGCCGCCGCGCAGCAGCTCAAGTTCGAGGAGCGCGTGGCCCGGATCGACACGACGTTCTCGGCCGATCTCAGCGTCGACGCGCGGAAGACATTGCTCGACGCCGACCTTCCCGACCTGTCCACGAGCGCGCGGGCGACGCTCGTCGGGCTCGATCCTGCGGGCTGGGCCGCCGTCCGGACCGAATCCGCGCGCGTGCTCGACGCGACCCTGCGGACCGAGCTGCGCGACACGGACGTCGATGAAACGCGAACGCGGCTCGCCGGCCGGATGGCGGGGCAGCTCGACGAAGCCGAGCGGATGCTCGCCGCCGAGATCATCAGCCCGCTGGTCGTCCCGAACTCGTCGCTCAGTCTCGACCTCACCGATCAGGCGCGCGCGAAGGCCGCCGAGGCGGTCGCCCCGGTGCCGGTCACGATCCGCCAGGGCGAGGTGATCGTCCGCAACGGGTCGCCGCTGACGGCCACCGACATCGAGAAGATCGATGCCCTCGGGCTGCGCCAGTCGGTCCCGGACGTGGCCAGCTTCGGCGGCTGGCTGCTGCTCGCCGTGCTCATCGTCGGGATGCTGCTCGCCTGGCTGTGGCGGTTCCGACCGACCCTCTGGCATCGCAACAACGTCCTGATCCTGATCGGGCTGCTGGTCGTCGGTGCGACGCTCGCCCTCAAGGTGACGGCCGGCCGGCCGACGCTGCCCTTCTTCCTCCCGACCGCGGCCATCGCGATGCTCCTCGCGATCCTGCTCGACGCGTCGGTCGCCACCTTCGTCATCGCCATCGTGGCGGTGATCGGCGGCGCGGTGAACGGCGGCTCGGGCGGGGTGAACGGCGGCTCGCTCGAGTTCGCGACCTACATCTTCCTCGGCGGGGTGGCCGGCATCGTCGCCGTGCGACGCGGCGACCGGCTGCAGGTGTTCATCCAGGCCTCGATCGCGGTCTTCGTGGTCGAGGCGCTCGTCGTCCTGGTCTTCTCGTTGCTGGGCGCCCGTGACATCCGCGGCGTGCTCGAGCTCTGGTTCGCCTCAGCCGCGTCGGCGGCAGGCTCCGGGATCGCCGCCGTCGGCTCGTTCGCGGCGCTCGGCTCCGTGTTCGGGATCCTGACCGTCTTCCAGCTGCTCGAGCTCGCGAACCCGTCCCAGCCGCTCCTCCGCCGGCTCCTGGTCGAGACGCCCGGCACCTACCACCACTCGCTGATGGTCGGCAACCTGGCCGAGCGCGCGGCCGAGGCGATCGGCGCCGACCCGCTGGTGACACGCGTCGCCGCCTACTACCACGACGTCGGCAAGCTCGCGAACCCGCTGGCGTTCATCGAGAACCAGGCCGGCGGCGACAACATCCACGACCAGCTCGAACCCGAGGTCAGCGCCCAGATCCTCAAGCAGCACATCGTCGACGGCATCGACCTCGCCTACAAGGCGCGCCTGCCGACGGCACTGATCGCGTTCATCCCGCAACACCACGGGACAGCGATCATGGGCTACTTCTACGCCCGGGCGAAGGAGCTGGCCGGCCCCGGCGTCGTCGTCGACGAGCGCAAGTTCCGGCACGCCGGACCGAAGCCGCAGTCACGCGAGGCCGCCCTGATCATGCTCGCTGACGGGGTCGAGGCGTCGGTCCGCTCGCTCGACTCGCGCGACGAGGCGGCGATCCGGGCGATGGTCAGCCGGATCTTCGAGGAGCGCATCGGCGACGGCCAGTTCGACGAATGCGACCTGACCCTGCGTGACCTCGAGCGGATCCGCGACGCCTTCGTCGGGCAGCTTCTCGGCATGTACCACACCCGTGTCGCGTACCCGGGGAACACCGTCGTCGAGCTCGAGTCGCGGCGGGCGGCCGGTGGCGGCGGCGGAGGAGCCGGCTCGGCCTCGTGACGCGGGCGCTGTACACGGGTCCGTGGCGGGTCGACCTCACGGTCCGCGACGGGGTCGTGCCGCCGCTCTCCGGGGCGGCCCTCGCGAAGGCGATCGCGGCCGCTCTCGCGGCGGCCGGCGCCCCTGCCCCGGCGTCGATCGGGCTCATCCTCTCGGACGACGCGGAGCTGGCCGAGCTCAACGCCGCGCATCTGGGCGGCTCCGGCCCGACCGACGTCCTGTCCTTCCCCCTCGCGCCGTCGCCCGACTTCGCGCTGCCACCCGGCCGACGCCCACACCTCGGCGACATCGTCGTGTCCGTGGAGCGGGCCATCGAGCAGGCCGAGGGTGGCAGCGGCGGGCAGACCGGAGACGTGCGCTGGTCGCCGGCCGACGAGCTGCGTCTCCTCGTCACCCACGGCGCCCTCCACATCTGCGGGCTGGACCACGCCGACCCAGCCGAGGAGGCCGCGATGCGCACCCTGGAGCAGCGCCTGCTCGCCGCCGGCTGATCCCCTGCTACCATCGCTGCCGGCCCTCCCGGAGCGGGATCGGGCCCTGTCGTGCTGTCTGCGGAGGGTCGGTTGAAGGTCGTCGTCGGTCTCGGCAATCCGGGGTCGCAGTACGCCGGGACGCGCCATAACGTCGGCTGGCTGGTCATGGACCGCCTCGCCGAGCGCGCCGGCTGGACCGGCAAGGGTCGCCAGCGCGACGCCTCGAACGTCGCCATGGGCCGCTTTCGGGGTCTCGACCTGACGCTCGTCAAGCCGCTCACCTACATGAACGACTCCGGGCTCGCCGTCCGCAAGGTCATCCACCGCGAACATGCGCCGCTGTCGGACCTGCTCGTCGTCGCCGACGACTTCGCGCTGCCGTTCGGGAAGCTGCGGTTCCGGGAGGGCGGCGGCGCGGGAGGGCACAACGGCCTGGGATCGATCATCGACGAGCTCGGGACCGAGAAGTTCAGCCGGCTGCGGATCGGGATCGGCGAGCCCGACCGCGACGCCGTCGACCATGTCCTGACCCGGTTCGCCCCCGACGAGCAGCAGCGGCTCGACGAGCTTCTCGACGCGGCCGCCGACGCGGTCGAGGCGTGGGCGCGGGAGGGGACGAACAAGGCGGCCAACCGCTTCAACATGTTCGAGCTGCGGCCCGCGGACCAGGCCCGGCTCGCAGCGGCCGGCGAGGTCGACGGTCCGCCGGATGCCGACGGCATCCGGCGGACCCGCACCGGCTGGCGCCGCATCCGCCCGGGCAAGCCGGACGCATGAGAGCCGTGCCGGATCGTGCCTGATCTGCCGCTCCGCGGCCGGCGTGGCCGCGATCGCCGGATCGCCGAGCGAGTCGCGACCGATTTCGCGGCGCGCCACGCGCCGCTGCCGCCCGCGGCCGAGCGCGACTTCGACATCGCCGCCGTCGACGCCGAGGTCGAGGACGCCCGGCGTCCAGCCCCGGCGGCGAGAGCGCGCGCGGCATCCCCGGCTGCACCGTCGCGGTCCGGTGGCGGCCACCGGCTGCCGGACCTCTCGGGGCTGCCGCCGCTGCTGGCCGCGACCGGGACATTCGCCGCCCTGCGCGAGCGCCTTGGCCGGGCCGCCGACGACGCGAAACGGACCGGGCGCCACGTCGGCCTTGTCGCCGTGCCCCACGGCGCCAAGAGCTACCTGGCATCGGCGATCGCGCTCGGCGCCACCGGCGAACGGCTGGTCTGGATCGCCCGCGACGCCGAGATCGGCGACCGCGTCGCCGAGGAGCTGGGCGCCTGGCTGGGCGACGTCGAGTCGGTCGCCGTCCTCGAGCCGCGGACCGCGCTGGCGTACGAACGCAGCGAACTGATCGCCGATGAGACCGCGGCGCGGGTCGCGGCGCTGGCGTCGTGGCGGAGCGGCCGCGCCCGGATCCTCGTCGCGAGCGTCCAGGCGCTCCTCCAGCACACGATCGACCCCGGCGACCTGCCCGCCGCGCCGCGCGAGCTGCGTCTCGGAGCGCGGGTCCACCAGGATGCGCTACTGCGCGAGCTGTTCGACCTCGGGTACGTGCCCGTCAGCGAGGTCGCCGGTCGCGGCGAATTGGCGCGTCGCGGCGGCATCGTCGACGTCTTCCCGCCGTCGATGGCGCTGCCGATCCGGATCGAGTTCTTCGGCGACGAGATCGATTCGCTGCGGTCGTTCGACCCGACCGACCAGCGGACGGTCGGCACGCTCGAGTCGGCGGTCCTCCTCCCGGCCTCCGAGTTCCTCCTGCCGGCCGGCGGGGCCGCGGCCATCCGCGAACGGCTCGGCCGCGCCGCGGCCCGGCTCCCCGAGCGCCTGGCAGCGGACCTCGAGCGGTTCGACGCGCCGGCCCTCGACACGGCGCACGCCGCGGACCCGGACCACGCCAGCCGGGCGATGGCGGTCGGCGATGCGGCCGAGGTCTGGGCCGCCCACCTCGCCCCGGCGACCGGCCTCGACCACGTCGATCCGGGCACGCTGCTCGTGATCGACGAGCCCGGCGACATCGCCGAAGCGGCCGGGTTCCTGTGGCGCCAGGCCGACGAACGCCGGGCGGAGCTGATCGCCGCGTCCGAGCTGCCGAAGGACTGGCCGCCGACCTACCTGCCCCCGCGCGACTGGAAGGGTCGCCTCGTGGCGTCGCGGACCCTCGAGCTGACCTGGGAGTCGGTCCCGCCGGAGGACGCCGCGATGGCCCGCGGGGCGTTGTCGTCGGGCGATCCATTCGGCTGGCGCGAGCCCGTCCTGCCGGCCGGCCGGGCGAGCCGGCTGGCCGCCGCGGTCGAGACATGGCGCGCAGACGGAGCCCGGATCGTCCTCGCCTCGGACCAGGCTCCGCGACTCGCCGACCTCCTCGGCGAGGCCGGGCACGACGTCGCAGTGGTCGGTCGGGTCGGGGAGCCGCCGCCACCCGGCGCGATCGCGCTCATCGAGCGCAGCCTCAACGGCGGCTTCGCCGGCGGCCCGGACGGTCTCGCCTTCGTCACCGATCGCGAGCTGTTCGGGACGGTCCGGATCCGGCGCCCGAAGGCCCTCCGGCGGGTGGTCCCGCGCGACATCCTCGAACGACTCACGCCGGGTGACCTCGTCGTCCATATCGACCATGGGGTCGCCCGCTACGAGCAGATGCTCCGGCGCGGCGGCGCCGGCGAGGACCGCGACTACCTCGAGCTCTCCTTCGCTGGCGGCGACCGGATCTTCGTGCCGGTCGAGCAGATCGGCCGCGTCACCCGCTACTCGGGCGGCGAGCGGCCGGCGCTCTCCAAGCTGGGCGGCACCGACTGGCTGCGAGCCAAGCAGCGCGTCCGCAAGGCCGTCGACGACCTCGCCGAGGAGCTCCTCGCCCTCTACGCCTCGCGGGCCGACGCGCGCGGCCATGCCTTCGCGCCCGATACGCCGTGGCAGTCCGAGATGGAGGCGTCGTTCCCGTACGAGGAGACGATCGACCAGCTGCGTGCGTCGGCCGAGGTCAAGGCCGACATGGAGCTGACCCGGCCGATGGACCGCCTGGTCGTCGGCGACGTGGGCTACGGCAAGACCGAGGTCGCGCTGCGCGCGGCGTTCAAGGCGACCCAGGACGGCGTGCAGGTCGCGGTGCTGGTCCCGACGACGGTCCTCGCGGCGCAGCACCATGCCACGTTCTCGCAGCGGTTCGCGGCCTTCCCGCTGGAGGTCCGGCTGCTGTCCCGGTTCGTGGCGCCGGCCGCCCAGGAGACCACGCTGGCCGGTCTCGGCGACGGGACCGTCGATATCGTCATCGGCACGCACCGCCTGCTGAGCAAGGACATCCGCTTCCGCGACCTCGGGCTGGTCGTGGTCGACGAGGAGCAGCGCTTCGGGGTCGCCGCCAAGGAACGGCTCAAGCAGCTCAAGCGCGAGGTGGACGTCCTGACCCTGTCGGCCACCCCGATCCCACGGACGCTCAACCTCGCACTGGCCGGGATCCGCGACCTGTCGGTCATCGAGACGCCGCCGGAGGACCGGCTGCCGATCCAGACCCGGGTGGCCGAGGCGTCGGCCGGACTCGTCCGCGACGCGATCCTGCGCGAGCTCGACCGAGGCGGCCAGGTGTTCTACGTCCACAACAGGGTCGAGACCATCGAGGCCCAGGCGGAGCAGCTCCGGCGGATGCTGCCGGGTGTCCGCTTCGTGGTGGGGCACGGCCAGATGGGCGAAGGTGCGCTCGAGAAGGTGATGATCACGTTCGCGGACGGCGCCGCCGACGTGCTGGTCAGCACGACCATCATCGAATCGGGGCTCGACATCCCGAACGCCAACACGATCGTCATCGACCGCGCCGACACCCTCGGGCTTGCACAGCTCTACCAGCTCCGCGGTCGCGTCGGCAGGTCGTCGCGGCGGGCGTATGCGTACCTGCTCTATCGCCGGCGCGAGCGACTGTCCGACGAGGCGCGCAAGCGGCTGCAGGCCATCTTCAACGCGTCGGAGCTCGGGGCGGGCTTCCAGATCGCGCTGTCCGACCTCGAGATCCGCGGCGCGGGCAACATCCTCGGCGGCGAGCAGTCCGGGCACATGGCGGCGGTCGGCTTCGACCTCTACTCGCGCCTGCTCGCCGAGGCGGTCGAAACGCGCAAGGCGACGATGGAGGGCCGGGCGCCGATCGTCGATGTGCCCCAGGCCGTCATCGACCTGCCGGTCGAGGCACACCTGCCGGACGACTATGTCCCCGACGAGGCCCAGAAGCTCGAGCTCTACCGCCGCCTCGCCCGGGCGCGCTCGGCCGGCGACCTGGCCGCCTTCCGCCAGGAGGTGATCGACCGCTACGGGCCGATCCCCGACCCGGTCGCCCGGCTCGTCGAGGTCGCCGAGCTGCGATTGGCCGCGGAGGCGGCCGGCGTCGGGTCGATCTCGCGCGAGGAGGGCTGGCTGGTGGTCCGTTTCGGGTCCGGGCTCACACGGGCGACCGCGATGCGCCTGCTCGCCGGCCCGTCGCTTCCGGGACTGCGTCCGACCGATGTGACGTTCGCGAGCAACCAGGTCCGGCTCCGGCTCCCGGCCGATCCGCGCAAGGGCTGGACGCTGACCCAGGCGGTGGTCGCCCGGCTGTCGGTCCGATCGGGATAGGCGGTCAGGTCGGCGTGGCGCGGGACGGCGCCTGCGTGCGTTGGCGCCTCCGCTGCTCGCTCACGCACCTTGGGGTGCGCTCGCTCCGCTGCTCGGCCGCGCCTTCGCCGGCACCGTCCGGCGCCACGATCCTCGGTTCGTGGGGCGGGTTCGCTACAGTGCGCGGATGACCGACCCGACCGATCTTCCCGGCCTGACCGACCACGCCGCGCACAACCGTGCATCGTGGGACGCCTACAGCGACGAGTACCAAGCTCTTCATGGCGGCCAACTTGCCGACAGTGGCGGGATGGCCTGGGGCACCGCCCAGATCCCCGAATCGACGCTCCGCATCCTGGGCGAGGTCGAGGGCAAGGACGTCCTGGAATTCGGCTGCGGCGCGGCGCAATGGTCGATCGCTCTGGCACAGCACGGCGCCCGGACGGTCGGCCTCGACCTGTCCGAGCGCCAGCTCGAGCACGCACGCCGACTGATGGCCGAGGCGGGCGTGACGTTCCCGCTCGTCCACGGCAGCGCGGAGGCCGTGCCGCTCCCCGATGCGTCGTTCGACATCGTCTTCTGCGACCACGGGGCGATGACCTTCGCCGATCCGTACCGCACGGTCCCCGAGGCAGCCCGGCTGTTGCGCCCGGGCGGCCTGTTCGCCTTCAACCACCACTCGCCGATCGAGACGATGTGCTGGACCGACGGATCCGACGGGCCCGAAGCGCTCGGCGATCGGCTCTCGCGCGACTACTTCGGGATGTACCGCATCGAGGACGACGAGATCGCCTTCCAGCTGCCGTACGGCGAGTGGATCGCCCTGTTCCGCGAGAACGGCCTGACCATCGAGGACCTCGTCGAGCCGCGCCCCGGCGTCGACGCCACCAGCTCCTACCGGAACGAGGCCGAGCTCGCCTGGGCGCGTCGCTGGCCGGCCGAGTGCATCTGGCGGCTCCGCCGAGCCTGATCGGGACGCCGCGCGGCGACCCGGGTCCGTCAGTCGGTCGGATCCACCAGGCCGTGCAGGTCGCCCGAGCCGTGGAGCTCGACGAGCGTCTCCCGCCGGCCGCCCGCCCCGACCTGGCGATCGGCGACGATCGCATGCCCCGACAGCGACCGACCGTCGGCGGTCCGGCCCGTCAGCTCGCCTTCGTCGATGGCCGGTCCGACCCGGGTCACGATCCGGGCGCTCCAGTGCGAATGACCCTGGCCGTCGTCCCAGCAGTCCACGGTGGCACCCGGCAAGTTGACGCCGCCGAACGTGACGTCCCGCAGGGCGAAGCGGACGTGATTGCTCGTCACCTCCCCACGGTAGCAGGCCGCAGGGAATCGGCCAGTGCCGTGCGGCAGGGACGGGTACCATCGCGGCGTCGGATCGAGTCGGAGGGAGAGCGGTGGCCGAGCGAACGAGCGAGGAGATCGTCCACGCCTACATGCGCGCCTTGACCGACAACGACGAGGCGGCGTTGGCGAGCCTGCGCGATCCCGACTGGGTCCTCGACTATCCGCAGTCGGGCGAGCGCATCCGCGGACACGCCAACGAGCGGGGGATCGCCGACCATTATCCGGGCGGCCTGCCCGACGTCGACGCCGGTCGGATCGTCGGCAGCGAGGACCGCTGGGTGGTCACCCCGAGCTTCACCTTCGAGCGGATCGCCGGCAGCGGCGAGACGTGGTGGAGCGAGGGGCGGGCGCGCTACCCGGACGGCTCGACCTGGCACATCGTCAGCATGTACAAGCTCCACGATCGCCGGATCGCCCACGAGGTCACGTACTGGGCCGAGCCGTTCGACGCACCCGATTGGCGGGCCCAGTGGGTGGAGCCCATCGGGCCCGACTGACCGGTCGCCGGCCCGCCAGGCCCCACCGGCGTGACGAACGTCGGCGCGTCGGATGCGACGGACGACCGTGGCAGACGTCGCCGATCCCCGCCATCCTTGCCGGATGAACCTGCAGCAGCGTGACCCCGAGGACAGCCTGTGGCGTCCGGACCGCCGGGCACTCACGCTCGGGCTCGTCCTGACGATCACGCTCGTCGGCTTCGAGGCGCTGGCCATCTCGACGGTCATGCCGATCGTGGCGCGCGAGCTCGGCGGCATCGAGCTCTACGGCTGGGTCTTCAGCGCGTTCTTCCTCGGCTCGCTGATCGGCATCGTGGTAGTCGGCGGCGCCATCGACCGCGGCGGGCTGGCCCTGCCGTTCGCCGTCGGTCTGGGGCTGTTCGCGATCGGCTTGCTGTCCGGTGGCCTGGCGCCGTCGATGGTCGTCCTCGTCGTGGCCCGCTTCGTCCAGGGTCTCGGCGCCGGGACGATCCAGCCGATCGCATACGTCGCGATCGGGCGGACGCTCCCCGAGAGTCTCCGGCCGCGGATGTTCGCGACGCTGTCGACCGCGTGGGTCCTGCCGGGGGTCATCGGACCGGTCATCGCGGGCACCGTCGGCGAATCGATCGGGTGGCGCTTCGTCTTCCTCGGCCTGCTCCCGCTGATCGCGCTGGCCGGTGCGCTGACCCTCGGCGCGCTGCGCGCCGTCGCAGCGGCGCCCACGGCGCGCGACCCCGAGGCCGCCGCCGCTCGCGGACGTCGCCTGCCGCTCGCGCTGACGGTCGCCCTCGGGGCCGGGCTGTTCCTCGTCGGGTTGACGACCAAGGAGGCGCTCCCGACCGTGTTGCTCGCTGCAGCCGGCCTGCTGATCGGCATCTGGGCGCTCCGACGCCTGACCCCGCCGGGGACGCTCACGGCGCGGCCCGTGCTGCCGGCCGCCATCCTGTTGCGCGGCGTGCTGACGTGCGCCTTCTTCGGCGTCGACGCGTTCGTCGCGCTGACGCTCGTCGGGTGGCGGGGGCAGTCCGCGACGCAGGCCGGGATCGCGTTGACCGCGGCGACGGTCGCATGGACGGCCGGGGCCTGGATCCAGGCCCGCGGCGCCCGTCGATGGCCGACCTACCGCTTCGTGCAGGTCGGTTTCGCGGTCGTGATGAGCGGGCTCGCCGGGATGCTGCTGGTGCTGCGCCCCGACATCCCGTGGCTGATCGGGATCGCGGCCTTCGGCGTCGCGGGCCTCGGGATGGGGCTCGCCTACTCGCCGCTCGCCCTGATCGTCCTGCGCGAGGCGCGGGCCGACAGCCAGGGCGCGGCGACGAGCGCGCTGTCGCTCACCGACTCGCTCGGGACGGCGCTCGGGACCGGGATCACCGGCGCGATCGTCGCGGCCAGCGTCCGGACGACCGGCGAACCGGTGGCCGGGCTCGCCGTCGCGTTCAGCGTCGCGGTCGCCATCGGACTGGGCGGCCTGCTGCTGACCGGTCGCCTGCGCCCGCGTTCGGCTGCTGCGAGCGTGCTGGCGCTGTCGTCGGCGTCGCCGCCGTTGTAGACGGCCGGGACGCCTGCGGTAGACTTCGGGCGCTCGCGCGGCGGCCCGACCGTCGCCGCGGCCCCGCTGATGGAGGCCCCGATATCGTGTCTGCCGAGGAGCTGCGCGCGAAGATCCGCGAGGTCCCCGACTTCCCGAAGCCCGGGATCCTCTTCTACGACATCACGACCCTGCTCAAGGACGCCCACGCCTACAAGGAAGCCATCGACCTGATGCTCGCGCCGTATGCCGGCGAGCCGATCGACATCGTCGTCGGGATGGAGTCGCGCGGATTCATCTTCAGCTCTCCGATGGCCTACCAGCTCGATGCCGGGCTGGTCCCGGTTCGCAAGCTGGGCAAGCTGCCGGCCGAGACGATCACGGTCGAGTACGCCCTCGAGTACGGCTCCAACACGCTCGAGATCCACCGCGACGCGATCGCGGCCGGGCAGAAGGTCCTCATCGTCGACGACCTCCTGGCGACGGGCGGCACGGTCCACGGCACGATCGAGCTCGTCGAGCGGCTGCGCGGCGAGGTCGTCGGCCTCGCCTTCCTGGTCGAGCTCGAGTTCCTCAAGGGTCGTGACCGGCTCGAGGGTCGACGCGTCACGAGCGTCATCAAGTACTGATCGACATCCGCCAGCGAGGCACGAAGCGATTGGCCGATCCCTCCCGCGATCCAGAGGTCACGACCGCGTCCGGCGACGCCGCCGGGTCGGCGACGCCCCCGGGGACGCCGAGTCCCGCCGTGCCGCCCGCCGCACCAGGAGGCGTCGAGGCGTCCGGGGCCGCCTCCGGCGGGCCGGCCGCCGACATCGGGCGCCGGCGCTTCTTCCGGGCCTTCGCCGGCGAGCTGATCCAGACCGCGGCGACCGTGGCCGGCGCGGCCCAGGCGCTCCAGCAGGTCTCCGCGCAGGCCGCGGGCGCGATCCTCAACCCGGCCGGCGCCGCGGCCCTGCTCGGGCCCGCGGGAGACGACCCGGCGGGCACCCCGGGCGCGGCGAGCGGTCCGACCGGCTTTCGGACGCCGTTCCGCGAAGACGGCGGCACCCTCTACCTGATCGACCAGCGCCGCCTCCCCGACGCCCTCGAGGAATACCCGTGCCGGTCCGCCGGTGAGACCGCGTACGCGATCCGCGAGATGATCGTGCGCGGCGCGCCCGCCATCGGCCAGGTCGCGGCGATCGGCCTCGTCCTGAGCGCCGAGCAGCAGCGCAACGGCATGCCGTACGCCCGCCGCGCGACGTTGCGGGGCGCCGCGAACGCCCTGATCAATGCCCGCCCGACGGCGGTCAACCTGCGTTGGGCGGTCGAGCGGGTGATGGCCCGCTACGAGGAGGTCGGCGACCTGTCCGAGGACGGCAACGCCATCGCCGACGCGATGCGTGCGGAAGCCGACGCGATCGTCTTCGAGGCGACGACCGACCACGGCCGGCTGGCCGGGTTCGGGCTCGGGGTCCTGCCGTCCGTCGAGGACCGTCCGGTCCGCATCCTGACCCACTGCAACACCGGCCCGCTCGCCTGCGGCCAGTACGGGACTGCGCTC
The DNA here is from genome assembly GCA_963742075.1 of uncultured Chloroflexia bacterium. GTDB lineage: Bacteria > Chloroflexota > Limnocylindria > Limnocylindrales > CSP1-4 > SPCO01. The sequence goes on along the minus strand of CAVUKR010000005.1, from coordinate 297,691 downwards.
GGCGTCGTGCAGGCCGCCCACCACGCCGGACGGGCTGTCCACGTCTGGGTCGACGAGACCCGGCCGTATCTCCAGGGCGCCCGGCTGACCGCCTGGGAGCTGGCCCAGGCCGGCGTTCCGCACACGCTGCTCCCCGACGTCGCCGCCGGGCACCTGATGGCCCGTGGCGAGGTCGATGTCGTCCTCGTGGGCGCCGATCGGGTGGCCGCCAACGGCGACACCGCCAACAAGGTCGGCACGTACACGCTCGCGGTGCTGGCCGCACGTCACGGGATCCCGTTCTACGTCTGCGCACCGACCAGCTCGATCGACCTCGCCACCCCCGATGGCGCCGCCATCGAGATCGAGGAGCGGGCGCCCGAGGAGGTGCTCGCATTTCGTGGCGTCCGGATCGCGCCACCCGACACCGCGGTCCGCAACCCGGCGTTCGACGTCACCCCGGCCGAGCTGATCACCGGGATCGTGACCGAGGAAGGGGTCGTCGGGCCACCCTTCGAGGCCGGCCTGCGGGCGGCCGTCGACGGCGCGCGCGCCCGCTGGGCGGCGATGCCCGGCTTCCGGGCGATCCGACCGCCGGCGGAGACAACGGAAGGCGAGTCACCGATCGAGACCCCGGCGGCGGTCGACTGATGGCGACCGTCGCGGTGGGCCGTCGCGGGATCGTCGCCCGCGCGACGACCGACAAGCCTCTCCTGCGGTCGTTCCTCGAGCGGGACAGGCTCTATGCCGCCTACGCCATCTGCGACCTCGAAGAGCGCGAGTTCTCACGGACGCGCTGGGGTGTCGCGTGGGACGGCGACGCGCCGGTCGCGGTCGTCCTCGAGTACAACGGCCCGACCCCGCAGCCGCTCTTCGCGATGGGCCGTGAGGACGGGATCGCCGTGATCCTGCGCGACCTCATCCGGCCGCGCATCGCCTACGTCGCGGCGCCGCCGGCGCTGATCCCGGCGATCGAGAGCGCCTACCGGGTCGATCCGGGGCCCGGCATGGTCCGGATGTGGGTCGATCGCGCGCATTTCCGACCCTACCCCGCGACCGTCCAGCGGCTCCTGCCGGTCGAGATCGGGGAGCTGAACCGGCTCTACCAGCTCGGCTTCGCCTCGTGGCTGCCGTCGTCGGCCATCGGCGACGGCGTCTACTACGGCCTCCGCGTCAACGGCCAGCTCGTCTCGGCGGCCGGGACCCACGTGGTCAGCCAGGCGGCGCGCCTGGCGGTCGTCGGCAACGTGCTGACCCATGTGGACTACCGTGGACGCGGGTTCGCGACGGCGGTCACCGGCGCCGTCACGGCCGACCTCTTGCGCACGTGCGACCAGGTCGTCCTCAACGTCCGCGCCGACAACCCGCCGGCACTCAACGCCTATCGCCGCCTCGGCTACTCCGAACACGTCCGGTTCGAGGAGCGCCTGGTCCATCGCCTCGGCTCGCCGTGGCCGGACCTCGCCGCCTCGGTCCGGCGCCTCTTTTCCCGCAAGGAGATCGACCCTCGATGACGACCGCCAGCACGTCCCCCGCCCACGATGTCACCGACCTCGGCCTCGCCGCCGAGGGCGTCCGTCGGATCGAATGGGCGGAGCGCGAGATGCCCGTCCTGCGCCTCATCCGCGAGCGGTTCGAGCGCGAACGACCGCTCGATGGGCTGCGCATCGGCGCCTGCCTGCACGTCACGACCGAGACGGCGAACCTGATGCGCACGCTCAAGGCCGGCGGGGCGCAGGTCGTGCTCGCGGCGAGCAACCCGCTGTCGACCAAGGACGACGTCGCGGCGGCGCTCGTCGCCGAGTACGGGATCGCCGTCCATGCCCGGCGAGGCGAGGACCGCGACACCTACTACGCGCATCTCGAGGCGGTCGCCGACACCCGGCCGCAGCTGACGATGGACGACGGCTGCGACCTCGTGTCGCTCCTCCACAGCACGCGGCCCGAGCAGGTCCGCGAGGTCCTGGCCGGGACCGAGGAGACGACCACCGGCGTCATCCGGCTGCGGGCGATGGCCGCCGCCGATGCCCTCGGCTTCCCGGTCATCGCCGTCAACGAGGCCCAGACCAAGCACCTCTTCGACAATCGCTACGGGACCGGCCAGAGCACGCTCGACGGCATCCTGCGGGCGACCAACATCCTGATCGCCGGGCGCAAGGTCGTCGTCGCGGGCTACGGCTGGGTCGGCAAGGGGATCACATCCCGGATGGCGGGCCACGGGGCCCACGTCGCGGTCGTCGAGGTCGACCCGGTCCGCGCGCTCGAGGCGCTGATGGACGGCTTCGCGGTGATGACCGCCGGCGAGGCGGCGGCCTGGGGCGAGCTGTTCATCACCGCGACCGGCAACATCAACGTCTTCCGGCGCGAGCACTTCGAGGCCATGCGCGACGGCGCGATCATGGCCAACTCGGGACACTTCGATGCGGAGCTCGACCTCACGGCGCTCCGCGCTCTCGCCGAGGGCCACGTCCGCGAGGTCCGCGACAACGTCCAGGAGTTCGATCTCGGCGGCAAGAAGCTCAATCTCATCGCCGAGGGACGGCTGGTCAACCTCGGCGCCGCCGAGGGTCACCCCGCGGCGGTCATGGACATGAGCTTCGCCAACCAGGCGCTTTCCGCGGAGTACGTCGCCGGCCACCACGCTGAGCTCGAGCCGCGGGTCTACAACGTGCCCGAGGCGATCGACGCCGAGGTGGCCCGGCTCAAGCTCGCGGCGCTCGGCATCGAGCTCGAGCCGATGACCCCCGAGCAGGCCGAGTACGTGGCCTCCTGGCAGCACGGCACCTGAGCGGGATGCTGGACCGAACCGTCGCCCCGTTCGGGGCCTGGCGCTCGCCGATCCGCATCGAGGACGTCGTCAGTGACTCGATCACGCTGGCCGAGCCGTGGATCGACGGCGACGATGTCTTCTGGCTCGAGGGCCGCCCGGCCGAGGAGGGCCGGCGCGTCCTGGTCCGGGCGGCGGCCGACGGCTCGACCACCGACCTGACGCCGGCGCCGTTCAACGTCCGGAGCCGGGCCCACGAGTACGGCGGCGGCTCGTACGTCGTGGCCGGTGGCGTCATCGTCTTCTCCGACTTCGCCGACGGGCGCCTCTACCGGCTCGACCCGGGATCCGAGGTCGCCGAGCCGATCACCCCGGTCGCTCCGTGGCGTCACGCCGACATCCGGCCGGATCCCGGCCGCCGGCGGTTCCTTGCGGTCCGCGAGGATCACAGCGGCCCGGGCATGCCGACCAACACCATCGTCGCCATCCCGCTCGATGGCGGCGAATCGACCGTCCTGGTGGCCGGCCCCGATTTCGTGGCGGCCCCGCGGCTCTCGCCCGATGGCACACGCCTCGCCTGGCTCGAATGGGACCACCCGGACATGCCATGGGACGCGACTCGCCTTCGGGTCGCGGCGTTCGAGCCCGACGGCACGCTGGGAGCGTCGTCGCTCGCGGCCGGCGGCCCCGAGGAATCGATCGTCCAGCCCGAATGGGCGCCCGACGGCACGCTCCACCTGATCAGCGACCGGAGCGGCTGGTGGAACCTCTATCGCATCGTGGACGGCCCGCGGCTCGAGCCGTTGACGCCGATGGAGGCGGAGTTCGCCGACCCGAGCTGGATCTTCGATCGGTCGTCGTACGGGTTCCTGCCCGATGGGGCGATCGTGGCGGTCGCCCGCTCCGACGGCCGGGACCACCTGTTCCGGCTCGAGCCCGGACACATCATCGGCGAGGTCGAGACGCCCTTCACCGAGCTCGACGCCCTGCGCGTCGGGGCGGGGACGATCGTGGCCCTCGCCGGCGCGCCCGGCGATCCGGCGATCGTCGTCCGGTTCGACCCCTCGACCCTGGCACCGGCCGGGGTCCTGCGCCGGGCGAGCACGGTCACCATCGACCCGGCTGCGATCTCGCGGCCCGAAGCCATCACCTTCCCGACCTCGGACGGCCTGACGGCCCATGCGCTCTACTACCCACCGACCAACCCGGAGGCGGTCGGACCCGACGGCGAGAAGCCGCCGCTCATCGTCCTGACGCACGGCGGCCCGAGCTCGAACGCGTCGACCAGCCTCGACCTTGGCAAGCAGCTGATGACGAGCCGCGGCATCGCGGTCGTCGACGTGGACTACGGCGGCAGCACGGGCTATGGCCGCGCGTACCGCCGACGGCTCGACGGCATGTGGGGCGTCGTCGACGTCGACGACACGGTGGCCGCGGCGCGGTATCTCGTCGAGCGCGGCGACGTCGATCCCGATCGCCTGGTCATCGAGGGCGGCAGTGCGGGTGGCTACACGACCCTCGCTGCCCTCGCCTTCCGCGACGTCTTCGCCGCCGGGATCACCCACTACGGCGTCGGCGACCTCGAGCAGCTCGACGTCCACACCCACAAGTTCGAATCGAGCTACTCCCACCGCCTCGTCGGGCCCTACCCGGAGGCGGCCGAGCGCTACCGCCAGCGGTCTCCGATCCATTCCGTCGACGACATCGACTGCCCGGTCCTCGTCCTCCAGGGGCTCGACGACCCGATCGTCCCGCCTGCCCAGGCCGAGGCCATCGTCGCGGCGCTGACCGCGAAGGGGATCCCGCACGCCTACCTGGCGTTCGAGGGCGAGGGCCACGGCTTCCGCGGTGCGACGGCCATCCGCCGCACGCTCGAGGCCCGCATCGCCTTCCTCGGCCAGGTCCTGGGCTTCGAGCCGGCCGACGCGATCGAGCCGCTCGACATGCCCGGGCTCGACGCGTGGCTTGCGCGCCGGCCGGTCCGCCCGCCGCCGTCGCCGGTCGCCGCCGACGTCGCGGTCGGGGAGCCGGGCGCGGGCTGATCGCCCGGGCCGCCCTGGGTCGCCCCGGGTCGCCCGGCTCGATCGGGGACTCGTCGCGAACCTCCGCGATGACCGCCCATGCTAGGCTTCGCGGCCATGAGCATCGTTGACGCCGCCCAGTACCTGTTCACCTCGGAATCGGTGACCGAGGGCCACCCCGACAAGATGTGCGACCAGGTCTCGGACGCGATCCTGGACGCCATCATCCGCGAGGACCCGAACGCCCGGGTCGCCTGCGAGACGGCCACGACGACCGGCCTCGTGATGGTCCTCGGCGAGATCTCGACGACGACCTACGTGGACTTCCAGTCGGTCGTCCGCGACACCGTCCGCGACATCGGCTACACCCGGGCCGACTACGGCTTCGACTACCTGACCTGCGGGACGCTCGTCTCGATCAAGGAGCAGTCGCCCGACATCGCGATGGGCGTCAACGCGGCGCTCGAGATCCGCGACGACGCGGCGTCCGCGTTCGAGCTCGGCGCCGGCGACCAGGGGATGATGTTCGGGTTCGCCTGCCGCGAGACCCCGGAGCTGATGCCGCTGCCGATCGCGCTGGCGCACCGGATGGCGCGCCGGCTGGCCGAGGTCCGCAAGTCGGGCCAGCTGCCGTACCTTCGGCCCGACGGCAAGACCCAGGTCACGATCGAATACGAGCGCGGCATCCCCACCCGGGTCCGCACGGTCGTCGTCTCCGCGCAGCACGACCCCGACGTCCGCGCCGAGCGCCTCCGTTCGGAGATCGTCGAGGCCGTCATCCGGCCGACGATCCCGATCGAGCTGCGGTCGACCGACCCGGTCATGCACGTCAACCCGACCGGGCGGTTCGTAACCGGCGGTCCGATGGGTGACGCCGGCCTGACCGGCCGGAAGATCATCGTCGACAGCTACGGCGGCATGGCGCGGCACGGCGGTGGCGCCTTCTCGGGCAAGGACCCGACCAAGGTCGACCGGTCGGCGGCCTACGCCGCCCGCTGGGTCGCGAAGAACGTCGTGGCGGCCGGCCTGGCCGATCGGTTCGAGGTCGAGGTCGCGTACGGGATCGGGATCGCCCGGCCGATCAGCTTCTCGGTCGACTCGTTCGGGACCGGACGGATCGGCGACGAGGCGATCCAGGCGCTCATCGAGCGGCACTTCGACCTCCGCCCGGCCTCGATCATCGCCGCCCTCGACCTCCGCCGCCCGATCTACCGGCAGACCGCGGCCTACGGCCACTTCGGGCGGCCCGATCTCGACCTGCCCTGGGAGCGGACCGACAAGGCGGCCCTCCTCGCGGCCGAAGCCGGTCTCCCCGAGCCGGTCGTCGCCGCCTGACGTCCGGCGCCCGGCCGAGGACCGCCCGCGCCCGTAGACTTGGCGGCGCATGTATGCCGTGATCCTGGCGGGCGGCGGTGGGACACGCCTCCATCCCCTCAGCCGACCCGAGCGCCCGAAGCCCTTCCTGCCGCTGCTCGACGACCGGTCGCTGCTCCAGCGGACCGTCGCGCGGCTGGCCGGCCTGACCGACGACATCACGGTCGTGACCGACCGGCGGTACGAGGGGCTGGTCCGCGCCCAGGTCCCGGACGCTGCCCTCGTCCTCGAGCCCCTCGGACGGAACACGGCCGCGGCCATCGCGCTCGCGGCGCTGACCATCGACCGGCCCGACGACGAGGTCATGCTTGTCCTGCCGGCCGACCAGACGGTGGAGCGGGACGAGGTCTTCCGGACGTGTCCTGCGGACGGCGGCGGCGGATCTCGCGACGGGAGCGTTCGGGATCGACGAGCCGCTGGTGACGCTCGGGATCGCGGTCGACCGGCCGGCCACCGATTACGGGTACCTCATCCCGGACCTCGGGCGCGGCGCGGTCGTGGACGGGCTGCGCGCGTACCCGCTGGTCCGCTTCGAGGAGAAGCCCAGGCCCGCCCGCGCCGAGGAGCTGGCCAAGCTCGACGGGGTCGCGTGGAACGCGGGGATCTTCCTGTGGCGGCGGCGGACGATCAGCGCCGCGCTCGGTCGCTACACCGGCCTCCTCCAGTCGCTCGGCCCGATGCTCGGCAGCCACGCCAGCCTCGAGCGGGCCTACGAGGCGATCCAGCGACCGGTCTCGATCGACTTCGCGGTGATGGAGGGCGCCGCCCAGAGCGGCCAGGTCGTGATGGCCTCGATGGACGTCGGCTGGTCGGACCTCGGCTCCTGGTCGGCGCTGCTGGCGGCCATCGGCGCCCGCGGGACGGGCGCGGTCGTCCAGGCCGGCGAGACGGTCGAGGTCGAGCACCAGGACCTGATCGTGCGGCGGATCGGTGACCGGCTGGGCGTCATCGCGCCACCGGAGCGCGGTAGGATGACCGCCGCGCAGCCGATCGCCGTCCTGCGCGGGACGGGCCCCGACCGGACGCTCGTCGAGCGGCTCCTCGAGCGCTGCTCCGAAGCGGAGGACTGACGTGACCCTGACCGGTCAGGCACCGGCCCCGACGACGATCGTGTTCGGGACCGACGGCTGGCGCGCCCGGATCGCCGACGAGTTCACCTACGAGAACGTGCGGCGCTGCGCCGATGGCGTGGCGGCCTATGTCGTCGGCCGCGGCGAAACGGCGAAGGGAGTCGTGATCGCGTACGACCGACGCTTCTCGTCGGAGCACTTCGCGCTGGCGGCGGCCGAGGTCCTGCTCGCACACGACATCCCGGTCGCCTACGCGGTCCACGCCGTCCCGACCCAGATGAGCTCGTTCGAGGTGATCGAACGCGGCGCGGCGGCCGGGATCGTCATCACCGCCAGCCACAACCCGTGGGTCGACAACGGGTTCAAGGTCAAGGCCCCGACCGGGGCGGCGGCCGGGGCGGAGATCCTCGGGGCGATCGAGGCGCGCCTCGCCCGCAACGGCGGGATCGGCATCGACCGACGGCCGTTCGCCGAGGCCGAGGCGGCCGGGATGGTCGAGCGGTTCGACCCGTACGACGGCTACGAGCGGTTCGTCCGCGGGACGATCGACCTCGACGCGCTCAAGGCGGCCGACGTCTCGATCCTGGTCGATCCGATGTGGGGCGCGGGGAGCGGCTGGCTGTCGCGCCTGCTGGCAGGAGGCCGGATCCGGGTCCATGAGATCCACCAGGAACGGAACCCGTATTTCGGTGGCGTCAATCCCGAGCCGATCCGACCGAACATCGACGAGGCGCTCGGGCTCCTCGCCGGCGGCGGCTACGACCTGGGGCTCCTTCTCGACGGTGACGCGGACCGGGCGGGCGCGGCCGACGAGCGCGGCACGTTCATCCATCAGCTCGAGGTGACCGGCCTCCTGATGTACTACCTCGCCGAGCATCGCGGCCTGCGCGAGCCGGTCGTGGTCAGCGTCAACAACACCTCGATGGCCGAGCGGCTCGGCGCCCACTACGGGATCACCACCTACGAGACCCCGGTCGGCTTCAAGTTCATCGGCCCGAAGATGATCGAGACCGGCGCGATGATGGGCGCCGAGGAATCGGGCGGGTTCGGGTTCGGGATGCACCTGCCCGAGCGCGACGGGGTCTACGCAGACCTGATGCTGATCGACCTCTTTCTACGCGAGCGTGCCGCGGGGCGATGGCCGGTCTCGCGAGCGATCGAGCGCTTCCACGAGCTCGCCGGGCCATCGTTCTACCTGCGCGTCGACGTCCACGTGGAACGAGCGGCCTACCCGGAGACGAAACGCCGCCTGCTGGTCGACCTCGCGGCCGAGACGCCGCCCGAGCTTGCGGGCGAGCCGATCGCCCGGACCATGCCGCTCGACACCGGCGACGGCTTCAAGTTCTTCCTGGCCGACGGGTCCTGGCTGCTCGTGCGCGCGTCGGGGACCGAGCCGCTGGTCCGGATCTATACCGAGGCGACCTCGGCCGGCCTCCGCGATGCCCTGCTCGTCGCAGGCGAGCGACTGGTGCGCGGCTCGTGACCGAGCGAGACAGCGCGCCGGCCCGGCGGGTCGACAAGCCCTGGGGACACGAGCTGATCTGGGCGCAGACCGACCGCTACGTCGGCAAGATCCTGGTCATCGAGGCGGGCCGGCGCCTGTCGCTCCAGCGCCACCTCGTCAAGGACGAGTCGATCCTGGTCACCGCGGGCCGGCTGCGGCTCTCCCTCGAGGATGACGGCGGGACGGTCCGCGTCGAGGAACTCGTCGCCGGCGATCACCGCCACGTCGCGACCGGGCGGATCCACCGCTACGAGGCGATCGAGCGGAGCGAGCTGATCGAGGTCTCGACGCCCGAGCTCGACGACGTCGTCCGGCTGGAGGACGACTTCGGGCGCGAAGGTACCAGCGCCCCGTAGCGAGGGCATAGCCCGAATTCGCGGGTCGTCCCGTGGCCCGACGGGTGTACCCTTGCGCCAGACGCGACCGCCATCACCGGTCGAGGTGCATGACCGGACGGCGGCCCCGCGAGCGTCCCTGACGGGGCGACGGAGGTAGCACCGCGATGCACAGCTCTCTGATCGGCAAGGTCGAGAAGGCGAATCGCTACGCGCGAGAACTCGATCGCATCACGATCGAACGGCTCTCGCTCACGTTCCGTGGCGACAACGACACCCATCACATCGGGCTCGACGCCGGTCAGTGGCGATGCACCTGCCACTATTTCGAGAGTTGGGGGTCGTGCGTGCACCTGCTCACCCTCCAGAAGGTCTTCGGCGTGATGCTGCCCGAGGACGCCCAGGTCTCGATCTTTGCAGCAGCGGAGCCCGTAACGGCCTAGGCGGTCGGCGATCTGGCGGGGCGCAGGACGGCGCGGGCGCGCGTTGGCGCCTGCGCTCTGCGCTCACGCACCTTGAGGTGCGCTCGCTTCCGGTGCTCGGTGCCGCCTTCGCCGGCACCGTCCGGCGCCCCGATTCTCGGTTCGGCCCGCTAGCGCCGCCAGGCCACGACGGCGCCCTTGGCCGCGCCGATCGCCGGTTTCGAGACACGCCGCCAGTCGGATCGGCCGTCGTAGACGGCCAGCGTCACGCTGCCATCCTTGGCCTGCCAGGCGACCACGAACCTCTGGCCGTCCGCGTCGAGCGCGAACGCGATCGCGGTCGTCGATCCGTTCGGTGGAGCGATCGACGCGATCGACGACCCCCCGCCGCCGAGCCAGGCAGCGGTCTCCTGGATCACCACGGGATCGCCCGGGGCGGCCATCGTCGCGACCCGATGGCCGGTCGCCGAGGCGGCCACGAGACGAGCGCCTGACGGCCCGTCGGTCAGCTCGCCGGTCGTCGTGTCCACGATCGTCGCGAGCGGCGTCGCGGCGTCGCCGGTCACCACCACGAGGCGGTCGGGACCGATCCACGCCGGCGGTGCGGCGACCACCGACCGGTCGATCGGGATCTCGAACGCGCTCCCGGCCGACGGATCGATGAGGACGACCCGGATGCCGTCGCCCGACAGGAGATCACCGGACAGCGTGGCGAAGCGGCCGCCCTGGGGATCCCAGGCCACGAAGTCGTCGTGACCCTTCGGGGCGTTGCCGTCCGGGCCGACGGCCTTGACCGCCCGCCAGGCGAGCGGCGTGCCCAGGACGAGCGGGTCGCTCGTCGCGGTCGTCCCATTGGCCAGCGCGGCGGCCAGGACGTCGGCGCGACCGGTCGCGATCCAGGTCGTGTCGCCCTTCGGCAACTTGATCGGGACCGGCTTCGCCGCCGTCTCCCAGCCCATCAGCGACGTCGAATCCGCGGTCGCGACCAGGACCACCAGGCCGTCGGGGACGACGTCGCCCGACGGAGCGGGGGCGGAGCAGGCCACCATCGCGGCCGCGCAGGCGAGCGCGATCGCCGGGCGGGAGGCGTGGCGCAGGCGGACCGCGAGGCGGCCGGAGCGGATCGACGTTGGCATCGGCGAGCGAAGTGTGCCATGCCCGCGTCGCCGGTCATCGCACGGTGACGTCCCAGTAATAGGCGGCCGACCCGACGTCCCCGGCGAAGCGCATCGTCAGCTGGACCGACCAGCGACCGCTTCTCCGGCGCCACGAAGGCGATCGGCGGCCCGCTGCCGTCGCCCACTCCGGCGGCGCCCGCGCCGTCCGAGGAACCGGCCGCCGTTCGACGAGCCGACCACGTGTCGACAGGGAAGCTCGGGTCGACGGTGGCGAGCAGGCGCTCGCCGGCGCCGACGGTGATCGGCGTCCCTGGCAGCCACGGGCTGTCCGAGCCGCCCCCGTTCCAGGTGTACGAGCCCAGCTGGCCGGGGACGGGGTCACCGCCCTCGACCGAAAGCGACACGGTCGGGGGCCTGCCCGCGGCCGCCGACGGCGTGGCGACCCCGGGCGACGGGTCGGCGGTCGAGGGCGACACGGTGGGCGTCGCCGCGGGCTCGGTCGGTCGTGGCGACGAGACGGTCGGCGACACGGCGACGGCCGACCCGCTCGGCCCGACCGACGAACAGCCGGCCGCGAGGAGCGCGCCCGCCAGGATCGCGAGCATGGCTCGAGTGGCGGCCGGTCGACGCGTCGGATGCCTCCCGTTCCCGGTCACAGGCATGGCGCATCGATCCCGGGGGTGGCCGGGATCGACCCGCTGCACGTGCTGACATAGACGTGGACGGTCGGGCTCGTATCGCCGTTGAGTCCTTCGCCCGACGGCGTCGCAAAGACGGCCCGGAACTCCGTGTCGGCCAGGAGGCGCTGGGCCAGGAGGTAGGTCCCTGCGGTCGAGCCGGCCGGCATCGTGCCGACCGTCGTCCAGGCGGCGGCCCCGGGGGCGCGGCGCTGGAGGGTCACGATCCGGCCCGCGACCGGGTTGCCGCCGAGCCGCACGTACGAGTCGGCGTCGACGACCGTGAGCGTCGCGGTCAGGGTGGTCGTGCCGCCGACCAGGATCCCCGGCGGGGCAGCGGCGATCGTCAGGACGGTCGAGAGGTTGAGGCAGGTCGAGTACTTCGACGTCCAGGCTGTCATGTCGTACTGCATCTGGAGCGTCGCGACATCGCAACGGCCGAACGCGTGGCGGTTCCAGCCGGTCGAGGGCTTCGTCCGGGAGAACGTCTGGACGACGGCATCCTCGTAGTCCGAATCGCTCGTGTAGTTCACGTGGTGGTCGAGGCCTTCGACGTGGCCGAGCTCGTCGAGCGCGATGGTCTCTGCGTCGTAGCAGCCGTTCGGGGGCGAGCTGTACGCCTGACACCACTTGAGGGTGCCCCAGTCGAAGACATGACCCTGCTCGCGGAGCCACATCGTGAAGCCACTCGGGACGGTGCGGGTGAAGCAGGCCAGGCCGTTGACGCCGCACGTCGCACCGGCGCCGTAGCCGACCGGGTTCGACCCGGCCGCGTCGTAGGTGTATGTCGCAGCCCTCGAGCCTCGGCTCGCATTGGCGTCGGCGGCGGCCGCCTTGATGGCGGTCTTGATCGCGGCGGTCGGCTCCGACCCGGTTCGCCAGCGGAAGCGCAGGTCCTGGTTCTGCCCGAACGGACCGCCGACCGTCGGGTCCGGTCCGTGGGCGGCGACGCCCGCGCCGGCCAGCGCCAGAGCCGCGATCGCGGCGATGGCGGCGAGCCCCCGCCGGGCACGTGTGGGATGGAATCGTCGGGTCGAGCTCATCGTGCGGCCTCCGCCAGCGAGACGGTCATGCCGTCCGGGACACGGCGGAGTCGCGCGGCGCTGGATCGCCCGTCCGGTGGCATCCGGCCGTCCGGGACGAGCAGGACCCAGCCGTCGGGCACGCGCGTGGCGGCGTCCGCCTGGAACGGCGCGGCCTGCAGGTCGAGCCCGTCGTCGATCGGGCCGAGATCGGTCGACCCTCCGCCATCGAGCGGGACCGATCGGAGACCGCGTCCCGCGGCAAGCGGCACCTCGTCGACGAGGCGCGCCCCGTCCGACGTCGCGACGACGATCGCCGGTCCCGCCGCCTGCGCCAGCGTGAGACGGTCGCCGGTCTCGAGATCCGTCGCGAGGATCGGGCAGGGGAGGCCGCGGCAGGCCCCGTAGGTCACGATCCGGTCCTCGTCGAAGCCGATCATGGCGCCGAGATCGGGCGCGTCGATCGTCGTCGTCGGGCCGCCGTCGGGATCGATGATCCGCGTCCGGCAGGCGGCGTCCCCGCACGACTGGACCGCAAGCCGGTCGCCGGCGATCTCCCAGGTGAACTCGGTCGACCAGGTCTGCCCGAACCGACCGTCGACGGCCGGCGGCGGCAGGACCTGCCGGGCGGCGAGGTGGCCGTCGATCGGCCGGAACCAGATCCCCTGGTCGGCCCGGGTCGCGCGGTCGACCCGCATCTCGTAGATCCCGGTCCCGGCCGGATCGATCGTCGCCCGTCGGATGACGCTCGGCTCGACCGCGATCGGCCACGTGCAGCTGGCCGCGACATCGAGCGCCCGGAGCCTCGACGTGACCCCGTCATCGGTGCCGACGAGCACGACGCGTCCGAACGGTCCGGCCGCGAACAATTCGGCCGGCAGGTCGAGCGTCGATCCACCGGGCGCGCCATCGAGCCCGACCGCGAGCCGCTGGCCGGCCAGCGCGCCGTCGCGGTCGAGGAGCGGATCGAGGCGGAACCACGGCGCCGTGCCGAGGTCGGAGAGGTCCGCCGCCGCCGGATCGCGGGCCGCCACGGAGCGGTCCACTGGCGGGCCGCCGCACGCCTGCAGATCCCACGGCCGTGTCCCGGCACCGAGCGTCGTCGAGCCGACGAGTCCGACCGCTCCGAGAGCGACGACGCCGGGCCCGAACCAACGCAGCCATCGTGCCTCCACCATGTGGTTGACCTCCTCCGGCGGATGCACGTGCTGGCGGGAGGAGGGCGAGGCATCGATCGTCGCAGGCGCCCCTTATCCGGGACTTATCCCCGCCGGGGTCATGCCTAGCGGGCGGCAGGGCGGTCCAGGCGAAGGCGGTGGTGAGCACGAGAGCGAGCGCACCCCAAGGTGCGTGAGCGAACGAGCGGAGCCGACAACGCCGGCATGGGCCGTCCTCGCGCCCGCCGACGTGTGCCTGTGCTACGGTTTGCGAGCATCTTTGCCAACGCCGTGTGGTCGCGAAGCCGGTGAGATCCCGGCACAGTCCCGCTACGGTGAACGCCCTTTCCGGGGCGCAAGTCCGGTCGCCGACCACACGGTGCATGCTCGAACCTTCGAGAGAAAGGTAGGCAGGACCGTGCGATCTTCCGGATAGACCCCTCCTTCGACCCCGTTCGAAGCGAGGGGTTCGCGATTCGTCGCGCCCCCTCCGAGCCCCATCCCGCTCCGGAGGTTCCCGTCCGTGTTCCCGTCGTCCCCGTCCGCCCGGCGCGTCGTCCCGTCGGGCCGATTCGCCGCCCTGCTGGTGGCGGTCGTCCTCGTCCTGGCCGCCTGCAGCGGCACCGGTGCGAGCGGCGGCGCCAGCCAGCACGTCGCTGGCACTCGCGACAGCGACGCCGGTCGCGACGCCGCGCCGACGGCAAGCCCGACGCCCGGTCCCGGCCTTCCCCGCGACCCTGACCGACGACGACGGGACGACCGTCACGCTCACTGGCCGAACCGCAGAAGATCGTGTCGTTGACGCCCGGCGATCACCGAGACGCTGTTCGCAGTCGGTGCCGGCGGCCGGGTCGTGGCCACGACGACGCGAGCGACTACCCGGCCGAGGCGAAAGACGCTGCCCGACGTCGTGACGTTCGGGACGGTCGACGTCGAGAAGATCGTCAGCCTCGATGCCGACCTCGTCATCGCCGGCGGCGCTGGGTTCACCTCGGCGGATGCGATCACCAAGCTGCGCTCGCTCCACGTCCCCGTCCTGGTCGTGTCGAGCAACACGATCGACGCCATCTACGCCGACATCGTGCTGGTCGGGACCGCTGTCGGCGAGACCGACGCGGCGACGGCCCTGGTCGCGCACATGCGGGCCGACATGATGGCCATCGCTACCGCCGCCGCAGCCGCCTCCGCGAAAGTGGGGACCCCGCCGCGCGTCTACTACGACGTCGGCTACCTCGATACGACCGGCCAGATCTTCGGTCCGGGCAAGGGCTCATTCCTGGCCGAGATGCTTGGGATGCTCGGAGTGGACGTGATCACCGGTGACGCCGTCACCTACGAGATCCCCCTCGAGACCCTGATCCAGCGCGATCCGCAGGTGATCATCCTGGGCATCAACGCGTTCTACGCGCCGACCGCGGCGATCATCGCCAAGCGGACCGGCTGGTCGGCCCTGACCGCGGTCAGGGCCGGCGACGTCCGGTCGGTGACCGACACCGAGATCACGCGGCCCGGGCCGCGCCTGGCGACCGGCATGCGCAACCTCGCCCTGGCGATGTACCCCGACCTCGTCATCCCGTCGTCGGCACCGTCGACGTCGCCGTAGCCGGCCGATCCGTGGCGACCCGCACGATCCCGTCGGAGCTCCAGCCGGTCAGCCTGGCCGGCCGGATCCGCGGCCGGCCCGGGACTGATCGCGGTGCTCGGCCTCGTCGTGCTCGGGGTGCTGCTGGTCGTCGGGGTCGACGGTCGGCTCGACCCAGATCGGGCCCGCTGACAGCATCGCGGTCATCCTGCATCGCCTGTTCGGGCTGGACGTCGGGGCTCGCTGGACGGCCGCGACCGAGACGATCGTGTGGGAGCTGCGCCTGCCACGCGTGCTCACGGCCGCCCTCGTCGGGGCAGGGCTGGCGGTCGCCGGCGCGACCTTCCAGGGCATCGTCCGCAACCCCTTGGCCGACCCGTACGTGCTTGGCGCCTCCTCGGGGGCGGCGCTCGGGGCCGCACTGGCGATCCTGCTGCCGATCGGCCTCACGGTCTTCCAGTTCGGGCTGGTCAACGTCTGGGCGTTCATCGGCGCGCTCGGCGCCGCTCTGCTGGTCTTCCGCCTCGGTGGATCGGGTGGCTCGGGTGGCATGACCCGCCTGCTGCTGACCGGCTACGCCGTCGGATCCGTCCTGGCCGCCCTGCTGACGATGGCGATGTATGTCTCGGGGACGAACCTCCGGGCGATCTTCTCGTTCCTGCTCGGCGGCCTGGCGGGAGCCTCGTGGGAGCGGCTGATCATCGCGACACCGCTGATCCTCGGGTCGTGCCTCGTCATCGGGCTGCGGGCACGCTCGCTCGACGGCCTGCTGCTCGGCGACGCGGCGGCCGCCAATCTCGGGGTCGATGTCAGGCGCGAACGCGGCGTCCTGCTCGTCCTGGCCACCATGGCGACGGCCGCGGCGGTCGCCATCACCGGGCTCATCGGGTTCGTCGGGCTGGTGGTCCCCCACGTTGTCCGGCTGCTCGTCGGGGCGTCCGCCGCGCGGGTCGTGCCGATCTCGGCCATCTTCGGGGCGATCCTGCTCACCTCGGCGGATCTCGTGGCGCGCATGCTCGGCGATCTGCCTGTCGGGGTCGTGATGGCCATCATCGGGGCGCCGTTCTTCCTCGTGCTGCTCTACCAGACGCGCTCGGGCTACGAGCTGTGAACACGATCCTCGACGCCGATGTCGTCACGGTCGCGTACGGCGTTCGCACGGTCGTGTCGGAGGCGAGCGTGTCGCTGCGAGCTGGCGAGCGGATGGCCCTGGTCGGGCCGAACGGCGCGGGAAAGTCCACCCTCCTGCGAGCCCTGACCGGCGTCCTCGAACCCGATCGAGGGAGCGTCTCGTTACGGGGTGCGCCGATCCGGTCGCTCGATCGCAAGACCGTGGCGCGGGCGATCGCGGTCGTGCCCGAGCTCGCCCAGCTGCCGTTCGCGATGACCGTCCGCGAGGTCGTCGCCCTCGGGCGGCTGCCCCACGATCCGCCACTCCGCGGCCGGCGCGAGGCGGACGACGATGCCGTCGAGGCCGCCATCGAGCGGGTCGGCGTCGGCGACCTTGCCGACCGCGACGCGCGCCGCCTGTCGATGGGCGAGCGGCAGCTCGTGTTCGTCGCCATCGCGCTCGCCCAGATGGCGCCGATCATCGTGCTCGACGAGCCGACCGCCCATCTCGACATCCGCCACCAGGTCGAGGTCATGCAGTTGCTCGTCGACCTGAACGAACGCGACGGGGCGACGATCATCGCGGTCCTCCATGACCTGGCGCTCGCCGCCAACTTCTTCCCGCGGGTCGTGCTCATGAGCGGCGGCCGGATCGTCGCCGACGGCCCGCCGGAGAGCACGCTCGACGCCGGCCACATCCGCGGGGTGTTCGGAGTCGACCCGGCCCATGTCCGGTTGCCTGCCGGGGCGGCCTGAGATGACGGTCCCGATCTCGCCACGCCCCGTCGCCGCTGTCGCGGCCGTCACCCGCGCCGGTGCGACGCTCCGGGCCGCGCTGGCCCTGTTGACCCGGCTGCCCATCCGCCCGAGCGACGACATGGCGAGCGGTGCGGCGGCCTTCCCGATCGTCGGCGCCGTTGTCGGGATCGCCGGTCTCGTGCCGCTCGTCGTCGGCGGGGCCGCCCAGCCCGTCGTGGCGAGCCTGCTCGCGGTCGCGGCGATGACCGTGCTGACCGGCGCACTCCACCTCGACGGGCTGGCCGACACCGCGGACGCGCTGTTGGCGTCGGACGCGACCGGCGCCGAGCGCGCGCGCAAGGATCCGGCGGTCGGCCCCGGGGGCGCCGTGGCGTTGATCCTGGTGCTCGGGATCGAGGTCGCGGCGCTGGCTGGCCTCACCGGGTCCGGGCCCACCATCGCCGCCGCGGCCCTCGTCGTCGCTGCGGTCGTCGGTCGGACGCTGCCGGTCGTCGCGGTCGTCCTCGCCGGGTCCCGGGCGGAACGTGGCGGGTTCGGCGGCTGGTTCGCAGCCCGGGTCCGGCCCGCCGATGCCGTCGTCGCGGTCGTCATCGCCATCGCCGTGACCGCCGGTCTCGCGGTCGCCGCGGGCTCGATCGCGGTCGCGCTCGGCGGGCTGGTCGGGGCGGGCGCCGGGCTGGCCTTGGCGGGCGCCATCGTGACCGGCCGAAAGCAGCTCGATGGGGACGGGCTGGGTGCGATCATCGAGCTGACCGTGGCCGCGACACTCGTGGCCGCGGCGTTCGCCGCATGAGCGACCTCCGGCGTGGCTGAGCCCCTGATCCTCGCGCTCGGTGGCACGCGGAGCGGCAAGAGCCGGTTCGGCCTGGTCGCCGCGAGCCGGTTGGCCGGCGACGGCGGGCGGGCCTGGTTCCTGGCGACGGCCTGGCCGGGCGACCCGGAGCTCGATGACCGGATCGCGCGCCATCGGGCGGCCCGCCCACCGTCCTGGCCGACCATCGATGTGGGCCCCGACCTCGCGGCCGCCCTCGCCGGGACGGCCCGCGACGAGCCGGTGCTGATCGATGGCTTCACGCTCTGGCTCAGCACCCTGCTCGGCGACGACACGCCGGCCATCGACCCGATCCTCGACGGCCCGGTCGCCGCCGCCCTGGAGGCGATCGCCGCTCGGCCAGGACCGGTCGTCGTGGTCAGCGACGAGGTGGGATCCGGGATCGTGCCGATGCACGCCGGCGCGCGCGCCTACCGCGACCTCGTGGGCATCGCCCACCAGCGGCTGGCCGCGCAGGCCGACGAGGTCCATCTGCTCGTGGCCGGGCTGCCGATCACCCTCAAGGGTGGCGGCCGATGACGCGTCGGGATGCGCCCGAGACCAGGTCGGCGGCGGAGACGGGCCTCATGGCCGACCTTGCCACGATCCCGCCACTCGACGCCGATGCGATGGCCGCTGCCGCGGCCCACCTGGACCGACTCACCAAGCCGCCGGGGAGCCTGGGGCGGCTCGAGGTGCTGGCAATCCAGCTGGCTGGCATCACGGGCCGCCCCGACAGCTCGGTCGACGCGCGGGCGATCGTCGTTGCGGCCGCCGATCACGGTGTCGCGCGGCGCGGCGTCTCGGCCTATCCGCCCGAGGTCACGGCCCAGATGGTCGCCAACTTCGTCGCGGGTGGCGCGGCCATCAACGTCCTCGCCGCGGCGGTCGGTGCCCGGGTCGTGGTCGTCGACGCGGGCGTCGCAGGACCCATCCCGCCGGTGGTCGCCGACACGCGGCGCGGGGGCCGCCTCGTCAGCGCGCGCGTCCGTCCCGGGACCGCCGACATGACAGAGGGTCCGGCGATGGACCGTGACGAGGCGCTCAGGGCGATCGCGACCGGCCGGCGGGTCGTCCGCGAGATCCGTGCCGATGCGACCGGCCTCGACCTGCTCGGCATCGGCGAGATGGGGATCGGCAACACGACTGCGGCGAGCGCCATCGCGGCGGTCCTCACGGGCGCCCCGGTCGACGCCGTGACGGGCCACGGCACCGGGATCGACGAGGCCGGTCGGCGGCGCAAGGTCGCCGTCATCGAGACGGCCCTCGCCCACGATCGCCCGGATCCGGCCGATCCGATCGGCGTCCTGGCCGCGGTCGGCGGACTCGAGATCGCGGTCCTCGTCGGCGCCATCGTCGAGGCGGCGCTGGCAGGCATCCCGGTCGTGCTCGACGGGTTCATCAGCTCGTCGGCGGCGCTCGTCGCGGTCGCCCTCGAGCCGCGCATTGGTCCCCGGCTCATCGCCGGCCATCGCTCGTCCGAACCCGGCCACCGGATCATCCTCGACCACCTGGGGATGGCCCCCATCCTCGAGCTCGACCTGCGGCTCGGTGAGGCGTCCGGGGCTGCCCTGGCGATGGCCATCGTCATCGCGGCGGCGGCGATCCGGGACGAGATGGCGACGTTCGACTCGGCGGGGATCGCCGGTCCGGCATGACCACGATCGTCCTCGTCCGACACGGCGCAACAGCGTTGTCCGGGGAGCGGTACAGCGGCCGGGGAGATCCGCCGCTGTCGGCCGAGGGTCGGCGTTCGGCCGAGGCGCTGGCCGTCCGTCTCGCGGGGACCCTGCCGGCGGGCATCCGGATCGTCACCAGTCCGAGCCTGCGGGCCTACGACACTGCGGCATTGCTTGCGGCCCAGGCGACGCCGGCGGTCCTGGAGATCGACGACCGCTGGCAGGAAGTCGACGTCGGTGATGCCGAAGGCCGCACGTTCGACGAGGTCGCGGCGGTGTACCCCAAGCTGGGGGCGCAGCTGGCGGCCGGAGACGCCGATGTCGACTGGCCCGGTGGCGAGACGGCCGATGCCCTGCGGGAACGCGTCGTGGCGGCCTGGACGGCGATCCTGAGCACGGACCGCCCCGCCGTCATCGTCAGCCACGCAGGAACGATCCGGATCGCACTGGCGCTTGCGACCGGTCGACCGCCGGATGAGATCCCGTTCCTGGCCCCGGCTGAGGCGGTCATCGTGGATGTCGGTACCGCCCCGGGCTGACCGTCCCGACACATCGCTCAGGCCGGAGCGAACGCCGCCTCCGCGAGCTGCGCGATCGCATCGACCGTCTTGGCGGCGTCGCCGTTCTCGAGCGTGATGGCGGTGGCACCGAACCCGACGACGGGGATCGCGCTCGCGAGGACGCCCACGACCGCGAGCGCTGTCTCGAGGGCGATGCCGTCCGGCTCGGGCATCGTCACCGCCCAGCCGCCCGACGCATCGAGGCAATCGAGGTCGAACGCGATGTAGAGCCCATCGACGCGCGCGGCGACGGCGGCGGCCCAGCCCGCGACGGCCGCCCGCCCGGCGGTCGTGCCCAGCATCCCGGCCCCGAAGTGCGCGATCCGCGATGCGGCCAGCATCCGCGACTCGGTCTCGTCGAGGACCTGCCCGCCGAAGAGCGCGGCATCCTGCTCCATCACGGTCGGCCCGTCGGCGGCGGCCACGAGGTCCGGGTCGCCTCGGCCGCAGAGCATGGCGAACGGCATCCCCCAGACGTTGCCCGACGGCGTGGTGTCCGGCGTGTTGAAGTCGCCGTGCGCGTCGAACCAGGCGATGGCGAGCCGGTCGGATGGTCGAGCCGCGCGGAGCCCGGCCATCGCGCCGGCGTGCGCCGTGCAGTCGCCGCCGAGGATCATCAGGCGAGGGCCGCCGGTGGCATCACCGCCGCGGACCGTGGCAGCCACGAGATCGCGCTCGCGCGGGAGGAACGCTCCGATCGCCGCGCGGTTCTTCGCCCGCGGGTCGGGATCGGGTCGGAAGCCGGGCTCGATCGAGAGGTCGCCGGCGTCGCGCAGGTCGACCCCGCCGAGCCCTGGGCGCGCGCGCAGTCGATCGACCAGTCCGAGCTCGCGCAGGCCCGCCGGGGTGCGCTCCATGCCGGACAGATGTCCCCCGAGCGAGGTCGGAACGCCGACGATCGCGATCGGTGTGTGCATGCGTCGCATGGTGTCGCATCATGGGTCCGTGCGCATCGCCGAATTCGCCCTCGAGCGCTACTTCGCCCGCTGGGAGTTCGCGGCCGAACACCTTCTCTGCGCGTCCGACGTCGAGGGCTACCCGATGGCCGAGCTCCTCGCGCTCGCGGACCCGGAGATGCGTTCGCTGTGGGACGGCCTGCGGCTCGGCTACACGGAGTCGACCGGCCATCCGCTCCTCCGGGCCGAGATCGCCGCGTTGTATGACACCGTCGAGCCCGACGATGTCCTGACATTCGCTGGCGCCGAGGAGGCCATCTTCTGCCTGATGAACGTGCTGGTCGGGCCGGGCGACCATGCGATCGTCACCTGGCCCGGCTACCAGAGCCTGTACGAGGTCGCCCGGGCGGCCGGCGCCGATATCACCCTCCACGAGCTCCGCGAACCCGCCGGCTGGGCCCTCGACCTCGACCTCCTGCGACGCCAGGTGACGCCGGCGACCCGGCTCATCGTCGTCAACGCGCCGCACAACCCGACAGGGATGCTGCCAGACCGCGGCACCTTCGACGACCTCGTGGCCATCGCGACCGACGCGGGCGCTCACCTCCTCGTCGATGAGGTCTACCGCGGTCTCGAGCTCGATACGACCGATCGTCTGCCCGCCGGCGCCGATTCCCTGCCGACCGGCATCTCGCTCGGCGTCATGTCGAAGGCGTACGCGATGGCCGGCCTCCGGATCGGCTGGCTGGCGAGCCACGATCGCGAGTTCCTCGCGCGCCTGGCCGCGTTCAGGGACTACACGACCATCTGCTCGTCCGGACCCTCGGAGATCCTCGCGATCATCGGGTTGCGTGCCCGCGATCGGGTGCTCGACCGCTCGCGCGGGATCATCGCAGCGAACCTCGAGCGGCTCGACGCGTTCTTCGAGGACTGGGCGGACCGTTTCACCTGGGTCCGCCCGCGGGCGGGCTCGATCGGCTTCCCGCGGCTCACGGTCCCGGGCATCTGGATCGACGAATGGGCGGCCGGACTGGTCGAGGCGACCGGCGTCCTGCTGCTGCCCGGGTCGCAGTTCGGCTTCCCTGGCAACCATTTCCGGCTCGGCTTCGGCCGCACCGACCTGCCCGAGGCGCTCGATCGCCTCGAGGCGCACGCGGAGAAGACGCTCCGGTGACGGCGCCCTGATCGAGCGTCAGGCGCGCTTGCGCTCGAGGTCGAGGAAGGGGAGCTCGACGACCGTCGCGCCGACACGGCCGCGCCGTCCCTCGACCGTCCACTCGACCGCCAACGGCGTGCCGATCGCCTCGTACTGGGGCGGGACGGAGGCGAGCGCGATCGCCTGCTTGAGGATCGGACTCCAGCCGCGGCTCGTGGCCCGTCCGACATGGCGCCCGCCCGCGAACACCGGGACCGGCGCCCGATCGACGCTCGGGCTGATCGCGGGCGGCAGCCCCTGCGCGTCGTAGAGCCCCTCGATGTCGTACCAGTCGAGCTGCAGGCCGACCAGCCGCCGAGCCGGACCGCCCGCCTTGGCCTCGCGTTCGAGCGCCAGGCGCCCGACGAAGTCGCCCTTGTCGAACGTGACGAGCCGCCCGAGCCCGATCTCGCCCGGCGAGTAGTTCTGCTCGGGGTTCATCGCATGCCGAGCCGAGGTGTAGTCGACCTCGATCAGGATGAGCCCGGCCTCGAGCCGGACGACGTCGAGCGCGAGCATCCCGGCCGGCCGAAGCCCGTACGCCCTGCCGGCGGCCATCAGCGCGTCCCAGACTTTCACCGCGCCCACGGTCGGGATCCAGAGCTCGTAGCCGAGGTCGCCGGTATAGCCCGTCCGTGACACGTCGACCTTGACCTTGCCGACCTTCGAGGCCCGGCGCCGGAAATAGCGCAGGTCCGCGAACAATTCGCCGGCGGCGGCTTCGAGGATGTCCCGCGCGAGCGGGCCCTGGAGGGCGAGCGCGGCGGTCGCTTCGGTGTCCTCCTCGACCGTCACGTCGAGGCCGGTGCTGTTCTGGCGAAGCCATCGGAGCTGCGGGTCGGCGGCGGTCCAGCGGAAGAGCTGCTCGTCGAGCCGGTGGATCGTCCCGTCGTCGACGACCTTGCCGTGCTCGTCGCACCACGGCGTGTAGATGACGCCCCCGACCGAGAGCCTGGTCGCATCACGGGTGATGACTCGATCCACCAGCCGGAGCGCGTCCGGGCCCGAGACCAGGTACTTGTACAGCGGCGAGACGTCGATCAGGGCGGCCGCCTCGCGGATCGCGTTGTACTCGATGTCGTGGGCGTCGGCATACACGCTCGACGCGAAGTAGCCCGACCATTCGCGCCACTGCATCTTGCGATTGAGGGGCGAGGTGCGCGGATGGAACGGCGTCCCGACGCTCACGTGCTGGCAGGCCTCCTGGGGGTCACGCGTCAGTATGCAGGATTCGTATGCAGGCTGAATGGTCGTCGGTCGTTACGACGGCACCGCATCGAATGGATCAACACGCTGATCCGGCCCGCTATCGTTCATGAAGCCCGGCCCGGGACGTACCCGTGATACCGGTGCCGCCGCTCCGCTAGACTTGCATCAAACGTATGCAGTCTGGATAGCCGCGGAGGGACGAGTTCCTTGGCCCAGTCGTACGACGCGGTCGTCATCGGTGGCGGTCACAACGGCCTCGTGAGCGCCGCCTATCTCGCCCGTGCGGGCCTCAAGACGCTGGTCCTCGAGCAGCGACCCGTGCTCGGCGGAGCGGCCGTCACCGAGGAACTGTTCCCCGGCTTCCGGTTCTCGGTCTTCTCGTATGTCGTGAGCCTGTTGCGGCCCGAGATCATCCGCGACCTCCAGCTTCCGAAGCACGGCCTCGACATCCTGCCGCTCGACGGCACGTTCACGCCGCTCCACAAGGGCGACGGCCCCAAGACCAAGGGCGAGTCGGGCGGCGGCGATTACCTGTGGCGCGTCAACGACCACGGCCGCACGGTCCGCGAGCTTCGGCGCTGGTCGGCTCTCGACGCCGAGGCGTACGAGGAGTACGGCCAGCTGATGGTCGAGATGGCCCGCTTCATCAAGCCGATCCTGGCCATCACCCCGCCGGACCTGACCAGCCGGGATCTCCGCCCGCTGCTGCCGCTGGCCGGTCTCGCCCGGCGGTTCCAGGCGCTCCCGGAACGCCAGCAGGCGGTCTTCGTCCAGCTCATGACGATGAGCGCCTCCGACTTCCTCGACCAGTGGTTCGAGACGGATCCGCTCAAGGCCACGATGTCCGCGTCGGGGATCATCGGGACCTACCAGGGGGTCAAGAGCCCCGGCACGTCCTATGTCCTGCTCCACCACTACATGGGCGAGATCGACGGGGCCTTCCGCGCCTGGGGGATCCCGAAGGGCGGGACCGGCGGGATCAGCAACGCGATCGGCGATGCGGCCCGCGCGCTCGGCGCGGAGATCCGGACCGACGCGCCGGTCGCCAGCGTGATCGTCAAGGGCGGCCGGGCCGTCGGTGTCGCGCTCGAGTCGGGCGAGGAGATCCACGCCGACTCGATCCTGTCGTCGCTCGACGCGCACCGGACCTTCCTCGGTCTGCTCGAGTCGGGCACGCTCGAGCCCTCGTTCGAGGACGAGGTCCGTCGTTTCAAGTTCCGTGGCTCGTCGGGGAAGGTCAACCTCGCCGTCGACCGGCTGCCGGACTTCCGCTGTCTCCCGGGCGTGGGCGAGCATCTGCGCGGGGCGATCAGCTTCAGCCCCTCGATCGACGATATGGAGACCGCCTACGACGACGCGAAATACGGTCGCTTCTCTCGAAAGCCGTATATCGACATGATCATCCCGACCCTGGTCGACCCGACGATGGCGCCACCCGGCAAGCACGTCATCAGCTGCTTCGTGCAATACGCGCCGTACAAGCTGGCGCCGGAGCTCGGGACATGGGACGACCAGCGTGAGGCGTTCGGCGATGCGGTCGTCGACCGGATCGCCGAGTTCGCCCCGGACATCCGTGACAGCATCCTCTTCCGCAACGTCCAGACGCCACTCGACATCGAGCGGACGACCGGGCTGACCGAGGGGAACATCTTCCAGGGCGAGCTGTCGCTCGAGCAGCTGTTCTTCAACCGCCCGGTCCCCGGCTACGCCCGTTTCCGCACCCCTGTCCGCGACCTGTGGCTGTGCGGGTCGGCGACCCACCCGGGCGGCGGGATCATGGGCGCGAACGGGCGCATCGCGGCGCTCGAGGTGCTGCGAGCGCGCGGCCGGAAGGCGGCCTAGGCGATGGCATCGAGCGGCGGGATGACGACGGCGCCGTATGACGCGATCGTCATCGGTGGGGGTCACAACGGCCTCGTGACCGCGGCGTACCTCGGCAAGGCCGGGCTGCGGACCGTGCTCCTCGAGCAGCGCGAGGCGCTGGGTGGCGCGGCGGGCACCTCCGAGCTCGCCCCGGGAGCGCGCGTGCCGACCCTCGCCCACACGGTCGGGCGCCTGCGGCCGTCGGTCGTCCGCGACCTCGATCTCAAGCGTCACGGGCTGTCGCTCGTCGGTCCCGACGTGCGCGTCTTCGCGCCGGGCGCTGACGGCGACGCGGTCGTGCTGTGGGGCGACGCGGCCAAGACGGCCGAGGGCCTGCGCGCCCGCTCCGCCGCCGACGCCGGCCGCTACGCCGACTTCGACAGGCTGGTCCGCTCGCTGTCGGGATTCCTCGGCGAGCTCGCCGGGCAGGCACCGCCGGACATCGCCTCGCCGGGTCTCGGCGACGCGCTCGCCGGCCTCCGCCTCGGGCGGACGTTCCGTGGCCTCGGGCGCCACGACGGCCGGACCATCACGCGGGTCCTGCCGATGGCGATCGCCGATTTCGTCGCCGAATCGTTCGAGACCGACGCCGTCCAGGCAGCCATCGCCTGGCGCGGGGTCCAGTACACCGCCATGGGGCCGTGGTCGGCCGGCACGACCGCAGTCCTGCTCGCCGATTCGGCCGGCAACGACGGGGGAGCGGCGGGCCAGACGGTCTACGCCCGCGGCGGCCCGGGCGCGCTCGTCGCCGCGCTCGAGGGCGCGGCGCGCGAGGCCGGGGTGGAGATCCGGACCGGCGCGGAGGTCGCCGCGATCACCTCACGCGATGGCCGGGCGACCGGCGCGGCCCTTACCTCGGGGGAGGAGCTGACCGCCCGCGCCGTGGTGGCCGGCATCGACCCGAAGAGGACCCTGACCCGACTGGCGGATCCGGTGGCGGTCGGTCCGAGCCTGCTCTGGCGGGCCGGCAACATCCGGACGCCCGGGACGGTCGCCAAGGTCAACCTCGTCCTGTCCGGGCTGCCGCGCTTCCCCGCGGCCGGCGACGAGACACGCCTCATCCGGGGGCGGATCCTCATCGCGCCCGGCATCGACGCCATGGAGCGTGCCCACGACGCGGCCAAGTTCGGCCGGCCGTCCGACCCGCCGATCATGGAGGCGACGATCCCGTCGCTCGCCGATCCGTCGCTGGTCGACGGCGCGGCGCAGGGCACGCACGTCATGAGCGTCATCGTCCAGTCGGCGCCGTACGCCCTGCGCGAGGGGACGTGGGACGAGACTCGTGAGGCGTTCGGCGACCTGGTCGTCCGGACGCTCGACCGGTACGCACCCGGACTGGCCGGGCTCGTGACCGCGCGGCAGGTCCTGACGCCGCTCGACCTCGAGCGCGACTACGGCCTCACCGGCGGCCACCCGATGCACGGCGAGCACGGTCTCGACCAGTTCTTCCTGTGGCGGCCGCTGCTCGGGCATGCCCGCTACCGCCTTGCGCTCGAGGGCCTCTATCTCGCCGGCGCCGGCGCCCACCCCGGGGGCGGGATCACCGGTCAGAACGGCCAGAACGCCGCGCGCGAGATCATCGGCGACCTGCGGAAGCGCCGCCGCTGACCAGGTTTGCCGTTTCGATCCCGGTCGCCCTGGTGAGCCCGCGCCTGGCGTGGGCGTGCTGGTTCGCCGCCGTGCCCATCCAGGCGCTGGTCACGCGCCGGTACCGAGCGACGGGCGTCATCGGCCTCGGCACCCGCCGCGGTGACGCGCCGGGACCGTAGGTCGCGAGGCCGCGTTCAGTCGGTCTTGGTCCCCCCGAGGAGACCGCCGAGCTCGCCCAGGACGGAGCCGATCTCGGACGTCCCGCCCGAGCCGCTGGCCCCGGCGGCGCCGGCAGCCCCGGCGAGGCCGCCCAGCAGGCCGCCCAGTCCCTCGAGGCCGCCGCCGGCCGCCTGGCCGAGCCCGCCGCTCGGCACATGGCCGTTCGGGGTCAGCATGTCGATGAGCTGCGGCAGGAACGCGGCCAGCATCGGGAGCAGGTGCGCGGCATCGATGCCCGAGCCGGCCGCCAGCTGCTGCACGGTCTCCGGCCCGAGCGCCTGCCCGAGCTTCGCCGGGTCGACCGGCTGGTTCGCCCCGGTCGAGATCCATGAGTCGACCGCTTCGCCCAACCCGCCCGCGCGGAGCTTCTCGACGATCCCGTCGATGCCGCCGGCCGCCTGCACGGCCTGGCCCAGGCCGCCCAGCGCCGCCGCGTCCGGGGTGCCGGACTCCGGCGCCGAGGGTCGACGCCATCTTGGTGAGCTCGTCCATCGCGGGACCTCCTAGGCGAGTGCCGGACCGGGGAGGCGATGGTACCCCGTCACTCCGCGGCGGTCGCCTCGGGGGGATCGGGCAGCGTCCAGTCCCAGGTCCGGAGCCGCTTGAGCAGCCGCCGCCCGGTCAGGTCGAGGTGGATCGGCGTGACCGCGATCCGCCGGTTCACGACGGCGTGGAAGTCGGTCCCCTTGACCGCCAGCCCGGACGGCGGTGGCCCGCCGATCCAGAAGTAGGGGATGCCGCGCGGGTCCTGTCGCTCGATCAGCTGGTCCTGGTAGACGCGCTTGCCGAGTCGGGTCACCTCGACCCCGTCGAACTCCTCGAGCGGGACCGCCGGCACGTTGACGTTGACCAGCTCGCCCGGCGACAGCCCGTGTTCGAGGATGTTCCGGGCGACCGCCGTCGCGGCCCGGCCCGCGAGCGCGAAATCGGGGTGCGCGTAGTACTCCTGCGAGATGGCGAAGGCCGGGCAGTTGTTGATGACCGCCTCCATGGCTGCGCTGACCGTGCCCGAGTAGGTGATGTCGTCGCCGAGGTTGGCGCCGTAGTTGATGCCCGCCGCGACGAGGTCGAAGCCATGCCCGAAGAAGCCGAGGAAGGCCAGGCTCACCGCGTCGGTGGGGGAGCCGTCGACGGAGTACGCGAGCGAGCCGTCGCCGAGGACCCGTTCACGGACGCGCAGCGGGCGCATCAGGGTCTTCTGGTGCCCGACGGCGCTCTGGTTCGTGTCGGGAGCGACGACGGTCACCTCGCCCATCCCCTCGAGCGCCTGCTTGAGTGCCAGCAGCCCGCGCGACTCGACGCCGTCGTCGTTGGTCACCAGGATCCGCGGCCGGCTCGCCCATTCGCCGAGCGGCCGGGCGTTGACCCGCAGGGCCCGTGGGCCACCCCGTGCCGCGCCCCCGGCGAGCGGCTCACCCTGCTCCTTGTCGACGTCGCGCCGCTCGGTCCGGGCCCGCTCGCGGGTCATGTCGGGCGCCTCGTCGCGACGGTCCCGCGGGACGCCCTCGCCGTCGCTCACGTCGAGGCGGGGGCGGAGGCCGAGGCGGAGTCGGCGCCGGGTTCGTCGGTGTCGGCGCCGGGTTCGTCGATGTCGGCGGCGCTGCCCGGGGTCGGCTCGCGCGGGATCCTGACCGGCCGCCCGTCACGCTCCTCGAGGCGGCGCGCCGCTCGTCCGGCCACGGAACGGTCGCCCGAGGCCCGGTGAAGGAACTCGAGCATGAGCGCGGACACGACGGCGGCGATCGGGATCCCGAAGATCGCGCCCGGGATGCCCGCGATCCGGCCACCGATGAGGACCGAGCCGAGGACGACGATCGGGTGGATGCCGACGGCGCCCTGCATGATCCGCGGCTGCAGCACGTTCATCACGACGATCCAGCCGGCGCCCATCAGGATGATCGTGGGCAGGACCGCCTCGGGCGTGAAGATCAGCGCCGAGATGACCGGCGGCGCCCACGACACGAACGGCCCGAAGAACGGGATCATCTGGAGCAGGCCGGACGCGACCGAGGTGAGCGCCGCCAGCTGCAGCCCCAGGACGAGGCTCGTGCCCAGCGCTACCAGGAAGTAGATCGCGCCCATCAGGGCCTGACCGCGGAGGAAGCCGCCGAACGAGCGCGAGACCGAGACCTCGACCAGCCGCGCCTCCTCGGAGTATGCCGGCGGCACGATCCGGAACAGGAAGGCCAGGATCGCGTCGCGGTCCAGGACCATGTAGATCGACAGGAAGAAGACGATCAGCATCGTCCCGATCACGCTCAGGCTCGCGACCGCGATCTGCTGGAGCGGCTGGACGAGGGCGCCGGCGATCTGGTCGAGGTTGCCGAGGGCGGCCTCCGCCTGGGCGACGAGGTCGATCTGGTTGAGTCCGACCGAGTTCAGCCACTGCTGCCAGGGCGCCAGGATCGACGGCAGGTTCGCCTTGATGTCCGGGATCTGCGCCGCGAACTGGGCGATCGACGTCGCCAGGGCGCCTGCCGCGATGACGACGACGAGGACGAGCGCCAGCACGACCGCGGTGTAGACGAGGACCGTCGCAGCGGCCCGTGGCAGACGTGGGATCGCGTTCACGATCCGGGTGACGATCGGACTGATGATGAACGCCAGCAGCCAGGCCAGGAAGAACGTCAGCAGGATGTCGCCGAAGTAGAAGAACAGCTGCGTCAGCTGACCGACGATGGCGAACACGAGCCAGACGACGCCGAGGATGAGCAGCGCCCCCACAAGGCGCCGATCGCGCAGTCCCGACCCGATGTTGTTCAGCATCGCATCAGCGCAGGCCCATCTTCTCCCGGACTTCGGCCATGGTCGCCTCGGCGATCGGGCGGATCCGCTCCGCGCCGGCCGCCAGGATCTCGTCCACGAGCGCCGGAGCCGCCATCAGCTCCGTGTATCGCGCTCGGGCCCCAGCGTAGCGAGCGACGATCCGGTCGGCGAGCAGCTTCTTCATATCGACGCAGCCGGTCCGCGCCGTGCGCTCGCCCTCCCAGAGGTGCTCGTAATCGTCGCCGAACGACGGCTGGAGCTGGCAGACGTTGCAGACCTCCGGGCGCCCCGGGTCCGTGCGCAGGATGCGCCTGGTGTCGGTCACCATCGACATGATCTGCTTCCGGATCACGTCCTCGGACGCGAGGACGTCGATGGTGTTGCCGAGCGACTTGCTCATCTTCCGGACTCCGTCCGTCCCGAGCACGATCGGCGACTCGGGTGTAGACCGCCTGGGGCTCGGGGAACGTCGGGCCGTAGCGGCTGTTGAAGGCGCGCACGATCTCGCGTGACAGCTCGAGATGCGCGGCCTGGTCCTTGCCGACCGGCACCAGCGACGCCTTGTAGATGACGATGTCGGCGGCCTGCAGGACCGGATACGTCAGGAGCCCGTGGTTGATGTCATCGGACTGCTGCTCCCGCTTCTCCTTGTAGGTCGGCGTTCGTTCCAGCCACGAGACGGGCGTCACGGTCGCGAGGAGCCAGGCGAGCTCGGTGACTTCGGGACGGTGGCTCTGGACGAAGAGCGTGCAGCGCTCCGGGTCGAGCCCGAGGGCCAGCAGCGAGGCGGCCATCTCGCGCGTCCGCTGGCGCAGGACATCGGCGTCGTGCGTGCTGGTCAGGGCGTGGTAGTCGACGATGCAGTAGATCGCCTCGTACTCGGACTGCAGCCGGACGTAGTTGCGGATCGCGCCCAGGTCGTTGCCGAGATGGACCACACCAGACGGCTGGATCCCCGAGAAGATGCGTGTCCTGGCGGCCGGCGCCTCGATCGGCGCGGGCGCGGGGGCGAGGTCGGTCGTCATGGCACGCGAGTGTAGCCGACGGCACTCGCCCGGCGGTCGCTCGGGCGGGTCCGCTACCATTCGGCCGATGGCGCGACCCGTTCGGCCCAGGTCATGAGCGGCAGTCCGCTGCGCATCGCCGTCCTCGGTGCGGGGACCGTCGGACGCGAGGTGATCAAGGCCCTGCTCGACCGGCCCGGCGAGCTGCGGCCGGCCGACGGACCCGCGCTCGCGCTGACCGCCATCGCCGTGCGCGACGTCGACCGGGCCGTGGCCGCCGGCCTCCCCGCCGCGTTGCTCTCCGACGCCCCAGCCCACCTCGTCGCCGACGATGACATCGATGTCGTGGTCGAGCTGCTCGGCGGCGACGAGCCGGCCCACACGCTGATCGCCGCGGCGCTGGGAATGGGCAAGGGCGTGGTCACAGCGAACAAGCACGTCATCGCGCATCACGGGCCTGAGCTCGAGGCGATCGCCCGGCGCACCGGCGCGGTCCTGCGCTTCGAGGCGGCGGTCGGCGCCGGGATCCCGGTCCTCGGGCCCCTCGCCGGGGACCTTGTGGCGAACCGCGTGGAACGTGTGCGCGGGATCGTCAACGGGACGACCAACTTCATCTTGAGCGCGATGACCGATGAGTGGGCCCCGCTCGGCTTCGAGGCCGCGCTGGCCGAGGCGCAGCGGCTCGGCTATGCGGAAGCCGACCCGGCCGGCGACATCGAGGGCCTCGATGCAGCCAACAAGCTCGTGATCCTGGCGCGACTCGCGTTCGATCGCTGGCTGGACCCCACGGCGATCCCGACCCGCCCGAACGGCGCCGATGGCCCGGCCGGCGCGGGCATCACGACTGTCAGCCTCTCCGATCAGAAGGACGCCCGACGCAGCGGCCGCATCATCCGGCTGGTCGCGACGGCATCAGCCGACGCGGGCGAGGGGATCGCCGCGGCGGTCCTCCCGACGGCGCTCCCCCTCGACTCGGCGCTCGGCCGGACGACCGGCGTCCGAAACCGGATCGAGATCGACGCGGTACCCGTCGGACGCATCGGGTTCGACGGCCCGGGTGCGGGCGGGGCATCGACGTCGTCGGCCGTCCTCGGCGACCTCATCGCGGTCGCCCGCCGGGCGGGCTCGACCTGGGGACCGCGGCCACCCGCAGCGGGTCCCGAAGGCGACCCGCCGGAACGACCCGACCGGTCTGTGCTGACGAGCACGACCGGCATCCGGTACCCGATCGATGACTGAGCGCTCCGCCGCTCCGCCGGCGTGCCGCCCGGCCGCGTCTCGTCGAGCGCTATCGGCGCTTCCTGCCGGTGACCGACGCAACCCCGTCGCTGACGCTGGGCGAGGGGTTCACCCCGCTCGTCCGGGCCGACCGGCTCGGATCAGCGCTCGGCCTCCGCCACCTCTACCTGAAGGTCGAGGGCCAGAACCCGACGGGGTCGTTCAAGGACCGTGGCATGGTCCTCGCCGTGGCCAAAGCAGCCGAGATCGGTGCCCGTGCGATCGTCTGCGCCTCCACCGGGAATACCTCCGCCTCGGCGGCGGCCTACGGCGCGGCGGCCGGGATGGAGGTCATCGTCGTCCTGCCGAGGGGCCAGATCGCGGTCGGCAAGCTGCTCCAGGCCCTGATCGCCGGCGCGCGCGTCGTGGCCATCGATGGCAACTTCGACCAGGCCCTCGGCATCGTCCGCGCCCTCGCGGAGCAAGACGACCATCCCGTGACGCTGGTCAACTCGGTCAACCCGTTCCGCCTCGAGGGCCAGAAGACCGCGGCCTACGAGATCTGCGACGACCTCGGGCGGGCGCCCGACGTACTCGCCATCCCGGTCGGCAACGCCGGCAACATCAGCGCCTACTGGGCGGGCTTCGGCGACTACGCCGCGGCCGGGATCGTCGCGTCGCGGCCGGCGATGTGGGGCTTCCAGGCGGCCGGCGCCGCGCCCATCGTGGTCGGTCACCGGATCGAGGATCCGGAGACCGTCGCGACCGCGATCCGGATCGGCGATCCGGCATCGTGGGAGAAGGCAGTCGACGCGCGCGACGCCTCGGGCGGCCGGATCACGGCAGTCACCGACGACGAGATCCTGGCCTCGTACCGGGCGCTCGCCCGCTATGAGGGGATCTTCTGCGAGCCGGCTTCGGCCGCGGGCGTCGCCGGGATCACCAAGGCCGCAGCGGCCGGCGAGCTCGATCCGGACGCGATCGTCGTCTGTATCCTGACCGGGCACGGCCTGAAGGACCCGACGACCGCGGAACGACAGGTCCAGCCGTTCCTCGAAGCCGCACCGACCGTCGGCGCGGTCTCCGTCGCGCTCGGCTGGTAGGGGATCCGATGGGGCACTGGCTCGCGGAGCTGGACGGCAGCACCGTCACGGTCGAGGTCCCCGCGTCGTCGGCCAATCTCGGCGCCGGCTACGACTGTCTCGGGGTCGCGCTCGCGATCACGAACCGGATCGAGGTCGAGGTCCGCAGCTGGAGCCGCGGCGCCATCGACCTGACGGTCGAGGGCGAGGGACGAAACGAGCTGACCGCGGACCGCGACAACCGCTTCGTGCTCGGCCTCGAGACCGCTCTCCGGTCGGTTCGCGGGGAGCTTCCGGAGGGGGTCGGCTGGCGGATCTCGATGCACAACGACATCCCGCTCGTGCGCGGGCTCGGGTCATCCGCGGCTGCGACGGTCGGTGGCGTCCTGGCCGGCAACGCGCTGGCAGGGGAGCCGCTCTCGATGACGGAGCTGCTGCGCATCGCCTGCGCGATCGAGGGCCATCCCGACAACGCGGCGGCCGCCCTGCTCGGCGGGTTCGTGGTGTCGGCCGACGGGCCGGACGGGGTCGAGGCGATCCATTTCGATGCGCCGCGCGACCTGCGCGCGGTGCTGTTCATCCCGGAGCTCCGCCTGCCCACGGGCGAGATGCGGGCCGCGCTACCGGCGTCGGTGCCGCTGGCCGACGCGGTCGCGAACCTGGGCGCCGTGGCCATCGGGGTCGCCGGTCTCGCGACCGGGCGCTACGATCTGCTCGCCCGCCTGACCGTCGACCGTCTCCACGAGCAGTACCGGGCGGCCGTCTACCCGCAGCTCCCCGGGATGGTCGGGGCCGCCCGGCGTGCCGGCGCGCTCGGGGCATGCCTGTCGGGCGCCGGATCGACGATCCTCGCGTTCACCGATTCGATGGCCGGCATCACCCGCATCGAAGCAGCCTTCTTCGCCGCCGCCGCCGATCTCGACCTGGCGGGTCGCGTCCTCGTCGTCGAGCCGCGCAACACCGGTGCGTCGGTGGTCGGGCGGGGCTGACACCGCGCCGGGCGCGCCGGGGCGCGGTCGTCAGAGAACGGGCGATCCGGACGCCGCGAACCGGGCTGATCGGCACTCGACCTCCGTGCATCGGCGGTCGATGCTGAGTGCGCATATCCGTCTTGTGTCCCTGCGCGTCCGGAGGTCGACCGCCGTGGCTATCGCTCCGCTCCCGAGTCCATCCCGCCTGGATCCGGTCGTCGAGCTCCCGACGGCGAGCCCGCCCGGGACGCCTGCGCCGACGATCGGTCCCGCGCCGGTCCCGGCAGCGACCGAGACCGCCGTCCTCCGGTGCTCCGGGCTGCGCAAGCGGTTCGGCGAGCGCCAGGCGGTCGATGGCGTCGGGTTCTCGATCGCGCCCGGTGAGACCTATGGCCTGCTCGGCCCGAACGGGGCCGGCAAGACGACGACGATCTCGATGATCTGCGGGATCCTCCGCCGGGACGAGGGCGAGGTCATCGTCGCCGGCGACGCGATGGACCCCGGAAACACCGCCCTGAAGGCGCAGATCGGCTACGTGCCGCAGGATCTCGCGATCTACCCGGACCTGACCGCCCGCGAGAACCTGTCGTTCTTCGGGCGACTGTACGGGATCACGGGATCGACGCTGAAGGCGCGGGTCGACGAGGTGCTCGAGATCGTCGACCTGACCGATCGGGCGCGGGAGAGGACATCGACGTACTCGGGCGGGATGAAGCGGCGGCTGAACATCGCGGTCGGCCTTCTCCATCGGCCGAGCCTGCTCGTCCTCGACGAGCCGACGGTCGGCGTGGATCCGCAGAGCCGGAACGCGATCCTGACCAGCGTCGAGGCGCTCGGCGCCGCCGGGATGGGGATCCTCTACACGACCCACTACATGGAGGAGGCCGAGCGCCTCTGTCACCGGGTCGGGATCATGGACGAGGGGGTGATCATCGCCGAGGGCTCACGTCGTGAGCTCGTCGCCCTCGTCGGTGAGCTCGATCGCGTGGAGCTGGTGGCTTCCGGGGATCTCGGGGCAGCGGCGACCGCGGCGCGGGCGATCCCGGGCGTGCGCGAGGCGACCATCCAGGACGGTCGGATCGACCTGCTCGTCGACGAAGCCCGTCGCATCCTGCCGGGGCTGCTCGAGGCGGTCTCGAGCGACGGCGTGACCATCCGTTCCGTCGAGGTGATCGAGCCGGACCTCGAGAGCGTCTTCCTCCATCTGACCGGCAAGGCACTCCGGGACTAGGACGCCGAGGTCGAGATGCGCGCCGCGCTCGTCATCGCCGGGCGGATCCTGCGCCAGCGGCTGCGTGACCGCTCCGCGATCCTCTTCGCGGTCCTCACCCCGCTCGGCCTGGCCATCGCCTTCGCCGCGATCATCCCGGATTTCACGCCGACCTTCCATACGACGGTCCTCGTCGTCGACCAGGACGGCGGTCGAGCCGCCGGCCTGTTCCGCGACGATGTCCTCGGCCAGCTGGCGGGGACCGGCATCGCCGACATCGCGACCGCGACAGACGAGACAGCTGCGGCCGCGGCGGTGGAGGCCGATCGGGCGGGCGTCGCGATCGTGATCCCCGCGGGCTTCACGACCGGCGTCACCACCGGCCAGCCCACGGAGATGCGGATCATCGCCGGCGCGAACGTCACGGCCCGGGAGGTCGCGCGAGCCGTCGTCACGCGCTTCGCCGCCGACGTCGGCACCGTCCAGCTCGCCGTCCGGACGATCGCGGCCAGCGGCGGACAGGTCGACGCGGCCACGATCGACGCCGCGACGCGGGCCGTGCACGGGCCGAGCCCGATCACCGTCGCCGATGTCGCCGCCGAGGCGCGCCAGGCCTCGATGGCCACCTTCTACGGCGCGGCCATGGCCATCATGTTCGTGTTCTTCGCGACCCAGTACGGGACGCTGGCATTGCTCGGCGAGCGACGGGACGGGACCCTCAGCCGGCTTCTGGCGGCGCCGATCCCGGCCGCCGCGATCGTCCTCGGCGGGGCGCTCGCCGGGATGGTCCTCGGCCTGGTCGCGATGACGACCATGGTCGTCGCCACGACCCTCCTCGTGCACGCGAGCTGGGGACCCCCCGCGCTCGTCGCCCTCCTGCTCCTCGCAGCGATCGTCGCCGCGACCGGCATCTCCACCCTCGTCTCGACCCTGGCGAAGACCGTCGAGCAGGCCAGCGGCCTCAACGCGATCCTTGCTCTCAGCCTGGCCGCCATCGGCGGTGTCTTCATCCCGCTGAGCCAGGCACCCGAGCTGCTCGGGCGGATCGCGCTGATCACCCCGCACGCCTGGTTCCTCCGCGCCATCGACACGATGTCCGGCCCGGACGTCGCGGTCAGCGCGATCCTGCCGTCGGTCGTCGTGCTCGTCGCGATGGGCCTGGTCACGGGGGCCATCGGCCTCGCCCGCGCCCGCCGCGCGCTGGTCCCCGCATGAAGGCCCTCGCCATCGCCAGGGTCAACATGGTCCGGACCCTGCGCGACCGGATGAGCCTGTTCTTCATCCTCGTCCTGCCGATGATCCTCATCGTCGTGCTCGGGATGACCTACGGCGGCATGGGCGTGGCCCGGGTCGGCGTGGTCGACCAGGACGGCGGTCCGCTGGCGGTCGACCTGTCGACGGCGATGGCGCATCGCAGCGTCAAGCTGGAGCTCCGTTCGTTCGACACGCCGGCCGCGCTGCGCGATGCCGTCGAGCGTGGGTTCGTCGAGCTCGGGATCGTGATCCATCCGGGCTACGACGCGGCGCTTCGCAGCGGTGGGTCCGGGGATCTCGAGTACATCAGCCATGGGCGCAGCTTCTCGAGCACGGTGCGCACGGGGCTCGATGCTGCGATCGCCGACCAGGCCGCCCAGGTCGCGGCGGCCCGGTCCGCTGCCGCCGCGAACGGGATCACCTTCGATCAGGCGCTCGCGGTCGCCCGCGAGCAGATGGCCGCCGTGCCCGGCGTGACCGTGGCGGTGCAGACGGTCGGCGACGTCACGGAGAACCCGAACGGCTTCGCGGTCGGGGCCGAGAGTCAGGTCATCCTGTTCATGTTCCTGACATCGATGACCGGCGCGGTGGCGCTGATCACCACGCGGCTGTACGGCATCTCACGCCGCGAGTTCGCCACACCGACCGGTGCCGGCACGATCGTGGTCGGGGAGATGCTCGGCCGGTTCGCGTTCGCGTTGTTCCAGGGCCTGTTCATCGTCGGCGCATCGGCGCTCCTGTTCGGGGTCGACTGGATGGACCCGCTCGCCACCGGCGCGATCGTCCTCCTCTTCGCCCTCGTCGCGTCGGGCGCCGCGATGCTGCTCGCGACGTTCGTCTCGAACGAGCACCAGCTGAGCGCGCTCGCCCCCGCGCTCGGGATGGTCCTCGCGCTCCTCGGCGGGGCGATGGTGCCGATCGAGGTCTTCCCGCCCCTCATGCGAACGCTGTCGCACGCAACGCCGCACGCGTGGGCGATCGAGGCGTTCCACAAGCTCCTGATCGACGGCGGCGGCGTCACCGACATCCTGCCCCAGCTCGCCGCGTTGCTGGCATTCGCGGCCGGCCTGCTGGTCCTGGCGTCGATCCGCTTCCGGCGGCAGGTCACCGGGGGCGCCGCCTGAGCGACGCGCTGGCCGATCGTCAGGCGGTGTGCGCCTCGATGAACCCGAGCACCTCCGACCAGGCCGCGGCGCTCGCGTCGGCGTATTCGGCGGCCTTCCGGTCGAAGAAGCTGTGCGGCGCGCCCGGGTAGGTCACGAGGCGGTGGTCCATGCCGCCGGCCGTCAGCGCCGTGTCGAACGCGGCGATCGCCTCGGCGCTGATCACCGTATCGGCGCCACCGAACAGCCCGAGCACGGGCGACCCGAACGCGGACACGACGTCAAGCGGCGCGGGAGCGTCGTTCCGCCACGCCCCGCTCAGCGTGCCGTACAGGCCGATCACGCCGGCGAGGTGGAGCCCGAGCGTCGCGGAGAGGAACGACATCCGGCCGCCCATGCAGAACCCGATTGTGAAGACGGAGCCCGGGGCGGGCCGGTCCTCGTCGGGGGAGCCGATCTCCTCGACGGCCGCCACGATGTCGGACGAGATCCCGGCCCAGGTCGTCTGGGCCACCTCGGGCGTGTAGTCGAAGTCGGCGTCGCGCGGCTCGGGACCGGCCGTCCGGCCGAACCAGTCGATGGCCAGGGCGTCGATCCCGTTCTCGGCGAACCGCAGCGCCAGCTCCTCGTAATACGGATGGAGTCCGCGCACGTCGGGCAGGATCACGATGGCGGCGCCGGTCGGCTCGGCGGCCCGGGCCCGGAACGCTGCGAACCGGTTGCGGTCCGCGGCCGTGAGGATGAGCCGCGCCTGGTCGAGCGCGCCGCCGGCGATGGGCGCGATCGGCGGGTGGCTGTCGAGATCGAAGCACATGGCGGGGCCTCCGGCAGGGACGTGTCCGCGACATCGTCGCAAAGTCGGGCCTCTGCCGCCTGGGTCCCGCGTGGCCCTGGGCCGTGGGGAGCGCGCGGGGCGGTCGGACACGCGCGCCGGGCCGGGCGTGCGCGGTCCGAGCGCCGGCCGCCACCGTCCGTCCGCGCTTCGGGACCCTAGGAGCCACCGGGTAGAATGCCCCGGCCGATGTCTGTACAGTCTTCCCCCCTCGTCGTCCAGAAGTACGGCGGCTCGTCGGTCGCCGACGCCGACCGCATCAAGCGGGTCGCCCGCCGGATCGCGCGTGAACGCGCGGCCGGCAACGACCTGGTGGTCGTCGTGTCCGCCATGGGCGACACGACCGACGAGCTGCTCGGCCTGGCCGCCGCCATCACCGACGAGCCGGACCCACGCGAGCTCGACGTCCTGCTCGCCACCGGCGAGCACCAGAGCGCGACCCTCCTGTCGATGGCGCTCCACGGCCTCGGGGTGCCGGCCATCAGCCTGACGGGGCCGCAGGCCGGCATCACCACGGACGGTCACTACGGCCGCGCCCGGATCGCGGGCATCGAACCTCGCCGCGTCCACGCTGAGCTCGACGCCGGCAAGGTCGTCATCGTGGCGGGCTTCCAGGGCCAGAGCGCGGGCGCCAGCGACGACGCCGAGATCACGACCCTCGGTCGCGGCGGGAGCGACACGACCGCGGTCGCGCTGGCGGCCAGCCTCGGCGCGGCCCGCTGCCAGATCTTCACCGACGTCAAGGGCATCTACACCGCCGACCCGCGGCTCGTCACCCGCGCCCGCCAGCTCGCGGTCATCGGCTACGAGGAGATGCTCGAGCTCGCCCACCAGGGCGCCCAGGTGATGCAGGTCCGCGCGGTGGAGCTCGGCTGGGTCAACGGCGTCGTCATCGAGGTCCTCAGCTCGTTCGAGGACGCCCCCGGCACGCTCATCAAGGAGGATCCGCTCGTGGAGCAGCGCAACAAGGTCCGCGGCCTGGCCCACGACCGGAACGTCGCCAAGGTCACGATCGTCGCCGTGCCGGATCGGCCGGGCGTCGCCCGCTCGATCTTCGACCCGCTGGCCGAGGCCGGGATCAACGTCGACATGATCGTCCAGAACGTCGGTCATGGCGGCGAGACCGACCTGTCGTTCACGGTGCCGCGGGTGGAGCTGGCGGCCGCCAGAAAAGCGCTCGATCCGCTCGTCCGCGAACTCGGCGCGCGCGAGGTGACCACGGACGCCTCGGTCGCCAAGGTCTCGATCGTCGGCGCCGGGCTCCACAACGCCCCGGGCTATGCCGCGCGGATGTTCGGGACGCTGGCAGATGCCGGGATCAACATCGAGATGATCTCGACCTCGGAGGTCCGGATCACCTGCATGATCGCTGAAGCCGACCTCGAGACCGCCCTGCGTGCGCTCCACGACGCGTTCGAGCTCGAGCGCGCCGAGGCGGTCGATGCCGGCGCCGCGGCTGCCGGCTGACGCGCCCCATGACCGACTTCCTCACCCGCCACGAACGGTTCGCCAGCGTCGGCTCGACCAACGACGTCGTGCGCGGGTGGCTGGCCGACGGCGCGCAGGAGGTCTGCCTGGCGGTCAGCGACGAGCAGACCGCCGGTCGCGGCCGTGGCGGCCGGCAGTGGGTCGGACCGTCCGGCGCCGCGCTCCTGCTCTCGCTCGGGTTCCGTCCGACCTGGCTCGCACCGGACCAGGTCTGGCGGCTCGCCGCGATCGTCTCGCTGGCGATGGCCGAGGCGGCCGAGGAGACGGCTGGCCTGGCCGCCGGAACGGTCGGGCTCAAATGGCCGAACGACCTGGTCATCGCGACCGGTGCCACGGGCGAGCTTCGCAAGGTCGCAGGGGTCCTCGGGGAGACCAACGGCCTCGGCACAGACGACCCCCACGTCGATCGTCGGGCTCGGCATCAACACCGATTGGGCCGCGTCGGAGTTCCCGCCCGACCTTGCCGCGTCGATGACCTCGCTGCGCGAGGCGGCCGGTGGTCGCCCGGTCGACCGCGAGGCGGTCCTCGATGACTTCGTCACCCGCCTCCTCGAACGTCTCGTGGCGCTTCGCGACGATCGGTTCGACACTGGCCGCGTGGGCCGAGCGCCAGGTGACCACCGGTCGGACCATCCGCATCGAGGCCGCGACCGGCACGACGACGACACAGGCCATCGGCGTGGATCCGGCCAGCGGTGCCCTCCTCGTCGTGGATCCCGACGACCGCCGATGGCGTCCGGGCGGTCGTCGTCGGCGAGATCAGCCACGTCCGTCTGGCCGATCCGGACGCGGGGCAGGTGTAACGCGATGGCCCGTCCGGCATTCTGGAAGGTGGACCGTCCGGAGGAGGGAGGTCCGCGCCTCGTCCACCTCGACCGCGACCGGCGGCTCGTCGAGGCGGCCCAGGCGGACCCGGCCCGGTTCGAGGCCCTCTATCGGAAGTACCTGGCCCAGGTGTACAGCTACGCGTTCTACGAACTGCACGACCACCACGAGGCGGAGGACGCCACCGAGCGCACCTTCCTCGCCGCGCTGACGAACCTCGCCCGCTTCGAGGAACGTGCCCGGCCGGCCGACGGCGAGGGCGCCTCCACGTTCCGGGTCTGGCTCTTCCAGATCGCGCGCAACGTGGTCGCCGAACGTCGACGTCGCGGACGCCGCCACCCGGAGGCGCCCCTGGAGGCCGCGGCGTCCGTCGCCGCCGCCATCGACATCGAAGGCGACGCCGCGCTCCACGACGAGGCCCGGCGGCATTGCGCGCGGTCGGGCGGCTGCCGGACGATCGTCGCCGCGCGCTGATCCTCCGCTTCGTCGACGAGATGTCCACGGCCGAGATCGCCGGCGTGCTCGGTCGATCCGAGGGAGCCGTGCGGGTGCTCATCCACCGCGCCCTGCGGAGCGTCGCACGCGACCTCGACGATCCGACTCGATGACGGGCGCGTTCGCCGGTCGGGACGGCCACGAGATCGACGCCCTCGTCACCGACCGCTATCTCGAGGCGCTGCTCGCCGCGCACGCCCGGGGAGCCGATCACGGCCCGTCGACGTCGGCCCCCGACGACCCGATCCGCAGGACCGCCGACCGCCTCGCCCGCGACCTGCCGCGGCTCCATCCCTCGTTCCTGTTCGAGGAGGCGCTCGCCGCCCGCCTGGCCGAGGTCGCCGCCCGGATGCGCGGGCACGATGTCGAACCCGCGCGCAGCCGGCGTCCCCGTGCCGCTTCCCGGATCGGGGTCGGCCGAGCTGTCGAGGCTCGGATCGGACGCCGTGCCCGGACATCGCCGCCCACTGCTGATCGGCGGCGCCCTCACCTCGGCCGCCCTCTCGCTGGCGGGCGCCGCGTACGTCGCCTGGCGGTTCAATCGCCCGGCTGCCGGCCCGATGGCACGGGCGGCCCGTGCGGTCTCCCGATCGAGGCCAGCCTGATGCCCATCAAGCTGCCGTCGTTCCGCGCCCGACGCGACGTCTACCCCGCCGACCTGTGGACCAAGTGTCCGTCGTGCGAGACGATGCTCTTCAACAAGCAGCTCGACAAGGCGCTCCGGGTCTGCCCGACCTGCGGCCACCACTTCCGCCTGTCGGCCGCCGCCCGGCTGGCGCAGCTCATCGACCCGGGCACGCTGGGTCGAGCGCGACGCGGGCCTCACATCCGTCGACCGTCTCGGCTTCGTCGACCAGAAGCCGTACCCGGACCGCCTCGAGGCGGCCCAGACCGCGACCGGGATGCGCGACGCCGCGGTCTGGGGGACCGCCGCCATCGACGGTCGACCCGTCGCCGATCTGCGTGATGGACTTCGGGTTCATGGGCGGCTCGATGGGCGCCGTCGTGGGCGAGAAGGTGACGCGAGCGGCCGAAGCCGCGCTCGAATCGCGGCTGCCGCTCATCGTCGTCAGCGCCTCGGGCGGGGCGCGGATGCAGGAGGGCACGCTGGCCTTGATGCAGCTCGCCAAGACGCTCGGCGCGCTGGAGCGCCTGCGGGCGGGCGGCGTCCCGTTCCTGTCCGTCCTGTCCGACCCGACCACCGGCGGCGTCTTCGCCTCGTTCGCCTCGGTCGGCGACGTCAACATCGCCGAACCCAACGCACTGATCGGGTTCGCCGGATCGCGCGTGTCCGCCGGCACGATCGCGCAGGAGCTGCCGGCCGGCTTCCAGCGCGCCGAGTTCCTGTTCGACCATGGGTTCATCGACCGGGTCGTCGCGCGGCCGGCTCTCCGCGACGAGCTCGGACGTCTGCTCGACCTGCTGCCGATCCGCGATGCGGCCGGCGCGGCCGTGACAGGACCGCTCGAGATCGACGCGGCCGGATTCCGGCCATTCTCGTTCCTCAGCTCGCTCGCCGAGCGCGTCGGCGACCGGGCGGCGACCGACGGCTCGTCGGCGCCACGCGACCGACACCCTCCCCGCCGGCGACCCGCGCGACGCGGTCTGGGCCCGCGTCCAGCTCGCCCGGAATCTGCGCCGTCCGCGCACGCTCGAGTTCGTCCGGGCGATGACCGACGGGTTCGTGGAGCTGCATGGGGACCGCCTCTTCGGAGACGACGCGGCGATGGTCGCCGGGCTCGCCGGTCTCGACGGACGGCCGGTCGCGATCGTCGGCCAGCAGAAGGGCGACGACACCGACGAGAACATCCGGCGCAACTTCGGGATGCCGCACCCGGAGGGCTACCGCAAGGCGATGCGGGTGATGGAGCTGGCCGAGCGGTTCGGGCTGCCGGTCATCACCTTCGTGGACGTGCCCGGTGCGCATCCGGGACCCGAGTCCGAGGAGCGCGGCATCGCCGAGGCGATCGCCCGCTCGATCGGGCTGATGAGCCGGTTGCGGACCCCGATCGTCACGGTGATCACCGGGGAGGGCGGCTCGGGCGGCGCGCTGGCCATCGCCGTCGGGGATGTCGTGATCGCGCTCGAGAACGCGGTCTACTCGGTCATCTCGCCCGAGGGTTGCGCCTCGATCCTGTGGCGCACCGCCGACGAGGGCCCGACCGCCGCGCTGGCGATGAAGATGACGGCCGCCGACCAGCTCGCGCTCGGCGTCATCGACGTCGTCGTCCCCGAGCCCGGCGAGGGCGCCCATGCCGACCCGACCGAGACCGCCCGGCGGCTCAAGGCGATCGTGGTCGACCGGCTCTCGGCGCTCGAGGCGATGCCGATCGACCAGCTGCTCGACACGCGCTACCGCCGCTACCGGGCGCTCGGGTCCTACACTGAGACCGAGATGCCCGAAGTCCAGACGCCGGCCGGCCGCGGCATCGGGGATCGCCTGCGGGAGCTGCTCGATCCAGGCCGGCGTGCGGTCGGAGCCGCCGTCCCGTCGTGGTCGCGAGACGAGCCGCCGGCTCGTGAGGAGGTCTAGACCGTGACCGAGCCGGTCAAGCCCGGAGCCGACCCGGAACGCTCGCCCGCCGAGCGCTCGGCCGACCACGCCGCCATCGACCGCCTGAGCGGCGAGCTCCTGCCGGCGCTCATCGCCAAGCTCGGTGCGACGGGCCTCGGCGAGCTCGAGGTCCGCGAGGGTGGCTGGCGCGTCCGGCTGCGCCGGCCGGGGGTTGCCCAGGCGGGCGTTCCTGCCGCGGCCGCGGGGGCGCGCGACCGGCGACCCGGCGACCGCGAGCGCGCTGCGCGCTCCGGGGCCGGTACCGGCGGCCCGCACCTGCCGAGCGGCCTCACCGCGGTCGGACCAGGCCGCGACGGTCATCCGGAGCGCGACGGCCACGCCGGCCACCCCGGGCGCGAAGGCACCGTCCGCGACGACGGGCGGATCGTTGCGACCTCGCCGGCGGTCGGCATCTTCCATCCACGGGCGGAGGCCCGCGCCGGGACCAAGGTGCGCGCCGGTGACCGGCTCGGCTCGGTCGACATGCTCGGGATCCCCCAGGAGATCGTCGCGCCGGCCGATGGCGTGGTCGGCGCCAGCCTCATCGAACCGGGTGACGCCGTCGAGTACGGCCAGGAGCTGATCCTGCTCGAGTTCGCGTCCGCCGGCCCGGCGGAGGCCTGAGGGTGTTCCGGAAGATCCTCATCGCCAATCGCGGTGAGATCGCGCT
Organism: uncultured Chloroflexia bacterium; assembly: GCA_963742075.1. Classification (GTDB taxonomy): domain Bacteria; phylum Chloroflexota; class Limnocylindria; order Limnocylindrales; family CSP1-4; genus SPCO01. The sequence continues at coordinate 253,300 of CAVUKR010000005.1, read as the reverse complement.
TCGCATCCTGCGCGCCTGCCGGACGCTCGGCGCCGAGGCGGTCGTCGCCTACAGCGAGGCCGACCGCGACTCGCTCCCGGTCCAGCTGGCGGACGAGGCGATCTGCATCGGCCCGTCCGAGGCGCGGCGGTCGTACCTCTCGGCGCCTGCCGTCATCTCGGCGGCCCTTGTCACCGGCTGCGACGCGATCCACCCCGGGTACGGCTTCCTGTCCGAGGACGAGGGTTTCGCCGAGGTGGTGGCGGCGCACGGCCTGGCCTTCATCGGACCGTCCGCGGCGGTCCTCGAGCGGTTCGCCAGCAAGGCCGGCACCCGCCAGCTCCTGGCCGCCCACGGGCTGCCGACGATCCCAGGTTCCGAGGGGATGCTCCGCGACGAGATGCACGCGCTCGACGAGGCGGAGCGGATCGGCTACCCGGTGCTCATCAAGCCGTCCGCCGGCGGTGGCGGCAAGGGGATGCGCATGGTGCGGACCCCGCGCGAGCTCGAGTCGGTCCTGCGCGTCTGCCGGTCCGAGGCCAAGGCGGCCTTCGGCGACGACTCGCTCTACCTCGAGCGCTGGCTCGACGAGAACCGCCATGTCGAGGTCCAGGTCGCGGTCGATCGCTACGGGCACGGCGTCCACATGTTCGAGCGCGACTGCTCGGTCCAGCGCCGCCACCAGAAGATCCTCGAGGAGGCGCCGACCCCGGCGCTCTCGGATGCCGCCCGGCTGGACCTCGCCGAGCGGGCCATCCGGGCGTCGATCGCCGCCGGCTACGAGAACGTCGGGACGCTCGAGTTCCTGGTCGACGCGACCGGCGACTTCTACTTCATCGAGATCAACAGCCGCATCCAGGTCGAGCACCCGGTCACCGAGATGCTGACGGGGATCGATCTCGTGGCGACGCAGATCCGGATCGCGGCCGGCGAGCCACTCGGCTTCAGCCAGGCCGATGTCCGGATGCAGGGCCACGCCATCGAGTTCCGGATCAATGCCGAGGACCCGGCGCACGAGTTCCGGCCGGGGGCCGGGGTGGTCGAGCGGTACCACGCGCCGGGCGGCCCGGGCGTCCGGATGGATTCGCACCTGTTCAGCGGCTACGAGGTCCCGCCGTTCTACGACTCGCTCCTCGGCAAGCTCATCGTCTGGGGCCCCGACCGGCCGACCGCGATCGCCCGGAGCCGGGTCGCGCTCGACGAGCTCGTGGTCGAGGGCCTGGTCACGAACGTCGCGATCCACCAGGCCATGCTCGCCAACGAAGCCTTCCTCGCGGGCCGGATGACCACGAACCTGCTCGACCGCGTCGGGAGCGCGGCCTTCCTCGCCGCGGCGGCGCGTTCGTGAGCCCGGTCCGGCCGTGCAGCCCTGCACAGACCAAGCCGCGTGCCGCGGTCCGAACCCAGCAGACTGAGCTCCCCACGACCTGGAGTCGCCCGTGACCGAGACCATCCACACGACCAGCGAGATCGAGGCGCTGATCCCCCATCGCTGGCCGTTCCTGCTCGTCGACCGGATCGTCGAGTACGACGCCGACGCCAAGCGGATCGTCGGGATCAAGGGCGTGACCGCCGGCGAGTGGTACTTCCAGGGTCATTTCCCGGGGCTGCCGGTCATGCCGGGCGTGATCCAGGTCGAGGCGCTCGCCCAGACGATGGCGGTCTACGTGGCGAAGCAGCCGGGTTTCGGCACCCGGATCGGGCTCTTCGCCGGGATCGACGATTGCCGCTTCAAGCGGGTCGTCAGCCCGGGTGACACCCTCCGGCTCGAGGTCACGATGGAGAAGCTCGGCGGTCGGTTCGGCCGCGGCCGAGGCGTCGCCAGCGTGGACGGCGAGACAGCGTGCGAGGCCACGCTCAGCTTCATCATCCCCGGCGAGGGCGTGCTGCGATGACCCGGGTCATCGTGCTGTCCGACGTCCACGGCAATGCCATCGCGCTCGAAGCCGTCCGCAAGGCCATCGGGATCGAGAAGCCCGATCTCGTGGCGGTCGCCGGGGACCTGGTGCTCAACGGCCCTGACCCGGCCGGTGCCGTGGACCTGCTGCGCGAGATGGAGGCGGCCGGGGCGGCGATCATCAGCGGCAACACCGACGTCGCGGTGGCCGACTTCGACTATTCGGCCGCGTTCCCGTGGATGATCGACGGCGTGCCGGATACCTTCCGCGCCGCCGCCGAGTGGGCGCACGACGCGCTCGGTGACGAACGGGTCTCGTGGCTGCGCCGGCTGCCGTCCGAGCGCCGCCTGCGGGCCGACGACGGCACGATGATCCTCGTCTGCCATGGCTCCCCAGGCTCGCAGACGAGCGGCTTCGACAAGGAGCTCGACCCGAACGTCGTCATCGAGCTGGCCGGCGGGACCGACGCCCGGGTGATCGCCTGCGGCCACACGCACATCCCCGAGGTCCGCGACCTCGGCTGGAAGCTGATCGTCAACGACGGGTCGGCGGGCTACGTCCTCGACGGCGACCCGACCGCGTCATGGGCCCGGATCGATATCGCGGATGGCGAGATCACGGCCGCGATCCACCGCACCGAGTTCGATGTCCTCGCGGTGGCCAACGCGATCTCCGCCCGCGGCCTCCCAGGCGACGTCTATCGGGCTGCGACGGTCCGCACGGGGAAACTGGTCCGGTGACTCAGCGCCGACGCGTCGTGGTCACCGGGATGGGGCTTGTCACAGCCCTCGGCAACGATGTCGCGTCGACGTGGGACGGGCTGATCGCGGGCCGTTCGGGGATCCGGACCATCGAGGCATTCGATCCGTCGCGGCTGACGGCCACGATCGCCGCCGAGGTCCGCGACTTCGATGCGAGCGGGCTGCTCGATCGCAAGGAGCTCCGCCGCACCGATCGCTACATCCAGTTCGGGCTGGTGGCCGCTCGCGAGGCGCTCGACCAGGCCGGGCTGCCTGAGCGCTTCGAGGGCGAGCTGGCGGAACGGACCGGCGTGATCCTCGGGACCGGGCTCGGCGGGGTCGGGACGCTGATCGACGGGTTCACCGTCAACGCGTTGCGCGGTCCGGACCGGATCAGCCCGTTCCTGATCCCGATGGGGATCCCCAACATCGGCGCCGGCCAGGTCGCCATCCAGTTCGGGATGACGGGGCCCAACTTCACCACCGTGTCGGCCTGCGCGACCGGCGGCCATGCGCTGGGCGAGTCGAGCGAGATCATCCTGCGCGGCGATGCCGATGTCATGGTGGCGGGCGGCGCCGAGGCGGGCATCTACGAGGCGATCGTCGGCGGGTTCGCCGCGATGCGCGCGCTGTCGACGCGCAACGACGACCCGCCCGCGGCCTCTCGCCCGTTCGACACCGGGCGCGACGGGTTCGTCATGGGCGAGGGCGCGGGCGTCGTGATCCTCGAGGCGCTCGAGCACGCCGAGGCGCGCGGGGCGACGATCCTCGCCGAGCTGGTCGGCTACGGCGCGACCGCCGACGCCTCGCACATCACCTTGCCCGCACCGGGCGGGATCGGTGCCGTCCGGGCAGCCCGACGCGCGCTCGAGAAGGCGGGCCTGGCGGCCGGTGACATCGACCACGTCAACGCCCATGCGACCTCGACCCCGGAGGGCGACAAGGCGGAGCTCCAGGCGATCAAGACGATCCTCGGCGAAGGCGCCGGACGCGTCCCGATCACGGCCAACAAGTCGATGCTCGGCCATACCCTCGGCGCGGCCGGCGCGATCGAGGCGATCGTCACGGTCCTGACGATCCGCGAGGGATGCGTCCCGCCGACGATCAACCTGTCGGATCCCGACCCCGAGGCCGCGGGCCTCGACCTCACCCCGAACGTGGCCGCGACCCGGCGCATCGAGACCGCGTTGAGCAACTCGTTCGGGTTCGGAGGGCAGAACACCGCGCTCATCTTTCGCGGACCCGCCCGATGACCGACGACGCGGCCGTCGTTCAGCCGCCCGAGCCGCGCGACGGCGGCGACCTCGAGCTGCTCGCGCTGATCGACCGGCTGGCCGAGCTGCTCGAGCGCTCGGACCTCGCGGAGCTCGAGGTCGAATTGGGCGGCACCGGCCTGATCCTGCGCAAGCCGGTCGCGCTCGTCCCGCTCGCGGCGGCCGCGCCCACGGTCGGCGCTGCGGGGACCGTCAGCGAGTCGCCGGCCGCCGGCGAGCCGTCGACCGCCGGACGCGATCCGGCTGCGGCCGCGCCGCCCTCGATCAAGGCCCCGCTGACCGGGATCTTCTACGCCTCGCCGGCGCCCGGGACGGCGCCGTATGTGCAGGTCGGTGGCGAGGTCGCCATCGGCCAGATCATCGGGCTGATCGAGGCGATGAAGCTGTTCAACGAGATCAAGTCCGACCTGGCCGGGCGCGTGACGCGGGTCGTCCCCGACAGCGGCGCCCTGGTCAAGGCAAAGCAGCCGCTCATCGAGGTAGAGCCACTGTGACCACACCCGCCCGCCACGCCCACGTGACCGGCTGGGGCCGGTACGCCCCGAGCCAGGTCCTGACGAACCACGATCTCGAACGGATGGTGGACACCACGGACGAATGGATCGTGTCGCGGACGGGCATCCGCGAGCGACGCGTCGCCGCTGCCCACGAGACGACCGCGTCGATGGCGGCAGTCGCCGCGATGCGCGCCATCCGGACCGCGGGCATCGAACCCGACGACATCGACCTGATCCTGCTCGCCACGCTGACGCCCGATTACTGGATGCCCTCGACGGCGGCGCTGGTCAAGGAGGCCATCGGGAACACGCGGGCCGCGGCGATGGACGTGGCGGCGGCGTGCTCCGGGTTCGTCTACGCGTACGCGACCGCCCACGCCTACATCACGAGCGGGATGGCGAAGCACGTCCTGGTCATCGGTGCCGAGCTGCTGACCCGCTTCCTCGACTACACCGACCGCAACACCTGCATCCTGTTCGGCGACGGCGCCGGCGCAGTCGTCCTGTCGGCGTCCGATGCGCCGGGCGGGGGACTCGGCATCGAGATGACGACCGAGCCGCAGGGCGCCTACATGATCTGGCTCCCGGCGGGTGGCGCGAAGAGCCCGCCCTCGGCCGAGACGGTCGCCCGTGGCGAGCACTACGTCCGGATGGAGGGCAAGGAGACCTACCGGTTCGCGACCCGGACGCTGGCGACCACCGCGCTGGCGTCGATCCAGCGAGCCGGTCTCGATCCCGCCGACATCGACCTGTTCATCCCGCACCAGGCCAACATCCGGATCATCGAGGCGGTCGCCAAGGGTCTCGGCCTGCCGATGGAGCGGATGTTCGTCAACCTCGACAAGTACGGCAACACGTCGGCGGCGTCGGTGCCGATCGCCCTGGCCGAGGCGGTCAACGAGGGCCGCGTCAAGGTCGGTGACCGCATCGTCATCGTCGCCTTCGGGGCGGGCTTCACCTCGGGCGCGGTGACCATCGAGTGGACCGCCGACCCGGCCCGCGGCATCGCCGGCGACGCCGCGGTCGACCCCGCCGACATCAAGGTGCGCCTCCCGGTCGACTGGGATTCGGTCGACCCGATCCCCGAGGCGCTGGCCGAGCTGATGCGCCGACCGGGCCCGGTCGACGTCCCGCTCGACGACGTCGTCCCCGATGAACCTGCCGCCGCGCCACAGGAGGTCCGCGCATGATCGACCTGACCGGGAAGACCGCGCTCGTCACCGGCGGATCGCGCGGCATCGGCCGGGCGATCGTGACGCGCTTCGCGACCCAGGGCGCGGACGTCGCGTTCACCTACAAGGGCAATGCCGCGGCGGCCGCGGAGGTCGTCGCCACGGTCGAGGGGCTGGGCCGGCGCGCCCTCGCCGTCCAGGGCGACGCGTCGCAGCCGGACACCGCGGATTCGGTCGTGAAGACCGTCCTCGAGGCCTTCGGCAAGATCGACATCCTGGTGAACAACGCCGGGGTCACCCGCGACGACCTGATCATGCGCATGTCGGTCGAGGCCTGGCGCGAGGTCCTGGAGACCAACCTGTTCGGGGCGTTCTACATGATCAAGGCCGTCACGCGGCCGATGCTCAAGGCCAAGGGCGGGCGGATCATCAACATCACCTCGGTCTCCGGGCAGGCGGGCCAGACGGGCCAGGCCAACTACTCGTCGGCGAAGGCCGGCCTGATCGGGCTGACCAAGGCGACCGCCCGCGAGCTCGCCAGCCGGTCGATCACCTGCAACGCCGTGGCGCCCGGCTTCGTCGACACCGAACTGACGAGCGGCCTGCCCGACGCCCTCAAGGAACAGCTCCGGGCGGCGACCCCGCTCGGGCGGTTCGGTGAGACGGCGGAGATCGCCAGCGCCGTGGCCTTCCTGGCCAGCGACGAGGCCGCCTTCATCACCGGCCAGATCCTCGCCGTCGATGGCGGCCTGGTGATGATGTAACGAGCCATCGGGTGCGCCGGGACGGCGCCGGACAGGCCCTCGACGAGCCCGTGCTAGACTCCGCAGCGCATTGACACCTGAACCGCGAGAGGGGCGTGCCGCGCGGTCCCCAGCGCTGGCTACATTCCTCTCCTTCCTCTGGCCCGGCCTTGGGCAGTTCTACCTCGGCGCTCGCCGAGCGGCTCTGCTCTTCGCCCTCCCGCTCCTCGTGGTGCTGGTCGTCGTCGCCCTTCAGGCGTTCGGCGGCGTCGAGAACCTCGTGATCGAGCTGCTCACGCCGTCGACGGCTCTGACGATCCTCATCCTCATCGTCCTGCTCGGGATCTGGCGTCTCGTCTCGATGGCCGAAGCCCTCGGCGCGGCCGGCCCGCGTGGCGCGTGGCGACGGCCGGTCCCGCTCGCCACGTTCGCCGCCTCGCCCTGATCGTCATCGTGTCCCATGCCGGGGCGGCCAGCCTCGCCCTGTCGTTCTATGACGCCGGCAAGGACATCTTCGTCGGCGTCCATGACCCCGACGTCGCGCCGTCCCCGGGCCTCTCCGGCGATCGCCTCGCTGGCGCCCGGTGAGACCGCCCCGCCCGCGACAGCGACGCCGAGCACGCCGGCCGTCCCACCGCGGATCAATATCCTGCTGACGGGGATCGACTCGAGCGCGATCCGATCGCACGCGCTCAACGACACGCTGCTCGTGGTCAGCGTCGACCCGACGACCGGCGCGATGGCGATGGTCAGCTTCCCGCGCGACATGGCCCGCGTGCCGACGCCGGACGGCGGGCGCTACGACGGCAAGATCAACTCCCTGATGACGTACGCCGACGCACACCCGGACAAGTACCCGGGCGGCGGGATGGTCGCCCTGTCGACCGAGATCGGCTACCTGCTCGGAGCGAAGATCGACTACTACGCCTCGGTCGACCTCGATGGGTTCCAGAAACTCATCGACAAGGTCGGTGGCGTGACCGTGGACGTGACGAAGGCGATCAACGACCCCGCCTACGGTGGCTGGAACACGCCCGGCAAGATCGGCTTCAAGATCTCGGTCGGCAGGCACACCTTCGACGGCGCGAGTGCCCTCGCCTACGTGCGCAGCCGCAAGACGACGAGCGACTTCGACCGCGCTCGACGCCAACAGCAGCTCCTCGTCGCGCTCCAGCACAAGCTGATCGACCCGGCCATGATCCCCAACCTGCCGGGGATCCTGCAGGCCGCGACCAAGACGCTCAAGACGAACTTCCCGCCTGACCAGCTCTCGGCCATGCTCCAGCTCGCCCGCAAGACCAGCGAGGCCTCGATCAAGCGCTACGTGCTGGGTCCGCCGTATACGACCCACCCGACCAACATCACGAGCGTCTACATCCTGGTCCCGGACATGGCCCGGATCGCCAAGCTGTCGGTGAGCATCTTCGGACCGGACAGCCGCTACTACGTCGCGCCGAGCTGACGATGGGCCGAGGGCTCAGCGGCCCTCGCCGGCCAGCATCGCCGGGATCGTCCGGGCGACGATCTTGAGATCCAGCCACAGCGACCAGTGGTCGATGTAGTCGAGGTCGAGACGCACCCAGCGATCGAAATCTGGATCGCGCCGGGCGGCGACCTGCCACAGCCCGGTGATCCCGGGCTTCATCGACAGGCGACGGCGGTGCCACACGTCGTAGTCCTCGACCTCGCGCGGGAGGGGCGGCCGCGGCCCGACGATGCTCATCTCGCCACGCAGGACGTTCCACAGCTGGGGGAGCTCGTCGAGGCTCGTGCGGCGCAGCCAGTGCCCGGACCGGCTGAGGCGCGGGTCGTCGGTGATCTTGAACGCGTGGCCCTGGATCTCGTTCGCTCCTTCGAGCTCGGCGAGCCGCTCCTCGGCATCCAGGACCATCGACCGGAACTTGACCACCTCGAATGGCCGGCCATGCAGGCCGACGCGCCACTGGTGGAAGAGGACGGGGGAACCATCCTGGAGCCGGACGACGATGGCCACGAGCAACAGGACCGGACTGAGGACGACGAGCGCCGCCGTCGCCACGACGATGTCGATCAGGCGCTTGAGCGCGATCCCGAGGATCCGGTCCGGTCCATACACGAGGGACAGGATCGACATGCCCAGGAAATCCTCGATCCGGCCACCGGCGATCATCACGCTGCCAGTCGAGACCGGGATCCGGACGACCCGGCCTTCGTCCTCGCACAGCCGGGCGATCGGCTCGACGAACGACCAGTCGTCGACAGTCAGGCAGATGGCGACCTCGTCGACGACCGTGTGATGGAGGATCGTCTCGATGTCATGGACCGTGCCGAGGATCGGCAGGCGGAGATCCATGTCACCCGCGACGTCCGGGTCGTGCGGCCCGGCCAGATGGCCGATGGGTCGCAGACCCAGTTCGACCCGACCCGCGACGGCCTCGGCGAATGCGTCGGCCTCCGGGTTCGCACCGACGATCAGGATGTAGCGGGCATTGAAGCCGCGCGCCCGGAGGCGGACGAAGATCGCGCGGATGGACACCCGGGAGACGATCGTGATGGCCGCCTGGCACGAGAACAGCAGGACGAGGAACAGGCGGCTGACATTCGGCAGCTTGAACAGGTAGAGCGTCGTGAAGACGAGGACCCCGAGGAACAGGATGGCGACGAGGACGTCGATGACCTCGCGTCGCTGCGACAGACGGGTGCGCAGCCGGTACAGGCCCTGGACCCAGAGGGCGGTGACGAGCGCCGCGGCGTAGGCGGCTGCCGCGACGAACGGGTCGATCCCGATACCCGTCCAGACGTCGTGCCAGCCCGGCGAGCCGAAACGCACGATCGACAGGACGACGAACAGGGCGACCGCCGACAGCGCATCGGCCGCGGCGAGGGCCAGGCGGAGTGCCGTGATATGACGGCGGATCACGCGACGCGCTCCTCCGGGTGGGCAGGCGCGGCCAGTGTACGCCGCCGGTCGGCCACTCCGTGCGCCCGGTACTTCCGTACGGGGGTGCGTTCTGGTGGGGTTTGCTAGAGTCCGGACATGTCTGACATCGGGACGTCATGGAACCGGATGGCACCGCGCAACCGTGTCCTCGCGGTCGCCGGTCTTGCCGTGCCCGTCATCCTCGTCGTCGCGGTGGTCGCCGCCTTGCTGCTGAACGGGAACCCGGGCGGCCCGGGACCGCTGGCGGCAGGGACGTCGCCCAGCGCCGCGGCAACCGACCTGGCGCTACCACCGACCGCGATCCCGACGGCCACCCCGTCGGCCCTCAGTGACGGGCCGAGTCCGAGCCCGAGCGACACCCCGGTCCCGGGCGCGGATCCGCTGCTCGGGACCGACGGCCGGCTGACCGTCCTGCTGCTGGGTTCCGACTACCGTCCGGCGCACCCGGGCAATCGCACCGACGCGATCATCGTCGTCTCGATCGACCCGACGACCGGCAAGAGCGCCGCGTTCAGCGTCCCCCGCGACGTCGTCGACTTCCCGCTGCCGAAGAGCGGGTCCTACGGCGCCAAGGTGACGGGGCTCTACCAATACCTGGACTCGACGACGGGTGACGGCGGAACAGCGATGAAGCAGGCCGTCGGGCGGGCATTCGGGCTCGAGATCGATCGGTACGTCCTCATCGGGTTCGACGGCGTGACACGGCTCGTGGGGGCCGTGGGCGGCGTCGACGTGACCCTCGCCGCGCCCTATTACGACCCCCTCTACTGGGTCAACAACCACCACCAGGGCTGGGGACTTCCGGCGGGCAAGAGCCACCTGAACGCGGCGGACGCGCTCATCTTCGCGCGCAGCCGGAAGGGTGACAGCGACTTCGGGCGCGCCAAGCGCCAGCAGCTGCTGGTCATGGCCGCCGTCGCCAAGGTCCGGACGCGTGGTGTCGCTAAACCTGCCCGCCCTGATCTCGATCGCCCGCGACACCGTGCGAACCGACCTGCCGCTCGCGCGGATGACCGACCTGTTCAACCTGTTCAGCACGGTGGACCTGGCTGCCGCGAAGCACGTCGTCTTCGGGCCGAAGCTGTTCGCCTTCAAGTCGGGCGGGACCGACTACCGCATCGACTACGCAGTGGCGAAGGGGTGGATCGCGGGGAACTTCCCGCCGGCCCGCCCGTTCGGGACCTGGCCGGCGTCCTGACGGACGGGTCGTCCCCTACTGGAAGGTCCCGGCGCGGACCTGGCCGGAGATCGACTTGAGGTACGACATCATGACCGCGTCCCGCCTCAGGTCCATGTCGTAGTTCTTGTTGCTGAAGGTGTGGAACGCGATCCCCGACGCGCCTGCGTAGTAGAAGGCGTCATGGACCTGGCGGACCATCTGGGCCAACGTCGGTCGCTGCTTCTTGTGGCAGCTCGGCGCCGTGTACTTGTGGGCCTGGACCATCACCCAGATCGGGGTGCCGGGCGTCCTGGCGGCGACCGCAGCGCGGACCTTGTTCCGATACCACTTCGGTCCGTACGGGACGTACGTCGACCCGGTCGACGAGCAACCGCCGCGGGCCGTCTCGACCGGATACCAGTCGACCATGACGATGTTCGCCATCCCGGCCGTGTAGCGGTTCGACGGTGTCGCCGAAGTGCGGGATGTCCCCGAACAGGGCGATGACCGGATGGTTCGGATCCGCCGCGTGGTACGCACGATAGAGTGACCGGATCTCCGCAGCTGAGATGTGGGTCCAGGACGGTTCCTTGACGCTGAGGTAGCCGTACAGCGCCGGATGGCCCTTGACCGCTGCGACCAGCGCCGGTACCCGCGATGGATAGATGATGCCGCCGGTCGTCGTCGTCGGCGAGAAGTGGAGGACGACCTTGAGGCCACATCGCTGTGCGGCATCCAGGTAGTACCGCGAGCCGGCCGCGGTACCGGCGTTGACGATCACGATGTCGAAGGCGCCGTCGCAGATCCCGCGCGTGTTCGCGAGCAGGTCGGCGACCGGGACGTTGTTGAGGATCAACGGCGCGTCAGTCGAGTAGATCGTCCCGGCGGTCGCGCCGGTCGCGCCGAAGACGCCGATCGCGAGAGTCGCGGCGAGCAGGCCGGTGGTCAGCCGGGTCATGGCGGTTCGTCTGGTCCTGGAGACGGTCACGCGTGGCTCCGATCGGATCGTGGCGGAAGGATGGATGAGTCCATGTCCCATCCTCGTGGCCGGGAGGCCATCTGCCTATCCCGTCAAGCGTCCGCCCGGGTCCGTCCATCGGTCCTGTGCACGCGGGCACCGACCAGCAGCCACCAGGCCAGCACGAGCCCGAGGAGCAGTCCCATCCCGAGCAATCCGAGGGCATGGGTCCGGGCGACGAACAGGATCGCGAGCGCGGCCGCGGTCAGGTCCACGACGCGGGCGCGGTGCGCGGCCACCCATGCGGCGAGGGCCTCCAGCCCGACCCCGAACAGCACGAACAGCGCGACCCCGGCCGGCCCGAAGTTCGCCCACACCTCGCCGATGAGGCCCGGGGCGGCATAGCCGGCGACGTCCTGCGGCGCCTCGACGACGTGCGGGTAGATCCAATAGCCGAGATTCGGGATGTCCTCGCGTCCGACGAGCGGCCCGACGCGTCGGAACCAGGTCAGTCCGAGGAAGTACGGCTCATCGGCCGGGATCGTGGTCATGAGCGCATCGAGCGTCCGCGGCTGGACCAGGAAGATGCGGCCGACCGTTCGCTCGAGTGCGGTCCGCCCCGTATCCGTGGCGAAGTCCTCCGGGGCACGGAGGACGCCGACGGCCACGAACCCGACCACGCCGATGAGGATGGCGACGGCCGCCGGCCTGACCGGGATCGAGCGTCCGGTCAGGAGCCACGCCAGGACGAGGGCGGCCAGCAGCTCGATCACGAGATAGCGGCTCGCGAGGCTGACCATGAACCCGACGAGGAGGCCGATGACGGCCCAGTTGACGAGCGGCCGGCCGAACGCCGCTCCGGCCGGCGAGCGACTCGAGCAGCAGAACGGCGGCCAGACCCGGGATCGCGACGCGCAGGACCTGGATCGGGAGCCCGACGAGAGCGGTCCGGGCGACGGTCGGGTCCGACGCGAACAGCGGCAGACCGACGTCCACGAACGTGGGGAGCAGAAGCGCGACCGCGCCGAGCGCGAGGATCGCCGGGACCCAACGGCGCCGGCCCTGTTCCGTGATCGGCCGGCGGGGTGGCTCAGGTGGCAGGTCCGGGCCGGCGGCGAGCGGTCCGACCCGACCGGTGAGCCACGCTCCGGCGGCTGCCGCCAGGACGCACGCGCCCAGGTAGAGCCCGGGCCCGGGTCGGTCCTCGCCGACCGCGAGCGCGATCGACCCGACCCCGAAGAAGACGGCCTCGAGGCCGAGCCACACGACGGCCGGATGGAGGACCCCGAGGCGCCGGCGCCGGGCGACGGGGACCAGGAGGACCACGGCGCCGGCGAAACCGATCAGGACCGCCGCCGCGCCGACGATCCCGGGTCCGGTCATCGCGTGCCGTCCGCGTCGGACGTCGCGACCGTCGCCGAGTCCGGACCGGGCCGCCGCCGCCGCACCGTCGAGGCCACCGACCGGAAGCCTCGCGGACAGCCAGGCGTACGACGCCACGCCGAGCAGGGCGGTCGGGAGCGTGCTCACGAGCCGGTACCCGAAGGCGATGGCGGCCGCCGTCGCCGGCTCGACGCCGAGTGCCGCCAGAAGCGCGACGAGGACGAGGTCGGCCGCTCCGAGGCCGAACGGCAGGAACGAGAGGACGCCGGCCGTGATGGCGAGCCCGAGCGCGCCCCACGCCGCCAATGGGTCGAGGGTCACGTCGAACGCGTCCGCGACGAGCATGAGCTGCCACGTCGCGACCCCGAAGATCAGCGCAGTGACGAGCGCGAACCGGGCCAGGCCCGCCGGGTCGGTCAGCAGGCGGCTGATCCGGTTCTCGGTCGCGAGGAGCCCGGCGATGACGCCAGGCCAGCGGCCGCCACCGAGCAGCCGGAGCGGCTCGGTGACGAACCAGGCGATCGGTCGCAGTCCGAGCCGGTAGGCGATCCCAGGACCCGCGACGAGCGCGACGGTCCCGACCGCGACGAGCCATCCCGGCAGCGTGCCGCGCACGGCGAACCAGGCGAGGAGCGCGCTGCAGGCGAGGTAGCCGATGGCCACCAGCCGCTCGATGAGGATGACCGCGCCGCCGGTCGCGTAATCGACGCCGTGGTGCGCGCGCAGGAGGTAGAGGCGGGCCAGCTCGCCGACCGAACCCGGCGTCAGGTTGTTGATGGTGTTGGCGAAGGTCGTCATCGGGACGAGGGCCAGGACCGGGACCGGGCGCCCGGACGCGGACAGGAGGCCGGCCGACCGGATCGCCCACAGGACCGGCGGCACCAGGCTGAGCGCGAGCGCGGCCACCAGCGGTCCGGGTCGCGCGGTCGCCAGCGTCCCCGATTCCCACAGGTGCGAGCGCCAGATGACGACGGCGAACAAGGCCAGCGAGATCGGGCCCCACACGAGTGGGCTGCGGAGTCGTCGGACCATGTCCGGCTATAGTAGCGACCGACGTGCGTGGACCGACCGCTCCGCCCCAGCCGATCACGGGGCTGTCCGCCGACGCTCCCGGGGTCGCCGCGCCAGGCGTCGTCGAGCCAGGGGTCCCGGACCTCTACCGCGCACTGCTGGCCGCGACTGTCGAGCTCGTCCGTCGCTACCGGCTGGCGATCGTGACCGAGATCGTCCTCATCGTCCTGTACTTCGGTCTGCGGACGATCGACGCGATCGACACCCCTCTGATCGCGTGGCTGGCCGTTGCCGTCGCGGTCTGTGTCGTCACGCCGACCAGCGGGCTCGTCGTCCTGGCGGCGATCGCGCCGTTCAACGAGGCCCTCGATCTCGGTCATGGCGTCGGCTCGAAGACCATCATGGCTGGGGCGATCCTGCTCGGGATCGGCATCCGCTGGCTCGTCGTTCCCGCGGTCCGGGCCAGGCCGTCCCTCCCGGTCGTCCTCGCCGTCGGGCTCCTGGTGACCACGGCGCTCGGTCTCCTGGTGACCCTGTCGCGGTGGGGCGCGCAGTTCACGGCCGACGCGGCCGGGACGTGGGCGACCGGGATCGCGACGATGCTGCTCGTCTTCATCGGCGCCGTCTGGATCGCACGAAACGGGGAACGCCGGCCGCTGGTCGCCGCCCTCGCGGCGACGACCGTCGCCGGCCTCATCAGCCTGGCCGATTTCTCGAGGGACGCGACCCTCCGCGACGGGGTCCTCGGCTGGGCCCTGGTCGGTCAGTTCAGCCCCGACCGGCTGACCGGGGTCATCCGCTCGCCGACGTCGACGGCCGCGCTCGTGATGTTGCCGATCACCGTCTACCTGGCCGCTGCTGCGCTCGCGCCCGTCACCCGCCTGCGGGCGGCTGCGGCCGCGCTCTCGGTCCCGCTCCTGGCCGCCGCATACCTGACCTACAACCGCGCGGTCTTCATCGCCCTCTATGCGCTCGCCGTGGTCATCGGCTGGCGGATCGGACGACGGCTCGGGATCGTGCTGCTGGTCGTCGGGATCGTCGTCGGCGTCGCGCTGGTTCCGTGGTACCTGTCGGTGCGGGGCCAGGCGCTCGGTGGCGGGAGTGCGCTCGCGCCAGGCCAGTTGCTCATCGCCAGCGACCAGCAGCGCCTCGGGGCGTGGGCCGCGGCCGGCCGGATGTTCCTCGACCAGCCGCTCATCGGCCAGGGCTACCGGGCCTATCGTCAGCTGTCCGTCCAGTTCGGCGACCCGACCCTCAACGCCCCACACAACGAATGGCTGCGGTTGTTCGCCGAGCACGGGGTCTTCGTCGGGCTGCTCGGGCTCGCCTTCGCGCTCGCCACGGCGATGCGCCTGGCCCGCGCGCCGGGCTGGCTCGGGGCCGGGCTCTTCGGGTCGTTCCTGTCGCTCTGCATCGCGGCGTCGTTCAACAACGTCTTCCTGTTCAACCAGGTGACGATCCCGGCGATGGTGCTGGCGGGGACCGGTGTCGCGCTGGCCGGTCGAGCGGCCGCCGATGCCCGGGAACCCGCGGGTGGCTGACCGTACCGAACGTCGCCTGGCGACGGGCTTCCTGCTGTTCGCGCTCGCCTGGGCGGTCGTCGTCGGATCGAACCTCTTCCAGGTGTCGAGCTGGATCGTCGGCGACATCGCCTATCACCGCGGGGTCGCCTACACGATGCAGGGCGCGGCGTGGCAGGGCGAGGGACCGTACGTCGGTCTCCTGAGCTACTACGGCGGTCTCTACCCGATGGTCTTCGGGGGGTTGGCCGGCCTGCTCGGCGTCTCATTCGACACCGTGCTGAGCGTCGCCTCGTGGGGTCTGGCGCTGCTGTGGCCGCTTGCCTGCTGGTGGACCGGGCGACGGGTCTGGCCAGGGCGGCCGCTCGCGCCGGCCCTCTTCGCGCTCGTCGCCGTCGTCGCTGCGCCGTTCACGAACCGCGACCTCGTCTGGGTCGACAGCCCGCTCGCCTCGGCCCAGAACGGATTCCCGGTCTATCCACGCGACCTGGCGCTCATCCTGCTCGTCGTGGCCGCCGGCTTCGCGCTGTCGGGCTCCAGCCGGGGCCGGGTCCTCGGGGTCGGGCTGGCGGTCGGGGGGATCATCCTCGTCCACCTCCAGATCGCCCTCCTGACCGCCTGGTTGCTCATCGCGTGGGCCGTCGTCCAGGCGATCCGTGGTCGGTCGGTGCGCCCCCTCCTCGAGGTCATCGCCGCCGGCGCGGTCGCCGTCGCGATCAGCGCGTGGTGGTGGCTCCCGCGGGTCGCGGCGACGATCACGTCGGGGTCCCTGCTCCTCGGCGGGTTCCCGGGCACGCCACCGCTGCGGCTCGGTCCGGGCGAGTTCGTCATGGCGTTCGGGGTGGTGGCCGTCTTCGGGCTGCTCGGCCTTGCCGTGCTGGCGGCTCGCCGTCCGCTCCCCGGGCGACTGGCCATCTTCCTCGTCTGGATCGTGGCGCTCCTGCCGCTCGTCCTCTTCGATCGGCTGGTCGGAGGTTCCGACCTCGCCTCGGAGCGGCGGGTCTGGTTGCTCGTCTCGATCCCGCTGACGGTCATGGCCGGTGCGACCCTGGCGCTCATCGCCGGACGCCTGCGACCAGTCGTGATGGTCGGGCTGGTCGCGGTCGTGGTGGTCCTGCCGTCGCTGCCGGGGACGGTCGCCTCGGTCCGGCTCGTCCGCGAGGCGTGGGAGCCGGGACACGCCGGGGGGCGGGTCTTCGATGCGGCCGCCTGGGACCCGATCTTCAGCGACCTGACCCGGCGCGTCCGATCTGACGGCCACCACGTGGCGATCACGTACGACGCCTACGAGGCCTGGGTCTGGTCGTTCTCCGGGGCACAGGTCCCGAGCCTGTGGCTGCCCGGCCCGTTCAAGCTCGGGTTCGATCCGGAGGCGCTGACCGGGACCGGCTACCTCGATCGGCTGCGCGCCCAGGAAACGGCGTTCGCGGGCGGTCTGCCGGCGATCTGTGCGTTCAGCACCGCGTTCGGTGGCGGCTCGATCGTGCTCGACGTCGAGCAGGGGATGGTCGGCCTGCGCGATGCCACACCCGCATCGCCGTACCGCGTCGATCCGGCCGACCGAAGCGCCGACACGATCTCGCGTGATCTCGGGGGCGGGCTCACGTATGTCGACCTTGGCGGCCTGGACGTGATCCGCATGACTGCCGGAAGCGCGTGGCAGCCGCCGTTCCGGGACCCGGCCGCGCGGCTCCTGGCCGTCGAGATCGAGGTTCCCGGCCCGCCGCCCGGGGTCGCGGCCAAGCGGACCAAGGCACCGCTCATCGAGATCGATACCGGGACCGCCAGGGTCCCGTTCGGGAGCGGCCTCGAGCCGGGCTGGGCGCGGGTGGTCGTCCCGGTCGGCGGGGTCGATGGCGCGACCACGATCCGCGCGCTCGGCGACGTTGATCTCGTGCGCGCAACGGCGTTCGAGCCACTCCCCGCGGTCACGCTGCCGATCGATCACGGACCCCTCCGCTTCGCCCCCGACGCGCTGTGCCCGCCGTCATGATCGAGCTGCTGCGCGGCGTCGGGCTCTCGGCGCTCGCCGTCCTCGCCTTCAGCGCCTTGCTCGTCCTGCCCGGGATCCGGGTCGCGGACCGCCTGGCCGGCGACGCCCGGGCGTTCATGCCCCGGCTCATCCTCGCGGTCGTGGCCTCGCAGGCGATCGTGGCGGCGGTCGGGCTCGCTGCTGGTCGCGGTCGGGCTGTTCTCCGGGGCCGCGGTCGCCATCGTGGCCGGGATCCTGGCGCTGACGGGTCTGCCGGTCGGCTGGCGGTGGCTGCGCGCGTCGCGGGCCGAGCTGTCGACCGTCGGCTGGGCCGCGGCGATCGCGCTGCCGTGGGTCGCCGCCGTCGGCGGGTCCGGCTGGGCGCCGGCCGACACGCTCCAGTGGTATTACGCGGGGCTCGGGACGCAGCTCGAGGGGGCGGGCGGGATCCCGACCTCGGTCGCCGAGTGGGCCCAGACAGTCCGCTGGCTGCCCGACTACCTGGTCTTCAACGTCGACAGCCAGGCGTACCTGGCCTGGCTGTCGTTCCTGCCCCGCGCCGACGCGCTTGCGGCGTTCCGGGTCCCGGTCTCGATCCTCGGTGTCCTCATGCTCTTCGCGGTCCTGCGGCTATGGGTCGGTCGGCCGGCCGCGTTCATCGGCGCCTCGCTCATCGCCGGCACCGCGTTCTATCTCGCCAAGTTCGACGCCTACAAGCCCGAGGCGCTCGGGATCGTGCTCGGGCTCGCGGCGCTGTGGCTCGTCGTGCGCGGGCTGAGGAGCGGGCGTCGGTCATGGGTCCTGCTCGGCGGCGCGAGCCTCGGGATCGCCTTGTCCGTCCATGCCATCGCCGCGACCGTGATGGGGCTGCTGGTCGCCGGCTTCGGGGTCGCCGAGTGGTTCGTCGCCCAGGACAGCCGCGCCGAGCGGGCCGGCTGGCTCGTCCGTGCCGCGCTCCTCGGCTTGCTCATCAGCGTCGTCATGGGGATCGGGCTCCAGGGCCGGGCAGCCGCGGCCGGCGGGGCGCTCAACCCGGGGACCGCGTCGGGTCCCGACCCGACATGGACGTTCTTCCTGCGCAGCACCGGCGACTTCACGATGCCCGAACCGGCGCCGCCGACGCTGCCGCTGGCGGGCGGGGTGACCACGCCGTGGGCGGGGCTTCGGATCACGTCTGCGTTCGGATGGTGGCTGATCCCGTTCGGGGCGATCGGGGCGGTCTTCCTGGCGGGTCTCGGCGGCCGGCGCGTCCGCGGCGGACTGGTCGGGCTCATCGGATCCGGCGTGCTGGTCGGTGCCGGGATCGCGTTCTTCGCGCTCGCCTTCGACACCTACGTCCCGCGCTGGACCGGGCTGGTCCGGTTCGGCCAGTACCTGCCGTTGCTGGTCGGGATCGGGGTCACCTTCGCCCTGGCAGGGTACCTTCGGCTGTGGGCGTGGCTCGCCCAGGTCCGGATCCCGCGCGTCTTCGCGGTCGTCGCCGCGATCGTCGGGGTCGTCTGGCTCGCCCCGTTGGCGGCGGCCCGGTACGGCGCGGAGGCGGCGATCCCGCCGGCCGGCGTTGCGGCGCTCGACGCGCTGCGCACGATGGCCGCGCCCGGTGACGTGGTCCTGTCGAACGCGCTGACGACCGGGACGATCGAATCGTTCACCGGGCTCGAGGCGCCGCTCGAGGGTCGCCAGCCGCTCATCGAGGACCCGGCCTTCCTGGCAGCGGCGAACCAGCTCCTGCTTGACGCGCACGACTGGTTCGCCCGCCCGGTCGACCGCGCGCTGCTCGACCGGCTCGGCGCCCGCTGGGTCCTGGTCGTCGACGACCCGGCGGTGCTCGGGGCGTCTGCGACGCTCGGTGGCGGCGTGACCGCGGTCGAGGCCGCCCCGGGCCTACGCGTCGCGTGGTCCGGCGCGGGGATCGCCCTGCTCGAGCTGGGGTCGCCCGCGACCGGGGCGGCCGTCCACGACGACCTCGCTTCCGTCGCGAACGTGCCGCGAGCCGCGCTCGTCGGGGTGGTCGGGCTCCTCGTGGCGGGTGTGCTGATCGTGCCCTGGCGTCGTCGGCGGCGGCCTGCCTGACCACCGGGCGCCCGGGACCGCGCGGGACGGGTCTACACTCCGGCCATGCCGATCAGCGCCCTCCGCATCGCCGGCCTGATCCTCGCGGTCGTCCTCGTCTGGATCGCGGTTTCGCGGCTCCGGCGCCGCGGCTCAGGGAGCCGCGTCCCGGCCGCGGGGCTCCTCCTGGTCGGGCTCGCGCTCGCCACGGTCGCGATCGCGCCCGACCTCGTCCGGCCGATCCAGGACATCCTCGGCCTATCGGGCGAGCCGCTCGGTCGGCTCGTGACCGTTCTCGTCGTCTCGGTCGCGATCGCGTACCTGCTGCTGTTCTATGCGCTCGCCCGGGCGGATCGCGCGAACCAGCGCGTCAGCCGCCTGGTTCGTGCGCTGTCCGTCGCCCAGGTCGAAGCTGCTCACGCTGGAGCGTCCTGGGGCGGCGTTCTCGTCTGCATCCCCGCATTCAATGAGGCCGACAGCCTGCCGGGTGTCCTCGCCGAGGTGCCGGCCGAGGTCGCGGGTCTGCGCACCCATGTCCTCGTCATCGACGATGGCTCACGAGACCGGACCGCGGCAGTCGCCCGGGGTCTGGGCGCCCGCGTCGTCAGTCACCCGGTCAACAGCGGCCAGGGCGCCGCACTGCAAACCGGCTACCTCGTCGCCGAGCGGCTCGGGGTGGACGTCGTCGTGACGCTCGATGCCGACGGCCAGCACGACCCGGGCCAGATGGACCGCCTCGTCGAACCGATCGTCCGCGACGAGGCCGACTTCGTCGTGGGCTCGCGGCGGATGGACGCGGGCGCGAGCGAGGGCGATTCGCGGGCGCGTGACGCCGGGATCACCGTCTACACGAGGCTCATCAACCTGCTCGGCGGGACCCAGGTCAGCGACATCGCCAACGGCTACCGCGCGATCCGGGCGTCGCGACTGGCGGAGATCGCCTTCACCGAGGACCAGTTCCACAATCCGGAGCTGCTGCTCGGGGCCGCGCGTGCCGGCCTGCGCGTGGTGGACGTGCCGGTCACGATCCGGCGCCGGACGGCCGGCAGCTCGAAGAAGGGGACCGACCTCCGCTACGGGCTCGGCTTCCTGCGGGTGATGCTCAAGACGTGGCTGCGGTAGGCGCGTGACGGAATCCAGCCTGGCTTCGCTCCGAGCCCTCCTCGTCTGCCCGGCGTGCCACGGGGCGCTCCGATGGTCCGAGCAGACGATCACGTGCCTGGCCTGCTCCCAGACCTATCGGATCGAGGATGGGATCCCGATCCTCATGGCGCCTTCGGCGGACGTGGATCACGATGAGATCGACCACGAGCATGGTGTCAGCGATCACAACGCCGGCCAGGCAGCATGGTTCGATCGGGCGGCCGTCGAAGAGTTCGAGATCACCCGTCCGCGGGGGGCGCCCGTGCTCTATGAATGGCTTCTGCGTGAGAAGGCCGATCGCGCGTTGGGTCCGATCGGGTCCGGACTGCGGGGCGCGACCGCGGTCGTCGCCTGCGGCGGGTCCGGCATGGACGCCGACTTCCTCGTGGGGCGAGGCAGCCGGGTCATCACGACGGACATCTCGCTCGGGGCCGCTCGTCGGGCACAGGAACGTGCCCGCCGATACGATCTGCCGATCCTGAGCGTCGTGGCGGCCGCGGAGGGCCTCCCGCTCGCCGACCGGTCCGTGGACCTGAGCTACGTCCACGACGGTCTCCACCATCTCGAGGATCCGCTGCCGGCTCTAGATGAGCTGGCCCGGGTCGCGTCTCGCTGGGTGGCAGTCACAGAGCCGGCAAAGGCGCTCGCGACCGACCTCGCCGTACGAGCCGGATTGGCGCTCGAGCGCGAGGAAGCCGGCAACGTGGTGAGGCGGATGACTCCCGGCGAGACCATGGGTCGCCTCGATGTGAGCGGGTTCCGCCCCCTGAGGGCGGAGCGCTACGCGATGTACTACCGGCATGCGCCGGGTCGTGTGACCCGATCGCTCAGTCTCCCCGTCGTGTTCCCGATCGTGAAGCTCAGCTGGCGGGCCGCCAACGCCGTCCTCGGTCGTGTCGGGAACAAGCTCGTGGTCGTCGGTCGACGGGCGTAGGAGTGGCGATCGCGGACATCGCCCAATGGGCGCCGATCGGTCTCTTCATCTACAAGCGCCCGGAGCACACCCGGCGCGCCATCGTCAGCCTGCTTGCGTGCGAGGGCGCCCGATCGAGTCCGATCTACGTCTTCGCCGACGGGCCACGCTCGGACGCCGACGTCCCGGCGGTCCAGGCGACGCGCGCGGTCGCTCGCGAGCTCCTCGGCGAGACGACCACATTCGTCGAGCAGGAGCGGAATCGCGGCCTGGCCAGCTCGATCATCGCCGGCACGACCGAGCTGTGCGGTCGCCACGGCACGGCGATCGTGATCGAGGATGACCTGGTCCTTGCGCCGTCCTTCCTGCGTTTCCTCAACGAGGGGCTCGAGCGCTACCGTGACGTGGCACGGATCATGCAGATCTCCGGGTACATGTTCGGCGTCCCGTCGTTCATGCTTCGGCGAGAGGCCCTGCTCCTCCCCGTGACCACCTCTTGGGGCTGGGCGACATGGCAGCGGGCGTGGGCTCTCTTCGATCCGACCGCCGCTGGCTGGCGCGAGCGTCTGGCCGACCCCGCCGAGGCGAACCGATTTAACCTGAACGGCAGGTATGACTACGCACGCATGCTCAAGCGACAGATGAATGGCGAGATCGACTCGTGGGCGATCCGCTGGTACTACACCGTGTTCGCGCACGACGGTCTGGTCTTGTTCCCACCGCGGACGCTCGTCTCGAACAGCGGCTTCGACGGCACCGGCACGCACGATCGACTCGCCATGCCCGCCCGCCAGGCCCCGCTCGGATCAGATGTCTCCGTTGGGATGCCGGCCGAGATCGCCGAGAGCGTGGAGAAGGAGCTCGTCTTCGAAGCCATCAGCGCCTTCCGACCGTCATCTGGGCGACGCAAGGTGATCCCGTCCCTGAAGGTCGCGCTCCGTCGCATGGATCCCCGATGAATCCGGTCCGGGCCGCGGGGAGATACGTGCGGCGACGGCGATTCGAGCGACGATACTCATGCAGGGTCTACCCGGAAGGCGAGATCCTGGCCAAGAACCGCCACCTGCCGAACAGCATCAGCGTCGGTGCCAGCACACACATACGCGGGCAGCTGTTGACGTTCGGCCACGGCGGCCGCATCACGATGGGGAGTCACTGCTACGTCGGGGACAATACGAAGATCTGGTCGGCGCTGAGACTGAGCATCGGCGACCGCGTGCTGATCGGACACAATTCGAGCATCTTCGATTGCGACACCCACCCGTTCAACGCGGGTGCCCGCCACCGGCAGTATGTCGAGATCATCACGAAGGGCCACCCGTCCGAGCTCGACCTCCGTGAGGAGCCGGTGACGATCGAGGACGACGTCTGGATCGGCTGCAACGTCGTCGTCCTCAAGGGCGTCACGATCGGTCGCGGAGCCGTGATCGGGGCCGGCAGCATCGTGACGCACGACGTGCCGCCCTACGTGGTGGTCGCCGGGAACCCCGCTCACATCGTTCGGGAGCTGAGCTCAGATGAGCGTTAGGCACCAGCCATGCGACGAGGCGCGCATGGCCTCCTGCAGCGGATACCGATCACGTGCGTAAGCGGTCGGCACGCGAGCTCGCACGGCAGGTCCGATGGAAGGTTGTCCGCGAAAGCCCGGACGTCGAGCGGCTGCAATTGGCCGTCGGTCGACTCGAGAGTCGCCTGGTCGCGTCGGGACGCTACGACCGGCTGCGCGACGCCGAATTCCGTGTGCACTCGCAATTCGGCGAGGATGGCCTGATCCAGTATCTAATTGGCCGTGTGCGGATCGAGAATGACGTCTTCGTCGAGTTCGGAGTGGGGGACTATCGCGAATCGAATACGCGTTTCCTCCTCTGCAACAACAACTGGCGCGGACTCATCCTTGATTCGGGCACGGCCCACATCGACTTCGTCCGGTCCAACCCGATCGGCTGGCGACACAGCATCGACGCGCGATCCTTGCACCTCACGCGCGACAACATCAACGAGGCGATCGCCCGGGCGGGAGATCTCGGGTGACATCGGTCTGCTGTCGGTCGACATCGACGGCAACGACTACTGGGTGCTCGATGCGATCGATGTCGTGAGCCCCAGGATCCTGATCGCCGAGTACAACAGCACCTTCGGGCCCGAAGCCGCTGTGAGCGTGCCGTATTCACCTGGGTTCAACCGCACCGATGCACATCATTCGAATCTTCTATTGGGGTGCATCGCTGGCTGCGATCTGCCTTGCCGCTGGCCGAATGGACCTCGCCTTCGTCGGCAGCAACAGTGCCGGCAACAACGCCTTCTTTGTGCGTCGCGACGTGCTCGGCGATCTGCCGACGACGACGCCGAAGGAGGGTTGGGTCGATGCGCGCTTCCGTGAGAGCCGCGATCGTAGTGGCAAGCTGACCTACATCGGCGGGCGAGCAGCTCGCATTGCTGCGATCGCAGGCGAGCCGCTCGTCGATGTCGCGACGGGCGCGATGACGACGGTCGAAGAGGCAGCGGGATGAGCCTCCGCGGCGGGCGGGCGCCCGGACGCGCCTCGGAGGATCGATGAGCACGATCCTCGTCACAGGCGCCAATGGTTTCCTGGGACGGCACGTCAGCCGATCGGCTGCCGAAATCGGTCACCACGTCATCGGCATGGGACACGGCGACTGGACCGAGAAGACTTGGCGTCGGTGGGGTCTGTCAGTCTGGCACGAACTCGATGTGACGCTGGCGAGCCTTGTCGCCCACGCCGGCACGCCCGAGGTCGTGATCCACTGTGCGGGCAGCAGTTCGGTTGGTTTTTCGCTGGAGAATCCCGCCCAGGACTTCGAGCGAACCGTGGTCACAACGCTTGATGTGCTCGAGTACCTGCGAACCTCCTCACCCGGAACCGCGCTCGTCTACCCATCGAGCGCCGCGGTCTACGGACGTGCGGCCGCGTTACCGATCAGCGAGGAAACGCCACTCGCCCCGATATCCCCGTACGGCGTTCACAAGATGATCGCCGAGCGTCTCTGTGAGTCGTACGGTCGCACGTTCGGCACGCGGGCAGCTATCGTCCGGATCTTCTCGGCGTATGGGGTCGAGCTGCGGAAGCAGCTTCTCTGGGACGCATGCCGGAAGGCCGTGGACGGCGACGTCCGCTTTGCCGGAAACGGGCAGGAGACGCGTGACTGGGTGAACGCCGAGGATGTCGCCCGACTGCTGCTCATCGCGGGCGGCCACGCCGGGCCCGAGACACCGATCGTGAACTGCGCCTCGGGGACCGAGGTCCCTGTTCGATCGATCCTAGAGGTCCTGTTCCGGGCCCTGGGCGTGACCGACGATCCCGAGTTCAACGGCGAGGTGCGATCCGGGGATCCGGAGCGCTACGCCGGCGATCCGTCCCGCGCAGCGGCCTGGGGCTGGACACCCCAGCGGCCGTGGCGCGATGGAGTCGGTGAGTACGCCCGCTGGTTCGGAGAAGTCGCGCGTTGATCCGCGTGGCAATCGTGCTCGGTGCCTCATGGCTCGGAGGTGTCAACTACTACCGCAACCTGCTCGACGCGGTCCTGGCCCTGCCGGATCGGCAGATCGAGCCGGTCCTCCTGGTCGGACGACGAACCGACAGCGATGTCCTCACCGGGTTTCCCCCTGTCGAGGTCATCCGAAGCGCCTGGATGGACCGGCTCACGCCACGCTGGGTCGGCCGCCGGGTCTGGCAGGCGGCATTCGCCGGCGATCCGTTCCTGGAGCGTCTCCTGCTGCGGCATCGGATCGCGGTCCTCTCCCACTCGGGCGTCCTCGGAAAGCGTTCTGGAATCCCAACGATCTGCTGGCTGGGAGACTTCCAGCATCGGCAGCTGCCCCGTCCTTCACGGCGTCCGAGCGGCGGTATCGCGATCGAAGCTTCCGGCTGCAATGCGACCGCGCGACCCGCATCATCGTGAGCTCGGAGGACGCGCAGCGGGCACTCGCGGCATTCCAGCCGTCCTGTGTCGAGAAGTCGCGGATCCTCCGGTTCGTCGCGCAGCCGGGTCTGGTGGGCGAGCCGACGGAGCTCCACGTGCTCCAGGAGCGCTATGGTTTCGCCGGCGCCTACTTCCACGTCCCGAACCAGTTCTGGTCCGCACAAGAACCACCGGCTCATCCTCGACGCCCTGGCCGTCTTGAAGCGGAGCGGCAACGCGCCACTCGTGATCTCGACCGGGGCCACGGACGACTACCGACAGCCGCGCTACTTCGACGGCCTGATGCGCGACGCCCGATCCCTTGGGGTGGACGACGCCTTCCGGGTCCTCGGGGTCGTCCCCCGCAGCGACCTCATCGGCCTCATGATCAATGCCGTCGCCCTGATCAACCCATCGAGATCGGAGGGGTGGAGCACGAGCGTGGAGGAAGCGAAGTCGCTCGGAAAGCGGATCATCCTCTCCGACCTCGCCGTCCACCGCGAGCAGGCTCCCGCGGACGCCATCTACGTCGGCACCGACGATCCGGCCGGTCTCGCCGAATCGATGCGACTGGTCCTGCGAGAGTACGACCCCGCGGTCGAGCTCGCACGCGCGGAGCGAGCCCGACGCGAGTTCCCTGGACGCGTGCAGGCGTTCGCCCGGACCTACCAGGACATCGTCTTGGAGGCGTGTCCGATCGCCTAGCGGACGCCGACCTGCGGCTGCGCCGCCAGGTCAGGCCGGGGGGACACGCTCCCGCTGATGCATGTGCGCAGCCAGATCTGGGTCGTCAAGAGGCGGTAGAGGTGGTTCGCCGCCCCTGCGCGCCCGGCGACGTGGTGATCGATAAGACGCTCGAGCCGATCCGGTCGACAGTAGGCATGGATCTCCGCTCCGGGCGCCAGCAGCTCCGACCTGAGGAGCGCGCCATCGCCGGCGGCCAACCAGCGATCGGCTGGAGTCGGATAGCCCTTCTTGTCGCGTCGGTCGGCGACGACCGACAGCCCGGCCGCTCGAAGGTGATCCCGAAGGATCCGCTTCGTCTGACCCGTCCCGAGTTTGTATGAGCTCGGCAGAGAAGACACGAACTCGACGATGCGGTAGTCGAGGAACGGGAGGCGGCTTTCGATCGAGTGCGCCATGCTGATGGCATCCCCGTACTGGAGCAGGCCCGGCAGGATCTCCCGGGTCAGATCGGCGGCGAGTCGATCATTCACTGTCCGTGCGGCCGGGATCGATGAATGCCCGCGGGATCTGTCGATGAAGTCCCGGTCCAGCGTCCCGAGCGACCCGACCCGGCGGCGGTAGGCCCCGATCGCGAACGACGCCCGCTCCCGCGCCACCCACAGCGTCAGCAAACGGATCGTGAACGTCCTCGCGAAGGCGCCGTAGTCGCGGGAGAACGTCGCAAGCTTGCCGCTGGCCAGGGAGTCCCAGAGCGCCACGGCCGCGTACTGCGGGTACCCGCCGAGGAGCTCGTCGGCTCCCTGCCCTTCGAGGAGAACGGGAATACCGTTACGTCGGGCGCTCTCCATGATCTTCCACAGCGGAAAAACGGCCGGCGAGTAGCCCGGGCCATCCATGTGCCACACGATCCGCTCGAGGGTACCGACCCAATCGGTGACATCGGCCGGCA
Organism: uncultured Chloroflexia bacterium; assembly: GCA_963742075.1. Classification (GTDB taxonomy): domain Bacteria; phylum Chloroflexota; class Limnocylindria; order Limnocylindrales; family CSP1-4; genus SPCO01. Next base: position 226,410 of record CAVUKR010000005.1, on the reverse strand, counting down.
CCTCCTGGAGGTCTACCCGCAGACGGTCAGCGACAAGTCGTGCCCAACGCCGCTCGTCTATCGGCAAGGTCCCGGCCGGCGTGCCATAAACCGAGGTGAAGGCCTGTAGTCGTTCCTTCTCGGACGCGACACCGGTCGCCGCGGCGTTGAGGATCGCGGTAGAGTCCAGGCCCCCTGACAGCGTGAATCCGATTGGGACGTCGCTGCGCATTCGAAGGCGGACAGCGTCGCGCATCAGCTCCCCGAACGACCCGACGGCATCCGCGTAGTCGATCGGACGTCCATCGGGAACCGGCACCGCCCAGTACCGCCGGAGGGCCGGCGAGCGATCACCTGGCGTGAACGTTCCGTAATGTCCCGGCGGCAGAACCGCGATGCCCGCGTAGAAGCTGGCGGCCCCGGCGTAGAGGCGTCCCTCGGCCAGAAAGTCGTAGAGCGACGTCTCATCGACCTCACGCAGGCTCGGGTGGAGCGCCAGCAGAGCCTTCGGCTCGGACGCGACGCTGAGCCCTCCGCCGAGGGTGCTGTAGTAGAACGGTTTCACTCCGAGTCGATCCCGCGCGAAGAATGCCTGCCGCTGGCGTGGATCCCACACGACGAACGCCCACATCCCGTTGAGGCGCGGCAAGAGGTCGGGTCCCCATTCCAGGTACGCCTGGAGGAGGACCTCGGTATCCGATCGGGACTTGAACGCATGCCCGAGGGCGGTCAGCTCATCGCGAAGTTCGATGTAGTTGTAGATCTCGCCATTGAAGGTGATGCAGACCCCGGTCTCGGAATCTACCCGCGGCTGGTGCCCGCCTGGCGACAGATCGATGATGGCCAATCGCCTGGTGCCCAGCCATGCGTCATCATCTTCCCAGGAGCCATGATCGTCCGGGCCGCGATGGGTGAGGAGGGCGAGGGCCTCGTCGCGGCGAGGACCGAGGGTCCGACTGGCCGGCCCGATGATCGCTACGATCCCGCACATCGCCGCGATCGCGTGCTGCACAGCCGTCTGGTTCTCATGCCTCGTCACCTTGTCCTGGACCACGAAGCCCGGCGTCGCGCGCCTCGGTGAATGCGAGCCCAAGAACCAGGATGATCGCCAGCCCGGTTCCCTTGTCTTCGAGCTGCCACCCGAATGGCGTCAGCAGGAGGATCGCGGCGCCCAGGCCAACGAGGGCGAGCCGCGAGGTCTGGGTGATGCGACCCCCGGGCTTCAGTCGGCGGATCGTGATCACCCAGGCGGCACCCAGCACTCCGACCAGGACCAGCCCCAGCGCGCCGAACTTCGCCAGGACGAGCACCGGCGTGTCTGCCGTGAACTCGGTATCCAGGTGACCCGTGGTCGTCGTCCAGGGGACCGCGGCGCCAAGCCCGCTGCCGACGATCGGCGAGGTGAGGAACAAGTCCCATGCCGCGCGGGTCTGGGCGATCCGATCTTGCATGCTCGCGTCGCGTCCGGAGATGACCGACCCGAACGTGTCGTAGCGACCTCCGAGGCTGTGCGGGTCCTGTGTCGGACTCGAGGAACCGGTCGCACCGCCTGATCCTCCGACGTTCGTCCCCGACCCGCCGAGCTGGCCGAGATCGATGGCCCAGGTGAGCTGCGTCGAGGCCACGATGATGCCCGCCGTCAGCATCGGGAGGAGCGCGGGCACGAGCCGCCTGCTACGCAAATCGCCGGACGGGTTCTGCCATGCCACCGCCAGGATCGCGATCGGTGCGATCAGGATCGCCAGCGTCGTTCGAGTTCCTGCGAGGAGAAGCAGAGCGATCGTCACCGAGGCCACAGCCGCCCACCGGTATCGCCCGCGCTGGGCCGATACAGCCAGGGCGACGGTCACCGCGAAGAGTGTGGTCGCGAGCATGAAGCTCGGGAGCACCAGCCGATCGACCGCAAGATCGGTGATGCCCCGGCGTTGCACCCAGACGACGGCGTAGGAGACAGTCGCCAGTCCGCCGGCGATCACGATCATCTTGAGCGCCCCTCGGCGGGTGGTCGACCAGGCGAGATCGATCGCCACCCATGGACCGGCCACCACCAGCGCGTAGGCGGCGGCATCGCGCAGCCATGTCGGGAACGCGGTCCCATGGCTCATGGCCACCGGCAAGGAGAGTGCGACCAAGCCGGCGATGAGGAGTGATGCAGCAAGCCATGGCGCCGCGAATCCGACGAGAGGGTCGCCACGTCGCTGGCACACCGTCCACACCGACCCGACGAGGGCGAGCGCCGCGGCGCCAAGATAGGCAACCTTCACGACGTCGAAGTCCTGCGACGACTGCAACGCCACCATGGCTCCGAAGACGATGATCGACGCCCGGACGAGACCACCGATCCCGGGAAAGCCACGGTCGATTTCCCGCAGCGACGTCGTCATCGACACGATGGCCGCCTCGAGCTAGTGCGCGTCGATCGGCTGGGCATCCGCCACCCGTTGATGGTCGACCCTGAATGTGGCGAGGGATGCGCCGATAAGGCACGGCAGGATGAAGTAGAGGCACCACTGGAACGCAGGCATGAAGCCGGCCCGGAAGATGATGGGCACGAAGACGATCCAGGCCGCCGTGACCACGACGAGCCGCGCGTCGAGTGGCGACCGCTTCCATCTACTCCAGAGCGCAGCCGATGCCGCTCCGACGACCGCCATCAGAAGCACGACACCTGGGACCCAGAGGTCCTGGTAGAAGGTCCCGATGATGGAGAAGTCATCGCAGATCCCGCCGGCAGACACCTCGCACGGGGACCCATACGTCTTGATCAGCATCTCGTTCCGTGCCGTCTGCGGCTTTCCGGGGAAGACGATGTGCGGGATCGGGGCGAGCAGGAGATCGCCTGCCGTCGCTCGACCGTAGAAGAAGTCCTGCGGTGTTCGGAGGGCACGCACCTCAAGGGCCAAGGCGGGGAACATGCCCGTGTCCGGTCCGAGGATGAAGCGATCCACAGCCCTGACCGGATTCCCGAGGCCGTCGATGAACGCCGCCGCCACGCCGCCGGACTCATTCCGGGACTCGGCCCATCGGACGAACGGGATGGTGGCAAGTACCACGAATGCGATGGGTCCACCGATCAGCAGCAATCGTCGCCCTGGACGTTTCCCGGTCATCAGCAGCCAGGCGGCGATGGGCACCCCGATCGATGGCAGGACGTACCGCCGGTCGCCCGTCAGGTAGAAGACGAGCGACGGGTACGCGACGAGCGCGACGACCACGATGGTCTGGATTTTCGTGAGTCGCCACCGCAGAGAGACCCCGAGGAGGGTCGCGGCGCACGATGAGAGGATCGGCGATGCCGACAGGTACTCCGTCGTCTCGTCCCAGCGCGCTGCGAGCTCTGGGTTCAGGCCACCGGTCATCAACCGAAACCCATCGACGATATCCGAGCCGAGTCGCGAGAGGTGCAGGAGGAAGAGGGCAACGGACAGGACGACCAACACCACGATATAGGTGTATGCGACCCGCCGCGCCATCGGTCGCGCCGGTTCCGATGGCGATGCCACTCGTTGTCGACGCCCAACCCATTCGTAGCCCGCCACGAAGGCGACTGTGCCCACGAAGCCGAGAAATGCCACGAAGAGGAACTGGGGGGAGATATCGACGTCCCGGTATGACAGGTCGCCGACGACCAGCATCAGGATCGGACGGATCCCGAAGAGGACCCCGAGCATGATCGCCCCCGCCACGATCGGTTCCAGGAGGTCGAAGCGGCCCTCACGCACGCGCAGGACCAACGGGAACGCCGCGACTATCGTCACGCCGATTGCTAGGAGGACACTCGCGACCATCCACCACCCGAGGGCTGCAGCGACCACGACGATGCCGGCCCAGCTGCCGATCGCGACGACCTGGATCCGGCCGGCGTCAGAGCGCATCGATCTTCGGCTCCTCGGCCAGCGATGGCACAGCCGGGCGACCGCGCCGCCCGACACTCACCAGTCCGATCAAGACAACGAGGCTGAAGCCCGCCGATATAGTGAATGCCGCTGCCACGCCCGACGCTCCGTACCGCGGCGCGAAGAACACCACGCATGGCACGAGGGCCAGCCATGAGGCGACCTCGGCGGTCGTTCCGACGGTGGGGAGTCCGAAGCCTCGCGATGCGTCGGTCAGGACACGGCGCACGCTCAGGAACAGTGATGAGATCAGGAGGATCTGCATGATCTCGACGGCCGGAGCGAACGCGTCGCCGAAGAATGTCGGGACGAGCCAGCCTGCCATGATTTCCAGCAGGACGACGATCGTGCCGCAGACGACAACCGAGAGCCAGAAGTACTGCCACATCGATCGCACCGCGCGTGATGGGTCGTCCTGTGCGGCGACCTGCGGGTAAGCAACGACACCTATCCCCTGCGCGACGAACCGGGGCAGGTTTGTGAATGCCACGCCCACAACATACAGGCCAAGCGCTGCCGGGGCCAACAGCAGGCCGACGATGGCCTGGTCGAGTCGGAGGGCCTCCAGCGGCGACACCGTGCCCAGCAACCCGCGCAACCCGAACTGAACCATCGCGGATGTCGAAGGCGAGCCCGGGGCAGCGCGGGGAGACGATAGGCGAAGGGCGATCGCGATCGTGACCGCCGCCACCGCCGCGTACGAGCCGGCGAACCACAAGGCGAAGAGCGGCAGGCTGCTTGTTCCGATGACGAAGGCGACGATGGTGAATGCGCTGTAGGCCCCCGCCGGGCAGAGTCGCAAGATGTTGAAGGCCCGAAAGTCGCGTCTCCCCTGGAGGATCGCCAAGCCGTACAGGTCCGCCGTGGCCGCCGGAACGATCAGGATCGTGAACAGCCCAGCCATCCGGACGTCGGCGTCCCGGCCGGACACCAGCGCCGCCGTGATGACCGCGTCGAGGATGACCAATGCCGCGGTCCAGATGATGACGGGCCGTCCGATGTTCCGGAGGGCCCCGCGTGCCAGGTCGACGTCCTTCGAGAACTCGTATGTGACCGCAAGCGGCAGGCCGAGGCTGCCGAGCTGCGTGATCGCGAGCGGGATGAGGACCAGCAGTGCCAGGTTGCCCCGATCCTCCGGCCCGAGCAGCCTTGCCGCGATCACGCCGCTGACCAGGATCGCGGCCTGTCCCCCAAGGCTGGTCACGATGGAGCCGATCAGCGGGGTGGCGCGCGAGACCTGGCGGGCGACCGCCGGTGACCTAATGTATGTCCTCAGCGACGAAAGACGCATCACATCGTCTCAGCCGGCACCGGGAGACGATGACCGGTCCTTGGCGTCAAGAGCGCACGATCGACCGGCCTGGGCCGGAGGGCGGGCGCCCGAACGCATCCACGTACAGCGTCTCATCCCGTCGCGACGCCGTGTCCGGGCACGGGACGATCCGCCCTGCGCCGAACGCGGAACGCTCCACGATGTCGAAACCGGACGCCTTGAGGGCGTAGTCCAGCGTCGTGAAGTCGTACATCATGCGATGTCCGTGAAGGAAGAAGACCTCGCCGAAGGCCGTGGCCCGTGTCGGACGCCCGGGCCGGACGACGTCGATCAGGTCGTCCTGCCCGAGATATGAGGCGACATACCGCTCGAGATCCGGGACGCCGATCCGGACGACGCCCGCCGGCCCCAGGACCCGCCGACACTCACGCATCAGTTCGACGCCCTGGTCCAGGGTTAGATGCTCGAAGAGATGCTCGGCGAAGATCGCGTCGACCACGCCCGACCGGAATGGGATGCCTCGCCGCAGGTCCCAGATAGAGATCCACCCTCCGGCCCGGGCGGAGCAAATCGATGTTCACCCAGTCATCGAGGCGGTTCCCGGCGGATCCGAGATGAAGGCGGATGGGGGATCGCCGCTCCAGCGATGCCGCGCGTCTCCGCTGCAGCGGTACGATCACCGTCGTGAGCCCGGACTTGGTCGCGGCGGCAGCGGTCGAGCGGATGGTCATCTAGGCGTGTGACCGCGAGTCCGACAGACGCTGGTCCGTGTACCAGTCGATCGTCGCTCGCAGACCGTCCTCGAACGAGGTCTTGGCGACGAAGCCGAAGCGCTCTTGGGCTCGAGACGTGTCCAGGGCTCGACGTGGCTGCCCGTCCGGCTTGGACGGATCCCAACGGATCTCGCCATCGAAACCCGTCAGGCGCGCGATCGTCTCCATCAGGTCGCGGATGGTGATCTCCCGGCCGACGCCCAGGTTGACGGGCTCGCCGTCCTCGTACCGTTGGGCGGCAAGCACGATGCCCTCGGCTGCATCGTCGACGTACAGGAACTCGCGCGATGCCTTGCCCGTTCCCCACGCGTCGACGTGCGTCGCCCCAGCATCGCGGGCATCGACGCACTTCTTGATCAGCGCCGGGATGACGTGCGAGCTCGCCGGATCGAAATTGTCACCCGGCCCGTACAGGTTGACCGGGATGAGATAGATCGCGTCGAACCCGTACTGGTCTCGATAGGCCTGCCCCTGGACGAGCAGCATCTTCTTGGCCAGGCCGTATGGCGCGTTGGTCTCCTCCGGGTAGCCGCCCCACAGGTCGTCCTCGCGGAACGGGACCGGGGTGAACTTCGGATAGGCACAGACCGTGCCGACGGTGACGAACTTCTGGACGCCCGCGAGCCGCGCCTGCTCCATCAGCTGGATGCCCATGATCGCGTTGTCGTAGAAGAACCGACCCGGGTTCTCGCGATTGGCCCCGATCCCACCGACCACGGCCGCGAGGTGGATCACGACGTCGGGGCGAGCCTCCGCGAGGGCGGCGTCGATCCCGTCGCGGGTTCTGAGGTCATGGTCAGCGCTTCGTGGCGCCGACACTTCCGCTGCCCCGACGGATTCGAGGCGGGCGAGCACGTGGCGTCCGAGGAATCCGCCCCCGCCCGTGACGAGGATGCGGCGTCCCGCAAGCGCGTCGGTCATCGTTCGGTCGCGGCGATCGGCGCGGCCGTCGTCATGAGCTGGTCGGAATCCAGCCCAGCCTCCCGGAGGTCCGCTTCGAGCATCAGGCGGACGAGTTCGGGAAACGCGATGCGAGGCTTCCAACCCAGCAGCCGGGCGGCCTTGCTCGCGTCACCCTCGAGTTCGTCCACCTCGGTCGGGCGCAGGTAGCGCGGGTCGATCTCCACGAAGTCCTGCCAGTCCCTCCCGACGGACGAGAATGCCAGCTCGACGAACTCGCGAACGGTATGCATCTCCCCGGTCGCGATCACGAAGTCATCCGCCCGGTCGTGCTGCAGCATCAGCCACATCGCCTCGACATACTCTGGCGCATAGCCCCAGTCGCGGCGGGCATCGAGGTTGCCGAGGTAGAGCTTCTGCTCCTTCCCGGCCAGGATGGCGGCGATGCCGCGGGTGACCTTCCGGGTGACGAACGTTGCGCCACGGCGCGGTGACTCATGGTTGAACAGGATCCCGTTCGACGCGAACAGGCCGTACGCCTCGCGGTACTGGATCGTCATCCAGTGGGAAAACACCTTCGAGACCCCGTACGGACTGCGCGGATGGAAGGGCGTGTCCTCGTTCTGCGGGCGCTCGCGGACGAGCCCGTACATCTCGCTGCTGCCCGCCTGGTAGAAGCGGATCGGCCAATCGGCATGGTGAACGGCCTCGAGGACCCGCAGCGTCCCCATGGCGGTGGCCTCGCCGGTGAACTCCGGCATCTCGAAGCTCACCATCACGTGGCTCTGCGCACCGAGGTTGTAGATCTCGTCCGGCCGGACCCGCTGGAGCGTGTTGATGAGCGACGACGAATCGAGCAGGTCGCCGTAGTGGAGAGTCAGTCGGGCGTCGGGGTCGTGCCGGTCCTTGTAGAGATGGTCGATCCGCGACGTCGAGAACGTGCTCGAGCGACGGATGATCCCGTGGACCTCGTAGCCCTTCTCGAGCAGCAGCTCGGCCAGGTACGAGCCGTCCTGTCCCGTGATGCCGGTGATGAGCGCTCGCTTCGTCATGGGCTGGAATGCATCCTCCGCTGGGCACGGGTGCGAGCGAGCAGCCGATCGACGATGGCATCGGCTCGGTCGAATGTCGCGGCTGCGCCCAGCGCCGTTTCCGCATACCGTCGGCCGGCCATGCCGAGCTCTCTTCCCTGGTCGGGCTGATCGCGCACGCTCATGATGGCACGGAGGAGCGACGCGGGGTCCCCAGCCGGCGTCACGACGCCGGCGCCAGCGCGGTCCACCTCCATCGCCGACGCGCCGCCAGGGTGTACCGCTGCGACGACCGGCCTGCCGGCGGCGAAATAGGACGTCAGCTTGCTCGGCAGCGACATGTCCACGACCGTCGCTCGCTCCGACAGGAGCAGGACGTCGGCGGCGGCGAGGACATCGGCAAGCTCCGCGGCCGGGACGAACTCGCGGAACTCGAGCCGCGCCGATGCCTTCGGAACGCTCGACCAGCATCTGCCGTTGGCTGCCGTCACCCATGAGGACGAGACGGACGGGCGCGCCGTCACGATCGGCCAGCCGGCCGGCGTCGAGGATCTGATCCAGACCCTGCTTGAGGCCCATGTTCCCCGCGTGGAGGGCGACCCACTCATCCGAAGCCCAACCGAGGCGCTCCCTGACCCGGTCGCGATCTGCAGTCGGGTTCGCCAGGTGGCTCCAGTTGGGCAGGACCATCACTCGTTCGCTCGGCGATCCCCATCGCCGACAAGGCCGGTCGAAACGCGTCGGCGACGGGCGCCACGACGGCAGCCCGCGCAAGCGACCATGTCTCGGCGCGTCGCGTCAGGGTCGCCACCGTGCGTCCGCCCTGGATCCCGCTCTGCGTCGCCGCGGCGCTGACGAGGTCCTGGACGATGACGCCGTAGGCGGCTCGCGCGCGCGCGCCGGCGATCCTCGCGATGATCCCGCCGCTCAGGCTCGGGATGACGCCGAGGACGGCGTCCGGCCGCGCCGCCCGGCCGGGTCACGCCGGCGTGCACCAGCCACGTCGCTTCATACGCTGCGCGACGGAGCGCCGACTGTCGGCCCGGGATGTAGTGGCGGCGACGCACGATCCGCACGCCGTTCCGCTCCTCGCTCACGCGCCACCGTCCGCGATAGCCGGGAGCGACTTCCCACTGGGGGTAGTGCGGCATGCCGGCGATGACCGTCACGTCATGGCCGGAGCTGGCCAGGTGCTCCGCCAAGCCCGTCGAATACGGCCCGATCCCAGTCTCCTCGGGCCAGTAGTCGATCGAGATCAGGAGGAGGGTCGCCATCCGCGGGCCGATGATACGCGCTGGTCAAAGCTGGGTCCGACCCTCGACGTGGTGGCCACCGCGCGACGTTCGCTGGAGCGCACGGTTCAGCGCGTCTACGACGCCATCTGGCCGAGCAGCCTCTTCAGTCCGCGTTTGATGATCTGGACGCCAGGGAGCCCCTCGAGCCTCTCTCGTTGCTTCGGCGACACCGAGATCAACCGCCAGTAGAGTCGGAGGAACAAAGCCTGGCGGATGGTCCAGAACTCCCGTGGCTCGGCACGTGAGCGGGTTGGCTCGCGGTGGTGTTCCGCAATGACGTCGTCGTAGATAGCCACGAGGTTTTCGACGGCGAGGACCAGTCCGGCGCGGGAGCGGAGCAGGTCACGAACGCGCGCCGCGTCGTCTGGGTCGTAACGCGCGATCTCGCGGAGGAGAAACCCCTGCTGGATCGGGTCTCGCAACGCCTCGAACCCGAAGTTGAGCGGCCGCAACGCCTCGAACTGGGTCGAGGTGACCATCGGCCCGAGTCCGCTGACGTCACACAGGATGACCGCCGTTCCGACGGCCATGGCTTCCATCGCTGCCTTGGCCTTGGCGAACACGATGTCGTACTCGGGCAGCAACCTCTCAGGTGTGGTGACGATCCTGCCCACCCCGGCACCCACCACGTCGAGTTCGAGTCCGGTTTGGCGGCATGCGTCGACGATGGCCGACAGGTGGCTGCCCCGGTGAGCGTAGTTGCTGAAGACGAGAGCACGACGAGGCGTCGCAGGCAAGATGGCTCGAGGCGAGAAACGTTCGATGTCGACGAAGTTGAGCAGAAGGTCCGCGCGATCCTCCGCGACCCCGTCATCGATCAGACGCTGGACGCAGACCCGGCTGACGCCGAAATGGCGGCGGATATTCGGGTGGATCGGCGTCCTGTCATCCGGTGACGTGTGATCGTGGCAGACGTGGATCGCCGGTACGGTCGGCCAGTGCCGGAGGGCGGCCAGCGTCGGAGCGTAGTGATGGCCGTGGACGATGTCCGGCTTCTCCTGGAGCCGGTCCATCCTGGAGGTGACCTCGATGCCGGCGTCGCGTAGCTCATCGGCGATGCTTCCAGCCGTCGAGCTCAGGACCACCGGGCTATGGCCCTGGCGCTGCAACTCGAGGGCGAGGTCGCGCGTGTAGAGCGACGTGCCCGATGGCGGCCACAGCCCGATGTTGGTGATCAGAACGTTCAGGCCCATCTGGGCTCCTGGCTGCTCGGTTTGGTCGCTGCGCCACGCACCTCGGCCCGAGGATCGCGCCGCGCTTCGATCGATCTTAGATGATCTCCTCGGGGCGCACTGTCCCCACGATCCGTGCGGGATTGCCAACCACGATCGCACCCTCCGGCACATCCTTCGTGACCACGGATCCGGCCCCGACCAATGCGTTGGCGCCGATCGTGACGCCCGGCAAGAGCACGCTGCCTCCGCCCACTCGTGCCGCCCGCTGGATGCGCGGCCCCTCGCGCACGAACTCGAGGCCGGGTCGGCGATGGACGATGCGCTTGTCGTTCATCGTGATGACGCGTGGACCACAGAACACGTCATCCTCGATGACGACGCCGCGCGTGATGTAGCAGCCGCTCTGCAGCGAGACATGGTTCCCGATGACGACATCCCCCTCGATGTCGACATACGAACCGATCGTGCACCCCTCGCCCGATCAGCGTATTGCCGCGGATCAGCACGAAGTTGCCGACACGCGTGCCGTCGCCGATGACGACGTCGGGGGAGATCGCGCTGAATTCTCCTCGCACCTGCATCGTTCGTCCTTTGGTGAGGCCTACGACCGCGCGCTTATGAGCCGGAGCGACTGCGTTCCGCGACGCCACACCGGGGCCTGAGTATCGGCGGGGCGGCGCCCTCGTTTCGTCCCCGACCATCGTGACTGACGGACGGACTCAGGCGGGCGCCAGATCCACCGTCCGGCGCTCCCGGGCGGCCGTCAGGAGCGCGTCTGCGAGCACGACCGCCCAGCGGCCGTCCGTCACATCGACGAGGGGCTGGCCACCGTCGCGGACGACCCGCACGAATGCTGCGAGCTCGGCGGCGAGCGGTTCGCCGGTCGCGACGGGCAGTTCGACCAGTTCGCCTTCGAACGTGGGCGCATAACCGTCGATCAGGCGAGGATCTCTCGCGTTCGTCGCGCGCACGAACGTCAGGCGTTGCCTCAGGTAGTCGATCTCGAACATCCCCTCCTCGCCGAGAACCGTGAGCCGGCGGCGCGTCACCGGCGAGAGCCAGTCGACGTCGAGCCTCGCGACGATCCCGGACGGAAACGACATCAACCCGAACAGGAGATCCTCGTGATCGGCGTGCGTACGGCCGGCGGTCGCCGCGGAAACGCGGGCCGGTCGCTCGCCGGCGATCGCGCATAGGATGTCGATGTCGTGCGTCGCGAGATCGACAGTCACACCGACGTCTCGGATCCGACCCGGGAACGGACCCACCCGCTGGCTCGAGATCGCGATGACCCTGGACAGCCAGCCAGTCTCGAGGAGACGAGCCAGCTCGAGGACGGCGGGGTTGAATCGCTCGATGTGGCCGACCTGGATCGGCGGCGCGCCGGCGGCTGACGCCGCGGCCACGATGCGGTCGGCCTCGGCCGGCGTGGCGGACAGTGGCTTCTCGACGAGGACCGCCATCCCTCGCTCGATCGCGGCGAGGGTGAGTGGCAGGTGGCTCGTCGTCGGCGACGCGATGACGACGGCGTCGAGGTCCGCCTCGGACAACATCGACATCGGCTCGCTGAATGCTTGCGCGCTGGACCCCACCATCGCGGCCGTCAGCGCAGCGACATCCGGGTCCGCGACCGCCGCCAGCCGCACGCCCGGCATGCCGCCCAGGACGCGCTGGTGGTTCCGACCCATCGAGCCCAGCCCGATGAGCCCGACGCGCAGTTCACGCGCGCCGACGGGCGACCAGGCGCCCGTCATCGAGCCGCGGCTCCCTCAGGGGCAGCGGCCCGCCGCCGAGGCGGGCCAGCCAGGTGTCCGGCGTTCCACCGCGGCGCAGAGAGCCGCGATGACGGTCGTCTGGTCACCGTCCGTGAGCCCGGGGAACATCGGCAGCGAAAGCGTCTCGAGCGCTGCCCGGTCGGTGATCGGCAGGTCCGCCTTGATTCCCCGCTCCACCACATAGGACTGGCGATGGACAGGGACCCGGTAGTAGGTAGCGGCACTCACACCCGCTGCCGCGAGGTCCGCGACGATATCGTCGCGCCGGTCCGAGACCGCGATCGTGTACTGGTGGAAGACATGGGATCTGCCGACTGGCGTCACCGGCGTCCGGACCGGCAGATCAGCGAAGGCCGCGTCGTAGCGGTCCGCGATCGCTCGCCGCCGAGCGTTGTTGCGCTCGAGCTTGTCGAGCTGGCACAGGCCGATCGCGGCGGCGATGTCGGTCAGGCGGAAGTTGTAGCCGAGGATCTCGTGGTGGTCCCGCTCGCGCATCCCCTGATTCCGGTAGAGCCGGATCCAATCGGCGAGCGCGTCGTCGTCGGTCGTGATGAGCCCGCCCTCGCCGGCCGTCGCGTTCTTCGTGCCGTACAGGCTGAATGCGCCGTGGCCGAAGCTCCCGACCCGGCGGCCCCGGAACTCCGCCCCGTGGGCCTGGCAGGCATCCTCGACGACCGCCAGACCGTGTCGATCCGCGATCGCCATGATCGTGTCGAGGTCAGCGGGCAGCCCGAACAGGTGGACCGGGCAGATCGCTCTGGTCCGCGGCGTGATGGCCGCCTCGATCAGCGAGGCGTCGATGACGTACGTGTCGCGGTCGATGTCGACGAAGACCGGGATCGCGCCGGTCGACATGATCGAGCTGACCGTGGCGTTGAACGTGTGGCCGACGGTGATGACCTCGTCGCCAGGTCCGAGACCGAGCCCGGCGAAGATGCACATCTCGGCGACCGTCCCACTACTGACCGCGATCGCGTGCTTCGTCCCGATGAACGCCGCCCAGCGAGCCTCGAGCTCGGCGACGCGCCGGCCGCCTGCGAGCATCCCGCTCTCGAGGACGTCGGTGACGGCGGCGATCTCTTCCGGCCCGATGTCCGGCCGCGTCACCGGGATCATGTCGGCGTCTGGGGAGTCAGCCTCGTGATCCGTCCGTTGCGCGGACACGCGTGAACAATCGATCATGGCGTGGCGCCTCCTGGCCGCTGGGACGGCCGATGACCGCGAATCGAGTATATCGTCGCGTTCGGCCTCGCCGGCCCGCAGCGCCCACCACGGCGGCCCGCGGTCAGCCCTCGGCGCGGAACTCGGCGCGGTGCCAGACCTCGATCCCACGCCCGCGCGCGACGTTGACCCAGCCGGCCGCGAAGGCGAGGTTGACGACCGCGAACGAGCGGGCGAACGCGACGGGACGGGGCGGCCGACGACCGGACGCGATCAGGACGTGAGCCGCGGTCGCCACCAGGCCGAGCACGACCACGGCCAGCGGGGCCGCCAGGTAGCCGGGCGAACCGCGCAGACCGAGCACGACGCCCGGCGATCGCCGCGACGAGCCACGAACCAGGGCGTCGCCCAGCGCAGGAGCTTGTGCGACCAGATGGCGACCGCCGGCCCGGGGCGGCGCCACGGCGCGAGCGGCCCGACCATCGAGAGGTTCGCCCGGATCCCGCGCGTCGCCGTCCGGGTCCGGTTGCGGAACTGCTCGCGCAAGCCGCTGATCGGCCGGTCCGTGGCGACCGCCGCGGGGACGTAGACGACGAGCCCGCCGGCCTCGCGGACGTAGAGCGGCAGGAGGTGGTCCATCGAGGCCGTCGGTGGGACCGGACGGTAGGCGCTCACCCGGACCGCGAGGAGCGCCCCGGTCACCGCGGTCAGCAGCCCGGCCCGGCTCTCGATCTCGCGGACGCGGCGCTCGTACCGCCAGTACAGCCCCTCCTGGGCGGAGGTGGCGGTCGCGGCCTCGTCGCGCCACTCCAGGCGGCCGGTGACGCAGCCCGACGCGCGGGTCGCGCAGCGCCTCGGCGAGCGCGGCCAGGCACCCGGGCGCGAACCGGGTCTCGGCATCGGTCAGGACGACTGCCTCGCCGCGGGCCGCCTCGAACAGTGCCGCCTGGGTCGCCGTCTGGCCGCGTCGCGGCAGGGCGAGCAGGCGGATCCGCGGATCGTGCGCGGCGAGGCCGGCCACGATCGCCTCCGTGGCGTCGGTGGAGCCGTCGGACCCGATGAGGACCTCGACGACCCGCGCCCCGCTGTCGGCCTGCCCGAGCGCGTCCGCGATCCGCTCGGCGACGTGGGCGGCCTCGTCGTGGACGGCGATCGCGACGGTCAGGGTCGGGGCCGGACCCGCCGGTCGCAGGACCACGGGTCGGATCCGGGCGAGCGCGGCGGCCGCGACCGGATACCCGGCGTAGACCCAGGCGAGCGCGCCGCTCGCGGTCCAGAACGCGATCTCGGGGAGCACCCGCAGAGCGTACGCGCTCAGCTGTCCCACGGTAGCGCCGGCCACCAGGCTCGCCAGCGATCGACCAGCCGAGCCGCCTCAGCCGGACGGGTGTGGGCGGCGACGAACGCCGAACCGGCCCGGCTGAGCTGGCGGGCCCTGCCGGGATCCTTCGCGAGCCCGCGGATGGACGCCGCGATCGCCCGCGCGTCGGGCTTGACGGGCTCGAGGATGCCGGCCCGGCCAAGCGCACCGAGGTGCCCGGACGTCGTGGCGAGGATCGGCAGGCCGGCGGCCATCGCATCGAGGACGGCCTTCGGGAACCCTTCCGCCTCGGACGGGAAGACGAACACGTCGCACGATGCCAGGGCGTCCATGTAGGCCGCCCGATCGGCGACGTGACCGAGCCAATGGATGCGATCGGCGACCGCCAGCCGCACCGCGCGCGCCTCGAGGCCCGCGCGCGCCGGTCCGTCGCCCAGGATGACAAGCTCGACGCGCTGGCCGGCCTCCTCCGCGGCCGCGAGCCTCCCGAGACCGTCGAGGAGCGCCTCCAGCCCCTTGCCCTCCGCGAGACGTCCCGCCCACGCCAGCCGTATCCGCCACGGGATCGCCGGCCAGGCGCCCGCACCCGCGTCACGGACCTCGGCGGGCTCGACGAGGCTGGCCACGACCCCGTCGCCGTCCACGACCCCTTCGCCGACGACGATGCGGTGGCCGCCCGTGCCCGCGAGGCGTCCGACCAGGTCGTAGCCGGCACCGATCGCGCGCGGACCCAGGGCCGCCACGCCGCGAAAGCGGGCGCGGGCCACGTCGGTGGCACTCCCCGCGACCCACACCGACCGGGGCACGCCGGCCCGGGCCGCGATCGCGGCGGCCAGCCCCGCATTCGATGCCGGCACCTTGATCCAGAGGAGGTCCGCGTCGGTGATGACCCGGCCGAGGATCGGCCGGTTCGTCGTGAGCATCGCCGGGAGATGGCGCAGGTAGCCGTCGATGCCATCGAACGGCGCGCTCCCGACGACGCGGATGCGCGGATCCAACGGCCGGGTCGCCGGTGGTCCGTCGGCTGCGCGCAGCGGCACGCACGAAGTCACGCTCGTGACCGGCGACCCCGGCACGTCCAGCAGCGCCGCCGCGAACTGCTGGAAGGTCGCATTGACCGAGTAGACCTGTCCGTCCCACGTGACGTGCGGGTTGTCGTCGATGATCGCGAGTTGGATCCCCACCCGTCAGAGTTCCTCGCCGGGGTCGTGCTCGTCGATGATCTGGGTCGCGGCATCGTCGCCGCCGCGCAACCCGACCAGTGGGCCGCGCCGCCGGCCTCGCAGGCGCGCCTCGCCCGCACGCAGGGCGCCCATCAGCGCGACGACATCCGAGCGTCGGAGCACGAGCGTCTCGACCCAGCCGCGCCCCGACATCCGGTGGAAGATGACGAGACTGAGGACGGCCGTGACGAGATACGAGATCGACGAGGCGGTCGCGGCGCCATCGATGCCGTAGCGCGGGATCAGCACGAGGTTGATCGCGATGTTGACGACCAGGCCGCCGATCAGGATCAGCGTCCCCGTGCCCGGCTTCCCGCGGCCGGTGATGTAGCGCGACAGCACCGCGACCACGCTGTACGCGACGATGCCGGGCAGGATGAGCCGCAGTGCGACGCCCGCGTCGGCGAATTGCGTGCCGTACACGAAGCGCACGAGGCGCGGCCCGAAGATGAAGACAGGGACGGCGGTGGCGAACGCGACCGCCAGCGTCGTCCGGGTCAGGACGGACGCGATCCGTCCGGCATCCGCGTTCGGATCGACCGCTCGGCTGAACATGACGGTCCCGAGCGCGTTGGGGACGTACCAGAGCGTCTCGGCCAGCCCGCTGGTGACCGAGTAGATGCCGGTCTCGCGGACGCCGATGATGATGTTGATGAGGAACGAATCGGCCCGGAACTGGAGCCGCTCGGCCACCGACCCCGGCAGTGCCCTCGTCCCGAACCGGAGCTCCTCGGCGAGGAGCGCCATCGACGGTGTCCGCCCGACGATCCCGTCCGTCGCCGCGACCCACAGGATCACGCCCGCGGTCACCGCCAGTGCGACGAGGTTGAGGACCAGCACGACGTCGAGGTCGAGTCGCGCGATGGCGGCGACGGCGATGATCATGGCGAGGAGGATCGCGCGCCGGATGACGCGGATGAGGCTGTACGGGACCACGCGCTTGCGCCCGAGGAGCGCGAACAGGCCGAGCCCGAAGAACAGCTCACCGGGCACGGCGACCGCGGCGAACATGAACTGCGTGCCCGACAGGTTCGGGATGAGCGCCGCGAGCGGCCCGGTCGCCGGCCCCGGCCCGGGGGCGCCGAAGAGCCAGATCGAGCCGACGACCGCGGCGCCACCGACGACCGCGGTCCACACGAGGGCGTTGGCGAACCCGCGCCGGGCCGTCTCCCGGTCGCGCCCGGAGACCACCGCGAGCGCCTGGTCGGTGCCCCACCCGACGATGAGCGCGGCCAGCTGCGAGTAGAGCAGGACGAGCGCGAAGCGGCCCTTGGCCGACGGGCCCAGGAGGCGGGCCAGCGCGATGTCGGTCCCGAAGATGAACACCGCGAGACCGAACCTGGTCACGATCGTGACGAGCGCGTCGCGCATGAGCGGCGACGTGGCGGCCGGCCCCGGGACTCCCTGGGCCGGCGCTGGGAAAGGCGCCTCGACCGGCGCGGGCGCGGTCGCGGTCATCGGCCGCGGGAACTCACTCGGACCCTGACGCGACGTGCCCCCGGACGGCCGCGAGCTCGGGGTCCGCAAGGGCCTGGGCGAACCACGCGGCGGTGCGCGCGAGGCCGTCGGCGAGCGGGACGGCGGCCCGGAACCCGAGCACCGTCGCCGCCTTGTCGACGCGGGCCACGTTGCGCGCGACGTCGCCGACCCGGGCGGGCCCGTGGCGGACGTCGATCGGCCGCCCGACCGCGCGACCGATCTCCGCGGCGAGCTCGGCCACCGTCGTCTCCACGCCGGTCCCGGCCTGGAAGAGCTCGCCCGCGACCGCGGCCTCGGGTGCGTCGAGGGCGGCGACCACGGCCGAGGCCAGGTCGTCGACGTGGATGAAGTCGCGCGTCTGGCTGCCGTCGCCGTGGATCACGATCGGCTCCCCGTCGAGGGCGGCGCGCAGCCAGGCAGCGACGACGCTGCGCTTGTGGAGCGACCGCGGGCCGTACGCGTTCGAGAACCTGAGCGAGCAGGCGACGAGGCCGAAGGTCGCCGCGTAGGCGCCCGCGTACCCCTCGATGGCGAGCTTCGAGGCGCCGTACGGCGAGCGGGGATGAGGCAGGTCGGTCTCGTCGCTCGGCGGCGCGTGGTCGCCGGTCGCGGCATTCGACGACGCGAACACGAACCGGCGGACGCCCGCCAGACGGGCCGCGTCGAGCACGCCGACCGACCAGGCCACGTTCGCCTCGAACGTCCCGACCGGGTCGCGGACCGAATTGTCGATCCCGGCCCGTGCGGCGAGGTGGACGATCGCGTCGACGCCGTCGACCGCGGCCCTGACCGTCGCCGGGTCGGCCAGCGTCCCGACGACCAGCTCGTGCGGGACGCCGTCGAGGTAGGCCGCCCGCCCGATCGACAGGTCGTCGAGGATCCGGATGCGGTCGCCCGCGTCGGCCAGGCGCCCGGCGAGGTTCGAACCGATGAACCCGGCCCCGCCGGTGATGAGGACCGTGCGCGTCATGCCCCGGCCGCCCGGTCAGACGTGGCTCGCCTCGCGCACCCGTTCCGGCACCCAGCGGACGTTCTGGACGAGCGTCGCCGGGTCGATCCGGTCACGCTGCTCGCCGATCCGCAGGAGCATCGTGTCGATGAGCTCCTCATCGAGCAGCCGCGGCTTGAGCCCGAGGCCCAGCAGCCCCGTGTTCCGGGCGTTGTAGTAGTGCCGTTCCATCTCGACCCGCGGGTTGGTCGTGTGCTCGACGGCGACGTCCCAGCCCAGGTGCTGCCCGGCGCGCGGACGCGCTCGGCCAGCTCGAGGACGCTGAACTGCTCGGTGAACTGGTTGAAGACGCGCAGCTGGCCGGGCTCGGCGGGCGTCCCGGTCGCGAGGCCGATGCAGGCGATCGTGTCGCGGATGTTGAGATAGCCGCGGGTCTGGCCGCCCTCGCCGTAGACGGTCAGCGGGTGGCCGATGGCCGCCTGGACGCAGAACCGGTTGAGCGCGGTCCCGAAGACCTCGTCGTAGTGGAAGCTCGTCGCCAGCCGCGGGTCGAGCGCGGACTCGTCGGTCTCCACGCCGTAGACCACGCCCTGGTTGAGGTCGGTCGCGCGCAGTCCCCAGATCCGGCAGGCGAAGTGGATGTTGTGACTGTCGTGGACCTTGGACAGGTGGTACATCGAGCCCGGGGTCTTCGGGTAGAGGAAGGTGTGCTGCCGGCCGTTGTGGTCGACGGTCAGGTAGCCCTCCTCGATGTCGATGTCCGGGGTCCCGTACTCGCCCATGGTGCCGAGCTTGACGAGGTGCGTCTCGGGGCTGACGTCGCGGATCGCGAACAGCACGTTGAGGTTGCCGACCACGTTGTTGGCCTGCGTGTACGTGGCATGCCGCGCGTCGATCATCGAGTAGGGCGCCGACGGCTGCTCGCCGTAGTGGACGATCGTGTCGGGCCGGAAGTCGCGGACCACCGACTCGACGAAGGCGTAGTCGGTCAGGTCCCCGACGAACAGCTCGATGTCGCGCTCGGTGACCTCGCGCCAGGCGCGGATGCGCTCGTGCAGGGTCGGGATCGGGAAGAGCGGACGGACGCCGAGCTCGAGCTCCCAGCCCCGCTTGGCGAAGTTGTCCACGACGGCGACGCGATGGCCGGCCTGCGAGAACGCCATCGCGGTCGGCCACCCGAGATAGCCGTCGCCGCCAAGGATCAGGGTCCGCTGGGTCATGCGTGTCGTCTCCGCCTTGGGGGGATCATGGCCCCGGCGATCCGCGGCGAGTCTAGCATGGGGTCGCCGCACGATAGACTTCCGGGGTGCGCGTCACGCAGTACCGGATCGAGGGGCTCGGACACCTGTCGACGCTCGTCGTCGATGACGGGGCCGGGGTGGCCGCGGTCGTCGACCCCCGACGTGACGTGGACATCTACCTGGCGGCCGCCCGGGCCGATGACCTTCGGATCACCCACGTCATCGAGACCCATCTCCACAACGACTACGTCTCGGGCGGTCGCGAGCTGGCGGCGCTGACCGGCGCGACGCACGTCATCGGCGCGGGCGCGACGCTCGGGCACGACCACCATCCGGCCCACGACGGGGAGACCTTCGAGGTCGGGTCGATCCGCTTCCGGGTGCTCGACACCCCGGGCCACACGCCGGAGCACGTGAGCTACGCGGTGGCCGACACGGCCCGTTCGGACGAGCCGTTCCTGCTCCTGACCGGCGGCTCGCTGCTGGTCGGCGCGGTCGGGCGGACGGACCTGCTCGGGGCGGCCAACGCCCGGCCGTTCGCCGCGGCGATGTACAGCTCGCTCCACGACGTCCTCCTCCCGCACGAGGACTCCGTGATGGTCTATCCGACCCACGGCGCGGGGTCGCTGTGCTCGACCGGGATCGCCTCGACCTCGTGGTCGACCCTGGGCTACGAACGGCGCCACGACCCGCTCCTCGCCCCGATGGAGGTCGAGGCGTTCGCGCGCGCGCTGCTCGCCGGCCAGCCCGCCGTCCCGCGCTACTTCGCCCGGATGCGACCGATCAACCAGGCCGGGCCGCGGCTGCTCGGCGGGGTCGTCCCGGAGATCGCGCCGCTGGCCGGCGCCGACCTCGACGCGGCGCTGGCTCACGACGCGCTCATCGTGGACGCCCGGTCGCCCGACGCGTACGCGGTCGCCCACGTCCCGGGCTCCCTGTCGATCCCGGCCGGATCGTCGTTCGGGACGTGGCTCGGCTGGGTGGTCGACGCCGACCGGCCGATCGTGCTCATCGTCGAGCATCCGGCCGACCTCGACGACCTGGCCCGCCAGGCGATTCGGATCGGCTACGAGGCGACGGCCGGCCACGTCGCCGGCGGCTTCGAGGCATGGCGGCGAGCCGGCCGTCCGTTCGAGCCCGGCGCGGCTCTCGACGTCGACACGCTGGCCGGGCTGCTGTCGGTGGGCGGACCGGCCGCCCCGTTCGTCATCGACGTCCGGCAGCCGTCCGAGTACGAGGCCGGCCACGTCCCGGGCTCGCTCCACATCGGGGCAGGCGACCTGCCGTCGATGCTCGAGCGGCTGCCGGACGACCGTCCGATCGCGACCATCTGCGCGAGCGGCTATCGCTCGAGCGTGGCCGCGTCGCTGCTCCGCTCGGCCGGCTTCGATCGGGTCGCGGCGGTCGGCGGGGGAGTCCCGGACTGGGCTGCCCACGGCTACCCGCTCGACTACGGCGCCGGCACCGACGGCCTCGACTGGCCCGTTCCCGATGAGGATGCGGACGCGCTGGCGCGGGACGCATGGTGTGCTCGGGCGGCAGACCGTCGCCTGAGGTCCGCCGAGGGTCAGCCGCTGACGCTCGTGATGACGAGGATCGCTGACAGCCCGATCAGGAGGATCGTCGAGACCCACCCGATGGTCAGCAGCAGCCGCCCGCTGGCCAGCGGGCCCAGCAGCTTCCGATCGGCCGATAGCAGCATGACGAAGACGAGGATGAACGGCAGCAGCAGCGCATTGAGGACCTGCGCCCCGAACATGACCTGGATGAGCGGCAGCCCCGGGATCATCACGAACAGGGCAGCGAAGCCGATGAAGAAGGCGAGCAGCCCGTAGAAGGCGGGGGCTTCGCGCCAGTTCCAGTCGACGCCGGTCTCCCAGCCGAACGTCTCGCAGGTCGAGTAGGCGCTCGTCAAGGGCACGACGCCCAGGCCCAGGAACGCGGCCCCGAGGAGACCGACGGCGAAGAGCATGCTGGCCGCCGCGCCCGCCAGCGGCTCGAGGGCCTGGGCGGCCTGGGCCGCGCTCGTGATGGTCGTCTGGCCGGTCGCATACAGGGTCGCGGCACAGGCGACGACGATGAAGAAGGCGATGACGTTGGTGAGCAGGGCACCGGAGAACACGTCGATCCGGCTGGCGGGAAGGTCCTCGGGTCGGAGCCGCTTGTCGACCACATAGGACTGGATGAACGCCTGGCCCCACGGCGTGATCGTCGTCCCGACGGTCCCGACGACGGCCAGCCAGTAGACCGGCGACGATTGGAGCTGCGGCACGATCAGGTCGTGGAATGCCTGCTGCCAATCGGGCCCGGCGAGGTAGGCCGAGATGACGTACGCGATCGACACGAGCACGCCGACGCCGACGAAGAGGTACTGGACGCGGCTGTAATTGCCGAGCGCGATGAAGCCGACGACGATGACCGCGGCGACGGCTGCACTCAGCTGCGTCGGGATCCCGAAGAGGCTGAGGGCTGATCCGATGCCGGCGAATTCGGCCACCGTCGAACCCAGGTTCGCGACGAGCATCATGATGACCGCGAAGGCCCCCCAGCGGACGCCCCAGCGCTCGCGGATCAGGCCCATCAGGCCCTTGCCGGTCGCCAGCCCGAGTCGCGCGCCGACCTCCTGGGTGAAGAACAGGATGACCTGGGTCCAGAGGATGACCCACAGCAGGGCATACCCGAACTTCGCGCCGGCGAGCGTGTATGTCGTGATCCCGCCGGCGTCGTTGTCGGCGAACCCGCTCACGAGGCCGGGCCCGAGGACAGCGAGCGTGGCGAGCAGTCTGACGCGCCAGTACGGGAGGTGGGGGAGCGGCGACAGGACCCGCGGCCGCGGGCGCCGACGACGCGTCGTCACGACCGCGGAGCCGATGGCAGCGACCTTGGTGGGCTGGCTGCCGGTTCGGGGCCGGTCAGGCCTGACGGGATCGCCGGGGTCGAACCGGCGTGGGATCCGCGGCACGGTGCTACCGGCTGAAGACGCGCGGCAGGCGCTTCTTCCAGGCGGTCGGGATGACCGTGTCGATCGCGTCGTCGACCGTGACGATGCCGACCAGCCGTTCCTCATCGTCGACGACCGGCACGGCCAGCAGGTTGTAGTGGGCGACGACCTCGGCGACCTCGTCCTGGTCGGCCAGCACGCCGACCGCGACCGGCTCGCTGATCATGAAGTCGCGGATCCGGGCGTCCGGCTGGGCGACGATGAGGTCGCGCAGCGACAGCACCCCGGTCAGATGGTCGCTCTCGTCGGTGACGTAGATGTAGTAGATGGTCTCGGCGTCGGGCTCGAGGTCGCGGAGCCGGTCGATCGCCTCGGCGGCGGTCAGGTGCTCCTCGAGTGCGATGAACGCGGTCGTCATGATCCCGCCGGCCGAGTCCTCGGGATAGCCCAGCAGCTCCTGGACCTCTTCGGCCTCGTCAGCCTCCATGTGAGAGAGGATCTCGTCGCGGGTGTCCTGGTCGAGGTCGGCGACGAGGTCGGCCGCGTCGTCGGGACTCATCTCCTCCAGGATGTCGGCCGCCCGCTCCGGGGCGAGGTCCTCGAGCACGTCGACCTGGGTGTCGGGCTCCATCTCCTCCATCGCGTCGGCGACGGCCTCGTTGTCGAGGGCGGCAAGGACGCCGGCCCGGTCGCGTGGCGCGAGGTCTTCGAGGATGTCGGCGAGGTCCGACGGGTGCAGCTCGGTCAGCCCGCCGTGCGGCACGCGCAGCTTGATCGACGCGATGCTCGACTCGACCGGGTCCACGTCCTCCCAGTCGATGTAGCGCTCCGGGGTCGGGAGGCGCAGGTTGCGGGCGAGGATCCGGAAGGCGCCCTCGATCCCGAGCCGGCGCAGGATCCCGGCCGCGCCGACGTCGACCGCGACCAGGTGGAGCATGCCGTCGACGTCATCGAGCCTGAGGTCGTTGACCCGGACGACCTTGCGCCCGTCGATGTCGACGATCTGCTTGTCGAGCAGGTCCGCCCGGAGCTGGATCTCGTTCGGACGCTGCTGGAACTTCGTGATGTCGATCTTGTCGGTCGACAGGCGGGCGCCCGACGCGTCGAACCGGGCGACCTGCGACCAGGGCAGGAAGATCCGGCGGCGGTCGGTCGCGACGACCAGGCCGGTGACCGGCGGATAGCGGTCACCGACCGCGACGATCAGGTCGTCCACCGTGCCGAGCGGCTCGCCGATGGCGTCGAGCACGGGTCGGCCGATGGCCTGGCTCAGGTAGAGCATGGTTGCCACCTCACGAGCGGGACGTCCCGTCGCAGGTGGTGCGGCCCCGTGGGGTCGCAGTCAGCCGTCAGCGAGCGGGACGGACCGGGAACAGGGTGCTGACGCCGCGATCGGCGTCGATGGGACGGGGACCGTCGTCCACGAGGATGTGCGGACCTCGGAGCGGGCTGGGACGGCCGGGACCGCGGAGGGTCGCGACGCCGCCGGAGTGTAGTCCTCACGCCTCCGGGCGGTCAACGAGCGGAACGATGGTCCTCCCCACCGATGGTACGGATGGCGGCCCCCGGCCGGCTCCGCACGATGGGACCATTCTGAGGTGCGCGCACGCCCTGGATCCGCCGACCTCCCGCCAGACAGGAGCGGGTCGACGACGGCCGTCCCGACGACCTCCAGATCGGGCGCGACGGGCGGTGGCTCGATCCTCCGGCGGATCGTCGGAGCCCCTCCGTCGGCGCGGTCGCAGCCGACGGTCGGGACGGACCGGACGTCGATCGACACGCGTCTCGAGGCCGAGCTGGCCGGACGCCTCGACACGGTCCTCGGGATCGCCGGGCGGCTGGCCGCATCCCACGACCGGCCTGAGCTCTTCCGGATGATCGTCGATGAGACCAAGCGCGCCCTGCGGGCGGATGCGACCACGATCCGCATCCTCCGCGACGAGCATCTCGAGATCGCGGCCTGGGCGGGACTGACCGACGACCTCGCCGCGCGGATGCCGGTCCTCGGGCGGGACGAAGGCCTGATCGGCGAGGTCCTGCGCAGCGGCCATGTGCTCGCTGTTCCGGACGTCCGGGCCGATCGCGGGCTCGCCAACGAGCGGTATGACGACGTCTTCGACATCGCGGGCCACCTCGTCGCCCCGCTCATCCACCACGACCGGGTGATCGGGGCGCTCTCAGCGGTGACCCGCGAGCCGCGTGCCTGGACGAGCGGCGATGTGGCCTTCATCTCGACCCTGGCGACGCACGCCGCGATCGCCATCGCCAATGCCGAGCTCTTCGAGCAGACGGTCCGACGCGCCGGCCAGCTCGAGGTGCTGCAGGCCGCCTCGGCGCGGATGAGCCGCGCCGTCGGGGTCGAGGAGGTCGGCCGGACCGTGGTCGAGGAGACGGGCCGGATCATCGACTACCACAACGCCCGGGTCTATCTCATCGAACCGCCCGACCTGGTCGTCCCGATCGCCTTCGAAGGGCGCATCGGCGCCTACGAGAAGGTCGACATGGCCCTGCTCGGCTGCCGCCTCGGCGAGGGGTTCACCGGCTGGGTCGCCCAGCACGGCGAGCCGATCCTGGTCAACGACGCGAACGCCGATCCGCGCGGGCTCTCGATCGAAGGGACCGACGAGATCGACGAATCGATGCTGGTCGTCCCGATGCGTCACGACGACCTGACGATGGGGGTCATCACGCTCTCCAAGCTCGGGCTCGACGGCTTCGGATCGGACGACCTGCGCCTCCTGACGATCCTCGCCGACCAGGCCGCCATCGCCGTCGGCTCGGCCAGGCTGCTGACCCGGACCCAGGATCTCGCCGGGGAGCTGCGCCGGTTGCTCGACATGAGCGCCGAGCTGTCCGGCAGCCTCGATCCGCACCAGGTCGCCGACCTGATGGCCGGCCACATCGCCCGGGCGATGAACGTCGAGGAATGCGTCATCAGCTACTGGGACCGGCCGGCTCACCGGGTCGAATCGCTCGGCTACTTCCCGCCCCACCGGCTCAAGGAGATCGAGCCGTTCTTCGACGTCAACGACTACCCGGAGACGCTCCGCGTCCTCGATCGGCAGGAGACGATCATCATCGACGTCGACGACCCGAGGGCCGATCCGGCCGAGACCGCGCTCATGCGTCGGGATGGCAACAGGAGCCTGGCGATGCTCCCGCTGGTCGCCAAGGGCCAGTCGATCGGCCTGGTCGAGCTGGCGTCCAACGGCTCCGTCACGTTCGGCGATGAGCGGCTCGCGCTGGCGCGCACGATGGCCAACGAGGCGGCGATGGCGCTCGAGAACGCCCGGCTCTACGAGGAGGCCCGCAAGCTCGCCGACCGCGACCCGTTGACCGGCTTCTACAACCACCGGTTCCTGCACGAGCGCCTCGGCGAGGAGGTCGTCCGCACCCAGCGAGCGCGCCGGTCGCTGAGCGTCCTGATGCTCGACCTCGATGACTTCAAGCTCGTCAACGACACGTTCGGTCACCTGTTCGGCGACCGCGTCCTGACCTGGACCGCGGAACTGATCCGCTCGACGCTGCGGGCGTCGGACATCCCGGCCCGCTACGGCGGCGACGAGTTCGCCATCATCCTGCCCGAGACCGACAGCGACGAGGCGCGCCGCGCCGCCGAGCGCATCCTCGATGCCTTCCGCGACCACGCCTTCGTCGGCGAGCAGCGCGGCCCGGTGCCGATCGGCGCGTCGATCGGGGTGGCGACCTTCCCGGCCGACGGCCGGACCGCCACCGAGCTCATCGCCGCCGCCGACCAGGCCCTCTACCGGGTCAAGCGCGACGGGGGTCACGATGCGGCCGGGGCGGGGGACGCGGCCGCCTGATCCGCCGCCCGGACGAACGTGCCGGTCGGACCACGGCCATCGGTACGGGCCGCGGGGATGGACGCGATGGCTCCGGACCGCCATCCTCTCTTCCTGACGTGAGCGAACCCTCCAACCGGCCAGCACGACCCGCCGAGACACCGGAACGTCGGACGAGACGCGCTTGGTGGGTCTTCGCCGTCTCCTTCTTCGTCCTCGGCCTCATCGCCGTCCTCCGCCTCGCCACGGACCGGGCCCGGCCGATCGACTGGGCGGTCGTCGGGCTGGTCTTCGTCGTCGGGTTCGCCGCGATCCGCCATCGGCAGGCGGTGGCGACCCTCGAGGTCGGCCGCCGCGAAGAGGCCGAGTCGTTCGCGCGGATCCTGTCGAGCCTGTCGCGCTCCGTCTCGCCCGACGCGATCCTCGGCGCGATCGTCAGCGAGCTGGCCGAGGCGACCGGCGCCGACCACATCGTCGTCGCCCGGCGGCGACCCGACGCGCGGGTGCTCGAGGCGACGCTCGTCAGCGCCCGGCCCGGTGTCCCCGATTCGATGACGCGCCTGCCGATCGCCGATCTCGAGGACCCGGTCACGCGAGGATCCGGCGAGGGCCGACCGGACGCCCGTCGCCGTCCCGATCGTCACCGATCTCGGCGAGCCGGTCCCGGCCGGAGGCCTGCGCGGCCGGCTCGACGACCTCACGGCACGGATCGGCGCGACCACCCCGCTGGGACGCCCGCTCGTGCCCACGCCGGCCGCGGAGCAGGTCCTCGGCGAGCGACAGCTGATCGCCAACCGGATCGCCGGCCGGACCCGCGAGGTCTACGGACTGACCGACACGCTGGCCGCGCCGCTCACCTCCGAGAGCGAGGTCATCGGCGCGATCATCCTGTCGCACCGGACGGTCGGCGCCTGGTCGCCGACGACCCGCCGGCTCCTCACCGGCGCGGCGGTCGAGGCCTCGTCGGCGCTGGCGCGCGCGTACTCGCACCTGGCCGCCGAGACGCAGGCCTCGACCGACGCCCTGACCGGGCTCCCGAACCGACGCTACTTCGACGAGTTCTGCGGCCTGCTCGCGCGCCGCCGCCGGGCGGGCGACGCCGTCGGCGTCCTGATGATCGACATCGACCGGTTCAAGGTCCTCAACGACACCCACGGGCACGCGACCGGCGACGAGGTCCTCCGCGCGGTCGGCGGCGCCATCGTCGCGGCCGTCCGCGAGGACGACGTTCCCGCCCGCTACGGCGGCGAGGAGTTCGTCGTCCTGCTCCGCAACCCGACGTCGGAGATCGCGCTCGAGGTCGGCGAGCGCGTCCGATCGTCGGTCGCCGCGCTCGACCTGCGGCGGCTCGGCGTGGCCGGCGTCAGCGTCTCGGTCGGCGTGGCGGTCGCCCGGCAGGCGGACCAGCCGATCGGCGAGCTGATCGCCGATGCCGATCGAGCGCTCTACCGGGCCAAGCGCGCCGGCCGTGACCGGGTCGTCGCGGCCTGACTGTCGGGGAAGCCATGCGCCGCCCAGCGCCGGCTACCATCCGCCGAGTGATCGACGACCCGGCCGACCTGACCAACGGCGACCTCGCCCGGATCTTCCACGAGATCGGCGACATGCTCGAGCTCAAGGGCGAGCTCGTGTTCAAGACCGTCGCCTACCACCGCGCGGCCGACGCCATCGGGCGGAGCCCGGTGGATCTCGTGTCGGCCTACCGGTCCGGGAACCCGCCGTCGATCCCGGGGGTCGGCAAGGCCATCAGCGACAAGATCCGCGAGCTCGCGACCACCGGCCACATGGCGTTCTACGACCGGCTCCGGGCCGAGGTCCCGCCGAGCCTGGTCGAGATCCTCCGGATCCCGGGGCTCGGCCCCAAGACGGTCCGCCAGCTCAACGCCGAGCTCGGCATCGAGACCGTCGACGACCTGCGCCGCGCCGCGGAGGAGGGCCGGCTCCGGAGCGTCCGCGGCATGTCGGCCAGGACCGAGGCGCTCGTCCTCGAGGGGATCGCCCGGCTCGAGGATCGGTTCGACCGGATGCGACTCGACCGTGCCGAGGAGCTGGTCACGGCCCTCATCGACGGCCTTGCCGGGACCGCGGGCGTCCAGTCGATGGAGCCGGCCGGATCCTTCAGGCGTCGGAAGGAGTCGATCGGCGACCTCGACATCCTCGCCGAGACCGACCGGCCCGCGACCCTGATCGAGGCGTTCACCTCGTTCGGGATGGTCGATTCGGTCATCAACCGCGGTGGCTACAAGGCCGCGGTCCGGATCCAGCGCGGGCCGCAGGCGGACCTGATGGTGATGCCGCCGGGCGAGGCGGGGACCTACCGCATCCATTTCACCGGGTCGAAGGAGCACAACGTCCGTCTCCGGGCGATGGCCCGCGACCAGGGCTGGAGCCTGTCGGAGAAGGGGTACCTGCGGATCGGCGATGACGGCGAGCCGCTGACCGGCGCGGCCGCCGCGCTCCGGACCTTCGCGACCGAGACCGAGGCCTACGCGTTCCTCGGGCTGCCGTTCATCGAGCCCGAGCTGCGCGAGGACGCCGGCGAGATCGAGGCGGCACTGGCCGGTCGGCTCCCCGCGCTGATCGAGCTCGCCGACCTGCGCGGCGACCTGCACAGCCATTCCGACTGGTCCGACGGCCATCAGCCGATCGAGGTCATGGCCGAGGCGGCCCGCGCGCGCGGCTACGCCTACCAGGTCCTGACCGACCACACGCAGTCGCTCGCGATCGCACGCGGCCTGACCCCCGACCGCGTCGCCGAGCAGGCCGCGGTCATCGCCGGGCTCAATGCCCGCTACGAGGCGGAGGAGGCGGCCGGGACCGCGCCGCCGGCGACCCCGGCCGAGGGCTTCCGGCTGCTCCACGGCTGCGAGCTCGAGGTCCGCGCCGACGGCACCCTCGACTACGACGACGAGCTGCTGGCGCGGTTCGACGTCGTCGTCGCCTCGGTCCACGTGGCCCGGCGCCAGACGCGTGCCGAGCTGACCGGGCGGACGCTCAACGCCATCCGGAGCCCGCACGTCGACGTGATCGCCCATCCGTCGGGTCGGAAGATCGGCGAGCGCGACGACCTCGACCTCGACTGGGACGCGGTCTATGCCGAGGCGGCCCGGACCGGGACCGCGCTCGAGATGAACGGCTCGCCGCCGCGTCTCGATCTCGCGGTCGAGCGCGCCAGGCGCGCGGTCGGTCTCGGCTGCCTCGTCGCGATCGATTCCGACGGCCACGATCTCCGCGAGCTCGACTACGTCCGCTGGGGCGTCAGCCAGGCGCGTCGGGCGTGGATCACGCCGCGGGACGTGCTCAACACGCGGTCGCGCGCCGACCTCCTGGCGTGGACGGCCGCCAAGGGCGGGCGGGTATGAACGACTCGCGTACCATCGGCGCGATGGACGACCGCTCGGCGCGACGCGACCTGGCCATCGTCGCCGTGACGGTCGTCGGGCTGTCGCGCCTGCTCGAGCCGCCGCTCATCTGGCTGGTGGCGGCGGCCCTGCTCGGGGCGATGCTCCTCGGCACGCTCCAGGTCCTCCACGACGATGCGGCCCCGGCCACGGTCTGGTTCGGCGTCCCGATCGAGTCGGTGATCCTGCCGTCGGTCGCGGCGGTCGGCTGCCTCGGCGCGATCCGGCTCGTCCCGTTCGGCCTGTGGTTGCTCCCGGCGCTCGGCGTCACGTGGCTCATCGTCGGGCGCGCGCTCGCGCTCGAGGATCGCATCAACCGGGGCCAGACCGGGTTGTCGGCGGAGGATCGGACCGCGGTCCTGGTCACGATCCTGCTCGTCGCCTTCCTCGGCTTCACCGGCGTCGCGGCGATGGTGCCCGGCGGGCTCGTCCAGACCGGCGGCGAGCTTCCCGGCGGCAACCTGCTGGTCCTGGCGGCCGGCGATGCGCTGGTCGCCGGTCTGCTCGGATATCGGGCGGCCTCGCTGCGGGTCAACACCGTGCGCGATGCGCTGTGGGCCGCCGCGACGTACGCGGCGGCGATCGCGATCGGGGCCGCGGCGCTCCGGGCGATGGAGATCGAGCGGCTGATCGGCCCGGCGCTCCTCACGCTCGCGTTCTACCTGTGGGATGCGTTCATCAGCACGGCGCCGTCGCGGCGGCGCGACATCCGCTGGATCATCCAGATCGCCGTCCTCGCCGCGCTGGGGATCGTCGTGGGCGCGTGGAACCTCCTCCTCCGCGCCTGACCGCCCCGCCCGGGTCGCCCGCCCGCGACGGCCGGGTTTGACGCGCCGCCCGGACGGTGCTAGAAAGGCATCTCCGCCCCGTGGCCCCGCGTGACCGCGCGCCCGACCCGACCAGACTCGATCGCCGAACCCCGCCGCGCCCCGAAAGGACGACCGCCTCGTGACCTTCCCCGACGTCGAGACCCCGAGCCAGAGCCCCGTCAACCTGAATCGCCAGAAGCGGCAGCTGGCCGACCAGGCGATCGCGCAGGCGACGGCCGCCCAGTGGTCGGATGCCGCGGCCACCAATCGCCGGCTGCTCGAGCTCGGCCCCGACGCCGAGGCGGAGAATCGCCTGGCCAAGGCCCTCTGGGAGCAGGGTGAGCTCGGTTCGGCCCGCGAGCACTACCAGACCGCGCTCGCGCTCGACCCGACCAATCGCATCGCGGAGCGGAACATCGACCGGCTCAAGATGCTGCTCGTGGCGGCCGGCGAGAAGACCGTCCCGGCGCAGGACGGCAGCAAGGCCCCGGTCAGCATCTTCGTCGAGGAGACCGGCAAGACCGGGTTCGCGTTCCTGACCGATCTCGCCACCCCACGCGAGCTCGCCCAGGTCAACCCCGGCGACGCGGTCGAGCTGACCCCGGAGGGCAATCGGCTCATCGCCCACAGCAACGGCGTCCGGATCGGCGTCGTCGAGCCGCGCGTCGCCGCCCGCCTGCTCAAGCTCATGGCCGACGGCAACAAGTACGCGGCCGGCGTCACCTCGCTCGGCGACAAGGACGTCCGGATCATCCTCCGCGAGATCTTCCAGGACCCGGCCAACTACGGGAAGGTCAGCTTCCCGACCGCCGCCAAGTCGACCGACCTCCGCCCGTACACCAAGGGCACCCTCGTCCGCGAGGAGATGGACCTCGAGGACGACCTCGAGGACGACGAGGAGGACGACGAGATCGAGGATCTCGACCGGGTCCTGCCGCCCGAGGCGACGACCGACGAGGCGTTCGAGGACGAGCCCGACGAGCTCGACGAGCCGTAGTCGCTGACGGTCTCGCGCGCCATCGCTTCGGCCGGCCGGCCGATCAGGGGTCGCCGAGCTCCGTCAGGGGTCGTGCGCCGGCCAGGCGTCGCCCGTCTCGGCTAGCATCTGCCCGATGACCGGACGCGGACCCCTCGATCCCCAGCCCGGCTACTCACTGCCCGTCTTCGACCGGATCGCGCCGGCGCCGCCGCCCGGGGTCGTGGCCGCGCGGATCGAGCTCCACACCGGCCCGGGCGACGTCGTGGCCGACCTGTTCGGCCGTGGTGGATGGGTCGCACGGGCCGCCCTCGACCGCCAGCGGCGGGCGCTCTCGCTCGAGTCGAACCCGCTCACCCGGATGCTCGCAGAGGTCGTGCTGCGCCCGCCCGACGTGCGCCACCTCGACGCCGCCTTCCAGGCACTGGCCGGCGCACCGCGGCGGGAGACGAGCCTGAAGGTCTCGATCGGGGACCAGTTCGCCACGCGCTGCCCGACATGCGACCGGATGCTCGTCGCGGACGAGATCATCTGGTCGGTCGACGACGACGCCGGGATCGCCGGTCGCGCCCGCCCCGTCGCCCGGCACTACCGCTGCACGGTCTGCCGCGACCAGCGGGGTGGCTCCGAACTGCGCCAGGGTCCGCTCGACGCGGACGACCTCCGCCGGGCGATGGCCGACGTCGGCGCTGAGGCGATGCGGGCGACCCTCCTGAACCGGTTCCCCGAGATCCCCGGCGCGGAGACCCTCCCCGACGAGCTGCTCGACCTCCATACCGGCCGCCAGCTTGTCGGCCTCGGCGCCATCCTCGAGCGGATCGAGGGCGACCTGCGTGCGGCGCCGGTCCTCGCGACGCTCCGGCTGGCGCTCCTCCACGCGGTCCTGCCGGCAAGCCGGCTCGCGACCGGGGCGGGTCGGACGTCGGCCCTGCGGGTCTCGTCGGGCCATGTCCGGCCCGGGACCGGGACGCAGTTCCGGGAGCGCAACCCGTGGCTGGCATTCGAGGACGCCTTCCGGATGGTCCGCGGGTTCATCCAGCGTCTCGAGGTCGGCGCGTCGGGGCCGATCCAGGCGCGGCTCGGGGAAGACCTGCGCAGCCTCGGGGAGGGGACGGCGACGACCGTCGTCGCACTGGCGGGGCAGCGCGGTCTGTCGACCCTCCGGGACGATCCCGAGGCCTACGGTCGGACGGCGCCGACGCCGCGCGTCCGGCTGGTGCTCGGCCAGCCGCCCGTGCGCCCCAGCCTCGACCGGGTCGCGGCGGCGTATCACGCCTCGGCCTGGGCGCTCGGTCGCGAGGCGACCACGCTGCTCCCGATCGAGGCGCTCGCGAGGGCGTCGCTCCGGCCACCCTGGAGCTGGCAGGCCGTTGCGCTCACCGAGGCGCTCGGGGCGCTCGAACCCGTCCTGGCCCGCGACGGGCGCGTCATCCAGCTGGTCGACGCCGGCGTGGAGTCGACCCTCGCCGTCGTCCTCGGGGCGGCGTCCGCCGGCTATCGATTGCTCGGGGCCCGGCTCGCCGACGCGGACGATCCCGCCGGTGCCGTCGTCGAGCTGCTGCACCCGCGCGGCCGGTTGCCGCCGGGCGCGCGGACGCGCGGCAACGTCGGCCTCGAAGCGATGCCCGGCGGTGCAGGCGACCCCGACGTCGTCCCGGCGCGCGGCCTGTTCGCGCCGCCGGAGCGAGTCGACGGGCGCCCGTTCTCGGCCGCGGACGCCGCCCGGACCGTCACCGAGTCCGCTGTCGAGACGCTCCAGGCCCGCGGCGAGCCCGCCCGGTTCGAGCGGCTGCTCGGCGAGATCCTGGTCGGGCTCGATCGAGCCGGCGACCTTCGCCGCATGACCTCGAGTCCAGGCACCACGACGGACGGGGACGTGGCGTCGTCCGGCGAGGCCGCGACCGGGACTTCCGACGCGCCGGCCCCCGACCCCGAGGCGGACGAGCCCGCCACCGGCACCGTCGCGCCCGCGACCAGCGCTCCCGAGCCGGGATCGTCCGTGCCGGCCAGTCGTCCACGCCGTTCGACTTCCGACCGTGACGTGCCGCCCGACCCGGTCGAGCGCCTGCTGGGCCTGATCCGCGACGAGCTCGGTCGTCCGATGCAGCGGCGACTGGCCGAGATCGAGCCCGGCCTCTGGTGGCTCGCCGATCCGGACGACCTGGCCGCCGCGGCCGTGCCGCTCGCCGACAGGGTCGAATGGTCGGTCTTCAGCCTGCTGTCGACCGCCGGGCCGATCTCGGAGACCGCGTTCTTCGAGCGGATGACCACGATGTTCGCCGGCCACGACGTCCCCGACGACGCCCTGGTCCGCGCGTGTCTCGACAGCTACCGGAGCCTCGCCAGCACCCGCGAGCGGATGATCACCAGCGACGACCTGCTGCGCCGGAGCCAGGAACACACGGAGCTGCTGGCGGCCATCGCCGACGCCGGCCACCGGCTCGGGATGCGGGTCTGGATCGGACGTCGCGAGCAGACGCGACGGCACGGGACGGGGTTGCTCGGCGACCTGCTCGAGCCGGCCGAGCAACATGCCTACCTCGGAGCCATCAGCCCCGCGACCGACGAGCTCGCCGACGTCGACGGCATCTGGTACGTCCGCGGCAAGGTGGCGTTCCTGTTCGAGGTCGAATGGACGGCGATGCTCGGCGAGCCGCTCCTCCGCCGCCACGCGCGGATCCCGCCCGATGACGCGCTCATCCGCTTCCTGGTCATCGCCCCGGAACGCACCGAGCTCGTGCGCTACAAGCTCGCGCGGTCGCCGCTCCTGCGGGCCGCCCTCGAATCCGGGACGTGGCACATCATCAAGTCGGTCCACCTGCGTGCCTTCCTGGCGCGCGACCCGCTCGACCTGGCCGACCTCGAGCAGTACCTCGGGCTCGACCCCGGCGTCGAACGGCATGCCGTCCAGATGCCCCTCTTCGGCGGCTGATCCGGGGTCCCGATCCGGGGGTCCCACCCGGCGGCCGGCGGTGCGCCGCGCTAGGCTACGCGCAGCTGGGACACGATCGCGCGCGACGACGCTCGCGCTTCCACAGGAGGTCATGTCTTGACCACCACCGAGCCCGGGTCGACGCCCGTCAACGACCTTGCCGACCGTTTCTGGGAAGCGGTCCTCGAGCTCAATCCGACGACCGCGACGCTGTACGGGGATGCCCGCTACGCCGACCGCCTCGAGGACCCGGGACCGGACGGCCGGGCCCGGGGCCGGGCGCTGATGGAACGGACCGCGGCGGAGGCGACGGCGATCGAGACGGCCGGACTGCCGACCGAGGACCGGATCACCCGGGACATGCTCAAGGTCATCGCCGAGCTGAACATCGAGGAGGACGACCAGCGGCTCCACCAGCTGCGTGTCGTGGACCAGATGGGTGGCCCGCAGCAGCTGCTGCCGCAGCTGACCCAGTTCCAGCCGGCGGACACCCCGGAGCGGCTCGAGGCGTTCATCGCCCGCCTGCACGCGTATCCCGCGTACATGGCCGCCAACGCGCAGATCCTGCGCGACGGTCTGGCCTCCGGGCTGACCGCCCCGCGCATCGTCGCGGAGCGGACCATCGCCCAGATCGAGCGGATGCTCGACGTGCCGATCGGATCGGCGATCGTGCCATCGATGGTCAACGTCGCGTCCGAGTCGGACCGCGACCGGATCCGCGAGATCGTCCGCGACGTCGTCTATCCGGCAGACCTCGCGTTCCTCGACACCCTGCGGGGCGACTACCTGGCGGCGACCCGCGAGGATCCGGGTCTCTGGTCGGCTCCCAACGGCGACCAGCTTTACCGGACGGCGATCCGGAGCTGGACGACGCTCGACCTCGACCCGGAGGAGGTCCATCGGATCGGTCTCGACGAGCTCGAGGCGATCGAGTCCGAGCGCCGCGAGATCGCCCGCGAGGCCGGCTTCGGCGACGACACGGCCGCCTATCGCGCGGCGCTCGACGCCGATGTCCCCAACACGCCGCAGTCCAAGGACGCGCTCGTCGAGCGGGCGACAGAGGACATCGCACGGGCGATGGCGGTCGCGCCGCGCTATTTCGGCGTCCTGCCGCGGGCGGTCTGCGACGTCCGACCGGTCGAGGAGTACAAGGAGAAGGACGCGCCATTCGCGTACTACTACCCGCCGGCGGCCGACGGATCGCGGCCCGGGATCTACTACGCCAACGGCTACGACCTGGAAAGCCGCAAGTACACCAAGCTCGCCACCACGACCTACCACGAGGCGGTCCCCGGACACCACTTCCAGATCGCGCTCGAGATGGAGAACCCGCACCTCAACACCTTCCGCCGGCTCGGCGCGCGGATGGTCGGTGCCGCGTACGTCGAGGGGTGGGGTCTGTACAGCGAGCGGCTCGCCGACGAGATGGGCCTCTTCCGTGACGAAGGGGAGCGGTTCGGGATGCTCGATGCACAGGCGTGGCGAGCGGCCCGGCTGGTGGTGGATACCGGGCTCCATGCGCTGCGCTGGCCGCGCCAGCGATCGATCGACTTCCTCGAGGCCGCCGGGCTATCGACGACCGACGCGGTCATCGAGACCGACCGCTACATCTGCTGGCCCGGCCAGGCCCTGACCTACAAGGTGGGCCAGCGCGCCATCGAGACCCTGCGAGCCGAGCTCTCGGCGCGCGACGGATCGGGCTTCGACCTGCGCGCCTTCCATGACGCTGTGCTCGGGCACGGGTCGCTCCCTCTGGCGACCCTCCGTCGCGAGCTCCCGACCTGGCTGGCGGCGCCCGTCTGAGGTCGGCGTCACCCGAATCGGGCGTATCGGTCCATTCGAACGGACAAGTTCCACGAAATTCGCACCATTCCGGGTCCGGCGACGCGACATTCGCGTTGACGCTCGCTGGGCGCTATGGCACGATGGCCTCGCTCGCGTCCCACCGTACGCAACGACCGTTCCGTGGACCGGGCCGCCGGAACCCGCCGCCGAGGATCCCATGGCCACCGAGCCCGCCGCCCGGACGACCCCCGCGCTTCGGCGCGACGCCCAGACCGCGCTGTACCAGCGCGCCCTGCGAACCCTTCCCGGTGGGACGGATTCGAACTTTCGCGCGTGGGGCGACGACACGGTCTACGTGGATCGCGGCAAGGGCGGCTACGTCTGGGACATCGATGGCAACGAGTACATCGACCTCCGGATGGGCTATGGGCCGGTCATCCTCGGTCACGGCGACGAGCGCGTCGACGACTACGTCAACGAGCGGATGCGCAAGGGCGTCAGCTTCTCCCTGACCTCGGAGGACGAGGTCGTCGCGATGGAGCTGGTCAAGGAGCTGACCGGCTGGGTCGACAAGGTCCGCATGACGGTTTCGGGGACCGAGGCCACGATGCATGCGATGCGCATCGCCCGGGCGTACACGGGGCGCGACCGGATCGTCAAGTTCGAGGGCCAGTACCACGGGGTCCACGACTACGCGCTGATCAGCGTCGGGCCCGACGACATGTCGCAGCTCGGCGACCCCGATGCCCCCGTCCGGCTCGCCTGGGGTCGCGGCATCCCCGACGCCGTCGCCGACACCATCATCCCGGCCCGCTACAACAACATCGACGCCCTCCGGCGGCTGTTCGAGGCGCGCGGCGAGGAGATCGCCGCGATCATCGTCGAGCCGGTCCTCGGCAATGCCCAGGGGATCATGCCCAAGCCGGGCTTCCACCAGGCGATGCGCGCTCTGACCGAGGAATTCGGGATCCTGCTCATCTTCGACGAGGTCAAGACCGGCTTCCGGTTCGCGAAGGGCGGGGCGGCCGAGTACTTCGGGGTCACGCCCGACCTCGCCACGTACGCCAAGGCGATGGGCAACGGGTATCCGGCGGCCGCGTTCGGTGGCCGCGAGGCGGTCATGAGCGTGCTCCCCGACAAGGTCAGCCACGGCGGCACGTACGCGGGGAACCGTATCGCCGCCGCGGCCGCGGTCAAGACGCTGACGATCCTGCGCGACACCGACGCGCTCGAGGTCGTCCACGCCACCGGCCGACGCGTCCAGGACGGCCTTCGCGAGGTGCTCAACCCGACCGGGATCCCGTATCACTTCACGGGCCACCCGAGCATGTTCGGGATCATGTTCTCCGAGGTCGAGGCGTCGGAGTACCGCGACTGGGCCACGACCGACCACGAGCTCTACGACGCCATCGCGGTCGGGATGCACGCCCGCGGGGCGATGCCGGAGCCCGACTCGCGCGAGCCGTGGTTCTTCTGCGAGGCGCACGCGCAGGGCGACATCGTCGACCGCGTCGTGAGCATCTTCTCGGATTCGCTCGACGCTGCGCTCGAGGCTCGCGCCCACGGCGAGATCGCGGTCGAACCCAAGGGTGCCATGGCGCATCCGGGGGCCGGTTGAACGGGCCGGGCGGGATGGTCCTCGACGGCAACGCCGTCCGATCCGTCGATCGCGCGGCGGCACTCCTCCTCGCGCTCGGGGAGAGCCAGGGCGAGGCGGGCGTCACCGAGCTGGCGCGCCGGCTCGGGCTCCACAAGTCGACGGCCTCGCGGCTGCTCGCCACGCTCCAGAAGCGCGGCCTCGTCGAGCAGGACGACGAGACCGGCAAGTACCGGCTGGGGCTGGTCGTCATCCGCCTTGCCGAGCGCGCCGAGCGCACCCTCGACCTGCGGCGGATCGCCCTGCCGGAGCTGGAGCGGCTGGCGCGGCTGACCCACGAGACGACCGGGCTCGGCGTCCTCGACGGCGACACGCTGCTGGCGGTCGCCCAGGTCGACGGCCCGAACCTCATCGCAGTCGGGGACTGGACCGGGCGAACGACGCCGCTCCACTGCGTCGCGTCCGGGAAGGTGCTCCTGTCGTCGCTTGCCGAGCGCGAGGTCCTCCGGGTCGTCCGTCGCGGCCTGGTCAGCTACACGGAACGGACGATCGTCGAGCTCGAGCCGTTGCTCGAGGAGCTCGCCCGGATCCGACGGCGAGGGTACGCCACGGCGATCGGTGAGTACGAGCTCGCGCTCAACGCGGTGGCGGCGCCGGTCCACGATGCGCGCGGCAACGTCATCGCCGCCGTCGACATCTGGGGTCCCGCGTTCCGGCTGACGCCGCGACGGATGCCCGAACTGGCGGCCCAGGCCCGAGAGGCCGCCGCGGCCATCTCGGTCAGGCTCGGCGGGGCCGCCGCCTGACCCGTCGCCGGCGCTAGGCTGTGTGGCGATGCCCGACTTCAGCAAGAAACCGTGGAGCGACGTCCTCGACTTCCTGACCCGGGAGCTCGTGCCCGTCCTCCTCATCGTCATCGCCGCGTTGATCGCGCTCCGACTCGCGCGCCTGTTCGTCCACGGCGTCGTCAAGACGCTGCTCGACCGCGAGGCGACCGAGGGCACGGCGCAGGAGCTCAGCGCGGTCGAGCTCAAGAAGCGGATGGACACCCTCGACACGCTCGGCGCGAACACGCTCAAGTTCTTCATCGTGGCCATCGCCTTCCTGATGGTGCTCGGCGAGATCGGGCTGAACATCGGGCCGGCGGTCGCGGGCCTCGGGGTGGTGGGCATCGCCGTCGGGTTCGGGGCGCAGAGCCTCGTCCGCGACTACCTCAACGGCGCGTTGATCCTGGTCGAGAACCAGTTCGCCCGTGGTGACGTCATCCGGGTCGCCGGCGTCTCGGGCACGGTCGAGGACTTCACCCTGCGGCGAACGACGCTGCGCGATCTCGACGGCATCGTCCACACCGTCCCGAATGGCGAGATCAAGGTCGCCTCGAACCTGACCCGCGTCTGGTCGCGGATCAACCAGGACGTGACGATCGCCTACGGCACCGACATCGACACGGCGATCGCGGTGGTCGACGGCGTGGGACGCGAGATGGCCGGCGACCCGATCTGGAAGCGGCGCGTCCTCGAGGCGCCGCGGGTCGAGCGCGTCCAGGCGCTCGCCGAGCAGGGCGTCACGCTCAAGATCCTCGGCACGGTCCGGGCGGCCGACCAGTGGGCCGCGGCCGGCGACTTCCGCCGACGCCTGCTGGCGGCCTTCACCGAGCACGGGATCGAGATGCCGGGCTCTCAACGGACGGTCCTGGCCCGCACCCAGGACGGTGACCTCGCGCCCGCCCTGGCGCCCGACCAGGACGATCTCGCCGAAGGCACCGAGTAGGGGAGGGGCGAGCAGTTCGGTCGGCGCCGAAGGGCGGCATTCCTGCGTGGTCCGTTTCGGTCGCGCGCGGGGGTCCTGCGGGGTACGATGCTGGCGCAAGCCGACTTGGAGCACGAGGGACCCCGTGAGCGCCGAGCAGCCCGTTCCTTCTCCCGAGATCGAGAACCTCCTTGCCGAGTCGCGCCTGTTCCCGCCCGACCCGGCGTTCGCGGCCCAGGCCAACGCGACGGCCGACCTGTACGCGGAGGCCGACGCCGACTTCGAGGCGTTCTGGGCGAAGCGGGCGCGCGAGCGGCTCGACTGGTCGACGCCGTTCAAGACGACGCTCGAGTGGGACCTCCCGTTCGCGAAATGGTTCACCGGCGGGGAGCTCAACGTCGCCTACAACTGCGTGGACCGCCACGTCGAGCGCGGCCTCGGCGACAAGGTCGCCTACCACTGGATCGGCGAGCCCGGCGACACCCGGACGCTCACCTTCCGCGACCTCCAGCGCGAGGTCAGCAAGGCGGCCAACGCGCTCAAGGAGCTCGGCGTCGAGACCGGCGACCGCGTCGCCATCTACATGCCGATGATCCCGGAGCTCCCGATCGCGATGCTCGCCTGCGCCCGGATCGGGGCGCCGCACACGGTCGTCTTCGGGGGCTTCTCCGCCGAGTCCCTGTCGGGCCGGATCAACGACTGCGGCGCGAAGGTCCTCATCACCGCCGATGGCGGCTACCGGCGCGGCAAGGAGGTCGGCCTCAAGCACCACGCCGACGAGGCGCTCTCGGACACGCCCACGATCGAGGCCACGATCGTCGTCAAGCGCCTCGGCCACGGCGTCCACATGGTCCCCGAGCGCGACCACTGGTGGCACGACATCGTCGACCGCCAGTCCGAGGACTGCCCGCCGGTGCCGGTCGAGTCGGAGCACATGCTCTACCTGCTCTACACGTCGGGCACCACGGCCAAGCCGAAGGGCATCCTGCATACGACCGCCGGCTACCTGCTCGGTACCTCGTTCAGCCACGAGGCGATCTTCGACATCAAGCCCGATGACGTGTACTGGTGCGCGGCCGACATCGGCTGGGTGACCGGCCACAGCTACATCGTCTACGGCCCGCTCGCCAACGCGACGACCGGGATCATGTACGAGGGCGCGCCGGACACGCCGGCCTGGGACCGCTGGTGGCAGATCATCGAGGACTACAAGGTCTCGATCCTGTACTGCGCACCGACCGCCATCCGCGCGTTCATGAAGCAGGGAGAGGCGTGGCCCGCCAAGCACGACCTCTCGTCGCTGCGCGTCCTCGGATCGGTCGGCGAGCCGATCAACCCGGAGGCGTGGCTGTGGTACCGCGAGCATGTCGGCGGGAACCGCGCGCCGATCGTCGACACCTGGTGGCAGACCGAGACCGGCCAGATCCTGATCACGCCGCTTCCCGGCGTGACCACGACCAAGCCGGGGTCGGCCACGTTCCCGTTCCCGGGCATCGCCGCCGACGTCGTCGACGCGGACGGCAACTCCGTGCCGCTCGGTGGTGGTGGCTACCTCGTCCTGAAGCGGCCGTGGCCGGCCATGTTGCGCGGCATCTACGGCGACCCGGAGCGCTACCGCCAGACGTACTGGAGCCGCTTCCCGGGGATGTACTTCGCGGGCGACGGCGCCAAGCGCGATGCCGATGGCTACCTCTGGCTGCTCGGCCGGGTCGACGACGTGATGAACGTGGCCGGCCACCGGATCTCCACGACCGAGGTCGAATCCGCCCTGGTCGACCACAAGTCCGTGGCCGAGGCTGCCGTCGTCGGCAAGAAGGACGAGATCAGCGGTCAGGCCATCTTCGCGTTCGTCATCCTCAAGGCCGACCAGGAGCCGTCCGACGCCCTGGCCGTCGGGCTGCGGGAGCACGTCGCCTACGTCATCGGGCCGATCGCGCGCCCGAAGTTCCTGATGTTCGTTCCCGACCTGCCGAAGACGCGCTCCGGCAAGATCATGCGCCGCCTCCTCCGCGACATCGCGGAGGGACGGGTGCTCGGCGACACGACCACGCTCGCGGACGAGACCGTCGTGGACATCATCCGCGAGAATTCCGGCGCCGCGGAGGAGTGACGTGCCGTTCGACTTCATGAAGCGAAAGAAGGAGCCCGACGCGGCTCCGCCGGCGCCGGAGCCCGTCGCCCCAGTCGTCCAGGAAGGTGTCCCGTTCGATGGGCTGACGGAGGACTGGCGGCTGATCGGCCGGATGCTCATCGAGGGGCGGCTCTCCGATGCCCTCAACAAGCGCGAACCGATCGCGATCGTCGGGGTCCAGTGGGCGCCGATCGACGGCTCCGGGCCGCTGGTGGACGCGCCGGGCCTCAAGACCGTCGATCCGTACGACCTCGTGATCGTGCTCGCGGGGGACGAATCGCTGCCGGACATGAACGATGAGGAGCGGTCCGCGCATCGGGTCCACAAGGTGTCCTACGAGGTGGCCCTCGAGGTGCCGCCCTACCGGGTCGTCGGGACCGTCTTCCTCTACCCGGGGTCCGAGCCCGAGGGACTCCTCAACCGTGCGTCCGAGATGTTCGTCCCGGTCGTCGACGCGACCGCCACGGTCGGCGATCTGGTGGTCGGGGACGGGCCGACCGCGGCGATCCTCGTCAACCGGGCGTACCTGCGCGGCGTGGAACAGGTCGACGCGAGGACGGGCGAACGGCACCAGACGCTGCCCGGAGCATCGATGGGCGGCACCAACTGGACCGACCGCACCCGATAGAGGAGCGCGGGCCGCATCGGCGGCTCAGGCGCGGGCGGGTTCCTTGCTGCGGACCGAGAGCCGGAAGCCGGTGCGGACGCTCGGCGTCGCCACCGGAGTCCCGAGGACGCGGTCGGCCAGGACGTCGAAGTCGGCCGTGATCTTCTCCTTCGGGAACATCTCGATCACGGTCCGGCCCTCGTTGGCGGCTCGCACGAAGAGGAGCCCGCCGGACCGGATCAGGGCGAGGGCCGGCATGCCGACCGTCCGCTCCATGTCCTCGACCGTGACGCCGCTGTTGGCGCGGTTCACGACCATCGCGAGCCGCTCGCGGCAGCCGAGCCCACCCGCGACATCGCGGAGCTGGACCGCCGCCCGGATCGCCGGCACGTCCGGGGTGACCGGCACGAGGATCCGGTCGGCCTCGTCGAAGATGGCCTGGTTGAGGGTGCTGTAGGAGGGGTGCAGGTCGATGACGATGACGTCGACCTGCATCCGCGCGGTGGCGATCTCGGCGGCCAGCCGGGCAGGGTCGAGCACGTCGGTATGGAGCGGCGAGTCGGTCAGGGCCACGACCTTCAGCCCGGAGACGTGCGACGAGGCGATCTCGAGCAGCGTCTCGCTCGGGCCGCCTTCGGCCTCATCACGCCAGGCGTCGGCGACGGTCCGCACGGCATCGATGGCGAGCGAGGTCGTCACGTGACCGGTGACGGTGTCGGCGTCGATGAGCAGGACCGACTTGCCCTTGCGCGTCTGGAGCGCGGAGGCCAGGTTGGTGGCGACCGTCGTCTTGCCGACGCCGCCCTTCGGGTTGAAGACCGCGATCGTCGTGGCACGTCCGTTCCAGCCACCGACGCCCGTTCCGCCGCTCTGGAGGACCGGTCCGCTGCCGTCGTCCACGGTCTCGCGCCGGATGCACATCGCCTCCACGCGCCAGCGGATCGAGTCGGCGGAATACGGTCGGGTGAAGTACTCGTCGTCCGAGCCCGTGTCGACGTTGCCGGCGACGCGCTCGAAGGTCCGCGGCGAGACGACGGTCAGGGAGGGGATCGGCCGGGTCGCGACGCGCAGGACGCCCTCGTACGCCTGCCACCTGTCGGCTTCGATCTCTCCGTCGAGGACGGCAAGGCCGATATCCGTGCGTGTCTCGAGCAATCGCTCGAGCTGGCGCGGCTGCTCGATCGGGATCGCGATGAAGCCCGCCTCGACGAGCTCGGCGCAGACGGTCTCCGATTCGGTCGGGGGAAGGGCGACGACGACGGCTGGACGAGTCAACGCGGGTCTCCTGGCCTGCTGGCGGCGATCAGTCGCCGGCGTCGGGGTCGTGCGCGGCGACCTCGATCTCGCCGGCCGATTGGGTGTTGATGCGGGCCTCGAAGCCGGACAGCCCGGTGATGGCTGCGGCGAGATCGAGCCCCGGATCATGGGTGACGGTGAACACGAACTCGCCGTCCGGACCGGACGACACGCCGATGGCCGACACGCCCGGCACGCGGCCGAGGCTTCGCTTGAAGGTGGCGATGCTGGCCACGCTGACGAGCCCGAGGACCGTCACGTGGGTCGCGGCGCGATCGCCACCGATGACGTCGTCGGGCGTGACCGGTGTCGGGCTCGGGCGATCGGGAGCGACCGGCGCGGGAGCCGGGGCCTCGTCCTCATCGAGCTCGCTATCGAACGTGGCCGCCTCCGCCTCGGCGGCGGCGAAGTCGGGTTCGGCGCGGGCGGCCGGCGCCGGGAGATCGGCCCTCGTCCTCGTCGTGGTCGTCGTCGATCGCCGGTTCGGGCATCGGTCGTCCGACGAGGCCGCTCGGGGCCGCATCGAACGGCACGTACTCCGGCTCGGCGATCGAGCCGGCGACGCCGGCCAGGTCGGGCGGATCGGGCATCGTCTCGGCCATCGTCGCGATCCGCGTCGGGTCTTCCTCGGCGAGGAGTCGTTCGAAGAAGGCGGCCATCTTGGCCTCGAATTCCGTGACGGTCGCGGCGACGCTCTCGACCCGCGCGCCCACGATCAGGGCATGCGCGTCGATCTCGCCGTCGAGGGCGGTCTTGCGGAGGGCGATCCGTGCCTCCGTCTCCTCGCGGATCCGGGCGATCTCGGCCTTCGACCACTCACGGACAGCGGCGACGTCGTCGTCGGCGCGTCGACGGAGGGCGGCGGCCTCGACAGTGGACGCGGCCTGGATCTCCTCGACGACGGCCTTGGCGTCGTTCGTGAAGCGGGCCATCGTCTCGTCGCGCGACGTCCCGGCCGCGATCTGCATGGCTCGGCTGAGGTCGGCCATGAACTTCGTCGGGCGGCGCGCGGCGGGCGCGGCAGGCGCGCCGGTCGCGGCGGACGCGGTGGTCGTGGCGGTCTCGGTGGGAGTGGCGGTCGTCTCCGACATGGCGGGCGTCTCGGGCTCCTCGACACTGGCGGATGAATCGTCGACC
This sequence comes from uncultured Chloroflexia bacterium, assembly GCA_963742075.1. Lineage (GTDB taxonomy): Bacteria > Chloroflexota > Limnocylindria > Limnocylindrales > CSP1-4 > SPCO01. The sequence continues at coordinate 181,775 of CAVUKR010000005.1, read as the reverse complement.
GAGGTCACGTCGGCGGCCTCCGAGGCCGGCTCGTCGGAGTCGCTCCGCTCCGCCGTCCAGGGAAGCCTGAAACCAGGTCGTGTATCGGTCTGAGCCATTCGGCGCGATCCTCATTCGGGAACATCAGGCGGGTCACCTGACGTCCGCGTCTTGGTCGCATCGTGGCAGCGAGGGTCGGTATGGTGCAGTCGCCGGTGGTACCAGCGGCCCGCGCCGGTGGTACCGTCGGAGGGCCGGACCGGGCAGGGAGCCCGTTCCCGGCTACCATGCGAGCGATGGACGCCAGACCGCCCTCCGGACAGCGGCCCGGTCCGACCGACACGCTCGGTCGGCCGATCCATGACCTGCGCATCTCGGTCACCGACCGCTGCAACTTCCGGTGTACCTATTGCATGCCCAGGGAGATCTTCGGCAAGGACTTCGCGTTCCTGCCGCACGACCAGGTCCTCACCTTCGAGGAGATCGAGCGGACGGCCCGGATCTTCGTCTCGCTGGGCGTGGCCAAGCTCCGGATCACCGGCGGCGAGCCGCTCGTCCGGCGCGACCTGCCCGATCTCATCGCGATGCTGGCCGCCATCCGGCGACCCGACGGCGGCGAGGTCGACCTGACCCTGACCACCAACGGATCGGCCCTGCGGTCGCTCGCGGGTCCTCTCGCCGACGCGGGCCTGCGCCGCGTGACGGTCAGCCTGGATTCGCTCGACGACGCGGTCTTCGGGGCGATGAACGGCATCGAATTCCCGGTCGAGCGGGTGCTCGACGGGATCGCCGCTGCCTTCGACGCGGGTCTCGCGCCGGTCAAGATCAACATGGTCGTCCGGCGCGGGATCAACGAATCGAGCGTGATCCCGATGGCGCGCTGGGCGCGCGACACGGGCGCGATCCTGCGCTTCATCGAGTACATGGACGTCGGGCACTCGAACGGGTGGCGGCTCGACGAGGTCGTTCCCGCGGACGAGCTGGTCGCGTCGATCGCGGCTGTCTGGCCGATCGAGGCCGCGGAGCCCGGATACCGCGGCGAGGTCGCCGGACGGTGGCGCTACGCGGACGGTGGCGGCGAATTCGGCGTCATCTCGTCGGTCACCCAGCCGTTCTGTCGCGACTGCACGCGCGCGCGCATCTCGGCCGAGGGCCGCCTCTACACCTGCCTGTTCGCGGTCGACGGCCACGACCTGCGCGCGATCCTGCGCTCGGACGCGTCAGATGCCGACCTGGCCGAGGCGATCGCCGGTATCTGGACGCGCAGAGGGGATCGCTACTCGGAGCTGCGCTCGGCCGCGACGTCGACGCTGCCCAAGATCGAGATGTTCGCGATGGGCGGCTGAGGCCGCACCTGGGCTTCTCCACAACCTGTCCACACGCGGGCACAACTCGTGGATGGGTCTCCACGGCCGCCGCAGGACTTGGTGGATAACCGCGTTGACCACCCCGACGGTCGGCCCGTACCGTAGGTCTTGCCCGAAGGGGCCGACAGGATCGAGGGACCCGAGATCGCATCAAGGACCTTTCGCTCTGACGCCGGTCGCTTCGGGCGCTTCATTGCCAAGCCGGGTCGTCCGTCTCACCACGGGCACCCGACCTGACCCGCCCGACGGGACGTGATCGGCATCCCGGTGTCGATACTTCCGTCGGGCCGGTGAAGCTCCGGCCCCGACCGTCGAGCGCGATGCGTACCGGAGGGCCCATGACCCCGACGACCCCGATCGATCCGGCGCGGCACATCCCGCCCGCCGAGCAGCCCGCCAGGCTGGCCGCCCTCGTCGCCGCCGTCCGGCTCCGCACGGCGCTCGTTCCCGAGGCCGGGATCGTGCTCGGCTCGGGTCTCGGAGAGCTGGCCGACGACCTCGCGGACCCGGTCGCCATCCCGTTCGCGGAGATGCCCGGCTGGCCCGCGGCGACCGCCCCGGGTCACGCCGGCCGGCTGCTGCTCGGAACGCTCGGCGGGCGCACCGTCGTCATGCTCCAGGGCCGCTTCCACCTCTACGAGGGCAACGACCCCGGCCTGGTCATCGAGCCGGTCCTGCTGTTCAAGGAGCTCGGGGCACGACTCGTCGTCCTGACCAATGCGGCCGGCGGGCTCGATCCCTCGTTCGGCCCCGGCACGCTCATGGTCATGCGCGATCACATCAACCTGACCGGACGGAGCCCGCTCATCGGCCCGAACGCGGATTCGCTCGGGCCGCGCTTCCCGGACCTCACCGATGCGTGGAGCCCGAGACTGCGGGACGCGCTCCGGGCGGCGGCGGCCAGGGAGGGCGTCGCCCTCGAGGAAGGCGTCTATGTCGGCCTGACCGGGCCGACCTACGAGACCCCGGCCGAGGTCCGGATGCTGGCCGCGCTGGGTGGCCACGCGGTCGGCATGTCGACCGTGCTCGAATGCGTCGCGGCGCGCTGGGTGGGCCTCGAGGTGTGCGGCATCTCCCTGGTGACCAACGCCGGTGCCGGCTACTCGGGCGAGTCGCTGACCCACGAGGAGGTCCTGGAGTCGGGGCGGGTCGCGGGACCGCGGCTGGCGCGGGTCATCCGCCGGTTCGTCGCGGAGATGCCGCCGGCCTGAGGCGTCGGTCTCGACCCGCGCGCCGCCCGCTACGCTCAGCCGACCGGCAGCTCCCGACCGGCCGCCCTGGCCGCGGCTGCCTTCTCTGCCCAGGCATCGAGGACGCGGTCCTTGTGCGGCCGGATCGGGCAGTGGCCGTCGCGGTTGTTGAACTCGTCGCAGTAGCCGAGCGGCACGCACTTGGGCGCGAGGAATGACCCGAGGAACGGCGAGACCGCGAAGATCTCGTGGCGGATCAGCTGAAAGAGCCGGCGGATCTCCCACTGGGCCATGGTGCACAGCCGCAGCCCCGACATGTGGATGAGCGCCCGCAGGTTCGTGGTCATGACCAGGTTGGTCCGTGTCGCGTTGGGAAAGACGAACCGGGCGTCCTCGCCCGGCACGCCCGCACCGAGCATCTCGCCGTACAGCTCGAGGGCGCCATCCACCTGCGCCTCGTACCGCTCGAGCAGGCCCGGGTCGCCCTCGGCGATGGAATGGGGGAGCATCGTCGCGGCGCCCTTGAACTTGACGTAGCGCTGGCTCTGCTGGTCGAAGGCCACGCCCGCCCGGTGCCGGACGAGCTGGTGCGACAGGGTCCGCGACACGCCGCTGATGGCGAACGTGAAGACCACGTGCTCGATGGTCGAGCCGTGCCCCGATTCGATGACCGAGCCGATGAGCTTCTGCATCTTGAGCGGGTCGAACTCGCCGTCGACGGCGCGCTTGAAGATCAGGTCGGGGTCCTGCTCGGAGTAGCAGGTCCGGCAGGCGGTGTAGATGATCGGGACGTAGAACTTCTCGACGATGTCGCGGTCGGGGAAGAGCAGCGTCGCGCGCATCCCGAGGTCGCGGCGACCCGGGTTCCTGGGGATCCCGCTCTTCTCGCGGGCGGGTTCGGCCTGGCTCGTCGGGGTCGTCATCGAAGGCTCAGTCTAGTCGGTCAGTCGCCTTCGGCGAGGAGGGCAGCCAGGTCGTCGAGGTAGCCGGTCCAGTAGCCCTCATGGTCGGCCCGCGTGGCGGCGTCGGCGCCAGCCTCGGCCCAGCCGTCATGGACCAGGGTCACCCGCCCGCTGCCGTCGGCGAGCGGCTCGACCGTCCAGGTGACGAGCGTCTCGAGCGGCGGGTCCGCGTCCGCCCAGGCCCACGAATAGGCGAACCGTCGGCCGGGCTCGAGGGCGCGGATCACGCCCTCGACCACGCTCCCGTCACCGAAGTCGAGCCGGTAGGCGTCGCCGACGGCGCCGACCGGCGTGGCGTCCGTGAACCACTCGGCGACGAGCTCCGGCTCGGTCAGGGCGGCCCAGGCGTCGACCGCCGATGCGGGCGTCTCGAACTCGGACGATGATCGGCGGAAGGGTCTCGATGGTCACCCGGCCATCCTACGCCCGGTGGTCGTCGTGGAGCTCGAGGTCCGTGTCGTCGAGCGCATAGGCGACCGCCTCGTCCAAGGTCCAGGCGGCGCCCTCCGCGCCGTAGCGGGCGAGATCGTCGGGCGACATGTGCGCGCGGACGCCGGGTCGGATGCCGACCTCGAAGTTGTCCTCGACATAGCCGGCGAGCTGGGCGCCGGTCTCGGTCGTCAGGTTGCGCGCCGCGCCGCGGAGCCGTGCGGCGCGTGGCAGGTCGCCTTCGGCGACAGCGACCGCCGACAGGTCGTCGAGGGTCAAGGTCAACCCCGAGGCATCGCCGGCAGCGTAGAAGTGGCGGACGGCGTCTTCGATGTGGCCGCGGGCTTCGCCGACGTCGCCGTTCCGGAGAAGGGCCGTCCCGAGCATGTGCAGGCTCCAGGCCTCCATCGTCAGCTCGCCGACCGCGCGGAACATCTCGAGTGTCTGGCGGAACTCCTCTTCGCCGTTCCCGGGAAGCAGCCGGAAATACTTGTAGTTGCCGATGCCCCAGATGGCGTTCGCCTCGCCCCGCGCATCTCCCAGTGCATGGAAGCGATCCCGTGCCTCGATGAGATAGGCCAGCCCGAGCTTGTCCGGGTCCGATTCGTCGTCGGGCTGCATCCCCGGGCCGAAGGCGAAGGTGAACGAGGCGTTGTAGTAGGCATTGGCGAGCTCCGCCTCATCGCCGAGCGACTGCCAGATCGTCAGGGCCTCCCGGTAGCGCCGGCTCATCTCGAGGATGTCGCCCTGCCACCAGCAGGTCCCGCCGAGCGCCTCGAGGAGCTTGGCCCGTGACCGCGGGTCGTCGTGCGACCACGGGGCGGCCTCCATCGCCTCGAGCCGGCGGCGCGCCTCGGCGAGATGGCCGTGCTTCTGCCAGAAGCGCCACATCGAGAACGCGACCCGGATGGCGACCGGCGGATCCGGCGCTGCCACGGCCCGGTCGAGGACGGCCCGGATGTCGTCGTGCTCGAGCTCGAGCCGGTCGAGCCAGCGCCGCTGGTCGGCGCCGGACAGCTCGGGCGCGGCGCGCTCGACGAGCGCGACATACCAGTCGCGGTGGCGGGCCTGGATCAGCTCGACCTCGCCGTCGGCCTCGAGTCGCTCGGCCGCGTATGCCCTGATCGTGTCGAGGAGTCGGAAGCGCGGTTCGCCGCCGGCGACCTCCTCGACCTTGAGCAGGCTCTGGTCGACGAGGGCCATCAGTCCGTCGAGGATGTCGCCGCCCAGCTCCGACGACGGACCGCAGATGGCCTCGACCGAGGCGAGATCGCAGCCGCTGGCGAAGACCGACAGGCGGTCGAGCAGCCGACGCCCACCCTCGTCGAGCAGGTCGTAGCTCCAGGCGATGGCGCCGCGAAGCGTCTGCTGGCGAGCCGGCAGGTCGCGCGAACCGGCGGCAAGCACGTCGAGCTGCTGGTCGAGCCGGACGAGGATGGCCTCCGGTGACAGGATCTTGATCCGCGCGGCGGCGAGCTCGATGGCAAGCGGCATCCCGTGGAGCCGGGCGCTGATGGCGGCGACCGCAGGGGCATTCTCGTTCGTGACGGCGAAGCCCGGACGGACCGCGACCGCCCGTTCGATGAAGAGGCGGACGGCCGCGTACTGGCCGAGAGCCACCGGATCGATGAGCCGCGTCTCGCCGCCCATGTTGAGCCGTTCGAGCCCGCTCATCTGGCTCGGGTCGGGCGGGGCCGGCAGACCCGGGACCGGGTATTCCTGCTCGCCCGAGACGTGGAGGACGGCACGGCTCGTGACGATGGCCTTGATGTCCGGCGCGGCCCGCAGCAGCTCGGCGACCACCGGGGCGGCGGAGACGACCTGCTCGAAGTTGTCGAGGACGAGCAGTAGCCGCTTGTCGCGCAGCCAGTCGCCGAGCGATTCGGCGATGGGCCGGGTGCTCGCCTCGCTGACGCCGACCGCGCCGGCGATCCGGGGCGCGACCAGCATCGGGTCGCGGATCGGCTCGAGCGGGACGAAGAAGACGCCGTCGGGGAAGTCGTCGGCGGCGCGCGCCGCCAGCTGGAGCGACAGGCGGGTCTTGCCCGTGCCGCCGGGTCCGGTGAGGGTGAGCAACCGGGTCGTCGCCAGGAGCCCGGCCGCCTCCTCGAGCTCGGCATCGCGCCCGATGAAGGTCGTGAGCTGCGTCGGCAGGTTGTTCGGTCGGCTGTCGAGCGTCCGCAGCGCCGGGAACTCGGACGGGAGCCCGTCGGCGACGACCCCGACGATCCGGACCGGAGCGCTCAGGTCCTTGAGCCGGTGCTCGCCCATGTCGACCAGCCGCACGCCCTCGATCGGATGGTCGGCCAACAGGTCGCGGGTCAGGCCCGAGGCCAGGATCTGGCCACCGTGGGCGACCGCGGCGATGCGCGCCGCGCGGTTGATGCTCAGCCCGACGAGGCTCTCCCCGGTCTGCTCCGCGGCACCCGAATGGAGGCCCATCCGGACACGGATCGCGGCGTCCTCGGGCCACGGCTCGGCGACCAGCGCCCGCTGCGCGGCGACGGCCGCCTCGATCGCGGGGGAGGCCTCGGTGAAGACGACGAAGAACGAATTGCCCTCGGTGCTCTGCTCCATCCCGCCGTGCGCGGCCCAGACCTCGCGCAGGATCGCCCGATGGCGCTCCCGCAGGGCGCCGTACCGGTCACGCCCGACCCGGCCCTCGAGACCCGTGGACCCTTCGATGTCGGTGAACAGGAAGGTGTACGTCCCGCGGGTCAGCGGCACGGCCTCGGTCATCGTCGGGTCACGCGTCGGGAGTCAGTGTCGGTCGGCTTCGGTCAGGTCGCGCAGCCGGCCGGCGAGTCCGCGCAGGATCGCGAGCGAGACACGCGGTTCGGCGAGCAGGACCGCCTCGAAGTCCCAGGTCGCGAGGGCCAGGCAGGTCGCCGGGCCGTCGGCCAGGACCTGGGCGACGCGCGGCCGCCCGTCGAGCACCGACAGCTCCCCGAAGAAGTCGCCGGGGCCGAGCCTGGCGATCGTCCGGCCGTCTCGAACGACCCGGACGCCACCCTCGATGATCACGAAGAACCCGGTCCCGACCTCGCCCTGCCGGGCGATGACGTGGTCGGCCGGGAAGTCGACTTCGACCGCGACCGCCGCGATGCGGTCCATCCCATCCGCGTCGACGCCGTCGAACAGGCGCGCCTCGGCGAGGAGGGCCGACTTTCGGTCGCGGGTCAGGGTCATCCGGATCCTCCACTGCCTTCGCGGCCATGCTGCGCCGGGCGACCGCGGGCCGTCAACCGCGCCGGGCCTTCCGCGGACCGGGTCCATCTGGCACCATGCGCACATGGCCGAACGCGAGGAACTGGTCGACACGATCGCGAGCTTCGCCCTGTTCGCCGACCTGTCGAACCCGCAGCTCGAGGGCATCGTCCACCTGTTCGAGGAGGCCGTCTTCGGCGAGGGCGAGAAGGTCCTCCGTCAAGGCCTGACCGGGTCCGGTTTCTACGTGATCCTCGACGGGGAAGCCGCGGTCGTGGTCGACGGGACGGAGCGGGCGCGGCTCGGCCGCGGCGAGTTCTTCGGCGAGGTGTCGATCATCCTCGGAGAGTCGCCGATCGCGGACGTGGTCGCCATGCGGCCGCTGCGCTGCCTGGTCCTCGCCGGCCCCAGGGTGGAGGCGTTCCTCGTCGCCCATCCGCGGGTGATGTGGCGGATGCTCCAGGCGCAGGCGCGCCGGCTGCGAGCCGCGAACCGATGGCGGAGCTGAGCGCGCCGTTCCCGCCGGGCGAATACCCGGTCGTCGTCGTCGGGAGCGGCCCCGGCGCCCTGCAGGTCTCGGCGTCGCTCCGCGCCCTCGGGCTCGACCACGCGGTCATCTCCGCCGACCCGTCGCCGGGCGGGATGTTCCGCCGCTGGCCGCACTTCCAGCGCCTGCTGTCGTGGACCAAGCCGCACGCGCCGGTCCCACGCGGCACGCGGGCGTACGAGCGGTACGACTGGAACAGCCTGCTGAGCGCCGACCCGGCCTGTCGGGCGATCCAGCCCGGACTGATGGACGGCACGTCGTACTTCCCGTCGCGGCCGGAGATGGAGGCCAACCTCGCCACTTTCGCCGCGAAGGCCGGGGTCGCCGTCCGCTACGGCTGCCGCTGGACGGCGACACGCCGTGTCGAGGACGCCGGCGGGGAACGCTTCGAGCTCGAGACGACCGACGGCGTGTATCGCTGCCGGACGCTGGTCGTCGCCGTCGGCGTGGCCGAGCCGTACACGCCGCCGGGGATCGGGATGGAGTACACCCACCACTACGCCGACGTCCGCCCGGTCGAGTCGTACGCCGACCATCGCGTCCTCCTGCTCGGCAAGCAGAACTCGGGCTTCGAGCTGGCGACCGGGCTGCTGCCCTGGGCTCGCCAGATCATCCTGATGTCGCCGTCGAAGGCCCGCCTGTCGGTCGACACCCGGACCCTGGTCGGTGTCCGGGCGAGGTACGTGCAGCCGTTCGAGGACTACGTGCTGGGCGGTGGCGTCAGCGTCCTCGACGCTGCGATCGACCGGATCGAGCGAGCCGCTGACGGACGGCTGACGGCGTTCCTGCGTCGCACGGACGGGGGTGCCGATCTCGCCCTCGAGGTCGACGACGTGATCTCCGCGACCGGTTTCGTCTGCCCGCTGGTCGACCTCGCCGACCTCGGGGTCGGGATCTTCGGGAGCAGCCGGCTGCCGGTCCAGACGCCCTGGTGGGAGAGCGCAAGCGTGCCCGGCATCTTCTTCGCCGGGACGATCGGGCAGGGCTCCAAGGGGCTCCAGAAGCACGGCGTGCCGGCGAACTCCGGGGCGGTCCATGGGGCCCGCTACAACGCCCGCTGCCTCGCCGGGCGGATCGCCAGCGATCGGTTCGGGATCGAGCCGGAGCGGCCGCACCTGGCGCCCGACGCGATCGCAGGCTTCATCGCGGCCGAGCTCGCCGAGTCACCCGAGCTCTTCCACCAGCGCGGCTACCTGGCCCGGGTCCTGACCGCCGATCCGTCGGGCGGGATGCGCGACGACGGCGTCCAGCCGCTCGCCCACGTCCTCGACAGCGATGGAGCGGACGCGATCGCCGCGACCCTCGAAGCCGACGGTTCCGGCGCGATCTACCCGGTCCTCTACACGAGGATCGACGGCAAGGTCGTCGAGCACGTGATCGAGCCCGACCCGCTGATGCGCTACGACACCGCCGACGCGCGGACGATGATCGGCGACCTCGTCAGGCGCATCGCGCGCTGATCCGGTCGGCGGCCGCCGCTTCGATCCGGGCTGAGACCCTCAGGCGCGGACCGCGAGGCGTGCCAGTCGCTCCGCCGCGGCGGACAGCGTTTCGGTCCGTTTCGGGAACGCGAACCGCAGCTTCCTCCGGCCGAGCTCGGGCCGCGAGAAGAACGACGAGCCGGGCACGGCCGCCACGCCCGGGTCCTCGATGAGGCGCAGGGCGAAGGCGACATCGTCTTCGTGATCGGCGGCCAGATCGCTGATGTCGGTCATGACGTAGTAGGCACCGGCGGGATCGTGGATCCGGAAGCCTGCCGCTCGCAGGGCCGGCAGCAGCAGGTCGCGCCGGGCCCGATAGCCCGCCACGAGGTCGTAGTAATACGCGTCCGGGAAGCCGAGGGCGACGACCGCCGCGGCCTGGAGCGGCGCTGCGGCCCCGACCGTCAGGAAGTCGTGGACGCGCCGGATCCCGACCGACAGCTCGGGCGACGCGATCGCCCAGCCGATCCGCCAGCCCGTCACCGAGTACGACTTCGACATCGAGTGGATCGAGACGGTCCGCTCGGCCATCCCGGGGAGCGTCGCGAGCGGGATGTGCTCGCCCTCGAACACGATGTGCTCGTAGATGTCGTCGGTGAAGGCGAGCGCGTCGAACTCGAGGCACAGGCCGGCGATCAGCTCGAGCTCGTCGCGCCGGAAGACCTTGCCGGTCGGGTTGTGTGGCGAGTTGACGACGATCGCCCGCGTCCGCGGCCCGAACGCCGCGCGGAGCTCGTCGGGGTCGATCGACCAGTCGGGCTCGTGGAGGGTGACGTAGCGCGGGGTCGCGCCGGCCAGGATCGCGTCCGGACCGTAGTTCTCGTAGAACGGCTCGAAGACGATGATCTCGTCGCCCGGGTCGAGCAGCCCGAGCATCCCCGCGATCATCGCTTCGGTCGCTCCACAGGTGACCGTGACCTGGGTCTCGGGGTCGATCGGACCCCAGCCCGGGAAGTGGTGCGGGGTCGAGGCCGCGATCGCGTCGCGCAGCGGCTTGCTCCCCCAGGTGATGGCGTACTGGTTGATGTCGTCGTGGACCGCCGCCGCGGCCGCGGCCTTCAGCTCGGGCGGGCACGGGAAGTCCGGAAACCCCTGGGCGAGGCTGACCGCGCCGGCCGCGACCGCCCGGCGGTTCATCTCGCGGATGACCGATTCGGTGAACCGCCCGGCCTTGGCCGAGATCCGGGGACGCGTCATGGGCGGCAGTCTATGCCAGTGCTATGCCCGTGGTCAGCGCGCTGGACGGGTCAGACCAGCCGCCGCTCGATGCGTTCGCGCCACGCTCGCCGGAAGAAGGGCTCGCCGTCGACGTCGACCTCGAGGTCGACGGTGAGATGGAACGACTCGGCATCGCTGGTCTGGGTCGAGCGGGCGCGGATCTCGGTCTCGAACGTATGCTCGCGCCATCGGTAGACGACGTCGGCGTCGAGCGTCGCGTGGGCCGGGTCGGCATCGGAGGCCGTCATCGTCAGCGTCTCGGCCGCGTAGAGGCGACGCCCGTCCTCGAGGACGTCCTCGCCGCCGTCGTGGACCGAGACGGTCACGGTCCCCGCGATGACGTCGTCGGTGATCAGCCAGACAGGCTGGTCGACGAGCCCGCCACCGTCGAACGCGGGCGCATCCGGCGGCGTCGTCTTGAACGCGGGAACCGGGAGGTCGCCCGGGCCGCCAGCCGGCGGGATGACCGGCAGCACGAGCCGTGACGGGGACTCCGGGCCGTCGTGCAGCTCGAAGGTCGCCGCATATGGCGAGGGCCAGATGACCGGCCACGAGGACGACGCGACCGAGACGCGGATCCGGTGGCCGGCCAGGAACCGGTAGCCGGCCGGTCGGAGCGCCACGTGAACCTCGTCGACCCGGCCCGCTTCGAGCGCCTGCGGCCGCTCGTGCGAGCGGCGGTGGGTCAGGTTGAGGACCCCGGCGCTGACCTGGGCGGACGTGCCGTCCGGGGCGACGTCCGCGAGCCGGACGACAGCCGTCGCGACCGGCGCCGAGACCGACAGGTGCAGGACGACCCCGGGGACGCCGAGGATCTCGAGGGGGGCGTCGAGCGGCACGGACGTGAAGGTGGGTCCAAGCGCCTCGTCGGGTCGCAGGTCCCTGGCGAGCCCGTTCGGTGGCCCGCCGGCGCCCCACGACAGCGCGGCCCGGGTCCCGACGGTCGGCCGGTGCGGGTAGCGCTCGATGCCCGCGAGCGGCGCGCCCGCCCCGCGCTTCGCCGCCTCGTCCATCAGGGTCCCGACGAGCGGCGACGTGCCGCCGGTGAAGCGCCACGTCCGCGGCGCGACGGTCGGATGCGGGTACGCGGTCGCCGCCCGCCAGCGTCCGGGGAGCGACGCCGGGAAGGGCTCCGGCTCGGCATAGTCGCGCTCGAACCAGACGATCGCCGGCTCCGCGTCGGCGCCGTTCGGGATCCCCTTGAGCCAGCGATCGAAGAAACGCACGAGCTCGTGCATCTCGTCGAGGTTGGGTCCGGGCGTCGCGTCCGCCGGGAGGCCATGGACCCAGTTGCCGACGATCGTCCGCGAGGGTGCCGTGCAGGCGGCCTGCATCCGGAACGCGGCGTCCACGTACGAATCCATCCAGCCGCCGACGTTGAGGATGGCCGCCTCGATGCTGTCGTAGTCCGGCGCAAGCGAGCCACCCCGCCAGTACGGCCCGTCGTGCTGCTGGCGCAGCCACTCGAGCAGCCACGGCGGCGTCGCCTCGAGCCGCGCCAGCCACTCCTCGCGCCACGCCTCACCGCGGAACGCCGGATCGGGCGGCATCGCGTTCATCCCGACCTGGCTGACCGCGTACTGGCTCAGCTCGCTGGCCGTCACGCAACCCCCGAGGTAGTGGACGTCGGTCAGGTAGCGGTCGTCGGTGCCCATCACCGGGACGATGGCCCGGAGGTGCGGTGGCCGGAGTTTCGCGACCTGGATCGAGGTGAACGCGCCGTAGCTGATGCCCCACATCCCGACGGCCCCATCGCACCACGGCCGGCCGGCCAGCCACTCGACCGCGTCGTATCCGTCGAGCGTCTCGGCCTTGGTGTATTCGTCGAGCGCGACCCCGCCCGACGAGCCCGTCCCGCGCACGTCGACCCGACAGAACGCGTAGCCGCGCCGCGCTAGATAGGTGCCGCGTGCGACGTCGGCGTTTCGCCGCCAGTTGTCCTTCCCGTACGGGATCATCTCGAGGATCGCCGGGACACGGTCGGGGAGTCCCGCGGCAGGGCGGGGGAGCCACAGGTTCGCAGAGAGCTCGATCCCGTCGCGGGAGGGGATCCGCGCATCCCACACGGTCTCGACCTCGTGGCGGGGCTCGCTGGCCGGTCGGCCGTGGGTCTCGTCCGGGGGCGTCATCGCGCTGAGTCTACGGGCGGGCGTTCGACACGCAACGCGAGCGCCCGCCTCGTGCGACGATGCCGCGATGGACGACGAGAGCACGACCGTCAATGGGCCGTGGACCCGCCGATCGCGTCGCGTCGCCTACGAGAATGCGTGGATCACCGTCTGGCATGACGAGGTGACACGCCCCGACGGGGCGCCCGGGATCTACGGCGTCGTCCACTTCGAGAACCTCGCCGCGGGCGTCCTCGCGCTCGACGACCACGATCGCGTTCTCCTCGTCGGCCAGCATCGCTACGCCCTCGACGGCTACTCGTGGGAGATCCCCGAAGGCGGCGTCCCGGCCGGCGAGAGCGCGCTCGACGGCGCGCGGCGGGAGCTGCTCGAGGAGACCGGCGTGGTGGCCGCCGACTGGCGCGAGATCGCCCGCGCGCATCTCTCCAACTCGGTCTCCGATGAGTCGGCGGTCCTCTTCGTCGCGACCGGCCTGACCCATGGCATCGCCGACCCCGATGGCACCGAGGAGCTCGCGCTGCGCTGGCTGCCGTTCGCCGAGGTCGTCGAGATGACGCTGGACGGCCGGATCACCGATGCGATGACGATCATCGCGGTCGAACGGCTCGCGCTCCTCCGGGCCACCGGACGCTCGCGAGGTCAATAGGCTTCGAGACGGACCGGCGTGAGCGAGAAGTCCCGGAGATCGCGCGTCACGACTCCGCCTCCGAGCTGGAACGCCGCGGCAGCGATGAGGGCGTCCGCGATCCCGAGCGTCCGACCTCGGTCCCTGACCTCGGCGCGCCACCGACCGGCCAGCATCGCGGTCGCCCGATCTGGCTTGACGAACTCGGTGGGCAGCAGGAAGCGCTCGAGGATCGCCTCGTCGACCGCCCGCAGACCGGTCCGGACCTCGCACACCACGATCTCGGTCACGACGGGCTGGTCGCCTTCCTCGAACATCCGATGCCACCGGCCGCGCGCGCCTGGATCGCCCCGCAGGTGGTCGATCACGAAGCTGGAGTCGAGGACCAGGTACATGCTGTCGCCTACGGGTCCGGGTCGGTGGTTTCCGCCCGGCGCTCCCTGACCCATTCGACGACCCGCTCGGGGGTCGACCACTGGGGGTAGTCCGCGGCCGACAGCGTGCCGAACGTGGCTTCGAACGCCTCCAGCTGACGATCGCGACGCAGCTGGCGCTCGACGGCGCCCGCGACGTATCGACTCCGCCCTCTGGGACCGGCCACTTCATCGATCGCGTCCACGAGCTCCTTCGGAAGGAGCAGGTTCGTGCGCACATTCATGCGCACGCGGTAGCACACGGGTCAGTCGGCCCGGATCTCGGCCGGGGCGCCAGATGCTCTTGCCCGCCGACCTAAGGCTCCCTATCGTCCGCGTGACGTGGCAGCAGGACGGAGGGCGCGAGCGTGAAGCTCATCAACACCGACGGGATGGCATTCATCGGGCCGGGCTCGGAGTGGTTCTGGACGGCGGTGAGCGGACTCGTCCTCGCCGTCACATTCCTCGCCATCTACCGCCAGCTCAGGCTCCAACGGAGCCTGGCCGCCATCGAGCAGATCGACGCGGTCATGCGGGACTTCTTCTCCGAGCGGATGCTCCGCCATCAGCTCGACGTGCTCCTCGCCCTGCGGGCGGGGGTCGATCTGGCGCACATCCCGACAGGATCGGCAGCGGCGGTCGCGAACTACTTCGAGAAGTTGGGGACCCTGGCTCGCAAGGGACACATCGACCCGAGGCTCCTCGAAGGGATGGGCCAGATCGGTCAGGCGTGGTGGGCGACCCTCGCACCATGGATCCGCCGCACGCACTCCGAGATGGGCGTATCCACGACTGAGGACGCTTTCGAGTGGCTCGCCGGGCAATTCGCGGAGATGAACCGACGAGCTGGAGCCACCATGGTGTTCGACGAAACGTATCTGCAAGGCTCACTCGCGCGTCGCCTCGCCATAACCCAGGACATGATCCGCGTCGAGCAGTCGCTCCGCACTGTCATCCTCGCGTCACCCGAGGCCGTCCCCGAATGGCCACCGGCGGCCGTTGCGGCGGCTGAGGGCTGACCGGGGCGGGACCGGCGACGCGGGTCCGCGTTCGTGGCTGGAACACCCGGCACCGGGGGTTGCGAGCGATGCGTCGAGCCAGACCGCGCTCGCGATGCGCCCGCTAGGATCGCCGGATGACCGAAGCGCGAAGCGACTGGGACGCCATCGTCGTCGGGCTCGGGGCGATCGGGTCGGCGGCGGCCTACTGGCTGAGCCGATCGCTCGGCGACCGGGTCCTGGGCCTCGAGCGGTTCGACCTCGACCACGCCAACGGCGCCTCGGCCGATCACAGCCGGATCATCCGGCTCTCGTACCACCGGCCCGACTATGTCCGGCTCGCGAAGCGTGCCTACGAGACGTGGGCCGAGGTCGAGCGGGAGGCGGGCGTCCGGATCGTCACCGTGACCGGCGGGCTGGACCTGTGGCCGGCCGACCCGGCCATCCCGATGGCTGACTACACAGACAGCCTGGCGGTCGAAGGCGTTCCGTTCGAGCGGCTCGACGCCCCCGAGATCCGCCGCCGCTGGCCGCAGTGGCAACTCGACGACGACGTGGTCGGGCTGTGGCAGGCCCAGGGCGGCCTGGCGGACCCGTTCCGTGGCAACGCGGCGCACCGCCGGCTGGCGCGGGCCCGCGGCGCGACCCTGCTCGACCGGACGCCCGTGACCGCGATCCGGGACGCGGGTGGCGGCGACCTCGAGGTCGTGACCCCGGCCGCCACCTACCGTACCGGGCGGGTCGTCCTCGCCGCCGACGCGTGGACGAACGACCTCCTCGCCTCGTTCGACCGGCGGCTGCCGCTGACGATCACGAAAGAGCAGGTCACCTACTTCGCCTGCCCCGACCCCGGCGCCTTCGCGCCCGACCGCTTCCCGGTCTGGATCTGGATGGACGAGCCCTCGTTCTACGGCTTCCCGACCTACGGCGAGGCGGGCCCCAAGGCCGCGCAGGACTGCGGCGGGTCGCCGGTCGATCCGGACCACCGGACGTTCGAGCGCGACGAGGCGGCCTTCGTCCGGGTCGAGGCTTTCATGGCCGCGCATCTGCCCGAGGCCCTCGGCCCGCCGATCTACACGAAGACCTGCCTGTACACGCTGACCCCGGACCGCGACTTCGTCGTCGATCGCCTGCCCGACCAGCCGGGCGTGGCCGTGGCCCTCGGCGCGGCGCACGGCTTCAAGTTCGCCTCCGTCCTGGGCCGGATCCTTGCTGAGCTGAGCACGGACGGCGCGACCCCCTCGGCAGCCGAACTGTCGGCGTTCCGAGTCGACCGGCCGATCCTGCTCGAGGCCGATCCGACCCCGTCCTGGATGATCTGACGCGCGCATGGTGCGCGGTGCGGGCCGCCGTTTGCCGAAAGGCACCGGCTGTGCGAACGTACCGCCACTTCGGCGGGGAGGCCACAGGAGGAGACTTCGGATGCGACTGCCCCTGCACGGGCGGCTGGCACGGACGCTCGCCGCGTTCGGACTCGCCGCTGCCATGGTCCTGCCCGCCGCGTCGACCGCGACCGGCGCGGACCCGCTGATCCTTCGTACCGGCACGACCCAGAAGGTCGCGGGCCTGAACCCGTGGAGCGTCGTCGACGTCGTTGACTTCGAGATCATGACCCTCAACTACGACACGCTCGTCGGGTTCGGTCAGGACGTCGAGCCCGTGCCCGGGTTCGCCGAATCGTGGACGCGCTCGTCCGACGGCCTGACCTGGACGTTCAAGATCCGGCCCGGCATGAAGTGGTCGGACGGGCAGCCCGCGACATCCGAGGATGCGCGCTGGACGATGCAGTACGTCCTGGATGCGACGACCGCCGGTCGGACGCTCGGGCTGGGCTACCTGGAGCCCTACCAGACCGCCGCGGGGGTGACGGCCATCACCGCGCCGGACCCGACCACCCTCGTCGTCACGTCCAACCTCAACAACCCGCTCCTCCTCCAGTCGTACATCCCGATCCTGCCCAAGCACATCTGGTCGAAGCTCGACCCGAAGACCGCGTCGAGCACCTTCCAGAACCCGCCCCCCATCGTCGGGACGGGTCCGTACCAGGTGGTCGAGTACAAGCCCGGCCAGTTCGTCCGGCTCCAGCGCAACGCGAACTACTGGGGCCAGCAGGGTGCCGCCGACCAGATCGTGATCACCACGTTCAAGACCAACGACACGATGATCCAGGCCCTCAAGAAGGGCGAGCTGGACTATGCCCGGGACGTGCCGGCCACGCAGTTCGACCAGCTGAAGGCGAATCCCGGCGGCCCGATCGTGACGACCGAGGGCGTCTCCAACACGTTCTACGAGCTCGCCTTCAACTGCTACACCAAGCCGATCCAGGGCGGTGGCGCGTCGACCAAGGCGGTCCAGGACCCGGCCTTCCGGGACGCCCTCGGCTACGCCATCGACAAGCAGGCCATCGTCAACAAGGCGTACTCCGGCCATGCGACGGTCGGCAGCACCCAGATCACGCCGTTCCAGGCGGGCTGGCATGCCGAGCCGAATGACTTGCGCACGTTCAACATCGACACGGCGAAGTCCAAGCTCGACGCGGCAGGCTACGTGCTCGACGCGTCGGGGCGGCGCCTCGACAAGGAGGGCAAGCCGATCACGCTCCGGCTGGCGTGGCCGGGCGCGCCGGAGGAAGCGACTGCCGCATCGCTCATCGTGGACTGGTTCGCCCAGGTCGGGATCAAGGTCAACGCGGCCCCCGAGGACGAGGCCAAGCTCGGGAGCGAGCTGCTGCCGCCCGAGGCCGACCCGCCGGGCAAGGCGAACTTCGACATGTTCATCTGGGACTGGGTCGGCGACCCGGATCCCGACCTCGCTGCTGAAGGTCCTGACGACCGCCGAGATCGGGGCCTCCAGCGACAGCCTCTGGTCGAACGCCCAGTACGACGCGCTGTACACGAAGCAGCTCGCCGAGACCGACCCGACCGCCCGCCATGCCGAGGTCGCCCAGATGCAGCAGATCATGTATGACGAGGCGCCGTACCACATCCTGTTCTACCCGAGCCAGCTCGACGCCAACCGGACCGATCGCTTCGGGGGATGGCGGAACCAGCCGTCCCAGAATGGGAACCCGTTGTTCGGCTTCGGGTCGCTCGACTACACCTTCCTGACCGACGCCAAGGCCGTCGTCGTCCCGTCCGCGTCGCCGTCCTCGTCGGCGGCGTCGCCTGGGTCCTCCGAAGCGGCCGTGGTGAGCACTCCGGTGCCGACCTCGTCGGCGGCTCCCGACACCTCCGGCACGGCGTCGAGCTCGACGCCGTTGCTCCCGCTCGGGGTCGTCGCCCTGGTGATCATCGCGGCGGTCGGCCTCATCATCATTCGGCGGCGTCGCGAGGCGGCCGAGGAAGAGTAGTCAGCCCACGGTCCATCCCCGTCGACCGAGGGGAACGTCATGAGCGGTCGGTACCTGCTCAACAAGGTCGGGCAGGCGATCGTCACGATTGCCCTGCTCATCATCCTCAACTTCGTGCTGTTCCGGATGATGCCGGGGTCCCCGGAGCGGATCCTCGGCCGGAATCCGAACGTCAGCGCCGAGGCGATCGCGGCGACCCGTGAACGGTGGGGCCTCGACAAGCCGGTCTTCCCGGACCAGCTCGTGAGCTATATCGTCGCCACGGCGAACGGCGACCTGGGCTTCTCGTTCGTCTATCGCGGGCTGCCGGTGGCCGACGTCCTCGCCGACCGGATCTGGCCGACGGTGATCCTGTTCGGCCTCGGCGAGATCATCGCGATCATCGTCGGCGTCGCCCTCGGCGCCTATACCGGGTGGAAACGCGGCGGCCTCGTCGACCACTTGGGGAACGGCGCGTCGCTCGTCCTGTACGCGACGCCCTACTTCCTGATCGGGATGGCGTTGCTGCTGGTGTTCGCGGTCTGGCTGGGCTGGTTCCCGACGTACGGGATGTACCAGGTCGGCGCCACCTACAACGGCTACTTCGACCAGCTGACCGACTTCCTGTGGCACCTCGCGCTGCCACTCGCGACGGTCGCGCTCGGGCTGATCGGCCAGTACTCGATCGTGATGCGCTCGTCCATCGTGGAGACGCTCGGGGAGGAGTACATCACGACCGCCCGGGCCAAGGGCATCCTCGATCGCAACATCCTGCGGCGCCACGCGATGCCCAACGCGATGCTCCCGATGGCGACGCTCATCGCGATCAATCTCGGCTACGTGGTCGCTGGCGCGATCACCGTCGAGGTCGTGTTCAACTGGCCGGGCCTGGGGACGCTGACGGTCGATGCGCTGACGGCGCGCGACTACCCGGTGCTCCAGGGGATCTTCGTGATCCTGTCCGTCTCGGTCGTCGTCGCCAACCTGATCGCCGATCTCGGCTACCAGTTCCTCGACCCCCGGGTCAAGGCATGACCAACCCCGCCGTGATCTCCGACCAGGTCGTCCTGCCCCGGGGGCACCGTCGGTTCGCGGGCGCACTCGGCGTCCTCCGGCAGATCCTCCGGCGGCGAGGCGGGCTGCTCGGGATCGCGATCCTGATCTTCTTCACGTTCCTGGCGCTGTTCCCGACGGTCCTGGTCGGCCCGCTCCAGACGGCGACCACGGCGACCGGGCCGCACATGGCTCCCCCGCAGCCGGGCTACCCGCTCGGCACCGACGAGCTCGGCCGGAGCATCCTCAACCTGACGGTCCACGGTGCCAGGATCTCGATGGTCATCGGGCTGCTGGCGACCGTCGTGACGGTCGTCGTCGGGGCGCTCGTCGGGATCGTCGCCGGGTTCCAGGGCGGGCGGACCGACGCCTTCCTGATGCGCATCACCGACTTCTTCCTGGTCATCCCGACCTTCGTCCTGGCCCTCATCCTGGCGCCGGTCATCACCAGCCTTTTCGGGACCGAGGGCGAGATCCTCGGGATCCGGATCACGCTGTTCGTCATCGTCATCGTCATCGGCCTCACAAGCTGGTCCTCGACCGCGCGGATCATCCGCTCGCAGACCCTCTCGCTCAAGGAGCGGGCGTTCGTCGACCGCGCCCGGGTCATCGGCTCGAGCTCGCGCCAGATGATGACCAGGCACGTCCTGCCGAACGTCACCGACCTGATCGTCGCCAATACCGTCCTCGTCTTCGCCGGCGCGGTGCTGACCGAGACGACCCTGTCGTTCATCGGCCTCGGCGACCCATTCGCCCCGTCCTGGGGCGAGATCCTCAACTCGGCGCAGGAGGCGTCAGCCCCCGGTTCCGGCGCGTGGTGGTACCTGGCCCCGCCGGGCATCTGCATCGTCCTGGTGGTCCTCGCCTTCACGCTCGTTGGCAACGTCCTCGACGAGATCCTGAACCCGCGTCTCAAGAGTCGGCGATGAGCGGGCCGGTCGATCCCCGACGCCTCATCGACGCGGTCGAATCGGCCGACCGGGCGCTCGTCGACGAGGACCTCATCACCGAGAGCGATGCCGGCGCCCCCAAGGTCGATGCGGTCGAGATCCTGCGCGGGCCGGTCGTCGAAGGGTCTCCACAGGGCGGCCGGCAGCGTCCGCTCCCGAAGCTCGCCGACCCGACGGCGCCGCTCCTGGTCGTCGAGGGGCTGAAGACCTACTTCGACCTCGAGCACGGCCAGGTCCGCGCGGTCGACGGGGTCTCGTTCACCCTCCGCGACGGCGAGGCGCTGGGCATCGCCGGCGAATTGGGTTGCGGCAAGACGACCACCGCGCTGTCGCTGGTGCGGCTGCTGCCGTCGAACGGCCGGATCGTCGAGGGCAGCATCCGGTTGATGGGCATCGACCTCGCGACCAAGACCGAGAACGCGCTGCGGCGCTATCGATGGCGCGAGATCTCCATCGTCTTCCAGGGTGCGATGAACGCACTCAACCCGGTCCGGCGGGTCCGCGACCAGATCGCCGAGCCGCTCGAGGATCGCCTGTCGATGCCACCCAAGGCGGCCCGGCGGCGGGCCGGCGAGCTGCTCGAGCTCGTCGGGATCCCGAAGGCGCGTGGGCGTGCCTATCCGCACGAGCTCTCCGGTGGGATGCGCCAGCGCGCGATGATCGCGATGGCCCTCGCCTGCGACCCCGCCATCGTCATCGGTGACGAGCCGACGACCGCGCTCGATGTCATGGTCCAGGCGCAGATCCTCCAGTTGCTCGAGGACCTCCGCCACAAGCTCGGGCTTGCGCTCATCCTCATCACCCACGACCTGTCGGTCATCGCCGAGACCTGCGACCGGGTGCTCATCATGTACGCGGGCCGGGTGGCCGAGGAGGGTCCCGTCGACGTCGTCTTCCGGCAGCCGCGCCATCCGTACACCCAGAAGCTGCTCGGGGCCTTCCCGAACATCGCCACCGATCGGCGCAGCCTCGAGGTCATCCCCGGCTCGCCGCCGGACCTGCGCGAGCCGCCGCCCGGCTGCCGCTTCGCGCCGCGCTGCTTCGCGGCGATGGCCGTCTGCTCCGAGGTCGTCCCGCCCGAGACGACCTTCGACGGGATACGGGTCGCGTGCCACCTCTACCACGAGGGCGGCGACGGGGCGCCCGTGACGACCGCCCCCGCGAACGCCATCGGCCCGACCGTCGTCGGGGTGGGCTGATGGCCGCCGAGGAGATCCTCCGGCTCGAGGGCCTGGAGGTCCATTTTCCGATCCGCAACGGGATCGTCGACGCACTCATGGGGCGACGAGCCGCGGTCGTCCGGGCCGTCGACGGGATCGACCTCACCCTGCACCGGGGCGAGGTGCTGGCCCTGGTCGGGGAGTCGGGCAGCGGCAAGACCACGACCGGTCGCGTCGTCGTCAAGCTCACCCGGCAGACCGCCGGCCGGATCACCTTCGATGGCCAGGATGTCACCACGGCCTGGGGGACGGGGGCCTTGCGCGAGTATCGACGTCGGGTGCAGATCATCTTCCAGGACCCGTACGAGACCCTCAACCCGAAGCAGACGATCTTCGACTTCGTGGCCGAACCGCTGGTCGTCAACGGGATCGGCACGTCAAGCGAGCGCGAGGTCAAGGTGGTCCAGGCGCTCGAGGCAGCCGGTCTGCGGCCCGCCAGCACGTTCGCCGCGCGCTTCCCGCACGAGCTGTCCGGCGGCCAGCGCCAGCGCGTCGTCATCGCCGGCGCGCTGGTCATGGGCCCGGAGGTCATCGTCGCCGACGAGCCGGTCTCGATGCTCGACGTCTCGATCCGGACCGAGCTCCTGCGGCTGATGCTCGACCTGCGCGTGGAGCGCGGGCTGACCTACCTGTTCATCACCCACGACCTGTCGCTGGCCTGGGTCATCGCCGATCGGATCGCGGTGATGTATCTCGGCAAGATCCTCGAGATCGGCCCGGCCGAGGCGGTCATCCGGACGCCTCGCAATCCCTATACGAAGGCGCTCGTCTCGGTCGCGCCATCGCCGGATCCGCCGGACGCCGGGACGCGGGCCAGGCGGACGATCCTCGTGGGCGAGACGCCCGACGCCGCGCACATCCCGACCGGCTGCCGATTCCACCCGCGCTGCCCGGTCGCCTTCGATCGGTGCACGGTCGAGGAGCCGCCGTTGTTCGACCTCGGTGGTGGCCAGTCGGCCGCCTGCTGGCTGGTCGAGAAGGACCAGCTCCCGGTGCTCCAAGGGCGCGGTGCGGCGATGCCTGCGGTCCTCCCACCGCTCCCGTCGGCCGTGACCGGTGGGCCGTCGCCATCCGTGGCGTCGGCCGTCGTCGAGCCGCCATCGTGAGCGCGCCTGCGGCGGTCGCGCCCGACCGGATCGCCGACCTGCTGGCCGCGTCGGCAGCGGCTGTCGTCGCGGAGGTGCTGGCCATCGGCGACGACGGCGGTTGGCGCCCGGAGCCCGGGGAGTGGAGTGCGAACGAGTGCGTCGGCCACCTGATCGAGGCCGAGCGCCGCGGCTTCGCAGGCCGGATCCTGCAGATCCTGGCGGCCGATCCACGCGGCACCGTCGAGCTCGACGGGCTGGGACCCGGCGGCGGTCGCCGAGGCGCGGCGCGACCACCTCCGTTCGGGGGCCGAGCTCGCCGCGGAGTTCGAGACCATGCGGGCCGACGGCATCCGCCTGGTGCGCAGGCTCGGGCCGGCCGACCTGGGCAGGTCCGGTCTGCACCCGGAAGTCGGTCCGCTCCGGGTCGACGAGCTGCTGGGCGAATGGGTCCATCACGATCGGAGACACGTCCGCCAGATGCTCGCGGTGACGCAGGCCCGGGTCTGGGGCCAGATGGGCAACGCCCGCCGGTTCAGCCTCGAGGACGTGTAGGGGTCAGGCTGCCGGCTCCGCTGCGGTCATCTCCGTCGCCTTGAAGATGCCGTAGCCGATGATCCCGCCGACGATCGGGCCGATGAGGTAGATCCACAGCCCGGTCAGGTCGCCACCCACGACCGCCGAGCCGATCGAGCGAGCGGGATTGACTGACGATCCGGTCACATTCGCGATGCCGAAGTGGATCGCCACGAGGGTGAGCGCGATCGCGAGCCCGGCGAAGTCGCCGGCCCGCTTCGATGCCGTCAGGATGACGACCAGGAAGATCGCCGTGAACACCGTCTCGAGGATGAGCGCGCTGACGTCGCTGATGCCCGCGCCCGGCTTGGTGATGCCGGCCGTCACCGCGGCCTGGCTGACCGTCACGTAGATCACGGCCGCGGCGCCGATCGCGCCGATGATCTGGGCGATGATGTAGCCGACGGCGTCGCTCGGGGTCGTGCGCTTGTCGAGGACCATGGCGACGGTCACGGCGGGGTTGAAATGGCCGCCGGAGACATGGCCGAAGGCGTAGATCGCTGCGAGCAGGCCGAGCCCGAACGAGAAGGGGACGACGAGGATCCCCGAGATCGCCGGCTGCGCCAGACCGAAGTTCGCCACCGAGGCGTAACCGACCATCATGAACAGGAACGTGCCGAGCAACTCGGCGAGATAGCCGCGGGTGTTCATGGTCCCTCCGTCTCCGATGCGCGCTTGGCCTCGTCCACGATACCGAGTGCAGACCGCGCTGCGCGAATCAGGAGCGCATCGCGCCAGGTCCGGCAGAGGACCTCGACGAGCTCGAGGCGGTTCACCGCGTGCCCCGCGTCGCGGCCGACCGCGACGGCACCATGCCGCTCGAGCAGGACCGCGCTCGCCAGCGGCTCGGGTGGTGCGGACAGGGCGGCCGCGATCCGGCCGGCGAGCTCCTGGCTGCCAGGCACCCCGAGCGCGAGGAATGGCAGCCGCGCCAGGAGCCCGGCCATCTCGGGGAGGGCCGCCGGGTCCGGCAGCTCACCCGCGAGGGTCAGCGCCATCGACGCCGGCAGGTGCGCGTGCGCGACGGCACCGATATCTGGCCGCGCGCGGTGAACGGCCAGGTGGATCGCCAGGTCCGAGCTCGGACCGTGGCCGCTCCGGCTGACCGCCTCGCGATCGGGATGGTCGAGCCACACGACGACGAGGTCGTCGGGCGTCAGCTCGTCCTTGCGGAGCGCGGTCGGGGTGGTGAGCAGCCGGTCCGCGTCGAGTCGCACCGACAGGTTGCCCTCGCCGGCCGAGATCAGGCCGCGTGCCCCGAGCCGGCGACCGGCGCGGATGATGCCGTCGATCGCGCTCGCGAGGGGGTCCACGGGCACATCGTACGGTGCGCCTCCCGACGCGTGGTGACGGTCGCGCCGGCGCCTCTCGTACCATCGGGCCATGTCCGAGGAGCCGGTCGCCGCGCGACGCGCCAGTGGATCCCGGCGTCGGGCGTCGCGATGGCCGTCACATCACGCGGCGCGGGCGACGTCCTCGATCGTGGGCGGCGGGGCGAGCTCGACCCGGATCGCGCACCCGGCGCAGTCGAACGCATCGTCGGCGAGCTCGACCGTCGCCGGCCCGTCGCACCATGGACACTCGACACTGATCATCTGGCCACTCCCTGGCTGCGGAGGTTCGATGCCCAAGACCATGACGAGCCGCCGTGACAGCTAGCCTGTCATCCCCGGCGATCGAGCTCGACGGCGTCGTCAAGACGTTCGGTCGGACGACCGCGCTGGACGGCCTCCAGCTGACCGTCGGACGCGGCGAGCTGGTCGGGCTGCTCGGGCCGAACGGGGCCGGCAAGACGACCGCGATCAAGCTGCTGGTCGGCCTGGCGCATCCGACCGCGGGGTCCGGATCCGTGCTCGGCGCCCCGCTCGGCGACCGTGCCACGCGGGCGCGGATCGGCTACCTCCCCGAGCTCTTCCGATACCAGCCGTGGCTGCACGCCCGCGAGGTGCTGGCGCTCCACGCCGAGCTGGCCAGGATCGCGGCGCCGGATCGGCGGCGGGTCGTCGCCGATGCCCTCGAGCGGGTCGGCCTCACGGACCGCGCCGACGATGCCGTCAGCGGCTTCTCGAAGGGGATGCAGCAGCGACTCGGGCTCGGCGTGGCCCTGCTCGGGGACCCCGAGCTGATCCTGCTCGACGAGCCGACGTCGGCGCTCGATCCGGTCGGTCGGATGGATGTCCGGGCGATCGTCCGCGCCGCGCGCGACCGCGGGGCGACCGTCATCCTCAACTCCCACCTGCTGACCGAGGTCGAACGGGTCTGCGACCGGATCGTGATCCTGCATCACGGTCGCGCCATCGCCTCCGGGTCGCTCGACGAGGTCGTCGCCGCGGATGGGGTCCGCCTGCGCGCGACAGGGCTCGACGAGGCCGGCCTGACGGTCCTCGCTCGGTTCGGCCCGCTCGTCGCCGACGGCGAGTGGCTCACGATCAGGCCCCTCGCGACCGACCGCATCCCCGACCTCGTCGCGGCCGTGGTGGCGGCCGGCGGGCGGGTCCACGCGGTGGAACCGGGACGGGGCTCGCTCGAGGCGCGCTTCCTCGAGCTCCTCGCCGAGCCACCAGGAGCGCCGACGTGATCGTCATCGCCCGCCTGACGGTGGCGGAGCTCGTCCGCCGCCGGGTCGTCTGGGTGCTGGTCATCCTCACCGTCGTGTCGGTGGGGCTCGTCGGGTTCGGGCTTGCCCGCCTGGTCGATCTCGCCCGCGAGCGTGGCACCAGCGAGCTGGAGATCCGCATCGGGGTCTCGCAGGTGCTCATCCTGATCGCCTTCATGTTCAGCTTCGTGCTGGCCATGACCGCCGCCTTCATCGGTGCACCGGCCATCGGCGGCGACCTCGAGAGCGGCGTCGCATCGGCGATCCTGGCCCGGCCGCTGCGGCGCTCCGAGATCCTGCTCGGTCGCTGGCTGGGATGCGCGCTGGTCGTCGCCGGCTACGCGGTCGCGTCCGGCCTGCTCGCCATCGCGGCCGCCGATCTCGTGTCCGGCTACGCCCCGCCCGACCCGCTCCTCGCGGTGGCGTTCCTTGCCGGCGAGGCGCTCGTCCTGCTGACGCTCACGCTCGCCGCTCGGCTCGGTCCTGCCGTCGATCGCCGCCGGCGCCATCGCGGTCGTCGGTTTCGGTCTCGGCTGGATGGCGGGCGTCCTCGCCGGGGTCGCGACTGCCCTCGGCGTGACTGCGCTGACCTCGGTCGCCGAGGTCAGCCGCTGGCTGCTGCCGAGCGACGGCCTGTGGCGCGGGGTGATCTACGGCCTCGAGCCCCCGCTGGTCGTACTGATCGCGGCGGGCCGCGAGCCCGACCTCGTCCACGCCAACCCGTTCTACGCCGAGGCGCCGCCACCGCTGCTGTTCGTGGCCTGGTCGATCGCCTGGATCGCGCTCGTCCTCGGCGCCGCGACCTGGTGGTTCGAGCGGCGCGACCTCTGAGCGGAGGCCGCTCAGCCCTGGTAGCGGAAGCAGCTCGGCACGTGATCGTCGACCAGGCCGATGCTCTGCATCAGCGCATAGACGATGGTCGAGCCGACGAACCGGAAGCCACGCCGCCGGAGGTCCGCCGAGAGCGCGTCGGACGCCGCCGTCGTCGCGGGGACCTGACCCGCGACGGCCGTGCGCGGGAGGCGCGCCGGCGGGGGCGGCACGAGGCTCGCCAGGTACGCGTCGAACGAGCCGAACGCGGCGGCGGTCGCGAGGAGGGCGGCCGCGTTGCCGATCGTCGCGTCGATCTTGGCGCCGTTCCGGACGATGCCGGCGTCGGCCATCAGGCGCGCCCGGTCGTCCTCGCCGAAGGCTGCCACCGCGGCCGGATCGAAGTCCGCGAACGCCGTCCGGAAGGCCTGCCGCTTGCGCAGGATGGTCGACCACGACAGGCCCGCCTGGAACGATTCGAGGGCCAGCCGCTCGAACAGCTCGGTGTCGTCGTGGACCGGCGTGCCCCACTCGTCATCGTGATAGGCGACCATCACGGGATCCGGCGAAGGCCCGTCGGCGCCGGCCCATGCGCAGCGCGGCCGTGGCTCGATCACCGGCCCACGATAGCGCGGGTCAGGGGATCGGTGCGGTCGCGAACAGCGAGCTGCGGAGCATCGGGTCGGTGCTCGGCCGCCCGGCGTTGAAGACCGCGCGGAAGACGTCGCCGGAGACGCGCTTCATGCCGGCCGACCCGATCAACGTCACGCTGATGAGCCGGCCCGAGACGCCGCGATCCCGGAGATCGACGGCGGTCAGGTCGCCGACGTTCGTCCGGGGATCGGCCGCGAACCAGGCCGACAGCTGCGCCCGGGTGTAGGTCGCGGTCGCCCACGTGGCGTACGGCGACGCCGCGTCGTACGCCTTCCCGGTCGCGTCGCGATCCGCGGAGCCGCGCAGGTACGACACTGCGCCGGCGACCTTCGCCCCGGTCGAGGACACATAGACGTTCTCGTTGTTCTCGGTCGCCCCGCCGCCCGCCGAGTGGTAGAGCGTATTGGCGATCGACGAGCCGCTCCTGAGGACCACTCCCGCGGTCGCCGTGATGACCGCGTTGGTCGTGGCGTGCTCGCCGAGCGCGCCGTGGTAGACCTGCGAGGAGGAGTCGTCGGGGACGTCGTAATACGAGATGCCCGGGCGGAGCCGGCGGGCCGCATAGGATCGGGACGCGATCGCCTGGGCCTCGAGCGCGGCGGCCGGCCATGTGGACGACATCTCCGCCCCAACCACGCCGCGCAGATAGGTCTCGAGTGGCAGGTCGTTGACGACCGTGACGGTCGGCGTGGTGGACGAGGTCCGGACCCGCAGGATCCCGCGGAACTCGTCGTAGCGCGTGGGCTTCGACCAGAGCTGCAGCCTCGATGTGCTGGCGGCGCCCCGGATGACGAGGTTGGTCGGCTTTGGCCCGCTGTAGAGGACGACCCCGGCGGCCGAGGCCACGCGCAGCCGCCAGGTCGTCGACGGTCCGGTCGGGGTGACGACGGTCGTGGGGATCACGCGCAGGACCGCGTCCCGCGCGAAGACCGCTGCGATGCCGTCGATCCTCCAGGGCGCGCGCCGACCGTAGACGATGAGCGGGATGGTCGGTGACGCCGTCCAGCTCGCCAGGATGCGGACGCGGATCCGGGCCGTGGTCGGGATCGTGCCGAGCCTCGCACCGCGGTAGTAGTGGGCGAGGATCGTCGTTGCGCTCTGGCCAGCGAGGGCGCGACCGCGGGCGCCGTACTGCGACATCCCGACGCCGTGGCCGTAGCCGCGCCCGTAGAACGTGACCATGTCGCCGAGGACGATCGGTCCTGGGGTCGGGGCAGGGGTGGGGGTCGGGGTCGCCGTCGGGGTCGGTGTCGCGGTCTCGGTCGGCGTCGGGGTCGGGTCCGCGCCGAGCGCGGCACGCGGGCCGCCGGCGAGGCCCGCGACGACCACGATGAGGACGGCCGCCAGGACGGCGAGCCGGGGTCGCGGGGCTCCGGCGGACGAGCCGGCCGGCGTGCGGGTCGGGGCTGCGGTGCGGTGCGGTGACGTCTGGTGCGGCATCAGGTGCCTCGTTCGGTCGGACCCGACGATGACCACTCACGCGCCACCCGGCCATGACCCGACCGGGCCATGGACGTAGTACCCGCACGAGCCATCGACGGCTACCCTGTCGGGATGGTGCTGCGCTGCTTCCTCGGCCACGGCGCGAGCGGGACGTCGGCCAGTATGGCCCCGTTCGTCGACGGCCTTCGGGCTCGCGGCCTGGTCGCGACGGCCATCGACCTGCCGCGTCGACGTGCCGAGGATGCCCTGCCGGCCTTCCATCTCGTGGTACCACGGGCGACCGACGTCGCGATCGGCGGCCACTCGTACGGTGGCCGGGTGGCAAGCCTCGCTGCGGCCGAGCCGGACGCGCCGTATGCGGCCCTCGTCCTGTTCAGCTACCCGCTTCATCCGCCCGGGGCCCCCGCGAAGACCGAGGCGAGGATCGCCCACTGGCCGTCGATCCGTTGCCCGGTCCTGCTCCTCTCAGGCGAGTCCGACCCGTTCGCCCGGATCGAGCTGCTGCGGGCGTCGGTGGCCCTCCTCGCGCACGCGGAGCTGGTCACGTATCCGCGCCTCGGGCACACCCTCAAGCCCGTCCTGCCCGACGTGCTCGACCGCACGGCGGCCTTCCTGCGGAGCGTGACGGGCGCCTGATCCGCCCAAGCCGGGCGCCCACCCACACGGCGCGCACGACCGTCGCGTGTGGACGGACTGTGGATAAGTCCCTTGCCTCGCGTGGACGAGGCTCGTATCCTGTCCCTCCCCCAAGGGCGCCGAGCGACCCATGTCGCAGGCCATTCCCATCCTCAGTCGTCATCGGCGAAGCCGAGGCCGCGACCGCCCCAACGGTCCGCGCCCGACACATTCGATGCGACCCGGCCGACGCTCGACGCGCGCAGCGCGTCGTCCCGGTAGGAAGGAGCGACATTGCGAGTCCTGTCCGGCCGCCTGAAGGCGGTCCTCGTCGCCACTCTGGCGACGATCATCCTCGTCGGCGTCTCGAGTCCCGCGAGCACCCTCGCCAGCGACCCGCCCGGTCTGGCTCGTTTCATGGCGGCGATCGGTCACGTCGAGTCGGGCGGTGATTACTACGCCCACAACTCGTCGTCCGGGGCGTACGGCAAGTACCAGATCATGCCCGCCAGCTGGCGAGCCTGGGCGGCACGCTACCTCGGCAGCGCGGACGCCAAGCCGACGCCGGCCAACCAGGAGTTCGTCGCCGCCGCGAAGTTCCGCGCCCTCTATGCCGGGCTCGGTAGCTGGCGGCGCGTCGCCTACTGGTGGCTGACCGGGTCGAGCAGCACGTCCGGCTGGTCGCCCGCGGCGACGCGCTACGTGGCCCGGGTGATGGCCGCCTACCAGAGCGGCCTCGGCACCGAGGTCCCGACGGCCGCGGCCGCCACGGCGAGCGCGCTCCGACGCTACTCGGAGAAGACCGCGAGCATCGCCTACACCGGAGCCTGGAAGTCGGCGAGCTACTGGCGCTACGCGGGCGGGGCGGTGAAGTACGCCACCACCGCCGGTGCGACGGCCAGCTTCACGTTCACCGGGACGAAGGTCATCTGGTACGGGCCGGTCGGTCCGACGCGGGGCAAGGCCAGGGTCCTGATCGACGGCACCTACGTCGCGACGGTCGACCAGCACGCCAAGTCGTTCTCGGCACGCAAGGCGGTCTTCGCCAAGGCCTGGGCGACGGCAGGCCCGCACACCATCGTCATCGAGGTCGCCGGGACCGCCGGCCATCCGTACGTGGCGATCGACGAGCTGGTGGTCCGGGACTAACGCGCAGGCGCGGACGTTCGGGCCGAAGGCGCCTGTGAGCACGCGAGTGAGCGCACCCAAAGGTGCGTGAGCGAACGCGCGGAGCGGGCAAGGCGCGGATCGGGCGTCCCCGGTTGGGCGCCTAACGCGCGGCAAGCACCTCGATCTCGACGCTGAAGTCCTCGGCCAGGGCGGTCACGCCCACCGTCGCCCTGGTCGGGGGCTCCGTCGGGAAGTACTCGCGGTAGACCGCGTTGAACGCCGCGAAGTCGGCGAAATCGCGCAGGTAGACCGTGCACTTGACCACGTCACGGAAGCCGAGCCCGACGGCCTCGAGCAGGCGTCCGACGTTGTCGAGCATCGCGCGCGTCTCGGGCTCGATCCCACCCGGCACAGCGCCGTGGCCGCCTGGACCGTCGCCCACCTGGCCGGCGAGGAAGACGAAGCCGTTCGCCTCGACGACCTTGGAGAACGGGTAGCTGCCGGGCTCGAGGCCCGGTCGGTTCGGGACGGTCTTCGGCATATCGGCTCCTCCATCGGTCGTGGCCGCTAGGGTAGGGCATGGCTACAGCCGTCGCGCCGCCGCCTCGAGCGCCCGATCGCACCACCAGGCCGAGGTCATCGGCCGCCGGCACGCCCGACCCGAGCACGACGCCCGCCTCCGCATCGAGGCCCTTCCGCCAGCCGCGCAGCAGCAGCCCGACGATCCAGGTGAGGTCGACCTGCACCTCCCAGTCGCCGATGGTCGACTCGAGGCCACGCGGTGGCAGCGTCAGGTCGGATGTCGGGAACCGCTCGAGTACGGGACCGACCGGCGGACCGCCGCCGCCCAGCCACGGCAGCCCGATCGGCAACCACGCGTCGGCGGCTCGTTCGGCCGCCTCGCGATAGCGTGCCAGGACGGCCTCGGGCGCGACCGACAGGCTGGCCGAGTTGGAGACCAGCAACCAGCCGAGATCGACCGCGACCGGCGCGAGCATCATCATCGCCCAGTCGATGAGCGCGATCCGGCCGTCGTCGAGGAGGGCGACATTCGCGAGCTTGAGGTCGCCATGGAGGCCCGTCCGCGGCAGCCGCGCGAGCGCCGAGAGCAGCGCCGACGGATCCGTCGCCAGGCCATCGATGAGGGATCGGGCGGCCGCCGGCGCGCGCCGATCGAAGGCATCCCAGCCGTCGATGAAGCGGTCGCCGACCGGGAGGCCTTCCGCTCGGTACCGCTCCGCCGCCGGCCTTGACAGGAGCAGGAGTCGCTCCCGGAGCGGACACCACGGCCAGTCCCAGTCCGGGCTCGTCGGCCGGTAGTCGGCCCAGGGCATCGCGTGCAACCGCGCGACGGCGTCGATGACCCGATCGAGGATCGACTCCGCCACGACGGGGTCGTGTCGCGGTCGCTCCCAGGCCATCAGCTCGCCCGACAGGTCCGGCATCAGGATCGCGACCGTCTCGCCGTCCGACGCGGCACCGAGGTACGGGGCGACGAGCGGTTCCACGAGCCGGAGCCGGTTCCCGGCCACGAACCCCTCGCGCAGGGCGATGTCGCGCGTCGCCCGGGCGATCCAGTCGACCGCCGCCGAGGTTCGCTTGAGGATGAATTGTTCCGGTCCGCGTTCGATCGCGGTCAGGGTCGCCCCGGACCAGCCGTCATTCGGGAACGGCAGTTCCGGGAGATCGGCGAGGCCGACCGCCTCGAGGAGTCGCCAGAGCGCATACACGATGGCGCGTCAGCAGGGGGCCGGGACATCGTCGGCGCCGTCCGGCCCGCCGTCGAGGTAGACCACGTGCGAATCGGGGCAGTTGCGCGTCAGGAGTACCACCAGCGGCTCGGTCGCCGAGGCGTTCGCCTCGACATGGATCTCGCCGGCGGGGATGTAGACGAAGTCGCCGGCAGTCGCGTCGAAGCCATCCTCGAGGCCGGTCGGGCCGAAGGTGTACGACGCCGATCCGGCGAGGATGTAGATCGATGTCTCGCACTCGCCGTGATGATGGATGCGCGTCCGGTCGCCGGGCGCGGTCGAGACGATCGATGAATAGAGCCGTGCGGATCCGACCGTCGGCTTCGAGATCGCGATCGACCGCGCCATGCCGGGATGCTGGCCGACGGTCGTGCGACGATCGGCCGGGGTCACCCGCGTCGCCATCTCAGCCCAGGAGCGTGCGTTCGGGCCGCGGGTCGCGCATCGTCCGATGATAGGTGGGTCGCGGCCGGCGCCGCTACCATCGGCGCATGCCCGCCTGGACGCCCGACCTGCCGCGGTTCGCGCTGCTCGACGGGCCGTCGCCGCTCCAGCCCATGACGCGGCTCTCGGCGGCGCTCGATGACCGCGCGGACCTCTGGGTCAAGCGCGAGGACCTGCTGCCGCTGGCGTTCGGCGGGAACAAGCTCCGCAACCTGGAGTTCCTGGTCGGGGCTGCGCTGGCCGACGGCGCCGACTCCCTCGTGACGTCGGGAAGGCGCTGGTCGAACCACTGCCGGCTGACCGCGGCCGCCGGCGCGAAGGCAGGGATGGCCGTCCACATCGTGGTGTCCGGGCCGCCGGTCGAGCCCCTGACGCCGGGTCTCGTCATCGATGAGCTGCTCGGCGCGACCGTCCATCAGGCTGCCACCGCCGATCGTGACGATCGGGCTGCCGTCGTCGAACGCGTCGCCGCGGACCTGCGCGCGAGCGGTCGTCGCCCGTGGGTCGTCGGCGTCGGCGGCTCCGGCGTGACAGGCAGCATCGGCCAGGTCCTCGCCGGTCTCGAACTCCTCGACCAGGCGGGCGACCGGGGGTTCGTCCCGGACGATGTCATCGTTCCCAGCGCGACCGGGGGGACGCAGGCCGGGCTCCTCGTCGGGCTTCGGGCCGGCGGCGCGGCGACGCTGGTCCACGGGATCGCCGTCACCCCGCCCGACGACCTGCGCCGCGCGATCGCGGGGCTCGTGACCGCGCTCGGTGGCGTTCCCGGGCTGCCGGTCGTCCCGGAAGGCGAGATAGAGCTCGACGGCGACGAGCTCGGCGCCGCCTACGGACGGCCGACTGCCGCGGCCTACGAGGCGACACGGCTGCTGGCCCGGACCGAGGGACTCCTGGTCGATCCGATCTACACAGCCAAGGCGCTGGCCGGGCTCATCGCGCGCGTCAGGGCCGGACGGCTCGACGGCCGGCGGGTCGTCTTCTGGCACGCCGGCGGGACGACCGGCCTGTTCGAGCCGCTCGACGGCTGACGCTCAATCGCCGGCCGATCGCCAGGCGTCGCGCAGCTTGATCCGCCCGCCGACCTGGAGCACCGCGCCTGCGTAGACCCGCGCTCCGAACGAGAAGAGCGCCCAGATGGCGGCCAGCGTGATGAGGATCGACAGCCCGATCTGCCATGGGGGGATGGCGTCGAAGGCGGCCCGCAGCGGGACGACGAACGGCGCCGACGGCGGCAGGAAGGTGGCGATCGTGGCGACCGTCCCGTCGGGCTCGCTGACGACCGCGACGATCGCCACGAAATAGCTGAGGGTGGCCACCAGCGAGACCGGCGTCGACGCGTTGGAGGCCTCCTCCATCCGTGAGGCCAGCGCGCCGAGGAAGCCGAGCGCGGTCGCATACAGCAGGTAGCCGAGGATGAACCAGACGACGAGCAGCGCGATCGCCCCGGGCGTCGTCGGCGGTAGGACGAGCCGGCCCGTCACCGACGTCGCGATCAGCGCCGCGGTCATGAACACCAGGAGCTGGAAGATGCCGAGCACGCCGATCCCGAGGACCTTGCCCATCAGCAGGTCGCGCGGGCGCACGGTCGCGAGCACGACCTCGACGACCCGGCTCTGCTTCTCCTCGACGACGCCCGTCAGCACGGTGAACCCGAAGCTGAAGATCCCGACGAGGATGGCCACCGCGCCGATGTTGGCGACGATGAACCTCGCCTGGTCGACCTCGGTCTGGGGCTCGAGGGCGCCGACGGTCGGCGGCTCCTGGGCCGCGGCCAGCCCCGTCTGGTCGACGTTGCTCGCGCCGAGGACGGCCTGCACGCGGAGGCCGATCGTCGCGGCCGAGATGAGCTGGGCGACGTTCTGGTCGGCCTCCTTCGAGAACCGGATCTCGCCCGGACCCGACAGGTCGGGCGGCATCGCCACCACGACGTCCACGGTCCCAGCCTTGAGCGCGGCATCGGCAGCGGGCGCGGTCGGGTAGGTCGTGATCGTGACCTTCCGGTCGAACCGGCCCGCCGTCGCCTCGATCGCCGCCGACAGGCCGGCCGGGGCCGGCTCGACGAGTCCGACCTTCGTCACCGATCCGTTCCCGAGCAGGATCGCCGGAAGGACGAACGAGCCGACCACGATGACGGTCGTGAACAGGACGCTCAGGATGAACCCGCGGCTCCGGCCGCGTTCGAGGATCTCGCGCCGGGCGACCAGCCAGACGCTCCGCCAGCGCGGCATCACGCGACCCTCTCGACCGTGCCCGATGGCGCCACGGCCTCCATGAACAGCTCGGACAGCTTCGGCGGCTGGTAGGCGAAGGTCCGCACCTCACCGGCCGCGCGGGCACGCG
Organism: uncultured Chloroflexia bacterium; assembly: GCA_963742075.1. GTDB lineage: Bacteria > Chloroflexota > Limnocylindria > Limnocylindrales > CSP1-4 > SPCO01. Next base: position 147,255 of record CAVUKR010000005.1, on the reverse strand, counting down.
CCAGGAGGTCGTCGAGATCGACCGTCCGATCGACCAGCAGCTTGATCCGGTCGTCCGACCGTTCGAGGACGGTCAGGTCAGGCCCGCCGTCGAGCCAGGCGCCGCCCGAGCCGACGACCTCGACCTCGAGGTGGTGGCGCCCGGAGGCGGCCTTGAGCGCGTCGATCGCGCCCGCCGCGACGATCCGGCCGCGGGCGATGATGACGACGTCCTCGCAGACGTCCTCGACGAGGTCGAGCTGGTGGCTGGAGAAGACGACACCGACCCCGGCGGCAGCCCGTTCGCGCAGGACCTCGGTCATCGTGGCGATGCCGATCGGGTCGAGGCCCGAGAACGGCTCGTCGAGGACGAGCAGTTCCGGGTCGTGGACGAGGGCGGTCGCCAGCTGGATCCGCTGCTGGTTGCCGTGCGACAGCTCCTCGAGCTTGGACTTCGCACGATCGCCGAGGCCCATCCGCTCGAGCCAGCGCCCGGTCGCCGCGTTGGCGGCCTTTCCCGGCATCCCGTGCTGCTGGGCGAAGTAGCTCAGCTGGTCCGCGACGCGCATCCGCGGATAGAGCCCGCGCTGCTCGGGCATGTAGCCGAACCGGAGCCGTCGGTCGCGATCGACGAGGGCGCCTTCCCAGCGGACCTCGCCGCGGTCCGGCCGGGCGAGACCGAAGACGCAGCGCATCGCGGTCGTCTTGCCGGCCCCGTTCGGCCCCAGGAACCCGACGATCCGGCCGGGCGCGGCGTCGAACGTCGCGCCATCGAGGGCGACGACGGGCCCGTAGCGCTTGGCGAGGTCGATGATCTCGAGCATCGGTTCCGTCTCCGGTCTCAGTCGTGGTCGGGCGCACGCCGGGCGAGGAGCGCCGCCGCGCCGAGTTGCTCGAACGGCTCGAGCGAGAAGATCGCTTCGACCGGCAACCCGAAGAATGCCGCCAGGCGCAGGGCGAGATGGAGGCTCGGCGCGTACTCGCCTCGCTCGATGTAGCCCACCGTCTGGTAGTGGATGCCGAGCGCCTCGGCAAGGTCGCCCCGCGAGATCCCGCGATCGGCGCGAAGCAGCGGGATCCGGTTGAAGACGACCTCGCGCTCGGGGGCGCGTGATGTTGCGGTCACATCGGGCCGCCGCCGCGGTCATCGTCGTCGGCCGGGTGCGTCGGGTTCGATCCAGGCGAGCGCGGCGAACGGCAGCAGCGGGACGTAGACGCCGATGGCGATGAACCACGGCGTCAGGGCGCCCATCTCGAGTTGGATGGGTCCGACCAAGGACAGGTACGTCGCGAGCACCCCGGCGATGACCACGATGATCGTGGTCAGGGCGCCGTAGCTGACGACCAGGGACCGATCGAGCATCGAGCGCTGTCGTTCGTCCAGGAGATCGCGCCGATCCATCCGACCCTGGCCGTAGCCGTAGAGCGCGAACGCGCCGACGATGGTCGCCGAGAAGAGCGCGATCGAGATCGGCGCCCAGATCGCTGACAGGACTTCCCCGGTCGCGAAGTGCGAGCCGACGATCTGGAGCGGGAACCCGACGAACGCCGCGACGACCAGGATCCGCCTGGACCGCTGCCGCGCCTCGGGCATCCGGCGATAGAGCGTGGACGGCGTGACCATCACGATGTGACTCCGAAGTGTTGGTTGACACACCGAACGATAGTATTTCTACTACATACTGTCAAGACTGAAGATCGAGTCGTGCCGAAGCCCCGGCTGGTCACCGGGGCTTCGTGACGGGATCGCCCGGGTCACTCGACGGTGAGCGTCCCCTTCATGTCCGGATGGACCTCGCAGACGAAGGTGTAGGTGCCGGCGGCCAGGGCCGGGACCTGGTAGTCCACCTTCTGCCCGGCGACGATGTCGCCCTTGAACACCTTCGCCCCGGAGGCGTCCGAGATCGCGATGTTGTGCGGGGCGCCGTCCTGGTTGTCGAAGGCGATGGTGAACGGGCTGCCGGCCTTTGCGGAGACGGCCGGCGTGGCGAATGCGAGGTCCTTGGCGACCACCGTGACGGTGCCGCCGGCCGGGGCCGGATCCTTGGTCGCCGGGGCCGCGGACGCCCCGGAACAGGCGGCCAGCACGGCGGCCAGGACGATCGGGCCGAGGGTGAGGGTCAGGCGCTTCATGTCGAACGGGCTCCTTCGGTCGTCAGGCGGTCGGACGGGTGAGCAGATCAGGCGCCGGCGGCCGCGATGCCGCGGCGGGCGACGAGGTTGGTGAAGGCGGCGACCTCGCGGCGGACGACCGCGACCGGGTTGCCGTCGTGGCGGGCGAAGTCGATGGCCAGGGTGACGATCAGGGCGACCTCGATCGCCTTCGCGACGTAGGCGGTGGTGAAGTACGGGCCCATCACGGCCCAGGCGACGATCGCGGTCGCGGCATAGCCGATCAGGCCGACGCGGACGATCCAGCGGAACCGGACGGCGATGGCGAGCGGGACGATCATCGCGACCGCTGCGACCACGTAGCCGGTGGCGTTGAGCGTGAACAGCAGGCCGCCGAGCGTCGAGTGGATGTAGGCGGTCGACAGGGTCAGGGCGACGATCGCGCTGCGGATGGCGACGTCGACCGGGCGAAGGGACGTGCGGGAGGCGAACATCGGACGGTGGACCTCTCTGGTGTCTGGGCTTGGGTGTGGGCCGGCTCGGATCGCCGGCGTCGGACCGCATCGTCGGCGGCACCGTGCGTGTCTCGCGGTGGGCAAGCGACCTCGGATGCCGGGGTCTGCCGTCGAGTCGACCGCCCGACGCGCGACGGCGCCGCCATCGGCCGGATGACGTAGCCGGCATCGGCGAACGGCGATGCCGCCGCTCGAGGGGGACGGGTATCCTCGCGCCGTGACCTCGCCGACCCGGGCACCGCGCCGACCGCGTGCGACCCCCGCCAGCACGACCACCGTCACCGCGCCGTCCGGCCCGGTGGCTCCCGAACGCGCGGCCGGCCGGGTCGGATCGGATCCAGACGGTGGCACCGGCGAGATCCATGACCTGCTCGTCGCCGCCGTCGCCGAGGCCGCCCGCCTGCTCGATGCGGACGGGGCGATGGTCTACCTCGTCGACCCCACGACCGGGCATCTCCGGTTCGCGCACGACGCCGGCATCCGGAGCCGGCGCAGCCGGGCCTGGGTCCGCTCGATCGACCTGCCGGTCGGCGTCGGCATCTTCGGCCGGGCGGTCGCCGACCGGGCGGTGGTCCTGACCCGCGACTACCTCACGGACGATGCCTTCGCCCACGCCCCGGACACCGACCGGGTGGTCAGCGACCTCGGCATCCGCTCGATGGTCGCCGCGCCCCTGACGGCCGGCGACACGGTCGTCGGTGCGCTGGGCACGTTCTCGTCCCGGGCGGATGCATTCAGCCCGGCCCAGATCGGGCTGGTCCGCGCCCTGGCCGATCACGCCGCCGCGACGATGCGCAGCGTGGGGCTCATCGAGGCGCTCGACGCCTCGCGGTCCGAGCTCGCGAAGCGAGCGGATGTCGAGCGGTCGCTGCGCGAGATCGGTGCGCGGATCAGCGCAGCCGCGGACTTCCCGGCGGTCGTCCAGCTCGCCGTCGACGAGGCCGCGCGCCTCCTCGACGCGGACGGTGCCCGGATCGAGCTGCTCGACCGCGACACGGGACGACTCGTCGGGGCCTATGCGTCCGGCGCCCTCGAGTCCAGCCTGATCGTCGACATCGAGCCGGACGGGCACGAGTCGCCCCACTACGGCGTCGCGGGCCAGGCGGTCATCACCGGTCGTCCGTTCTGGACCGGTGACTACGTCAACGACACGCGGTTCCGGCGTCTGCCCAGCGTCGACCGCCACCTGGCGACGATCGGCATCCGGTCGGCGATGGCCGTGCCGCTGACCGATGACAACGGGGCGTTCGGTGCCCTCATCGTCTCGTCCGCACGGCCCGACGCCTGGGGCGCGGCCGACGCCGGGCTGCTCGAGACCATCGCCGACCAGGCCGCCATCACGATCCGGACCACGCGACTGATCGAGGAGCTCGACCGGTCGCGCGACGCGCTCGGCCGGCGGGCGGAGGCGGAACAGGCCCTGCGCGAGATCGCCGCGCGGATCACCGTCCTGCGCGAACCGAACGAGATCCTCCGCGACGTCGTCACCCAGGCCGGTCGCCTCGTGCGTGCCGACGGGGTCATCCTGGACCTGCTCGATCCGACGACCGGCAATCTCCACTGGGCGATGGATCACGGCCTGTCGGAGCACTTCAGCCCGGAGGAACGGGCGAGCCTCTGGATCTCCGTCGGTGTCGGGGCGACCGGGATCGCCGTCGCCGAGGGCCGGGTGATCGTCGCCGACGGCGACCTCGCCACGCAGTTCCCACCGTCGGTCGAGTCCACCGAGTTCTACCAGCGGACCGGGTTCCACTCGATGATCGCGGCGCCGATCAGCGGGGAGAGCGGTCCGCTCGGCGTGATCGAGGTCTACTCGAGGGACGCGGGCTTCTTCACCGGGACCGACGCGAGCCTCGTCGGCGCTCTCGCCAGCCAGGCCGCAATCGCGATCACCAACGCCCGCCTCGTGGACGAGCTGGAGCGGTCCCGCGCCGAGATCGCCCGCCAGGCCGATTCGGAGCGAACGCTGCGCCAGATCGCTGCCCGCGTGTCGGCGATCCTCGAGCCGGCCGAGGTCCTCCAGCAGATCGTCGAGGAGGCGACCCGGCTGCTCGAATCGGACGGGGCCCGGATCGACCTGTACGACCCGGAGATCGACGCGCTCCGCTGGGCCTATGCCGCGGGAGACGCGATGTCGATCGTCCCCGAATGGGCCCGGACCGGCGGGCTCAAGCCCGGCCAGGCGGTCGCCGGCACCTCGTTCGCCGAACAGCGCCCGGCCCGCACCGACGACTACCTCGAGGACGAGCGATTCCTGCGCGACGACCTTGCCCGCGCCTTCGTCGAGCAATCGGGGATCCGATCGGTGATCGCCGTGCCGCTCGCGGGCGATGGCGCGCCGCTGGGGACGCTGTCCGTCGTTTCGCGTCAGCCGGGCGCCTATGACGACGCGGACGCCGAGGTGCTGACGGCGCTGGCGACCCAGGCCTCGATCGCGATCCGCAACGCGCGGCTGATCGAGGAGCTGGCCAGCTCGAGGGCCGTCATCGAGCGCCGGGCGGAGGCGGAACAGGCCCTGCGCGAGATCGCGACCCGGATCACAGCGATCCGCCAGCCGGGCGACCTGCTCCAGCGGATCGTCGACGAAGCGCGCCGCCTGCTCCGTGCCGACGGCGCGGTCATCGACGAATACGACCGCGAACAGGACGTCCTCATCTCGGCCTACGACGCCGGGCTGACCGACGAGCAGCGCGCCGCCGTGCGGTCGAGCCGGCTGCGGCTCGGGGAGGGGCTGTCGGGCAGGGCGATGGCCGAAGGCCGGGTGATCGCGGCGGGTGACTACCTCGTCGGCGAGTTCCAGCACGTCGAGCGGACCGACGACATGGCCCGCGCGACCGGGATCGGCGACCTCATCGTCGCCCCGATCATCGGCGACGACGGCCCGCTCGGCGCGATCGAGGTCTACCGGCACGACCGTCACGCGTTCGACGAGATCGATGCCGCGGTGCTCGGCGGGCTCGCGGACCAGGCTGCCATCGCGATCACCAATGCACGCCTGATCGAGGCGCTGGAGCGCTCGCAGGCCGCCCTCGCCAGGCGGGCCGACACCGAGCGGGCGCTGCGCGACATCACCGCCCGGATCGCAGCCCTGCGCGAGCCCGACGTCATCCTCGATCGCGTCGTCGAAGAGGCCCGGCGGCTGCTCGGGACGGACGGCGCGCACCTCACCCGTCTCAGCGAGGACGGGACGTTCCTCGTCCCGGTCGTGGTCACCGGCGCGACCGATGCGGAGACCCAGGCCTGGCTCCTCGACATGGAATTCCCGCTCGATGGCGGGATCAACGGCCTGGCGGCCGAGAGCGGCGAACCCGTCTGGACCTCCGACTACTCCGCCGACCCGCGCATCCCGCACGAGCCCGCGGACGCAGAGGTCGCCGATCGACTCGGGCTGTGCGGGATGGCGGCCGCGCCGCTCCGGGCGCCCGGGGGCGAGGTCATCGGGACCCTGGCGATCTCGACCGCGCAGCCGCGAAGCTTCGACGCCGAGGAGCTCGACCTGCTCCAGGGCCTCGCCGACCAGGCCGCGATCGCGATCACGAACTCGACCCTCCTGACCCGGCTCACCGCGTCCGAGGACCGCTACCGGTTCCTCGTCGAGAACTCGCCCGACGTCGTCTTCTCGACCGACGCCGACGGCACCTTCACCTTCATGTCCGACGCGATGAAGCGGATGTCCGGCTGGGACCCCGAGGAGGTCACCGGCGGTCACTTCGCGCGGGTCGTCGACCCGGCCAGCCACCCCGAGGCGATGCGGCGCTGGGCCGCCCTCGCCGCCGATCCCGCGACCGAGCAGGTCGCGCGGATCGACCTGATCGGCCCCGACGGTCGGCTGATCCCGGTCGAGGTCAGCGCGATCGGGATCGTCGACGACGACGGGGCGTTCGTCGGCATCCACGGCTCGACCCGCGACATCAGCGAGCGCGCGCGTCTCGAACGCGAGCTGCGTGGATCCGAGGAGCGCTATCGCTACCTTGTCGCCTCGTCGCCCGACCTCGTCTGGCTGACCGACGCGGACGGCACGCTGACCTTCCTCAGTGACGCGACCCGGACGATGCTCGGCGTCGAGCCGGAGGAGCTGATCGGCCGGCCGTATGCCGAGATCTTCGCCCCGAACGCGCGCCGTGACGCGACGATCCGCTTCCGCTGGCTCGCTCGCCACCCGAGTGCGGTCCATCGGATGCGGCTCCCGTTCCGCCACGCCGACGGCCGCGATGTGATGGTCGAGATCAACGGGACGGGGATGACCAGCGACGGCCGGTTCATCGGTGCCCACGGCGCCGCTCGCGACGTGAGCGAGCGGGACCGGCTCGAGCGCGATCTCCGTCGCCAGGCCGGTGAGCTGGCGGCCGGTGAGGAGCGCGCGCACCTGGCCCGCGAGCTGCACGATTCGGTCACCCAGGCCCTCTTCTCGATGACGCTCGTCTCGCGCTCGATCGAACTGCTCCTCGATCGTGACGTGGAGGCGGCGCGGAACCAGCTCGGACAGCTGCGCGACCTGCAGCGCGAGGCACTGGCCGAGATGCGCGCGCTCATCTTCGAGCTCCGCCCCGGCAACGTCGAGCAGGACGGCCTGTCGCGCGCGCTGCGCACGCATACGGCCGCGCTCCAGGGTCGGATCGGGCTGCCGATCGTGGTCGAGAGCACGCTCGAGGAGCGCCTGCCGCTGGCCATCGAGGAGGCCCTCTACCGGATCTCGCAGGAGGCCCTGCACAACGTCGTCAAGCACGCCCGGGCGCGCCAGGTCCGCCTCGAGGTCGGACGGACCGCGAGCGGGGTCCGACTGCACATCCACGACGATGGCAAGGGCTTCGACCCGGCCCTCGTCCCGGACGGCCATCTCGGTCTCGCCGGGATGCGCGCCCGCGCCGACAAGATCGGCGCTCGGTTCGCGGTCCGGAGCGTGCCGGGCGAGGGCACGCGGATCGAGGTCATCGTCCCCGAGGCCGCCATCGCCGCCGGCGGCGTCCCGCCCGACCCGGTCGGAACTCCGATCCGCGACGCATGACGTAGGCCGTCTGGTCGTTCGGCCGATGGACGCCATGGCCGATGGTCGCTTTCCGGATCGGGGACCGGCCCGGCACGATACCCGCATGCGGACCGAACCCGGGCAACCAGGTCACCTGCGTGTCGTCGTCATCGACGCCGACGAGCGGGTCCGGGAGAGCCTCGTCGGCCTGTTGTGTATCGGCGACCGGCTCGAGGTCGTCGGTGACGCCGGGCAGCCCGGCCCCGCCCTCGACATCGTCCTCGCGACCGATCCCGACATCGTCGTCATCGACCCTCGCCTGCCCGAGCTGGACGAGGGTCTGTCGTTGATCGCCCGGGTCCGCGTCGCAGCGCCGCGCGTCCGGGTCGTCGTCATGGGCGCGGCCGCCCTCGAGGGCACGGACATGGGGCGCGCGGCCGATGGGTTCGTGCGCAAGACCTTCCGTCCGAGTGACCTCGTCGCGGCGGTCATCGCCGCCGCCATCCCGCTTGCCAGCTGATCCAGGAGGATCGTCCTTTGCTAGACTCGACCGCGTCCTACCCGAATCCCGATCGCCGCGATGGCGCATCCGCCGAGGGAGCCGATGTGACCGATCCGTCCAAGATCCGGGTCCTCATCGTCGACGACCATTCGGTCGTCCGGATGGGCCTCCGCATGTTCTTCGAGCACCAGCCAGACATCGAGGTCGTCGGCGAGGCGACCGACGGTTCCGAGGGCGTGGCGATGGCCCGCCGGCTCGAGCCCGATGTGGTCCTGATGGACCTCCTCATGCCGAACATGGACGGCGTCACCGCCATCGGCCGGATCAAGGCCGAGCGTCCGGTCACGGAGATCGTGACGATGACCTCGTTCATCGAGGAGGAGCAGGTGACAGCGGCGCTCGAGGCCGGCGCGTCCGGGTACGTCCTCAAGGATGCCGAGGCCGAGGAGGTCGCGGCCGCCGTCCGCGCGGCGTACAACGGCGAGGTCCACCTCGACCCGGCCGTAGCGCGCCTGCTCGCCCAACGGATGCGGAACCGGAAGTCGCCCGACGAGGGCCTCGTCGAGCCGCTGACCGATCGCGAGAAGGACGTTCTGAACCTGCTCGGCCAGGGGATGAGCAACAAGGAGATCGGAACCGCGCTGTTCATCACCGAACGGACGGCCCGGACCTATGTCTCGAACATCCTCGGCAAGCTGGGGCTGGCGTCGCGGACGCAAGCGGCCCTCTACGCAGTCGAACACAGATTGGTCGAACCGCCGAAGCAGTAGGCGCGGCGCGATTCTCGGTTTGGCGCCGCCTTCGCCGGCACCAGCCTCGCGGCGCGATTCTCGATTCGACGTGCGACTACGTGATCTCGAGGATCCGGTAGCGGCGCTCCCCGGCGGGCGTGGCGACCACCACGTAATCGCCGGTGTTCCGGCCGACGAGCGCGCGGCCGACGGGCGAGGACGACGAGATCCGCCCGCCACCCGGGTCGGACTCGTCAGCGCCGACGATCGTGTATCTGACAGTCTCGCCGTCGTCGTCCACCGTGACGACCGATCCGAGGCCGACGTGCGACCCGGCCGCCGGCGCGTCGACGATGACCGCCGACCGGAGCCGTGCCTCGATGGCCTGGACCCGCCCCTCGAGGAACGACTGCTCCTCGCGCGCCGCGTGGTACTCGGCGTTCTCCTTGAGGTCGCCGTGCTCCTTGGCGGTCCGGATGCGGGCGATGATCTGCGGCCGCTTGACTCGGGTCAGCTCGTCGAGCTCGGCACGCAGACGCGCGTCGCCTTCCGCGGTGAGGGCGACTGCCCCGACGTTCGATGAGGGAGCCGCGGACGCGAGCGGGGGCGCCTTGACGACCGTCCGTGGCGCGCGCGGCGTCGTGACCCGTCGCTTCGGTGGTGGCGGTTCGCCCCGCGCGCCGTCGGCGTCGCCGTCCGGGACGGTCACCACGCTGGTCGGCGGGAAAGGCGGCTCGACCACCTCGGCGATCAGCGAACCGGTCAGCCCCGTCACCCGTCGCTCGCCGGTCGGACGCCGCAGGTTCGCCCACGGGAGCACCACGCTCGCGTCGGGGAGGCCGGCCACGTCCGCCTCGGGGACGCCGGTCGCGAACGCCGCGAGCAGCGCGTCCTCGTATTCCTCGGTCGCGGCGGTCGCCGCCCACCACACCTTCACGCCGTCGAGCGAATGCAGCGTCTTGAGCCAGTGCCCGCCGGCCGCCGGCCGCCGGTCGCCGAGCTCGGTCCGTGCGATCGCCGCGACCCGGCGCGCGACCGAGGACTGACTCGCCCCGACGTAGAGCACGGTCTGCGACGGGAGCCAGAAGGCCGCGAGGCGGGCCGCGACAGCCTTGGAGAGCGGCCGTTCACCGTCGAGCCGAAGCGTCTCGACCCGCTCGATCCACTTGCCGACTCTGGTCAGCTCGATCGGTGCCGATGGCAGCGGTGCCGGCAGTTCGATGACGAAGACGCCCGGTCCCTGGGCCGGGACCGACCGCCCCCAGACGGCTGGACCGTCGGCCATGAGGCCGACGGATCGAAGGAGCGAGGCGGCGGTGGAGTCGTGGGTCATCGGCCGATGGTACAGGCGACCGGGTCGCGCTATGGTGCGGCCATCATGTCGCGCCTTCGTCACGGGTGATGCGGATCGGTCGTCGTCCCGCCGTCGCCGTCGTGCTGGTCGCCCTCGCCATCGGCGCCTGGCTGGGCGCGCCGCTGCTGATGGTCCCCGTCGAACGGGTCGCGCAGCTCGGCGCCGCTTCGGCCCCGCCGACTGCGACGACATCGGGCGCCATCGCGACGACCGGTGTCGCGCCGTCGGCGACCGCCCCTGCCCAGCCCGCCGCCGGATCCCCGCGACCGACGCCACGGGCATCCGGCGCGCCGGCGCTCGCGCGCCCGTTCACGATCCCGCACCTGGGAGTGACCACCGCCACGCCCTTGCTCCGGGCTGCGCTCGACGCCCGGCTCGAGGCGCTCCGCGCGCGGGCCGGCATCCCGGGCATCTCGGTGGCCATCGCCTTCCCGGACGGAACGACCTGGACGGGGACGGCGGGCCTCGCCGACGTCGCGGCTGCGCGGCCGGTGACCGCCGACACCGCGTTCCCCGTCGCGAGCGTCTCCAAGACCTTCACCGCGGCCCTGATCCTCGCGCTCGTCGAGGAAGGCACGCTCGGCCTCGACACGTCGGCCAAGGCGTACCTGCCGAGCCTGCCGATCGATCCCGCGATCACGATCCGGGAGCTGCTCGACCACACCAGCGGGCTGGGCGACTTCTTCTTCGGCCCCGGCGTCGACCACGCACTGCTGAGCAAGCCGACCCTCGCCTGGGATCCGGCGCGCTCGCTCAAGTACCTCGGCAAGCCTTTGTCGAAGCCGGGCGTCGCGTGGCATTACTCGAACACGAACTACCTGGTCCTCGGGATGGTCGCCGAGGCCGTCGGCCACGCGACCGTCGCCGACCAGCTGCGCACGCGGTTCCTCGGCCCGCTCGGGCTCGACCACACCTATTACCAGGCCGTCGAGCAGCCGCGCGGCCCGGTCGTCCACGCCTACCGTTTCCTGGGTTCGGGGCCGGCCCTTCCCGCGATCGACCTGTCGGACGGGACCGCTGTGGCGCCGTTCACCTCGGTCGTGACCGCGGCCGGCGCCGCCGGATCGATCGCCACGACCGCGACGGACCTCGTCCGCTGGGCGCGGGCCTTGTACGCGGGGACGGCGCTCGACCGTCCCGACGCGCAACGCGATGCTCGACGACGTCCTCCGCACCGCGAAGCTCAAGCCATCGATCCCCTACGGCCTCGGCGTCCAGTCGGTCGTCGTCGACGGCGTGCCGACGGTCGGCCATTCGGGCCGCTACCTCGGGGCTCGGGCCGTCGTCCGGTGGCTGCCGGACCAGCGGATCGCGATCGCCGTCCTCACCAACCAGAGCCGGTCCGACACGAACCCCATCGTCGCCAGCCTCCTCAGGCTCGCGCTGGCACCGCAGGCCGACTGCACGAGCTGCGCGATCCTGCCCTGACCGGACGGTACGAGCGGCTGGCCATGCCCCGTACCCTCGGGTCTTCCATGTGCCTTCCCGGGCAGGCGATACTCAGGTCACGCCCAGAAGGGACGACCATGGCGATCCGTGTCGATGCCTACACGAGTGGGGGAATGGCAAGCGGCACCCTCGCGCGCCCTGGAGCGCTCCGGGATGCCCTCGAGGACGGCGGCGCCCTCCGGCTCGACGGCGCGGCCTGGCAGGGTCTCGACGATCCGGCCGCCCAGCCCGCCGGCTCGCTCTCGATCCCGAGCGACGACGTCCTCGTCGCGGTCGCCGATGACGACGCCGGCGGCCCCATCCACGCCGCATGGCACCACATCCACCTCGAAGCGGGGCCCTACACGGTCGAGGGCGAGCTCCCGACGCAGCCGGGCTTCGACCCGGGCCGTGCCCTCACCCGTCCGTCCGGGGAGTTCCTGATGCTTCGCGACATCCGGCTCTCGGTCAGGGCGCGACCCGAGGCAGGCGTGGCCACCAGCGACCACGCGCTCGTCAACCGCTATGCGGTGGAGCGCATCCGGGCCGACCTGATGCTCGGCTTCTTCTTCCCGGGTGCCGTGGTGGATCCGATCGGGACCGCCGGCGGGCTGGCCTAGACCCGACCCGCGGAGCCTAGCGGCCGCTCCCGGCGCCCGCGCGCCGGCGGACCGGCTTCGGATGGGCGTGGTGCTCGGGGCTCGTCCGGGCGTGACCGGCACGCAACCCGAGCGGCCGCGGCTCGGCATCGCGATCGGGGATGAAGCCATCCTCGACCGTCCACGGGATCGCCTGCTTGAGCATCCGCTGGACGCCGCGCAGGAGGTCGGTCTCGTCGATGCACACGAGCGAGATGGCCTCGCCGGTGGCGCCGGCGCGCCCGGTCCGGCCGATCCGGTGGATGTAGTCCTGTGGGTTCCACGGCAGCTCGAAGTTGACGACGACCGGCAGGTCCTCGATGTCGAGGCCGCGGGCGGCCACGTCGGTCGCCACGAGGACCCGGATATCGCCCGACTTGAAGCCCTCCAGCGCCCGCGTCCGCTCGGGCTGCGAGCGGTCCGAGTGGATCGCGACGGCATCGAGGCCCTCGCGATCGAGTCGGGTCGCCAGCCGGCTGGCCGCCAGCTTGGTCCGGGTGAAGACGAGAACCTGGCGCAGGTCCTTCTTGCGGATCAAGTGCGCGAGCAGCGCCTCCTTCCGGTCGCGATCGACCGGGTAGACGAGCTGGTGGATCGCCTCGAGCGTGGTGTTGCGCGGCGCGACCTCGACCGTGGCCGGGTCGTTGAGGATCCCGCCGGACAGTCGCCGGATATCGTCGGAGAAGGTGGCCGAGAACATCAGGTTCTGGCGGCGGGCGGGGAGCAGGGCGATGATCTTCTGGATGTCCGGCAGGAAGCCCATGTCGAGCATCCGGTCGGCCTCGTCGAGGACGAGGATCTCGACCTGGCCGAGGTTGGCGACCCGCTGGCCGACGAGGTCGAGCAGCCGGCCCGGGGTCGCGACGAGGATCTCGACGCCGCCCCGCAGCGCCTTGATCTGGGGATCCATCGGGATCCCGCCGTAGACCACCGTCGATCGCAACGGCACGGTCCGCCCGTACGTGTGGACGCTCTCGTCGACCTGCATCGCGAGCTCGCGGGTCGGGACGAGGATGAGGACGCGGACCGGGTGACGCGCCGGCGAGAAGCTGGTGTTCGCGTGTGCCCGCAGCCGGTCGAGGATGGGCAGCACGAAGGCCGCGGTCTTGCCGGTCCCGGTCTGCGCCGCCGCGAGGACATCGCGCCCCGCCAGCACGAGCGGGATGGCCGCGGTCTGGACGGGTGTCGGGGTCTCGTACCCCTCCTCGGCGACCATGCGCACGAGGTCGGCCGACAGGCCGAGTGAATCGAAGGTCAAGCGGTCGCTCCTGAATGTGGTCCCCGCCGCGGGCACCGATCAGGAGCGCGACAGCGGCCGGTCACCGGGCGTCGATGGACGCGGTCGGCTGACAAGCCCCCCGAGCATAGCCGAAATGGCTACGATCGGACCGTGACCGCCGCCGCGACCCGCGCGCTCGAGCTTGTCGCTCGGGCCGGGGTCGTCCATCGCGTCCACCCGTACGCCTTGCCCGAACGGCACGGCCGAGCGCGGGACGAGCGCCCCGACTACGGTCACGAGGCCGCCGCCGCGCTGGGCGTCGAACCGGCGCGCGTGTTCAAGACGCTCGTGGTGCAGGTCGGCGACGGGCTCGTCCTTGCCGTCGTCCCGGTCGATCGCGAGCTCGACCTGAAGCGCGTCGCCACCGCTGCCGGCGGTCGCCGGGCGGTGATGGCGGAACCCGTCAAGGCCGAGCATGCGACCGGTTCCGTCGTGGGCGGGATCAGCCCGCTCGGCTCGCGGCGGCCACTCCCGGTCATCGTCGATCCGTCGGCGCTCGAGCGTGACACGGTCTTCGTCTCGGCCGGCCGGCGCGGGCTGCAGCTCGAACTCGCCCCGCGCGACTTGGTGCGCCTGTGCAACGCGATCGTGGCGCCGATCGTGCGGGATCCCGGTCGCGACTGACGGCCGTGCCCTCGGACTGGCATACTCTGGGCGCTTCAGCCAAGCACCGAAGACAGGGCTAAACAGAAGAACGCCGCCCCCCAACGGCAGGAACCTGTCACCGGCCGGGTCCCCCAACCCAGCCACCCTGGATCGATGTCTCGATCCATCCCGTCGGATCCGTCGCGTCCCGACGCGCCGTCCGTCGTCGATCACCTCGCCACGTCTCCTGCCGCCGGCGGCATCACCCACCGTCGTCGCGCGCCACCGCGCGATGTTCCGGCGGACAGGAGGCATGAGTCTTGCGAGTCCACAAAGACGGCGCCCAGCGGGCGTCCAGCCGTCGATCGATCCGGTCCATGGCGTGCGGTCTCGCGCTCGCGCTGGTGACCGCCATCGGCCTGGCGAACCCCTTCCCGGCATCGGCCACTGGGATCAAGGTGGTGATCGTCGTCGGGCCGGTCGAATCGAACACCGCCAACTACATCTCCAACGCCAGGCGCTACGCCGCGCAGGCTCGCTCGTACGGGGCGACCGTCGTCGAGATCTACAGCCCGAATGCCACCTGGAGCCGGGTCAAGGCGGCCGCCCAGGGAGCCAAGGTCCTCATCTACCTGGGCCACGGCAACGGCTCGCCGAGCCCGTACGGCGCGTGGAGCAAGTACTCGAAGGACGGGCTGGGCCTGAACGCGTCGGCCGGCCACGGCAACAGCAACAGGAAGTATTACGGCGAGTACTACATCGACACGCAGATCAACCTCGCGCCGAACGCCGTCGTCATCCTGAACCGCCTGTGCTACGCGTCGGGCAACTCGGAGTGGGGCTCGCCGAACCCGACCAGGGCCACGGCCAAGGCGCGCGTCGACAACTACGCGAGCGGGTTCCTGCGGGCCAACGCGCGAGCCGTCTTCGCCGAAGGGATCACGGACGCCTCGTACATCCTGTACGGGCTGTTCAAGACGGACCGCTCGATCGGGACGATCTTCCGGAGCTCGCCGAACTGGAGCAGCGCGAACGCCCTGGAGTTCCAGTCGCCGCGCAACCCCGCCTTTCGCGACTGGATGGATCCCAAGACCCCGGGTCGCTACTACCGGTCGGTCGCCGGCAGCCTCGGGCTGACCGCGGCCACGTTCCGCGGGAGCTGATCGGAGGTCTCCCTCGATCACGCGTCGAACGCGGAGGCCCCGGCCGGGATCGTCGATCCCGCCGGGGCCGATGTCTGCGTGGAGGGCGGGCCGGTCAGGCCGTCGCCACGTTGGCGACGATCCCGAGCATGGCCAGGATGGTGAGCAGGACGATGAGCGCCGCCGGGAGGACGTCCGACGCGTCGGACCCGAAGACCGCGATCTGGGTGGTCATCTGACGCACTCCTTTCCGGACGTCTCGCCGGCTGGCGCATCCGGCCGGCCGATGGATGCAGTCTCATCCGCCGCCGGTCGCTCGCCAGCCGACGCGCGTGGCGTCGCGTGCCGGACGAACGACCGGTCCCTTCGTGGACGGATGACGACTCGTGAAGAAGGTTCAATAAAGTGACTGCTACTTGACAAAGTGATGTTGGACTTGCTATAACGATGCACATCAAGCAACGACAGCACGTTGGGAATGCGTCATGTTCGATCTGAACCTGCTCTACGTCCATCAGGCCGATCGCGAACAGCGGGTCGAGGCGGACCTTCGTCGACGACAGATCCTGCCGGTCCTCGACGAGGCGGTCGCCCCCGGGACCCGCGCCGTCGCACCGTCCCGCGGCGAGCGCCGGACCACCAGCCCCGTCCGGGCCACGGGGCGGTAGGAGGCCACCATGGCGCACGACGTCATCTCGACCTGCCCGATCTGCTCCGGCGAGCTGGCCGTCACGCGGCTCCGCTGCGGGAGTTGCGGGACGACCCTCGAGGGCGACTTCAGCGTCGGCCGCTTCGGCCGGCTCAATCGGGATCAGCTCACCCTGCTCGAGAGCTTCCTGCGCTCGCGCGGCAACCTCCGCGAGATGGAGCGCGAGCTCGGGATCAGCTATCCGACCGTCCGCTCCCGGGTCGAGGCGCTCGTCCGAGCCCTCGGCTTCGGACCGCGCCCCGACGGCGACGACGCCGACGAGGCCGGCATCGCCTCGCCCGCCGCGCCCGGCACGCGAGACGAGATCCTGCAAGCCCTGGCTCGCCACGAGATCAGCGCCGAGGACGCGGCCAGCGCGATCAGAGCGCTCGGGAGGGCCCCACGGTGACCACGACGATCGGTTCGACCCTGGAGCACACGATCGGCGCCGACGGCCTGCTCGCCGTCAGCCTGCGCAGCGGGACGGTCCGCCTTCACGCGGTCGACGGCGACGCCATCCGCGCCCGGGATGTCCGCGGCCGCGACCTCGAGGCGACGTTCTCGATCGAGCTCGGTCCCGGGAGCGCCGCCTTTCGGGCCGGTCGGGCGCTCGATATCGCGGGCCTGCGTGCGGCGGGGCGAGGCGCGGACCTCGAGATCGAGGTCCCGCGCCGGGCCACGGTCGTCCTCGACGGGGCGAGCGCCGAGACGCACGTCGACGGACTCGCCGGCGATCAGCGCTACCGCACGGTCTCGGGCGACATCACGCTCCGGGGGGTGACCGGCCGGATCCACATCGAGGCGGTCTCGGGTGACGTCGACATCACCGCCACCGCAGAGGCGTCGTTGACGGCCCGGGTCGTCTCGGGCGACATCGACGTGCGAGCCGCGACGCTGACGTCGCTCGAGGTCGCGACCACCAGCGGCGACCTCAAGGTGGCCGGCCGCCTGGCCGGCCCGGGCCCGTTCCGGGTCGAGACCGTCAGCGGTGACGCCCTGCTCGCGCCGGTCGGTGACATCCGGGTCGAGATGACGACGGTGGCCGGCGACCTGCGCTCGGACATCGAGGGGATGTCGGGGGGCGGTCCGGGCCGGCGATCGCTGGTCGTCGGCGAGGCCGGACCGGTGGTCTCGTTCCGCTCGATGTCCGGCGACCTGCGCGTCGTTCGAGCGATCCCGCTCGCGACGGTCGCCGTGGTCGCGGTACCCGCGTCGGTGCCCGAGCCTGAGCCGGTCGCCGCCGCGCCGGAGGCCGAAGCCGCCACGATCCCTGCAGCGCCGGCACCGGAGCCGCGCGGCAGACGACGACACGGAACGGATTCCGATCACGTTCGCCACGACGGCCCCGGCTGCCCCGACGGGCGACCGGGCAGGCCACCGACGAGGACGCCCGGATCGCGATCCTGCGCTCGCTCGAGCGCGGCGAGATCGACGTGACGGAGGCCGGCCGACGGCTCGAGGCCCTCGACCAGGTCGGCGGGCCCGACGAATCGTCGGCCGGGACGGCCGAGACGGGTGACGGTGCGCTCGATGGCTGACGACCCGCTTGGTGAGATCCTCCGCCTGGTCGCCGACGGCCACCTGACCGCCGAGGAGGCGGCGCCGCTCATCGACGCCTCGACGCCATCGACGCTCGGTCGCGAGCCGGCGGTCCGACCGGCGCCCCGCCATCCTCGAACGATCCCGGGGCGCGCGCATCGTCCGACCGGCAACCTCCTCGTGCGCTGCGGGTCCAGGTCTCCGATCACGGGCGGGACGTACTCAACCTGCGGATCCCGCTGGCCCTCGGCCGGGCGGGGCTCGACCAGGTCCCGGGCATCTCGCGGGCGACCTCGGATCGGATCCGCGAGGCCATCGCGGCCGGGACGACGGGGCCGATCCTCGACGTCGACGACGGCGGCAGCGGCGTCCGGATCTCGATCGAATGACCGGTCTCGGGGCGACGACCGGCGCGCTGGCGCGGGTCGCACGGTTCCCGCTCATCGCGCCGCTCGCGAACCGCGACTTCCGCTTCGTATGGTTCGGCGAGAGCGTGTCGCTGCTCGGCGACCAGTTCAACACGGTCGCTCTCGCCTGGCTCGTGCTCGGACTGACGGGGTCCGGGTTCGCGCTCGGACTGATCTTCGTGGCGGCGGCCATCCCGCGCGGCATCTTCCTGCTCCTCGGCGGAGTCTTGTCGGATCGGTTCTCGCCGCGCGACATCGCGCTCGCCTCCAACGTACTGCGCGCCGTCCTCACCACCCTCGTCGCTGCGCTCGTGCTGGGCGAGCGGATCCAGATCTGGCATCTCGCGCTGGTCGGCGTCGCGTTCGGCACGGTCGACGCCATCTTCCTGCCGGCGATCAACACGCTCGTGCCGCGCCTCGTGCCCGCGGATCGACTGGCGGCCGCGAACGCGGTCATGCAGGCGACCGGGCAGCTCGTCGGGACTGTCGGGCCGGCGGTCGCCGGGCTCGCCGTCGCGCTCACCGGTGTCGGGGCGGCATTCGTCATCGACGCGGCATCGTTCGCGATCGCCGCGCTGGCGCTCTGGTTCGTCCGGTCCGGCGCGACGCCGGGCCGGCCCGGGGTCGCGCGGGCGTCGGGCACGAGCAGGCCCGACGCAACGACGCCCCCCGCCGTGTCCGACTCCGACGTCGCCCGCCCGTCGATCGCCGCATCGCTGATGGTCGGTGCCCGGACCATCCTCGGCGACCCCGTCCTCCGCTCGATCGTGGTGCTCTCGACGGCGGCCAACCTGGCGTTCACCGGCCCGGCCGTGGTCGGGTTGCCGTGGCTGGTCTTCGTCCGCTTCGGGGGCGACTCGGTGGCGCTCGGCCTGCTCCTGGCGGCCTTCGGCGCGGGCTCGCTGCTGGGCGTGGTGCTCGCCGGCTCCCTGCCACGGCCGCGCCGTTTCGGCTCCATCGTCCTCGCGTTCGTGCTGTTGATGGGTGCGGGCCTCGGGATCGTCGGTGTCGCATCCTCGATGGCCGTCATCGGGGCCGTGCTGCTCGGCGTCGGCGCGCTCAACGGCTACGTCAACATCGTGGTCATCGCCTGGGTCCAAGGACGCACGGACCCCGCCATGCTCGGTCGTGCGATGAGCTTCCTGATGCTCGGCTCCGTCGTCGCCGCGCCGCTCTCGCTCGCGCTGGCGGCGGTCGTCGTCGACAGCCATGCGACCGCGCTCTTCCTTGGCGCGGGCCTGCTCATGGTCGGGGCCGGGCTGGTCGGGATCGCGAGCGGCCTCCCACGACGGATGGTCTAGGGCGCTTCCTGCGGTCCTGCGACGGTGCTCGGCCGCGGTCTACCATGGGCCGATGACGACGCCCGACTCGCTCCCGTTCACCGGTGATCCCGAGGCCGACCGGCTGCTGGCCGAGGACCCGCTGGCCCTCCTGATCGGCTTCGCGCTCGACCAGCAGGTCACCGTCCAGAAGGCGTTCAGTGGTCCGGCCGAGCTCAAGCGCCGGCTCGGACACCTCGATGCGGCCCGGATCGCCGCAATGGACCCGGCCGAGCTCGACACGGTCTTCCGCGAGCGCCCCGCCCTCCACCGGTTCCCGGGCGCGATGGCCGGCAAGATCCAGGCGTTGGCCGCGGCGATCGCGACGGACTACGACGACGATGCCGCCCGCGTCTGGCGCGAGGCCGTCGACGGCCCGGACCTCGAGCGGCGGCTGCTCGGCCTGCCCGGGATCGGGGAGATGAAGGCGAAGTCGCTCATCGCCGTCCTCGGCAAGCGGTTCGGTGTCCGGCCGCCCGGCTACGAGGACGTCGCGCCGACCTGGCCGACCCTCGGCGACGTCGATTCGGCCGAGGCCCTGGCGACCTACCAGGCCGGCAAGAGGGCGCACAAGGCCGCCCTCCGGGCCGGCTCCGCGAGCTGACCGGGCGACGCGTCGACAGCGTCAGGACCCGCGACCAGGGTCCGCTCCGGCCCGTCTGCCGGGGTCACGCCGGACGGGCCGGCGGCCTGATCCGGCACGGAGCGCTAGACTTGGCGCCCGTGCCCGATCCCGCCGATCTCGCCGCCTCGGCTCCGCAGACACGGCCGCCGCGCACGCGCCGGACGAGGAAATTCGTCCTCCCGGAGCACCATCACGACGAGGTCGGCGACGAGCGCGCCGCCGAGACCATCGAGGCGTTCCTCGAAGGACCGGACGCGACGCCCCGCCGACCGTTCGTGACACGAGTCCGTCGCCCGCTCGAGTTCGACACGCGCCTGGACTGGAAGGCCGCATTCAAGCACGAGGGTGCACGCCACGCCCGGTACGGCCGCGCGGCCTCCGTGCTGCTCATCGAGCTTGGTGGCGCGGCCGGCGGCGAGGCCGTGGAACAGGCCGCGCATCGGCTCACCGATGTCATCCGGCGTGAGGCGCGGGAGACGGACCGGGCGGTTCGGGTCGGCGCCCCAAGCTTCCGGGTCCTGCTGCCCGAGACCGGCGGACGCGCGGCACGGCGGCTCGCCGACCGTCTCGATCACGCTTTTCGCACGGACGATGGCGCCGAGGACGCCGGCGGGGTCCAGTTGTGCATCGAGGTCGCGACCGCCGCCCGCACCGCGTCACTCGAGGATGCGCTCGACGATGCCGAGGCGCGCCTCCGAGCGAGCGAGCCGAACCGCTAGTCGACCAGCGTCGCGACGAGGTGGTCGAGCTCGACCGCCGGGTCGTCGCACAGGCCCGTGTGGACCTCCGAGGCCTGGATCATCGTGCTCGACGGAGCCACGAGCCAGTGGAACCGCTCGGCGGTCCCGAGCCGGGCGATCGGCCCGGCCGTCCGGTCGCCGGCGGCGATCCGTCCGATCGCGTCGAGGTGCGGCCGGATCGACGCCGGATCGAGGTCGGGTGCGAAGCCCGCCAGGCGTCCCTCGTCGAGCGCCATCCGTGCGGCGAGGAAGCGCCGCGACCGGCACAGGAGGATGACCCCGACGTTGAGGCATTCCCCACGCTCGACGCGCGGCACGACGCGCACGATCGCGTACTGGAAGGTGTTACGCGGCGGCTCGGGCACGATCCGCCTCCATGACGAAGGCGCGCGGCGCCTCGAGCCTCCTGGTCAGGTAACGGATGTACGCCGCGCGCTGCTCGGCCGCGTCCCCGATCGCGGGATCGTCGGGGAGCCAGCGATCGGGGATCGCGTCGGTCAGCTCGGCCAGGAGCTCCACGTCGATCCGCGCGGCGTGTCGGTCGTCGGCGGCCGCGATCGGTCCGGCGTACGGCAGCAGCACGTGCGAGGCGATCCGCTCGAACGGGCGCCGCGCGTGTGCGTCGGGGTCGCGCCAGGTGTGGTGGACGTACAGCGCCGCGCCGTGGTCGATCAGCCACGGCCGACCGTGCCAGACGAGCAGGTTGGGGTTCTGGGCAGTCCGGTCCGGGTTCGTCACGAGCGCGTCGAACCAGACGACGTCGGCCGCGAACGCCGGGTCGATCACCGCGCGAGCGGTCGCGGCCGCCGGGCTGAAGGCCAGCGCGCCGGGCAGGAAGTCCATCCCGAGGTTGAGGCCGCCGCTGGCGTTGACGAGATCGTGGATCTCCTCATCGGGCTCGGCGTTGCCGAGCGCCGGATCGAGCTCGACCCCGACGAGGTCGGGGACCGGGAGCCCGATCGCTCGCGCCAGCTCGCCGGCGAGCCATTCCGCCACGAGCGCGCGGGGACCCTGGCCGGCCCCTCGGAACTTGACCACGTACAGCCCGTCGTCGTCCGCCTCGACCAGGCCCGGCAGCGATCCGCCCTCGCGGAGCGCGGTCACGTAGCGCGTGGCGATCACGATCCGCATCACCGGCAGAGCGTAGCGGAGAGCCGGACCGTCGCGTGCCCGGTGCAGGCCCGCACACGTCCCACGGTGACCCCGGCGCATCGCGATTACCCTTCGACGATGACCGACTACGACCAGCGATCCCTGCTCAACGATCTCGAGCCCGAGGCGGGTCGCCTCTACGACCGACACGCCGCCGTCGCCCAGGAATGGTTCCCCCACGACTACATCCCGTATCGCCTCGGGCGCGACTTCGACAGGGAGCCCTGGACGCCCGATCAGCCGCGCCTGACCGGCGTCGCCCAGACGGCCTTCGAGATCGGCCTGCTGACCGAGGACAACCTGCCGAGCTACCACCGGCTCATCCACGGCATGTTCGGCGCCGGCGACGGGGCGTGGATCAACTGGGTCGGGCGCTGGACCGCCGAGGAGGGTCGCCACGCGATCGTCCTGCGCGACTACCTGACGGTCACCAGGAACATCGATCCGGTCCTGCTCGAGCGCGGCCGGATGACCCAGGTCCAGCAGGGCTACGACCACGACTCTCCCGACACGCTCCGCGGCCTGGCCTACGTGACGTTCCAGGAGCTCGCGACGCGCATCTCCCACCGCAACACGGGGCGCTATTCGGACGATCCGGTCGCCGACCGGATCATGATCCGGATCGCCGCCGACGAGAACCTGCACATGGTCTTCTACCGCGACATCATCGCCGCCGCCCTCGTGATCGAGCCTTCGGCGGCTGTCTGCGCCATCGTCGACGAGGTGCTCGCCTTCAAGATGCCGGGGGCCGGCATCCCGGGCTTCGTGCGCAAGGCCGCGCAGATCGCCAAGGCCGGGATCTACGACATCCGGGTCCACCGTGACGAGGTCCTGCTGCCGATCATCCGCCACTGGCGGATCTTCGAGCTGACCAACCTCGACGCGGCGGCCGAGGCGGCGCGATCGCGCCTGGCCGAGCACCTGGCCAAGCTCGACGAGGCGGCCCGGCGGTTCGAGGAGCGGATGGCCACCTCGACGGTCCCGAGGCTGTCGATCAACGGCTGATCCCAGGCGGCGTCGGCGCCATTCCTGACAGGTTCTGGCAGGTATGACTGGTACGGTCCAGGAACGCGATCGGGCGATCGCGAACCGAGACGGAGGACCCGCCGTGTACCTGGAGACGTCCGCCATGTATCTGCTGGAACTCCACCGCGCTCGCGAAGCCGACCTCGAGCGCGAGATCCGCGCGGACCTGCGGCGCGGTGCCCATCTCGAGGCCATGGCCCGCGACCACGAGCCGTCAGAGGGCATCGCCGGCGTAGCGCTCGGCGATGGCTCGAGCGGTCGACGCGACCCGGGCACGGACCTCGGGCGGGCCGAGGACCTCCACCCAGCGCCCGGCGCGGAGCATGGCGGCCGGCGCCTCGTCCGGCCAGTCCAGCCGCAGCCGGAGCCGTAGCCAGCCGTCCGGATCGGGCTCCGGCAGGGCACGGGCGGCGTCGACCGTCGCGTGACCGACGGCCGCTCGCAGCTGGTCGAGGCGATCCGGGCGGATCCGCACGTCCACCTCGATGCGCGGCGCCTCGCGCTCGAAGGCCTCGGCCGCATCGACCCAGTAGGCGGCCAGGTCGAAACCCGCCGGGCGTTCGAACCGCTCGTCGCTCGGCTCGACGCCGACCACCCGCGAGATCCGGAACGTGCGGACCTGGCCGTCCGCGCCGGCCACCACGTACCAGATCCCGGCCTTGAGGACGAGCCCGAGCGGCTCGATGACGCGCCGGGCCGGCCCGGCACCACGGTCGTAGTCGATCGCGATCCGCGTCGCGTTCCAGACCGCGTCCGACAGTGCGGCGAGGGATGGGACGGGCTCGCTCGTCCGGAACCATTCACCCGCGTCGAGATGGAACCGTTCGACCAGGCGGGATGCGCGCGCTCGCAGCTCGGGGGGCAACGACGCGAGGACCTTGAGCTGGGCGGCGGCGACGACGGTCCCGAGCCCGAGTTCCGCCGCGGGTCCCGGCAGGCCCGCCAGGAACAGCGCTTCGGCCTCGTCGCCGGTCATGCCGGTCAATCGCGTGCGATAGCCATCGACCAGCCGGATGCCGCCGTGCGCTCCGCGCTCGGCGTAGATCGGCACGCCGGACGCGCTGAGGGCGTCGACATCGCGGTGGACCGTCCGTTCCGAGACCTCGAGCTCCGTCGCGAGCTCCGCCGCGGTCAGCTGGCCCCGCGCCTGGAGCAGCAGGAGCAGCGAGACCAGTCGCGATGCGCGCACGCCGCCATGGTATCGCGATTCATGCCAGAACCTGTCATATTCGCGGCGCGTTCGGTCTCAGATCCCGCCGCCGAAGGTGTCGCACGCGGTCGGGTCGCCCGTCTGGTAGCCGGTCGTGAACCACTTCTTGCGCTGGGCCGACGAGCCGTGCGTCCAGGTCTCGGGGTCGACCCGGCCGCTGGTCGCCTTCTGGATCCGGTCGTCGCCGACCGCCTGCGCGGCGTCGAGCGCGTCGGCGATCTGGGCGTCGGTCAACGGCTCGAGGAAGCCGGTGCTCGCCGCGTGGTTGGCCCACACCCCGGCGAAGCAATCGGCCTGGAGCTCCGTCCGGACAGACTGGCTCTGGGCACCGGTGTCGCCGTTGTTGCCCTGGAGCGTGCCGAGCAGATCCTGGACGTGATGGCCGTACTCGTGGGCGATGACGTAGCCCTCGGCCAGCGATCCGCCCTGGGCGCCGAAGCGCGTCCGGAGGTCGTCGAAGAAGCCCGCATCGAGGTAGACCAGCTGATCGGGCGGGCAGTAGAACGGGCCCGTCTCGCGACTCGCGGGGCCACAGCCGCTCTGCGTCGCGCCGGTGAAGAGCACGGTGTTGGCGGGCTCGTACGGCTTGCCCGAGGTCTTGAACTCGGTCGTCCAGTACGCCTGCACGCTGTTGACGTAGCCCAGGACCCGGCACTCGTCGCGAGTGTTCGCGTCCTGGCCGGTCTTGCAGTCGGTGGCGAGGGCCGTGCTCCCGGGTCCGGTCACGGCGCCGGGCTCGAGGATCGGAGCGAGATCGTTCGGGTTCCCGCCGAGGAGCGTGTAGGCGAGCAGCAGGATGAGGCCGATCGCGCCGCCGCCACCGAGGGCGATGCCGCCCCGGCCGCCCATCCCGCGGCGATCGGTGACCTGGCCTGGGTCGAGCTGGGAATCCGGGTCGAACGTCATGGTCGTCTCGCAAGCTGGGGCCCGAGATTCGGCATGGTAGGCGAGCCGGCGTCACGGGGCCGCGCAGCCGAACCGTCTCGGTGGGCATGGACATCCGTCCATGCCCAGTTCATGACACATGGCAGGTATCGGGTCGCCTGCGCCGCGCCTAAGGTGACGGCGTCGCGAACGGACCGCCGGACACTGAGACCCTCGTCCGGTCACGCGCCGACCCTCCGGCGGGATGCCGGGCGGCGGCGGAGCCGACAAAACTGCCTCTACGGCGGTCCGTCGACGATCTCGCTGCACCGACGACGGCCATCTGCGTCCCCAACGCGGATGGCCGTCACTTTCGTGCCGGATCAGCCGCGGGTCGCCCCGCCCTGGTCCCGCAGGAAACGCTCGATGTCGGAGATGAGATCGTCGCCCGACGGCAGCCGCTGCTCGTCGTACAGGACCTCGAGTCGCTCCACGTACTCGCGCGTCGTCTGGTCGAGCCCCGCCGCGGTATCGAGCCGGGCCCGCAGCTCGCGGGCCTCCTCGGTGAGCTCGCCCGCCGGGATCGTCGTGCCGAAGTGCGTTCCGAGCGCCCGGAGCAGCTCGAGGGCCGCGGTCGCGTAGGGTCCCGAGACGTAGTGCGGCACCTGGGCGAAGTAGCCGAGTGCCGGGATCCCGGCGGCCGAGACCTCGATCTCCAGGGCCGAGACCAGGGCGGACGGGACCCGCAGCGTCCCCGACGGCCCGGCGACGACCTGCCCGCGGAGCAGGCCGGGCGACGCCTCCGTGCCGATGATCGGGACCGGGCGGGTGTGCGGCACGGCGGCCGGGATCGCCCCGAGGCTGATCCACTGGACGACACCCAGCCGTGCCGACAGACCGATGACGTCGGCGGTGAAGGCGCGCCAGCGATAGTCCGGCTCGGGGCCGACGAGGATCAGCAGGTCGCGCTCGTCGAGCCGCGTCCGGCGAAGGAGCAGCTCGGGCCAGGTCAGCTCCGTGAGGCGCCCATCGACGATCTCGAGCGGCGGCCGACGAGCCCGATAGTCGAACAGCTGGTCGGCATCGAAGGTCGCCACGACCTCTGCGTCGTCGGCCAGGATGCCGAGCGCCGTCGTCGCCGCCGAGCCAGCGTCGACCCAGCCGTCGAACGCGGCGATCATCACCGGCGCGATCAGCTCGTGGGCGTCGTCGAGCGTGTACAGGCTCACCCGCGAAGGATAGGCGACGAGCCGGACCGGTGGTCTCCGCGTCGACCTCGGGTACACTCGTCCGACGCACCCCATGACGGTGCACCGAAAGGACGGATCGTGGCGAGGCATTCCAAGTTCGAGCGCGAGCGCCGCAGCGCCGAGACCGAGCGGGTCAAGCAGATCGAGGCCGCGTGGATGGGCAGTCTGCCGACAGCCACCGCGAAGGCCTTCGCCGAATCGGTCGCGGTCGCGCGAGCTCGCGGTCCCGAGGCGAAGAGGCCCGACATGGCACCCGGGACCGCCCCGCGCCCGCCGCGGCCAGGCCACGAGCCCAAGCCGCCCAAGGACGAGCGACCGCGCCGCAGCTCGAACCGCGACTAGGCCACCTCCACACCCCGGCCGTGGCCTCCAACGACTACCACTTCACCACGGTCTGGCACATCGCGGCGACGCCCGAGGAGATCACCGAGGTCCTTGGCGACGCCCCGGCCCTGGCCCGCTGGTGGCCGTCGGTCTACCTGACCGTCAGCGAGGTGGCCCCCGGCGACGAGCGCGGCATCGGCAAGGTCGTGGACCTGTGGACGAAGGGCTTCCTGCCGTACACCCTGCGCTGGCGGTTCACGGTCACCGAATCGGACCCGCCGACCGGATTCCGCATCGAGGCGACCGGCGATTTCGTCGGGCACGGGATCTGGACCCTCGCCCGGGATCGTGAACCGGGCGACCCGCGCGGGCCGCTGACCACGGTCGTCTATGACTGGACCGTGATCGCCGAGAAGGGCGTCCTCAAGAACCTGTCGATCATCATGAAGCCGATCTTCAGGGCGAATCACCGCTGGGCGATGGCCCGTGGCGAGGAGAGCCTCAAGCTCGAGCTGGCGCGGCGACACGCGGCCACAGACCCGACCATCACGGCGGCGATCCCGAAGCCGCCCGGACCGACCTTCCCGCACAACCTCCGGCGGCTCAGGCGCGCCTGAGCCCCAGCGAGGGCCGGCGGACTACTTGGTCGGTGACGCCGCGGGCGCGGGACTCTTGGCCGGCGACCCGGATGTCGCCGGCGCCCCGGACGCGCCAGGGAGGGCGCCGATCGTGGCACTCACGATCGACTCGTCGCTCGTGTCGACGTCGTAGACAAGGTCGCCACGGACATACAGGTATGTCGGGGTCGAGGACTCATCGAGGACGACCTTGGTGACCTCGACGCCGCCGATCGTCGCCTGGCTGACCTTCGTCGTCGTGCTCCCGCTCTTCCATGCGTTCGCGATCGCGTCGCGCAGGACCGTGCCACTGATGCCGGGCACGCGATAGACGGTCACGAAGAGGTCGAGCTGGCTCGCGGCATCGGCAGCCTCGGCGTACTGGAGGTCGCTCGGGCCTTTCGACACGCTGGTGAGCCAGGCGGACATCGCGTCGCTCCATGGGTCGCCCCCGAAGAGCGTGTCCCCGGTCGAGCTGTCCGCCTCCAGCGCGGCCCCGTTCACCTTCGATGGCAACTGGGCTTCGAGGGCCGGGACGTCGTGCGGCGGAGGCGCGTCCGTGACGTCGGCTCCGGCGTTCGGGTCCGTCGAGTCGGTCGCGGCGGCGGGCGCGGTCGTCGGGCGCAGGGCGAGGACCGCGACGGTCGTCCAGCCCGCGGTCGCGGCGACGAGGGCGATGATCGCGAGCGCCTGCCAGAAGTTGCCACCACCGCGCGACGGAGGGGCGGGGCGGCGAGCCGGTTCGATCTTCCCGGGCTCCACCCGACGTGATTGGACGCCTCGTTCGCGCACGACTCCTCCTGCACCCGGCCGGGGCCGGCCGTCGGCCCAGCCTGCGGCCCGTTCCTGAGAATCGGTTGAGAAACGATCAACGCGAGGACCCGCCGGGAAACCGGGGGAGCCTCAAGACTTCAGTGCATTGTCCACCAAAGGCCCGCAGGAACGCCTCGGGTGCGTCATCGAGCCCGGGATGGACCGCCTGTCTGGACCTCTGACCCGCCCGCCGGGCCGCGGCGTCAGTCGTGCCGGGGCCAGACCGGCGCCGTCGGCGCCCGGCTCGGGAGGGCCTCCCAGTCGGTGCGGACCGGGGCGAAGATGTCGATGACGACCGCGCCGGCCGGCCCGACGGAGGCCTGGTGGGGCGTGTCGGACGGGATCCGCCAGGTGCCGCCCGGACCGAGCTCGCGGCGCTCGTCACCGATCGTGAACGTGATCGAGCCGGTGATCACCATCCCGAGCTGCTCGTTCTCGTGGCGATGGCCGGGGACGACCGCATCGGGCGCCAGCTCGACGACCGACAGCGTGATCCGCTCACCGTCGATCTTTCGGGCGCGTACGGCCTCGCCCCACACGTCGATGACCGGCTGGGTCTCGATGTCGACCAGGTTGCTCACCCGCTCCTCCTTCTCGCTGCCGGTCCGATGATACGGACCCGGCGGCGGGCGGGGGCCGGGTGACGTCCTGCGTCAGTTCGCCGGGACCTCGGTCACGTGCAGGAACCGGACGATCCCGAAGCGCGGCAGCAGTGCCCGCTGGATCGGGCTGAAGGCCGGCATCGCGTCGGCTGACGCGACGATACGCGGGTCGGTCACGAGGTGGTCCCGACCGGCCCAGCGGATCGAGCCGCCGCCGGCCGCGATGACGTTGCTGGCCCAGTTCGTCCGTTCGCCGAACGGCATCGGGATGACGAAGCCGTCGCCGGACGGCCGGACCACGATCGGGGTCGCGTACGGCCGGCCGGAGCGTCGGCCCTGGTGATGGATGACACCCCACAACCTGAACCAGCGGGTCCCGGCGAGCGGGCGCAGGATCGGGTTGGTCGCCGCGATGAGCCGGCGGAGCGGCTCGCGCAGGCGCGACGGTGCGGGATCGACGATCGGAACGGTCATGTCGGACGGAGCCTCGGGCGGGGATGCTGGACTCGCTCCAGTCTGGGCGGCGGCCGGCTCGCCGCCATCCCGGACGGCCGTCGGCCGGGCCTCACGGAAAACCCCCGTACGGAGC
Source organism: uncultured Chloroflexia bacterium (assembly GCA_963742075.1). Taxonomy (GTDB): domain Bacteria; phylum Chloroflexota; class Limnocylindria; order Limnocylindrales; family CSP1-4; genus SPCO01. The sequence continues at coordinate 118,260 of CAVUKR010000005.1, read as the reverse complement.
GTCAGGCGACGCCGCGCCGGATCGCCCAGGCCGTGGCGTCCGCCCGGCCGCGCGCGTCGATCTTGCGGTAGACGTTGCCGACATGACGTTCGATGGTGTTGACGGACAGCCCGAGGTCGCCGGCGATCTCGGCATTCGTCCCGCCCGCGGCGAGCAGGCGCAGGACCTCGAGCTCGCGGGCGGTCAGCACGGAGGGCCCGGTCGCCGTGACCGACCCGCGCGTCGGTCGTGCCGGACGGCGGGTCTCGTCCGCTCCGGTCACGAACCGGACGAGCTGGTGGACGACGTCGTCGGTCCCCTCGAAGAAGAGTGCCGCGGAGGAGCCGTCGAGCACCCGCAGCTCGGCACGCGGGATCGCTTCGACGAGCCGCTCCGACAGCTCGAGCGGGATGACCGTGGCATCCCGCCGGTGCAGGACCAGCGTCTCGCACCGGACGGCGGCCGCGTCGCGCGTGACGTCGATCGACGATGCCTCGCGGAGCACGCGGCGCGCGACGTCTGGCGTCGAGGCGGTCCGGAACCAGGCGGCAGCGAGTCGCCCCTCGTCGTCGTCGGGCCAGCCCAGCCAGGCGTGCGCGACGGACTCGGCGAAGGTGTCCCAGTCGCGGTCGATCAGGCTCAACAGCGCCTGGGTGCCGGCGCCGCTCATCGGCTCCCAGCCGCGCAGCGCCCCGCCGAACAGCACCAGTCGCGAGACGCGCTCGGGGTGGCGCGCCGCGTAGGCGATCGCGTGGAGCGCGGAGTGGTAGAAGCCGAACAACGCGAAGCGATCCATCCCGGCGGCATCCACGACCGCGTCGAGATCGAGCAGCATCCCGTCGAGCGTCAGGTCGTCGACGACGCGCTGCGAATGACCGGTCCCGCGCCCGTCGTACTGGACGATCCGGAGCTGGTCGGCCATGCCGAGGTAGGCCCGGCGCAGGACCGGGATCTGCCATTCGGCCGCGAAGTCGCTGAACGGGACGCCCGGCATGAGCACGAAGCCGGGGCCCGAACCCTGGACGCAGTAGGCGATGTTGACCGAGTCGGCGGTCCGCGCGTAGGCGACGATCGGGTCCACGTCGCCAAGGATAGCGACGCTCGGCTGCGCGCCCCTCAGACGTCGGGTGGCAGGTCGACCCGGCGCGTCCGGGGTCGATCCGCGACCGGGATCGCGCAGATCCCGGCGTCGGGCGGCGCCGGCGGCAGCGTGCCCGCGAAGGTCGGGCGCGGCCGGCCGCCGATCTCCTGCTCGAGGTCGTAGGCGAAGCCCAGCAGCGCCGGCTCGCCGAGGAACCCGGCGGTCAGCCAGAGGCCGCCGGGCTGGCCATCTGCGCTGATGCCCGTCGGGACCGAGATGCTGGGATAACCGGCGACAGCTGCAGGCGACGAATCGCCGTACGCCGGCGCGACGATCGCGTCGAGCCGTCCCTCGGCGAGGATCCGGTCGATGCCGTCCGTCCGCATCGTCCGGAGGCAGAGCGCGCGGGCCTCGCGGTAGACCGGGTCGTCGAGCCCTGTCGTCTCGTCGGCGACGTGGAACAGCTCCTGCCCGAAGAAGCGGAGCTCCTCGTCGCAGTGCGCATCGTTGAACGCGATCAGGTCGCCGAGCGAGCGCATCCGGGTGCGGCGCAGACCCGCCAGGTAGGCCGTCATGTCGTGCTTGAACTCGGTGAAGAGGACCGTGAGCTCCGCCTCCGAGACCGCCTTCGAGTCGGGCGGCACGATCGGGTCGACGAGCGTGGCGCCGAGCTCGGCCATCACCGCCAGCGCTCGCTCGGCGACCTCGTTGCCCCCGGCATCGGCCGATCCGTCGTCGCCGAACAGCCGACGGTCGACGCCGATCCGTGCGCCGCGCAGCGCGCCCCGGCGGAGGAAGGTCCGGTAGTCGCGTGGCAGGCGGCGCCCGGCGACCGGACCGAACGGCGAGCGGATCACGCCGAGCACGATCGCCGCGTCGGTGACGGTCCTGACCATCGGGCCGGCGGTGTCCTGGCTGTGCGAGATCGGGATGATCCCGTCCTGGGCGACCAGCCCGACCGTCGGCTTGAGCCCGACGATGGCGTTGTGGCCCGCCGGGCAGACGATCGAGCCGTCCGTCTCGGTCCCGATGGTCACCGCGCACAGGTTCGCGGCTGCCGCGACCGCCGAACCCGAGCTCGATCCGCACGGGTCCCAGGCGAGCCCGTACGGATCGCGGGTGAAGCCGCCGCGTGCGCTCCAGCCATTGAGGTGGAGGCCGGCCTCCTTGACCGCGGGCGGGACCAGACCGCGGAAGTTGGCCCATTCCGACAGGTTGGCCTTGCCGAGGATCACCGCGCCGGCCGCGCGGAGCCGCGCCACGAGCCGGGCGTCCCGCGGGACTCGGCTGCCGACCAGCGCGAGCGAGCCGGCGGTGGTCTCCATCGCATCGTTGGTCGCGATGTTGTCCTTGACCAGGACCGGGATGCCGTGGAGCGGCCCCCGCCACCGTCCCGCCCGCCTCTCTCGGTCCCGGCGCGCCGCGATGTCGAGGGCATCCGGATTGGATTCGATCACCGCATGGAGGACCGGGTCGAGCCGCTCGATACGGCGAAGGTACGCTTCGGTGAGCTCGACGCTGCTGAATGCCCCGGACGCCAGCGAAGCCTCGATCTCGGGGATCGAGGCTTCGAACCATGGAGCGCCTTCGTCGGCGTCCGGGGCTGGCGTCAGCGTCGTGTCGATGGCGCCATGGTAGCGGGCGGTGTCCCCGTTCCGAAGCCCGCGCCGGCTAGGGGTTCCGGAGGATGACGAACGGGTTCTGGAGCGGATGATGGCTCGCCCGCCCGATCCGGATCCGTCCGATCGGGAGCTTTGCGCCGGCCATCGAGCCCCTGAACCTCAAGTGCGTGGCGCAGGCGGTACGGACGTCGAGGCCGTCGATCCGGCCGAAGTTCACGAAGCGGTAGGTGAGCGTCAGCTTGTCGGCGCTGAGCGTGAACGTGTCGCCGGTCTCGAGCTTGAAGCCGGTAACGCTGAGCGGCGCGTCGGAGACGACGGTCCCGCTGAACACGACCCGGGCCGAGCCCGGATGCGTGAACCGGAGGTGCCAGCCCGTGCCGTTGTGCCAGAGGTAGTCGCCGGCCCGGGCGCCGGCGTGGAAGGTCGCCGGCTGTCCCTGGGCAGAGGCCGGCCAGCGGCCCTCGTCGCAGGTCGCGGTGGTGCCGGCTGGTGCCGCGGTCGACGCGGCGAGCGTCGCGGCCGGGGCGACGATCGCGGCCCCGATCGAGCCGAGACCGAGGACGAGGCTGAGGGCGAGTTGTCGGCCGTGGTCGCGCATGGGTCGGACTCCTTCGACGATGTGTGGTCGATGGAGCACGACGATGGCGCCGGCCTGTGAAGAGCGGGTGAAGGCCGGTCCCGGTCGCCGCGGGCCGATGGTCCCGGTCGTCCCGTGCGTCCCGGATATGGAACGACCCGGGTCGACTGACGACCCGGGTCGAGATCACGCTGGTTCAGGCGGGTCGGAGACCGACCCGCGCCGAGAGGACTAGATCAGCCGCCGCGCTGGCTGCGGAAGCAATCGCTGCAATAGACCGGCTTGCCGCTGGTCGGGCGGAAGGGGACCGAGGCCTCCTTGCCGCAGGACGAGCAGGTCGCCGAGAACATCTCGCGGGGACCGCGATCGTACCCGCCCCCGCCGCTGCCGCCGTAGCTGCCGGCGCCGCTGGAATAGCCGCCGCCGGAGCTGTAGCCGCCGCCGGAGCTGTACGAGCTGCCACCACCCTCACTGTTGCGCGCAGCCTTGCGGCTGGCACGACAGGATGGGCAGCGGCGGGGCTCGGTGAAGCCACGCTGCGAATAGAAATCCTGCTCGGACGCGGTGAACACGAATTCCTGTCCACAGTCCGCGCACGTCAGATTCTTGTCGTTGTACACGAAAACGAAAACTCCTCTCGGTAGCCAACGCGATCCCTTCGGGTTTTCTCGCGTCAGTCGTGAGAGGAGTCCGAGATTATGCGTCGAGCCACGATTGCTGACCGCGGACGATTCCGCAGCCTTTACATAGCCTATGGTAGACCCTCGAACCGGATCTGCATAGCCATCAAGTGGAGCGGCCAGTCCCGAAGGAGCCGAGCGCGATGACCCTGATCGACGAGTACCTCGCGCGCACGCCGCGATCGCGCGCCCTGTTCGAGCGGGCGACGGCGTCGCTCCCGGGCGGATCGACCCGGACGACCGTCTTCGCGCCTCCGTATCCGCCGTACATCGAGTCCGGCGCCGGGCTGCGCATCCGCGACGTCGACGGCAACGGCTATCGCGACTTCCTCGGCAACTACACCTCGCTGATCCTCGGTCATGCACATCCCGCGGTCGTCGCCGCGGTCGAGGCGCAGGTCCGCCGCGGGTCCGCCTTCGCCGCACCGACCGAGACGGAGGTCGAGCTGGCGGAGGAGATCCGGCGACGCGTCCCGTCGGTCGAGCGGCTGCGCTTCACGAGCTCGGGCACGGAGGCCACGATGTTCGCGATCCGCGCCGCGCGGGCATTCACCGGGCGGCCGCTCGTCGCCCGGTTCGATCGCGCCTATCACGGCACTCACGACGGCGTGATGGTCGGGACCGCGGGGGTCCCCGACGTCATGTCCGGGCTGATCGTCGACCTGCCCTGGGGCGACCCGGACGGCATCGAGGCCGCGCTGCGCGGGCGCGAGCACGAACTGGCCGCGATCATCATCGAGCCGGTCCAGGGCGCCGGTGGCATCCGGGCGCCGGGACCCGACTTCCTGCCCTTCCTCCGATCGCTGGCCGATCGGCACGGCGCGCTGCTGATCTTCGACGAGATCATCTCGTTCCGGGTCGCCCCGGGCGGAGCCCAGGCGTTGTTCGGGGTCCGGCCCGACCTCACGACGCTGGGCAAGATCATCGGCGGCGGCTATCCGCTGGCGGCTTTCGGCGGGCGGGCGGACGTGATGGACATCTTCGACGCGCGCCGGCCGGGTGCGGTCAGCCACGGCGGGACGTTCAACGGCAGCCCGGTCGCGGCCGCGGCCGGCCTGGCGACCCTGCGCGAGCTGACGCCGGAGACCTACCTCCGGCTCGACTCGCTCGGCGAGCGGCTGCGCGCTGGCGTCGCCTCGATCATCGAGCGCGACGGGCTCGATGCCCGCGTCACGACGGTCGGCTCGCTCTTCCAGGTCTTCTCGGGCGAGCGGGTGACGGCCTTCGCGACCGGCGTCGCGGGCGGCGCATCGCTCTTCCTCGGACTCCTGCTCGAGGGGTTCTACCTGGCGCCGCGCGGGATGGGGGCGATCCCGGCCATCGCGAGCCCATCCGACGTGGACGATCTCGCCGTGGCCGTCGGCCGCGTCCTGGCATCACTCGACCCGGCGCGGGAGCCGGCGACCGCATGACGGGTGACCCGGTCGGTCTCCGGCGGTAGCCGAACGGATGCTCGAGATCTCGGCGGCCACCGCCCGACGCTACGTCATGGGCCGCGGGGGGCTCTGGCCGGGGCGGCGCTGGCGGGGCATCGAGGGCGCCGGTGACGCGATGCGGGCGATGGAAGACCTCCAGCTCGACCCGCTGGTCGTTGTCGCACGCGCGCACGATCTCGCGCTCCACAGTCGGGTCGCGGACTACGCCATCGACGACTGGGCGACGCTGACCTACGGGCGTCGCGAGTTCTTCGAGTGGGGCGGCTGGCTGGCCGTCCGGCCGATGGCCGAGCTGCCGATCTTTCGCGTCCTGATGGACCGCGAGCGCGGGCAGGGCCACTGGCGCGACGTCGAGCATGAGCACGGCGCCGCGATCGAGGAGATGCGTGCCATCCTTCGCGCCGGGCGAGAGGTCAGCAACCGCGACTTCGAGATGCGCCACCGCACGCGGATCGACCACTACCGCGGGCGCAAGGACAGCGCGCTGGCGCTCCACTACCTGTGGCGGATCGGCGAGGCGATGGTGACCCGTCGCGATCGATTCGAGCGCGTCTATGCCCTGACCGAGTCAGTCGCGCCGGCCTGGGCTCTGCGCGACATCGACCCCGCCGAGGCCGATGACCAGATGATGCTCAAGTGGTTCGCCGCCGCCGGGCTCGGCAGCCGGATCAACAGCCTCGACCTCGTGCTGCGGCGGACCGTGGCCGCGGACGAACAGGGCGCCTGGCGATCGCGCCAGCTCGCGGACGGGTCGCTGGTCGAGGTCCGCGTCGAGGGCTGGAAGACGGTCCAGCTGGCGGTCGGTGCCGACGCAGAGATCATCGCGGGACTGGAGGCTGGCCGGGTCCCGGCATCGTGGGCCCCGATCGAGACGACCACGACCGAGGAGGCGTCGTTCCTGTCGCCGCTCGACCCGGTCAGCGCCCGCGGCCGCGCGAAGGCGCTGTTCGGGTTCGACTACGTCTGGGAGGTCTACAAGCCCGCGGGGCTGCGCCGGTTCGGCTACTACACGATGCCGATCCTGTGGGGTGACCGGCTCGTCGGACGGTTCGACCCGAAGCTGGACCGGTCGACCCGCACGCTCGTGATCAACGGCCTGTGGCTCGAGGACGAGGGCCTCGCCAAGGACGCCGCCTTCGCCGACGCGCTGGCGCTCGGGATGTCGCGCTTCGGGCGGCTCCTCGGCGCGAAGCGGCTCGACGTGGGCGCCGTCCCGTTCTCGTCATTGCGGAGGAAGCTGCGGGGTACAGTGGGCCGACGTGGTCGAGCGGTTCGGCCGGCAGCCAGCTGAGGATCCACGATGATCGTGTTCGAGCGGTCGCGACGCATCGCGGCGTCACCTGCCACGGTCTGGTCGGTCGTGTCCGACGTGACCCGCTGGCCGGAGTGGTTCACCGAGGCCGAGGGTTGCGTGGTGCTGTCCGGATCCGGGGTCGGGCAGCGGCAGCGGATGTCGGGCCATGCCCGCGGCAAGGCGACCGAGATCGACTCGGTGATCACCTTCTGGAACCCGCCCACCCTCCTGCGCTGGCATCACGAGGCCGAACGCGTCGACGGGGAGCCCGGGTCGGTCGTGTTCGCCAAGGACGCGACGGCGCAGATCTCGATCGACCTCGACGGACCGTCCGATTCGCGCGTGACGTACCGGCTCGAGGCGGAACCCGGCTCGCTGCGCAACACGTTCATGCTCCGGGTCCTGGCGCCGCGACCGATCGGCACGTCATTCGAGACCTCGCTGGCCCGGCTGGCGGCCCTGACAGAGCCGACCGCCTGACCGCGGGCCCCGACCGGTGGCCATCCCGATCGCTCGCCGGGCGACGCGTGTCTCGCTCCCGCTCGTCGGCGCGTTCATGGTCGGGGCGATCGCCTACGGCGGGCTGTACACGTTCCCTGCGATCTCGATCGCCTTCGCCGACGAGTTCGGGATCAGCCGCTCGCTCGCGGTCACGCCCTGGACGATGTTCCTGCTGGTCACCGCGCTCGCCAGCCCGCTCCTCGGGCGAGCCTACGACGAGTTCGCCGACCGCGACCTGCTGACGGCCTCGATGGTCCTGCTGGCGGCCGGCTGGCTGGCCGTCTACCTGGCCGGCGACATCTCGCTGGTGATCCTGGCCTACGCCGTGCTGATGGCGATCGGCCTCCAGCTCGCCTTCATCGGGACCTCGACCGCGGTCGCGCGCCGCTACGAGGGGATGTCCGGGCTCGCGCTCGGGATCGCCTACGCGGGTCCCGGGATCGGCGTGGCCGTCGCGCTGCCGATCGCCGCCGGGCTGATCGAGACCGCCGGCTGGCGGTCGACCGCCCTGGTGTTCATGGCGTCGAGCCTGGTCGGCGTCGCCTTCGTCTGGATGATGACGAGCGGGCCGGCCATCGTCGTCCCGGGGCCGAGCTCGAGGCGACCGGTCCGGCCCATCGGGGCGACGGCCGCCGGCCCGATCGCGCCCGGTGCGGGCCCGATCGCGCCCGGCCAGCCGCCACCGACCCGCTCCGGCCGGAGGGTCGGCGAGCCGATGAGCGCGGGCCAGACGGCCCTGCGCGCGGCGGAGTCGGGCGTTGCCGCCCGGGCGAGCGGCCTGCATGAGACCTCGGCCCCGGGTGCGGTCTCGGCCGCGCACGAGATCCCGCCGCCGGGCAGCACGGAACGCCGCCGGAGCATCCGGCGGACGATCCGGACGCGGCGGTTCTGGGTCCTGTTCGCGGGTGCCGCGGCGATCGGGGTCTTCGACGAGGGCGTCCTCCAGGCCTTCATCCCGGGCGCGGTCAACGCCGGGATCCGGGCCGAGGCGGCCGCCGCCGCGCTCGGCCTGCAGGCACTCGCCTACGTGGCAGGGCAGGTCATCGGCGGCTGGCTGTCGGACCGCTTCGGGCGGCGGGTGATCGGGCTCGCGGCGGCCGTGCTCGTCGGTGGCGGCGTCGTGGCGGCGATCGGGCTCGTCGCCTCGCAGCCCGGGCTGGCCATCCTCGGCATCACCGTCCATGGCCTCGGGACCGGCGCCACGATCGCGGTCCGCTCGGCGGCCTTCAGCGATGTGTTCGGCGGCCCGAACTTCGGGACGATCTTCGGGCTGCTCGCCGTGGCCTACCCGGTCGGTGGCACGCTCGCGGTCTACATCGGCGCGGCGGCGTATGACGCGACCGGGACGTATGCGGTCCTCGTGCCGGTGGTGCTGGTCGCGCTGGCGGTCTGGTCCGTGTCGCTCTGGGTCGCGGGCCCGCGACGGCCGCGACCCGGCGTCACCCGGGCGCGTGCCGTCGCCTTCGGCGGCTTGAGGTGCGGCTCGAGGCGTGACCCACAGGACGGGCTGGGGCAGCGCCCCGACGATCCGATCGACGGTCCGCCCGTCGCGCAGGACGACCATCGTCGGGATGCTCATCGCGTCGAACCGCCGCGCGAGGCCCAGGTTGTCGTCGACGTTGACCTTGACGACCTTGACCCGACCGGCGTGCTCACGCGCGAACGCGTCGAGCATCGGGCTGACGATCCGGCACGGCCCGCACCACGGCGCCCACAGGTCCACCACCACGGTCGGCGCCGCCGCCGCCTCGACCTCGAACGTCGACTCATCCGCGTCGACCACCCAGGCGAGCGGCTTGCCGCAGGTGCCGCAATGAGGGCGCACCGCGAGCGCTCGGGCCGATGCGGTTCGCCGACCCGCAACTCGCGCAGCGCAGGATGGAGATCGGCCGTGGACCGGCCGTCGAGCCGCTCGAGCTGCCTGTCGCCATCGTCGCCATCCCCTGCGGACTTCGACCCGGCCAGCCTACTCCGCGTGGATGGATCGGGATGCCGGCACGACCCCGGCCGTGACGGCGCGCCCCGAGCGCCGGCTGAACAGGCCGAGCACGATGGCGCAGGCGAGCGCGAGCGCGGCGGCGCCGCCCATCGCCGCGCCGAGGCCCGCGCCGACCGACACGAAGCCCATGACCGGCGGATAGAGGATCGCGCCGATCACCGCGCAGCCCGACAGGAAGCCGCTGACCGCGGCCGCCCGGTCGGGGAACCGGTCGCCGCCGACGGCCATGATCAGCGGATAGACCGGCCCGAACGCGAACCCGACGACGCCGAACAGGACGATCGAGGCCGGCAGCGACGGCACGAGGACCGCGGCGACCAGGGCGACCGACGCCACGAGCGCCGAGGCGGCCGCGAACCCGGCATGGTCGAACCGGTCACCGAGCACGGCGCTGACCACGCGGCCGAGCGCCAGACAGCCCCAGAACAGCGCGAGGGCCGAGGTGGCCAGTCCGAGCGACGCGGTCGCGAGGAAGCGGACCAGCCAGTCCGAGACGCCGATCTCAGCGCCGACATAGCAGGCGATCGCGATCGCCAGCGCGATGAGTGGCAGGGCGAGCCAGGTCCGCGGGGCTTGGGCGGTCGAGCCGGTGCTACCGGCGTGTCGCCCCGACGGCAGGTCCGCCACCGCGAGCAGGACCGCCAGCGGGATGGTAGCCAGCGCGGTCCCGGCGACCACCGTTTGCCAGGCCGTCCCCGCCTCCACCAGTCGCCCGACGACCAGCGGCGAGCCGAGTGCCCCGAGGCTGAAGAAGAGGTGCACCAGGTTGAGCGCTCGCCCGCGACTCGCCGGGTAGAGGTCGAGCGTCAGGCCGTTCATGCCGCCGTCGACGGCGCCCGAGCCGAGGCCGAACGGGATGGCCATGACCAGGAACGCCGTCCAGGTCGGCACGTTCGCGAGCCCGACCAGGCCGACCGTGATCAACCCGACGCCGAGCGGCAGCACGACGCGCCGGCCGAGCCGCTCGGTCAGCAGGCCGCCGCCCATCGAGCCACCGACGTAGGCGACCGCGTTGACGAAGAAGAAGACGCCGATCGCGGCATCGGTCTGGGCGAAGTCGTGCTCGATCGAGCGGATCAGGGCGTCCGCGGGGCCGGGGTGGTCGAGCCGGTGTCAGCCGCGTGGCGCCCCGACGGCAGGTCCGCCACCGCGACCAGGACGGCCAGCGGGATGGTGGCCAGCGCGGTCCCGGCGACGACCGCTTGCCAGGCCGTCCCCGCCTCCACCAGCCGCCCGACGACCAGCGGGGAGGCGAGCGCCCCGAGGCTAAAGAAGAGGTGCACGAGGTTGAGCGCCCGCCCACGACTCGCCGGGTAGAGGTCGAGCGTCAGGCCGTTCATGCCGCCGTCGACGGCGCCCGAGCCGAGGCCGAACGGGATGGCCACGACCACGAACGCCGTCCAGGTCGGCACGTTCGCCAGCCCGAACAGGCCGACCGTGATCAGCCCGACGCCGAGTGGCAGAACCACGCGCCGGCCGAGCCGCTCGGTCAGCAGGCCGCCGCCCATCGAGCCAGCGACGTAGGCGACTGCGTTGACGAAGAAGAAGACGCCGATGGCTGCGTCGGTCTGGGCGAAGTCGTGCTCGATCGAGCGGATCAGGGACGGGACCAGCAGGCTCGTCCAGCCGACGAGAAGCAGGCCCGCGCAGCCGAGGATCGCCGCGAACGCGGGTCGCTGGATCGGTCGGGTCGCCATGCCACGATGCTAGCGGGGCGGCGCAGCGTGTATGGTCCGACCATGGCACGACCGACGGCCCCGGCCGGCCCGTCCGCCGCACCGGCCAGACCGAGTGGCATCCTGTTCTTCGTCCACGGCGCGGCCGAGACCTCCGAGGGGCTGGTCGCCAACGTGGCGCGGATCGAGGACCAGGTCCGGGCCCGCGGCTGGGATGTCACGGTCATCGCCCCGGAGTGGCGGCGCCGGTCCGACCTGCGGCTCGGGAACTGGAAGAAGGCGATCCACCGCCGCGGCCGGCCGTCGCCGATGCCCGTGCCCATCCTCCGTGCGGGCGTCCGCAAGGACGTCGTGATGAAGATCGCCACGAACTACTTCGAGGATCGGCGCGAGGCGCTGTTCGACATCCTGGGGCCGCAGATGATGGCCGACGTCATCGGCTACCACCGGCATCGTGATTCGATCCAGCGGGTGCTCAAGGCGGACCTCACCGTCGCCGCTCGGGCCGCTCGTGGACGGCCGGTCCTGCCGGTCGCCCTCAGCCTCGGCGGGATCGCGCTCGTCGACCTGCTCGCGAGCTGGCCGGAGGCACCGGTCGAGGCATGCGTGACGGTGGGCTCGCAGGCGCCGCTGCTGTACACGTTCGATGCGATCCCGTCGCTGCCGTACGACGAGGCCGACCCGCCCTCCCTGCCGGTGCCGTGGCTCAACGTCTACGACAGTCGTGACTTCCTGTCGTTCCTGGCCGAGCCGCTGTTCCGCCGGACCGATGGCCTGGCGAGCGTGGTGGACCTGCGCGTCCATTCGGGCGCGGACTTCCCGAAATCGCACGGCGCGTACTGGGATCTCGACCCGGTCTGGGAGGCGATCGCCACCGCGTTCGCGTGGAAACGGATGGAGCCGTTGACCGTGGGCGAGGCGCGCAGGCTCGGCTTCGAGGCGCGCAAGGCGCCGGTCCCGAGAGACCCGGGAAGGGACGGGTAAGGGACGGCCGCCGGACGTGGGACGCCCGGCGGCCGCGGTTTCCTCAGCGGTGGAAGTCGGCGGCGGCTGCGAGCAGCACCGCCAAGACCGCCCCGAGGGTCAAGGTCGCATGCGCGAGGGTACGCGCGCGCGAGAAACGCTGGACCTCCAAGGTCCACCTCCTGTTCGGCAGCCCGGCTACCTGCGTGAGGCCCGTGGCTTTGCGTCCCCGCCTCGCGACGGGTTTGCCATTGTCGATCGACCCACGCCGGGGACGGCGTTGACCGATTGCAGCAGGCTACGTTGCCCGCGGCGATCGGCGCCAGAGCCCAGTCGGATGGGTCAGGACCGTACGTCCAGCGCCGGGACTGGGTGACTTTCCCGGCGGTCGGGACGGCCTTGACAGGGAGATGCCCGTCCCGCATACAGGCGCGATGCAGACCGTTCACTCGAAAGACGGAACGGCGATCGCGTTCGATCGGTCGGGTGGGGGACCGGCCCTCATCCTCGTCGGCGGTGCCCTGTCCACTCGGGCCGCCGCCGCGGACGTGACCGGTCACCTCGACGGAACCTTCACGGTCATCGCCTACGACCGTCGTGGCCGCGGCGACAGCGGGGATACGCTGCCATACGCGGTCGAGCGCGAGATCGAGGACATCGCGGCGCTGCTCCAGGCCGCGGGCGGCTCGTCGTTCGTCTTCGGGCACTCATCGGGTGCGGTCCTCGCGCTTCGGGCAGCCGCGGCCGGCCTCCCGATCCCACGGTTGGCGCTGTACGAGCCGCCGTTCATCGTGGACGACAGCCGGCCGCCGGTTCCCAGGGACTTCGTGGCGCACCTCGACGCGCTCATCGCGGCCGGTCGTCGCGGCGACGCCGTCGCGTACTTCATGACCGTCGCCAACACGATCCCCGACGCGGCGCTGGCGGAGATGCGACGAGGGCCCTGGTGGGCGGGTCTCGAGGCGCTCGCCCACACCCTCGCCTGCGACGGCCGTGTCATGGGCGACACGATGGCCGGTGATCCGGCGCCGCTGGGGCGCTGGGCGTCGATGGCCGTTCCCACGCTCGTCCTCGATGGCGGCGTGAGCCCGCCATTCATGCGCCGCTCGGCCCGGATGCTGGCCGCGACGCTGCCGAACGCCGGCCACCGGACGCTCGACGGCCAGGACCACGGGCCCGCTTCCGCGATCCTCGCGCCGGTGCTCGTCGCGTTCTTCACCGGGGGCGGATCCAGGGAACCCAGCGACCCATGATCAAGGCCATCCACGCCCTCATCTATTCCGACGATCCCGAGGCCACCCGCGCGTTCCTGCGCGATGTCCTCGGCTGGCCGTTCGTCGTCGAGCCGGGTTCCGTCCCGCCGTGGCAGATCTTCAAGACCGGCCCGAGCGAGATGGGCGTCCATCCGACGTCCGGTGGTGAAGGCGAGCACGCGTACTCGGCGCCGCGGCATCACTCGATCTCGCTGATGTGCGACGACATCGCGGCAACGAAGGCCGAGCTCGAGGCGAAAGGGGCGGTCTTCAGCAGCGAGGTGCGTGACTTCGGGTTCGGCCTCGCCGCCGACCTCGAGCTGCCGGGCGCTGGGCCGATCCTCGTCTACCAGCCGAAGCACCCGCAGGCGTACGACCTCTAGACCGGTGCTGGCGATCAGCCGAACTCGACCCCAGCCGCCCGCGCGTCCTCGACGAGGGATTCGAGCGCCTCGTCGGTCTTGGCGGAGGCGCGGACGAGCCCCATGACCCGGCTGACGCCCGCCGCCCGGTAGCCCGCCAGGAGATCGACACGCGCCGGGCCGGCGATGCTCAGCGTCTCGGTCCAGACGTGGACCGAGACCGGAAGGGTCGTCGGGTCGCGATCCACCTCGTCGCACCGTTGTGCGACCACTGGCAGTGCCTCGACGACCTCGGCCGGCGACATGCCGTCGACGTTGAGCTCGTCGGCGTGGCGGGCCGCCAGTCGCCAGGTGACGTTGGGGCCGTTGCCACCGACCATGATCGGGACGCGTGGCCGCTGGATCGGCTTGGGGACGTTGATGGCATTCCGGACCTGCGCGTGGCGGCCCTCGTACACCGCATGTTGGTGCTTGTCGCCGGCGAGCATCGCGCTGATGACCCCGAGGTCGTCACCCAGCCGCGCCAGCCGTTCCTTCGTCTCGGGGAACCCGTAGCCGTAGGCGAGCCACTCGTCGCGCTTCCAGCCGGCGCCGATCCCGAGCTCCATCCGGCCGCCGCTGATCGAATCCATCGTCGAGATCATCTTGGCCGTCAGCCCCGGGTTGCGGAACGCCGTGCAGATGACGATGTGGCCGAGTCGGACGCGCTCGGTCAGCGCCGCGAGTGCCGAGAGCGACGTGAACGACTCGAAGGTGATCTCGTCGGTCGGGCGCGGGACCGTGTGGAAGTGGTCGAACAGCCAGATCGATTCGAAGCCGAGCCGGTCCGCCTGCCGGGCGACCTCCGTCGTCCTGCGCCACGCGTCGAGCGGGTCCCAACCGTCGTACTCACCGACCCAACCCTGCGGCACGATGGCGCCGATCTTCACTCGATCTACCTCCTTGGTTCGAAGCCGCCCCCGGGGACCGGCACGGGTGGATACTGCGTGCATGGAAGTCTCGGGCACCTTCGCCATCTTCGCCCTGGTGTCCGTCATCGCCTACCTGCTACTGGTCTTCCTGATCGGTTGGGTTGCCCAGCAGCGCGGCCAGAGCGGCCCGCTGTGGTTCCTGCTGGCGCTGTTCACCTCGCCGATCGTCGCGGGGCTGCTGCTGCTCATCATCACGTCGCCGCGTCGGATCGACTGACCGCCACCGCTCTGGGGCTACCCGGGGTCAGCCTGTGATGCCGAGCCGCTCGATCGTCTCGCCTCCGAACGCCTGCGCATCACCGACCTGGTAGGCGTCGGCGAGCGCGTTCCAGGCCTTGAAGCCCGGGTGGTCGTCGTGGGCGTGATGACCCTCACCGGTGGCGAAGACGCAGGCGACCAGGTACTGCCTCGCCCCTTCGACGGGGACCGTGGAGATGTCCAGCCGGCTGAGCGTCGCCGCGATCAGGAGCCCGCGGGATTCCAGGTCGCGCCAGACCGGCAGCTCGTGTTCGCGGAACCCCGCCTCGAACTCATCGACGCGATCGCTGCCGACGCTCAGGACCACCGTCACGGTTTCCATCTCGCACCTCCGGCCCCATCATCGCCGATGCCGGTCGGCGTGGCTGGCCCTGGTTGGCGAGGTCGGGCCCCGGTCGGTCCGGGACGACGATCGCCTCAGCGCATGCTCGCAAGCCGGCCGATCTGAGCACGCAGCTCCGGCGACAACGGGCCCATCGCCGCGGCGGCGATGTTGGCGAGGGCGTGCTCCGACGTGGCCGTTGCCGGGATCGCGACCGTGACCCGCTCGTCGGCCAGGCACCAGCGCACGAGCGCCTCCGGCCAGCCGGTCAGGCCGGCGGCGCCGAGCTCGGCCGGGAACGGGCGTCGCAGCAAGCCACCGCCGCCGAACGGACGCATCGCGATGACGCCCAGCCCGAGCTCGGCTGCGATAGGCAGGATCCGCGTCTCGACGGCTCGCTCGCGCGGGTTGAGCGGCACCTGGATGGCATGGATCCGGCCGGTGCGCATGACCCGCTCGAGCTCGGGGAACGACGTCGGGTCGGAGGTCGTCGCGCCGATGACGCGGAGGTTGCCGACGCCGCGTTCCGCCTCCATCCAGTCGAGGTGCCCCCGCCAGCCGAGCAGGTTGTGGATCTGGAGGAGGTCCACCCGCCCGCCGAACCACCCGAGCTGGCGACCGAAATGGCCGCGGCCCTCCTGGACCGAGTTCGTCCACACCTTGGTCGCGACGAAGGCCCCGCGCCGCCGCTCCCCGAGGGCGTGCGACAGGACCGCTTCCGCGCGGCCGTACATCGGCGAGGAATCCACGACGCGGGCGCCGGCATCGAAGGCGGCTGCGACGACCGCATCCGCCTCGCCCTGCCGGTCCGCCGGCAGGTCGAACACACGCCACGTCCCGAGCCCAACGACGGGCAGCTCGATAGCGGTACGGCCAAGCGTCCGCGTCTCCACGCGTGCACCTTAGCGGCCGGCGTGACGCGTCACGAGCACGATTTGACCGACGGGGCGACCATAGGGCCATGCCCGGCCACCACCGTCGCCGGTCGATCGCCCGCCTGGCGCTCGCCGCCGCCCTCGCCGCCCTCGTCCTGGGCGGATCCGCGTCGCTGCCGGGTGGGGCGGCATCTGCCCTCTCGCGCTGGACCGGCGGCATCGACCTCTACCGCTCAGGCGTCTTCACGACCCAGAAGAGCTGGCTGTGGTGCACGGCAGCGGACGTCCAGATCATCCGCAACATCGCCCGCGGCACGTCCGACCACACGCGCGCGAACCAGCAGCGCTACTTCAGCTACATGCGCGCCCACGACCGGTACGCCATCCCGGTCTCCGATGGCACGGACCCGGGCGGCTGGGCCGCCGGCCTGCGTCACTACGTGGACGGCCGCTACCGCGTGGTCGCGAGCACGAGCTTCAACAGTGCGCTGCGCTCGGCCGTCACCAACCTGCGCAAGACCAACCTGCCGGTCGCCGTCACCGTCCAGCGCGGCAACCACGGCTGGGTCCTGACCGGGTTCACCGCGACAGCCGACCCGGCGACCACGTCCAACTTCACGGTGACGAGCGTCCGCGTCGTCGGACCGTTGTGGGGCCTCCAGAGCCGGTCGTACGGCTACGACATGCGGCCCGACAGGATGCTCACGCCCAGCCAGTTCAAGACGTTCTTCACCCCGTGGCACTACGGGCGGATCCGGATGGCGTGGGAAGGCGACTGGGTGTCGATCCAGCCGATCGCGGCGTCGAGCCCGGCCGTCGCCCCGGCCGCGAAGGCGGCGACGACAACGGCGGCGACGCCGGATCCGACCGCCACCACCGAGCCGAGCCCCACGCCCGGCCCGAGCGCCACGCCCGATCCGACGGCCGCACCGATCGCGGGGCTCGCGGCACCGATCGCCAGCGCGCCTCCGGGTGTCGGTGCCGTCTCGGGACTCGCCCGGTCGGATGCCGGCTGGGACCCGCTGACCGTGCTCGCGCTGGCCGCCGCGGGACTCCTGGTCGCGGCCGCCGTCATCCTCGGGCGACCTGGCCGAAGCGCCCGGTTCAGAGCGTCGGCGCGAGCCCCAACTGCGGGAAGAGCACCGCGCCGAACGTCGTGATCTCGGCGATCCGGCCGTCGACAACGCGCAGGACGTCGAACTTGAATGCCCGGAAGATCGAAGGCGATTCCCCACCGGCGAACGCGGCAGCCACCGACTCGGTCACGCGGCGACCTCGTCGCGCTTGACCTGCTTGAGCACCCAGTCGCGCCTGACTTCCTGGACCAGCCAGGTGTTGCCGTCGGGGTCGTGCAGCGTCAGGAACGTGGAGTAGCTGCGGCGCTCCGGGTCGAGACCCGCGGTCTGGCCGGCCTCGCCGAAGTGGAACGGCTCGCTGGTGTCCACGCCGCGCTCGACGAGCTGGCGGTGGGCAGCCTCGATGTCCTCGACGCAGAGATGCAGACCGTGCAGCGTCCCGGGCTCCATCTGGCCGATCCCGGTCCCGATCGCGATCGAACACGCCGAGCCCTTCGGGGTCAGCTGCACGACCCGGAACTCCGGGCTCATCGTCGAGTCGACCTCGAGGTCGAAGCCCAGCTGGTCGATGTAGAACGCCTTGGCACGGTCGACGTCGCTGACGGGGACGACGATCAGTTCGAGTGTCCAGTCCATGGTGCGGGCCTCCTGGTTCGCGACCGGCCGGGGTGGCCGATCTACGAGGTGTGACGTCGGGTCCCCGAGAAACTCATCGGTCGACCGATGATATGGGCGGAGGGTCGGCGGGCGAGGCTTCGTTCGCCTGCATGCGGCACACTCGTCTCGAGATGAGAGAACGGGAGCACATTCGCGCCGAGGACGATCCGTCCGCCGAGCTCGTCGAGCCCGTCGAGCCCGAGGACGCCGACGCCGCCGAGCATGGCCGCAGCGCGATCGAGATCATCCGGGCCGGCGTGGCGAGCGCGACCGAGCCGATCGCCGATCGGGTCGGCCAGGCGCGTGATGGCGTCGAGCGAAGCTGGAACGAGCGACCGGGGGCCCGCGTCCGGCGGGTCCGACGCATGGGCAAGCTGCCATTGGCGTTCCTGTACGACGTCCATCCGGAAGCCAGGACAGCGAGACCGGTCGAGGCCGGTCTGCAGACGATCGATGTCGACGAGATCGCCGGGACCGCCGTCGGTGGCGGCGCTCAGCGCGGTGGGGATTTCCTTCCGCTCAAGCCGTTCCGCGGCTCGAACTGGGAGGGTCGCTGGCGGCGATTGCGCAACGCCCAGGACCGCATGGTGGTCCTGCCGCCGATCGAGGTCGTGAAGTCCGGGGACCGCTACTGGGTCAGCGACGGCCACAATCGGGTCGGGCTCGCGCTGTACGGCGGCCAGACCGCCATCGATGCCGACGTCACCGAGCTCGTCCCCCTCGGCGAGCATCGCAGCGAGCCGATCGGCTCGCTCGCGACATCGGTCGCCGCATCGCGCGCGGTCCGGACCGCTGGCAGCGGCAAGCGACCGAGCCGTGTCCTGTCGCACGAGGATTCCGTCAGCATCGATCCACCTGAAGGTGTCGGATGACGCGGAAGCTGTCGGTCGTGTGGCCGGATCCGCGTCCGTTCGAGGCACGGGACGGTGCGCCGATCCGGCTCCTCGCGGTCTCGGACGCTCCGGATCCGGCGCTCGACTACGCGACCAACCGAGACGCGATCGGCGGGATCGACGCGATCGTCGGCTGTGGCGACCTCGAGCCCGGCTACCTCGGATTCCTGGGGGACGCGTTCGGGGTGCCCCTGGCGTACGTCCGTGGCAACCACGACCGCGGCGGGCAGTGGGCGGAGTCGGCTGTCGAGGCGCCACAGCACCTGGCCAGCGGGCATCTCGTCGAGATCGACGGCATCACCGTCGTGCCGCTCGAATGGCCGGGCCTGAAGCCGGGCCGCATCCGGCGCGACGAGAGGCGCGCCTGGATGGATGTCGTGCGGGTCTCGCGCGGTCTCGTGGCGCGCCGCGTGCTCGGACGTGCGTCACCGGTGCTGGTCGTCAGCCACGCACCGCCGCGCGGGGTGGGGGACTGCGACTCGGACCCATACCACGTCGGGTATGCCGGCTACCGCTGGCTCCTGGAGCGGGTACAGCCGCCGCTCTGGCTCCACGGCCACACCACGCCCGCAAGCGTCGCGGACTGGCGGGACAGCCTCGGACCGTCGGTCGTGGCGAACGTCACTGGGTCGGTCGTGGTCGAGCTGCTGCCGCCCTGATCAGGCGTCCGGGCGGATCCCGTCCGTCGTGCGCACCTCGGCCCCGACCTCTCCCCAGAACTCGACGGCAGCGCGTTCGTAGAGCAGTCCCATCCTGGCAGGCAGGCTCCGCCACCGATCCACGGTGCGGCTGGCGCCCGGAGCCTCGATCCGCCGCTCCGCCTCGTAGCTGGCGAGACGTCGCTGGTGCAGTGCGAGCTGCTCATCGGCGATCGCGAGCGTGGCCGTCGTCGATTCGAGGTCGGCGAAGAAGAGCTGAAGCAGGGCGAGATCGCGGAGCTCGGTCGCGTGATGCGACGGCCGGCCGAGCCAGGCGGTCAGGTCCTCCCGACCGGCCGGCGTGATCGTGAACAGCCGGCGCCGTCGCCCGTCCAGCTCTCGCTCCTCGGTCAGCAGGCCGAGGCCGGCCAGCCGGGCCGGCTCCTTGTAGAGCAGCGCATGCGGGAACGACCAGACATGGCCGATGGTCGCCGCCACGTGACGCTTCAGCTCGTACGGCGTCGAGGGTCCCTCGCGCTCGAGGAGCCCGAGGACGAGGTACGAGGTCGGCGTGAGGGCGGCACCGGGATCGCGCGGCTCGATTGACATCGTCCACAAGATACCATACGATACGGATGGTTTCACAGGTATGATTGCCAAGTCGGCGGTGTGGTCTGCGACGCCTCAGAAGGACAGCGTGACATGACGATCCCTGAAGCCAATGACCCGGCCGCCGAGGCCGTGACCGACTCCGCCGATACCGCCCGCGACATCCTTGGCGGGACCCGCTCCGCCGTCGGCCAGGTCCGCGACACCGTCGTGGTTGCCGTGAACCGCGTGCCGGACGTGCTGGAGAGCGCCAAGAGCGGCGTCGAGCAGGTCGCGGAGCGCATGCCGGAGGCCGTGGAGACCACGCGTGCCGCGGCCATGCGGACCAACACCTCGCTGCAGGCCCTGCCGGACACGACCTTGCGCATGCTTGCCGCGGCCTCGATCGGGCTATCGGCCGGCCTGACCATCGCGGGCGCCCCGCGCCTCGTGGCGCTGGCAGCCCTCGCCCCTGCCCTGTTCGTCGGTGGCGCCCTCGCCACCCGGCCGGGGACCGATCTCGGGTCCAACTGACCGATCGCCACCGGCGGCCCAGCCCGCCACCCAACGCTAGACGCCTCGACACTCCCCAAGGTCGGGGCGTCCGTGTGTCCGGGCCGAGCGTCTATGGGGCGGCGCGGAAGGTCAGCCCTGTCCCGCCCGCGTCGAGCGTCAGGGCATCCGCCTCGATGGCGTAGTGGACTGTCCCCGTCAGGACCTGCGTCACTGCCCCCTCGACCGCGCCCTGTCCGGGCCGGCAGGCCTTCTTGGTCATCATCAGCGGCCCGAACGTGAGCGTGTCCGCCGCGACCACGACAGTCCCGGAGCCGGTGTTGCAGCCGGTGTCGACCGCGACCTGCCCACCGGTGATCCGGATCGAGGCGGTCACGCCCGTCGGGACGCTCGACGCGGTGTCGCCCGAGACGATCCCGTCGAGGACCCACAGGGTGCCCTCGATCGGGCGGTCCGGATCCGCGACCGTGCGGTCGAGCAGGGTCAGCTGGATCGTGCCGTCGTCGAGGGTCAGCGTGTCACCCGCGAGGCTGATGGCGGAACCCGCGAGGAGGCCGGCCAGCCACGAATCCTGCTGCATCCGCGGCGCAGCGCAGCCCATCTCGGTGGTGATCATCTGCGTCGTCGAAAGCCGCCCGCCGGCGATCGCGTATGCCCCGCCCATCGAGTTGCAACCGCCGTTGGCGTCGAGGTGGCCGTCCTTGAACGAGAGCCGGATGCGGGTCCCGGGAACGAGGACCGCGCCCTTGACCGCGGTCGAGAGAAAGGTCCTGCCGTCCACGGTCGCGGCTCCGGGGGTGGGCGACGGCGCGGCGGCGGCCGAGCAGGCCGCGACCAGGGTGACGGTGACGACGGCCAGGCTGAGTGAGCGCAGGTTTCGATGCATGCCGCAAGGACGGTAGCCGACCGGGATGGTTCCGCGCGGCCGTAGACTTGCGACATGACGGACGTGCCCGCCGCGACCCCCCAGCTCGAACTGCAGGGACGTGAAGGGATGCTGCGATGAAGGCGGTCGTCTACTCGGCGCCTCATGACTTCGACGTCATGGAAGTGCCGACGCCCGAGCCGGGCGCGGGCGAGGTTCGCATCCGGATCAAGCTGGCGGGCGTGTGCAGCACGGATCTGCACATCAACGACGGGACGACCTTCGCGAGATTCCCGCTGATCCCGGGACACGAGATGGTGGGGACCGTCGAGGCGCTCGGCGACGGCGTGACGAGCCTCGAGGTCGGCGAGCGCGTCGTCGTCAACGGCACCTCGGCGTGCGGCGCGTGCGAGTTCTGCAACGAGGGCCGGCCGCTGCAGTGCGCCGCACTGTCTGCGCTCGGGGTGACCGGGCCGGGCGGGTTCGCGGAGACCGTCGTGACGCCCGCCGGCCGCTGCGTCAGCATCGGCGACCTCGATCCCGCCATCGCGGTCTTCGCCGAACCGGCCGCCTGCGCGATCCACGGGATGGAGATCCTCGGCGCACGGCCCGGCTCGACGGCGCTGGTCCTCGGCTCCGGACCGACGGGACTGCTCCTGGCCCAGCTCCTGATGCATACCGGCGCCGCGCGCGTGACGGTCGCAGCGCCGACCCACTTCAAGCTCGAGATCGCGCGGCAGCTCGGCGTCGACGAGGCGATCGAGATCCCGAGGGAGCCGGCCGCCGCATTCGAGCTCCTCCACGAGCTTCGACCCGAGGGCTTCGACAATGTCGTCGTCGCGACCGCGGTGCCGGGCGTCTTCGAGGTCGCCACGCCGCTGACCCGCGATGGCGGCACGGTTCTCTGGTATGGCATCACGAGCCCTGCCGACCGCGTGCCGGTGAGCCCCTACGACGTCTATCGCCGCGAGATCACGATCAAGGGCTCGTTCGCCCAGGTCACGAGCTTCCGCCACGCGGTCCGCGCGCTCCAGACCGGGCGCATCCACACCGATGGCCTGACCACCCACGTCTTCGCCCTCGACGACTTCGGGCGCGCGCTCGGCGCCGTGCGGCGCGAGCGGTCGTGCCTCAAGGCGGTCATCGATCCGAGGCTCAAGGCCGACCGGTGACATCGCCGGCGGGCGCCGCAGGCCGCCCGTCGTCTGGGTAGGAAACCTGACAGCCGCTGGCAGGTATCGCATGTACAACGGACGCGAGCCCCACCGCCAGAGGAGACGACGATGACGCCGAGCACCGCCACCGGGATCGCCCCAAACGTGGTCGAGCCAGGCCCGGCCGTGCACGACTTCGACTTCTACATCGGAACCTGGCGGGTCCACCATCGCCGGCTGAAGGAGCGCCTCGCAGGCAGCGACGCGTGGGAGGAATTCGAGGGCACCTCGCGCGCCTGGCCCATCCTCGACGGCGCCGGCAATATCGACGACAACGTCCTCGAGCTCCCGGGCGGCACCTACCGCGCCATCTCCCTGCGGACGTTCGACCCGGAGACCGACCGATGGTCGATCTGGTGGCTGGACGGACGGACGCCGGGCCGTCTCGATCCGCCCGTCGTCGGCGAGTTCAAGCACGGCGTCGGCACGTTCCTTGCCGCCGACACCTTCAACGGGCGCCGGATCATCGTCCGTTTCCTCTGGTCCGACATCACCAAGACGACGTGCCGGTGGGAACAGGCTTTCTCGACCGACGGCGGCACCACCTGGGAGGTCAACTGGACCATGGAGTCGACCCGGATGGAGTGACCGCCGTGCCGGCCGCCGCGCCGGCGGTCGGCTCAGTAGGTGATGACCCGGTCGGCCTCGAACACGAGCTCGACGAGGCGGGTCGGGGGCGCCATCGTCACCGCCAGCCCGCCGAGGGATTCGATCGTGAGGCCCCGCGCCTTGCTCGACAATCCCGAGGCGAAGAGCCGGGCACGGCCGGCCAGCAGCGCGTCCACGTGCTCGCGAATGCTCCCGGTCCCGATCCCGTTGGCGAGCTCGATCGTCTCGGGGCGTAGGATCGACACGCCGTCGCCCGCGACGAACACGTCGACCTCGTGGCCGGCCTCGAGCGCGGTCCTCGCCACCAGCAGCCCGAGGGCGACGCGGGTCGGGTTCTCCGGGCCCGTCGCGATGTGAACGAGCAGCCGGCTCATGTCTCGACCTCCTCCTGGCGTCGGGCCGACGCTACGAATGCGGTGCGGGGTCGTCGTCGCGGCGTCCTCGTCACGAAGACTGGTTCGGCATCTCCATCGGCGTCAGGAGCTGGAAGTAGTTGCCGTCGGGGTCCTCGAAGGTCGCGATCAGCGATCCCGGGGCAGCCTGGAATTCGTATGGCTCGGTGATGACGGTCGCGCCGGCTGCCTTGAACTTCTCGAAGTCCCCCCTGACGTCGGCGGTCTCGATGTTCCAGATCAGCCGCCCCGGGCTCGGGTTGCGCCCGTGGACCTCGGAGTGTGCCCCGATCGTCAGCGAGCCCGTGCCGATCTGCCAGGCGCTGAAGCCGGCGTCGTGGAAATCGGGCGCGCCGAAGATCTTGCTGTAGTAGTTGGCCAGCTGGTCCGGGTCCTCGGAGCCGATGAGGATGCTGTTGAAGTTCATGAGTCGCCCTCCTGTGGACGGACAGTATGGTCGCGCCAGGGTGACAGCCGCATCACAGATCCGTCGGCAGGTCGCCGACGCGCCGGGGGTCCGGTACGATCGGCGTCCCAGCGCACAGGAGGGCGACCGATGTTCAAGGACAACCAGATCTTCGCCAGCTTCGCCGTCCGCGACACCGAGAAGGCCAAGGCGTTCTACGCCGACACGGTCGGTCTCGACGTCCGCGACGCTCCGGAAGGCGGCCTCATCGAGATCCACGGTGCCGGCGGCCCGGTCGCCACGATCTACCCGAAGCCCGACCACCAGCCCGCGGTGTTCACGGTCCTCAACATCGTCGTGCCCGACATCGACGCGGCGGTCGACGAGATGTCGGCGGCCGGCATCTCGTTCGAGCGCTACGACCAGCCCGAGATCCAGACCGACGCCAAGGGCATCGCCCGCGGCCAAGGCCCGGCCATCGCCTGGTTCAAGGACCCCGACGGCAACATCATGTCGGTCCTGCAGCTCCCCGGCTGACCGAGCGCCGGTCGGGCACCGCTTTGCTCAGATCCAGACGAAGGCCACCGTCGCCACGACGAGGCCGGCGAGAGCCAGGCTCACCGCCCGTCGAGCCGTGGGGTGCTCGACCAGCCGAGTGAGGACGTCCCCACCGACGACCCAGAGGACCGCCGTCGGGATCGTGACCGCCATCATCGAGATCGCGACGAGCCCGCTGCCGAGCGCGATCGACAGCTCGGGCGGCCGGAACGTGGAGACCGCGCCGACGGCGAAGATCCAGACCTTCGGGTTGACGAGCTGGAAACCGGTGGCCTGGAGCAGGCCCATCGGGTGCGACGCTGTCGTTCTCTGGAGCGCCTCGGCACCCGCGACCTGCCAGGCGAGATAGAGCAGGTAGATCGAGCCGGCGATCTTCATCGCCAGGGCCAGCGGCGGGATCGTCGTGACCAGCACGCCGAGACCGGCCGCCACGAGGACCGCCAGAAGTCCGACGCCGAGCGCCGTCCCGAGGACGTGCCGCCAGCTCCGTCGCACCCCGAAGGTGGCGCCCGACGCCCACAGCAGGACGTTGTTCGGTCCCGGGGTGACCGTGCAGACGAACCCGAACCCGAGCAGCGCGATCAACCGATCCACGACCGGAACGTAGGCCGATCGGCGGGTCGAGGTCTTGTACGATCCTGCGGTGACCGCCGACGCTGGGGGACCCTTCGACACCGTCCGCGCCTGGAAACCGCCCGTGCCGGGTGTCCGCGAGGTGCTCCATGCCCGCCATGTCGAGCACGCCTACCCGGTCCACACGCACGACGTGTGGACCCTGCTCCTCGTCGACCAGGGCGCGATCCGCTATGACCTCGATCGCCAGGCGCGAAGCGCCGAGCCATCGAGCGTGTCGATCCTGCCGCCGCACGTGGTCCACGACGGTCGGCCCGCGACCGGTGACGGCTATCGAAAGCGCGTCATCTACCTCGAGCCGGCCGTTGTCGGCGAGGCGCTCATCGGGTCGGCGGTCGATCGGCCCACGCTGTCCGATCCGGGACTGCGGCGCGCCGTGTCGGACCTCGATCGATCGCTCGGCTGCGTCGACGAGGCCCTCGAGGCGGAGACCCGGCTCCATCTCGTTGCGGAGCGGATCCGGGCAGCGATGGCCTCGTCGACGCGTCGGGCGCGCGGCCGCGTGCCCGTGGACGATCGAGCGACCGCCGCCGCCGTCGAGGCGTTCCGCGCCTACCTGGACGCCTACCTGTTCGAAACGGTCTCGATCGCGGCTGCCGCCGACAGGTTCGGCGTCGGCGCGACCCAGCTCGCCCGAGGGTTCACCGCCACATTCGGGATCCCGCCGCACGCGTACGTGGTCACCCGCCGCCTCGAGGCCGCCCGCGACCGGATCCTCGACGGCCAGCCATTAGTCGATGTCGCGACCGAGGTCGGCTTCTTCGACCAGGCACATCTCACACACCATTTCAAGCGATTCCTCGGTGTCACACCGGGCCGGTTCGCGACCGGTTGAGAGCGCCTTCAACGAGGTGAGCCGTGGACGCGTGCCCAAGGGGATCGATGCCATCGCCCTCTTCGTCGAGGACCTGCCGGCCGCCAAGGCGTTCTACGTCGAGGTCTTCGGCCTGCGCGGAACGACCGCTGATCCTGGGCGAGTGCCTGGGTCGGTCCATCCAACGAGGTGAGCCGTGGACTCATGGGTCAAGGGGATCGATGCGATCACCCTCTTCGTCGAGGACCTGGCGGCGGCGAAGGCCTTCTACCTCGAGGTCTTCGGCCTGCCGCTCTTTACCTCGAGGTCTTCGGCCTGCCGCTTCACCACGAGGACCCGAACTCGGCCGTCTTCAAGTTCGGCGAGACCCTCATCAACCTGCTCGACGTCCGGCAGGCGCCCGAGCTGATCGAGCCCGGGGTCATGGCGCCGCGCGAGGCCGGCTCACGCATGGTCTTCACGATGGCCGTGGACGACGTGGACGCGATGTGCGCCATCCTGGCGGAGCGCGGAGTGGAACTCCTCAACGGGCCGATGGATCGGCCTTGGGGCATCCGGACGGCCAGCTTCCGCGACCCGGGCGGCCACATCTGGGAGATCGCGAAGTAGGGGACCGGCCCTACCGCCGACCCAGCAACTGCGTCCGTAGGGCCGCCGCCAGCCACGCCTCGTACTCATCCGCCGGCCAGCCCCTGGCCTGCAGCTCGAGGTAGATCTCGAGCAGCGTCAGCGCCAGGACCAGGTCGTGCGCCTTCTCCACCGTCAAACCTGGGGCGAGGTGCGGGCCGAGCGGCCTGACGACCTCGAACAGGCCGCGCGCTCGCGTCTCGAGGATGGCGGCGACGTCGGCCGCCGCGTCAGGATCGACGCGCAGCGCGTCGCGCTGGATCGACAAGGCGGCAGCGCCCGACTCCCACTGGTTGCGCATGAACACGGCGAAGGCATCGAGGCGCGCGACCGGGTCGTCGATGGCGAGGACCTGGCCCATCCGCTCGCTCGTCCGGGCCGAGGCGAACCAAGCATCGCGGATCTCTCGGACCAGCCCCGCCTTCGAGCCGAATGCCCAGTAGACCGTCTGCGGCGCGACGTCCGCCGCCCGCGCGATGTCGGCGATGGTCGTTCGGGCATAGCCCTGCTCGACGAAGAGGTCGCGGGCGGCGTCCACGATCCGGGCACGCGTCGCGTCACGGTCACGTTTGCGGGTCGGCTTGACAGCACTCACCGAACTAGAGTATCACTCCAGTATCAACTAGAGTCACACTCCAGTAATGAGGTCCCGAGCCATGACCATCGAGACGTCCACGACCGAAACGATCGAGCAGATCTCCCGCGCCGTCATCGAGCGCGGCTTCAACAACGGCGACCTCGACGGCCTCGAGGCGTTCGTCGCCCCCGACATGGTCGAGCATCAGCACGGCGCGACCTCGGGCATCGATGGCCTTCGCGCACTCATCACCGAGCTGCGCACCTCGTTCCCCGACTTGCACCTGGAGATCCAGGACACCGCGACGTCGGGTGACACCGCATGGTTCCGGATCCGCTCGACCGGCACCAACGACGGCCCGATCTGGGGTCGTCCGGCGACCGGCCGCCCGATCGACATCACCGTCATCGACGTCATGCGCGTCGTCGACGGCCGCATGGTCGAGCACTGGGGCGTCGCCGACCGTCTGGCAATGCTCACGCAGATCGGCGCGATGGGTGGGGGCGGCCGCTGAACGTCGCGGGATGCGGCGAGGAACCTGGCTTGCTCCTATGTCGGTCGCGCCAAGACTCATGATCAGCGAGGTGCGTGCGTACCCGGCGAACCTCCTCGCTATCTGCCGAGCGTCATTGTCTGGTGCCTGTTCGACTTAGCTGCAGCCGCTGGTGGACCCGCAGTTCAGGCACTTGTAGCAGGATCCGTTGCGGACCATGATCGAACCGCAGTCCATGCAGCTGGGGGCGTCGGCCTGGGTCTGGAAGCTGACCTTGGTGGCACCGAAGTTCAGCGTGATCGGCGCCGTCGAACCGCCACCGCTGCCGTTCGTGGTCTTGCCATTCCCATTCGCAGCATGCCCGTTGCCAAGCGCCCCATTCGTGGCAATGACCGCCAAAGGCTCACCAGCCGGCGCAGCCGCAACAGGTGCAGCGGAGACTGCAGTCGCCTGTGGGGCGGAATCGGTGGCCGTAGGCCGATCGATCTCCTGTCCGCTGTTAGCGTCAGCGTAGGCGGCAGGAGTCGCATCGGCCGAAAGGCCGCCGGACCCCTCCCCAAGAACGACCGCAGCGGAGCCCGGGGAGGACACCGGGACATCCGCCACGACCGCGGTGCGATCGATGAGACCGAGGTTCGCCCGATCTTCCGGTGACAGGAAGCGCGAGCCGAGCCAGCGGAAGATGTAGTCGACGAGCGACTTGGCGATCGGGATCTCCTGGTTGCCGGTGAAGCCCGACGGCTCGAACCGGACGTGGGCGAACTTGTTGACGAGGTCCTTGAGCGGCACGCCGTACTGGAGCGCCACGGAGATCGTGGTCGCCAGGGTGTCCATCAGGCCCGACACGGTCGAGCCCTCCTTGGCCATCTTGAGGAAGATCTCGCCGGGCTGGCCGTCCGGGTAAAGCCCGACGGTGATGTAGCCCTCGTGGCCCGCGATGTCGAACTTGTGGGTGACCGCCGCGCGCTCGGCCGGGAGTCGGCGTCGATGGGGGAGTCCGGCCTCGACCTGGGCCTTGGCGAGCTGCTTGCGCAGCTTCTCGACCTCTTCGGAATCGATGGTGTCGGCGCCCGTGTCGCCGGTCTTCTTGCCGGTGCTGAGCGGCTGGCTCCGCTTCGAGTTGTCGCGGTAGACCGCGATCGCCTTCAAGCCGAGCTTCCAGCCCTCGAGGTAGACCTTCTCGATCTCCTCGGCCGTGGCGGCCTCGGGCATGTTGACGGTCTTGCTGATCGCGCCACTGATGAACGGCTGGATCGCGCCCATCATCCGGACGTGGCCCATGTAGTGGATGGACCGCTCGCCGTTGGCCGGCTTGAACGCGCAGTCGAAGACCGGCAGGTGCTGTGGCTTGAGGTGCGGAGCCCCTTCGATCGTCTCGTGCTCCGTCAGGTAGGCCAGGATCTCGTCAACTTCTTCGGCGCCATAGCCGAGCTTGCGCAGGGCGGCCGGGACGGTCTGGTTGACGATCTTGAGGAAGCCCTCGCCGACCAGCTTCTTGTACTTGATGAGCGCGATGTCCGGCTCGACCCCGGTCGTATCGCAATCCATCATGAAGGCGATCGTGCCGGTCGGGGCGAGGACGGTGACCTGGGCGTTCCGGTAGCCGTACTCGGTACCGAGCTCGAGCGCCTCGTCGAAGACGAGCTTGGCCTGCTCGAGCAGCCCCTTCGGGACGCCGTTGGCCGGGATCCGGTAGGCGGCGTCGCGATGCTTGCCGATGACCCGCAGGAACGGCTCGCGGTTCTCGTCATAGGCGAAGAACGGGCCGCCGTGGTCGCGCGCGATCTCGGACGACTGGCGATATGCCTCGCCGTGCATGATCGCGGTCAGCGCGGCCGCGTAGTTGCGACCCTCGTCGGAGTCGTAGGCGAGCCCGCGGCTCATCAGCAGTGCGCCGAGGTTGGCGTAGCCGAGCCCGAGCGGCCGGAACTTGTGGCTGTTCTCCTCGATCCGCGGGGTCGGGTAGGAGGCGTTGTCGACCAGGATCTCCTGGGCGGTGATCGTCACCTTGGCCGCGAACCGGTAGGCATCGACGTCGAACTCGCCGTCGGCGCCGACGAACTTCATCAGGTTGAGCGAGGCGAGGTTGCATGCGGTGTCGTTGAGGAACATGTACTCGGAGCACGGGTTGGAGGCGTGGATCCGGTCCGTGTTGGCCGAGGTGTGCCACTCGTTGATGGTCGTGTCGTACTGGATGCCCGGGTCGCCGCACAGGTACGCGGCCTCGGCCATCTTGTGGAAGACGTCGCGGGCGCGATAGGTGTCCATCACCGCGTGCGGGGCGACGACCGCGTGGGTCTGCCACTCCCCGTCGTCGACGACGGCCTGCATGAACTCGTCGGTCACGCGGACGCTGTGGTTGGCGTTCTGGAAGAAGACCGAGCCGTAGGCCTCGCCGGTGAAGGAGGGGTCGTAGCCGGCCTCGATCAGCGCCCAGGCCTTCTGCTCCTCGTGCGCCTTCGACTCGATGAACTCGAGGACGTCGGGGTGGCCGGCGTCGAGGATGACCATCTTCGCGGCGCGCCGCGTCTTGCCACCCGACTTGACGACGCCGGCAAAGGCGTCGTAGCCCTTCATGAAGGAGACGGGCCCTGAGGCCGTGCCGCCGCCGGCCATCTTCTCTCGTGAAGAGCGGATGGTGCTGAGGTTGCTGCCGGCGCCCGAGCCGAACTTGAAGAGCATCGCCTCTGTCTTGGCGAGGTCCATGATCGAGGACATCGTGTCCTCGACCGAGTTGATGAAGCAGGCGCTGCACTGCGGCTTCTGCTCGATCCCGACGTTGAACCAGACCGGCGAGTTGAAGGCCATCTTCTGGTGGACGATCAGGTGGGTCAGCTCGGCCTTGAAGGTGGCCAGGTCCGCATCGGTCGCGAAGTAGTGCTGGGTCTCCGCCCAGGCCGTGATCGTGTTGACGACCCGGTCGATGAGCTGGCGGACGGACGTTTCTCGTTCTGGCGTCCCGAGGTGGCCGCGGAAGTACTTGCTGACCACGACGTTGGTGGCGAGCTGGCTCCAGAAGTCGGGGACCTCGACGTCCTTCTGCTCGAAGACCGACTTGCCCAATTCGTTGGCGATGCCGGCGGTGCGGTATTCCCAGGTGATCTCGTCGTAGGGGTGGATCCCCGGGGTCGTCCAGCGGCGCTCGAAGGTCAGGCCGCGGGTGCCCTCGCCGGTGAAGCTGGCACCGTACGGACCCGCGAGATGGCGGGGGTTCGTGGCGGTGGCCGTTGCCGAGCTTTGCCTTCGCGGGCTTGCTGGCCTTGGCGGGTCGTGGGTCCATGACCTGGGCCGCGTCGCCGGTGACTGCCATCTCTTCGCTCTCCTCCACGCGGATCGTGCCGGTGGCGGTAGCTGCCACCGATTCGTGTCGTCGGTGTTCCGAGGGTCTGGGGGCCGCCGTTCCGGACGGCGGACTGAGCCGTCGGGCGGGGCGTCTATGGGCTGCTCGGTCGATCTGGCGACCTCAAGAACGATACCGGGTCCGATGGGCAGAGTCAAGGCCAAAACACAAGATGTTGTGGTTGTCGAGTGTGCGCCATCGCTACATGTGGTAGTTGGGTGGGATCCGTGCTTGGCGCGTGGTCGTCCACGCTCGGGGCCGGATCGTCCACGTCGGGACGGCGATTGTCCACGGGCGGGGAGGGGGTTGTCCACGGGTCGTCCACGGGTTGTGAACAGAACGGGTGGTCGGTTTGGAGGTCCGGGTCCTGCGGTCTGGGCCGTGCCCCGCCGTTGCCAGAAAGTCTCCGGGAGACTCTTGGGCAAGAAATCGGGCGGTCTGGGTCGGGAGTTGGGTAGACGCCACGCTCAGATTTGTCGGGTCGCGACCGGATCGACCGCCCGACTCGTGACTACCAGTCTCCCGGAGACTATCTGTCCATCTCGGGGAGGCGAGCGATCGGGCGGCGATGCAGACGCGGCCCGGGTCGTTGACGCACCAGCCCGAGAGGCGGACCATAGGCATCAGCAGAGTCAGTGGGCGACGGCGATGCCAGGACTGCGGACGGCGGGTTCGACCGCCATGGACGAAGACAATCCCGGGATCGGTGACGGAGGGCGGATCGGTTCGCGTCCCGTTGCAGCCGGTCGTCGGCTCGGTCGCGGCGCCCCTTCTCGACAACACGGGTCCGATCGCCGGACGAGTCGCGACCTGGGTGATGTCGCCGAACCGATCCAGGCGCCGTCGGACGACCTGCCGTGGCACCGCCTGTGGTCGCCCTCGGTGCGGTCGGCGCCGATCGCGATCTCGCTCGGTATCGGGACGGCCGTCGGGCTGGTGACCGGCGACGCTGGCGTTCGGTGCCTGGAGCGGGCTCGGTGCCTGGTTCGTCAGCGGGCTTCGGTCGGTCTCGCGCCACGTGTCGTTCTCGTTCGCCGATGGGTTCATCGGGTATCGACCGGATACCACATGGCCGCACGGCGTCCAGGAAGACGACGATGTTCGCTGGGACTGGAAGGTCCTCGGCCGAGCCGTCCGACGACGAAGACGCCCCGATGGAAGACGTGCGAATAAGTCGCGAGTAAGACCCGCTCGTCAGACTCGGGCGGATGGACGACTTCCGGTTCGGGACCGCGATCCGGCTCGTCCGCCAGTGGCGCGGCTGGCGCCAGACGGACCTGCGGAGCGGTCGGGCGTCTCGCAGACGGTCATCTCGAGGATGGAGCGTGGCCACCTCGGGCCGCGATCGGTCGACGACATCCGGGCGGTCGCGGCGGCGCTGGACATCCGGGTCGACCTCGTCCCGCGCTGGCGTGCCGGCGACCTCGACCGGTTGCTCAACCGCGGGCACTCGGCGCTGCACGAGTCGGTCGCCCGGATGTTCCGCGACGCGCTGCCGCGTGGGTCCTGGCGCCCGAGGTCTCGTTCGCCATCTACGGCGAGCGCGGCGTCATCGACATCCTGGCCGGCACCCGGGCCGCCGGGCGCTCCTCGTGATCGAGCTCAAGACGGACCTCGCCGACATGAACGAGCTGGTCGGGACGTTCGATCGCAAGCGGCGGCTGGCGCGGCCGATCGGCATCGACCGAGGGTGGGATCCGCTGACCGTGTCGGCGTGGCTGATCGTGGCCGACAGCCGCACGAACCGGCGGCGGGTCGCGGCCCATGCGGCGATGCTGCGAGGCGCGCTCCCGGACGACGGCCGGGCGATCCGTCGCTGGCTGCGCGACCCGGTTCGGGCGGTCAGCGGCCTGTCGTTCTGGACAGACAGCCTGGGAGAGACTGGTGGGCCGACGCAGCGGCCGATCCGTCGGGTGCGGGCGGCCTCGCAGCCGAGAGCATGAGCGTGGCGCCGCGCCGAGGTCTGGCAACCCGACCCTCGGATCGTTGACGACCAGTCTCCGGGAGGGTATCTGGCAGCGAATCGCCGGGGCGTTCGTGACAGCGTCATTCCCGCGTAGGGTCAGCAAGGTGACGCGCACGACCTGCGCTGCGAGCCCCGGTCAGAGGATCTTCGACAGGAACGACTTCGTGCGCTCGTGCTGCGGGTTGGTGAAGAAGTGCTCGGGCGTCCCTTCCTCGATGATCAGGCCGTCGTCCATCATCAGGATCCGGTCGGCCACCTCGCGCGCGAAGCCCATCTCGTGGCTGACGACGATCATCGTCATCCCCGACCGGGCGAGCTCCTTCATGACCTCGAGCACCTCGCCGATCATCTCGGGGTCGAGCGCGCTCGTCGGCTCGTCGAAGAGCATGAGGGCCGGCTTCATCGCGAGCGCCCGGGCGATCGCCACGCGCTGCTGCTGACCGCCTGAGAGCTGGGTCGGGTAGGCGTCGGTCTTGTGGCCGAGCCCGACCCGCTCGAGGAGCGCCATTCCGACTGTCCGAGCCTCGTCCGCGTTCTGGCCGCGGACGTGGATCGGGGCTTCGATGACGTTCTCGATCGCGGTCTTGTGCGGGAACAGGTTGAAGCGCTGGAAGACCATCCCGATCTCCTGGCGCTGGCGGGCGATATTCGCCTCCTTGTCCTCGACAAGCTTCCCGTCGCCGCCTCGCGATAGCCGATCATGTGTCCGTTCACGAGGATCCGGCCCCGCTGGATCTTCTCGAGATGGTTGATGCACCGGATGAACGTCGTCTTGCCCGAGCCGGACGCGCCGATGACGACGACGACCTCCTGGCGCTTGACGGTGACGGTCACGCCCTTGAGGACGTGCAGCTGTCCGAAGTACTTGTGGACGTCGGTCGCCTCGACGACGATCTTCTCGAGGGTCTGCGCGCCACCGATCGCCTCGAGGATGTCGCCCTCGACCGCGGTCATCAGCGACCTCCGCTGACGAGGCTCGGGTCCACGGTCCGGCCGAGTCCGAACACGCGCTCGCGCATGCTCGGCGGTTTCTCGCCACCGGCCCCGCGACCGATCCGGCGCTCGATCCAGGCCTGGATGACGCCCCAGATCGTCGTCAGCAGCAGGTACCAGACCGCGGCCGCGAGGAAGAACTCGAAGGGGGCGAAGAAGTTGCCCTGCTTCTGGGAGAAGATCACGTACAGCTCGGGGACGCTGATGATGACCAGCAGGGACGTGGTCTTGAGCATGTTGTTGAACTCGTTCCCGAGCGGCGGGATGATGACCCGGGCCGCCTGGGGCAGCACGATCCGGCGCATCGCCTTGCCGTAGGTCATTCCGAGCGACTTCGCCGCCTCCATCTGGCCCGGATCGACCGAGATGATCCCGGCCCGCACGATCTCGGTCATGTAGGCGCCCTCGTTGAGGCCGAGAGCGACGATGCCGGCCTGGATCGCGCCCGGAATGGCGAATCCGAACACGTTGATCGGCGGCCACCCGTAGATCTTCGACACGCTGAGGCCGTAGTAGAGCAGGCTGATCTGGACGAGCAGCGGGGTGCCGCGGAAGATCCAGACGTAGAAGTTGGCGAACCACCGGATCCCGCGGCGCCTGGCCTGCTTGCCGAGCGCCCCGAAGACGCCGAGGATCACGCCGATGATCTGGCTCGTCACCGAGATCGAGACGGTCAGCCAGATCCCCGACAGGATGAAGCCGTCCGGGCGGAAGAGCGAGTCGAAGAAGAAGTTCCAGTGGTACTGGTAGGACCCGCCCGAGCAGCCGGCGAGCACGAGCACCGAGCAGCAGGCAGCCGGCGACCGTCCTGGCCAACCGGCCGCCATGCCGACCGCGCGACACCGAACCGAGCCGCATCGGGCGCAGCCCTCCGGGTCGGAGCCCGCTACTTGTTGATTTCGGCCGGCGTCAGGGCGCCGTCCTGGACGTGGTACTTGGTCAGGATCGCCACGTACGACCCGTCGGCCACCATCGACAGAAGGGCTGTCCGGACCGCGTCATGGAGCCCGGTCTTGTCCTTCGGGACACTGATCCCGACCACGGCCGGCGCGAGCACCGGAATCGCCGACAGGTCGAACTGGTCGGGGTGCTGGATCGTGTAGTAGGCCGCCGGGGGCGTATCGGCGAAGTACGTGTCGACCTGGCCGCCGAGCAGCGCCGTCAGGGCATCGGTGTCCTTCTGGAACTGCTTCATGTCGATCGCCGGCTTGCCCGCATCGGTGCACGCCTTGGACAGGCCCTTGCCCTTGTAGTCACCCGTCCCGTTGACATAGTCGACCTCGGTCGTCCCCTGCTCGGCGGCGACGGCCTTGCCGCACAGGTCCAGGGTCGTGTTGATCGCCTTGGGATTGCCCTTGGCTACGACGAAGGACTGACCCGCCTTGAAGTACGGGATCATGTCGACCGCCTTGAGCCGGTCGGGGGTGATGTTCTGGTCAGAGACGATGATGTCGCACTTGCCGCCGGTGACAGCCGCGATGATCGTGTCGAAGACCGAGTTCTCGATCTGGACGGTGAGCCCGAGCTTCGTGGCGATCCCGGTGGCGATCTCGATGTCGGAGCCGGTCGGGTTGCCGGTGGCATCGAAGTACTCGAGCGGCGGATACGGGATGTCCGAGCAGACGACGAGCTTGCCCGGGAAGATCAGCTGATCGGCGGGCACGGTCGCGACGGCAGACGGTGCGGCGCTCGGCGCCTCTGAGGCCGAGGCGGCCGCGGATGGCACCTCGGTGGGGGCGGCGGTAGGTGGCTGGGTCGCCGGTGCGCTCGAGGCCGACGGACTGGCACTCGAACTGGAGCATGCTGCGAGCGTGATAGCGAGCGTCACGACTGTGACGGCGAGGCGGCTCCCGGGAAGCATCGGACGTTCTCCTCCTTGGTTTCCAGATCGCTCTCGCCGCCCTCCCTCGCGCGAGCGGTTCGAAGCCTACCACCGCCGCTAAGCGTGGCCTCTGCGGCATTGCCTCGAATGTGATCGTCGCACGGAACGGCGCGCCGATCGGGGCGCGGCTGGCCGATCGATGTTGAAGCCCGCCCTCAGAGCCCGCTGTACGCGTGCAGGCCGCTGAACCAGAGCGAGCCGGAGTAGGTGACGAGGACCATCCCGAACCCGACGACGAGCAGCAGGGCGGCCGGCCGGCCGGCCCACGAGCGCTGGTTGCGAGCGTGGAGGTAGATCGCGTAGGTCAGCCACGTGACGAGCGCAGCGGTCTCCTTCGGGTCCCAGCCCCAGTAGCGGGACCAGGCGATCGACGCCCACCACGAGCCGAGGATGATCATCGTGGCGAAGAGCGGGAAGCCGATGATGACGGCCCGGTAGGCGACCTCGTCGAGGACCTTGTGCGACGGCAGCCAGGAGAACCGGTCGTCCTGGCCCTGGACGAGATAGCCGACGCCGGCCGCGAAGCTGGTGGCGAAGATCCCGTAGCTGATGACCGCCATCCCGACATGGATGGTGAGCAGCGGCGCGTTCTGGAGCGCCGGGACGAGTGGCTCGATCTCGCCCGGCAGGCTCGATGCGTAGAGCAGGATCGCCAGGGCGACGCCGACCGGGATGAACCCGATCGTGCGGATCGGGTAGCGCCGCTGGAGGAACAGGTAGCCGCCGATCATCGAGAAGGCGAAGGCGACGCTGAACTCGTACAGGCTGCCCCACGGCCCGCGCCCGACGACGATCGCCCGCGCCAGCATCGACCCGCCGAGGGCGAGGAAGGCGAGGAACGTCAGGCCGATGGCCGCGCGCGACAGCGGGCTCGGCGAGGCGTAGGTGTCGAGCCCGCTCGTCGCGGCCCGCGTCTGTTCGGTCGACGAACGAGCCGGTGACGACGCCCGCGTACGCCGGCTGCCGGTTGGTCGCGAGGCTCGGAAGGAGGCGACGGCCGTTCGCCAGCATCACGGCGTGCCCGACGTGCGCGGCGAACCCGAGCGCGACGAGGATGACGCCGAGGGAGAAGAGGTTCGATGAGAGGAGCGGCATGGTCATCGCCTCAGGTCAGGCGGCGGCGGCGCCACCGGGCTTGGGTCCGGCCGTCGTCCGGACGGCCACGGCCTTGGTCTTGACCTTGAGGACGAGACCGCAGTTGGAACAGGTGTCGATGAGCGCCGTGCGGCCGAGGCCGCACATCGGGCAGATGACCGCGAGCTCGTCGTGACAGCGCGTCGCAGCGGAGCGTGCCCGACGGGTAGATGAGCGCGTCGCGCCGGCAGTGGGGGAGCCCGACCGGGAAGACCGGCTCGCCGCCGGGGCCGATCTCGGCGAGGCGCGGGCCCTCCTCGAAGGCGACCTTGGCCCGCGGCTTGGTGACGAGGTAGGCGCCGGTCCCGAGCACCAGGCCGGTCATGAACGGGGCGACCAGCCCGAGCAGGACGATGACCGGGAGGAGGCTGATCAGGAAGCCCCAATCGGGCGTGACGAAGATCGCCGTGACCTGCAGGATCTGGGTCCAGATCTGGTTCAGGAATTCGACGAGGTTCACGGCGGCATCCTACCAGTCCCGCTTCCCTTGGGCGCCTTGCGCGGGTTGCCCTTCTTGGTCGTCGCGCCTCGCCCGGGGGCCCAGCCGCGACGCTCGGGATCGTCGCCGTCCGGGTCGGTCGGGGAGCCGCCCGGCGACGGGCCTCGGCGGCCGCGCCGGGCGGGGATTGCCGATCGACGGCGAGGCCAGCCGTCCGCTCCCGAGCCGGCCGAGGAGCCACGCCGAGCCGGCCGTCCGCGCGCCGCGCAGCCGCGCGCCGTGGCGCAGGTCGCGATCGTCGGTCACGACGAGGAGGGTCGCCGTGCCGTCGGCGCCATCGAGCAGGCGGACGTCCTCGACGATGGTGAGGATGACCGTGTCGGCGGTCCGGGCGCCGCTGTAGCGGACGACGACGCCCGACGCGATCCGCTCGTTGCGCAGGCCGCGTTCGGCCGGGCCGTCGAAGACGAGCTCGATGGTGACCGGCGCCGGGATCGACGCCACGGAGCCGGCCGATCAGCGCCGCGGGCGGGGCCGCGCCCGTGCCGCCGGCCGCCTTCGTGATGGCGTGGAGCAGGTTCGTCCCGTCGACCAGGAGACGCCGGGTCGCGGCAAGCGGGTCGCGGTCGGGCTGCGGCATCGGCGCCATCGTACGCGCCGGGGATCGCGCGGCTACGATCGGGCCGATGGGACTCCTCCTGCTCGTCGATCTCGATGGCGTCGTCTACCGCGGCAGCGACCCCGTCCCGGGTGTCGCGGCGGTGCTCGCCGATCGCGCGGCCCGGGGCGACGACGTCGTCTACGTCACGAACAACTCGATGCACTACCGGGCCGACTACCAGACCCGCCTGGCGGCGATGGGCGCGCCGGTCACGCCCGACACGGTCGTCTCGTCCGCGCGGGCGACCGCCGCCTACCTGCGCGACCACGACCCGGGGATCCGGCGCGTGCTCGTCCTCGGTGCGGGCGGCCTGGAGCGGGAGCTGCGCGACGTCGGGTACGACGTCGTCACGTCCGGCGCGGCCGCGACGCGGATGAGCCAGGAGGCGATCGACGGGTTCGCGGCAGCCGGCCGCCCCGACGCGGTCGTCGTCGGGCTCGACCCGAACCTGACCTACGCGCGGCTCGTGGTCGCGAACGACTGCATCCGGGCCGGCGCGCACTTCATCGCGACGAACCGCGACCCGGTCTATCCGACCGAGCGCGGCCTGCGACCCGGCGCCGGGTCGGTGGTCATCGCCCTCGAGGTGGCGACCGGCGTCGTCCCGGTCTCGATCGGGAAGCCGGAGCCGTACCTCCTGGAGGCCGCGGCCCATGCCGTCGGTCGCGAGCCGGGCGAGGCCGTGATGATCGGCGACGGGATCGCCACCGATCTCGCGGCGGCCCGTGCGGTCGGCGCGCGCTGCGTCTTCATGCTGACCGGCGTGACGACGCGGGCCGAGGTGGAGGCCCTCCCCGCCGACGAGCAGCCGACCGCGATCGCCGCCGATGCCGGGGAGCTGGCCGCCGCTCTCGATCGATTCTGAGGAGGAGGCCCGGCCGGCTCGTCCTGGCTAGGCCTGCCCGGCCATCCTCGCGCCCGTGTCCGCGCCGGCTTGTCGGTCGAGACCGCCGTCGGCGGCCGACGCGGCGCTCCGGCTCCGACCGAGCTCGATCGACGCGTCGAGGATGTCGATGACCCGGGCCGCCCGGAGGCGCTCGAGGATGGCGCGGGCGGCGTCGGCCGCGGCCATCGCATCGGGCTCGTCGGGTCCGATGAACCGGACGAACTCGATCGATGTGAGGGCCTCGTCCCACGGCAGGCCGAGGTCGCGCCAGCCGGCGATCGCGGCACGATAGCCCGCGATCGCCTCCGCCCGCCGCCCGTCGAGCGCAGCCAGACCGGCTTCGATCGCGGTCCGATCGACGTCGACGGCACGCCCGTGGGAGCCGGTCTGGACCAGCCGGTCGAGAGCGAGCCGCGCGGTTGCCGGATCCTCCGCGAGGAGCGCCGCGTGAGCGACCCGTGGCAGCAGGTACGGGGCGTTGAGCGCGCTCATGTCGGCGTTCTCGAGCCAGCGCGCGGCGGCATCGGCGAAGCGCCCGTCGGCGAACGCGATCCAGCCGCGCAGGTCGTGCACGCTGCTGGCCACGTCGATGTCCTGCATGGTGTCGGCATAGGCGACGTAGCGCGCTTCGACCTCCTCCACGTCGAGCGTGCCGCGGAGGAGCCCGATGAAGTTCGAGGCGCTCTCCATCGGGAGCCGGATGCTGGGCTCGATGTCGAGCTCGTCGAGCGACGCGAACTCGGTCGCCTGGAAGTCCCATTCGCCCGTTCGCAACGAGTCCTCGCCGGCGTTCCCGATGAGCAGGAGCTCCATGTCGCGCCGGCCGATCCGTCGAGCCAGGCCGATGGCCTCGCGCTCGATCTCGACCGCGGCCCGCGGATCGCGGATCGCGACATGGAGGCTGAGCGACACGAGCGCGCGGCCCTCCCAGGCCTGGAACCCGTGCTCGACGGCCAGCCGGCGGGCGGCCTCGACGAGAGCGATGCCCTCGACCGGGCGGCCGGCCTTCGTCAGCAGGCCACCCTTCGTGATGAGCGCTTCGGTCAGCAGCTCGGCGAGCTCGTGCCGCTCGGCGATCGGCAGGCCGCGGTCGATCAGGGCGAGCCCCTCATCGACGCGATCCTGGCTGAACCGGATCCGGGCGAGACCGCAGATGAGCGTGGCGAGGTCGGCTTCGTCGGCGACGCCCTCGGCCTCCTCGATGGCCGGCTCGAGCAGGGTCGCCGCGACCTCGAGCCGACGGAGGGCGATGAGGGACGCACCGAGCGCCGCGATCGCGCGGAACCGTCCCGGGACGTCGCCCATGCTGCGACGGAGCTCGATCGCCTCGCGGAAGAACGCCTCCGCACGGTCGCCCTGCACGGCGTTGCCGGCCGCCCGGCCGGCGCGTTCGAGGATCGGCGCACGTTCTGCCGGGTCGGTCGTCACGGTCAGTGCCTGCTCCAGGAACCCGATCGCGCCCTCCGGCGACCCGAGGCTCATCGCGCGATCGGCGGCGCCGACGAGCGCGAGTCGCGCCTGGATGGCGATCGCGTCGCCCTCGGGGCCGTCCGGTGCGGCCCGCCAGGCGGCCATGTAGTGCGAGGCGAGCGCCCCCGCCAGCTCGTCTTCGCCGAGCCCCTCGAAGAACCGCGCGGCGGCCAGGTGGCGTGCCCGGCGGTCGCGGTGGGCCAGCGTGCTGTAGGCGACCTCGCGGATGAGCGCCTGGACGAAGGTGTACATGCCCCGTTCGGGCGACCGCGGGTCGACCTCCTGGACGACGAGATCGGCGCGGCTCAGGTCGCGCAGCCGGCCGGTCAGGACGGCTTCGTCCTCGCCCGAGACGGCCGCCAGGCCCGCCAGCGTGAAGCTCTGGCCGAGGACTGCGGCATCCTGGAGGAGCGCCCGATCGGTCGGGGCGAGGCCGTCGAGGCGGGCCGCGATCAGCGCCTGGAGCGTCTCGGGGACGGCCAGCTCGCCGAGCTCGCCGACCGGCTCGTAGCGGCCGTCCTTCTCGGTCAGCCGGCCATCCGCGACCAGCATCCGGATGGTCTCGACGGCGTACAGCGGGATGCCGTCGGCGCGCGCGACGATCGAGCGGACGGTCGCCGCCGGCAGCCCCGGCACGAGACCGGCCAGCAGGTCGCGCATCGCGTCCTCGTCCAGGGGCTCCAGCCCGAGCGCGAGGAAGTTGCGCCGGCCGGCACCCCATTCGGGGCGGCGGTCGAGGAGCTCGGGCCGGGCAAGGGTCATGATCAGGATCGGGACGCCGCGACTCCACTCGAGCAGATGGTCGATGAAGTCGAGCAGGCCCGCGTCGGCCCACTGCAGGTCCTCGAACAGGAGGGTCACGATGCCGGCCGAGGCCATCCGCTCGAAGAACGTCCGCCAGGCCCGGAACAGCTCGTCGCGACCGCCGGCCGGCGCGTCGCCGACCCCGAGCAGCGCGAGGATGGACGGCTCGATCCAGCGGCGCTCGTCCTCGTCGGGGACGTGCGTGGCGAGCATCTCGGCGACCTTCGTGCGGGTCGTCGCCCCGTCGTCGGTCTCGAGCAGGCCGGCGCGATAGCGGACCATCTCGCCGAGGGCCCAGAACGTGACGCCCTCGCCGTAGGCCGGCGAGCGCCCGTCGTGCCACCAGACACCCTCGACGACGCCGTCGACGTACTTCAGGAACTCCCAGGCGAGACGCGTCTTGCCGATGCCGGCCTGGCCGACGATCGAGACGAGCCGGGCGCGCTGCTCGCGTCCGGTCGCATGGAACAGGTCCTTGAGCAGGCGCAGCTCCGATTCGCGGCCGACGAACGGCGCCTCGAGGCGGTCGCTCCGGCCGAGGCCCTTGCGCTTGCTGACGACCCGCAGGGCGACCCACGCGGAGACGGGCGCCTCCTTGCCCTTGAGCACGTGCTCGCCCGCCGGCTCGAAGACGATCGCGCTCGACGCGGCCCGCTGCGTCGCGTCACCGACCAGCACCGTCCCGGGCGCGGCGACCGACTGGAGGCGCGAGGCGGTGTTGACGAGATCGCCGGCGACCATCCCCTGGCCGACGGCGCCGAGGGTCACGGCGGCCTCGCCGGTCAGGACCCCGGCGCGCGCCTGGATCTCCGGCCCGAGGCGGCGCACGGCATCGACCAGCTCCAGCCCGGCGCGGACGCCGCGTTCGGCGTCGTCCTCGTGGGCCACCGGGGTGCCCCAGACCGCCATCACCGCATCGCCGATGAACTTCTCGACGGTCCCGCCGTAGCGGTCGATCACGTCGCGGGCAAGTTCGAAGTACTGGGTCAGGAGCTCGCGGACCGCCTCCGCGTCGCGCCCGTCGGAGAGCGCGGTGAAGCCGACCATGTCGGCGAACAGGACGGTCACGATGCGACGCTCGGCCACCGGGACCGGCAGGCTGGCCCGGACCGGTGGCGGGGTCGCGCCGGCTACCTCCTGGGGCGTGGCATCGGGCGACAGTCGCGTGCCGCAGTCACCGCAGAACCGGGCGGTCGGGCCGTTGGCGGCGCCGCACGACGGGCAGATCGCGGTGAGCCGCGAGCCGCATTCGCCACAGAACTTGCGGTCCGCCTCGTTGTGCGTCCCGCATGCCGGACAATTCACCGCCGGAGCGTAGCGCGTGCGGCCGGGTCCTGTCCCATCCATGGGATGGCCACTACGACGTCCGCAGTTCCGGGATCCCGTCGCCCCACGCGACGAACGAGGCCCGGAGCTCGTCGAGGTCGGCTTCGTCGGCGAAGGCGACGTCGAGCGCGTGGCGGTCCATCGCCCACAGCTCGGGGAGCGTCAGCCCGATGACCGAGACGGCCTTCAGGTACTCCTCGGAGAGCGTCAGGTCGGAGACCGTCGTGTCGTCGGTGTTGAGCGTGACCGAGACGCCGACCCGGTCGAGCCGGGCCAGCGGATGGTCCGCGACGGACGGCACGATGCCCGCCTGCCAGTTCGAGGTCGGACACAGGTCGAGCGTCACCCGCCGGGCGATCAGGTCGGCGCACAGCTCGGGGTCGTCGGCGGCGCCCGGA
Organism: uncultured Chloroflexia bacterium; assembly: GCA_963742075.1. GTDB lineage: Bacteria > Chloroflexota > Limnocylindria > Limnocylindrales > CSP1-4 > SPCO01. Next base: position 75,559 of record CAVUKR010000005.1, on the reverse strand, counting down.
CCGTGCGCGATCCGCTCGGGCTCGACCGCGAGCGCCCGCCGGACCTGCGCGGCACCGCCCCACTCGCCGGCGTGGATGGTGATTCGCAGGCCGCCCTCGCGAGCGGCCGCGAACGCCGCTGCGTGCATCAGCGGATCGGGGAATGCCTCTTCGGGGCCGGCCAGGTCCCAGCCGACCAGTCCCTGGTCGCGGAAGCGTGCCGCGGTCTCGGCGAGAGCGAGGTTCGCCTCGGGCTCGTGCGAGCGCAGCGCGGTCGAGATGAGCCGGACGATCGTCCCGGTCCGGTGCGCCGCGTCCTGGGCGCCGCGACAGACCGCGGCGATCCCGTCCGCCAGCGACAGGCCGCCCGCGGTGTGGAGGAGCGGCCCCCAGCGGATCTCGACGTAGCGCACGCCGTCGGCCGCCTTGGTCTCCACGAGCTCGGCGGTGATCCGCTCGAGCGCCTCGGCATCCTGCATCAGCGCGATCGGCAGGTCGAACGCACGAAGCAGCTCGGCCTGGTCGGTGCACGGCATCGGCGCGATCAGCGCGGCCGACATCCCGGCCCAGTCGCGGGGCGCCTCGATCCCGCGGGTCCGCGCCAGCTCGAGGGCGGTGTCGACGCGGAGCGAGCCGTCGAGATGGAGGTGGAGCTCGGCCTTGGGCATCGCCTCGATGAGGCGGCGGAGGGGCGGGCCGTCGAGCGGGGTCGTCAAAGGGTCATCCATGCCGTCGATGCTACGATTCTGGCGCGATGTCCACCATCCTCGTCACCGGCGCGAGCGGTTTCGTCGGCAGCCATACCGTCCCGACCCTGATCGCCGCCGGCCACCGGGTGGTCGCGCTCGCCAGGACGCCGATCTCGGGCGAGACCGTCGTCGGTCGCCTCCCGGCGGCCCAGCGCGCGAGCGTCGAGGTCCGGATCGGTGACGTGACGCAACCCGGGACGCTCGGTCCGGCGCTTGCCGGGATCGACGCCGTGGTCCACCTCGTGGCCATCCCGCGCGACTTCAGCGGCGGCGCCGACCTGCGCCTGGTCAACACCGAGGGGACCCGCGCGGTCGTGGTGGCGATGCGCTCGGCCGGCGTCCGTCGGCTCGTCCACATGGGCGCGATGGGTGTCGAGGACGACCCGACGCTCCACTACGCGAGCTCCAAGGCGAAGGCCGAGGCGCTGGTCCGCGACTCCGGCCTCGACTGGACGATCCTCAAGCCGTCGCTCCAGTTCGGCGAGGGCGACGGGTTCTTCAACATCGTCGCCGGCCTGGTCCGGATCTCGCCGGGGATCGTCCCGGTCCCGGGTGACGGCTCGGCGCGCTTCCAGCCGATCCACGCGGGCGACGTGGCGACGGTCGTCGTCCGCGCCCTCGCCGACCCGACGACCGTCGGCGGCATCTTCGAGCTCGGCGGTCCGCGCTATTGGACCTATCGGGAGATCACCCGCGAGGTCGTGACCGCGCTCGGCAAGCGGCGCGCGATCATCCCGATGCCGATCGTCCTGATCCGGCTCGTGGCCGGCACCGCGGAAGCCGTGCGGATCCCGTTCCCGGTCGCCACCGACCAGCTCCGCCAGCTGCGCCTCGACAACGTCGGCCCGCTCGACCTCATCCCGACCCGCTTCGGGTTCGCGCCGCACGCGATGGAGGGCCGGCTCGGCTATCTGACCGCGAAGCCGCGCGACCAGCTCGTCCAGCCGGCATGAACGGCCCGATCCCGGAACCGGCGTGATGCGCCCGCGCACGGTCCTGGGCGCGCTCGCCTGGCTCGCCATCATCGTCGTCATCGCCCTCGGCGCGGCCGGCATCGTGACCGGCATGGACCACGCCCGCGGGGGTGGTGCCCAGGACGACGTGACCGCTGCCGGCGATGCCGAGGTGACGCCGATGCTCGATGCGGCGAACGCGGACCTGGCGACGCTGTCCGACCAGGTCGAGGCGCTCGGGACGAAGGCGCGGGCCGCGCTCACCGCCCTCACCGACGCCGACCCGGCGGCCGGCGAGGCGGCCATCACCGACGGCGACGCGCTCGTGGCCGATGTCACGGCCAGGACCGCCGCGCTTCGCCGCGAGCTCGCGGCGGTGCCCTATGTCGGGACCGCGGAGGCGGGCCTGAGCGTGTCCGGGGACATCGTCGCCCGCCACGACCTGCTCGCCGGCGCCCTCGACGCGACCGACGGGCTCGACGCTGCCTGGGCGAACCTGACGAACGGCGCGGTCGCCGCGACCACGATGAGCGGTCTCCTCGCGGCGCACGACAGCCTGGTCGCCCAGGCCGCGAACAGACGGCGTCCACGCCAAGTACCCGGCGGCGCTCCAGCTGCTCGTGCAGGCGCAGAAGAAGCTCATCGACGCGCAGGCCATCCGCGACAAGCTCGTCACGACCGTCGACGTCTCGGTCCTCGACGAGTGGATCGGTCGCAACGCCGACTACGACGTCGCCCTCGCCAACCTGTACAAGGAGATCGCCAAGGTCGACGGCAAGGTCACGGCCGCCACCCGCGCGGCGGTCAAGGCCGAGGCCGCTGCCCGGGCCCGGCTGCCACCGGACACGCGCGGGCTGGTCGTCATCATGGGCGAGATCGGGCGGGGCCGGATCAACGGGGCGATCATCGCCATCGAGGTGGCGAAGGGGAAGCTGAACGACGCACTCGAGGCGGACACCGCCGCGCCGGGCGACGCGCCCGGTCCGTCGAGCGCTCCCTGACTCCGATGCGGTGGCTACACTGAGCCACCAACCCCAGCCTGGCCGAGTGATCCCGTGGCACTGCTCGGCGGCGCACCTCCGGAGGACACGCACCCGTGCAGCTTCGTGTCGTCACCGACCAGCCGTGGGATGTGCCCGCGGACGTCCTCGTCGTCCCCGTCGCCGCCAAGCCCGCATTCGACGGTCCGCTCGGCGAACTCGACCGGCGGGCCGGCGGCGAGCTCCAGGCGCTCGTCGCGTTCGGCGAGCTGACCGGCAAGCGCTACTCGAGCGTGATCGCGTCGGGCGGCGAGACATCGAGCGCGCGGCTGCTCGCCATCGGACTCGGCGACACCGCCACGATCGATCGAGAGGCCGTCGTGCGTCGTCGCGGCCTCGGCCGAGCGGCGTCTCGGTGGGCGGACGGTCCACCGGCTCGCCATCTGGCTGACGCCCGTCGTCGACGGGCTCGGCGGTGACGCGATCGCGACGGCGGAGCTGGTCGCCCGCGGCGTCGTCGAGGGATCGTACGACCCTCGCACCATCTACCTCGACGAGGTCGACGCCGCGCCGCCGATCCTCGACGAGCTGATCCTCGTCGCGCCCGGTGGGGACGTTGCGGCCCTGACCGCGGCCGCCGAGCGCGGGCTCGTCATGGCCGATGGCGCGAACATCGCGCGCACGCTGTCGAACCGCGCGTCGAACGACGTCACCCCGGTGGTCCTCGCCGACGAGGCGCGCGCGATCGCCGAACGGCACGGGCTGTGGATCGACGTCATCGGCCCGGAGCAGGCGACCGAGATGGGGATGGGGATGTTCATGGCCGTCGGCCGTGGCAGCGACAACCCGCCGCGGATGATCGTCATGCGCTCGGGCGAAGAAGGGGAACGCGACTCGCTCGGTCGGCACCTGGCCATCGTCGGCAAGGGCGTCTGCTTCGACTCGGGCGGGATCAGCATCAAGCCGAGCTCCCGGATGGAAGAGATGAAGATGGACAAGACCGGTGCCTGCACCGTGATCGCGGCCATCGCCACCGTCGCCCAGCTGGCGCCCGGGACGCCGCTGCTGGCGGTCGCACCGGCCGTCGAGAACATGCCCGGCCCGCACTCCACGCGGCCGGGTGACATCGTCAAGGCGCTCAACGGCAAGATCGTCGACATCACCAACACCGACGCCGAGGGCCGCCTGATCCTCGGCGACGCGATGACCTATGCGGAACGGCTCGGCGCGACCCACGTGGTCGACGTCGCCACCCTGACCGGGGCCGTCTCGCGGGCGCTCGGCCACCTCGTCACAGGGGCGTTCGGGCGGCCACAGGACTTCTACGATCAGGTGATGGCCGCGGGCGCGCTCGCCGGGGAGCGCTACTGGCAGCTCCCGCTCGTCGACGACTACGTCCCCGAGATGGACAGCTGGTACGGCGACCTCCAGAACTCCGGCTCGCCCGAGGCGTCGCTGATCAAGAGCGGGCTCTTCCTGCGCGAGTTCGTGACCGTGCCGTGGGTCCACCTCGACATCGCGGGGACGGCCTACTACCGCAAGCCCCTGCCCTTTGCGCCGCGGGGCGCGACCGGCTCGTCGCATGCCACGCTGGTCGAGCTCGCGCTGGCCGGCGCGCGGGCCGGCTGACCGACCGCCGACGCAGCGTCGGACCGCCGATGGAGCCGCTGGCCGCCCTGCTCGGCGCCGGCGGTTTCGCGCTGGGGCTGGGCGCGGACCGGCTGGCGACGCGCTGGCCCGAGCACGACGAGGAGCATCCCGCGGGCCGGGCGGTCGACTGGCGGACCGCGACGGTCGTGCTCGTCGGTGCCGTGGCGCTCGGGCTGCTGCCGCTTCGGTTCGGGTCGGATCCGGTCGCGTTCGCGATCTTCGGGGCGTGGTTCGTGACCCTCGTCATCGGGCTCGCGACGGACCTCGACCAGCGGCTCCTGCCCGACATCCTGACCCTGCCGGTCATCCCGGTCGCCCTCGTCTACGCGCTGAGCGGCGCGAATCCGCTGGTCGGCAACGAGGTCGTCCTCGCCATCGCGGCCGCCCTGGCCATCCCCGCGCTGCTCTACCTGCCGTCGATCCCGTTCGGCGCCGGCGCCTTCGGTCTCGGGGACGTGAAGCTGCTGGTCGGGGTCGGCCTGCTGGCCGGCGGCAGCCGCGCGCTCGGGTCCGTGATCTTCGCACTCGTGCTCGCCGGGGTGGTCCTCGTCGCCCTGCTGGCGACCCGGCGGATCGGTCGGCGGACCTACATCCCGTTCGGCCCGTTCTTCATCATCGGGGCGCTGTGGGCGGTCCTCGTGCGCGGCTGACCCGGTTCCCGCGTGCACCGGGACCATCGGGTCAGGCCGCAAGTCGAGCCCCGCTCCCTAGACTTGCAGCGTATGATGCCCGTCAGCCGGTGTCGTCCGAGTCGTGCCTACTCCGGACGGCGACTCACCGGCGGGCGTTGCCGTAAACGCTTCGATCGTCAGATCGCAGCCACCACGGAGCTTGCTCGCACGATGACATCGCCTACGTGAAGCGCAGCCAGACCGATCGCGTGATCGACCCATCCGCAAGCGGATGGAGTTCGACACCCCGACCGGCCTCAACCCGACGGCAGTCCCGCCGCCGCCTCGGCGCCGTCCTCCTTCTCCTCCCACTCGTCGTGGGGCTGCTCGGCGCGCCCGCGGCGCCGTCCGGGGTGCGTGCCGACGAGCTGTCGGACGCCCGGGCGCGGGCGGCGCAGCTCAAGAAGGACATCGCCGCACAGAAGGCGCAGGTCGACGCAGCTGAACTCGCTGCAGATCGACCTGGCCGATGCGATCAAGAACACGTCCTCCCAGCTGAAGGGCATCAACGCCGACCTGACCACGGTCAAGCAGAACATCGGCTCGATGCAGACCAAGATCGACGTGATCAAGGCCGATTACGCCGACCTCGTCAGCCAGGTCCAGGGCCTCGACGCCACGCTGATGGTGGTCGCCGCCCGCGAGGAGGCGAAGCGCGGCCAGCTGGCCGCGCGCAAGGCGCTCCTCGCCGAGCGTGTCCGAAGCGCCTACGACACGGACCGCACGTCGCTGCTCGAGTCGTTCCTGTCGGGCGGGACCTTCACCGACCTGCTCTCCGAGATGAGCGACTACATCGACATCGGCGAACAGGACAAGGCGCTGGCCGACCAGATCGCGCTCGACCAGGAGACGCTCGCCTCGCTCCACCAGACGACCGAGGACACGCGCGCCCGGGTCGACGACCTGCGCCAGCAGACGGCCGCCCAGAAGCGCGCCCTCGACAAGAGCCTTCTCGCCCTCAACGCCGCGAAGGCGCAGCTCAATGCACTCGAGAAGCGCGTCGCGGCCTCGCTGGCGGCCCAGAAGAGGACGTACGCGACCCTCGCCAGGAACAAGGCCGCGGCAGCCCAGGCGCTCGCAAAGGCGGCGGCCGCGAAGAAGAAGCTGCAGGCCGAGATCGCGGCGCTGATCGCCAAGCAGATGCAGAGCGGCAGCATCCCGTCGGCCTACAACGGCACGCTCAGCTGGCCGATGGTCGGTGACGTGACGCAGCCCTTCGGCTGCACCGGGTTCTCGTGGGAGCCGCCCTACGGTTCGTGCCCGCACTTCCACCAGGGCATCGACATCGTGGCGCCATACGGCACGCCGGTCCACGCGTCCGGGGACGGCACCGTCGTCTACATCGGCTGGAACTACGCGGACGGCGTCGATCCGGCATGGATCGTCATCATCGCCCACAGCCAGGGGCTCCAGACCTGGTACGCGCACATGTCGCCGACCTACCCGGGCGGCATCCACGCGGGGAGCACCGTGAGCGCCGGCCAGGTGATCGGCTACGAAGCGAGCACCGGGCATTCGACCGGGGCCCACCTCCACTGGGCGGTCATGCTCAACGGCACCTTCGAGAACCCCCGCCTCTTCCTCTAGCGGCACGGCCCCGACCACACCAGGGCCGCGTTGCCAGCTGCGCTCCTCGGACCATGTCGCGATGTTGATCCGACGCCGACAGTCCGTTCATCGACCACGTCACGGGCACGTGCTAGCATCGACCTCGTGAAACGGACGATGGCGGTCATCCTCGCCGGGGGCGAGGGCGAACGCCTCTCGATCCTCTCTCAGGAGCGCGCGAAGCCGGCCGTCCCGTTCGGGGGCAAGTACCGGATCATCGACTTCACGCTGTCCAACTGCGTCAACTCGGACATCGACGACGTCGTCGTCCTGACCCAGTACAACCCGCGGTCGCTCAACGATCACATCGGCCTCGGCCGTCCGTGGGACCTGGACCGCAACCGCGGCGGGGTCAAGCTGCTCCAGCCGTACATCGAGCGCGGCAAGCTCGCCGAGTGGTATCGCGGGACGGCCGACGCGGTCCTGCGCAACATCAACGTCCTCGAGCACGACCCGGCCGACATCGTGCTGGTCCTCGCCGGCGACCACATCTACAAGATGGACTACGCGCCGTTCGTGGCCGCCCATCGCCGCCATCGTGCGGACGTCACGATCGCCGTCCGGCGCGTCCCGCTGGCCGAGGCGTCGCGGATGGGGATCCTCGCCCTCGACGAGAACGACCGCGTCGATCGAGTGGCAGGAGAAGCCCAAGCAGCCCAAGAGCGATCTCGCCTCGATGGGCGTCTACGTCTTCTCGAAGAAGACGCTCCGGCGCTGGCTGTCCGAGGATCGGGTCGACTTCGGGGCGCACGTCATCCCCGCGATGCTCGAGGCCGGTGCCCGGGTGTTCGGCTACCGCTACAGCGGCTACTGGCAGGACGTCGGGACGATCCAGTCGTTCTGGGAAGCCAACATGCGGCTGCTCGACGACGACCCCGATCTCGATCTGTACGACCCGGACTGGGTCATCCACACCCGCTCGGAGGAGCGCGCGCCGGCCAAGGTCGGCCCGACCGCCCAGGTCCACCGCAGCCTGATCAGCCACGGCTGCGTGATCGCCGGCACCGTCGTCAACTCCGTCCTGTCGCCGGGCGTGCGGGTGGACGTCGGAGCGGTCGTCCGTGACTCGATCGTGATGTTCGACTCGGTCATCCGGTCGGGTGCTGTCGTCGACCGGGCGATCCTCGACAAGGAGGTCGTGGTCGGGCAGGGAGCGATCGTCGGCGAGGGACCGTACGACGACCGCCCGAACAAGCAGGAGCCCGGCCGGCTCAACACCGGGATCACGGTCGTCGGCAAGCGGGCCGTCGTGCCGCGCGGTGCCCGGATCGGCCGCAACGTCAAGATCGCCGCCGACGTCCGTTCGTCCGATTTCACCGGCCGCGTGATCCGCAGCGGCGAGTCGGTCGAGCCCAAGCGAGTCGTCCGACAGCCGCGAGCGCGGGCCGTCGTCGCGACGCCGGCCGCCGTCACCCCGGACCGCCCGCTCGTCGCCGCCATCGTCGGCGGGAACGGCGGCCGCGGCAAGCGAACCGTCACGGACGCCTGACCGCCGACCCGGCCGGCCGGCGGTCATCGCCGACGATCTCGGCTAGACTCGCCGGGCCATGTCATCCGCCGAGATGGGGCCCCCTCCGGTGCGCCCGGCCGATGTCGAAGGCTGGTTCGCGGAGCTGGGCCTGACGCCCGCCGACCGAGCCGACCGCGATGGGATCGCCAGCTGGGACCTCGTCCTCGATGGACGCCGTCGGTTCGACCTTCGCCTGACGGTCATCCTCGACCCGAGCCTGGCGATCATCTGCTGGGCCCAGTACGCCCCGCCGATCAGCGACATGTTCCGCAAGTCGTATCGGCGACTTCTGCGCTGGAACGACGAGTTCCCGTTCGCCAAGTTCTCGGTCGCGGAGGACGAGCGCCCGGTGCTCGCCGTCGAACTGCCGATCGACGAGGCCTCGGCCGACGCGCTGGGGCTCGCCATCGCCCGGATCCTCGGCATCGCCGACCGCCTGCTCGACGAATCCGGCGACTGGCTGTGGCACGGAGGGCCGATGCCCGATCCGGGTGACCGGAGGTCGGGCAACGACGCGTTCCTCGATCGCTACGCGGCGCGACTCCCGGAGCTCCTGGAGCCGTGACCCGTCGACTCGCGGGGCTCCTGCTCGCGTGCGTCGCCGCCGTGGGGCTGCTCGCCGCTCCCGTCGGCGTCGCCGACGTTCGAGCCGCAACGCCCGACCTGACGATCGTCACCGACGCCCGCTACGACGTGCAGCCGGCGCAGCACCGCGTCCGGGTCACGCTCGACATGACCCTGACCAATCACCTCCACGACACGACCAGCAAGCGGTTCTACTTCGACCGCGCGTTCCTGTCGGTCCTGCCCGGGACGTCGGGCTTCACGCTCACCTGGTCTGGCGCCGGCACGCCGCGAGCCAAGGTCTCGAAGACGACCGCCACCTACACGCTCGTCGAGCTCGACCTTGCACAGCGCATCTTCAGCGGCAAGGCGGCCTCGTACCGGCTCGTCTTCGACCTCGTCGACACGGGCGGCACCTCGAACCGCGACATCCGGATCGGGACCTCGCTCGCGTCGTTCCCGGTCTGGGCCTTCGCCACGGACGCGACGCCCGGGAGCACCGTCGAGGTCGTCTTCCCGGCCGGCTACCAAGTCGAGGTGGCGTCGGGCGACATCCCGGCGCCGACCACCGGCGCCGACGGAGCGGTCACCTTCCAGACCGGCAAGCTGCCGGCGCCACTGACGTTCTTCGCCTATCTGGTGGCCGACCGGCCCGGCTCGTACGTCGACCGCACGGTGACCGCCGACGTCGGCGCCAGCCCGGTCGCCCTGACGATCCATTCGTGGGCCGACGACCCGACCTGGTCGAAGCGCGTCGGCGACCTGATGGCGCGCGGCCTGCCCGCCATCGCGTCGGAGGTCGGGCTCGACTGGCCGCGCACCGGGGGGCTCACCATCCGGGAATCGGTCAGCCGCTCGACCGGCGGCTACGCCGGGCTGTTCGACCCGAGCCAGGGCACCATCGACGTCGCCTACTACGCGGACGATTTCGTCGTCCTCCACGAGTCGGCCCATGCCTGGTTCAACGGATCGCTGCTCGCCGACCGCTGGGCCGATGAGGGATTCGCGTCGTACTACGGCCTCGAGGCCGCCAAGGCGCTCGGGATCACGGCGACGGCGGATCCGCTCACGGACGCTCTCAAGGTCGCGCGGATCCCGCTCAACGCGTGGGGCGCCATCGGTCGCGAGAACAACAAGACCGAGGACTACGCCTACGCCGCCACGATCGTCCTCGCAAGTGCGATCGCCGAGCGGGCCGGTCCGGCGGCGCTCCAGGCGGTCTGGGCCGACGCCGCCGGCAGGGTCGGGGCCTACCAGCCCCCGACGAGCGGCACCGGCGCGACGGGCGCGGCCGGTGGCACGGACACCGCACCCGAGACCGTCGACGGCGCGCCCGACTGGCGCGGCCTGCTCGATCTGCTCGAGGCCCATTCGCCCAGCTCGTTCGACGACCTGTGGCGGACCTGGGTGGCGCGCGATGCCGACCTCCCGCTGCTCGATGACCGGGCGGCGGCGCGAACCGAGTACGACGCGGTCGTGGCGGCCGCCGGCGACTGGCAGCTCCCGCGCCCGGTCCGCGACGCGATGCGCGCCTGGCAGTTCCAGCAGGCGACCGACCTGCTCACCAAGGCGAGGACGATCCTCGACCAGCGGGCGACGATCGCGACCCAGGCGGCCGCCGCAGGACTGACCGCTCCGACGACGCTCGCGACCGCGTTCGAGGCGAGCGACGGGTTCGCGAGCGCGACGGTCGAGGCGACCGCCGAGCTCGAGACGATCGGGCGATATCGCGAAGCCGTGGCCGCTCGGCCGGTGGGGCTCGACGCCGTCGAGGAGCTCGGCGTGTGGGGGACCTCCCCGGATTCCGACCTCGCTCGGGCGCGTGCGCTGTTCGCCAGCGGCGACCTGAGCGGGTCGGCGACGGCGGCCGGCGCGGCGGCCGCGACGTGGAGCGGCGCCCGGGAGATCGGCCGCGACCGCCTGATCAGCGCCGGCGGTCTGCTCGCTGGTCGTGCTCTTCGCGATCGTCCTGCTCGGCTTCTGGCTGCGCGGCCGACGTCGCCGTCGCCGGTGCTTGCCGGTGCGACTGACCCGTACGCTACACTCGCCGCCACTCCGGACCCGGTCGGACCGGTCGAACCGGTCGACGCGGGGTCTGGTTCTGGAGGCGAGGGACCGGACTGATGGGGCTCACGCGCTCGCGGCCGTCGCACGAGATCCTGTCGGGCGACTCGGCCGACGTCTACTTCGCGCGGGCAGAGAGCATCCTCGCCTCGGAGGGCCGCGACCCGCTGGTCACGATGGAGGTCTTCGGGCGCGAGGCCGGGGTCCTGTGCGGCGTGGACGAGGCGCGCAACCTGCTCGGGCACGTCCTCGCCAGCGCCGACCCGGCCGAGACGCAGCTGGAGGCGCTCCACGATGGCGACGCCATCGAGCCCAAGGAGATCGTCCTCCGGATCCGCGCCCGGTACCGGCGGTTCGGGCTGTACGAGACGGCCTTCCTCGGGATGCTCGCCCAGTCCACCGGCTGGGCGACCGCGGCGCGCGCCTGCGTCGACGTCGCGGCGCCGGACCCCGTCATCAGCTTCGGGGCACGCCACGTCCACCCGGACATCACCGACATCCTCGACTACGCGGCGATCGTCGGCGGGTGCGTCGGCGCGTCGACGCCGGCCGGGGCCCGCCTGGCGGGTCTCGCCCCGACCGGCACGATGCCGCACTCGCTGGTCCTGATCTTCGGCGACACGGTCGAGGCTGCCCTCGCCTTCGACCGGCACGTGGCCCCGGACGTGCCGCGGATCGTCCTCGTGGACACCTTCAAGGACGAAGCCGAGGAGGCGCTCCGCGTCGCGCACGCGCTCGGCGACCGGCTGTACGGCGTCCGGCTCGACACACCGTCCGAGCGCGGCCGGGTCACCGCCGACCTCGTCCACGAGGTCCGGGCCCGGCTCGACCAGGCCGGCTTCCAGCACGTCAGGATCACGGTCTCCGGCGGTCTCAACCCCGAGCGCATCGCGTACTTCAAGGATGCGGGCGCGCCGGTCGACTCGTACGCGGTCGGGTCGTACATCAGCGGCGCGACGCCGATCGACTTCACCGGCGACATCAAGGAGATCGACGGGCAGCCGATCGCCAAGCGTGGCCGGATCCCCGGTCTCACCGATTCGCCCCGTCTCGAGCCGGTCGACCTCTCGACGTACCGCGAGGGGTAGGGGAGGCTCGGCGAGGCCATGGGCCATGGGCCGTGCCGAGGACCAACGGACCGGTGGCGCCTCGACGCGCTCCGTGCCACCATCCCCGCATGCAGTCCTCTCGACCCGACGATGCGGCCGACGACGACCGGGAGCTCGAGACCGCATACGACCTGCTCCAGCGCGGCCAGGCGCTTCTCGACCGACGGCACCACGCCCAGGCGGCGATCATCCTCGAGCGTGCCGATCGGCTCGAGCCGGGCAAGGGGTCGATCCTCGAGGCCCTCGGGCGGGCGTACTTCAATTCGGGCCAGGCCGAGCGCGCCCGCCAGACGTTCGAGGCGTTGCTCGAGGTGGACCCGTCGTCGCACTACGGCCACTTCGCGCTGGGCCAGAGCCTCAAGCGGCTTGACCGGCGGGCAGAGGCCAGGACCCACCTGCGGCTGGCGGTCGCGCTCAGTCCCGGAACGGCCCTCTATCAGGACGCGCTGGCGAGACTCGGCTGACCGATGGGTCGGCGGACCGCCGCCCCGCTACGCGTCGCGCAGGCCGGCGAGCCAGAGCAGCGCGACCAGCGTCTTGCCGTCGCGGAGCTCGCCGCGCTCGGCGGCGGCGACGGCGTCCCGCCACGGCAGCCGGACGGGCAGCAGCAGCTCGTCCTCGTCGGGCATCAGGCGCTCGCCGTCGGCCGCTCGCAGATCCGTGGCCAGGTACAGGTGCATCAGCTCGGACGCGAAGCCTGGCGCGGTGTAGAAGCGGGCGATCTTCCGCCACGTCCCGGCGCGCATCCCGGTCTCCTCCTCGAGCTCGCGCGGAGCGGCCAGGTCGGGATCCTCGATCGAGCCGTCGGCGGCCACGTCGAGCGTCCCGGCCGGGATCTCCAGCAGCGCCTCGCCGACCGCGACCCGGTACTGCCGAACGAGCAGGACGCGATCGTCCTCGTCGATCGCGAGGATCGCGACGGCGCCGGGATGGCCGGCGATCTCGCGTGTCGCACGCGTGCCGTCGGCGCGCTCGATGGTGTCGATCCGGAAGGTCAGGTAGCGGCCCTGATGCAGCACGCGCGAATCGACGACGCGCTCGACGAGATCGGCCCCGGAGGGGTCCCCCGGGGCCGGTTGGGTGTCGTCGGGCGACGGGCCGTTCAGGCGGCGGCCGCGATGATGTCCGGTGCGAGCGTCAGCCCCGTCTCGCCGTCGAACAGGTGGAGCTTGTCGAGCGGCAGGACCATGGTCAGGATGTCGCCCGGCCGGACGTTGTGCGACGAGTCGACGATGGCGACGACGTCCTGGTCGGCCGCGTTCAGGTGGAGCAGCTCCTCGTTGCCGAGGTACTCGACGACGTCGGCCCGTGCCCGGAAGCTGCCCGTGTCCCCGCTGAGCTCGCCGATGTCGAGGTGCTCGGGCCGGAAGCCGGCCACGAGGGTCTTGCCGGCCTTCGGCATCGCGGCCTCGCGGTAGCGGTCCGGGATCGGGATCGACCAGTCCGCCGGTCCGATGAGCCGGGCGCTCTCGCCCGATCCCTTCCATGTGGACCTCGACGAAGTTCATCGACGGGCTGCCGATGAAGCCGGCCACGAACCGGTTGATCGGCGTGTCGTAGAGCACCTGCGGCGTGCCGACCTGCTGGAGCAGGCCCTCGTTCATGACCGCGATCCGCTGGCCCATCGTCATCGCCTCGACCTGGTCGTGGGTGACGTACACGATCGTCGTCTGCAGGCGCTGGTGGATCCGGGCGATCTCGGCGCGGGTCTGGACGCGCAGCTTCGCGTCGAGGTTGGAGAGCGGCTCGTCCATCAGGAAGACCGCGGGCTCGCGGACGATCGCCCGACCGAGCGCGACGCGCTGGCGCTGGCCGCCGGACAGTTCCTTCGGCTTGCGGTCGAGCAGCTTGTCGAGCTGGATGGTCGCGGCCGTTTCCTTGACCCGCCGCTCGATCTCGGCCTTGGGGACCTTGCGCAGCTTGAGCCCGAACGCGAGGTTGTCGCGGACGGACATGTGCGGATAGAGCGCGTAGCTCTGGAACACCATCGCGATATCGCGATCCTTGGGCGGGACGTCGTTGACGACGCGATCCCCGATCCGCAGGGTCCCGGCCGTGATCTCCTCGAGTCCGGCGATCATCCGCAGGCTGGTCGTCTTGCCGCAGCCCGATGGACCGACCAGGACCATGAACTCGCCGTCACCGATCTCGAGACTGAGATCCTTCACGGCGTGGAACTCGCCGTACATCTTGTTGACGTTGTCGAACGTCACGGTCGCCATGGCGAAACCTCCGCTCCCAGCGGTCCATCGCGGGCCCATGCATCCAGCCGCCGAGGCGGACGTGGACGGGCCCCGTACGAGGGCTGCTCGGGGTCACTCCCATCGTAGGCCCCGTGGACACCGCGACGCAAGGACAATTCCGCGCGGCCGCCGACCGACGTTGCCGTCGCCGCTGCCGTCACGCTTCCGAAAGGGACGCGGGCGCAGGATCCGGCCATGGATACCCCGACACCCAAGCGCTCCGACGACCGGGCGCGAGCCATGCGACGCCTGCGGGCGATGACCATCGGCACGGCCCTGGCGGGCGTCGCGGCGACGGGCGGCTTCGGCTGGCTGGCCGCGACCACCCACCCGGGCTCGACCGCGACGATCGCCTCGGTCGAGAGCACGACGGTGAGCGACCACCGACGCACGAGCACCTCCGCCACCGCGACGGCCAGCCCGACGACGACCGGCTCGAGCAGCCCGAGCGTGACGAGCTCGTCCGGCCGCGCCCAGGTCTCGACCGGCGGCTCCTGACGTTCGACCGGCCCCGCCCTGACCGACGAGACCGCCATCGCGCCGTAACCGGACCGAAAGGTGCGGCGGGCGAGACTCATCGCACGGACCCGTCCGGCGCTCCGGCCCGATCGGACGGCGAGCGGGTCCGTGCCACGTCCGAAGAGGTAGATGGAATGTCCGAGCAGATCCTGTGGTTCGCGAGTCGTGGCTCCGGCATCGTCTCGCTGGTCCTGTCGAGCGCGGTCGTCTGCCTCGGCCTCCTGACCGTCGTCCGCTGGCAGCGACCCGGCTGGCCGCGGTTCCTCACCGTCGAGCTCCATCGGCGGGTCGCGCTGCTCTCGATCGTCTTCCTCGCGATCCACATCGTGACCGCGATCCTCGACCCCTACACCTCGCTCGGGGTGCTGGCCGCCGTCGTCCCGCTGGCCTCCTCCTACCGACCGGTCGCGGTCGCGCTCGGCGTCATCTCGGTCGACCTGACCATCGCGCTCATCGTCACCAGCCTCCTGCGCGAGCGGATCGGCCAGCGCACGTGGCGTGCCGTTCACTGGCTCGCCTACGGGGCGTGGCCGCTGGCCCTCCTCCACGGCCTGACCGCCGGGACCGACGCGTTCGCCCCGTGGATGCTCGCCATCGAAGGCGTCTGCATCCTCGCCGTCGGTGGCGCGCTGCGCCTGGCGGGTCGGTGCCGGCCGGCCGCGTCGCGCCGAGCTGGCGGCCATCGTCGCGGCGTCGTCCATCGCGGGACCGCGCGCCTCCGGGCCGGCCCGCTGATGCTCCCCCGATTGCTGGCCGGTCCGCCGCTCGCGGCCGGTGCCGAAATCGCTCGACGATCACCGACGGCGGCTCGGACCGATGCCGCCGACCCGCCGACCCGCGCGCCGTCATCGACACCCTCGCCGCGAGCGGCCTCCTCGGGCGGGGCGGCGCGGGCTTCCCGGTCGGCACGGAAGTGGGCGACGCGTCGCCGAGCGCTCGGCCGGCCGCGCCGTGGTCCTGGCCAACGGCGCCGAGGGCGAGCCCCTGAGCGCCAAGGACCGGACGCTGATGGCGACCCGGCCGCACCTCGTCCTCGACGGCGCGGTCCTCGCGGCCGACACGGTCGGCGCCGACCGGATCGTCCTGTACGTCGGGTCCGAGCATCGCGCCGCCCGGGTCGCCCTCGAGCGGGCGCTCGGCGAGCGTCGCGCGGCTCGGCGGACCGGCAGCGACGTGCCGTCTCGCTCATCGCGGCCCCGCCGACCTATGTCGCCGGCGAGGAATCGGCCGCGGTCCACTACGTCAACGACGGCGACGGCCGGCCGACCGGCACGACCCCGCGGCCGTACGAGCGCGGCGTCGACGGCCGGGCGACGCTCGTCCAGAACGTCGAGAGTCTCGCCCAGGCGGCGCTCATCGCCCGACACGGTGACGACTGGTATCGCGAGCTCGGCGGGCCATCGACGCGCGGCACCGCGCTGGTCACGGTCGGGAGCGCCGCCGGTCGCGCCGTCACCGAGATCGCGATCGGGACGACGATCGCCGAGCTCGCCGAGGCCGCGCGCGTCCCCGACCGACCCACGGGCCGTCCTGCTCGGCGGCTACTTCGGCGGCTGGCTGTCGGCCGACGAGGCCCGCGACCTGCCGCTCGACCCGGTCGCGATGCGCGCCGCCGGCAGCGCCTTCGGCTGCGGCGTCGTGTCGTTCCTCGGTGCCGACGCGTGCGGGGTCGAGGCGACGGCCCGGATCATCGACTACATGGCCGGCCAGAGCGCCGCGCAGTGCGGACCGTGCGTCTTCGGGCTGCGGGCCATCGCCGACGCGCACCGCCCGGATCGCCGGCGGCACGCGGTCGCCGACGACCTCGCGCGGATCACCCGCTGGTCCGGCCAGCTCGCCGGGCGCGGCGCCTGCCGGCACCCGGACGGGGCGGTCGGCCTGGTGCAGAGCGCGCTGCGCGTCTTCGCCGACGAGTTCGCGCTCCACC
Organism: uncultured Chloroflexia bacterium; assembly: GCA_963742075.1. GTDB lineage: Bacteria > Chloroflexota > Limnocylindria > Limnocylindrales > CSP1-4 > SPCO01. The sequence continues at coordinate 59,033 of CAVUKR010000005.1, read as the reverse complement.
AGCGGACGCGGCGCTGCTGCCGTCGCCCGCGCGCCACGGGCGGGCCGCCTGATGCCGGCGCCGACACAGCCCGCGGCCATCGCGATCGTCATCGACCGGATCCGCTGCGACGGTCACGGGATGTGCGCCGAGCTGCTCCCCGAGCTGATCGAGCTCGACGACTGGGGCTACCCGATCGTCCGCGACGCGGTCGTTCCCGATGACCTCGCGGAGCATGCCCGGCGCGCCGTCGCAGCCTGCCCGGTGCTCGCCCTTCGACTGCGTCCCGTGTCCGCGTGCGACGATGCCCGCGCCAGCCGCGGCGCGAGTCCCGGCGTCGACATCCGGAGGATGAGGTGCGCGTACTGGTCGCCGAGGACGACCCGGGCCTGCAGCGGCGTCCTCGTCCTGGGCCTGACCGACGCCGGCTACCACGTCGACGCGGTCGATCGCGGCGATGACGCCATCGACCAGCTCAAGTGGTACGACTACGACGTCGCGATCGTCGACTGGCGGATGCCGGGCGCCGAGGGTATCGATGTCGTCGCCTGGGCTCGCAAGCACGACCGACCGACCGCGATCCTGATGCTGACCGCCCGCGACGCGCCCGCGGACCGGATCCGCGGCCTCGACACCGGCGCCGACGACTACCTGGTCAAGCCGTTCGACTTCGGGGAGCTGCTGGCGCGCGTCCGCGCCCTCCAGCGACGGCCGCGCGGCGTCGACGCCCCGGTCCTCCGCGCCGGCCGGGTCGCGCTCGATCCGGTCCCGCAGGTCGTGACCGTCGACGGCCGGACCGTCGGGCTGACCGTCACCGAATACCGCATCCTCGAGGTCCTGATGCGCCGCGCGCCGGCCGTCGTCGACCGCAAGGCGATCGCCGAGCACGCCTGGGCCGACGAGACCGACCCGCTCGGCTCGAACGCGATCGACGTCCAGCTCAGCCGGCTGCGCGCCAAGCTGCCCGACGCGGGCGTCCGGATCGTCACCGTTCGCGGTCGCGGGCTACCGGCTGGAGGAGGCATGACCGGCGCGCCGGCGGTCCGCCGACAGTCGATCCGCGTCGCCCTCGCCGCGACCGTCGTCGTGGCGATCGCGTATCTGCTCGTCTCGCTCGCGGTCGTGACGGTCGTGACGCGATCCCTGACGGACCAGGTCGACCAGCGCCTGGCGCAGGGTCTCACCCGGGTCCCCGAGGGGCCGCCGCCGCAGGGCGGCCCGTTCGACCGGCCGCCCGGCGATCGGCCCGGTGGCGCGCCGACGCTCATCTGGACGGTTGCCCCGGATGGCACGATCCTCGCCAGCGCGGACACGCCGGCTCTGCCGGCGGACCTCGCCCGCGTCGTCGGGCCGCAGACCGCGACCATCGGCGGCGCCGACTTCCGCGTCCAGGGCGCCCAGGTCGGCGACCGCTACGTGGTCGTCGCGCAGACGCTCGACGGCGTCTCGGATGCTCGCTCGACGATCCTGCTCGCCGAGGTGCTCGTCGCGCCTGTCCTGCTGCTCATCGTCTTCCTCGGCGCCGTCGCGATCGGCCGGCGCGTCGCCTCGCCGATCGAGGCCGCGCGCCAGCGCCAGCTCGAGTTCACCGCCGACGCCTCGCACGAGCTGCGGACGCCGCTGTCGGTGATCGAGGCGAACGCCAGCCTGGCGATGACCGGCGAGCGTGACGCGGCCTGGCTCCGATCCGCCTTCGGGCGGATCGACCACGAGGCGAAGCGGATGCGCCGGCTGCTCGACGACATGCTGTGGCTGGCCCGGTTCGATGCGGCCCGACCGACGGCGGGCGCCGAGCCGGTCGACATGGGCGTGCTGGCGGCGCAGACCGCCGACCGATTCGCGGCCGTCGCCGAGACGCGAGGGCTCGCTCTGCGCGTGCACGCCCCCGACGGGGGGCGTCGGTGGCGGCCCCGCCCGACCTGCTCGACCGGCTGCTCGGCGTCCTGCTCGACAACGCGTGCAAGTACGTGCCCGATGGCGGAACCGTCGACGTGACGGTCGCCCGCGACGGTGGCCGCGTCGCGCTCACGGTGGACGACTCCGGTCCCGGGATCCCGCCGGGGGAGCGCGACCGGATCTTCGACCGGTTCCACCGCGGGGACGGGAGGGCGCGGCGTCCGGCGGCGCCGGCCCGGAGGGTGCCCCGGGAGCCGGCCTCGGCCTCGCCATCGCGGACGCCATCGTGCGCGCGACCGGTGGACGCTGGCAGGTCGGCGAGCTCGCCGGCGGGCGGCGCCCGTCTGTCGGTCAGCTGGCCTCGCGCCCTGGCCTGATCGCGCGGGGACCGGCCTGCTCGGAGGTCGTAACCGGACCGAAAGGGAGCCAGGTCCAGCATCGTGGCATGGACAGCACGACCATCCGACACTCGACTTCGACGCTGCGCGCCCAGGCCGGGACGTTCGTCGTCATCGGTATCGCCAGCACCGTCGCCTACGCGTCCTCTATGGCGCGTTGCGAGGGCCTGTCGGCCGTCGCGGCCAACGCGATCGCCCTCCTGATCACGGCCGTCGGCAACACGGCCGCGAACCGCCGGCTGACGTTCGGCGTCCGTGGCGCGCGGCGTCGATCGTCCGCGACCAGGCCGCCGGCCTCGTCGCGCTCGGGATCGCGCTGGCCATCACGACCGTGGCCGCGCTCCTCGCCGTGCTCGCCCCGCATGCCGGCCGGCCGTCGAGCTCGCCGTCCTCGTCGCCGCGAATGCCGTCGCGACCGTGGTGCGCTTCGTCCTCCTCCGCGCGTCATCGGCCCGCCGCGCGCGCGCGGTCATCGTGCCGACCGACGAAGGACCCTGTCATGACGACCATCGCCCGACCCGCCGACCCCGGACGCTGGCCGGGCTCCCGGCGCCTTCTCAACCGGGCGCCGGGCTCCGCGCCGGCGAAGCGGCCTGGATCGCCTTGCCACGCTCGGCGTGCTCGCCCTCGCCGCCGTCCTCTACCTCTGGAACCTGACCGTCAGCGGCTACGCGAACACCTACTACTCGGCGGCGGCGCTGGCCGCGTCGCAGAGCTGGTCGGCCTGGTTCTTCGGCTCGTTCGACGCGGCCAACTTCATCACGGTCGACAAGCCGCCGCTCGCGACGATGCTGATGGGCCTCTCGGTCCGGCTCTTCGGGCTCAGCTCGTGGAGCATCCTGCTGCCGCGAGGCGCTCGCGGGCGTCGCGACGGTCGCGCTCCTGTTCGTCGCGGTGCGACGGTCGTTCGGGCCGCGGCGGCGATCATCGCCGGCCTCGTCATGGCCCTGACCCCGGCCGCGGTCGCTCATCTTCCGCTACGACAACCCCGACGCGCTCCTGACGCTGCTCCTCGTCGGCGGCGTGGGCGCTCCTCCGCGCGCTCGAGGGCGGCCGGGTTCGCTGGGTGGTCCTCGCCGCGACGTTCGTCGGCTTCGCCTTCCTGACGAAGTACCTGCAGGCCTACCTCGTGCTGCCGGCCTTCGCGCTCGTCTGGCTCGTCGCGGCCCAGGGCCGCCCTCCGGCGGCGGATCGGTGGGCTCGGCGTCGCGCTCGCGACCGTGGTCGTCGGCCAGCGGCTGGTGGGTCGCCATCGTCGAGCTCATCCCGGCGCGACCACGCCGTACATCGGCGGCAGCACCGACGGGCTCGGTGCTCGACCTCATCTTCGGCTACGACGGGCTCGGCCGGATCTTCGGCGGGCGGCGGGTGCGGCGCGGCGGTGGGCGGGGCCGGGCGGCGGCGGCTTCCGGGAGCGCCCGGCCTGCTGCGCCTCTTCAACGCCGGGTTCGGCGGCCAGATCGGCTGGCTGCATCCCGCTCGCCGTGGTCGCCCTGGTCAGCGGCCTCTGATCCGCCGCCGAGCGCCGCGGACCGACGTCGGCGCGCCGGCTACCTCCTGTGGGGCGCCTGGCTGGCTCGTCCACGCTCGTCTTCAGCTTCATGTCGGGCATCATCCACACCTACTACGCCGTCGTGCTGGCGCCGGCCATCGCCGCCCTCGTCGGTGCCGGCGTCGTCGAGCTGTGGCGCCTGCGCGCCCGATCGGGTGGGCCGGGGCCGTCCTCGGCGCGGTATCCTCGGGTCGGCGGTCTGGGCCTGGGTGCTGCTCGAGCGCACGCCCGACTTCGCGCCGGGCCTCGGGATCGCGACGTCGCGGTCGCGGTGATCGTGGCTACCCGTGGTGGTCCTCCGGTCGTGCGCACGGGCCGCGACCGGGCCATCGCCGCGGGCGTCGGGATGGCCGTCCTGGTCGCGGTGCCGGCGGCCTACGCCACCGACACGATGGGGACGGCGTACAGCGGCGGTACGGTCGCGGCGGGTCCGGCCGTGGCCGGTTCGGGCGGCGGACCGGGGATCGGCGGCGGCGCACCCGGGGCGGGTGGCCAGGGCCTCGCCGCCGACAGCCGCCCCGCAGGCGCGCCACCGACCGGCGCGTTCCCCGGCGGTACGGCGCCCGCGGGCGGCCCCGGCCTGGGTGGTGACGGCGGCTTCGGCAGCAGGCTGGGCGGCCAGGTGGACACGGCGCTCACCGACTATCTCGCGGCCAACCGGGAGGCGCCACGTGGATCGTCGCGGTCAGTGGCTCCGAGCAGGCCGGTCAGATCGAGCTCGCGACCGGTCTGCCGGTCATGGCCATGGGTGGCTTCAACGGCGGCGATCCGGCCCCGACCCTCGATCAGCTGAAGGCGTACGTCGCGAGCGGCCAGCTCCGCTACGTGCTCATCGGTGGTGGCGGCGGCCCGAACGGTGGCTCGTCGACGATCAGCGACTGGGTGACCGCGCACGGCACGCTGGTGTCCGAGGTCGGCAACGGCTCGCTGTACGACCTGTCAGCGCTGGCGATCGGCGGCTGACCATGGCGGGAAGGTGGGGTGGCCTACGGGGCTCGAACCCGTAACCTTCGGAGCCACAATCCGATGCTCTGCCATTGAGCTAAGGCCACCGCGGTGCTCGTGCGTGGCGGACCCGCGCCTCGTGGCGGGACGAGCGACGGGAGTATAGCGGCTCGCCCGGGCCACGGCGGTCGAGCGTCCGGCGCGCAGCGCCCGGGGCCAGGCGGTCGAGCGACCGGCGCACCACGTCCGGCGGGTCTGACGCAGCACACCTCACCCCACCATGCCGCACGTCGCCCCAGCGGACCCGACCGGACCCGCCGGTACCTGTGAACCAATCCTGTCGGGACCTTCGCGCCGCGGACATCCACCGCTGCCCACCGTACGGTGACCAGGACGCCATAACACCCCCGGACAGCCCCGGGAGTACGCAGACCGCATGTCCCTCGTCGACCGATTTACCCCACGCCGCCTTCCGAGCCTCGGTGGATCGGGTAACGCAACGTCACCTCGCCGCTGGCACTCGCGGTGGCCCTTCTCTCGCCGCGACCTCGATCGCCGCATTCGCTGCCCCCAGCCGGACTTTCGCCTGGGGCAACGACTCCTTCAGCGCCGCCTCCGAGGCGGAGCTCGTCTCGCTCACGAACCGGGCGCGGGCGAGCGCCGGTCTCCGAGCGCTCAAGGTCGACGCGACGCTGACATCGGTCGCCCGCTGGCGCAGCAAGGACATGATCGTCCGCAACTACTTCAGCCACACGATCCCGGGCGACGGCAAGGTCTTCGACGAGCTCGCCGCGATCGGCTACTGCTACCACGTCGGCGGCGAGAACATCGGCTGGAACACCTACCCGGACGACGTCGCCACGGCGACGATCCAGTCGTTGTTCATGGGCTCGCCCGACCACCGGTCGAACATCCTCGGCCCGGCCTGGGACGTCATCGGGCATCGGCGCCTACAAGGGCGCCGACGGCAAGAAGATGTGGACCGTCCTGTTCGCCGACAAGTGCGGCTCGACCACGCACCCCGACGCCCAAGCCGACGGCCAGGCCCACCGCGAGGCCCACTGCGAGGCCGACTGCCCATCCGGCGGCGAGGCCGACCCCACGGCCCACACCCAAGCCGCCCACCATCCTGTCGGCCGCGACGCCGCAGCCGACCCCGAGCCTCGACGCGACGGCCACGGCCGACCCGACCGCGCCGCTCTCGCCCGACGACCTCGTCGTTCCGACGGACGATCCGGGCGCGCAGCCGACCGATGACCTCCCGACGGCCGCCCCGAGTGCCGGCATCGCCATCGCGGCAGCTCCGCCGGGATGCGCGTGGTCGACCGTGGCGGCGAGCCCGGACGGACTCGTCGAGACGATCGTCGGCGGGGTCGCCGGCTTCTTCTTCGGAGGCTGATCATGGTGACCACGACCCCGACGCCCGGACCTGCCCGCCACGCCCCGGTCCTTCCCGAACGTGCCTGGCCGGCGGCCCCTGCGACCGCGACAGCACTGCCTTCGATGCCGCCGATCCTCGAGGCGCGTGACCTGACCAAGACCTACCGGCTGGGCGCGACCGTCGTCGAGGCGCTGCGCGGCGTGTCGCTCACGGTCCAGCCAGGCGAGTTCGTCGCGCTGATGGGTCCGTCCGGCTCGGGCAAGAGCACCCTCCTGCAGCTCCTGGGCGGGCTCGACCGGCCGACGACGGGCGAGGTCATCCTCGAGGGCGCAGACCATCAGCCGGCTGTCCGACGACGAGGCCACCCGGCTCCGCCGCGACCGCACCGGGTTCGTCTTCCAGTCTTCAACCTGATCCCGCTCCTCGACGTGCCGAGAACGTCGCGCTGCCGTTCACGATCGCCGGCCAGGACCCGACCCGCGGCGAGATCGTCGGCCGCATCCGCGACGTCATCGAGCTCGTCGACCTGACCGGCAAGGAGCACCACCAGCCCGACCAGCTGTCGGCGGGCGAGCAGCAGCGGGTGGCCGTCGCCCGCGCGCTCGTGACGCGGCCGGCGCTCCTCCTCGCCGACGAGCCGACCGGCAACCTCGACTACACGACCGGCACCGAGATCCTCGACGCGCTGTGGCGGTCGTGCATCGAGCGCGGCCAGACGATCGTCCTCGTCACCCACGACTCGAAGGCGGCCGCCTACGCCGACCGCGTGCTCGTCGTCGGTGACGGCCAGATCCGCGACGAGATCGCGCTCGGCCGCCGCGACGACGCACGACGCGACGCCGCTGATCGCGCGGCTCGCCCAGCTCGGGCCTGAGGCGCGGCTGCGATGTCGCTGACGACCCTGGCCTGGCGCAGCCTCGCGGCGCGTCCCGCTCGGGTCGCGCTGAGCGTCGCTCGGGGTCGCGCTCGGCGTCGGCGTCCTGTTCGCGGGGTGGCGACGAACGCCGGTGTCGAGGCCTCCGTCCACCGACGGTCCGCGAGCTGGTCGGTCGTGCCGACCTGCGCGTGGCGGCCTTCGGTGAGACCGGCCTGTCGGCCGACGACGGTCGCGACGATCGCCGGGACCCCCGGCGTGGCCGTTGTGCGCCGGCCCTCGAGCGGCGGACCTACCTCGGGCCGGAGCTGGCCGCCGGCGCGACGCTTCCGCCGCCGGTCACGGTCCTCGGCATCGACCCGGCCGCCGATGCCGCGTCTCCACGACCTCGCGATCGTCGCGGCTCGGCCCTCGCCGGGGCGACGCCGCGAAGCGTCCTCATCACCGAGCGCCTCGCCACCCAGGACGGGCTGGTCCGGTCGGATCGCCGACGCTCATCGGTGCAGGGTGCCGCGCGACCGACGTCGACCTACCGTGATCGGGATCGTGGCGGGCGACGGCCCGCTGACCGGGCCTTCGGGGGCCGGACGGTCATCGTGCCGTCCGGCGCCGCCCAGGCGCTCTTCGGGACGACCGGCGTCAGCCGCGTCGACCGTCGCCATCGCGCCCGGGCGACGGACGCCGTGGCCGCACGTCGGCGCTCGAGACGCGGCTGATCGAGCGAGCCGTACGTGCTCACCCGCCGGCCGACCTCGCCGCGGCGCTGCGGGCTTCGACCGCCGACTTCCAGGCGACGACCGCGCTCTCGCCGCGGTCGCCCTGTTCGTCGGTCGCGTTCCTCATCTTCAACACGCTGTCGATGTCCGTGACGGAGCGGATCCGCGAAGTCGGCCTGCTCCGCGCCGCGGGCGCCACGTCGCGGCCAGGTCATGTCGTTCATCCTCACCCAGGCGCTCGCGATCGGGATCGCCGGCTCGCTGATCGGCCTCGTCCTCGGAATCCTGCTGGCGGTCGTGATGGTCGGCTTCGTCCGGACCATCGGGACGGTCACCCTCGAGCGCCCGGCGATCTCGCTCGATGCGCTCGCGATCGCCCTGGTGGTCGGGGTCGGGGTCACCCTGGCGGCGGCGCTCGAGCCGGCGCGGCGTGCCAGCCGGATCCAGCCGGTCGAGGCGCTCACGTCACGGCTCGACCGGCCCGGGGCCCGGACCGCGCGGCTGCGCTGGCTGATCGTCGTCTTCGCGGTGGTCGGGCTCGTCGGTCTGCTCGTCCTGCCGCGGGCGGCGGGCGATGCCGGCGTGGTCGAGGCCCTCGTCGTCTACGCCGCGCTGCTCATCGGGACGCTGCTGATCCCGTTCGTCCTGCCGGCCGTCGCCCGGATCGCGGGTGCGCCTTTCGCGCTGCTGCTCCGCGTCGAGGAACGGCTGGCGCGCAGCTCGGTCGTGCGCGACCGGAGCCGGACCGCGCTGACTCTCGGTGGGCTGACCATCGGGCTGGCGATGATCGTCGCCCTCGGTGGGGTCGGGCAGCACGCCCGGGCCGCCGCGGCCGGATGGATCGCCGACGTCGTGCCGGGCGAGCTGGTGGTGACCTCGATCCGACCGATCGCCGCAGACGAAGGCGTCACGGACCAGCTGCGCAGCGAGGTCCCGGGGATCACTCGGCTCAGCCCGATCGCCACGTTCGACATCGCGCTCCAGGGGGTCCGGACCGACGCGGCGGCCGTGGTCGGTGCCGACATGCTGGCCGACGGCCGTCTCCGCTTCGTGGCCGGTGACCGGGCGACCGCATTGGCCGCCCTGGACGCGGGGGGAGCGACGGTCGTCCCGGCGGCGCTCGCCGAACGGCTCGGCCTGGCCGTCGGCGGGACCCTGACGGTGCCGTCGAGCGATGGCGGCCACCTCGACCTCAGGATCGCGGGCATCGTCGAGCGGTCGATCCCGGGCAAGACGGGGGAGGCGATGCTCGTCGGCTGGAACGACGCGACGACGAGCCTCGGCGTGGCGGGCGCCGATGTCTTCGCCGTGCGCTTCGCCCCCGACGCTCCCGCATCGGCTCACGCAGCGCTCCAGGCGTCCGCCAACGAGCTCGCCCTCGAGGTCGTGCCGCTCGACCAGATCGAGGGCGCCATCAGCGATGCGCTCGGGCGGATCTTCGGGCTGTTCGATGCGCTCGCCGCGGTGGCCGTGATCATCGCCTCGCTCGGCATCGTGAACACGCTGACGATGAACGTCATCGAGCGCGTGCGCGAGATCGGGATCCTGCGTGCGGCCGGGATGACCCGCCGGCAGGTGTGGCGTTCGGTCGTCGTCGAGGCCGGGGTGCTGGGCCTCGCCGGCGCCCTGCTCGGGATCGTGCTCGGCCTGGTGGTCGGTGCGCTGATGGTGGTCCTGACCGGCGGGCGACTCGACGTGGCGACCGGGATCCCGTGGTCGATCCTCGGCCTGGTGCTCGTCCTCGGCGTCGCGGTCGCGATGCTTGCGGCGGCCTACCCGGCGCGCATCGCCAGCCGGCTGTCCATCGTTCGGGCCGTCCAATACGAGTGACGCGATGCTAGACTCGGACCGTCGGTCACCGCCCTTGTGACCCCCCGGATCCGGAGTCCAGATGACCATCGCCATCCCCAGGCTCGACCGCTCGACCGCCGCGGATCGTGGCCTCACCGTCGCCGATTTCCTGGTCCCCATCACCCTCGCGGAGCGGATCGATCCCCGGGTCCGCCACATCGCGCTCATCGTGTCGGGCGCGCTCCTCATCTTCGTGACCGCCCAGGTCTACATCGCCCGCACGCCGGTCCCGTTGACCGGCCAGACGTTCGGGGTGCTCGTGGTCGGCGGCGCACTCGGCGCGCGGCGCGGGTTCGCCGCCGTCGCGCTCTACGTCCTCCTCGGGCTGGTCGGTCTTCCGTTCTTCGCGGAAGGCAAGGGCGGGGCGGCCGTGATCCTTGGTGCGACCGGCGGCTACCTCATCGGGTTCATGCTCGCCGGCGCGGTCGTCGGTCGGCTCGCCGAGCTCGGATGGGACCGGCATCTCGGCGGATCGATCGCGATGATGGTCCTCGGCAGCGTCGCGATCGTACGCCATCGGCCTGCCATGGCTCGCCGCTGTCGGCGGGTATTCGGTCCGGGAGACGATCGCCTTCGGTCTGACGCCCTTCATCGTCTGGGACGCGGCCAAGCTGGCGGTCGCGGCGGGTATCTTCCCGGCCGCCTGGTGGCTGATCGGTCGTCGCCCGGAAGACCGCTGACCCAGCGTCGCCGTCCCTCCCGGGCTCAGGCGGCGGGCTCGACCCGCGGTGACTCGAGCGCTGCGGCATCCCGTGCGGCGAGGCTCGCGCTGAGGCTCCGGTACGAGTCGCGCAGGAGCCGGGCCACCTCGCGCCAGTAACCGGCGCCGGCACCACGCGGGCCATCGGGGTCGTCGGTCGCGCCACGGTCACGGACCTCCGCCGCCATCCCGCGCAGCCGGCCGGCCTCCGCGACCCGCTCGCGCGGCACGTCGTAGAGGGCCGCGTACAGGTCGGTGATCGCGTCACCCGCGGCGGCGCCCGCTGCGAGGCCGATCTCGCGGCGGACGACCCACCAGCGGAGCTCGTTCCGGGCGACCGCATCGACGTCGACGTGCGCCGGCAGCTGGAGCATGCGGTAGGCCCGCCCGATGTCGGGGGCGTAGCGCTCGTAGTCGCCCGTGGCGCGGGCGAAACCGGCCGCCGCGCGGGTCAGGAGCAGGCTCGCCCCGAGCGCGCGCGGCCACGAGACCCGCGCCTGGGCGCGGATTGCCTGGACGAGCAGTCCGAACAGCCGGGCCGGCTGCCGGCGGTAATAGGCCTTCCACATCCTCGTCTCGAGGCGGGCGAGCTCGTCGGGGTCGAAGTGCGAGCCCCAGCGCGTCTCATCGCTCATCCGCGGCGTCCCTCCGGCATGTCCGATATCGTGCTCCGATGGATACGCGCCCGCACGCCGGACGGATGACCGATCCAGCGACGCCGCCCGATCCGGGGTTGTACGGGCCCGCGTCGGAGGCCTGGCGACTGAACCGGGAGGCGATGCTCCTGCTCGGTGCCGGACCGCGGGCACTCCTGCTCCAGATCGCACATCCCGCTGTCGCGGCCGGGGTCGCCGACCACTCCGACTTCCGGACCGACCCGTGGCGGCGGCTGGCCGGGACGCTGCGGAGCTACCTGACCATCGTCTACGGGACGACCGCGGCCGCTCGCGGCGAGATCAGGCGGCTCAACGCGCTCCATCGCGGGATCACCGGCACGGGCTATGCCGCCCGCGACCCGGAGCTCTCAATGTGGGTCCACGCCACGCTGATCGACTCGACGATCGCCGTCGCCGACGCGTGGCTCGCGCCGGTCTCGCGTGAGCGACGAGCCGCGTTCTACGCGGAGACCCGGCCGATCGGGAGGGCGTTCGGGGTGCCGGAGGCGTTGCTCCCCGCCGACGCTGAGGCGTTCGACGCCTACGTCGCGGGGATGATCGCGCCGTCGGGCCCGGTCCGGGTCTCGGCCGTCGCGCGCGAGCTGGCGGGGGTCGTCCTGCGGCCGCCGCTGGCGCCGCTCGCACCGTGGCTCGGGATCGTTCCCGCCGGGACGTACTCGTGGACGCTGTGGCCGTCGGTCGGGCTGCTGCCGGAGTCCGTGCGCAGCGAATACGGGCTGGCGTGGGGCGTCCGCGAACGGCTCGTGTCGGCCTGGCTGGTGGCCGGCTGGCGCGGCTGGCGACCGTTGCTGCCCGCCTCGTTCCGGCAGATGCCGAAGGCTCTCGCCGCGGACCGGCGGATGGTAGGGGGCACGACCCGTTTGGGCGCGTTTCCGTGACAGATAGGCTCCCGGGGGACTGGTAGGCACGAACCGGGACGCTGATCGACCGTTCCGGGGCGCGATCCACGCTCAGGCGTAGCGATATCGCCGGCCGTGGGACCGGAGAAGGTGGCCTACCAGTCTCCCCGGGGGCATCTGGCGACAGACGGCCGGGATCAGTGCCAGATAGTCTCAGCACGGGTAGCCGGCGACCGCGGTACGACGGTGTCGGACCACGGCCGGGCGCGGCCCGCGCCCGCCACGATCCCGTCCCGCCGGGCTGCCTCTAGACTGCGACCCGTGACCATCGACACCTCGGCGACGGACCGGCTCGCGGCCGCGATCACCGCGCGGCTACCCGGCCTGCGCCTCCTGACCGACCCGCTCGACCGCGAGAGCCATCGCTACGACGAGACCGCCTACAACCGGGCCGGGCTGCCGGGAGCGGTGGTCTTCCCGACGAGGACGGATCAGGTCGCGGAGCTGGTCCGGATCGCCGCCGAGCTGGACCTCCCGATCGTGCCCCGCGGAGCCGGGACCGGGCTGTCGGGTGGCTCGGCCGGGATCGAGGGCGGCCTGACGATGGTCTTCACCTCGATGGACCGGATCCTCGAGATCGACCGCGAGAACCTCGTGGCCGTCGTCCAGCCGGGCGTCATCAACGCCGACCTCAAGGCGGCCGTGGCCAAGGAGGGCCTGTTCTACCCGCCCGATCCGGCGAGCTACGAGCTCTGCTCGATCGGCGGGAACCTCGGCACCAACGCTGGCGGCCTGTGCTGCGTCAAGTACGGCCAGACGCGTGAATTGGTGCTCTCGCTCGAGGTCGTGATGGCCGACGGGACGGTCATCCGGACCGGCGGCAAGAACGTCAAGGACGTCGCCGGCTATTCGCTCACTCACCTGTTCGTCGGCAGCCAGGGGACGCTGGCGATCACCACCGAGGCGACCCTCCGGCTCCGCCCGGCCCCGCCGCCGCGCGCCACCATGCTGGCCTTCTTCCCGACGCTCGACAGCGCCGGCGACGCGGTGGCCGGGATCGCCGCCGCGGGCCTCTCGCCGGTCACGCTCGAGCTCCTCGACCGGTTCACGATCGCCGCGGTGGACGACATGAACAACCTCGGCCTCGACCGGACCGCCGCCGCGATGCTGATGATCGAATCCGACCTGCCCGGGATCGCGGCGACCGATGAGCTCGAACGCGCCGAAGCTGCCTGCCGGGTCGCCGGCGCGACCGATGTCGTGCGGGCCGCCGACGAACAGGAAGCCGACTGGCTCCGCCAGGCGCGCCGGGCCGCGCATTACGCGCTCGAGCGCCTCGGCGAGGTCCGGATGGAGGACGTCGGCGTCCCGCGTGCGCGGGTCCCGGACATGCTCCGCGAGATCGAGCGGATCGCCGCGAAGCACGACGTCCGGATCGGGACGTTCGGCCACGCGGGCGACGGCAACCTCCACCCCGACCTCGTCTTCGAGCGCGGCGATCCGACCGCCGAGGCCAAGACCGAGGCGGTCAAGAAGGACCTCTATCGCGCCGCGCTCGACCTGGGCGGCACGGTCACGGCCGAACACGGCATCGGCAGCGCTCGCCGCGACTGGCTCGAGATCCAGCGTGGCGCCGATGCCATGCGCGTGATGCGAGCGATCAAGACCGCGCTCGACCCGCTCGGCACCCTGAACCCGGGCCGGGTGATCTAGAGAGTCGGTCCGGTCGGACGGTCGTCCGCCCCCGATTTATCCGAACCCCACCGGTCTGCGCATATCGGGCAGAACGGTCACCGGCGTCGCGAGGCCGGCGACCCTTCGCCCATTCGGTCGCACCCGATCGTCGCGGGATCGGTGCGTCCGCCAGCCCCAAGGGATCCAGGAGAGGATCGGCATGAAACGACCATTCAAGATCACCGCGTTCGGGGCAGCACTCGTGGTGCTGACTGTCGGCGCGTCACCACTGCTGTCGAGCGCGGCCGACCACATCGACGCCTCGGCATTCGGCAGCCTCGGCAGCTCCGGCGGACCATTCACCCCGATGTCGGTCAACGGCGAACGGGACATCAACGACGTCTATGCCTTCCAGGGCAAGGACGCCCACGACACCGTCCTGGCGATGACGACCAACCCGGCGATCAACCTATTCGGCGGGAAGTTCGGCGCCAACGTCCGCTACATCCTGAACGTCGACAAGAACGGCGACGCGGTCCAGGACATGGCGTACGTCGTCCGCTTCGATAACGGCGCAGCGGGCCACCAGAAGTACACCGTCTCCCTCTACAAGGGACACAACGCCGTCTCGCTCCATCACGGCAAGGTCATCGCCCACGGCTCCACGGCCGGCAGGGGCACGGCCCGCATCGAGGGCCGGGACCACGACGGGGACCACGACGGGGAGACCAAGGCCGGGTCTTTGCGGGTGTCCGTTCGGATCCGTTCTTCTTCGATCTGACCGGGTTCGTTGGCACGCTCTTCCACATCGGGACCGACGCTCTCGGGAGCAATCCGACCGACTTCTTCAGCGGGCTCAACACCAACGCGATCGTCCTCGAGGTCCCCGACCATGACCTCGGCCGCAACATCGGCGTCTGGGGTCAGACGACCTGGTGGAACGGCAGCAGCTGGATGCCCGGCGACCAGATGGGCCGCCCGGCGATCAACACGGTCTTCAACAACAAGCTCGTCGATCCCAACGCGGCGACGACCAAGAACCTGTTCAACGCCACGCCTCCGTCCCAGCAGCGGACCGCGGATGGCGGCCAGTTCCGGACCAACATCATCACCACGCTGACCAACATCAACGCGGTGCTGGGGACCGGACACGCCGACTACACGACGGCCCAGGCCCAGGGCCTGGCCGACTTCCTCCTCCCCGACATCCTGACGTACGACACGTCGACGAAGGCCGGGGGCCTGAACGGGCGCGCACTGTCCGATGACGTCATCGACATCGAGCTCGGCATCACGACCAACGGCGCCGTGACCTCCGATGGGGTCCCGGCCCACACCGACTACCGAAGTACGTTCCCGTACCTCGGCAACCCGCATCCCTGAGCCTCACCGGGAGGGCGATCCATCGGGTTGCCCTCCCACCCACCGCACAAGGGGCGTATCCGATGACTTCGGCGACCAGCTCGCTCTCGAATCGACGAGGACTGCCACGACCACGGGTCCTCGGGATCCTCGCGGCGGCCGTGATCGTCGTCGCCATCACCTATGTCTGGACCGGCGCGCACCCGGCAGCCTCGAAGCCGCCAGCGCGTCTGGCGGACCCGACGACGATCGACGGCACCGCCGGCGCGGCGGGCCTGATCGAGGCATCGACGGCGCAGATCGACGCGTCGATCAAGGTCTGGTCCGCGAACGTCGCCAAGGAGCCGCGCGACTTCATCTCGGCCACCACGCTGGCCTCCCTGTACTACTCGCGCGGTCGCCTGAGCGGCGACCTCGCCGACGAGCAGAAGGCGCTCCAGTTCGCCCAGACGGCGGTCGGCGTCGCACCGTCGCGAAGCCGGCGGCCGGGCGATGGAGGCGGCGATCCTGTACTACCTCCACGACTTCGTCGGCGCCCAGTCGAAGGCCGCCGCGCTCTATCGCGACGACGCGACGCAGCTCGGCGCGCTGGCGACAGTCGCCGACGCGACGCTCGAGCTCGGTGACATCGCTGGCGCCCGCGCTGAATACGACAGGCTCGCGAGCCTCGCCAAGGGCACCGCGGTCGACATCCGCCTCGCCCGGCTCGCTTACGTGACCGGTCAACCCGACCATGCGCTCGCGCTCGCGCAGCAGGCGCGCGACGAGGCGACCAAGGACGTCGCGGGCGGCGGGTCGGCCGACCTCGGTTTCTACGATTACGCGGTCGGTGAGTACGCGCGGACGGCGGGCGACGCGACCACGGCGCAGGCCGCGTTTGCCGCGGCGCTCGCGGTCCGCGCGACCGACCTCGGCTCGCTCGTCGGGCTCGCCCGGATCGACGCCTACGAGGGCAGGACCACGCAGGCGATCGCGGCGCTCCAGACCGCGGCGGCGATCGCGCCCCAGCCCGAGACCGTCGGGCTGCTCGGCGACCTGCTCGCCGGCTCCGGCGACGCGACGGGAGCAGCCAAGCAGTTCGCGACCGTCCGCTTCATCGAGAAGCTCGGGGAGATCCAGAGCACCGTCTACGACCGCGTGATCCTGCGCTTCGAGCTCGATCACGGCGGCGCCACTGATGCCGTCCTGGCGCAGGCGCAGGCATCGCTCAAGGCCCGCCCCGACTACACCGGCTACGACACGGTGGCCTGGGCGCTCTACCGCCTCGGACGCTACGACGCGGCCGCGACCCAGATCGCGTCTGCCACCGCGAACGGCGCGGCCGACGCCCGAGTGATCTTCCATCGCGGCGCGATCGAGCTCGCCCTGGGCAAGACGGACGCCGGCCGTGCGGACATCCAGCGGGCGCTGGCCCTTGGCCCGGCGCTGGACCCGAACGAGCGGGCGGAAGGCCAACGGCTCGTGACGCCGTAACCGGCGGCGTCGCTATCCGTGACGACGGCGTCGACGGGTCACCTCTCGTCGTCGAGGAAGACGGAGCCTGCGTGGCCTTCACCGAGGCGGACACGCAGCAGGCGGACGGGATCGGCGATGCCCTTGAGACTCGCCGATCCGGCGTCCTCGAGTTCGAGGACGCCGCCTGCCGACCGCGTCCGCTCCGTCCGCGGCGACCAGCAGTTCCCCAGCTTCCGCGTGGCTCGCGATCCGGGCCGCGAGATTCACGGTGTGTCCATAGACGTCGCCGTCGCGGACCACCATCGACCCGGCTGCGATGCCGGCGTGCGCCGGCGGCAGACCCGCCGCCGCGATCGAGGCCATCAGTTCGCGAACCGAGTCGATCGCGTCGATCATCGAGGAGTAGCTGGAGCATCACGCCGTCACCGAGCAGTTTCACGACCCGGCCGCGGCGGCTGCGAACCGCCGATGCAGCCAGGATCTGCAGCATCGTCGCTGACTGTGCTGCCTGTTCATCGCCTGCCGAGGCCGTCATCTCCGTGTATCCCGTGAGATCGATGAACGCGATCGCGGGCTGCTGACCCTGTCGCTCGCCGCGCCCGGCCTGGATCAGCGTCTCCTCGACGTACGTCACGATCCGCGCGAAGACCTCGTGCTCCTGGTGGCGGCCCTGAAGCCAGACCATCAGTTCCGCGAGGACCGGGCCGAGGCGGAGCGCCGGCCGCATCGACTCGGCCGGAGACTTCCCCTTGGCGAGCTTGGTATCCGGGAGGCCCACCGAGCTCGTCGAATAGGTCCTGCGTCGCGCCCTGGATCCGGCGGACCCCGTCACCGGCGATGCGCGCGGCGCGAAGGTAGACCTCCGGTCGATCGTCGACCAGGCTCCACAGCTCGAGGAAGTCGGTGATGACCCGCTCCTCGTCCTGGCGCATCACCGTGTCGGGCATCGGTGGCGCCAGGCCGAGCGCGGCATAGATCCCGGGCAGGTGGACGGCTCGCTCGCCGAGTGACCCGGCAAATGCATCGAACGTCCGACCCGATGGCTCGCCCACCGTCCAGAGCCGAGCCACCCAGTCGAGCTGGAGGGCTCCGCTGCCGATCACCGACATCAGGTCGTCGAGGTCGATCCCGCCGTCCGCCAGGGCGAGCGTCAGTCGGACGCGGGGCACGTCTTCGGTGGCGAACCGTCCGTCGGCATCGGCCCCGATCGCGCCCGCCTCGACGAGCCGGGCGATGTACTCGGGCGTCGTGCCAGCCTCGCGCGCCAGACGATCGGCGGTCAGTGCGTCTCGCGGGTCAATGTGGCTCACGTCCGACATGCGGCCCCAATCCATGTCTGTCCGCGCCGGGCGATGCGGCGCTGCGATCGTGGCAGATGTCGGGGACCGAATTGCGCGGATCCCGACGCGACCAGCTTGCCTCAGGTCGACGTCGCCGCGAACAGCAGCCATTGACCAGGGACGCCCTTCAGGGCACGTGTCCCTCGATCCGCGAAACGAAGGTCCGACCCCACGACCAGGTCTTTGACCGTCGAGGACACGAGGACTTCGCCAGGGTCCGCGAGGGCCATGATCACGAGCCGCGATGTGGACCGCGATCCCCGCGATGTCGTCACCGACCAGCTCGATCTCTCCCGTGTGCAACCCGGCGCGCACTTCGATCCCCAGCCCGCGGACGTCACGGGCGACGTCCCGGGCGCACAAGATTGCCCGGGCCGGTCCGTCGAACGTGGCGACGAAGCCATCGCCCTTCGTGTCGATCACGCGACCCCTCGCCCGCTCGATGTGGCCACGGACGATGGTGTTGTGTGCGTCGAGGAGGCCGCGCCAGCGTCGGTCACCCACCTCGGCGGCTCGCTCGGTCGACCCGACGATATCGGTGAAGAGGACCGTCGCGAGGACCCGATCCGGCACGGCTGCGGTCGTACACCCGTCAGGAACTCCTCGATCTCGTCGACGATCAGCCCCTGCTCGCCGGCCCACATGAAGCTGTCGATGCCCGGGATCTCGACGAAGCGCGCGTCCGGGATGTGATCGGCGAGATAGCGCCCAGCCTCCGGCCGGATCCGGGTCGCGTCCCGGCGGCTGATCACGAGCGTCGGGACGCGGATCATCGGCAGCAGGTCCCGAAGGTCGATCGCGTAGACCATCTTCATCATCGCCATGACGGCACCCGGGCTCACCGCCGCGCGCTCGTAGCGAGCCCAGATCTCGCGGAATCCTGGCTCGTCCGCCGCGCTCGGCGCCATCCCATACAGGATCGAGCCGTGCCCCCAGTCGCGCATGGCATCGAGACGGCCCTGGATCTCGGCCGTCGGGACCCCGGGATGGTCGCCGTCCACCGCCGACGTCGCAAAAGCATCGACGAGCACCAGGGCCGAGACGCGCTCCGGATAGGTCGCGGCGAACAGCATCGGCATGAAACCTCCGCCGTTGCCGCCGACCATCGCAACTCGCTCGATCTTGCTGTCGGCGAGGACGGCCAGCTGGTCGTCCATCCACTGCTCGAGCGACGGAAGCTCGCTCAGCTGCACGGGATCGGACAGGCCCAGTCCCCGCTTGTCGAAGACGATGACTCGGCTGAACATGGCGAATCGGCGCAGGAGCCGCGCCAGCGGCGGGACGTCCCACTGCGCATCGACCTGGTTGAACCACCAGACATCCAGGGCGATGTCGAGTGGTCCATCACCGAACACCTGGTAGGCGATCGACAGATCGCCGCTCATCGCATACCGCGTCTCGGGCGCGTTCACGCCACCACTATGCGGGACGACAATCCGACCCGGAGGCGTCTCCACGAAATCGCCACCCGATTCTGGCACCCTTTCCTCGGTCACACCGAAAGAATGGTGTTGCGAGGACGGGAGGCGAGATGAGCCTGAGGGAGATCCAGCAGCCCATCAAGGATCGCTATCGCGACGACCCCGCCGCCGCCGAGATCACGCTCCGGGCGGTCGGTACGGTCGGGGACGGCGCGATGAGCTGCTCCATCGACATAGGTCGCGCGTTGTACGCGGCCGGTGCACACCCTGGCGTCGGCGGCTCGGGCGCCTCAGCCTGCTCCGGCGACCTGTTGCTGGGTGCCCTGGCGGCCTGCGCACAGATCACGTGCCAGATGGTCGCCGCGAACATGGGCCTGGAAGACACCACGGTGTCCGTCACGGTCGAAGGCGACATCGATCTCCGAGGCACCCTGGGGACCGCTGAAGTCCCGGTCGGCTTCAAGGCCATCCGCGTCGAGTTCGCATTCGGTGGCGACCTCCCGGGCGACCGCCTCGAGCGACTCAAGGACCGCACCGAGCGCTACTGCGTCGTCCTCCAGACGTTGCTCGCACCCCCGGCGATCGAGGTGCGCTGGACCGCGGGCTAGCCTCGTTGCCTACATCGGGTTTTCGATGACTCACACCGAGGCGTGTTCCAGTCCGATCAGCTCGACCGCGGTATCCGCGGCGACGACGGAGAGATTGCCTGTTCGACCGGCGATCTCCACGTCTCGTAGTGACAGGCGGAGTCCCAAGGCCGGCACGATCCCACGCCACTCGGCTGACAAGCAGCTCCCCGGGGCCAGCCAACCCGCCCAGACGGGCTGCGATGTTGACCGTGTCTCCGAGCGCCGTGAAGTCAGTCTTCTCATCGCTGCCGACGACGCCGACGAAGGCATCGCCGGTGTGCACGCCTGCCCCGACCATCAGGCCCTTCGCTCCCAGGCCGTCACGCTCGACGGCGGCCAGGATCGCGCGACCGGCGGTGATCGCCCGCGCGGCATGGTTCTCGCCGGTGATGACCGGGATGAACAGGGCCATCACGCCGTCGCCGAGGAACTTGTCGACGATCCCGCCGTTGTCATCGATCGCCGTGGCGGCCGATCGGTAGTAGGCCTGGATCAGGCGGCGGAACTCCGCTGAGGACGACCGTTCGGCCAGACCGGTCGAACCGCGGACGTCGGCGAAGACGACGCTGATCTCCAGCTCGGCGCCGCCGGGATGCTTGGACAGCTTCCCGAAGCAGGCCTTGCAGAGCAGGGGATTGTCCCGCATAGGTCCATGCCAGAGCAGTCGCGCCACGGCCCCGCCGACTCCCGTGGTCGGTGAGGCGCAGACCTTGCAGCGCGGTGCCGCAGGTACGCGACGCCAGGCTTTCCGGATCTCGTGGAGCGTCCGATCCTCCCCCGTCAGCATCGCCCGCCATTGGGTCGTCACAGGGTCGTCGTCGTTCATGGGCGGGATAGTACCCCTGCCATGTGTCGATTCCATTGCGACTTCCGAGCGACTCGGCATGTGCATTCACGCGCGCCTCGCCGGTCTGCTGGCGGCGGTCACATCGGTCGTCGCCATCCTCGACGGTCCGTGTCGCGAGGCTGCTGACGCCGTCGCCGGAGCCGCCGATGGCCGGTGTCCGCCGCGATCCGTCGCATCCGATCGCGCGCTCTACCCAGATCGCCGGGCCTTCGTTCCTGGCGTTGACAGCCACCGTCCCGGAAGGGATGATGGGCCGGCGATGCATGCACATCTGTTCAGCACATCTGTACATTGAGCGACTTCGAGCAGCTCGTCCGCGCCAGCCGCCTCTACTACGAGCTCGGTGAGACGCAGAACGCCATCGCCACGCAGCTCGGGGTGACCCGGCCGCAGGTGTCCCGCCTGCTGAAGCGCGCGCGGGCCGAGGGGATCGTCGAGATCCGGATCGTCGACCGGACCGCGGTCGACAGCCCCGCCGGCCCCGTCCTCCAGGAACGGTTCGGCCTCGATGCCGTCCATCTCGCCCCGACGATCGCGGGTCCCGAGGACCTGACCCGGCGGATGGTCGGCCGGCTCGCCGCCGAGGTCCTGCGCGGCGCGCTGCGGGACGGTGCCACGGTCGGGATCGGCGACGGCGCGTCGGTGTCGGCGATGGCTGCCGCGCTCGAGGAGACCGCAACGCCGGTCATGGTCACGGTCGTGCCGTTGTGCGGCGGCTACTGGTCGGCCGGCCCCGAGCGTGAGCCGTACCGGCGCGTCGCGGAGGCCCTCGGCGGCCAGGCGCGCGGCCTGATGTCACCGGGCCTGCTCGACGACGCCGCCACGCAACGGGCGCTCGTCGCGCACGCGGGGGTCCAGGCGATCATCGACTTCTGGGACCACCTCGACGTCGCGCTGTTCGGGATCGGCGGACCGGCCTGGAGCGCGGCCCGGGTGGGGGAGCCGGTCGAGCGCGAGCTCGAGGCGGCGGTGGCCGTCGGCGAGGTCCTCGTGGCGCCATTCGACCTCGAGGGGCGGTTCGTCTGCCCGGCACTGCGCGAGCGGGTCATCGCGTTCGACGCGCGCCGGCTCGGGCGGCTCCCGGTCTCGATCGGCGTGGCGTCGGGTGAGGGCAAGATCCGGCCGATCCTCGGTGCCCTGCGCGCCGGCGTCGTCGGCACGCTGGTGACGGACGTGGCGTCGGCAGAGGCGGTCGTCGCCCTCGACAGCGCGGCGCCGGGGCCTGCGCCCGTCCCGACCGGATCGGGCCGGCGACCCCGATGAGCGCGCGCGAGCCGGCCATCCTCGGTCTCGACCTCGGGACGACCGAGGTCAAGGCCGGCCTGGTCGCCCCGGACGGGCGGCTTCTGGGCCTCGCCCGCAGCGGCTATGGGCTCGACGTCTCGGGCGGCCATGGCTGGGCGGAACAGGATCCGGGGTCATGGTGGTCGGCGGTCGTCGGTGCCGTCCGGGCGCTCCGCTCGCACGACGCGATCGAGATCGCCGCGATCGGCGTGGACGGCCATGGACCGACCCTCGTCTCCGTCGATGCCCGGGGCGAGGCCACTCGCCCGGCGATCACCTTCCTCGACGCGCGGACCACGGCCGAGATCGAGATGCTGACGGCGGTGACCGGCATCCGTGGCTGGTCGCTCGGTGGCCTGCCCGCGGCGCTGTGGGTCGAGCGGCACGAACCGGACGTCGCCGCCGCGACCCGCTGGTATCTCTCGACCTGGGAGTGGCTCGCTCTCCGGCTGACGGGGATCGCGGCCGCCTCGCTCGTCCCCGACGAGGTCGTCGCCGACCCGGCTCGGGTGGCCGGCGCCGGGATCTCGCTCGATCGGCTGCCGCCGCGCGCGGCGATGGGCGAGATCGTCGGTGGCCTCACCGAGACCGCCGCCGACGCGCTCGGGCTGCGGCCGGGGACGCCGGTCGTCGGCGGGACCGTCGATGCATTCGCGAGCTATGTCGGCGCCGGGCTGCTGGAGCCGGGTGACGCGTATGACCCGGGTGGGTCGGCCGGCGGGTTCGGCGTCTACTGGGACCGCCCGCTCGAGGTGGCCGGGGCGTTCGTGACCCCCGCCCCGCTGGCCGGGCGGTACAGCGTGGGCGCGGCGATGGCCGCCACCGGTCGGGCGCTCGACTGGTACCGCGATTCGATCCTCGGCGGGACGATCACGACCGACGCGCTGCTGGCCGAGGCCGCCGCGACCCCGCCCGGCGCCGACGGCCTCGTCTTCCTCCCGTACCTCGCAGGCGAGCGCTCGCCGGTCTGGGACCCCGACGCCCGCGGCGTGCTCGCCGGGCTGACCCTCGGGCACGGCCGCGGGCACGTTGCGCGGGCGATCGTCGAAGCCTCGGCGCTGGCCATCCGCCACGTCGCGGCACCGATGCTCGCGGCGGGCGTCCGGGTGACCGCCATGCGGACCTGCGGCGGTCCCGCCCGGAGCGCGTTCTGGAACGGGGTCAAGGCCGACGTCACCGGGTTCCCGGTCCTCGTCCCCGACGTGCTCGAGACGGCCGTCCTCGGCTCGGCGATCGTGGCCGCGGTCGGGATCGGGGCGCGGCCCGACCTCGCCGCCGCCATCGCGGCGATGACCCACGTCACCGAGCGGATCGACCCGCGACCCGAGCTCGCGCCCGTCTACGACCGGCTGTTCGAGGCCTACCTCGGGCTCTACCCGGCGACGGCACCCGTCCTCCGCCCGCTGAGCGGGGCCGACGGATGACGCCGTCCGTCGCGGGCAGCCACGTCGGGGCCGTCCGGCTGCACGACCTGTCGTTCGCGTTCCCGAGCCGGAATGGCCCGCCGCTGCCGGTCCTCGACGGGGTCGACCTCGCCATCCCGGACGGCGGGATCGTGGCGCTCATCGGCCCGAACGGCTGCGGCAAGTCCACGCTCCTGCGGGTCATCGCCGGCCTGCTCCGGCCGGTGACCGGGGAGGCGCTCCTCGATGAGACCCCGATCGACGGCCCGGACCCGAGGATCGGGCTCATCTTCCAGGAGCCGCGCCTCCTGCCGTGGCGCTCAGCCGCGGACAACATCACCTACCCGCTCGAGCTCGCCGGCTGGCCGCGGGAGCGCCGCGCGTCCCGGCTGGCGGCCCTGGCCGCGCTCGTGGGCCTCGACCCGGCGGTCACCGCCGCGCGGCCGGCCGAGCTCTCGGGTGGGACGCGCCAGCGCGTCGCGCTCGCCCGTGCACTCGCGCTCGAGCCGGCGGTCCTGCTGCTCGACGAGCCGTTCAGCGCGCTCGACGCCCTGACCCGCGAACGGTTCGACCTCGAGCTGCTCCGCCTGTGGGACCGCGCGGCAACGACGATCCTCATGGTCACCCACAGCATCCCCGAGGCGATCATGGTCGCGGACCGGGTGGTCGTCCTCTCGCCGCGCCCCGGCCGGGTCGTCGCCGACATCGCGGTCGACCTCGTCCGGCCTCGCACGATCGCCGATCTCGACGACGCCGCGGTGTCGCGGACCGCGCGAGAGATCCGCGCCCACCTCGGCGACGCCGACGCGCTCGAGGAGGCGTACCCGGACCGCGCCGTCGGGCTGCTGGCCGGCGGACCGGAGCTCGCGTCGTGATCCGATCGGCCTGGCTCCCGGTCGTCGGGGCGTTCGCGGTCTTCGTCCTGGCCTGGAAGGCGGTGGTCGTTCTGACGGGGTTGCCGCCGTTCGTGCTGCCCGCGCCCGAGACGGTCGGCGAGCGCTTCGTGTCGGCCTGGCTCGACGGCACGGTCTGGCCGCACTTCGTCACCACCATGATCGAGATCGTGCTCGGCTTCGTCGTCGGTGCCGGGCTGGCGCTGGTCGTCGGCTATGGGCTCGCCCGGAGCGTCCTGTTCGAGCGCCTGGCCTCGCCCTATCTCGTCGCCGCCCAGGCGATCCCGATCCTCGTCCTCGCCCCGCTCTTCGTCGTGTGGTTCGGGTCCGGCCTGCTCAGCAAGGTCGTGATCTGCGCCCTGATCGTCTTCTTCCCGGTCGCCATCGCGACGATGGTCGGCATCCGCTCGGTCGATCCGCGGCTCATCGAGCTCGGGCGGAGCCTCCGGGCGACCTCTCGGCAGATCCTCACCACGCTCGAGATCCCGGCCGCGCTGCCGAGCATCTTCGGCGGCATCCGGGTGGGGGTCACGCTCGCGGTCGTCGGCGCGATCGTCGGCGAGTGGGCCGGCGCCAGCAAAGGCCTGGCCGTCCTCATCAACCTCGCGCGGGGGTCGTTGTTCGACATCCCGCTCATGTTCGCCACGCTCCTGACGATCGCGCTCGTCGGGATCGCCCTGTATGTCGTCGTCGTGGTCGTCGAGCGCCGCCTCGTCGGCGCGCGCTAGCCGACCCGTCCCATCGGAGGTCCTCTCGTGTCCCATACGCGTCCCAGCCCCAGCCTCGCGGTCCTCGGTCTCGTCATCGCCACGCTGGTCGCGAGCTGCGCCAACGGCAACCCCACGCCGTCGGCCGGGCCGTCGACGACAGCGTCGACCAGTCGCTGCGCCATCGGCCTCGCCCTCGACTGCCGACGGGGGCGTGGCGCCGACCAAGCTGGTCGTCGGGCTCGGCTACATCCCGAGCGTCCAGTTCGCCCAGTTCTACCTGGCCCAGCAGAAGGGCTACTACACGGAGGCGGGCCTCGACGTCGAGTTCCAGAACAAGATCGACCCCGACCTCATCACCCTCGTCGGCCAGGGCGCGATCGACATCGGGATCGGCGACGGGACCAGCGTCATCCCGGCCGCCAGCAACGGTATCCCGATCGAATACGTCGCGACCATCTACGGCAAGTTCCCGAACATCGTCTTCGCCAAGGCATCGTCGGGGATCAAGACCGCGGCCGACCTCAAGGGCCGGAAGATCGGGATCCCGGGCCGCTACGGCTCCGGCTGGATCATGCTCCAGGCGCTGCTCGCGTCGGCCGGCCTGACGCCCGATGACGTCCAGATCGTCGAGTATCCCGACTTCACGCAGGAGATCGCAGTCGAGCAGGGCGCGGTCGACGCCGCGACAGGCTTCGCCAACAACGAGCCGATCCAGCTGCAGCTCCACGGCGGCACGCCGGTCGTGCTGACCATCGATGCCATCACGCCGCTGCCGGGACCCGGGCTGATCGCCTCCAGCGCGACGCTCGACGCCAAGCACGACGCGATCGCCGCCTTCGTCGCGGCGACGCTGCATGCGATGGCCGACATCAAGGCCGACCCGAAGGTCGGGCTGGACGCGGCCATCGAGGCGGTCCCGGAGCTGGCCTCGGCACGCGCCGCGCAGGCGGCCATCCTCGCGGCCACCATCGCGACCTGGTCGGGCCCGGTCCAGGACGGGCGCGGGCTCGGTGCGATCGACCGCGACGGCTGGGCGACCTCGATCACCTTCCTCGGGAGCCTCGGGCTGGTCAAGAACCCGGTCACGGCGGATCAGCTCGTCCGCGACGACCTGCTGCCGCCGGGGGACTGAGGGCACCGTGCAGGCGGCCTGCGGCACCCTCGGTGGAGTGATCCCAGCGGAATATGTGCAAATCGGGTACGATGACTGACCCCCGCCCGCGCCTCGCGTGCAGAGTCCCGTCCGCGCAGGAGTCCGTGTGAACAGTCGCCCACCGGTCAAGCCCACGACCACCGTCGAGCCGTTCAAGCACGTCATCGACGAGTACAAGCACCAGGCGCAGACCATCACCTGCACCTGCGGCTGGCACGGCAGCTCAGCCACGCTCGATCGCGGCGGGTCTGAATGGACCGCCCACCTCTTCGAGGTCAGCGGCAAGAAGCGGTGACGGCGCGCCGCGAGGGCGGCGCATCCGCGCGTTGCTCGCTCCGCCGGTCGCTCACGCACCTCGGGTGCGCTCGCTCCCTTGCTCACTCGCGCCTTCGGCTGCACTCGCCCTCGCGGCGCGCCTGTTCCGAGGCACGTTGGCGGACCGACGAGCGCGCTCCGCCCATGAGGCCGTGCTAGCCTCCGGGCGTGTCCGGTCGCGAGCTTCCTGAGCGTCCCCCGTTCGTCGCTTCGGGCGCGGCTGCTGACGCCGCTCGCGGCGGGCGGGATGCGGCACGAGCCCGACGCCCTCATCGACATCGACGCGGCCGGCCGGATCGCGTCGGTCGGCCCCGCGGCCGCCGCCCGGCGCGACGTGCTGGTCGCCGCGCTCGACCTGCGCCCATGGGTCCTGATGCCCGGGATGGTCGACACCCACGCCCACCTGCCGCAGCTCCCGAATGCCGGGGTCGGGTTCGCCCTCGACCTGCTCACCTGGCTCGACCGGGTGACCTTCCCGACCGAGCGGTCGTGGGCGGACCCGGCCGTCGCCGAACGACTCGCCCCGGTCATCTTCGAGGCGTTCGCGGCCGCCGGGACGACGACGGTCCTCGCCTACGGCGTCGTCTACGAGGCGGCCATGGACGCTGCGTTCCGGGCGGCCGAGGCGCACGGGATCCGGGCCATCCTGGGCAAGGTGATGATGGATCGCGTCACCTACGACCCGACCATCGACCCGAAGACGATCCTCGAGCGATCGCTGCGGGAGTCCGAGGACCTCATCGAGCGCTGGCACGGCGCCGCCGACGGCCGCCTCGGCTACGCCGTCACGCCGCGCTTCGCCATCTCGTGCACCGCCGACATGCTCCGGGAATCGGCGGCGCTCGCCGGAGTCGTCCGGGGCGTGGTGGCAGACCCACGTGTCGGAGGACCCGTTCGAGATCGCCGAGGTCCACCGGCTCTTCCCGGACGCCACCGACTACGTCGACGTCTACGATCGAGCCGGCGGGCTGGGCCCGCGAAGCGTCCTCGCGCACGCCATCCACGTCTCCGACCGCGAGCTCGACCGCCTGGTCGAGACGGGGACGCACGTGGCGCACTGTCCCGCCTCGAACCTGTTCATCGGCGCCGGCGTGATGCCGCTCGCCCGCTATCTGCGGGCGGGGCTGTCGGTCGGGCTCGGCTCGGATGTCTCGGGCGGCCCGGACGCCTCGATCTTCTCGGTCATGCGCATCGGGGCGTATGCGCAGATGGCGCGGCGCTCGCTCGACGACGACGAGGGCTCCGTGCTCACGCCGCTCGACTGGCTGCGGATGGGGACGTTCGAGGGCGCTCGGGCGCTCGGTCTCGACGATGTCATCGGCTCGCTCGAGGTCGGGAAGGAGGCCGACATGATCGTCGTGGACCCGGCGCTCATCGCCCCGCTCGACGGCCAGCCGCCCGATGACGACCCGGCCGACCTCGCGTCACGGCTCGTCTTCCGGGCGCACCCGGACATGGTCCGCGCCGCCTGGGTGCGCGGCCGGCGATTGGCCGGACCCACGCCCCGATGACCGACCGCGTCGACCTGCGCATCGCCGGCGGGACGGTCGTGGACGGCACGGGTGCGCCCGGCCGGCCTGGCACGATCGAGGTGACCGACGGGCGCATGCGCATCGTCGACGCCGATTCGCCCCTCCCCGACCACGTCGGTCACGCGATCGACGCGGCCGGCAAGGTCGTCGCGCCCGGGTTCATCGACCTCCACAGCCACGGCGGCCTGATGATCCTGGCCGACGGCCGTCACGAGCCCAAGGTGCGCCAGGGGGTGACGACCGAGCTGGTCGGGGTGGACGGCAACGGCTTCGCCCCGTTCGGCCGGCGGGAGGATCTCGAGGCGTTCGTCGAGCTCGATTCCGGGCTCGACGGCCGCCCCGCGATCGACTACGACTGGCGGTCGGTCGGCGACTTCCTCGGCCGCTACGACGGCGACCGTCAGCGTCAACGTCGCGACGCTCATCGGCAACTCCGTCCTCCGGATCGCGCGCGCTCGGCTGGGACGACGTGCCCGCCGACGACCGTGCGCTCGACACGATGCGCGGGCTCCTGCGCGACGGGATGGCCGAGGGCGCGTTCGGGATCAGCTCGGGGCTCGACTACCCGCCCGGATCGTTCGCCACGACCGAGGAGCTGGCGGCGCTGACCGCCGAGGCCGGTCGCGGCGGCGGCTTCTACCACACGCACGTCCGCTATCCGCTCGGCGACCGCTATCTCGACCCGTTCCGCGAGGCGATCGAGATCGGCCGGCGCGCCGAGGCGCCCGCCCACATCACCCACTTCTACCACCGCGAGACGCACCCCGGCCCCGCGGAGCCGATGCTCGCGCTGGTCGACGACGCCCGCGCCGAGGGGCTCGACGTCACGTTCGACACCTACCCGTCCGAGTGGGCCTCCACCCGGCTGCTCATCCAGCTCCCGCAATGGATCCAGGCCGGCGGGCCGGGGCCGCTCAAGGCCCGCCTGGCGGACCGCGCCGCGCGCGACCGTGTCCGGGCGGAGTTCACGGCGCGGGGTGCGTCCTACGCCAGCGCCGCCGGCTGGGCCGACGTCCGGCTCGGGGCCTTCCGCCGGCCCGAGAACCTGCGCTGGGAGAGCCGGACCGTCGCCGACGTGATGGCCGAGACCGGGCACGACGCCCTCGACGTCATCTGCGACCTGCTGCTGGCCGAGGACCTCGGCGTCAGCCAGGTGACGAGCGGCCCGTGGTCGGAGACCCTGCCGCTGTTCATCGCCCATCCGGTCGGGATGGTCGGCACCGACAGCACGTTCCTCGGCGACAAGCCGAGCCCGCGGACCTACGGCAGCTTCCCGCGCATCCTCGGCCAGTTCGTGCGCGACGAGGCGCTGCTCTCGCTCGAGGAAGCCGTCCGCAAGATGACCTCGGCGCCGGCCGCGCGGCTCGGGCTGCGCGACCGGGGCGTGATCCGCGACGGCGCGGTCGCGGACCTCGTGGTCTTCGATCCGGCGACGGTCCGGTCGACCGCCACGTACGACGAGCCCCGGTCCTACCCGATCGGCATCGAACAGGTCGTCGTCGGCGGCACGGTCGTGGTCGCGGACGGGGTCCACACGGGGGCGACGCCGGGTCGCGGGCTGCGTCACGGACGGGATTGAGCCGGTGCTAGAGTCCGAGGCCATGGAGGACGGCCCGTGCCCGACCTGACCACCCGCATCGAGCCCGGCGCCGTCGTGATCGAGCCCGGGACGATCGCACCCGGCCGGGCACGCGCGGTCCCGCCGCTTCGGCGTGAAGGACCGGCCAAGCTGACGGGCGCCGCCAGGTACGCCGACGACCTCGTCTTCCCGGGCGCCTGGTTCGGGGCCACGATCCGCTCGAGCGACGCCCATGCCCGGTTCACCGCGCTCGATCTCGACCCGGCCTTCGACTGGTCCTCGGTCGTCGTCGTCACCGCTGCCGACATCCCCGGCGACAACGTCGTCAGCTCGATCAAGGCCGACCAGCCGATCCTCGTCCCCGTCGGCGGCGAGATCCAGCATCACGCCGAGCCGCTGGCGCTCATCGCCGCCCCCGACCGGGCGACCCTGCGTGCCGCCCGACGCGCGGTGAGGGCCGTCACCGAGCCGCTCCCGGCCGTCTTCGACCCGCTCGTCTCGACCGAGGTGTTCGCGGCCTACGAGCTCGCGGCCGGCGACCCCGACGCGGCGTTCGCGGCGGCCGACCTCGTCCTCGAAGGCGAGTACCGCGTCGGCCACCAGGAGCAGCTCTACATCGAGAACAACGCGATGATCGCCGTGCCGTCGGGCGACGGCGGGGTGACCGTCCACGGCTCGCTCCAGTGCCCGTACTACATCCACACGGCGCTGAAGCGCGGCCTCGCCATCGACGACCGGCAGGCGCGCGTCGTCCAGGCGGAGACCGGCGGCGGGTTCGGGGGCAAGGAGGAGTACCCGTCGATGATCGCCCTGCACGCGGCGCTCCTGGCGGGGAAGGCCGGGCGCCCGGTCCGGATGATCTACGACCGGCACGAGGACCTGGCCGCGACGACCAAGCGTCACCCCGCGATCGTCCGCCACCGGACCGCGGTGACGAGCGACGGCCGGCTCATCGCCCAGGACATCGAGGTCGTGATGGACGGCGGCGCGTACTGCACGCTGACGCCGGTCGTCCTGTCGCGCGGCGCGATCCACGCCGGCGGCCCCTATCGCTGCCCGAACGTCCGCATCCGCGCCATGGCCGCGCGCACCAACACGCCGCCCAACGGCGCCTTTCGCGGCTTCGGGGCGCCGCAGACCGAGTTCGCCGCCGAGACCCACCTCAACCGGATCGCCGACGCGCTCGGGATCAGCCCGCTCGAGATCCGCCGCCGGAACGTGTACGTCGTCGGCGACACGACGCCGACCGGCCAGGTCCTGCGCGGCAGCGTCGCCGGCGAAGAGGTCCTCGAGCGGGCCGCCGAGGCCGGCGAGTTCGAGCACCTCCGCGCTCGCCACGACGTCGCCCGGACGCGACGGGCCGGCGCCGGCGTCGTCCCGGGCTCGCCGCTCCGGACCGGACGTGAACGGCTCGCCAGCGGGGTCGGCCTGGCGCTGGCCTGGCATGGCGCGGGGTTCACCGGGTCGGGCGAGGTCCGTCTCGCCTCGGTGGCATCGCTGGAGCTGACGGCAGAGGGCGCGATCACGGTCCTGACCGCCGCGACCGAGATGGGCCAGGGCACCAGGACGATCTTCGCGCAGCTCGTCGCCGAGGCGCTCGGGGTCGGCTTCGAGGCGGTCGCCGTCGCCCCGCAGGACACCGCGTTCGTCCCGGATTCGGGCCCGACGGTCGCCTCGCGGACCGCGATGGTCGTCGGCGGCCTGCTGATCAAGGCGGCCGGCCGGCTGCGCGCGCAGGTCGAGACGGCGACCGGTGGCACGTTCGCGGCGACCCACCGCGCATACGCCCGCGAGCACGGCGCCGTCCGGATCGACGAACGCTTCGAGCCCTACCCGGGCGTCGGGTTCGACGACGCGACCTATCGCGGCGACGCCTACCCGGCCTACGGCTGGGCGGCCTGCGTCGCCAGCGTCGAGGTCGACCTCGACACCGGCGAGGTCCACGTGCGCGACGTCGTCGCCGCCGATGACGTCGGCCGGGTCATCCACCCGATCCTCGCCGAGGGCCAGGTCGAGGGCGGGACGCTCCAGGCGGTCGGCTATGCCACCATCGAGGAGATCAAGCTGCGCGACGGCCGCTATCTCAACGACCGCCTCGCGACCTACATCATCCCGACCTCGCTCGACGCGCCGCGGATCACGACGATCCTGGTCGAGGCGCCGTTCGATGGCGTCCCGCACGGCGCCAAGGGGGTCGGCGAGCTGCCGATGGACGTCGGGGCACCGGCCGTCGTCGCGGCGATCGCGGATGCGACCGGGGCCTGGATCACGGACCTGCCGGCCAGCCCGGAGCGGATCCTGGCCGCGCTCGCCGGCGTCCCGGCCGCGGCACCGCCTCCGCCGGGCACCTCGGAGCCGGCCGTTCCGCCGTCCGCGGCCGCGAGTCCCGGACCATGACCACGGTCCATTTCACGGTCAACGCCGTCCCGGTCGAGCTCGACGTCCCGGGGATGCGGCGGCTGCTCGACGTCCTGCGCGAGGACCTCGCGCTGACCGGGACGAAGGAGGGCTGCGGTGAAGGCGAGTGCGGCGCCTGCACGGTCCTGCTCGACGGCCTCGCGGTGGATTCGTGCCTCGTGCCGGTCTGCCAGGTGGACGGCGCCGTCGTCGCCACGGTCGAGGGCCTGGCGCCCGCCCCGGGCGCGCTCGACCCTCTCCAGGCGGCGTTCCTCGAGGCGGGCGGCGCCCAGTGCGGGATCTGCACGCCCGGGATGCTGATGGCCGCCCGGGCCTATCTCGACGCTGGCGGTGGCACGGACGACGGGGCGATCCGCGAGGCCATCGCCGGCAACCTGTGCCGCTGCACGGGCTACACGAAGATCGTCGAGGCGATCGCCCGCGCGGCGGCAGGTGCCGCCACCCGACCACGACCAGGAGGCGACGCATGAGCTCGGACCCGGACCGCATCTCGGTCCCCACCAACGGCAAGCGCCCGCACCCGGCCCCGGCCACCGCGGCTCCACCGACGACCTCCGCGCCCCCCGGCACGACGCCCGGCGACCTGCCCGGCGGTCTGTCGCCCCAGCAGCTCGCGGTCGGCTTCGGGATCATCGCGTGGCTGCTCGTCATCGTGGCCGGGCTGGCGCGTCGCCGCCTCCGGCGCTGACCCCGATGTCGGTCGAGCCGCCCGTCTCGAGCCCGCGCGACCTCTCCGAGGCGTACGCGATCCTGGCCGCGGGACCGGCGCGTCCGATCGCCGGCGGGACGGACCTGATGGTGGCGCTGACCGGCGAGCTCGGCGAACCACCGGATCGCATCATCGACCTGTGGCGGCTCGCGGCGCTGCGCGGCATCGCGGTCGATGGCGACGCGCTCAGCCTCGGCGCCTTGACGACCTACACGGAGATCCGCCGGTCGGCGGTCTGTCGCGAGCACCTGCCCGCCCTGGTCGAGGCGGCCGCCACGATCGGGGCGACCCAGATCCAGAACCGCGGGACGCTCGGCGGCAACGTCGTCAACGCCTCGCCGGCGGGTGACACGTTGCCGGTCCTGCTGGCCGCCGACGCATCGTTCGTGCTCGGCTCGTCGCGCGGCGAGCGGGCCGTCCCGGCGAGCGAGTTCTGGCCGGCCTATCGACGCACGGCGCTGGCCCCGGACGAGCTGCTGCTGCGCATCCGGATCCCGCTCCTGGCCGGTCGCGAGCTGCGCTTCCGCAAGGTCGGGACGCGTCGCGCCCAGTCGATCAGCAAGGTCGTCATGGCGCTCGGCTGGCGCGATGGTGGCGCCGCGACAGCCTGGTCCGAGGTCCGGCTGGCGCTCGGTTCCGTGGCGCCGACGCCGATCCGTGCGTCCGCGACGGAGGCCGTGCTCGAAGGCCGCCCGCCGACTCCCGAGACGGCCGACCGGGCGGCCGAGACGCTCGCTGCTGAGCTCCATCCGATCGATGACGTTCGCTCCACGGCCGAGTACCGGCGCCTCGTCGCCGCGCGCGTGCTCCATCGACTGATCCGCGAGGCCGGCGGCTGGTGACGGGCGACGCTGCGACGACGCCGGCGTCGGCCGCCGAGCGCCTCTCGATCGATCGCCTCGACGTGGCGGCACCCGGGGCCTTCGCCGCCGCGGTCGCGCCGCTGTTCGAGGGCGCGCGCGGGTTCGTCGGGCGCCTTGCGATGGCACGGCCGTTCGGCTCGGTCGAGCTGCTCTTCGAGACCGCCCGCCGGATCGCCCACGCGATGCCGATCGCGGAGCAGGTCGAGCTCATCGACGCGCATCCGCGGCTCGGGGCAGCGCCCGGCGACGTCTCGGCGCTGTCGTTCGCGGAGCAGGGGTACGACCGCGACGGCGAGCGACCGGGGGCCGACCTCGCGACCGAACTCGAGCAGCTCAACGACGCGTACGAGGCGCGGTTCGGGTTCCGGTACTGCGTCTTCGTGGCGGGCCGGTCGCGGGCCGCGCTGCTCCCCGGCCTGGTCGCCGCTCTCGACGCGGACCGCGACGCCGAGCTCGACCGGGCGCTCGATGCCGTGGTCGACATCGCCCGGGACCGCTATGCCACGATGACGTCGGCAGCACGGGAGGCATCGACGTGATCGAGCTCGGCGCGAACCGCTACGGCAAGGCCGCCATCCGCCTGGTCCGCGTCGCGCGCGGCGACGAGGGCGATCGCGTCCGCGACCTGACCGTCGCGATCGCGCTCGAGGGCGGCTTCGACGCTGCCCACACCGACGGCGACAACAGCGCGGTCATCGCCACCGACACCATGAAGAACACCGCGTACGCCTTCGCCAAGGACCATCTCGACGGCGCGATCGAGGCGTACGGCCGCGCCCTTGCCGAGCACTTCCTCGCGGCGCCCCAGGTCGATACCGCGACCGTCAACATCCGGGCCCATCACTGGAGCGAGATCGAGGTCGCGGGCTCACCCGCGAGTGCATTCGTCCGCGGTGGCGAGGGGACACGCGTGGCGACCGTGACCGCGACCCGCGGCGGCACGGTGGTCGAGGCCGGCGTCGAGGACCTGATCGTGATGAAGACGCGGCACTCGGCGTTCAGCGGCTTCCCGCGCGACCGGTACACGACCCTGCCCGAGACCGACGATCGGCTGATGGCCACCAAGGTCACCGCGATCTGGCGCTACGGGTCGCCGGACCTCGACGCCGACGCGACCTTCGCGGCCGTCCGCTCGACGCTGCTCGAGGTCTTCGCCGAGCACGAGAGCCCGTCGGTCCAGGCGTCGATCTGGATCATGGCGCGGGCGATCCTCGAGCGTCACGAGGAGGTCGAGGCGATCCGGATGGTGCTGCCGAACCTCCATCACTGGCTGGTCGACCTGTCGCCATTCGGGCTCGAGAACGACCGCGAGATCTATACGCCGACGACCGAGCCTCACGGGCTGATCGAGGCGACCGTCCGGCGGGGCGAGGGCTGACAGGCATGCCGCCGGCCGGTGTCGAGCTGCGCCGCGGCCCCGTCCCGGGATCCGAGGCGATCCTGACCGACGAGGCGCTCGCCTTCGTCGCCGACCTCCAGCGCCGGTTCGGGCCGGGCCGGCTGGACCTGCTTCGACGGCGCCACGAGCGCCAGGCCGAGCTCGATTCGGGCGTGCGGCCCGACTTCCTGGTCGCGACGCGCGAGGTCCGCGAGGCCGACTGGCGTGTCGCGCCGGCCCCGGGCGACCTCGACGACCGGCGGGTCGAGATCACCGGACCTGCCGAGCCCAAGATGATGATCAACGCGCTCAACTCGGGCGCCCGGGTCTTCATGGCCGATCTCGAGGACGCGCTCTCGCCGACCTGGGCGAACGTGGTCGGCGGCCAGGCCGCTCTCGTGGACGCGGTCCGTGGCACCCTCGTCTTCGAATCGGCGGAGGGCAAGGCGTACAGGCTCGCGGATCGGACGGCGACGCTCGTCGTCCGGCCGCGCGGCTGGCACCTCGTCGAATCGGGGATGCTCGTCGACGGCGCGCCGGTCTCGGCGAGCCTGTTCGACTTCGGGCTGTTCCTGTTCCACTGCGGTGCCGCGTCGCTCGAGCGGGGGAGCGGGCCATACGTCTACCTCCCCAAGCTCGAGTCGCATCACGAGGCACGGCTCTGGAACGATGTCTTCGTCCACGCCCAGCCGGCGCTCGGGATCCCGCGCGGGTCGATCCGGGCGACGGTCCTCATCGAGACGATCCTCGCCGCGTTCGAGATGGACGAGATCCTGTACGAGCTGCGCGAGCACGCGGCGGGACTCAACGCAGGTCGCTGGGACTACCTGTTCAGCGGGATCAAGAAGCTCCGGACGTGGCCGGATCTCGCCGTCCCGGATCGTGCGCAGCTGACGATGACCGTGCCGTTCATGCGCGCGTACACAGAGCTCCTCGTGCGGACCTGCCATCGCCGCGGCGCGCACGCGATCGGTGGGATGGCCGCGTTCATCCCGAACCGGCGCGATATCGCGGTCACCGAGGTGGCGATGGCCAGGGTCCGCGACGACAAGGAGCGCGAGAGCCGCGACGGCTTCGACGGGACGTGGGTCGCCCATCCCGACCTCGTGCCGCTTGCGACCGAGATCTTCGATGGCGTGCTCGGGGCTGCGCCGAACCAGAAGGGCCGGCTCCGCGAGGAGGTGTCGGTCGGCGCCGGCCAGCTCCTCGACATGCGCGTGCCCGGCGGCGCCGTCACGGACGCCGGAGTGCGGGCGAATGTCCGCGTCGCGCTGGCCTACCTTGACTCGTGGCTGCGCGGTGTCGGCGCGGCCGCCATCGACAACCTGATGGAGGATGCCGCGACCGCCGAGATCTCACGCTCCCAGCTGTGGCACTGGCGGACCCGAGGCGTCGTCCTGGTGGACGGACGGGTGTTCGATGGCGCGCTGTACGAGACCGTCCGTGACGAGGAGCTCGCGCGGCTTGGCGGGGCCGAGGAGGGGCGGCTGGCCGAGGCGGCCGGGCTCCTCGATCGGCTGGTCCTCGACGACGAGTTCGCGGAGTTCCTGACCCTGCGCGCGTATCCCTTGCTCGACTAGGCTCGGCGCGCCGACCTTCCTGCGTGATGCGCGTGGACGGCATCAGCCGCCGAGGTCGCCGCGCTCGACGAACCGTCCGGCGCCGCGCGTCCCGACGAAACGGCCGTCGCGGATGACCGCCCGGCCCCGCACGAAGACGCTCCGGACGGCGCCGGTCACCGCGAGCCCCTCGTACGGGGTGTAGTCGCTCGTGTGGTGCAGGTCGGCGGCGTGGAGGGTGCGGCGGGCCGCCGGATCGAACAGGACGATGTCGGCGTCGCGGCCGACCTCGAGGGCGCCCTTCGACCCGAGACCGAACCGGCGCGCCGGTGCCGACGCGAGGAGCTCGACCATCCGTTCGAGCGTGATCCGTCTCTTGGCGACGCCCTCGCTGTAGAGGATCGCCAGGAGCGTCTCGATGCCGGGGGCGCCGTTGCTGAGCTCGTTGAACGGCACGCCCCGGGCCGCCTCGGCCTTCTCGGCGTCCATCCGATCCGGGACGTGGTCGGTCGCGACCAGGTCGAGCGAGCCATCGGCCAGGCCGGCCCACAGTGCAGCGCGATCGGCGGGCGTCCGCAACGGAGGCGCGATGACGAACTTCGCGCACGACACGGGGTCGGGGTCGTCGTAGCGGTCTTCGGTCAGGACCAGGTAGTGCGGGCAGGTTTCGGCGCTGACCCGGACGCCGGCCGCTTTGGCGCGGCGGACCTCGTCGAGCGCCGCGGCCGACGAAAGGTGCACGACGTGGACCGGCGCGTCGGCCATCCGCGCGAACGCCAACGCCCGCGCGGTCGCGACCGCCTCGACGTAGCTTGGTCGCGTCGTTGCGTGGTAGCGCGGTAGCACATCACCATGCTGCAACGCTGAAGCGACGGCGGCGTCGAGGAGGACCGGGTCCTCGCAATGGACCTCGAGCATCCCGCCGTGGCTCCCCATCACCCGCATGGCCCCGAACAGGCGCTCGTCTGGGAGCCGGAAGTCGAACACCATGAACGCCTTCGAGGTCGCGATGCCCGCGTCGATCGTCGCCGGGAGCTCGCCGATCGGATCGTCGGCGTGGCCGCTGACGGCGAGGCTCAACCCGACGTCGACGGCGCTGTCGCCGTCGGTGACGGAGCGCCACTCGCGAACGCCGGCCAGCAGCGATCGTTCGGCGGCCGGCGACGACCCGGTCCCCGGGTTGTTGAACGACAGGAACGTCGTCGTGCCACCGAACGCCGCCGCGACCGAATCATCGAAGAACCGGTCAGGCCGGGCGTCGCTCGCGACTCGCGTATGCGTGTGGACGTCGACCGCGCCCGGAAGGACGAGCAGCCCGGTCGCATCGACACCTGTCGCGGCGACGGCCAGTCCGACAAGTCCGCCTCGACGGCGACGATCCGCCGGCCGACGACCGCGACGTCAGCCCGCTGGGCTCCCGCCGCGGTGACGACCGTCCCACCCCGGATAACGAGATCAGTCATCGTGTCCTGACCGTGATGCTCTCGAGTGGCATCAACGACGGATGGTCGTATCTCGCGCGCCAGGCATCCGCGTCACTCGACCTCGTGGATCGAGATCGGCTGAGCGCCCTCCCACAGGCAGCGCCGGCCCATCTCGCGGAGGCGATCATCCCAGCCCTCGTCGGCGACGACCGACGCGAAATGGTTGGCGGCCAGCTGCCCGACCTTGGACGCCGTGGTGCAACCGCCATAGGGGAAGAAGATCTCGCACTCGCTGATCCCGCCCGGATAGATCGCCAGCTGGCCGGGCGCCGGGTGCGAGGTGTGGTGCTCGTAGTCGAGACCGGGCCGAAGGTCCCCGAACGGGATCCACGTCGACTCGCCGGTCCAGCGGCAGTGGATGAGCTTGGCCTCGATCGGCAGCATCCGGCGGATCGCCTCGATCGTGCGAGGCGCCTCCGGCTCCCACCGAGCGCTAAAGTGGAGGTCACCGACGACGATCCGCAAGGTTCCCATCCGCGGAGGATAGCGTGGCCCAGGACGCGAATCACCCGGTCCCGACCATCTCGACCCACGTGCTGGACACCGAGTCGGGCACGCCCGCGATCGGCGTCCACGTGACGCTCTACCGGCTCGTCGACGATGGTCGGCCGCTGCGGCTCACGCAGGCGCTGACGGACGCGGACGGCCGGGTCCACGATCTCCTCGAGCGGCCGCTGACCGCCGGCGACTACCGCCTGGAGTTCGGGCTCCCGCGCGGTGGTTTCTTCGAGCGTGTCAGCCTCGACCTCCACGTCGCCGATGCGTCACGGAGCTACCACGTGCCGCTGCTGATGGCGCCGTTCTCGCTGACCACCTACCGCGGGAGCTGACCGCGCTGCGCGGATCCGCGACTCAGCGCAGGACCACGAAGGCGTCGATATCGAAGCGCGGGTGCCCGGCGCTCCCGACGACGACGAGCTTGACGGTATGGGCCGCAGCGGCCGACCACGATCGAGCCGCGACGACGATCCGCGGCACCGACCTCGACCCGTGGAGGTTCACCGTCGACACGTAGTGGCCGTCGACGTACAGCCTGGCGCTGCCACGGGTCGCGCTCCTTGGAGCGACCACCGCGAACGCCCGGCCGGTGAAGTGGAAGGTGACCGACGCGCCGCGGTGCGTGGCATAGCGCGTCCGTCCGCCCGATGCCGACGTCGCCCGCAGCACGCGCCACGTCCCGCGATACGTGACCGGCCTGCTGTTCTCCTCGTAGCGAGTCGCCGTGATCCCGATCGAGGCGTCCGACGACGGCCCCCAGTTGCCGGCGTGGTCGCGCGCGCTATCACGAAGGTGATACGTCGTCCCGAACGACAGGGTCCACGGCGCACTCCGGCTCGCGGTCAGCCCGACCGCGGTCAGCCATGGCCCGCTCCCGGCCTGGACCTGCAGCCCGTATGCGCCAACGCCGCTCCGGTCGTCCGTCCCGGCCGGCCAGCCGATACGGGCCACCGCCGCGGTCCGACCGAGCGTCGAGCCCACGTCGAGCCCGAAGCTGTTCGGTGCCTGGGCGACGGGCGCGACATCGTCGAGCGCCCAGTACGGATCGATCACCCCGCCCGTCAGCGTGAGACCGGCCGTGTCCGGAGCCGGCTTGCCGGTATCGAGCAGCCGCGCCTTGAGCGCGACAGGGTCGTTCGCCAGCGTCGGATAGACCGATGCCACGAGCGCCGCACTCCCCGAGACATGCGGGGTCGCCATCGATGTCCCGTCGAGCCACCCCCAGCCGACCGGGAAGCTCGAATTGGCCGGCAGCGCGCTCAGGATCCCGACGCCCGGTGCGGCGATGTCGACCGAGGTCCTGCCGTAGTTGGAGAACGGCGCGAGGTTCCCGGTGTTGTCGATCGCCGCCACGGACACGATGTTGGGCAGATCGAACGAGGCGGGCAGCTCGACGGCAGGCCCGACGTCATTGTTGCTGCTGTCATTCCCCGCGGCCGCCACGAAGAGCATCCCCGACGTCGCGATCGCGTCATGGAGCTCCGGCGCGTCTCCGGGCCGTCCCACGCCGCCCCATGAGGCGTTCGCGATCCGGACCCCGAACGACTTCGCGTAGGCGATCGCCGCGATGGCCTGCGAGTCGAAGCCGCACGCCGGATCGTTGCCGAGGAACTTGAGGGCCATGATCGAGACGCCCGGCGCGACACCGACCACCCCGACGCCGTTGAGCGATGCGGCGATCGTCCCCGCGACGTGCGTCCCGTGGAAGTCGTCGTTGAAGTCGTGGACCGTGTTGTCGTTGTGGCAGAAGTCCCAGCCGTGGACATCGTCGATGTAGCCGTTGTGGTCGTCATCGATGCCGTTGGTCTCCTTGCCGCCACCCGATTCGCCCGGGTTCGTCCAGGCGCGCGCGGCGAGGTCGGGGTGGCTGAAATCGACGCCGTCGTCGATCACAGCGACGACCGTGCCCGGATCGCCGGTCGTGATGCCGAGCGCCTGTCGGCCGTCGATGTCGGCATCGGGGACGCCGCCCGTGCCGACCTGGCCCTGGTACAGATCCTGGCCGGTGTTGTCGAGGCCCCACAGCTCGGTCCAGTACTGCTCGCCGGTCGGATCGGCGTCCCGGTACCGCCGGTGGTCGACATCCACCCTGAGGACGCGCGGATCGGCGCGCAACTCGGCGATGGTCTGCGTCGAGCGCCCGGTCGGGGCCTGCAGAGCCACGACCCTCCCGGCGGCCAGGTCCGCGATATGCGTCGCTCCCGCGTTCGCGATGCTCGAGCGGCGTGCCCCGGCCGTCGTCGCGGAGCGGAAGGTCACGATCAGGCGGTCCGGGTCGTCGCCGGTCGGTCGATCCCAGGCGGGCCGTTCGGGTCGCGGTGCGGCCGCGGCGCGGGGCGGATCGGCCGCTCGGGCGGACAAGCCCCCGGCCAGGGTCAGGATCAGGGCGGCGATACCCACGACCGATGCGCGGCGAAGCGGATGGGTGGGAGGCATGAGCCCTCTGGTACGTGACGGCTGGCCGACACCGATCGGCTCGATGACGCACATCGTAGGCGGGAACCGTTCATGTCGTGACGGACTAGATGTCACGGGTACCTGTCACCGTTCGGGTCATGGAAGCCCTCACCCTCGCACCGCTCACCATCGTCAGCGGCACGGACGCCGCGTCGCCGACCGCCCCGCGCGTCCGCGTGGAGGGCGACCGGATCGTCGTCGAGCGGCTGGTCATCCACGACGGGCCGCTCGCCGCCTTCCTCGCCGAGCGGGCTGCCGACGATCGCCCGGATCTCGTCGGGCGCGCGCTGCGGATCGGCCTGCTCGCCCTCCAGGATGCCGGCGTCACGGTCAACGTGGACGTCGTGCGGGCCGAGTTCGAGAAGCTCGTCCGCCAGGCGGAATCCGTGAACGAGAAGGCCGCCCTCGCGCTCGAGCAGACGCTCCGCTCGAACTTCGCGGACGGTGACGGCCGGCTGCCGCGCACGCTGGAAAAGTTCCTCGGTGACCGGGGCGCGCTGCGGACGATGGTCGAGGAGCTGTTCGACGAGACGAAGCGCGACAGCGCGATCGGCCGCATCGGGTCGATGCTCGAGCGGTACTTCGACGGCGATGCCTCGAAGCTCGCGACCCTGCTCGATCCGACCCGGCTCCACTCCCCGATGCACCAGTTCCGGCAGGAGATGACGGACGGCTTCCGTTCGCTCGAGGAGCGCCTGGTGGCCATCGAGGCGGCGGCCGCAGCGCGCGGCGCCGAACGCGCGAGGTCTGCGGCGAAGGGCGGCGACTTCGAGGACCTGCTCGAGGCCATGCTCGCCGATCTCGCCCGCGGTGGGGGCGACCTGCTCGACCGGACCGGGACGGAGGCCGGTGCGGTGATGAAGTCGAAGAAGGGCGATTTCGTCCTGACCCTCGACCCGAGGATCGCTCGCGGCTGCGACGTGCGGGTCGTCATCGAGGCCAAGGACCGCCCGATGTCGATGCGCGCGATGCGCGAGGAGCTGCGCGAGGCCCGCGAGAACCGCGGCGCGGCGGTCGCGCTCGTCGTCTTCACGCGGGCGCACGCGCCCTCGGGGATCGCCCCGTTCACCCTCGTCGGCGACGACGTCTACTGCGTCATCGATCCGGACGACCCCGACACCGCCACGCTCGAGGCCGCCGT
Source organism: uncultured Chloroflexia bacterium (assembly GCA_963742075.1). Taxonomy (GTDB): domain Bacteria; phylum Chloroflexota; class Limnocylindria; order Limnocylindrales; family CSP1-4; genus SPCO01. The sequence goes on along the minus strand of CAVUKR010000005.1, from coordinate 17,121 downwards.
CCGTCTGGCGCGCCTGCTCGCACTCGCCTCGCTCGCCGAGCACGAGGTCGAGGTGGACGCCGCCGCCATCGCGGCCGCGCTGACCGCGATCCGGGAGCAGCTCGAGGTGGTCCGCACGCTGAAGGCGCAGCTGACCTCGATCATGACCAGCACCAAAGCCGTCTGGACGGGCCTCGACACGATGCGTGCGAGCATCCTCGCCAGGGTCACCGAGGCCGAGACGGAGCTCCGCACGCAGCCGGGATAGGGCTACGGGCGGCCCGGACGGCATGACTAGGCCGGGTGGGACGAAGGGGTTGTAGGCGGCAGCCGTGGATCGGGCGCACGGTAGGACGATGCACCGCCCGATCGCATCCCTGTTCCTCGCCCTCCTGATCGCACTTCCGATCATCGCTCCCGTGAGCGCAGCCGGGCCTGCGGTGCTGCCGACGCCGGCGCCGCACGGTGCCATGCCCGACGCGACCGGTCGCTACATCGTCATGTTGCGGGGCGGATCCGACACGACCGCGGTCATCGACCGGGCCGGCAAGCGCGACGGCGTCAGGGCCGATCGGAAGTTCTCGAAGGCCATGCGTGGCTTCGCGGCAAAGCTCGATCCGAAGCAGAAGCGCGACCTCGTCGCAGACCCGAACGTCATCGCGGTCGTGCCCGACGAAGTCGTCTCGCTCACCGGGCAGACCGTCCCGACGGGTGTCTCGCGGATCGGTGGGCGGCTGAACCCGATCGCCAAGATCGACGGCACCGACGAGCGGGTCGATGCCGACGTCGCCATCGTCGACACGGGCATCGCCCCGCACCCCGACCTCAACATCGCCGGCGGCTACAACTGCTCGACCGCGGATCCCACGGCCTGGACCGACGACAACCACCACGGGACGCACGTCGCCGGCACCGTCGCCGCGCTCGACAACGGGATCGGCGTGGTGGGCGTGGCCCCGGGCGCCCGCGTGTGGGGCGTGAAGATCCTCAACGCCGACGGCTACGGCCTGATCTCCTGGTACGTCTGCGGGCTCGACTGGATCCTGGCCCAGCGAGACCCGAACGACGCAAGCCGGCCGCTCTTCGAGGCGGTCAACATGAGCGTCACCAAGCCCGGCTCGGATGACGGGAACTGCGGGCTGACCAATCACGACCCGCTCCACCAGGCGATCTGCCGCGTGGTCGCGGGCGGCATCACGGTCGTCGCGGCCGCGGCGAACGACAGCCACAATGCGGCCAAGAACGTCCCAGCCAGCTACGACGAGGTGATCACGGTCTCGGCGCTCGCCGACACCGACGGCAAGCCGGGCGGCCTCGGTGGCAACGCCTGCTACTCCTGGGGCACCTACGACAAGGACGACACGTTCGCCGACTTCAGCAACTACGGCGCCGACGTCGACCTGATCGCTCCGGGCAAGTGCATCCTCTCGACGGTTCCCGGTGGAGGCTACGCGGTCCTGTCCGGGACCTCGATGGCGGCGCCGGCCGTCACCGGCGCGGTCGCCCTCTACAAGTCGAGCCGCCCGAACGCGACGCCGGCCGAGGTCCGCGAGGCGCTGCGCTATCTCGGCAACTTCAACTGGAAAGTCTCGACCGACCCGGATTCCACGCATGAGCCGCTGCTCGACGTCTCGCGGCTCGGCGTGCTGGGCACGTTCGCACTCACACCCGGTTCCGGGACATCGGCGACGATCGAGGGCGGTGCGACGTCGCTCGTTCCGGTCACGGTCGCTCGCAGCGACACGTTCTTCGAACGCGTGACGCTGACGGCCACCTCCCTGCCGGATGGCTGGACGACTAGCGCGGCCCCCTCGAGCGTCATGGGCTGGACGGCCGACACGGGACTGGTGTCCGTCACGCCGCCGATGAACGAGGTCCCCGGCCAGTACCAGATCGGCATCACGGGGACGAACCAGGGCCGCACCTCGACGACCACGATCACGGTCGATGTCGTCGAGAACGATCCGACAGCGTTCGCGCCGGTCGCGTCCATCCGGCCTGCGACGAAGATGATGCCAACTGCGGTCTACGTCGACGTCGCGTGGCCGGCCGCCACCGACCCGTCCAGCCCGATCACCGGCTACGAGCTCGAGCGAAGCGTGGCCGGCGGCGCATGGAGCCCGGCCACCGCGTTCACGGCGGCCCAGCGGAGCACGCCCGTCGTCGTCGGGTTCGATGTCTCGAACCGCTTCCGCATCCGGGCCGAGGACAGCGGCGGCCACTGGAGCCCGTGGGTGATGAGCGCCATCCCGACCGTCATCCACCCCGTCGACGACCGAGGCGCCTCGATCGTCCGCCACGGGACCTGGGCGCGAAGCGCGAGTTCGAGCGCGTGGCGGACCACCGTGAGCGGATCGGCGAAAGCCGGCAACAGCCTCACGATGCGGTTCACAGGACATGGCATCGCCGTCGTCGGCCCGAAGAGTCCGCACCGCGGCAAGGCCAAGGTCTACATCGACGGCGTTTACGTCGGGACGATCAACATGAAGACCAAGACGTCGACGAGCCGGCTGGTCGCGTTCACCCGGGTCTTCGCCCGGGGTGGCACGCACACGATCACCCTCCGCGTCGTCGGGACGGGGAGCTATCCGCTCTTCCGCGTCGATGCGTTCGTCATCCTGCGCTAGCCGGGGGTAACGACTCGCTTGCGCGAGTGCGTTATGGTGGCCGTTCCGACGCGGGGGACCGGGTGTTCCACGGGCGATCGGCACGAACGCAGAGGGCGGCATGGCGCGTGCGATGTGGAAGGGGGCCATCCAGTTCGGACTGGTCACCATCCCGGTCAAGCTCTATCTCGCGACCGAGTCCAAGGGCATCAGCTTCAACATGCTCCACAAGACGGACCTGTCGCGCATCCAGATGAAGGTCTGGTGTCCGGTCGAGGATGAGGCGATCGCCCGCGGGGACACGGTCAAGGGCTACGAGTATTCGCCCGGCGAATACGTCGTGATCACCGACGAGGACCTCGAGAACGTCCCGCTCAAGACGGTGCGCTCGATCGAGATCGAGCAGTTCACCAAGGCCGAGCGCGATGACGCGGCCGTCCGCTTCGTCAAGAGCGCCTACTACCTCGAGCCCGACAAGATCGGCCGGAAGGCGTTCAACCTGCTCAAGTCCGTGCTGGACGAGGACGGCCTGACCGCGATCTGCAAGGTCGTGATCAAGGATCGCGAGGCGCTGGCCGCGCTCGACCCGTTCGGCGACACGATGCTGCTGACGACGCTCCACTGGCCGGACGAGATCCGGGCGACCGACGAGCTCGACCTGGGCGACGAGACGTACGCGTTCAAGCCGGCCGAGCTCGCGATGGCCAAACAGCTCGTGTCGGCGATGACCGGCGAGTTCGACCCCGCGCAGTACAAGGACGAGTACCGCGAAGCGCTCGAGACCATCATCCAGGCCAAGGTCGAAGGCCGCGAGACGGTCGCCGTCGAGGCGCCCGAGGAGAGCGGCAAGCTGATCGACCTGATGGCCGCGCTCGAGGCGTCGGTCAATGCCGCGAAGGCGGCCCGCGACGCGAGCCCATCGAAGCCGGTCTCGGTGTCGGACGCGAAGGCGGCCAAGGCGCGCGGCACCGCCGCAGCGGCGAACGCGGCCGCCAAGGCGATGGCCGACGAGGAAGCGGCCGAGGACCAGGCGCCTGCCAAGCCGGCACGGAAGCGCAAGACGGCCTGACCCAGGGCGGGGCCCGGCGCCGCGGCCACGCCAGTTCGGAGCTCGAGCTGAGCGTGGCGGCCGCGGAACGACCCGCGAATCGGGCCCGGTGCGGGCGAATCTCGTGCCTACGAGCTTCCAGGAGACTATCTGGCAACGCTCAGTACGGCCGCGCCACCAGCACCCCGCCGTCGACCACCAGGTTCTGCCCCGTGATCCAGCGCGCGGCCGGCGAGGCCAGGAAGAGGCACGCGTCGGCGATGTCCTCCGCCTCGCCCAGCCGTCCGAGCGGCACCCGCGCCAGCCACCGCTCGACGCCCTCGGGCCACGCCTTTTCGATGCCCGCTTTGTCGATCAGCCCCGGCGACACGGAATTCACGCGGATGCCGGCCGGGCCGAGCTCCTGCGCACATGACCGGGTGAACGCCAGGACCGCGGCCTTAGCGCTGTTGTAGTGGCTGTGGTCGCTCGCCGGGTTCGATGCAGAGATCGAGCCGATGTTCACGATCGCGCCGCCACCCCGCTCACGCATCACCGCCGCCGCGGCCCGCGTTGACAGGAACATCGACTCGAGGTTGTCGCGGAACATCGCTCGCCACTCGTCGAGCGAGATCTCGGCGAGCGGGTGCAGAGGGAAGTTCTGGCCGGCGTTGTTGATGAGGATGTCGGCCGGTCCGAGCCGGTCATCAGCCTCAGCGAAGAAGTTCGCGACACCCGCCTCGGTATCGAGCTGGGCAGTGATCGCGACCGCCGTGCCGCCGGCCGCCTTGATCCTCGCGACCACGTGTTTCGCCGCCTGCCGATCCCGGCGATAGTGCACGACGACACGCGCCCCGGCCGTCGCGAAGCGCGTCGCGATCCCGGCACCGATCCCTTGGGATGCTCCCGTCACGATCGCGATGCGACCGGTCAGGTCGAGAAGGTCCTGCGGGTGCGGGACGTCGGTGGCCATGGGATGCCAGTATCTCGCAATGCCCCTCGACGAATACCGTCGCAAGCGCGATTTCGCCAGGACCCCGGAACCGGCACCGGCCGCCGTCGCCGGCACGACCGGCCGATTCGTCGTGCAGCGCCACCGCGCGACCCGGCTCCACTACGACTTCCGCCTCGAGATCGAGGGCGTCCTCGTCTCCTGGGCCGTCCCCAAGGGCCCGACGCTCGACTCGTCGGTCCGGCGGATGGCCGTCCACGTCGAGGACCACCCGATCGAGTACTTCGACTTCGAGGGCGTCATCCCGTCGAAGCAGTACGGGGCCGGTGACGTCATCGTCTGGGACTGGGGCACCTGGGTCCCGGAGGCGCCCACCCTCGACCCGCGCAAGGCCGTCGCAGATGGCGAGCTCAAGTTCGTGCTCGACGGCCAGAAGCTCAAGGGCCGGTTCACGATCGTCCGGACGAGCGGCCGCCGGCACAAGGCGGACGACCCGGCGGCCCGCGCATTCGAGGACGACCAGGGCGACCAGTGGCTGCTCATCCACAAGGCGGACGCGGCCGCCGTCAAGGGCTGGGACGCCGAGGACCACCCGCTGAGCGTCAAGACCGGTCGGACCAACGACGACGTCAAGGCCGACCGCGACGCCATCTGGAACGGACAGGCACCGGCCGCCGCGGCCGGGATCGACCTGACGGGCGCCGTCGAGGCCCCGATGCCCGCGAACATCGATCCGATGCTCGCCACCCTCGCGTCGACGCCGTTCAGCGACCCGGACTGGCTGTACGAGATCAAGTGGGACGGCTTTCGCGTCCAGGCCGTCGTCGAGACCGGCAAGGTCCGGACCTGGACGCGCGGCCTCAAGGACGCGGAAACCTACTTCCCGCGGCTGCTGTCGCCGCCCTCCTGGATCGAGGCGAAGCAGGCCATCGTCGACGGCGAGGTCGTTGCCCTCGACGACGACGGCCGCCCTGACTTCTCGCTCCTCCAGACCAAGCTCGGCCAGCCGGGCGTCGCCGGGCTCGTCTACCAGCCCTTCGACCTGCTCTATCTCGATGGCCGGTCGCTGCTCGATGTCGCCCTGGAGGATCGCAAGCGCCTCCTCAAGAGCGTGCTCCGCGACCATCCGCGGGTCCGTTTCGCGGCGCACGTCGAGGGCGAGGGCGAGGCCTTCTTCGAGGCCGCCAAGGCCAGTCGTCTCGAGGGGATGATCGCCAAGCTCCGGCGCAGCCGCTACGAGCCCGGCCGGCGCTCGAACGCCTGGTTGAAGTTCAAGATCCGGCCCGAGCAGGAGCTGGTGATCGGCGGCTGGACGCCGGGGGAGGGGAACGCCCGCGACCTCGGGGCGCTCGCGGTCGGCTACTACGACGACGGCAAGCTGCGCTTCGCCGGGAAGGTCGGCGCAGGGTTCACGGGCGCCGGTCGCAAGGAGCTGCTCGCCAAGCTCTGGCCGCTCGTCCAGGACGACCCGCCGTTCGACCCGCCCCCGCCCAAGGACTACAAGGGCCGCTGGGGCGGCGACCTCGGCCAGGTGACATGGGTCCGGCCGGAGCTCGTGATGCGGGCGGAGCTCGGCGGCTGGACCCGCGACGGCGTCGTCCGTCAGGCGGCCTACAAGGGGCTTGAGCTGGGCCGTGACGCGACGACCGTCCGACGCGAGACCGCGGTCGCAACGACCAGCGCGGTCCGTGCCGCCGAAGCTGCAACGCCCACGACACCCGAGACGGACCATGATGCCGGAATGCCCAACGCATCGACGATCACGGCGAAGACGAAGGCATCGACCGCCAAGCGCGCCCAGGCGCCGGCCGCGGTCCCGGACAGCCTGGCGCGTCACCGACGACGAGCTGCCGCGCCCTCGACGCGCTCGGCAAGGAAGGCGTCTGGCGGGTCGGTGGCAACGAGCTCAAGCTGACCAACCTCGACAAGCCGCTCTTCGACGCCGACCCGCCGGTCACCAAGCGCGAGCTGATCGGCTATTTCGCCCGGATCGCGCCCGCGATGCTCGCGCACCTGCGCGATCGACCGCTCAACCTCCAGCGCTTCCCGAACGGCGCCGGCGCGCCCGGCTTCTGGCAGAAGGACATCCCCACGACCGCGCCGACGTGGCTCACCCGCTGGCACGAGACCGGCGTCGATGGCCGCGCGGACCGAAACGCGAACGACCACCTGATCGCCGATCGCGCCGCGACCCTGTGCTGGCTCGGCAACCAGGCGAGCTTCGAGATCCACGCCTGGACCGGCCGGCTGCCCGAGCCGTGGCGCCCGACCTTCGCCTACATCGACATCGACCCGGGGGAGGCGACGACCTGGGACGAGACCCTCGTCCTCGCCCGGCTCTATCGGACGGCGCTCGCGCACCTCGGCGTCCGCGGCTATCCGAAGACCACCGGCAAGCGCGGCATCCAGGTCTGGATCCCGATCGAGCCGCGCTACACCTTCGAGGACACCAGCGGCTGGGTGGAGCGGGTCAGCCGCGCTGTCGGGTCGACCGTGCCCGAGCTCGTCTCGTGGGAATGGGCGAAGGGCGCCCGCAAGGGCAAAGCCAGGCTGGACTACACCCAGAACGCGAGCATCAAGACCCTCGTCGCGCCGTACGCCGTCCGTCCGGCACCGGGCGCGCCCGTCTCAGCCCCGATCGCCTGGGACGAGCTGGACGACCCCGACCTGCGCCCAGACCGCTGGACGATCCGGACGATCGTCGAGCGCGTCACCGAGCGCGGTGACCTCTTCGCCGCGGCCCAGACTGATCTCCAGGTGCTGCCCACGGTCTGAGAACTGCGGTCAGTACGGCGGCTGCAGCCCCGGGAACATCGGGAAATGGCGGACATTTCGGGTCGCGACGATCCCGTCGACCTCGATCGCAGCAGCCGCCAGGAGGTAGTCGACGAGACCGATCCCGGAATGCGCTGGTCGATGGCGACGAGTCAGGCCCGCCGCGACATCCGCAAGTTCGACCGTCACGTCCAGCCATTGGACCAGACCAAGGAGGCGCATCGTCAGGCGGACATTGTCGGTTCGAACGCCGCCCAGGACTTCGGTCCGAACCGGCGTCACGCTCAGGATCGCGTCAGTGCGGCGGGCCCGAACGAGGAAGTCGAACGCTCGAGCGTCGCCGTCGAGGATGTCGATGAAGACGTTGCTATCGATCAGCGTCGGCATCTTGGGCATACCACTCGGGCCACAGTTCCTCGAGCGCGCCGAAGCCACGCGTGCGGATGGCCTCGACGTATTCCTGCCCCGTGAAGGGAGCGCCCTTCCACGCGCCGGCCGACTCGCGAAGGACCCGCTCGAACTCCTCCATGTCGACCTGATGCGCGTAGGCCCGATTGATGGCGTCGCGGATCAGCCTCGAGCGCGTATGGCCAGTTCGCTCGGCTTCGTGGTCGAGCCGCGCGAGCTCGTCCTCTGAGAGGTAGATCTGGGTGCGTTGCATGGTGTACATCGTACGTCGTCTCCGAGGAGCGTCAACGTCTGAGCCCAAGTCAACCACTCGGCGCCTTACCTGCCGCTCACCTGCGTGGCACGATGCCGCCATGCACGACGACACGATCGAGCTCCGGCAGCCGAGCGACGACCCCAAGGTCCTGCGGGCCTTCCTCGAGCCGGTCGCGATCGCCTTCGCCGACGACTACACGGACGAGATGTTCGAGCTCGATCGCCAGCTCTTCGAGAACGATCGGCTCATCGGCGCCGTTGACGGCGACACCTGGGTGGCGGGCGCCGCCGCCGAGTCGCGCCGGCTGATCGTGCCGGGCGGCGCGGACGTCCGCGCAGCGGCCATCACCGGGGTCGGCGTGCTGCCCAGCCACCGACGGCGGGGGATCCTGACCCGGCTGATGCGCTGGCTGCTCGACCAGGCCGCCGAACGAGGGGAGCCGCTCTCCGTGCTGCACGCGTCGGAAGGGGCGATCTATCCGCACTTCGGGTTCGGGCCGGCGACCGTCCAGGGGTCGATCGACACCGAGCGGTCGGCGTTCCGGTTCAGCCGCCCCGCCGAGCCGCTCGGGCGGGTGCGGCTGGTCGGCGTCGATGAAGGGATGCGGACGATCCCGGCGATGTTCGACCAGGTGCGCGCCGAGCGGCCGGGCGAGGTCTCGCGCTCGCCTGCCATCTGGCGGCTCCAGCTCCTGCCCGAGAACAGCTGGCGCCGGGCGAGCCTCGGGCCGAAGTCCAATGCCGTCCTGTACGTCGGCGCCGAGCCGCGCGGGTATGCCCTGTATCGCGTCAAGAGCGAGTGGGACGACCGCGGCCCGAAGAACATCCTCAACATCGCCGAGGTGGTCGGCCTCGACCCAGCCGCCGAGCGCGCGCTCTGGGAGTGGCTCGTCGGCATCGATCTCGTCGGCCGCGTCAAGGCGTGGCGGACCCCCGTCCAGCACCCGCTCTTCCTCCAGCTCGACGACCCCCAGAAGCTCGGGCTGACGATCCGTGACGGCATCTGGCTGCGCCTGGTCGACCTGCCCGCGGCCCTCGAGGCTCGAACCTACGCCGGTCCCGGCCGGGTGACCCTCGAGGTGTCCGACACGTTCATCCCGTCGAACGCCGGGCGCTGGACCGTGCGACGTGCCGGGCGACCGGGGAGTGGCGTCCGTGGCGGCCGCCGCGGCCGGCGTCGAGCCGGACATCGCGCTCGACATCGCCGACCTGGCCACGATCTACCTCGGGGCGTTCACCTTCGCCGACCTGGTCCGAGCGGGTCGCGCGCGGGAGTGCCGAAACGGTGCGGTCGCCGCCGCCGACCGACTGTTCGCCACGGTCGGGGCGCCGTGGTGCTCGACGATGTTCTGAGGCGGCAATCGCCGCTGCAAATTCATGTGATCTGTCGATCGACGATCAGGATCGATCCTGCTAGCGTCGCGACATGGGATCAGCCAGCCGCCGTTGGGCGCTCAACCTCGTGATCCACGCATACGGCGATGAACTGCGCGACGAGGTCGCCCACAGCCTGCCGACCATCGTGAAGCTCGTCCTCGAAACCATCGAGCTCCGCCCAGGCGACACCGAACTCCTCGCCGACGCCGTCATCACCGACCTCGACGGCACCGAAGCCCGCCTCGGCGTCGCCTCGTTCACCCTCGACGAGCTCGCCGAGCGATATCCGAACCTGGGGCTGGCCTGGTAATGGCGGAGGGAAGTCCATTGACGCTTCGACTAGCCTGGTCCGGTGCGCTTCGTCCTTCTGACTTCGAAGCCAGACAGTCCATACGCTGACACCTCAACCTCGTACGAATACCCCTCAAGGTACCGGCAATTCTTCGTGCCGCTCGAAACTGGCGAGCCGATGATTGCGATCCTCTACGGCCCCGACGGTAAGGGCGGACGAGGGATGGCGTACCTCGGTTGGGCGGCTTTGCGCGATGTTCCGAGGAGGAGCCAGCGTCCCAACGAGCGCGGCGAGGCGCGCTGGGAAGTCCAATACGTCGATCGAATTCAGGATTTTGTCGCCCCTGTTCCCTCGCGGTACCTCGGGGAATTCGACGGAGCGCTGGATACGAGAGGCAGCCACCATCCCAGACCATCGCGGACGTTCAGTCAGATGGCTGGACGAGGGCGACGCGGCTCGAATCCTGGAGCTCGGTCACGCTCGGCCGTTTGGCTACTTGTCGGAATATCCGCTCGTTACGCCTGGAATTGGCGAAACGGTCGTCGCCGAGCGGACTCGGAGATTGGTGGAAGCCGTCGCTCGTGATGCACGGTTCCGGCGCGATGTGATGGCTGCCTACGACTTCAGATGCGCAATTACAGGATTATGTAGGTCGAGATTGACAACAGGAACAAAACCGGAACAATATCCCGGGCCATCGTCAATGGGCAACGGTGATGCCAGCCAATCCCGAAAGCAAACCAGCGTCAGAACCGGATCGGCTTGAAGCGGCGACAGACCAAGCCATCGCAGCTTGCGGAGGGGACGCTCGCGACGCAGTGAAGGCGTTGATCGTGGCCAATGAATTTTTGGAAGCGCAAGTGGAAGCAACTAGGGCCGACGTGTCGAACGGATACGCACGCGGCAAATTTGAACCCGTGCCGCGTGACCGCAAGGATTGGTATGATTGAGTAGGGGCGAAGCTATGCCCGGAATTACATATTTTGTTGCGTTGCCGTTCGATGTTGCTGACGGCAGCGTTGTTGTTGGTGAACCCATTGAATGTCCGAACGCGGCAGTCGCGATTGGGCGTGCCGAAGGCTTATGCAAGATATTGGGTCATACCGGTGCAGTCGCATTCAGCCGCACTGGCGATCCGGCCACGGGTGATTTCCGCGAAGCGACTGTGTTGCGAAAGTTCGGCGACGTGCCGGATGATTTGAGTACGTTGTGAGAACAATCCGATCAACTCGACGCAGTCCGTTAAAACCGTGCGAGCCGTCCGAGGTGGCCCGGCAGGATTCGAACCTGCAACCAGACCGTTATGAGCGGTGATGTTGCCCCGGGACGCGCGGTAATTATTGGTTTATTTGCGTTCGTTCGATCATGATTGACGCTGTTTGTTCACGCTATATCGGTGGTCAATCGGTGGTTGGCGATTTCCTGTATGCAGTTGAATTGTCAGCGAGGGCTCCAGGGTCGAAGCTAGGGCGCCGCCGCAGTCAAATCGGAATTTTTGAACAGATAGGTGTGGCAAAAGGTATAAGTGAGAGCGTGAACCGATATTTTGCTTTCCATCGATCTCTATGAAAAGCGTTTCACGACTCCGGCGGCGCATACCAAAAATCGTCATCTTTTTCAAATCAACGCCACGCATTTCGCCGCCGCTAATATCAGGATGCTGAACCGTAGGATGCTTAGTACCATTCGCCACCTGAAGGAGCATTTTCCAAACCGGGTACTGGATTGCAAACTGATCCTTGAATTCTCGGGTAGCATCGGGATGCTTTAGATGTTTGATAGCATGCCAATCACATACTTGAACTGCCAGTATGGCCGCTGCTAGTTCGTGGTCGAGCGGATGAAAATCGCTCGCAGCCAAAAGCCTAAGGGCCGCGCGTGCAACATCTTGCGGGGTTGAATACAGTTCAAGCATTTTCAATGATGGCGCTTGTGCTTTGCTCGTTCTACGGGAGTGAGGCAGTCGGCTCTTTGCAGTTACATTCGATTTGTGAACCGTAACAGCCATTGAGGAAGGCTTTGATATCGGTCGCAGGAGCCGTCGAGGCACATCTGCAGTACCACTCGGATAAACAGCAGAGAGAGCGTCGTGGCTATGGTGATCGTGATGACCGTCTCGAACATGGCAATCCTCTTAGTTGAGATACTCAGCCAGCCCGTGCAGAACATGGAAACTTATGGTTAATGAAAGGTTAACGGCTGCGACCGGTAGGCAACAGCCGCATGGTCTCAAATGGCTTGGCTCCTCAAGACGGTTACAACCTTGTCGAGGGCCCTCAGGGTTCTGAGCCCAACTCGTAGAGCCTGTGCAAATCAAAACGAAAAGGGCACCCCGTTTCCAAGGTGCCCTCCGTCGTCAGAACAACCGCGATAGCACGGCAGCAATCGATGCCAGCTTCAGATGCAGATTGCACCCCAAACCGAGTCGGTAGGTCGTACCGCACGGTTGGCTGGCTTCGAGAGTGAGGAACACGAACATCGTGCACTCCTTCTCGAACACGGGTCCCTTATAGAGCCGGACATCGTGCACTAGGCCAGCGGTGAGGGTGTTTTTCGGTTTTGAACAGCCCCATGGAAACCCTCAAGCGCCCCGGCTGTCTCTGTGTTGCGAGCAGTAATAATCCGATTCGCGCTTACGGCAAGTGGTCACATGATTTCAATTTCACCGATTATCGTGGCAGCGGATTTTGATTTCGCCATTTGGAGGTTCGATCCCTCCCGCCCCAGCCACCCATTCCGGCGTTTGGCCACGCTTCCCAAGAGACGCCAGAATGGGCCGGAAATCCGGGCCTTTTCGCGCATTCGCTTTCGTCTCTGGACTCCCGCTTTGCCGGACATGAGGCGGAAATCGCCGAAAGTCTCCGTCCATCTCCGCAAATATTCCCGTTTCGGGGAGACTATGGGCGGAGACCGGTTCGATCGCACTGCCGCCCGACCATGCAGTCTGTCTAAGGCCAGTTCTCCAGCCCCGACTTGCACGGAATGGGGAATCTGTCGCCTGGATTGCCGCGCGAGGCCAGTATCCGAAGCATTCTCAAACTGCGGCGGTGAGCCGAATGCCCCACGCCGCGAGTGCCGAAATCAATGCGGGTCGCAGCGCGTTGACACTGTATGTTTCACGTCTCCAGGCAACGCAAATCGAGCAGTCGCGAGTCGGTCGTCGCGATGAAATACTGATCAATGGCCGCCGCCGGATTCGCATGTTAAAGTTCCCCGCTGCAACTCGCAGCCGCGGGGGACAACGTTTTGGGGTGGGATCAGGGGCTGGATAAGGCCGGCGTGGCGTTACAAATTGGCCGCCGCCAAAGAAGACCGTATTCGCGTAATTGCCGGTCCCGGGACGGGCAAGTCGTACGCCATGAAGCGTCGCGTCGCGCGGTTGCTTGAGGAAAAGGTATCCACCGGACAAGGTGCTGGCTGTCACCTTCACTCGGGTTGCCGCCGAAGACCTGCACCGCGAGCTGCAGAAGCTTGGCGTTCCCGGGCTGCGAGGACTCTGAAGGGCAAACCCTGCATGCGCTCGCCATGCGCATACTCGCGCGCCAGCACGTCCTGAAGAGCGTAGGGCGAACGCCCCGGCCGCTCAACTCGTTCGAGCTGAAGGCGATGTACCACGATCTGGCCATGCAGAACGGCGGCATCACCAAGTGCAAGGAACTCGTCGCCGCATACGAGGGCGCATGGGCGCAGAGCCAAGGCGACCAGCCCGGCTTTCCCAAGACGCAGGAGGAAAAGGACTTCCAGAACGTCCTGATCGACTGGCACCTTTTCCACGAAAGCATGTTGATCGGCGAGGTCATTCCCTACCTCGTGCGTTATCTCAAGAACGACCCGACGGCGGAGGAGCACGGCGAGTTCGATCACGTTCTCGCCGACGAATATCAGGACCTGAATAAGGCCGAGCAGACGGCGATCGCGTATCTCTCCGAGAAGGCACACATCTGCATCGTCGGAGACGACGACCAGTCAATCTACTCATTCAAGAACGCTCACCCCGATGGCATCCGCGAATGGAAAACCATTCACGCCGGGTGCGCCGATTTCGAGATGGCCGAATGCCAACGCTGCCCGACCACCGTCGTGGAAATGGCAAACTCGCTCATCAGCTACAACAAGAACCGCGACCCGCGGAGCGCTTAAGCCGATCAACGCGAAGGGCAAGGGAGAGGTCGAGATCGTTCAGCTCGCGAACCCCATCGAAGAATCGAAATGGATAGCCAAGAAGGTCAAGGAGCTTTTGGACAAGGGAGTTGAACCCAGCGAGATCGTCGTGCTCGTGCAGCGGAAGCGCGCGGCACGCGTGATCCTTAACGCGCTCAAGGAAGCCCAGCTACCCGCAAAATCCTACTACGAGGAGAGCCAGCTCGAAACCGACGACGCGCAAATGCATTTCGCGGCCTTCAAGCTCCTCCTCAACAAGAACGATCGCGTCGCGTTGCGCTATCTGCTCGGTATCGGGTCACCGAACTTCCGCGTCAGACCGTACGTCCGAGCTGCGCGATCATTGCGAAACATCAGGCGATACGCCGTGGGACGCGTTGGAGAAGATGCTCGCGGGTACCCTCACGCTCAAGTACACGCAGCCGCTCGTCAATCAATTTGAAAACATCAAGGGGAACTGGACAAGCTCGAACCGTTGAAAGACGACGTGCCGAAGCTCATCGACGAACTCTTTCCCGACAACATGCCGACGATCGCGGAGTTGCGGGAGTTGGCGCTCGCGGTCGCGGCAGAAGCCGAAGACGCCGACGAGCTTTTCTCGGCGATGATGAAGGAAATCACCCAACCCGATATTCCTCCCGAGGTGAAGGAGGTCCGGGTAATGAGCCTGCACAAAAGCAAGGGCCTCAGCTCGCCCTATGTGTTCATCGCGCAGTGCGTGCAGGGTGTGCTGCCACAGATGCCGAGACAGGGCACGCCGAAGGCGGTCGCCGACGCTGCCCGGGAGGAGGCGCGGCGACTGTTCTTCGTCGGGATAACGCGCGTCAAGGCCGGCACCGACCACCCCGGCAGCCTGTATCTCACCTATCCGAAGGAAATGCCGCTGGCATCGCGAAGCAACTCGACGTGCCCTTCACCAAGGAAAGCTACGGGCAGGCGCAGCTCGCGCCGAGCATGTTCATCGAGGAGCTCGGAGCGGCAGCGCCGGCGCCAGTCGCGGGGAAGGTGTGACATGAAGATCGTTGTGCTGACCCACAGCGACGTTCCCGGGTAATACGCCGCCACCCTGATGAAGCGAGGCCACGAAGTCACGATGAGCGGCGGTGGTGCAATTAGCGCGCCCGGGCTTGAACGCCATTCCTGGAGTGCGACGGTGGCCTGCTGCTCGAGAACGAGCCCGATTTGTTGGAAATCGCTGACTACATGGCGGCCTCCGGCAAGAAGTCTGGCGCCAACTAACTGATATTCCGTCTGCGTAGCACGCAGACGCCGTGCCCGTGGCAGCCCTTCCCCGACTGGGTACAAAGCTGCCGTAATAAAATGAAGAGATAGTAATAGAGCGTTCATGTGTGCGCTAGGAACGGGCGCACATACGAACGTAACGATTGTGAATATCCACCAACTTTTTTCCGCATGGGGAGTGCAGCACCGTGTTATCCATAACATTCGATGGCCGAATCGAGCCGACCCATCGATCTGCTCTCGCGACGACAGGGCGAGAAACTTGCCACCTGCTTCAACTCAACAGTCGCCTCCCGCCGTCTAGAGCTGCCCGTGTCAGGTCCGGTTGCAGAAACGCAAGACGTAGTCCTTGCCGGCAACTTTCGGATGAGGTGGGCTGCTGCAGCGAGATCTTCGATGGACGCGTGGCGCCCGCTAGACAGGTCATTGAGCGAAGTATGGGCCCGGATAATCGACTTTACGAGCTTTTGGTGGCCCTCGGCATCCGGGGGAGTAACCACATGCGCCGCACCCTTTGGCTTTGGAGTCCACGAAATCTCAATCGGTCCCCGTCTTCCTCTGGGGTGCTTTAGTCCTGAAACGAATCCGAGAATCTGACACGTGATTGTCTCGACGTGCGCAAGAATTCCACCTCTTGGCGCCGGGACCTTTCGCTGAGTGCGGCCTCGACCAGACCTTCGATCTCCGGCGCGGAGATCCGTGTACCGAACCCGCCCTGACTTCGACCGCGCAAGGTGGTGCTGACATAGAAGCGATAGCGCACACCGTTCTTGCTGGAAAAGCTCGGTCCCATGCGGTTGCCGTTGTCATCAAAGAGCTTGCCTTGAAGGATAGCGCCGCTTTCAGAAAATCGAACTTTGCGTTTCACGGTGTTTGCTTTTAGCAGATCCTGCACGCGCTCGAAGGTCGGGCGGTCGAGAATTGCTTCATGTTCTCCCTTGAACCATTTGCCTCCGTGATGAGTTTCGCCAATGTAGATGCGATTCTTGAGAAAGTAGGCGAGGGGACCATAGGTGAATGGAATGCCACCTTCATATTTCGCAATCTTGGTTTGGCGGCGCCTGGTGACGATCTTCCGGCGGTCGAGTTCGGCGACAAGCTTGCTGAACGATCCTAGTTGCAGGTAAAGACGAAAAATGGTCCGAACGGTTTCGGCGTCTGACTTGTTGATGACCAGCTTCTTGTTCTTGGCATCGTAGCCGAGTGGCACGGTGCCGCCGGTCCATTTGCCCTTGCGCCGGCTGGCGGCGACCTTGTCTCGCACCCGCTCGGCCGACAGCTCCCGTTCGAACTGGGCAAAAGAGAGAAGGACGTTCAAGGTCAACCTGCCCATGGACGTGGTGGTATTGAACTGCTGGGTGACGGCAACGAACGAGACCGATTTCGCGTCAAAGGCCTCAACCAGCTTTGCGAAATCGGCGAGCGAACGGGTAAGGCGGTCGATCTTGCAGCCACGACTACATCGACCTTGCCGGTTTCGATCGGCTAGCAGCTTCTTCAGGGCAGGGCGGGCGACAGTTACCCCCGGAGTATGCCGGTTGCTTATATTGCTGGGGCAGGGCCTTCCATCCCTTGGAACGCCTGGCTCTTGATATATGCTTCGCAGGCCTCCCGTTGGGCATCCAGCAGCTTTGAACTCCTGCTCAAGGCCATGGTCGGTGGATTTGCGGGTGTAAATGGCGCAGCGCAGCACCTTCGTATCATCCGCCATCGCTGGCCCCTTGGCCCGCCGAACCAAGTCCGAAGACCGTGGTCCGTTCCATCGACGAGTTATTCTCGAAGGCTGCTTCGGATAGGGTGGTGAAGGTCTTGCCGGCATGAGCAAATCCATTTGCCGTCGCGGTGAAACGATACGTTCGCCGTTCGAGGTTCGTACCAGTTCGGATCCTGGCTGATCCGTTGCGCAAATCAAGTCGGCCGGCGTGCGTGGCCGAAGCGGCCTTCGGCATCTGGTTGAGCAACCGTCGGGAGGCGGGGGAAGGCCGCCGAAGGCCTTCTCGTAAATCGTGTGAGCAATGCTGCGACGGAGGAGGTCCGGACCGAATGC
>CAVUKR010000004.1:0-76508 GCA_963742075.1 uncultured Chloroflexia bacterium | reverse complement strand
GTTCGACGAGCTGCTCGATGAGGAACCGCTCGAGCCGGACACGGTCTGGCCGACTTTGAGGTTCACGGCCGTCACCGTGCCGGCGGTCGGGGCGACGATCGCGGCGCCGTTCTGCTGGAGGGTCGTCAGCGCCTGCTGGGCGGAGGCGACCGCGGCCTTGTCGGCGGCGATCTGGGCGGCCGTGGTCGGGACGATCTTGAGGGCGTAGGCGTGCTTCGCGGACGTCACCCCGAGGCTTGCCGAGTTGACCTGGTTCTGCGCCTGGTGGAGCGCAAGCGTCGCTTTGAGCTGCGCCGAACTCACGCCCGCCTGGGCGCTGGTCACCGCCGCCCGGTCCTTGGCGATCGTCGCCGGGACCGGCGGGCTGGCGGCCTTGTCGGCGGCGAGCTGAGCCTTCGCTGCGCTCACGGCCGCATTCGCCTGCGAGATAGACAGGCTATTCGACGCGTTCGTATCGCGAAGTGATTGCTGCGCCGTGGACAGCTGCAGCTCTGCTTGCTTGACCGAGTCCTGCGCCGACGCCTTGGTCGCGGCCGTGGGGCCGGCCTGGTCGGTCGCCAGCTTGGCCTGCGCGGATTCAAGATTCGCCATGGCGGTCGCGAGCTGGACCTGCACTGCCGAGTCGTCGATCGTGGCAAGGACCTGGCCTGCGGTCACGGGATCCCCGGGCGCGACAACCACGGTGGCGACGGTACCGGACGAGCCGAACGTCAGCTCATCGACGGTCGATGAGGCGACCGATCCCGAGATGCTGACGCTGCTGACCACGGTCCCGACGGTGGCCCGGGCGGTGACAAGGGAAGCGGGGGTCGTGGCGAACGGGTTCGCGAACCAGAGGGCGGCCGCGACGATGGCGACGACGACGACCGGGACGATCAGCCAGCGCCGCCACCGACGGCCGCGGGCCGGCCCCTCGATGGATCGATCGAAGTCGAAGTCGTCGACCCAATGACCTGCGGGATCCGCTGTTTCGAGAGATGTGGATGTCGCCGTCTCTCGAACGGCTCCCGCGTCTGCCATAGCGCGACCATGGTCGTCAAATCTGAGAATCACGTGAGACCAGAGGGCCCTTGGCCCTTATCTGCAGATGACCGATCCCTTGGCCCGGATCGACTGCGCGGCGTCGGTCATGACGACGTCGAACGCGAAGCCGTCGGCCGTTCTCGTCACCGACCCGACGCCGACCCCCGAGTTCCACCACAGCGCGTCGGCCGTGTTCTCGAGGAAGATGTCCATCGACCATGAGACCGTCAGGTCGGTCAGGGTGAGCTGCCATCTCGGGCCGGAGCGCGCTCCCGAATCGATCTGGAAACCGGTCAGGGTCGGGACCGATCCCCCGCGTTCCGTGGTCGTGCTGCAGCCGCTGGTGCCGCCCAGTGGTTCGACGTCATGCCCGGCGTACATGCCGGTGAAGCGGATGTCGGCACGTCCCGCTGGAGCGGACGAGCCATCGGAGGTCGGAGCGGGCGTTGCCACGGGGGTCGGGACCGGCGTCGGTCCCGGCGTGCGGCTGACCGCCGGCGCCGGCGTCGGAAGGGGCGTCGGGTCGTGGCTCGGTGTCGACGTCACATCGCCCAGGCTTCCGGGCGATGCTCGCCCGGCGGCTCCGGAGTCCGTCGAACCCCAGCCGGACACGAGGACCGCGGCTACGATCGCGACGACAGCGACCGAACCAAGGCCGACTGCGGACCAGACGGGCGAGATGCGACCGGTCCGCCGCGGGTGCGCCTGGTTCGCCGTGGTCGGTGCTGGCCGGCGCGCCGACACCGGGCTCGATGCCGGAGCCGCCCCCGGGCTGGGCGGTCGCGTCGTCGAACGAAGCGCCTCCAGTCGACGCGTGCCCTGCGCGGCGTCGTACCGGGCCCGACGGTCGGGGTCGACCAACCATTCGCGGGCCACGTTCAGCCGCTTCGCGCGCGCGAGACCGTCCTGGCCGGCACGGTCCGGATGGTGCCGCTTCATCAGGGATCGGTACGCGGCCTCGATCGCCTCCGGGCTCGCGCCGGGGTCGACCTCCAGCTCGCGATAGAGGTCAAGACTCGGGATCGACCGATCGACCCCCACGGCTGGTCATCCTTTCGTGCGACGCCGTCGAATCGCGGCGTCGATCCGGACCGGTCTGCCGGATCCTGTCGATCGTCCGTCCTTGCCCGTCGAGACTAGCACCGGTGATGCCAGCTTCCGCGTCGCGCCCGGCTCAGCGCGCGCCGCTCGCAGCGCGGGCCGCGACGACGTTGAGTCGTAGCGCGAGGACCGGGCACCTGGCTACGGCTCGCCGGGCGTGATCGGCGAGGTATTCCGGGACCGGCTGGGCCGCGAGGATCGGATACCCCCAGTCGTCGAGGTCGATGAGCTCCGGCAGCAGTTCGGCGCACACGCCGTAGCCGTCGCACGCGATGCGATCGACGGCGAGTCGCAACTCTCCGGACTCCGCCATCAGGCTGCCTGACCGCGCCGGTCGGGCTGGATGCACGTCCCGGACCGCTCATGCCGGGCGAATTCGTCGGCGAACACGCGAAGGGCGCTGCGCAGCATCCCGGCCGCGCCGTCCGGATGTTTGCAGGCGCCACGGCCGGCGAGCATCCCGGACCAGCGGACGACCCGCTCGAGGTCTCGCCCGTCGCCACTGCGCGGGACGGCGAGGCGCGCCGCCGCGTCTGCGATCGAGCGCAGCCCGAACACGCACGGACCGCACTGGGCGGCGCTCTGGCCCGCCATGTAGTCGAGGATCCGGGCCGTGGCGCGAACGCCACACGCGTCGGGTGGCAGCAGGTGCACGACGCCGCATCCGAACGCGCTCCCGGCTGCCCGGAGAGCGACCGGGTCGAGCGGCAGATCGAATGCCTCGTTCGCGCGAAGCCAGCCACCGAAATACCCGCCGAGCAGGACCGCCCCGACCCCGTCGGCGGCGCCGGCCGAGGCGGCCAGCTGGCGAACGGTCGTCCCGATGGCGATCTCGGTCACCCCGGGGTGGCGAACCGCGCCGCCGACGGTGACCACCGCGCTCCCGCGCGTGGCCCCGCTCCCGATCTCGCGATACCAGGCGTCGCCGAAACGGGCGATGAGCGCCGCGTGCGCCAGCGTCTCGACGTTCTGGACCAGGGTCGGTCGCCCGTCCACGCCACGTTCGTATGGGCGAGGCGGGACCGACGTCGGGCGGGCGTCGCCGGCCTCGAGGTAGTGGACGGCCGCCAATTCCTCGCCCGCGACGTACGTGTGCGGCGCTGCCACGAGCTCGAGCGGGACGCCCTCGCGGGCCCCCCGGCGCGATCCGCTCGCGGCGCGCTCGTCGATCGCCCGCTCGATCGCGTTGATGGCCGCGTGGTGCTCACCACCGACGTACAGGATGATCCGCTCGGCGCCGACCGCATCGGCCGCCAGCTCAGCGCCATCGAGGACGAGATGCGGTCGCATGGCCATGATCGCGCGGTCCTTGGCGCTCAATGGCTCGCCCTCGGCGCCATTGGCCAGGACGACCGCGCGTCCCTCCCCGCGCTCGGCCACCGTCGCCCATTTGCGCCCGACCGGGAAGCCCGCGCCGCCTCGACCGAGCAGGCCGCTCGCCCCGATGACCGGGATCAGGCCGTCGCCCGAAGGGCGCGGCCCGATGCGGCTCTCATGGTCGCGGAGGGACTCGGCGCCGGCGTCGGGCGGAGGGCCGGCGAGGATGCGCTGCGGCGTCACCGGCCACTCCTCGGCGCCCGTCCGTCCGGTCGCGGCGGCCGTGATGAGCGAGCGGTCACCCCGCCGAGCGTGCTCCGGATCGACCCGCCCACGGCGAGCCGCCAGGCGAGCGTCGCGGCGACCGCCAGGCAGCAGGCCCCGACCAGCACCAGCATCCAGGTGGCGAACGCGTCGCTCCCGGCGGTCAGGCTGTGGAGGATCGCCAGCGGCCAGGCCGCCCACGCGAGCCAGTGCACGGCGCGCCAGAGCCGGTGCCCGATCCGTTCGCGGAGCAGGCTGGTGATGATGACCGCGACGAGCAGGTCGACGGAGATCACTCCGAAGGCGACCGCCAGCGGTCGATAGGACGACGCGAGCGGCACGATCGCCGCCAGGACACCGAGCGATGTGAATGGATCGAGGATCGCGGTCAGCACGTGGATGGCCACGAAGACGATCGACAGGAGCGCCATCGAGCGGTGGAATTCGACGGTCAGGAACCGCGGCCAGCCCGGGGCCTGCCAGCGCGCCGCCGTTGCGAAACCCAGGCAAACGACCAGCGTCGAGAGCAGCAGCGAGACGATCCCCGCGCCGCGCGTGCTGAACCACAGGATCTGGTCGAACATCAGGCGCGCCCCGCCATGGCGACGATGGGATCGGGCCAGCCCCCGACGCGAACGACCCGTCCCTCGGTGTCGACCAGCCGGGCGGTCAGGCCGCGGACCGCCAGGCGCGCGAGCGCGCGTGCGCCCAGGACGATCGCCTCGGTCGCCGCGGCATTGGCCGCGACGCACGTGTCGGCGACGACCGTGACGGTCCGCCACGGTCCGTCGACCGGGGCGCCCGTCGCGGGATCGACGAGGTGGTGCCGCGTGGTCCCGTCCGCGGCGCGCCACCGGCGGACGGTGGTGCTCGAGGTGGCGACGGCGCCAGACGTGATCGCGACGACCTCGCCGGCGGCATCGACCGGCGTCTCGCTGTCCTCGCTGGCGAGGACCCGCCAGCCACCGTCGGGGGCGCGACCCGAGGTCGCGATGTCGCCGCCGAGGCTGACGAGGACACCGCCATCGGGCGCGGCGGCTCGCGCGACCGTGGCGGCCAGGTCGGCGGCCAGGGCCTTGCCGCTCGAGCCGAGATCGAGCTCGACGGCGGCCGGGATCCGGATCGTCCGCGTCGCGGCGTCGAGGCCGACGACCTGCCAGCCGGGTACCGCTCCGAGCTCGACATGGATCACCGCGTCGCGTCCGCTGACGCGGCCGAAATCGTCGTCATAGCCGATGATCCGCATCGCCCGCCCGATGGTCGGGTCGACCGCCCCGTCGGTCTCGCGGGCGACGTCGATGGCCGTCGTGACGGCTTGCCACAGCAGCGGACTGACCCGAGTAGTCCGGCCGGTCGATGCCTGGAGGCGCATCAGCTCGCTGTCGGGCCGAAACCGGCTATACGTACGGTCGACATCGTCGAGCAGCCGCTCCACCGCCGTTCGTGCCGCGGCGAGGTCGCCGTCGAGGACGAGGAGGTGGGCGTTGGTGCCGAGGGCGCGCCAGTCGGCCTGCTCGAGCACGCCTAGGACGAGCCCGTCGACACGTGCGCTCGCCCGGTCGATCGCGATGTGCCGCTCGACGAGCCACCGCCGAGGAACGTGTCGCCGCCCGTCGTGGTCCGTGGCCGGGTCGTCGTCGAGCCGCCGGTGGTCGACGGGCCGGTGCCCGTCAGGGTCCGCGGCGTGTCGATCGTGTTCTGGGCCGGGTCGGCGGTGGGTGGGGTCGCGACCCCCGCGTACGTCACGGCCGCCAGCCAGCCGAAGCCGATCGTGGCAGCCAGGCCGGCCACCGCGGTGGCGAGGGTCAGGTCCGACAGGCGCTGGTCGGCGATCGCTCGATGGTCGGTCCGGGCGCGCAGGGATGTCGTCATGCCGCCACGGTACCCGTCGAGTATTAGAAGAAGATGAGAGTGCGGATGACCATCGCGACGGCGGCAGCGCCCGGCGGATCAGTCCCGCAGGTTAGACACTGACGGTCGCGAGCACACATCGACCGAGGAGGGCGGATATGTCCGACGACACCAGCAACCCCGGCCTCGCATCAGGCGCGGCGAGAATCTCCGAGCCGCCCAGGCCGGGCTTGATCCGGTCCATCGCCCACCGGCTGGCGGGCGAGCAGCTTGCCCTGCCGATCGAGGGTCGCCTGGCCTCGTTCGGTGGCGCCACCGGGTGGCTCAACTCCGAGCCGCTGACGCCAGAGGGACTCCGGGGACGGATCGTCCTCGTCGACTTCTGGACCTACACGTGCGTGAACTGGCTGCGAACGCTGCCCTACGTCCGGGCCTGGGCAGCGAAGTACGGCGACGCGGGTCTGACGGTCGTCGGCGTCCACACGCCCGAATTCGGCTTCGAGCGCGACGTCGACAACGTCGTCGCGCATTCGAACACGTTCGGTGTCGAGTACCCGATCGCGATCGACGGCGACTACGGGGTCTGGCGCGCCTTCGACAACCACTTCTGGCCCGCCATCTACATCGCCGATGGTGAGGGTCGGCTCCGGCATCACCACTTCGGCGAGGGTGAGTACGCCGCGACAGAGATGGTGATCCAGCAGCTCCTGATGGACGCCGGCGTGGCTGACGTCGACCAGGACCTCGTGGACGTCAACCCAGTCGGACTCGAAGTCGCAGCCGACTGGCGGACGCTCCAGTCGCCCGAGACGTACACGGGGTATGCCCAGAGCACGGGCTTCGCGCAGGAAGACGTAGCGCGCTTCGACGAGCCGCGGACCTATGTCGCGCCTCCGCGCCTGCCCCTCAACTCCTGGGCGCTGTCGGGGGACTGGACGGTGGCTCGGCATGCAGCGGTGTCGGCGGGGCCCGGCGGACGGATCGCCTTCCGGTTCCATGCACGCGATGTCAACCTCGTGATGGGGCCGGCGTCCAGGGGCGCCTCCATCCCGTTCCGGGTCTTCCTCGATGGCCGGCTCGCCGAAGCCGCCCACGGGACCGATTCCGCCTACGACGGCTCCGGCGTCGTGAAGGAGCAGCGGACCTATCAGCTGATCCGCCAGCCGGGGCCGATCGCCGAGCGCACCTTCGAGATCGAGTTCCTCGAGGCGGGCGTGGAGGCGTATTGCTTCACCTTCGGTTGAGCCAGGCACCGGGGGTGACGTTGCCCGGAAGTTGGCTGGCGAGGAAGGCTAGTCTTCGATCTCCTGTCCCGACCGGGTCGCGGCGATCATGACGCTGCGGGCGTGTTCATCGCGCCTCGCATGACGACACTCTCGGCCGGCCGGACCGGACTGACCTGATCCGACGTCGACGCCATCGCCCTGTCGAGGCGCTCGATGAACGGCGCGGCGCCCAGGCGGACCAGGATCTCGCGGGCGGACTCGGCGGCGGCGCGGACATCCGGCTGCGCCGGGTCGAGGAGGAGGGCCATGTCGAGGCCGCACAGTGCCTCATCCCAGGCGAGCCCCAGCTCACCCCAGGAGCGCAGCGCGTCGCGGTAGCGGACGAGGGCTTCGCCCGACCGTCCCTCGAGGGCCGCGATGCCGGCACGCGTGGTCGCCCGATCTGCCTCGATCGCCAGCCCGTGGATCCCAGCGGCATCCAGGGCGGCGACGTCCGACGCCGCTCCGGCGGAGTCACCGAGCCAGAGCGCGGCCCGGGCGCTGCGAGCGTGCGCTTCGGCCAGGTTCCCCGTCGAGATTTCGGCGAGATCGTGCCAGGCTGCGCGGGCCTCGGCCAGGCGACCGGCGGCAAAGAACACCATAGCTCTCGCCGAATGGTTGACTCCCTGGATGCCGGGTTCGAGGCTCGAGCCGACGAGTTCGATGAGCTCCTCGAGAGGTCCGGCGGTCGACCCGCCGCGACAGGCGTCGATGCTGATCGCCGTCGCGAGCAACGTGATCCGATCGGACGCCTCGAGTCGATCGGCAAGGGCGGGCTCGAGCTCCTTGAGGGCCCAGGACCACTCACCCGCCCGGAGCGCGCCATCGACGCTATTGCCAAGCAGGATTGTGGCCGGACTGGTTGCGCCGAATCGCCGCGCGAGCGCCAGGCCGGTTCGGGCGTAGTTGAGCGCCGCCCTCGGGTCACGATTCGCCTCGTGGAAAGAGAGGTTGATGTGCGCTCGCATCAGCGTGGCGCTCAGGTCGTGAGCTTCGGCGAGGGATGCGCCAGCCCCCAGCACACCGAGGCCCTCGGTCGACCGGCCGAGGATCCCGAGGGCGGTCCCCTTCGTGATGAGCGTATCGGCCACGATCGCCACCAGGTCCGCGTGCTCGGCGGCCTCCAGGACCCGATCGGCGACCTCGATCGCACGACGGTTGTCATCGGCCAGGAAGTAGGCGCGAGCAAGCTGGCCCTCGAGCCCGATGACCGCGGGATCGTCAGCCAGATCCGCGAACGCCTCGACGGCAGGCACGAGGATCGCGATCGCATCGGCCGTCCGATAAGCCGTCAAGAGCGACCGACCGAGGGCGGCCGTCGCCCGGGCGGTCCCTGGCCGATCCCCCAGTCCGGTCCGCGCCTCGATGGCGGCGCGAAGATGTCGTTCGGCGGCCCCATGGTGGCCGCCGGCCGTCGCGGCATCACCCGCGAGTTCGAGGAGATCCGCCTGATCGGCCGGCGATGAGGTCACGGCCAAGGCCTGCTCGATGAGTCCGAGCGCCTGCTCGTTGGAGCCGAGCGCCACGGCCCGCTCAGCAGCAGCGCGCAGGGCGAGCCGAGCCTGGGCACCGAGGGCGTCCGCCTCCGCTCCATCGGCAGCGTTGTCACGGGCCGCGAGATAGTGCCCAGCGAGGGCGGCGGCGATCTCGTCGGTCTCGAGCGATTCGAAGAAACGAGCCGCCGCGAGGTGGCGAACCTTGCGGTCGCGCTTGGCCAGGGTGTTGTATGCGACCTCGCGGATGAGCGCCTGGACGAAGGCGTATTGCCCGCGCTCCGGGCTGCGGGCGTCGGTTTCGTGCGCGAACAGCTCACGTCGCACGAGGGCCCGCAGGCGTGGTTCGAGGACCGCGACATCGATCCCGGACACCACCGCGAGCCCGGCCGGCGTGAAGCTCTGCCCGAGGACCGCGGCGTCCATCACCAGACTGCGGTCGGCGGGATCCAGCCCGTCAAGCCGCGCGGCGATCAGCGCCGTGAGCGTCTCCGGGATGGCAAGGGCGGTGAGGTCCCCGGTCGGCACATACGTGCCATTGCCGGCCTCGATGAGCCGTTCCTCGGCCACGAGCATCCGGACCGTTTCGACCGCATAGAGCGGGATGCCTTCCGCTCGCGCAACGACCACGCGCACGGCGGCCTCCGGGAGACCGGGCACGAGCCCTGCGAGGAGCGCTCGCATCGCGGGCTCCGGGAGCGGCTCGAGGTAGAGGCTGGTGAAGTTGCGCCGGCCGGCGCCCCAGTCGGAGCGACGATCGATGAGCTCGGGCCGCGCGAGGGTCACGATGTAGAGCGGGATGGCCCGGCTCCACTCGAGCAGATGGTCGATGAAGTCGAGCGTGCCGCTGTCCGCCCAATGGAGGTCCTCGAACACGAGGATGACCGGGCTGATCGCGGCGAGCCGCTCGAAGAAGGTCCGCCAGGCGCCGAACAGCTGCTCGGAGTCGATCCCGGTCTCGACCCCCAGGAGCGCGAGGAGGGCAAGCTCGACCCAGCGACGCTCAGCCGTCTCGAAGGTCAACCCGTCGAGAAGCTCGCTCACCTTCGCCCGCGTGACCTGCTCGTCGTCGGTCTCCGCCAGCCCGGCCCTGCCGCGGACCATCTCGCTCAACGCCCAGAAGGTGATTCCCTCGCCGTACGCCGGTGATCGGCCGCGGTGCCACCACACGATCCCGACGATCCCGTCGAGGTACTTCTCGAACTCCCAGGTAAGGCGGCTCTTGCCGATCCCGCCGATACCCGTGATCGACACCAACCGGGTTCGGCCTTCGCGGACGGTCGCATGGTAGAGGTCCTTGACGAGTCGGAGCTCGTCGTCACGTCCGACGAACGGGGCCTCGAGCGTGTCTGACCGGCCGCGGCCGCCACGCTCGGCGACGACCCGCAAGGCACGGAACGCCGGGACGGGGGCGACCTTGCCCTTGAGCAGCTGCTCGCCGGCCGGTTCGAACGCGATGGCCGACGACGCGGCGCGGTGGGTCGCCTCGCCGACAAGGACCGTGCCGGCCGGTGCGACCGACTGCAGCCGGGCGGCGGTGTTGACGATGTCGCCCGCGACCATTCCCTGGTTGGTGGCACCGAGGGTTACGGCCGCCTCGCCGGTCAGCACGCCTACCCGCGCGCTGATACCCGGGCCGACAACCCCGACGGCGTCGACGAGCTCGAGGGCGGCACGCACGGCACGTTCGGCGTCGTCTTCGCGGACGGTCGGCGTCCCCCAGACAGCCATGACCGCATCGCCGATGAACTTCTCGACCGTTCCGCCATAGCGCCCGATGACCTCGGTCGCGAGCTCGAAGTAGCGGGTCAGGGTCTCGCGGACTTCCTCGCTATCGCGCTCCTCGGAGAACGGCGTGAAGCCGACGAGATCCGCGAAGAGGATCGACACGAGTCGGCGCTCCGCAACGGCCGTCTCACCGGATATCGGGCTGGCGGACTGGGAGCTCGCACCACCGACCGACGCGATCCCGGCCGCGGTGCCGAGTGCAGTCCCGCAATCGCCGCAGAAACGCTTGCCGGGCGGATTGTTGGCGCCACATGACGGACAGCCCGACGAGAGCGGCGCTCCACAGTCGCCGCAGAAACGCTTGTCCGCCGGATTTTCGGTGCCACAGCTGGCGCAGACCACACGCGCTCCCAAGTGACGTCGGCTCGGGCGTTTTGGAGCGTACAACATGCGGAACCGGAATGAGCGGCCGATGCCTGAATTCCTTGCCCGTTCAGCGTCAGGATCGCCGGCTGGCCGCGAAAGCCTCTGCCTCGCCCGAAAGCCACCTGAACTCGGCCTCCGAAAGCATGAGGTCGGCTGCGGCTGCATTCTCCTCGAGTTGCTCGAGCGTCCGGGCGCCCGGGATCGCGACGGTGTTCGGGTGGTGGAGCACCCACGCCAGGGCGACCTGGGCGCTCGTGGCCTCGTGGGCGGCGGCGATCTCGTCGATCGCGTCGACGAGCGGGGCCATCCGTCTCCCGCCATCCTGCCCGAACAGCGGATTCATCGCGCGCAGTCCGCGGACGGTACCTGAGGCCGCGGCCCCGGCCAGCAGTCCCTGTCCGAGCGGCGAGTAGGCGACGACCAGCCGGTCCTCCGCAGCGGCGTATGGAACCAGATCCGAGGCAGGGCCAGGGCTGACGAGACTGAACCGGACCTGGTTTGCCACGATGGGTGCGCGCAGCGCGCGCTCCGCCGTGGACCACTGGTCCAGCGAGTAGTTGCTGACCCCGACGCGGCGCACGAGACCCGCCGCCATGAGCGGACGGACCGCCTGCATCACTCGGCGCACCGATACGAGCGGGTTCGGCCAGTGCGCGTAGTAGAGGTCGAGTGCGTCGACGCCGAGCCGGCGCCGGCTCCCGGCGGCTTGCCAGGCGAGGATCGGCTCCGCGGGCGCGATCGGCAGGAACTTCGTGGCGATGACGAGGCGAGCCCGCTCCGCCGGTGCCATAGCGACGAGAGTGGCGCCGATGATCCGTTCCGAGTGGCCCGGGCCGTACATCTCAGCGGTGTCGATCAGCGTGATCCCGAGCTCGACCGAGCGGCGCAGCAGCGCGGGGGCGACGTCGGAGGCGTAGGCCGGGCCGTAGCCCCACTCGCGGGAACCGAACTGCCAGGTGCCGAGCCCGATCCGGGAAACGAGAAGACCATCGGATTCGACGTATCGCATGGTTCAAGTCTACCGAGGCTGCTCGATGCGCCCGCCCCCAAGACACGAACCTCGCGACCCGGTTCCCAAGTCACCTAGGAGTGTCCTCGCGTCCTTCACCAGGGCTGACGGCAACTCCTCGAATGCCACCGGCTCGGGGCCGATCGTCATCAACCAGGTGACCCCGACCGCGACCATCTCCTACTCGGCCGACCGGTCGATCGTGGCCGGCCGATCACCTTCACGGCGAACGTCACCTCGACCGTCGGGATCCCGAAGCGCTCGGTGCGGTTCCCGCCGACGCCGCAGGCCTTGGTCGAGTGTCACGTCCGTAGGCGACTCTCAAGTCGGGCTTCGATCTCGTCGGCAACGGCCCCCGCCAGGCTCGTAGCGAATCGTCCGGCGAATCGACTGAACAGTGATTGATGCAGGCGGACCGGGGCGGAGCGAGCCGGCACGCCGGCGGCCGCGGCCGCCAGCTCGACGGCCCGTTCCAGGTCGCCGATCTCGTCGACCAGCCCCAGGGCGAGGGCCTCATTGCCGAGCCAGATCTCTCCGGTCGCGAGGTCCCGGACCGTCGCCTCCGGCAGGTGCCGGCCCTGAGCCACGCGACTGACGAACGCGTCATAGAACGCGTCGACGACCGCCTGCTCCTTGGCGCGCTCTTCGTCGGTCGCGTCGCGCCACGGGGCTCCCATACCCTTGAGCCTGCCGGCACGGTTCTCCGTGACGCTGATGCCCAGCCGGTCGAGCAGTCGCGGGAGCCTCGGACCGGCCGAGATGACACCGATCGAGCCGACGATGGCGTGCGGCTGGGCGACGATCCGGCGAGCCGCCATGGCGGCGAGGTAGGAGCCCGACGCGCCGGTCCCGCGGATCGCGGCGATCAGCGGCTTCCTTGCGGCGAGCCGCTCGAGGGCCAGGAACATGTCGTCCGACGCGGTCGCAGAGCCGCCGGGCGAGTCGATGTCGAGGACGACGGCCGGCACCCGCTTCGACTCCCGGAGACGACGGGCCAACTCGATCCAGTCGGCCGTCCTCGCCCCGCCGCCGATGGGTCCGTAGAGCCGGAGGACCGCGACCCGACCGGTCGGGAAAAGCCGGCTCATCCCTGGGATGAAGGCTCGTAGATCTCGGGCGTCCATGACCGCGTAAGGGTAAACCTGGTCGCGGATCGCGTACGCGCCGACGCCTGGCGCGCGAATTGCCGTGGAAGATCCCCATGGACCCCCGGCTGGGTTGCGGGATAGAGCCACCTGACGGCGTGGATCGGACTCGGCGATCAGAGCACGGATGGCCGGGCGCTCTTCGACGGGTACCCGGCGTGGCTGGCGCCACCCGCGAGGAGCCTACCCGTGGTAGCTGGCTGGCGAGGGTCGAACCGATCCTATCCACGTCATGCTTCCATAAACCAGTCGCGATACCGTCCTGATGACGACCACCCAGAGCACGCCGGCCGGCGCCGACGGCACGACGCCTGACCCGAACATGAGGCTTGACCGCGGGGACCGGCCGCATCACGGTTGCTCTTCATCGCACCCGAGGGAGAGAACGTGGCGAACGCGTCAAACGAGGAGATCGTCCGTCGCTACTACGAAACGCATGCCGCCCATGACTACGACTCGGCCGGTGCCTTGCGCGACCCGGACTGGGTGCGTGAGTGGCCCCAGTCGGGCGAGCGGGTCCGCGGTAGCGCGAACGACCGGGCGATCATGGAGAACTGGCCGGGTGGCCGGCCGAGCGACTTGTCGGTCCGCGTCGTCGGGAGCGAGGACCAGTGGGTCGCGACACCCTCGAACACGATCCACCGCGTCGTCGGTAGCGGCGACTTCTGGTTCGCCGATGGGACGAGCCTACCAACACGATGGCTCCGTTCACGTCCACGATGATGGCGCGCACCTTCTCTCCAACCTCGTACTGACCTCGTTCTTCTCCGCTTCCTGAAGATCCGCTCCGTTGCGCAAGGTGAAGTCGATCGCGAGACGTGGTATGTCGCCCACGATGACCGGGGTCGGAGCCGACACCGAGATGCTCGGCTGCGACGCGAAATAGGCGAGGAGCGTATCGGTCGTCTTTCCGACATTGGAGCCATCTTCGGCCATCATCCCGGTCGACCAGCCGAACCCCGTCGTGTCCGGTTTGCCCATGACGATACCGCCCGCGTTGATGCCCGCGAGGGTGTTCGACCAGCCGGCACCGATCGTGAACCGGAAGACCGGTGCGAACGGGGCCGCGGAGTACGTCCCCGCCGGCAGGGCGCAGGTCTTCGGCGGGAATACCCCGTCGCCGGTTGAACACAGCGCCATTCGATGCCCCCGCGTGGCGACGCCGCCGTGGGCGTCGAGCGGATGGGGTGACCCAAGGGTCATCGCCGCCCCGCGCCTGACCAACCGTGAGCTCGTGGACCGAGCCGATCCCGGAGGAATGCCCATTGAGCGATCCGCAGGCGAACAAGCACACCGCGATCGATTTCTACGAGCTGATGTTCAACGACAACCAGCCGCGAGAGGCACAGGAGCGATACACCGGCGCGGACTACCGGCAGCACAACCCCGGCGTGGGTGACGGCAAGGACGCATTCATCGACTACTTCGACCGCATGGCTCGCGAGTACCCCGGCAAGCGGGTCGACGTGAAACGCGCCATCGCCGAGGATGACTACGTGGTCCTCCACTGCTACCAGCACTGGCCGGGCGACCACGACTATGCGGGCATCGACATCTTCCGGTTCGACGACAACGGCAAGATCGTCGAACACTGGGACGTCCTCCAGGTCGTGCCCGATCCGGCAGACACGAAGAACGACAACGGGATGTTCTAGAGGCCCCAACCTCGAGCGGTATTTGCGTACGTCAGCGAAACGTCGGTTGAGATCGCTCCGAACCCGCAGACGCGCCTGCCGATCGGGTCGTCCTGGCGAGAGCGCCAACCGTCCAAGCTTCCCGGCTGGAGCGTAGCGCTTCGAGCGGCCGCGTCGGCTACCGACTAGCCTGATCTTCGGCTTCGTGCGGCCGCGGCTATCGCGAGCATTCGGCACAGGCGGCGGTGCACAGGGTGCAGCACCCAAAAGCCATCAGCCGCCCGCGGTCGTCTGTCCCCGCCCGACGCCTTCCACCAGTTCGTCGCAGATGGGCGCCAGCGCGTCGGGGAGCGTGCAGGTCATCTTGAGCGCCGAGGGAGCTGACCGACCGCTGCCGCCGGCCGCGGCGCCGGGATCGAAGACGAGGAACCCGAACGCCCGGTAGGCGCCGCCCGAGGGATCGCCAGTCCCAGCCACGCCCGGCGGGTCCATGAAGACGGCGGAGCGGGGCTGGGGGCGAGTCACTTGCTCACCGGCCGGGGGCGCGCTCGAGCAGGCGAGGCCCGGCTGCGCCATGAGGTTCAACGCCTCGGGGAACAAGCCGCAGGCCATCGCGACGACGCATCCGACGCACGGGCCTGCGCTGGCGGCGGTGAGTGCCTGCCCGTAAACCTCCTGCCTCGGGCTTGTCAATATTGAGCCTGTTGGTGCCGGGCTACCGGACCGGGCGGGCTGACCCGGCGGTGTGATCGTCATGCGGCCCGAGCCGTCGATGCCGACCGAGGCTTCACAGTGCCAGTCCTTCGGACCGAGGACCGTCAGCGTCCCGTTCCCGTAGTACGTCACGCGGCCCGCCACGGCGGGTGTCACCGTCGCGGTCATCGTCTTGGGCAGGGGCGGCAGCGTCTCCGTTGGCAACGCGAAGGTCGTCGGGCAGGGTACTTCGGGCACCGCCACGCTATTGACCGGCTCGGGCGTCGGCACATCGTAGCCCGCGCCTGTGCTCGGCGGGGCTGAGGCCGTGGAGAGGGGCACCGACAATCCGGAAGCTGGGGGCAAACTCCCGGATGGCCCGCTGGTGGTCGAGCTCGCGCAGGCCACGACGACGAGGGCGACCGTCGCCATGGTGATCGCCGTGGGTGGCCGCAGCCGCCAGCGCCGAGGTGCATGGCCGACTGCCAATGCTTGTCGCCGAGCGCACGAGTGCACGGCTCGATGGTACGCCCGGGCCGTCCGCGGCCGCCATGGGCATTCGACGTCGGGCAGGCTTGAGGCGCCACGAAGAACGTCGGGTTCCTCGCGCCTGACGATATGGGGAGTTATCGTCGAGCCGTTGGTCCCGGCGCCGGGTCGGCCGTGCAGTGGGGCTGGCTCGGGCCTTGGTGCCTGGCCCGCGGGACGATGGCGACCGGTCCGGGTATCGTCTCTGGTCATGGGCTTCGAGTGGGCGTACCGAAGCGGCGAGCCACCGTGGGACATCGGGCGGCCGCAGCCGGCGATCGTGCGCCTCGCTGAGGAGGGCGCGATCGAGGGCACGGTGCTCGACGTCGGCTGCGGGACGGGCGAGAACGCGCTCTATCTCGCCTCGCGGGGTCTCGACGTGGTGGGGGTGGATGCCGCGCCGACGGCGATCGAGCGGGCACGCGCCAAGGCGACCGAGCGCGACATCCGCGTAGCGTTCCAGGTCGCGGATGCGCTGGCGCTAGACGCCCTCGGTCGGACGTTCGATGTCGCCATCGACTGCGGCCTGTTCCACACGTTCTCCGATCCCGATCGTATCCGGTTCGAGCGGAGCCTCCACGCGGCGCTCAAGGCCGGTGCCAGTTACTTCCTGCTCTGTTTCGACGAGCACCAGCCTGGCGACATGGGCCCCCGCCGCGTGACCGAGCGCGAGATCCGCGAGACGTTCGCGAGACGTTGGACGGTCGACTCGATCGTCGCGGAGCGGTTCGCGGCGAGACTGGCGGACGGCGGAGCGAGCGCCTGGCTGGCATCGCTGACACGGACCTGAGTCGGCGGAGTGGGCGGTGGCACCCTCGAGGAGCATCCCGCCGCGCTCGGTGAATCGCCCTGGGCCGTCCCCTTGGCGGCCCGCAGGACCGACCGTGGGGGGCGTCCGGCCTGCTGTACCTGATCGACCAGGGCGTGGCGCCGGATGACGCCGTGGAGCTGTACCAGTCGCTCGTCGCGTTCACGGTCGGCTACTCGGTGCTCAGCTCCCCCGTCGTTGAGACGGCGTGGGTCGGATTGCCCGAGGCGCTCGCCGAGCGCCTGCGCGGCTTGAGGGACGCCACGTTCCGCCGGACCCTCCGGATCGTCATGGACGGCTAACGGGCCGGGAAAGGAGAGATGTGATGGTGAGGACGATGGCCGGCATCCTGCCCTGGGCAGTGGTGCTGGTGGTGGTCGGCGGTGCGATTTGGTGGCTGCTGTCGCGCGACATCGCTGCGGGGCGATGGTTGCTGGCGGCCCTACTGATCGGCCACGGCGTCGTCCACGCGTTGTTCGTTGTGCCCGTGCCTGCGCCGACTGACGGCGGGCCGGACTGGCCGTTCGACATGGCCCGATCGTGGGCCATCACCGGCGCCGGCCTCGACGCGAACATGGTTCGGATCATCGGGGTTGCTCTGATCACCGTGGTCGTCGTCGGTTTCTCGTTGGCCGCGTTGTCCACGGTCGGGATCATCGTGCCGTCAGGCTGGTGGCAGCCGATCGTCGCAGCGTCGGCCGTCACGTCGGCGGTCCTCCTGGTCCTCTTCTTCGAGCCCCTGCTGGTGCTCGGCCTCGGGATCGACGCCGTCCTCCTCTGGGTGGTCGCGGCCAGAGTGTGGATACCCTGACCGACCTGGCATACACCGAAGCTGCCGCCAGCTCCCTGGCTCCTCTCAGCGCTGATCGCGACGGTGCCGGCGATCGCAGTCGACGAACCGATCAGGGCTACGCGGTTGTGTGCCAAGCGGGGGCCGAATCTTGACAGCCACCGTGACAGCCACGGAGATGGATGTCGGTGCCGTCGAGAGGTCGCTCGTTGCCGCCAGGTGAGCAGAAAATGGCTGGCGAGGAAGGATTCGAACCTTCGATCTCCTGATCCAGAGTCAGGCGCCTTACCGCTTGGCCACTCGCCAGTGGAGCGGCGGCGATGATACCGCATCGAGCCGCCGGCCCCGGGGAGAGCGGGCGCCAGGCCTCGTGCGATGCGAGCGCGCGGGACCGGCCCGACGGTACGTTCAGGTGGGCGACGGGGGCCGGCGATCGCTGCGAAGATGGCCGCCATGGCATCATCGAGGCACTGGATCAGGACCGCGCGCCTGCTCGTCCTGCTGCTCGTCGTGATGACGGCGACGGGCGTGGCCGCGACCGTCGTATCGGCGAGTGCCGTCCCATCGTGCCGCGTCACCGATGTCGCGACCGCCCAGCTCACGCTGACCGCCTGGGATCGGACGGTCCTCGACACCACGTATCGGCTGACGAGCGGGTACGCGCCGCACGACCTGCGATCGACGGCGAACGCGGGACTCAACGGCGGCCACAAGGTGCGTGCGTTCGTCATCGCCGACCTGCGCGCGATGGCGC
This sequence comes from uncultured Chloroflexia bacterium, assembly GCA_963742075.1. GTDB lineage: Bacteria > Chloroflexota > Limnocylindria > Limnocylindrales > CSP1-4 > SPCO01. Next base: position 58,679 of record CAVUKR010000004.1, on the reverse strand, counting down.
GAGCCGCTCGAGCCGCGGGGGCCCGCCTCGCGGTCGAGTCAGCCTATCGGAGCTTCTCGAACCAACGAGCGACGTTCTCCTACTGGACGCGCATCCTGGGCTACGGCGCTGCGCTCAAGTCGAGCGCCCGGGCCGGCCACAGCGAGCACCAGCTCGGGACCACGCTCGATTTCCGAAGCTACGGCGGGTCGGCCCCCTGGGACTACCGCGACTGGGGAAAGACCAGGGCCGGCACGTGGATGCGCAAGAACGCCTGGAAGTACGGCTTCGTGATGTCGTATCCGAAGGGGAAGTCGAGCGTCACCTGCTATGCGTACGAGCCATGGCACTTCCGCTACGTCGGTCGGGCGACCGCGGCCATGGTCCATGTCAGCGGTCTCACGCTCCGCCAGTATCTCTGGCTCGTACAGACGACCCCGGCACCGACGCCGACCCCGACGCCCGTAGCGACACCGGACGCCACGCCGTCCGCCGACCCCACGCCCGTCGTGGACCCGACGCCGGACGTCGGTCCCACCCCGGCCTCCTAGGTTCGTCGGCCGCATCGGGTCCAACGGCTCTGGCTGCCGGTCGTCTACGGGACGACACTGGCGCCGCATCCCGGCTGGTCGGCGGAGCGTCGTCCGGACAAGGAGGAGTCAGCCATGGCGTACGAGGTCATCACCCGCGAGATCCCGGACCAGCGCGTGGTCTCACAGCGCGGCCTCGTCATCAGGGCGGGCCTGTCCGCGTACATCGGTTCGTCGTACGACGCCCTGATGGCGGGCCTCGGGCCACTTGGCATCGAGCCGAACGGCGAGCCGGTCGTCATCTACCACGAGTGGAGCCCGACGCGGATCGATGTCGAGGTCTGCCTCCCGGTCGGCACTGCGCGCCCCATCCCGAGCGAGTTCGAGGACCGTGTCATCCCTGCGGCAACCGTGGCCCAGACGCTCCACGTCGGTCGATACGAGGAGCTCCCGGGCGCGTACCGGGCGCTCGAGACGTGGATCCGAGACAACGACTACGAGGAGGTCGGGCCGACGCGCGAACGCTACTTGGTCGGTCCCGGCTCGGATGCTCCGGAGACCGAGTACCGGACCTTGATCGAGACTCCAGTCGCCAAGGCGCTCGTGACCGCCGGGTAGGATCCTGACCCCTTCCGGGGGGCTGGTACCCGGGGTTTACCATCGAGGTCGGCAGGAGGTGTGGCATGGACGAGACCATCGTGGTCGACGAGCGGGTCGAGGACGAAGTGGAGACGCAGGACCCCGGATCGACCGTGGCACTCGGCCCGGAGGGCTGGGAATCCGCCGACTACATCGATCCTGACGACGACTGGAATCTCCTGCCGGACGGTTCGTTCCTGTCTCCGGACGGGATGCTCCGGACTTGGCCGCTGGCGGGACCCGAGCCCGCCTGAACTGCCGGTCGTCGCGGACGCTGCCCGACGGGGACCTCCGGGACCGTATGCTCGCGTCACGCTCGACCTGAGCGACCCGCAGGGCGCGGCAGAGCAGGGAGGACGATCGTCGTGGCCCAGTTCGACCTGCCGATCGCCGAGCTGCGCACCTACCAGCCGCAGCTTGACGTCCCCGCGAACCTCGACCGGTTCTGGACGGACACGCTGGCGGATGCCCGCTCGCACGATCTCGCCCCGACATTCACCGCGATCGACAACGGCCTCGCGGTCGTCGACACGTTCGACGTGACCTACGCAGGCTACGGCGGATCGCCGATCCGGGCGTGGCTGCACGTCCCGTCCGGGCGGCCCGGCCCGCTCCCCGCCGTGGTCGAATTCTTGGGCTATGGCGGTGGGCGAGGCCTCGCCCACGAGCGGATCCTGTGGGCCACTGCGGGCTATGCCCACCTCGTGATGGACACGCGCGGCCAGGGCTCGGGCTGGTCGGTCGGCGAGACCCCCGATCCGGAGCCGGCCGGCGCGCCGGCGCACCCTGGGTTCATGACCCGCGGGATCCTCGATCCGGAGACGTACTACTACCGGCGTGTCTACGTGGACGCCGTGCGCGCGGTCGAGGCGGTCCGCAGCAACGACCTCGTCGACCCGGGTCGGGTGGCGGTCACCGGGGGGAGCCAGGGCGGCGGGCTGAGCATCGCCGTGGCGGCCCTTCTCCCCGATGTCGCCGCGGCCATGCCCGAGGTCCCGTTCCTGAGCGACTTCCCGCGGGCGATCACGCTCGTCGACGCGGACCCGTATGGCGAGATCGCGCGCTACCTCAAGGTGCATCGCGATCACGTCGAGCGGGTGATGCGCACCCTGTCATACGTCGACGTGGCGATCCTTGGCCGTCGCGCGATGGCCCCAGCGCTGTTCTCGGTGGGGCTGATGGACGAGATCAGTCCGCCATCCACGGTCTTTGCCGCATACAACGCCTACGGCGGCCCCAAGGAGATCCGCGAATACCCGTACAACGAGCATGAGGGCGGCCAGGGGTTCCACGACGTGGCGAGACTCCGCTGGCTCCGCGAGCGGCTGATCTGACCCGTCGGGCGTGTCGGCCTACCGGTTGACGCCCCACGTCAAGCCGTCGACCGCTGCGCTCCTCCGGTGGTCGTCGCTCGAGCCGAGCGCCTCCGCGAGGATCGCGGCCAGCTGGTCCCACTCGACCAGGAACGCATCGTGCCCTTTGGTCGAGCGGATCTCGCGATAGCTCGCCTCCACGCCGAGGCCGCGCGCGCCTTCGACGAGGGCGTGGACCTGGCGCGGGCCGTACAGGATGTCGTCTTCGATGCCGACGCCCGTCAGCCGCGTCCCGCTGTCCGCCAGACGCTCGAACGCGCCGTCGAGGCCGCCCCATCCGGCGCCGATGTCGTGGCGGTCCATCGCCCCCGCCAGGATCCGATAGGTCGCCGGGTCGAACCGGTCGACCAGCTTGCGGCCCTGGTGGTCGAGGTAGCTGACGATCGACGGCTGGCCGTCCGCCTCGGTCGAGCGGCCGAAGCGCTCCTCGAAGTCGGCTTCGCTCCGGTACGTCGTCATCGCAAGCTGGCGCGCAAGGGCGAGGCCGTCGAGACCGAGCCGGTCGATAAGCTGCACCTGGAGATGATTCCAGGCGACGGCCATCGGGCCGGTGGCGGCGGGAGCCGCGATCGGCATCACGTTCCGGACGGCATCCGGCCGGGCGAGCGCGATCTCGAGCGCCACCATCCCGCCGAGCGAGCCACCGACGACGAGCTCGAGGCGATCGATCCCGAGCGCGTCGAGCAGCCGCCACTGGGCGCGTGCCTGGTCGCGCGTCGAGACGCCCGGGAAGCCGGCGCCGTACGGGCGACCGGTCCGCGGATCGAGCGAGGTGGCGCCCGTCGTTCCGTACCGACCGCCGAGCAGGTTCGCGGCGAGCACCCCGACCCGCTCGGTATCGAGCGCACGGCCCGGCCCGATGAGCGGCTCCCACCAGTCGCCGGCCGCGTCGGCCGATCCGGTCAGCGCGTGGACGACGAGGACCTGCGGCCCCTCGGCGGGGCCGGGACCGTCGTGCCGGTACGCGACGGTCAGTCCCGGCAGGCTCGTGCCGTCGTCGAGCTCGAACGGGCCGAGCGCGACCAATTCGAGGCGGCCGGTCCCTGTCGGGGGAACAGCCTCCTCGATGGCACGGGATCGCGCCACCGTGGTCGCTCCCGTCGTCCGGATCCCGACCGTCACCCTGTCACGCCGACGAGCTCGCCGTCGGCCGGGTTCTCGGCGGTCGCCGCCGCGAGTGCCTGCTCGAGGTCGGCGATCAGGTCGTCGATGTGCTCGAGGCCCACGGACAGCCGGACGAGGTCCTCGGTCGTCCCCGTCGAGATCTGCTCCTCGGGCGTCAGCTGCGAGTGCGTGGTCGAGGCAGGATGGATGATCAGCGACTTCGCGTCGCCGACGTTGGCCAGGAGACTGAAGATCTGGACGTTGTCGATGAGTCGGCGGCCGGCCTCGACGCCACCCTTGACCCCGAACGTCACGACCCCGCCGAAGCCACCGGTCAGGTAGCGCTTCGCGAGCTTGTGCGACGCGTGCGACTCGAGGCCCGGGTAGCTGACCCAGGTCACCTCGGGCCGCGACTCCAGCCACTGCGCGACCGCCAGGGCGTTCTCGCTGTGGCGCTTGATGCGCAGCGGCAGGGTCTCGAGCCCCTGGAGGAACAGGAAGGCGTTGAACGGGCTCAGTGCCGCGCCGATGTCGCGCAGCCCCTGGACGCGGAGCTTGAGGATGAACGCGAGGTTGCCGAAGGCGCCGGTGTAGCTGATGCCGTGGTACGACGGATCGGGGTCGACGAAGTCGGCCTTGAACCGCTCCGACGCGGCCCAGTCGAATGTGCCGGCGTCGACGACGACGCCGCCGATCGCGGTCCCATGACCGCCGATCCACTTCGTCGCCGAGTGGATGACGATGTCCGCGCCGTGCTTGATCGGCTGGGCGATGAGTGGCGCGAAGGTGTTGTCGACGATGACCGGGACGCCCCGGGCGTGCGCCACGTCGGCGATGGAGGCGAGGTCATGCACGTCGAGCCGTGGGTTGCCGATGAGCTCGAGGAAGACGGCCTTGGTCCGGTCGTTGATGGCGCGGCCGAAGGCCGACGGATCGGTTCCGTCGACGTATGTCGTGGTGATGCCGATCTTCGGCAGCGTGTGGGTGAACAGGTTGTAGGTGCCGCCGTAGAGCGATGACGACGACACGATGTTGTCGCCCGGCGCGGGCGAGGTTGAGGATCGACAGCGTCTCGGCGGCCTGGCCCGAAGCCAGGCCCAGGGCGGCCACGCCACCCTCGAGCGCTGCGACACGCTGCTCGAAGACGTCGGTCGTCGGGTTCATGATCCGGGTGTAGATGTTCCCGAATTCCTGCAGCCCGAACAGGCGCGCGGCGTGCGCTGCGTCGTCGAAGACATAGCTGGTCGTGGCGTAGATCGGGACCGCGCGCGCGTTCGTCGCGGTGTCGGGCTTCTGGCCCGAATGGAGGGCGCGGGTCTCGGGGCGGAAGGTGGTCGGATCGAGATCGGTCATGTCCGGGAGTCCTCCAGGGACGAAGAGGGATGGGGGAGTGGTTCGTTCCGCGTTGCGAGGCCCGACGCCCTGGGAGGGCGGTTCGGTTTCGGCGGTCACCCGTCGTGTCGGTCGGAGGAAACAAAAAAGCCGCAGCTCCTTCTGGAACTGCAGCCCCGGGACCTCGTCCGTGGTCCCGCGTCACCCTCAGGTTGCGCGTGACCTCAGACCCCATCCTCCGCACGGCGGGGCCGCCAGCGCATACACATCTTCCAGGAGACTTGGGTGTGGGTCACGGTCCGGGCATGGTGCCCAAAACTCGGTGACCCGTCAACCATCACGACCGAAACGCAACGTTGCCCGCCGTCGCGACCTACGATGGGCGTGATGTCCGGCATCCCCGCCACGTTCCGCGCCTACGTCGCCGAGAAGTCCGGCGACGCGGTCGAGCGTGGCGTCCGACCGTTCCGCGAGACGGGACTGCCGCCCGGCGAGGTCGAGGTTCGGGTCGAGTGGTCGAGCGTCAACTACAAGGACGGCCTGGCCACCCGCGCCGACGGCAAGGTCGCCCGGATCAGCCCGCTCATCCCGGGGATCGACCTGGCCGGCGAGGTCGTCGCCAGCGACGAACCCACGATCCGGGTCGGCGAGGCCGTCCTCGCCCACGGCTACGAGCTGGGCGTCTCGAGGCACGGTGGCTTCAGCGAGTACCAGCGCGTGCCGGCCGGATGGGTCGTGCCGCTCGCGCCCGGGTTCTCGCCGCGCGACGCGATGGCGGTCGGCACGGCCGGGTTCACGGCGGCGATGTCGGTGGTGGCGCTCGAGGATCGTGGGCTCTCACCGGCGGACGGGCCGGTCCTCGTCACGGGAGCGTCCGGCGGGGTCGGCGGCACCGCCGTCGCGATCCTGGCCGACCGTGGCTACGAGGTCTGGGCGGCGACCGGCAAGCCCGACGAGGCTGCCCGGCTGCGGACGCTGGGGGCGGCCGGGATCCTGGCACGGGACGAGGTGACCGGCGAGGGCCGGCCGCTCGAATCGGAACGGTGGGCGGGTGCCGTCGATGCCGTAGGCGCGGCGACGCTTCCGTACGTCCTGCGGACACTGCGGACCGGCGCGGCCGTCGCCGCCTCGGGGAACGCGGGCGGCGCCAAACTCGAGACCACCGTCTTCCCGTTCATCCTGCGAGGCGTCGCGCTGCTCGGGATGGATTCCGTGAACATGCCGATCGCGCGACGCCGTGAGCTCTGGGACCGCATCGCCACGGACCTTCGGCCCCGTGAATTGGGGGTGCACGCCACGGAGGTCACCCTCGACGGGCTGGACGAGGCGCTGGACGGCATCGTGGCGGGCGCCGCCCGAGGTCGATGGATCGTTCGGATCGCGGAGTAGGCGGTCGACTCGGCGCGCCGAGTCAGGTCCATGGCGGCATCAGGTCGTCGCCCGCACCGCGGGGGCCGCGCGCCTAGTCGAGCTCGCCTCGGAGTTGCATGAGCGCTCGGAGGATCGGCCGGCGGACCTCGTCGGGCGGGTAGGCCGGGAATGGCGTGTGCGTCACGGCCTCGTCGAGGGTGAGCTCCCCGTCGCGCACCCGCCGTGCCAGGAAGGCCAGCTCTCCGATCGCGACCGCCTGCGCCTCGGCGAACGGGCGTCCGGCATGGTCGCCGTGTCCGGGCACGACCACGCCGACCGCGAGCTCGGCGACCCGGTAGGCGGTCTCCGACCAGTCCAGGGGGTACGCGTCGCCGAAGAAGGGGACGGCACCGCCCTCGAGGAGATCGCCGGCGAAGAGCACCGCGGCGTCGGGCACCCGGACGACGATGTCGTGATCGGTGTGCCCGCGGCCGAGGAAGCGAAGCTCGACCCGCCGGTCGCCGACGTCCACAGAGGCCGTCTCCGTGAAGACCCGGTCGGGCGGGTCGACGACGACTTCGGCGAGATCGGTCGCGATCTCCGGGCTGTCCTCGGCGATCCTGGCCATCCTGGGTCCGACGGTCCTGCTCATGAACGCCACGCAGCGCGCGTGTCCCCAGATCGTGGCGGGGCGGAACACGTGATTGCCGAGGACGTGGTCGAAGTGACCGTGGGTGTCCACGACGACCGTCACCGGCGAGTCCGTCAGTCCGCGAAGGTCGGCCAGGATCTCGCGCGCCTGCACGTGCGTCGAGCGGGTGTCCACGACGAGCGCCGCGCCGTCGCCGAGCACGACCCCGATGTTCTGGTCGAAGAAGGCGTAGCGCCGCACGAACACGCGATCGCCGACCTCGACCCAACCGCTCATCGGCGGCATGGTAGCCGGGCGTCGAACCTCGGGCTTGACAACTGACTTAGTACTCACTAAGTTACGTGTCATGAACGCGACAACGACCGGCAGACAGACCGCCGATGAGCGCCGCGACGCGATCATCGTGGCAGCTCTGCATGAATTCGCCGAGGGCGGCTACGCCGGGACCTCGACCGATTCGATCGCTCGCGCCGTGGGCGTCTCGCAGCCGTACCTCTTCCAGTTGTTCGGGACCAAGCGCGAACTGTTCCTCGCCGCGGTCCGCCACGGCTTCCAGCGGACGAGGCTGGTGTTCCACGAGGCCGCCCGCCGCGGACCGTCCGACGATCAGGCCTGCTCGATCCTCGAATTGATGGGGACGGCCTACATGCGGTTGCTGGCGGACCGGGACCTGCTGCGAGTCCAGCTCCAGGCATACGCCGCCTGCGGCGACGAGGACGTCCGGCAGGTCGTGCGCGAGGAGTTCACGGAGCTGTACGCCTCGGTCAAGCGCGACAGCGGCGCGTCGAACGAGGAGATCCATCACTTCTTCGCCGAGGGGATGCTCCTCAACGTCGCGGCCGCGCTCGAGCTCGGCGGGTCGCCCGAATCGTGGTCGCTCAGCGGTTCACTCGCGAGATTCAGCGAGCTGGGAGGTGCCGTCTGAAGATCGTCGGCCGACCTGCCCCTTTTTTGGCCGCTGTACTTAGTGACCACTAACTTACTTCGGAAGGAGCCCATCGGACATGGATCGCACCCGGCGCAACGCCATCTGGACGTTCGTCATCACCTCCCTCGCACTGTTCATGGTCGCCCTCGACAACCTCGTCGTGACGACCGCGCTGCCCGTCATCAAGCGCGACCTCGGTGCATCGCTGGCGGACCTGCAGTGGATGGTCAACGCCTACACGCTGACCTTCGCCGTGTTCCTGATCACGGGCGCCGCGCTCGGTGACCGTTTCGGTCGCAAGCGGGTCTTCCTCGTCGGGATGGCGACGTTCATCGGGGGGTCGGCCCTCGCCGCGCTGTCGCCGTCGACGCAGGTCCTCATCATCGCCCGCGCCATCCAGGGCGTCGGTGGCGCCATCGTCACGCCGTTGACCCTGACGATCCTGTCGGCCGCGGTCCCACGCGAGCGTCGCGCCGTCGCACTCGGCGCGTGGGGCGGGATCGCCGGCCTGGCGATCGCGATCGGTCCGCTCGTCGGTGGTGCCATCGCCGAGGGCCTCGACTGGCACTGGATCTTCTGGCTCAACGTGCCGATCGGGCTCGTCGTGATCCCGCTGGCCTCATACGGCCTGACCGAGACCTACGGTCCGGAAGGCCGGATTGATATCCCGGGCCTCGGCCTCATCAGCGCTGGACTGCTGGCCCTCGTCTGGGGCGTCATCAACGGCAACGACCGCGGCTGGGGGAGCCCTGAGGTCGTCGGTGCGATCGCGACCGGCGCCGTTCTCCTCGTCGCGTTCACCATCTGGGAGGCGCGGACGGCCCATCCGATGCTGCCGCTCAGCTTCTTCCGGAGCCGCGCTTTCAGCGCCGCCAACGGCGTGTCACTCCTGATGTACTTCGGGATGTTCGGGTCGATCTTCCTGCTCAGCCAGTTCTTCCAGGTCGTCCAGGGCTACAGCCCGTTCCAGGCTGGTCTTCGGACGCTGCCGTGGACCGGGATGCCGATCATCGTGGCGCCGATGGCCGGGATCCTCGCCGATCGGATCGGTGGTCGCCCGATCCTTGCCACCGGGATGGCGCTCCAGGCCGTGGCCCTTGGCTGGCTCGCCGTCGTCGTGACCCCCACGGTGCCGTACGAAGCGATGGTCGTCCCGTTCATCCTCGCGGGCATCGGGATGGGTCTCTTCTTCGCGCCGATCGCCAACGTCGTCCTGTCGGCGGTCCGGCCGGAGGAGGAAGGCAAGGCCTCGGGCGCGACGAACACGATCCGTGAGGTCGGTGGCGTCTTCGGCGTGGCGGTCCTGGCCGCGGTCTTCACCGCGAACGGCAGCTACAACGATCCGATCGCGTACGTGGCAGGCCTGCAGCCGGCCATCGCGATGGGTGCCGTGGTCGTCGGGCTCGGAGCCCTCGCCGCCCTGTTCATCCCGGCTCGGGCCGGAGCGCGTGCCCGGACGCCGTCGCTCGTCCTGCCGGAGCGCGACGGGCAACTGGCCGGCGAGCCGGCGTACGCGTTCGCCGAGGTCGATCGATAGCGGTCACGGTAGTCTCGACCGACAGGCGGGCCCGGGCATCGACGCTCGGGCCCGTTCGCGTACGCTTCGGGCGATGCCTTCGATCGTCAGCCACGTTCGCGCCACCGACGGAACGGACCTGCTCGTCCGCCACTGGCCGGACGACGAGGTCGAGGCCGGCGGCGCGTGGGCCGGCCCGCCGTGGGGATCGGTCCTGCTGGTCCACGGTCTCGGCGAACACTCCGGCCGCTACGAGCACGTCGGCGACCAGTTGACCGGCGCCGGTCTCGAAGTGGCGGCCTACGATCATCGCGGGATGGGCGGCTCCGGCGGCCGGCGTGGCGACGTCGAGCGGTGGTCGCAATACCACGACGATCTCGAAGCGCGGCTGGCGGACCTCCGGGCCGGTTCCAAGGGCCGACCGATCGTCCTGTACGCCCATTCCCTGGGCGGGCTGATCGCGGCCGGCTACCTCCTGGACGACCGGCCGAAGCCGGATCTCGCGGTCCTCTCGTCGCCAGGGCTCGACTCCTCGCTGCCCGGCTGGAAGAAGCGGCTCGCACCCGTCGTTGCCCGCGTCGCGCCTACTGTGGCGATCACCAACGGCATCGACGGCGAGACGCTGTCGCGCGATCCTTCGGTCGCGGCGAAGACGGTGGACGATCCGTTCTGCGTCAAGGTCAGCACCGCCCGCTTCGGCGCGCTCGCGCTGGCCGAGCAGGCCCGCGTGCGCGCGGTCGCGACGCGGGGGTTCGGGATCCCGACCCTGGTCCTCCACGGCGAGGATGACGGGCTGGTGCCCGTGGCGGCTTCGGCGGTCCTGGCGGACGCGCCACTGGTCGAGCGCCGGACCTATCCGAACCTCCGGCATGAGCTCCACAACGAGCCAGAAGGGCCGGCCATCGTGGACGAGGTCATCGCCTGGCTCGGACAGAGGACGGCCGGTGCGCCCGAGGGGCACACCGGCCGAGACGGCTGAGAAGGAAGCGTTCAGACGCCCATCGGCTGCGCCGCCGGTGGCGCGACGACAGGGCTCGCGCCGTGCTGGCGGAAGATCCGCCAGGCGAGCAGCAGGACGGCACCGAACCCGAACAGGCTGGCGATCGGCACCACGAATGGGACGAGCCCGGCGACCTGCAGGACGATCAGCCCGAGGACGGACGCCAGGTACGGACGCTCCGGTCGCGGCGCGTCGCCACGATAGAGCAGCCATTCACCGATCCAGATCCCGGCGATCAGGTACCCGGCAAAGGCCGCCGCCGGCCAGACCATCAGCAGGATGGCGAGTCCGAGCGGGAGGCCGATGATCGTCACCATGGCCAGGATGGCCGCGAGCGGGACGACGATCAGGCCGGCGAGGCCGAAGACGAAGGTCTCGGCGGGCTCCCGGCTGATGAGCGCCTCGGCGTTCCGGACCTGCCGCGCCGCGAGACCCGCCAGGGCGAGCGCCGCGACGATCGTGACGAGGGCGAAGCCGAGGAAGAACAGCACGATCAGCGGGACGATGGCCGCACCGAACGCGATGAGGTCGGCGTCGGCGGCGCGGACCGTGCCACTGACGACGGCGGTCGGGTCCTGCGTGACGGTCGCGTTGATCGTCCGGACGTCGCCGGAGACGGTCGTGCCGGCGCCGATGGTGACCGTGCCGCTGGTGACGAAGACATTCTCGATCTTCGCGCCCTGGAGGTCCGCCGTCCCACTGATGACGACGACGCTCTTGACCTCTCCGGCGATCTTGGCGGTCCCGTTGGTCACGATGACCGCGTCCGCCACCTCACCTGCCGGCACCGTGACGTCTCCGTTGAAGGCCATCAGCACCGTGCCGTTGTGCTGTCCCGGATCGGCTGCCAGGACGGCCGGCGCGGCGAGGCCCATCAGGATGGCGACCGTGGCGATGATAAGGAACAGTCGTTTCATGAAGGGCCCTCCTACGGAGCTGCGGGACAGATTCCAACGACTCCATCCTGCGAAGCCACCGTTCGCGTGTCATCGGCCGGAAGCCACGTTTTCGGGGTGACATTCGGACGGGTGTACCATCCGGCCACAATCGAATACCGCCTCCGGGGAGCGCACGTGCGCTGAGAGTGTGGCCATCGCCACAGACCCGCGGAACCTGATCCGGCTAGTACCGGCGAAGGAAGCAGGCCCGTCGACTCGCTGACGCCGTCCCCGTTTTCCCGGGGGCGGCGTTACCTCTGCGAGATCAGACTGGAGAATCCGATGCCCCGAAGCCCGCGGACGACCGCATGAGGCGGATCCTCGCGACCCTGTGCGGTGTCGCGCTCCTCATCACCGCATGCGGCTCGACTGCTGGATCACCCGCGCCGTCTCCGTCGAATCCGGCCGTGTCGTCGCCAACGTCCGCGGCGCCAACCGCTGCGCCGACCCCGGCGCCGACGGCCACGCCCACCGCGAAGCCGCTCGGGACCGTCCGGCTCGCCCTCGACTGGACCCCGAACACCAACCACACGGGCTTCTACGTCGCCGGCGCCAAGGGCTGGTACGACGACGCCGGCGTGGATCTGCGGATCCTGCCCTACGGCACCACGACGCCCGAAGCGCTGATCGCCGCCGGGCAGGCCGAATGCGGGATCAGCTTCCAGGACGCCCTCACCTTCGCCGCGGCCGCCGGTGCGCCGATCGTCTCGGTGATGGCGATCCTCCAGCACACCGCCCAGCAGATCGCCGTCCTCGCGTCGTCCGACATCGAGCGACCGCGCGACCTCGACGGCCGCACGTACGCCGGCTTCGGCTATCCGAACGAGGAGCCGACCCTGAAGTCGGTGATCAAGGCCGACGGCGGGAAGGGAACGTTCAAGACGGTGACGCTCGACACCGCCGCGTACGAGGCGCTCTACGCGAAACGTGCCGACTTCGTGATCACCTTCGCGGCATGGGAGGGGATCGAGGCCGGCGAGCGGGGGATCCCGCTCCGGACCTTCGATTTCGGCGACTACGGCTTCCCGGACTTCTACCAGGTCGTGCTGGCCTGCGACAGCCGCTGGCTCGCCGCGAAGCCCGAGCTCGCGCGCGCGTTCGTGGCGGCGACCGTCCGCGGCTTCGAGCTCGCCGCCGACGACCCGGACGGCGCGGCGGCGATCCTCGTGGCGTCGAACCCGGGCGTCTTCGACGGGAACCCGGCCCTGCCCAAGGCGAGTCAGGAGTTCCTCGCGTCCGGCGGCTTCCTGCGCGACCCGCAGGGCGCGGTCGGCCGCCAGACGCTGGCCGAGTGGCAGGGGTATTCGGGGTTCCTGTACGACCAGAAGCTGTTGACCGGACCCGACGGCAAGCCGCTCGGCGCACCGCCCGACTACGCGGCGCTGTTCAGCAACGACTACCTGCCGTGACCGCCGGCCCGTCCCGGCGCCTCGCCCGCTGGGGCCCGCCGCTCGCGCTCATCGGTGTGATCGTGCTGGCCTGGGAGGCGTACGTCCGGGTCGCCGGGCTGGACCCGATCACGCTGCCGGCGCCGACGCGGGTGCTCGGGGCCCTGTGGGATTTCCGCGCGGCCGCCGTCGCCAACCTCGTCCCGACCCTGGTCGAGGCGCTCGTCGGCTGCGGGCTGTCGGTCGCGCTGGCGACCGGGACGGCGATCGCGCTCGATCGATGGGCGCCCGTCCGCCGCGCCGTCGAGCCTCTCCTCGTGACGAGCCAGACGATCCCGATCGTGGCGATCGCCCCGCTGTTCGTCATCTGGTTCGGGTTCGGCCTGCTGCCCAAGGTCCTGATCGTCGTGCTGGTGACGTTCTTCCCGGTCACCGTCGCGCTCCTCGACGGGTTCGGTCGGGTCGAGGAGGACGCGATGCTGCTGATGCGCTCGCTCGGCGCCACCGCACAGCAGACGTTCTGGGCGTTGCGCTGGCCGTCGGCGCTGCCGTCGCTCTTCACCGGCCTGCGGATCAGCGTCGTCTATGCGGTGATCGGGGCGATCTTCGGCGAGTACGTCGGTGCGACCGACGGCCTCGGGATCTGGATGAAGCTGTCGCAGAACAGCTTCCGGACCGACCTCGTCTTCGCCGCCATCCTGCTCACCGCCGTGGTGTCGGTCGCGCTCTATCTCGGCGTCGGCATCGTCGAGCGGCTGGTCGTCCCGTGGTCGGCCGCCGAGCGGCGGCGACGCGGCTCCGCCATCATCGGCGGATGAGCCAGGGACGGACGATCGTCTTCTTCCCCGAGGGCGCCTTCGGGCCGACCAACAACTGCGTCGGGATCGGGCAGGTCCTCCGAGCGCGCGGTCATCGGGTCGTGTTCATCGTCGAGGAGTCGTTCGCCGGGACCCTCGAGGCCAAGGGCTTCGAGGAGCGCCTGATGCGGCTCGGTCCCAGGCCCGAGGTCGAGGAGGTCCCGGGGCAGTTCTGGATCGACTTCATCCGTGACACCGCGCCGGTCTTCCGCAAGCCGACGATCGAGCAGCTCGGCGAGTTCATGGCGCCGACCTGGCGGGCGCTGGTCGACGGCGCGATGTACGTCGACGCGCGCCTGACCGAGATCATCGACGAGCTCGCGCCGGACGTGATCGTCGAGGACAACGTGGTCGGCTTCCCGGCGCTCGCCGCGTCCGGCCGGCCGTGGGTCCGGATCGTGTCGTGCAACCCGGCCGAGCTGAAGGATCCGGCGGTGCCGCCGTTCTCGTCCGGCTACGCCGCCGGTGACCGCCGCGGCTGGCGGACCTTCCTGGATGAGGTCGGGCGGACGCACCGCGACCTGTGGGACGAATTCGACACGTTCTGTCGAGAGCACGGCGACGCCGGGTTGCGCTACGGCCCGCAGGGGCCCGACTTCATCGCGGAATCGCCGTGGCTCAACCTGTACGTCTACCCAGCCGACGCGGACTACGCGCGCGAGCGCCCGCTCGGGCCGACCTGGCACCGACTGGACTCCTCGGTCCGAGCCGCAGAGGCGACCTGGGAGCTCCCGGACCACCTCCGAGACCGTGACGGGGCGCTCATCTACCTCTCGCTCGGCAGCCTCGGCTCGGCCGATGTCGGCCTGATGCAGCGCCTGGTGGACCTGCTCGGGACCACGCGACACCGGGTGATCGTCTCCAAGGGTCCGTTGGCCGATCGGATCACGCTCCACGACAACCAGACCGGCGAGGGATTCCTGCCGCAGCCCGCGATCCTCCCGCAGGTCGACCTGGTGATCACGCACGGCGGCAACAACACGGTCACCGAGGCGTTCCACCACGGCAAGCCGATGATCGTCCTGCCCCTGTTCTGGGACCAGGTCGACAACGCGCAACGGGTCGAGGAGACCGGTTTCGGGCGGCGCCTGGCCACCTACGACTTCCGTGACGAGGAACTCACCGACGCGATCGACGCGTTGCTCGCCGACCGGGCTCTGCGGGCGCGCCTCGAGGGCGTGTCGGCCCGTCTCAAGGCCGATCCCGGGACCATCCGGGCGGCCGACCTCATCGAGCGCGAAGCCGTGACCGCCCGACCCTGGGCCGAGGCGTGAAGCGGGCGATCTAGATCGTCGCCGCGACCGACAGAGGGATCGGCGTGATGCCGTCGGGCGTGAACAGGTGCTCCTTGCCGCGCCCACGCTGATCCGTCCGTCCGTACTGCCAGACGATCCGATCCGTCTTCGGATCGATGAGCACCACGCGATTCCGGAAGTCGTCGTTGACCGCGATCAGGCCGTTCGGCAGCTCGATGGCCAGGCTCGGATGGTCCAGCCGGCCGGCACCGGATCTCGGCCCGTAGCGCCACAGCACCTTCCCGTGTCGGTCCACCTTCAGGATCGCGCCCGGGTTCGCATAGTCGACGACCAGGACGTCACCGTTCGCCAGGAGCTGGGCGTCGGACGGGTAGGCCGTCGGCACGTGGATGTCGAAGACGACGTGCCCGGTTCGGTCGAGGCGCACGACTCGCGACCCGTGGATCTCGGTGATGAGCACTCCGCCGTCGGGGAGGGGTGTATCGCCGTTCGGGCTCCCATAGGTTCGCGGGGCGTTGATGGCGCAGGCGCCCGTTCGACCCCATTGCCGCACGATCTTCTTGTCTTGGGAGACCTCGATGATCCGGCAGTTCCCGATGTCGGCGACGATGACGTCGCCGTTCGCCAGCGGGTAGGCATCGTCCGGTGTGTGCAGCCGGCCAAGGCCCGAGCCCGCGCGGTCGTACGTGCCGTACTCCCAGATGATCCGCTGCGTCGCGATGTCGATTCGGACGATGACCTGATGTCCCTCCTCATTCGCGGTGATCGTCTTGCCGTCCGGCGACAGGAAGGCGTCATCGGCCGAGAAGCCCTGACCGGCGGGGAGGCCATGAGGTTTCGGGAACTGCCAGTGGATGGTCCCAGCGGTATCGACCATCAGGATCCGGCCGTTCTGGCGGTCGGCGATCATGAGGTACCCGGCGAACGGCCCGGCGGTGACCGGGACGGATGGGCTGGGTGTGGCACCCGGTGCCTGGGGAACGGGGGCCGTGGGCATGGCGTCGCCGGGGGCCGACGCCGAGGTGGGCCCGCTTGACCCGCCCGCGGCCGGCTCGTTGCCCGAAGGGCGTTCGGATCGGCCGGCTCCGGTCCCCGCGATCCCTGGGCTTTGGGTCCCGACCACGTTCGCGACCAGCAACGCTCCGACGACGACAGCCGCAGCAAGGACGGACCCGAGCAGGACCGGACCCGATGGACCGCGCGGCACGCCGTGATTCGACGACGTTGGATGGGCCATCGGCTGCCGGTCGGTCACGTCTTCTTCCTCCGTCGTTGCCGACCGAGCCAGCCGGCCTTCACTGGACATCCACTGAGATCACCGTGTCAAGGAAAGCCGGGTCTTCCCCACCGATCAGATAGCCGCGGCTGCCGACGACGACCGCTGCGGCGTCGGACTCGCGGTATGGAAGGCGGCCGACCTTCGTGACTGTTGCGAGCGCTGGATCGAACGACCAGATCTCGAGGCTCGAGCCGCCGCCCATCACGAGGATCCGGCCGGCGAGCACCATCGCGGCCGCATGGGAGACGCGGACCGGAAGTCGACCGACTACCGTCGTCCGTCCGGTCGTCGTGTCGAACCGCTGGATCTCGCCGCGATCACCGCTCGATGTCGCGCCTCCGAAGACGAAGATCGACGTGCCAGAGGCCGCGACGGCGGCGTACCGAACGCCGATCTCCAGCCGACCGACCAAGTGCGCGGAGGTACCGTCGGCGGTCGCCCAGATCCGCGGATCCGGTGCACCGCTCGACCCGCCGCCGATGACATAGACACGGTCCCCGACCGTGATCGTCGAGAGGTCCGCTCGCGAGGCGGGCAGACTCCCGACCAGCTTGCCCGTGGCCCCGGGCGAGACGAGCTGGACCGTACGACCGGCGACCGTGCTGCCGCCTCCGAACAACAGCAGGTTGCCGCCGATGACCGCGCCCGAACCGTCGTGCACGGATCGTGGCAATCGTCCGATCCCGCCGAGCCGCCCTGTCGCGACGTCGATCTGACGGACCTCACCGGACGTCCCGTTCGCTGTCAGCCCACCGGCGACCACGATCGTTCCTCCATCGGCGAAGGCGACTGCCCGACTCAGGCCGACGTCGAGGCGCCATGGCAGGACGCCGATCGCGAGACGCAACGGCCCCGGCGTCGGGCTGGCGAGCGTGATCGGTGACCTCGATGCATCCTTCGTCGCGCTCGGGACGGGTACATCCGTCGGCGCTGAGGCTGGAAGAGAGTTCGGGATCGAGGCCGGCGGAGCAGATGGGCTGTTGCCGCACGCTGAGAGGGCCACCATCGCTGCGACGCCAAGAAGAGGGCGCGCAGCGGACCTCAGCCTCCGGGCCGGTCGCACCAGGTCGACTCCTCCTTCGACGTCATGCTCGACTTGGGCCACCGTCAGCGTCGAACCTGAGAGGTTGCTGAGAAGGAGCGACAGGACTCCCGCCGACCGCGTGACGGGACGGGGTTTCCGGGCCGGACTACGATGTCCACACTGCCATCCGAACCCACGTCAGCCCAGGAGGGACCCCGATGACCGACGTCCTCGAGCGCGTCAAGACCTATCAGCAGTTCATCGGCGGCGAATGGGTCGACTCGGCCGCCGGGACGACGCTCGACGTCGAGAACCCGGCCGACGGCAAGGTCATCGCCAGGGTCCAGGCGTCAGCGGCCGAGGACGTGGACCGCGCCGTCAACGCGGCCGCGACCGCGTTCGAGACCTGGCAGCACACGACCCCGGCCGAACGGAGCGGGATGCTCCTCAAGCTGGCCGACGCGATCGAGGCGCGCGCCGACGAGCTCGGGCGGCTCGAGTCGAAGAACGCCGGCAAGCCGGTCGGCGCGGCGATCGACGAGATCCCGGTCGTCGTCGACAACCTGCGCTTCTTCGCCGGGGCTGCGCGGGTGATGGAGGGCAAGGCCGCCAACGAGTACATGGCCGGCCACACCTCGATGATCCGTCGCGAGCCGGTCGGCGTGGTGGCGTCGATCGCGCCGTGGAACTACCCGATCATGATGGCCGGCTGGAAGATCGGCCCGGCCCTCGCGGCCGGCAACGCGGTCGTCCTCAAGCCGTCGGCCCGCACGCCGCTGACGGCGCTCGTCCTCGCCGAGATCGCCGCGGACATCCTCCCGCCCGGCGTCCTCAACGTGATCACCGGGACCGGCGCCACGATCGGCGACCCGCTCGTCGCGCATCCCAAGGTCGGGATGATCTCGGTCACCGGCGACACCGACACCGGCAAGCACATCGCCCGGACCGCGGCCGAGAAGGTCAAGCGGCTCCACCTCGAGCTCGGTGGCAAGGCGCCCGTCATCGTCTTCGACGACGCCGACATGGAGGCCGTCATCGAGAACATCAAGCTGTTCGGCTACTGGAACAGCGGCCAGGACTGCACGGCCGCCTGCCGGGTCATCACCGGCCCGAAGATCTACGACAAGTTCGTGGCCGACCTGGCCGACGCGGTCAAGACCATCAAGTGGGGAGACCCGGCCGAGGGCGACGACATCGAGATGGGCTCGCTCATCGCGGCCGCCCAGGCCGACAAGGTCGAGGGGATGGTCGATCGCGCGCGTTCGGGCGCCGAGATCGTGACCGGCGGCCATCGACCGCAGCGCCCGGGTGCCTACTACGAACCGACCGTGGTGGCGGGCCCGGACCAGCGCAGCGAGATCGTCCAGGACGAGGTGTTCGGCCCGGTCGTCAGCGTCCAGCGCTTCAGCGACGAGGCGCAGGCCATCGCCTGGGCCAACGACGTCCGGTTCGGCCTCGCGGCCTCGGTCTGGACGGGCGATGCCGGCAAGGCGATGCGCGTCGCCAAGGCGATCCAGTTCGGGACCGTCTGGATCAACGACCATTTCATGCTCGTGTCCGAGATGCCGCACGGTGGATTCAAGGAGTCCGGCTACGGCAAGGACCAGAGCATGTACGCGATCGAGGACTACACGGTCGTCAAGCACGTGATGCTCAAGATCTGAGGGCGGCCCTCAGCTCCCCGACCCGTCCGATCGTCTCGAGGTCGAACGGGGCGCGGAACGTGAAGACGATCTCGCCGACCCCGAGCCGGCGGTAGCCGTCGAGATAGGCGGCGACGTCCGCGACGGACCCTCCGACCGAGAGCCCGCGGTCCGAGCCGTCGGCGCCCGTGCGCCCATCGAGCCCGTATCGGCGGGCGATGTCGGCCCAGGCGGCGAGCGCCTGGTCGGTGGATTCACGGATGACCGCGTCGATGGTCACGGTCCGCTCGATGGCGTCGTAGGGGCGGCCGGCCTCCGCGCAGCGCTCCCGCAGGATCTCGCTCGTCGCCGCGATCAGCTCGGGCGGGCCGTAGCCGTTCCACAGGTCGGCGTGGCGAGCTGTCGTCCGGAGCGTCTTGGTAGGCCCGGATCCGCCGATCAGGATCGGCAGGCGAGGCTGGACCGGTCGCGGCGTGCAGAGCGCGTCGTGCATCGTGTAGAACCGGCCCTCGTGGGTCACGCGCTCGCCATCGAGCAACCGCCGGATGAGCCCGACGGCCTCCTCGAGCCGGTCGAGTCGCTCCCCGAACCCGCCACCGAAGTCGATCCCGAAGGCGTCGTGCTCGCGCTCGAACCAGCCGCCACCGAGGCCGAGGACGAGCCGTCCGTTGGAGATGTGGTCGACTGTCGTCGCGAGCTTGGCCGTCAGGCCCGGGCCGCGGAACGTGTTGGCCGCCACGAGCAGCCCGAGCCGGACACGGTCGGTGATGCCCGCCAGCGCGGACAGGGTCGCCCAACCCTCGAGCTTCGGGTCGGTCGGATCCCCCTCGTCGGCGAGCAGGTGGTCGTCGATCCACAGCGAATCCCAACCGGCGGCTTCCGCGGCGAGACACGCGTCGCGCAGCTCCGGCCAGGTCGTCTGGTTGATCCAGACCGCGGCACCGAACTTCATGTCGCCTATCGTAGGGGCGTGGCCATCCCCATCACTCGACGACGGTTCACTTCGCGTCTCTTCCGATGGCACGACACCGCGCGCCGACCGCTCCTCATCCGTACGGCGTCGAGTCCCTGGGAGGTGCTGGTCGCGGAGGTCATGTCGCAACAGACCGGGATCGAGCGCGTCGGGCCGGCCTGGCGTCGATTCGTGGACCGCTGGCCGACACCCGGGGACCTGGCCGACGCCGGGACTCACGAGCTGCTCGCCGCATGGGCAGGGCTGGGCTACAACCGGCGGGCCCTGACCCTCCGTGACGCGGCCCGGACGATCGTCGCGGACCACGACGGCCGCGTGCCGGCGACAGTCGCGGAGCTCGAGCTGTTGCCGGGGATCGGTCCGTACACCGCCCGCGCCGTCGCCGCCTCGGCATTCGGCGTTCCCGTCGCACCACTCGACGTGAACGTGCGACGAGTCGTCGGTCGCGTGCTGGGAGTGCCGCCGGGCTCGCCCGGTCTCCAGGCCGCGGCGGATGACCTCGTCGCCCGCGGACGACCCGGTCGCTGGCTCGATGCCGTCATGGATCTCGCGTCGGCGACGTGCACCGCCCGTGCCCCGCTCTGCGATGCCTGCCCACTCGCGACGCTGTGCGCCTCACGGGGCATGGTCGTCATCGAAGGGCCGAAGACCGCGGTCGTGCCGTTCGCGATGACGACCCGCTGGCTTCGCGGTCGTCTCGTCGCGGCCGTGACGGAGGCGCCGGCCGGGACCTGGGTGCGGCTGCCCGAACGGCTGGGCCACCACGACGGAAATGCGATCGGCCTCGCTGCACGGGGCCTCGAACGCGAAGGGTTCCTGGACCTCGATGCCGGAATGGCACGCGTCCGCCCATGACGTTCCCGGTTCCTTCCCCCGATCCGGGCCGTCCGGCGGACCGGAGGCTGCCCATCGGCCTCCTGTTGATCGCGGTCGCGATCATCGCGTTCATCGTCGTCGCGCCCCGATCGCAGGGCGGCGGGTCCGCTCGGACCGACCCGAGCCCGATCGGGTCACCGACGCCCGCTTTGGCGACCCCTTCGCCGTCGACGTCGGACGTTCCGGCTTCGACCACGCCGGCGTCCGCGCAGCCCGGGAACGGGGACTGCGGCAGGATCTCGCCCGCCGCGTGTGCGAAGGCCATCGAGCTGGCCCGAAAGGGACACGAGGCAGAGGTCGCCGGCGCCACGCGCATCGTCGTGGACGACGCGTGCTCGCCGACCGCCCTGTGCGATCGCCTCTACCCGTTCGACGCGATCGTGGTCTTCGTGACCGCCGGTGGCGATACGACAGGCTGGTATTCGTTCGAGGTCGTTGGGCTTGTGGACGACAAGCCGACCAAGGCCGAGCCGTGGCAGGGTTACGAGCTGCCCGCCCACATCGTCGCGCGGCTTCGGGAACCCCAGCCCACGCCCTGACTTCGGCTACGCTTCGGGCGCGATGCCTGCCACTGCGCACCCCCCGACTCCGGACGCAGCTCCGCTCCTGCCCGCCGACGACCCGCCTATCTTCGAGATGGACCTGCGGGGACTTCGCCGGCGCTGGGCCGCGCGAGCCGACCTGCCCGCCATCTCCGCGGAGATGATGACCGGCGCCGACCTCCGTGCCCAGGCGCTCGGCTATCCGGAGCTCCGGCTGATGGAGCACGCAGGTACGGCCGTCGCGGCGGCGGTCAAGGCGCTTGCGGGCGACCTCGGCCGGTGGGGGAGTGGCCCGATCGTCGTCATGTGCGGGCCGGGCAACAATGGCGGCGACGGGTTCGTGGCGGCGCGACGACTGGCCCTTGCCGGGGCGTCGGTGATCGTCGCGGTCGTCGCCACGGAGGCCCGGCCGCGTGGCGTCTCGTCGGCACGCAACTGGGACCGCGTCGCCCGCGACAACGGGATCGTCAAGGTCCACCTCGCGGTGCCGCGCGACGTGGCGATGTTCGCGCACGGCGTCGAGAAGGCCGCCGTCGTCGTGGACGCGCTGCTCGGGACCGGCGTCCACGGGGCGCTTCGAGAGCCGATCCGCGCGGCGGTCGAGGTCATCGGCCAGGCGCGCGCCGCCGGCGTCCCGGTCGTCGCCGTCGACACCCCGACCGCGATCGACCTGTCGAGCGGCGAGCCGTCCGATCCGGCGGTCATCGCCGACCTGACGGTCACGTTCCATCGGCCCAAGACCGGCCTCCTGACACGTCGCGGCGCGGCCCATGCGGGCCGGGTCCTCGTCGCACCGATCGGCATCCCGGCCGAGGCGGATCGTGGCTGAACCCCGGGGCGTCGGCCGTCAGGCCGGCTGGCGCGAGGTCCTGATCGTCGCGGGGATCGCCGTCGCCGTCGTGCTCGGCCTGGCGGTCCTGACGAGCATCCTCCCGGTCGGTCTCCAGGAGATCGTCTTCCACACGCCGTTGGCCATCCTCGTGCTCATCGTCGGAACGGGCTGGCTGCTGTGGCGGATCTCGCGCCAGCCGCCCGGCTCGGCCGGAGGATGATCGAGCAGTCGGAGACGCCGCCCCGTCGCGTGTCGCCGCTCGAGCGACGGGCCCTTGACCTCGCTGCCGTGGCTGGCGAGACGTGGGACGTGGTGATCGTCGGTGGCGGCATCGTCGGCAGCGGAGCGGTGCTCGACGCGGTCTCGCGCGGGATGCGCGCGGTCCTGGTCGAACAGGACGACATCGCCGCCGGCACCTCCTCGCGCTCGTCGCGGCTCATCCACGGCGGGCTGCGATACCTCGAGCAGTTCCGCTTCGGCCTGGTCCGCGAGGCGCTCGCCGAGCGGTCGCGGCTGCTGTCGCTGGCCCCGCATCTCGTCACGATCCAGCCGCTGCTCTTCCCGATCTACGGGCTGCCGTACGCCTCGAAGGCGTTCTACGACGCTGGCCTGACGCTCTACGACATCCTCGGGGCACGGCACGACGGCGGCTGGCATCGGCGCCTGTCGCGGGCGGACACCCTGGACCTCGCGCCGACCCTTCGGCACGAGGGCCTCCGCGGCGGGCTGCTCTACCACGATGGGGTCGAGGACGACGCGCGGTACACCCTGGCCGTAGCCCGGACGGCGGTCGCGGCCGGCGGTGTGGCGCTCACCCGGATCCGTGCCACTGGGGTTCGCACCGACGAGACGAGCGGGACGATCACCGCCCTGGGCGCCGAGGATCTGCTGACCGGCGGGACCTTCGAGATCCGGACGCGGGCGGTGGTCGACGCGACCGGCGTCTGGGCCGCCGAGGCCGACCATCCGTTCAAGGGCGGTTCGCTCCGGATCCTCCCGAGCCGCGGCGCCCATCTCGTCGTCCCGCGCGAACGCATCCCGAACAAGACCGGGCTCACCATCCGGGTGCCGGGCAAGATCGTCTTCCTGGTCCCGTGGCCCGACCACTGGCTGATCGGCACCACGGACGCCCCGTTCGACGGGCCGGCCGCGCGTCCGTCCGCGGCCGGCTGGGAGGTGGACCGCCTCCTCGACACGGTCAACGCGACGATGGACGTGGACCTGACCCGGGCCGATGTGGTCGGCACGTACGCGGGGCTGCGACCGCTCATCGCGCAGGGCGGATCCACGGTCAAGGCCTCGCGCGAGCACCGGGTCACGGTCGAACCGACCGGTGTCGTCCGGATCGGCGGCGGCAAGTACACGACCTACCGGGTGATGGCCCGCGACGTGATCGACGCGGTCCTCGGGCGGGAGGAGGCCAGACGTCGCCCGAGCGACACGGCCGAGCGGCGGCTGGTCGGTGCCGCGGAGACGGACGCCCTCGCCAGGATCGCCGGTGAGCTCTCGACGATCCCGGCCGTGCGCACGGTCGGACCGGAGACGGCGGCACGGCTGGTCGCCCGGCACGGGACCGAGGCGCCCGCGGTCGTCGCCCTCGGCGCGGAGCTGGACCTCCTGCATCCGCTCGTCCCGGGCCGGGTCTTCCTCGAGGCCGAGGTCGCGTGGGCCGCACGCCACGAGCTGGCCCTGTCGCTCGATGACGTCCTCGCGCGCCGGACCAGGGTGGCCCAGGAACTCCCCGATCGGGGAGCGGCGATCGCCCCGCGGGTCGCGGCCATCCTCGGCACCGACCTCGGTTGGGGCGAGGCGCGGCAACGTCTTGAGGTCGAGGCGTTCCTCGCCTCCGCGCGGCGCGAGTTCTCGGTCGCGCCACCCGGCGACCCGGCTCCGGCCGACGAGAGGACGTCGGGCGGGGACTGACCGCGACGCGGCGCGCGACGGGTCCATTTCGTGCTCGCTGGGACCCGAAAGTCAGGTATTGGCAAGCGTTTGCGAACCGCGTACCATCCCGCCTGAAAACGCCATGGAAGGGTCCGTGGCCGGATATGTAGCTCGACACGACTCGGACTCCTCTCACGGCTGACGCGAGAAACCCGACGGGCTCGCGTTGGCTACCGAGAGGAGTTTTGTCTTCGTGTACAACGACAAGAACCTGACCTGCGCGGACTGCGGACAGGAGTTCGTGTTCACCGCCTCCGAGCAGGATTTCTACGCGCAGCGTGGCTTCACCGAGCCTCGCCGCTGCCCGTCCTGCCGCGCCAGCCGCAAGGCCGCCCGCAATGCGGACGGTGGCGGCAGCTCGTATGGCGGCTACGGGGCCGGCGGCGGGTATTCCGCCGGTGGCTCGGGCGGCGGCTACGGTGGCGGCGGCTACGGCTCCCGCGATCGCGGTCCCCGCGAGATGTTCTCGGCGACTTGCTCGTCCTGCGGCCGCGAGGCCCAGGTCCCGTTCCGACCCACCAGCGGCAAGCCGGTGTACTGCAGCGATTGCTTCCGCAGCCAGCGCGGCGGCTGACCCAGTCCTCTCGGTGCGGGCCGACCCACGGCCCGCCGAACCAGCGTGATCTCGACCCGGGTTGTCAGCCGACCCGGGTCGTTCGATTCTCGGGGTCGGGGTCAGCCTGGGCACGGCGCGACGAATTGTCGCGCCGCGAGCCAGATCTGCCGCGCGTCGCGTTTCGACAGATCGGTCCAGGTGTCGCGAAACTCGTCCGCTCGACAGCCGCCAGTCGTGCTCGCTCCGAATCGCTCCAGGTCAGTCCTCGCGGCTCGGAGCTCGAGTCCCTGGATCTCCGACCGTCAGCATCCCGCTGGCGGCGTCCATCTCGCATCCGGGGGGCGGACCCGCTCGCATAAGGCCGACAACGCGGCCGCCTCATCCTGCCACCGCCGACAGCCCACCGTCGAGCGCCCTGAGGTCCCCGAAGCGCACCGCACACCATCCTGAGGAAGTAGTAGTCGTAGCGCATGGAAGACGGCCTCTCGTCGAAGCCTGGGCGCGCCATTGCCGCGTCGCCGTGCTCGGAAGAAGTGCAATCGAGCCGCCGTTGGATGGGAACGAGCCGGATGGTCGAGAGCGTCCCGCCATGGCCACGACACCAGGCGCTTAGTCGCGTCGCCGATACCGACCGTGTGGTGGATCAGGCGCGTCAGGTCGACGAGACCCTGGCGCCGTCTTCACGGTCAGCCGCCGGTCACTGGTGGCTCGGCTCCTCCAACTCGGCGATGAACATCGGCCCGATCGACTGTCGGGTCGGTCAGCCAGTTCTGGCCGGCCCGCTCGCGCCTGCGACTGGAGCAGGATGTCGACCGAACCATCCGGCTTCGTCACGACACCCGAATGATCATCCACGCTTGACCGGCTCGGTCGGACTGCGCGCCATGTACCCGACAGTGTCCGTCGCTGTAGCGACCGAGGCGTCATTCGGCGGGAATGCCCTGGCGGGAAGTGCAGGCGGTACGCATCTGGCTTCTCCCTGCGCTATCGACGCTCGTCGTCCAGTACGCGGCCTCTTCGAACACGTTGACGCGCAGGGCCTTCTGCAAGTGCAGGCACGCACCGACGTCCGTTGCCGGGTCGCCGGCCCTGCGGATCGAACTCCAACCGTTGACAGTCGTCGTCTCCGCCTTCGCCACCGCATCCAGCTCGGATCGTCGTCAGGAACGCCAAGGCGGCACCGATGATCACACCCTGGACGACACCAGAACTCGACCACCCCGTGCCGGATCCCTACGTCCGATTCTCACCCGCCGCTCGGGCGCTTGCCCGCGAGGAGCCCGAGGTCGAACTTGCGCTCCGTCCCGTGGAGGAGCCGGTCGATGTTGTCGGCATGGGCCAGCCAGATCAGCGCCGCCCCGACGGCCGAGTAGATGACGTACGGCAGGGGCGTGTCCGGCACGACCAGCAGGACCAGCAGCATGGCCGGGAACATGGCCGCCGAGCCGATCAGCGACCCGAGCGACACGTACCGCGTCAGCAGGATCACCCCGATGAAGACGGGCGTCGCGAGCAGCACCGCCACGGGCTGGATGACCAGCATCGTCCCGACCCCGGTCCCGACCCCCCGGCCGCTGCGGAACCCGGCGAAGACCGACCAGATCGCGCCGGCCACCGCGGCCGCGCCGCACAGCACCTCGACGAGCGGATCGCCGCCGGTGACGTACCGGGCGAGCAGCACCGGCACGACGCCCTTGAAAAGGTCGCCGGTCACGACGATGGCAGCCCGGCCGCGTCCCAGCGCGCGCAGGGCGTTCGTGCCGCCCGTCCGGCCCGAACCGATCGTGCGCGGATCCGTCCCTCCGCTGACCCGGGCCACGACGACCCCCATCGGGATCGAACCCAGGAGGTAGGCGATGAGCATCAGGACGACGGTCCGAAGCACGATCGCGGGGTCCACCAAGCACGCTCCAGCGGCGATCGGCGAGCCCTGGCCGCAGGGACGCTCGACCGCCGGAGTCTAGCATCAGGCGCCCGCGTCGCTCGGTTGCGCGTCTCGCGATGCCGCGCGTACCATCGGTCGCGATGACCCACCTGCCCAGCCGACGCGCGACGACGGCTTCGAGGCGCTCCGAGGCTCCCTGACCCATGGCTGTCGGCTCTTCCAACGACTTCGACCTCGTCGTGCTCGGCGCGGGCACCGGCGGCTACTCGGCGGCCTTCCGTGCCGCCCAGCTCGGCCTCAAGGTCGCCCTGGTCGACGAGGACAAGATCGGCGGCACGTGCCTCCACCGCGGCTGCATCCCGACCAAGGCGCTGCTCGAATCGGCGGCCTTCGCCGAGCGGGTCCGCCATGCCAAGGACTACGGCGTGGTGATCGATGGCGATCCCGTCGTCGACTACGCGGCGATGGCGGCCCGGCGCGACGCCGTCGTCAAGCGGATGTGGACCGGGCTCAAGACCCTCATCGACAAGAACAAGGTGACCTGGGTCGCCGGCCGCGGACGGCTCGACGGCGCGGGCAAGGTCAAGGTCAGCCAGACCGGCGAGGACGGCACGCCGGGCGGCGGTGGCGAACGCGTCCTCAACGCCACCGACGTGATCCTGGCCACCGGTTCGCGGGTCAAGTCGCTCCCCGGGCTGACGCCTGACGGCAAGCGGATCGTGACGAGCGACGACATCCTCAGGCTGGACACGCTGCCGAAGGACATCGTCATCGTCGGCGCGGGCGCGGTCGGCGTCGAGTTCGCCAGCATGTACGCCGACGTCGGCGTCAAGGTGACGCTGCTCGAATACCTCCCCCAGATCGTCCCGCTCGAGGACGCCGACGTCAGCAAGGTCGTCGAGCGCAGCTTCACCAAGCGCGGCATGACGGTCATGACCAGCGCCCGGTTCGACGCGGCCTCGGTCACCGCCGACGAGAACGGCATCTGCCTGATGGTCGGACCCGACGGCAAGGAGCCGGCCGAGCTCCGTGCCGAGCTGATGCTCGTGGCCACCGGCCGGGCCGCCAACATCGAGGACATCGGCCTCGAGACAACGAAGATCGAGACCGACCGCGGCGTCATCAAGGTCAACGGCCGGATGCGGACCAAGGAGCCGCACGTCTACGCGATCGGCGACGTGATCGGCGGGCTGTGGCTGGCGCACACGGCGGCGCACGAGGGTCTCATCGCGGCGCACACCATCGCCGGTGACGCCGACGTCCCCGAGATGGACTACACCGCCCAGCCGCGCGCGACCTACTGCCGCCCCGAGATCGCCTCGATCGGCCTGACCGAGGCGCAGGCCACCGCCGCCGGCCACACGCTCAAGATCGGCAAGGTCCCGTTCCAGGCGATCGCCAAGGCGATCATCGGCGGTGAGTACGAGGGGTTCGCCAAGGTCATCGCCGACGCCGACACGAACGACACACTCGGCGTCCACGTCGTCGGGCCGCACGCCACCGACCTCATCGCCGAGGCATCGCTCGGCTTCGAGCTCGAGGCGACGCCGTGGGAGATCGGCGCCGCGACCCACGCGCATCCGACGCTGTCGGAGGTCATCGGCGAGGCGGCCATGGCCGTCGACGGGCGCTCGCTCAACTTCTAGCGCAGGCAAGGCCGGCATCGCCCGGCGACACGAGGAGGCCGGACCAGCACCGATGGCGGTCACCCGCGACAGCGACTCCCACCTCGGCGCCGGCGTCGGCCTGACCGACGCCGACCTCGTCGAGATGTACCGCTACGTCGCGCTCGCGCGCGCGGTCGACGAGCGGATGTGGATCCTCAACCGCGCCGGCCGCATCCCGTTCGTCATCAGCGGCCAGGGCCACGAGGGGGCGCAGGTCGGGATCGCCTGGGCGTTCGAACGCGGCCACGACTGGATCGCGCCGTTCTATCGCTCGATCGCGACCTGCCTGACGTTCGGGATGAGCCCGCGCGACATCATGACCGCGCAGTACGCGACCGCGTCCGACCCGTCGTCGGGCGGCCGCCAGATGCCGGGCCACTACGGCAGCCACGAGCACAACATCGTGTCGGTCTCGTCGCCGGTCGCGACCCAGCTCCTCCACGCGGTCGGGATCGCGCTGGCGGCGAAGATCCGCAAGACCGGCCAGGTTGCCATGGCCAGCATGGGCGAGGGCTCGTCGAACCAGGGCGACGTCCACGAGGGCCTCAACTTCGCCGCCATCCACAAGCTGCCGTTCGTGTTCGTGGTCGAGAACAACGGCTATGCGATCAGCGTCCCGGCCGCGATGGAGGTCTCGGTCGAGGACGTGGCCGACCGGGCGTCCGGCTACGGGATCCCGGGCGTCGTCGTGGACGGGGCGGACGTGCTGGCCTGCTACGCGGCGGCGCGTGAGGCGGTCGCGCTCGCCCGCTCCGGCGGGGGACCGACCCTGATCGAGGCGAAGGTGACCCGGCTGACCGGTCACTCGTCCGACGATCAGCAGACGAAGTACCGGTCCGAGGAAGACCTCGAATCCGGTCGCGAGCACGACGCGCTGCCGCGCTTCCGCGAGCAGCTCCGCGATGCCGACGTCCTGACCGACGAGATCGAGGCCGCCATGTCGGCCGAGATCGCCGCCGCGGTCGAAGACGCGACCGAGTACGCCGAGCACCAGCCAGACCCCGACCCTGCGCAGGCGATGCGCTACGTCTACGCCGAGGATCCGGAGGCCGCCGGCTGATGCCGCCCCGCACGTTCATCGAGGCGATCCGCGAGACGCTCGCAGACGAGATGCGCCGCGACGAGACGGTCATCGTCCTCGGCGAGGATGTCGGGAAGAAGGGCGGTGTCTTCCTGGCCACCGACGGGCTGTGGGCGGAGTTCGGCGACGACCGGGTCATCGACACGCCGTTGACCGAATTGATGATCATCGGCGCCTCGATCGGCGCGGCGGTGAACGGGCTGCGGCCGGTCCCCGAGATCCAATTCGCCGACTTCATCTTCCCGGCCTTCAACCAGATCGTCTCCGAAGCGGCGCGGATGCGCTACCGCTCGAACAACGGCTACGGCGTCCCGATGACGATCCGCGCCCCGTACGGCGGCGGCGTCCACGGCGCGCTCTACCACTCGCAATCGGTGGAGGCGTTCTTCACCCACGTCCCGGGGCTCAAGGTCGTCGTGCCGTCCACGCCCTATGACGCGCGCGGTCTGCTCCGCTCCTCGATCCGCGACGAGGATCCGGTCCTCTTCTTCGAGCACAAGAAGATGTACCGGTCGGTCCGTGGCGAGGTCCCGGACACGGACTACACCGTCCCGCTCGGAGTCGCCAAGGTCACCCATCCGGGCTCGCAGGTGACCGTTGTCGCGTACGGGCTGATGGCCCACTACGCGCTCGAGGCGGCCGACCGCGTCGCCGACGACGGCATCAGCGCCGAGGTCGTCGACCTGCGGACGCTCCGGCCGCTCGACCGCGAGACATTGCTCGACTCGGTCCGCAAGACCGGCAAGTGCCTCGTCGTCTACGAGGACAACAAGTTCGGGGGCTACGGGGCGGAGGTCGCGGCCATCGTCGGCGAGGAGGCGTTCGACTACCTCGACGGGCCGGTCACGCGGATCGCCGGCCCCGAGGTCCCGGGCGTGCCCTACAACCATGTCCTCGAGGACTGGTTCATGGTCAACCCGGAGAAGATCGCCGAAGGCATCCGGAAGCTCGTGGCCTACTGAGGGCGGTTCTCAGACCGTCTCCGATCCCTCTCGGGTCTCGGGCGCCGTCGCGTCGGTCGACTCGGCCTTCTGGTGGGCGCGGGTGTGCCAGGCGTCGAGCATCCACTCGATCTTCGGCGGCAGCCGGAATGAGCCGGCTTCGACGTTGCCGCCGAACCTCCCGTGATGCCCGTGCCGGTGTCCGGCGGCGCCCTCCGGCGTCCAATCGGACTCCCACATCATCCGGCGGTGATGCATGCCCTTGGCGACGATCACCGCGGCTGGGATAAGGAGCAGGACAGCCCAGTTGGGGCCCCGGCTGGCATTTCGTTCGTTCATGTCGTCCTCCGACGTTCGGTCTGGTTCTGTTCGCGGGTCGTTCGCCTGCGTTCGCGTCCCACTGTCGCCGCGACTTGTGGAGCAGGCATGGACGCGCCGGGGAGAGATCGAGACTAGAGACGACCGGCGACACCTCGGGCTATACAGGCCAGAACGAACTGGCTAGAATAGGCAGATGAAGACGGCAACGATCACCGAGGCAAAGAACGGCCTGAGCGCGCTGATCGACCTCGTGCGCAGCGGAGAGAGTGTTGTGATCACCGATCGCGGGCGGGCCGTGGCGATGCTCGAGCCCATGGGTTCGGCCCCCGACCCGACCGGCCGGCTTCTTCGGCTTCAGCGCGCCGGGCTGATTCGGGTCGGGACAGGCGTCCTGCCGATAGAGCTGTTGCGGACCCCGCCGCCTCCGCTGACGCCAGGCTCCAGCGCGGTTGAAGCGGTGCTCGACGAGCGCCGATCCGGCCGATGAGGTTCTGGGATACGTCGGCGATCGTGCCCCTGCTCGTCGGGGAGCCCTCGACCTCGGCCGCCATGGCCGAGGTCGAACGGGACGGCGAGATCATCGTCTGGTGGGCGACTCGGGTCGAATGTGTGTCGGCCATCGCCCGAATGGAACGCGAGGCGAGGCTGGATGGCCCTGGCAGCGCGAAAGCGATCCAACGTCTCGACGAGCTCGTGCACGCTTGGCAGGAGGTCCAGCCGGTCGACCGGATTCGTCAGACAGCCAATCGGCTCCTCCGCGTGCATGGGCTGCGGGC
This sequence comes from uncultured Chloroflexia bacterium, assembly GCA_963742075.1. Taxonomy (GTDB): domain Bacteria; phylum Chloroflexota; class Limnocylindria; order Limnocylindrales; family CSP1-4; genus SPCO01. Next base: position 27,497 of record CAVUKR010000004.1, on the reverse strand, counting down.
AGCTGACGCGTTTCAGCTCGGCGCCGCGATCAGCGCATCCGAGGATCGTCCGGCCTCGCTCCCGCTCGTGACCCTCGATGATCGTCTCGCTCAAGCGGCGGAGCGCGAAGGATTCGAGGTCGTCGTGCCTTCCACAGGGTTGGCCTGACCGTGAGTGGTCGTCCGCCACCGACGGTGGCCTTCGCCGAGGTCGATCGCCGTCTTCGCATGATCTTCGACCCGTTCCGCTCGCGGCTGGTGGCGACCAAGGACGATGCCGACGGCCTGATCCTCCAGATCCCCGGGCTCGAAGCCGAGCCGTGGGGTTACGTCGGCGGCACTCGCGTGGGCAAGCGCTACGTCAGCGTCTACCTGATGTCGGTCTACGCCCAACCCGAGGTCGTCGAGTCGATGTCGCCCGCTCTGCGCCGCCGCATGCAGGGCAAGTCGTGCTTCAACTTCACGACCGTCGACGAGCCACTAGTCGAGGAACTGGGCCAGATCGCCCAGTCAGGCTTCGACCATTACCTGAAGCTGGCGCCCCAGTTCGCAAAGAAGAAGCCTCCGGCGAAATCACGCTAAGCCCATGACTGGGACTTCAACGAGCAACGCTCGACGCCGGACATGGCGACGACGCTGTCCGTACGTGACCGCCCGGGGTAGCTGGGCGTCGGTGTGCTCCGTCGCGATACCCGCGCTGAGTCCAACCACCAGGAAGACCGCCGCAACAGCGAAGAGCAGCGTCACACCCAGGTCGGTCATGGCACCAAGTCTAGGCGGCCGGTACTGTCGGGTCGCTGCCAGAGATCGATGCGCTCTGGCGTCATCGACGCACGCTTTGCGATGCCGGGGCGCTGTACCCTCGGCGCATGGACGCTTCTCGGGATCGTGACCGCAGCGCGTGCCGAGACGCCGTGCCTAAGCAGCGCCGATACGTGACGGTTCATTGTCCGGCCGGGGCACCGGGGCCGCCCTACGAGGTCCTGGCTGTCGACGGTCGATCATGTCAGGCGACGTTGGCGGACGCTGTCTGACCGCAGAGTTGGTTGAAAGCTCCCGAGTCTCAGCGCCAGAGCTTGCCACAGGCTGCCTATCCGTCGACGAAGCTCGCCAGGTGACATTGGCGCACGCATTGCGATGACGCTGTCTACGACCCCGAGCGTCGGACCAAATGGGGCCAGCCAGTCCAGAACCCAGCCCTGGCCCTCAGGGTGTCCCGGAAGAGTTGCCCGACCTCGAGCCAGCGGTCGTCAAATGGCCGCAAGTCTTCAGGGGACCGCAGCGTTCCTGCCTTCATGGCGGTCAATCGTCGCTCCAGCTCTCGAACCGTGTCCCGGTGGAGTTTCGACCATGCCAGCGGCGCGTCGAGTGCTTCGAGCGATCGTACGTCCGACTCGTATTCGCGGAGAGCGGTCGTCGGGTCGGGTCGATCGGAGGCGTGCTTCCGCCGATCGATCCGCCGCAAGATCTGGATGTGCGCATCGACATAGTCGTACTCCTCCGGGGGCATCACGCCGACGAGCCCCGGCCGGAACAGGAAGACCCACACGAACACGAAACAGATGCCAGGTTGAGCCACTTCCCGGACCGAGCTGGGAAGCATCCCGGCGGCCAGGAACACGATCGTCCCAACCGCACCCAAGGTTACTGCCCGCCAGTTCCTCAACCGCCACGAGTTGAGGAGTAAGAGCCACAGGATCAAGACGGCAAGAACGAGGACGATCTGGAAGATGTTCACTCCACGATCATAGGTTTCTTGCCCGGCAACTTGGTTCGCGCCGAGCCGGCCTCGCCGCATCGACGTGGCTTGACATCCGGCTAGGTTTGACAGCGCGCGACCGGGTGACATTCGCGCACGCTTTGCGACGAGAACGACCCGTACCATGGACTCCAGATGCGTGTCTTCGTAATGGTCGGTTCAATGGCGGTCCTGGCCGACGGACCGGCAACAGGCAGCATCGTCGAGGATGCGTTCGGTATGAGGGCCCTGTCGAGCGAGGTCATCTCTGCCGGGAGCGGGATCGCCGGAGCAGACGCGACGTGACGACGCGCGTCAATCCACCAGCGCCCCAACCGGGGCCGATCCTCTTTGTCGTGGTGTGCGTGGCCGGGGTGGTGGTCGCCGTTCGGGGTATGGCGACGCTGCGGGTAGGCACCGAGCAGTGGTGGGTCGGGTTCCTGGTCGTAGTGATGGCCGCGTTCGCGTTTCTGTTCATCGACGGCGGCTGGCTCTACATCCAGCGCGAGCTGACGTTCTCCGACGACACGGTCGTGGTGCGGCGCTGGATCGAGGTCCTGCTCCAGCGGCCGGGCGTCGTGCTTGCGCTCGACGGGCGGACGCAGGCCGAGTTCACCCTCGAGAACATCGCCTCGTTGCGGCTGACACGCGATGGCGTGCCCGTGACCCGGCTGACCCTTGGCTATTGGCCCCGGCCCCGGATCCGCGAACTGTTCGTCGAACTTCGGGCGCGGGGCGTCGCGATCAAGCAGTACTGGGTGGGCGAGTACCCACCGAACACCGGCTGACAGCCCGCGGACTATGCCGCCCAGGTCAAAGCCACCTGATGACCTCATCGGCTCATGTGCAGGTCGAGCCCTGAGTCCTCGGGTGACATTGGCGCACGCCTTGCGACACGACCGACAAAGTGCGACCTACCGAACCCCGCCGACCGTCCTCCAGAGAACGGCGGACCAGATCAGGATCCCGATCCAACTCGCCGCCCCGGCGACATGGTCTTGGGCCCCGACCTGGTCCCACTTGAGGAGCACGAACAGCGGCAGTGTCAGGCTCAGGATCAGGAACACGGAGCACGCCGCCTTGTAGTACAGGAGCACCGGGCGGGTTCGCCTCGGGATGGTCAGTGTCCGATACCACGTTGGCATCGAGGTGAGCCGATCCACGGGAACAAACAGGCTGGAGAGGATCGTCGAGAACAACACGAAGAACGAGACGGCACACGTGGCCACGAAGAGGCCGCCACCGTAGGTATCGACCATGGACGGTCTCACGCTCCGTTCCTGCCCGAGTCGCCCAACTTCCTGTTGGGCCGAGAGTACTGGACCGGCGCGAGAGCCTCTTTGGCGACTGCGCCGAGTCTCCGCCACGATCGTGTCCACGGCCTCGTCCTACCGCGCATTGGGCTCCAAAGCGCTCGGATGACATTCCCGCACGCTTTGCGACTCGACGGTGCCGTATCTTGCGACGATGGGTGATGTGGGCGACGGCCCGGTCAGCGAGAACCAGCATCAAGCCCAGTCGGGGCCGGTGATGTCCGCCTTTGTGGCCGCATGCCCCTCGTTCAAGAATGCGTGGCGAGCCCACCAGGCCGAGGCCATCTGGGTACGGCCCCTCGTGTACCTCGATATCGCGCCGGCCGAAAGCAAGGCTGGCACCTGACGCTCCCAGATCGGTTCCGAGGACTCGAATCCTTCACCTCGTGGTCAGCGAAGCGCATCGAGGTGCTTTCGCTCCTGACTAACCTCGAGGACCTGTCGCTTCGATCCATCACCTTGCCGAGAACCTGTCCCCGCTCGACCGCCTGAACCGGCTCGTGTCGCTCAGGATCAAGCTGGGCGGAGCCAAGGATATTTCGCTACGGCCACCGACTCGGTCAACTTCGCTATCACGTGCTCTGGCGGCGTGCGCGTACTGTCTGCCTTGGAGCGCATAGTCAAGGTAAGCATCCTCGCCGACGCGCACGCAGATCACGGTATCGCAGGGACCGCTCTGAGCCAGCGTCGTGCACGGCCCGGCCGGGCACGACGCGAACAGTCCAGGGTCCACGACGACGGGCTCGATGCCGTCCCGCGCCCGGATCTCGGCCAGGCTGAACTCGCGGTTCAACGCGTCTTTGCTCCAACTGCGCCCGCAGATGTTGATCTGCTCGGGTAGCGACGCGGCGTCATGAATGCCAGCCGCGCCCGCGAAGACGTTTTCCATGCGAGGGATGATCACGATGCCGACGAGGAGAGCGGCTGCGGCCAACGCCACCACCACGATCCCGCGCCCGATCGGCTTGGACACCCAGTCGTCTCCCCTCCGCGTTCCCACGGATCCTCCGAGGGCGACTACTTCACGATCTGATTGCGGACCTTGCGCCGGGGGTCGAGTCCACGTGCGCATTCCATACATAGGGCGTGAGACGGCCCGGGTGACATTAACGGACACTGATGGATAGCAGAGAGGTCTGCCGGGTGTCCCTTCCCGCTCATCGGGCTTCGGGTGCCCGCCGACACCGCAAGGCGAGGGGCCCGTCGCGCGATTGATTCGCGGCTTCTCCCGATGGACACTTCCCGCGATGGAGACACCCGTCCTCGTCGCGATCGCCGTTGTGGTACTGCTGGTCGGCGTGCGCCACTGCGCAGCTCGTCGCGTGATGGCTCGGCAGGGTCAGTTCGTATGGTTGATGTTCGTGCCGACACTGATCGGCGCGATCGTGCTCCCGTGGGTCGGACTCCAAATGCTGGCGACCGAGCCACTCCTGGGAGCGGGGTTGGTCATCGGCGGCGGCATCTACCTCGCCATCGTGCTCCGCTTCCTGACTCGTCTGTCCCGCACCGTGACCTCGACAGGTCCGCAAGATGACATCGGGGCGGCGGTGACTGAACCCTTCGTGGACTATCTGGGCACGCTGGCTGGCGTGCTGCTGATCGTCGGATTGGTGGCTGTTGTCGTTCTGATCGCGTGGGGTGTGAGCCAAGCCGCTCGGTAGCCCCACCAACCTTCCTTTCCAGACAGCCTCGACGACCCTGGAACGCGGGTTCGCCCGTACTGCCAAGTGACATTGACGCACGCTTTGCGATCTGGCCGACACCTATGCTGAGGCCATGTCAGACCCAGCCCGCGACGTTGCTGACTATCCGTTCAGCATTCGGAATGCTCGATGGCGCACCTGGCTTCGGGTGCACACGCCCGATGTCCTGTACTACCGTCTGGGATTGGTGGTGCCCAAGGCTCGCAATTGCGGGCGCCACGATTGGCGCAACAAGGGCCACGGACTCGACGGCTGCTACCACCGCGATGTCACGAGGCCGAGGCCCGCGACGCCCTCTGGGTAGCCTGCCCATCAGACTCTGGCGTTATCGGCGCACTCTGTCAGACGGCAGCTCATCTGTCTGCGGACTGTGCGTATCCTCTTGCCGTGGCCTACGCCTACGCCGCCCTCGTGACGATGGTCGTGACCGCCATGGTCGTCGTCTTCCCAATCTGGCAACGCGGCGGGCGCGAGGCGGTTGTCGATGCCAGCCCGTGGCTCGCTCGATTGTTCGTTGGGCTGGCGGTCGTCATGGTCGTGCTGGCAGTCCTGCTCCAAGGGCCGGCACCCGAGGCGTTGGGCCTCGTGCTCGCCGCAGCGTCGGCCGGCTTCGCGGCGTACTGGTTGACTCGAGATCGGCCTCGCTCCAAATGGCTCACGAGCGCTCTGGTGGCTGCACTGGTGCTGTCGCTTGCCGTGATCGTCGTCGTGATCGCCCGATAGAAGCAAGCTTGCCGTCGTCGATCTGGTGACATTGGCGCACGCTTTGCGACCAAAGGCCCGTGTCTCTTCGTGGCGTAGCCTGCCTGATCGTTGCCCGCACATCGGACGCGGGATATCGTCGTGCTGATGGATGACCCCTTGGCTGGGACGCTGCGCCTGGTGGCTCCGGGTCTGATCTGTGTCTGTCTTGCGGCTGCCCTGCCAATCGTCGTGGCTGTAGATGACTGCAAGGCGAGCCCGATCCCGTGAGTCGAGAGGTCTTCGTCCTCCTCGGCGCGACGTTGGTTGGAGTGGTCGCCATCACCGGCGCCCTCTTCGCTGCTCGGCGTGCAGGACTCACCCTCGGGAAGCCAGTGGTTCTCCGGCTTCTGATCATGCTCGGCCTGGGCTCTTTGGCGGTGCTGGTCGCAGTCGCAGCGCCGAGTAACGCTGGCGCAGTGATCGCTGTCACGGTCGTGGGCGCGTGGCTCATCGCCCGTCATCTTGGATATCCCAGTCAGCCAGTCATGGATGAGCGGCTGCTGGCGGTATTGGTCACGGGAGGTGTCCTTGTCGTGGTACTTATCCTCGTTGGCGTCCTTGCTCTCGCTGGGATTCACGAATAGGTCAGTACGGATATCCATCGTCATCGGCCGATAGATCCCACGCCTTGGTCGCACGACCTCAAGCGTTATTGGCGCACGCTTTGCGATAGATAGACGCTGTATCACGAGACGTGACACAAGTCCGGGCTCGTACACTCGTGGCCCGCTTGTCGATTGAATGCGATAGAGGGCAACCGCCATGCCTGACACAGCCGTTGAACGATTTGCAGGGTGGTTGACGACCGACATCGCGCCGGCCCTACGCGGACGCGGATTGACCAAGACCGGTTCGAGCTTTCATCGACGCGGAGCGGACGGCTGGGGGGTCGTCAACTTCCAGAAGTCTCAGTTCGGTTCACGGGCTCACGTGCGATTCACAATCAATATCGGGGTTGGGCTTGACCGTGTCTTAGCTGCCCAGGGTCACGATCCGAGTCGGAAGCCGCCTTCCTATCGTTGCAGCTGGCAGCTGCGGATTGGCGAGCTGATCGACGACGGGGAAGACCATTGGTGGGACCTTGACGCATGCACGGACCTCGATCGCCTGACGGCCCAGATCGTTGCAGTTGTGATCGAGCGCGGCCTGCCCCTTATGGAGACCCGGCTGACGGAGGAAGGCTTCGTTGAGGCCGCCACGGGCGACTTTCAGGTCGGCCGTGTTAGCTGACCTTCCGACGCTGCTAGACATTCTGGGGTCCCATGTCGATCGCGCGACCGGGTGACATTGACGCACGCTTTGCGACGATGCGGCAACGTCGCCGATAAACGTTGGTCACCAGTGACGTGCGCGGTCAGGCTGGCCGATGAGGGCCTCCGCGTCCGGGAGTGAGCAGTGCCAGGAGCACGAAACCGATGAGCGGGGATAGCACCAGGCATCCAAAAAACCAGATGTATTGGTTGTAGCCCCGTCGGCCCGCGGCGATTGCGACGGCGCCCGCAAGCCCGATCCAGAGCATCATCATGATCCAGAGCGGTCCGTATAGATCGAGCATCCGTTCCAGATCGCCCAAGTTGGCCCCCTGCGCGGGTCGCTGTCCGCACGATCGTGTGCCCGCTCCAGAACCTCGTCAAGGGCCGACTGCAACCATCACAGCGGGCCGCACGGTCATGTGTCATTGGCGCACGCTTTGCGATCATAGGTTTCCCTCCCGGCAGATTGGTTCGCCCGAGCCGGCATGGCCGCATCGACGTGGCTCGACATCCCGCTAGGTTTGACAGCACGCGACCGGGTGACATTCGCGCACGCTTTGCGACACCAAGGTCGGGTAGCCTGAGACCGCATGCGCGATCCAGAGGCGACCGTCTCCGTTACGGTGGTAGACAGTCTTCGGCAATTGCCTGAGACCCTCCGCCTCGTCGCAACGTTTGAGCAAGAGCCGGTTAGCGACGCGTTCAGCGTGGTCGTCTCGCTCCCACACTCCACTCCGGACGAGGCACCGTGCGGCTGCTCGTACCTGGCAGTCTTCCTGAGATCGCAGCCCGATTCCGCCCGAAACGCGAGACTCGTGCTTCGCGAAGGTGCACGTCCACTCGCGACCTGCGTATTCCTCTCGGTGTCGGAGAGGACGCCATCGGCTCAAGGGACATCGGCGGACGCTGACTGACCAGGCCGGGATGTACCCTCGTCCCAATGCCTTCCAGAAAGGACCCGAGCGCCGTCGGATGGACAGCCGACGATGCCGTTATGGCCGATCTTCGGTCTTGGCTTGCTGACCGGGGTTTCGTGGTTGTGCGCGACCGCTACGACTCCGAGTCCTTCGGCAACCAGGAGGTCATCCTGACTCGACCGGTCGCCGTACGGCTCGTGCGAGATCGGGACGAGTGGAGCGTGGATCTGATGGGCGACGATGGTCAGTGGACCCGGATCCAGAGCCGGCGAGAGGCATTGCGAGGACGTGGCCCGTATCTGCTGTCGGCCACCGATCAAGCTGACATCCTGCGAGAGATGCTCGAAGAGGTCGAGCGTCGCCAGGCTCCCTGACGATCGATTTGATGTCGTCCCGATTTCGGGACGTCCCGTGGGTACTCTCTAGGGTTGTTCCAGCACGCTATGCGATTGTAACGGCCAGTACCCTGAACTAATGAGGGCCCTTCGCCGGGACAATCGCAAACGGACACGAGTCCGCGCTCTAGCACTCATGGTGTTCATGCAAGCCATCGTCCTCGCCGGATGCTCGGGTGGATCGACGGCAAGCGGCGCGCTTGTATCAGGAACGGTGGTCGACCACTACACGCTCGGAACTCCCCTCGATTGCGCCGCCTACGCTGATGCCACATGCGATGAATATCTGCGAGTCGCCACAGATACGGCGACAAGCAAACGAGGCGTCGCCCCAGCGGCCATCGTCGGCCACGGCTTCTACCAAGAGTCCATCCCCGGCACCGCCGAGGGCAGTTCGACAGTCGGCGTAGTCGTGCTCGACCTCGCTGATGGCACGCGAGTCGCGGTTGGCGTCTACTGCGGCGTCGGTCCCTGCCAACTCGTCGAGCGTTAAGCAGGGCCCATCTCTGGTGTCATCTGCGCACGCTTTGCGACCACGCGTTCCGTTCGCCATGGCCGGCCCTTTACGTTCCCGGGATGTCGCCCTCGATGAAGGAACCCGTTCTGGCGTCGACCAGCACGCGCTCGGTCGTCGCTGGGGCCGGGCAGGGATGCGGGGTGGCCGTATACGGGCCGCAGGAGGACGGGAAGGAGCCGGCAATGAGAACGGACCAGACCGGTGTGGCGGCGGCAACGACCAACCCGCCGGAAGTCTCCAGCCCGTAGGTGGACAGCCGGACCGAGAGGACGCGCGGTGGGGTCGACGAGCCGGCATTGCTGAGGGCCACGGCCTGAGCTGCCTCGGCAGATATCGGTGGCGTGGCGCTAGCCCCCGCCGCGGAGCACGCGACGAGTGAGCAGAGCAGCAGACCGGCGACCGCCTTCATGGCAGGAAGACGGCGCGCCAGCCCGCCCGGTCGCGCATGGGCCGACCGCGCGCCCGGCGAGAGCAAGCGTCACTGACGAACGCTATGTGACGGCAGGGAATATTCCGTCGGTCAGCTGATCGGTTTGTGCGGCCTTCTCGAAGCGGTGGCACGGCGAAGCTGATCGAGCGCCTCTGCGTGGCTATGCTGGCCCGACACTCGCCGTCGAGAGGTTCTTCGTGGGCCCACTGCTGATGACTGGCTTATCCTCCTTTGGGGCCGCCGTCGCGCTCGGTCTGATCTCCACGGGCACGTGGCCCCCCGATGGAGCGGTCGTTAGCCGCCAGGTCCCAACGGGCCGAAGTCTCGCGATGATCCTCATGGCCTTCTGCCTGGGCGCTGCCGTCTTGGGTACGGTCGTCGGATTGCTGGCCATCTTTGTCGCGGGCGACGTCACGGACCCGGCCGATGGACTCTTGGCGGCTGGACCTGCAGCGATTGGCGGCATCATCGGGCTCGCCCTCGTTGCCCGCCAGCGGGGCGTCGGCGATCCTCGGATATCGACACTCGCTGCCGTCTACATCCTCGAAGTCGTCGTCCTTGGCATCGTCGTTGCATTGCTGGCGCTCTTCATCGTCGAAGAACCCACGAAGGCCCTCACTGACTGGCCATTCGTCATCCTCGGCCTGATCAGTGGAGCGTCCGCTCTCGCGATCGGCGCGACCGGCGCGACAGCGGTTCGGGCGATGCGAGGCGTCGATGAACAGACGGGGAAGGCGATCGCTCATGCGCAGATCTCGCGCAGCGGCTTGCTCCAGATACCGGTCGTCGCGGCCAGCGCTATCGCAATCGCGCTGATCTTCCTCAGCTGAACGCCAAAGCCCCGGAGGCGCGGGCCGCAACCATGTGACGTGCTGGTGTTATTGGCGAACACTGAGTGACCAAGCGGCGCTCGCACCCCGTCGTACGGACGGAGAATGTCGCTGGAACGCGGTGGACGATCCCCGAGTCCGAAAGGGACAGAGATGGACGACGACGCCTATTGGCGTATGTTCCATGCCTATGTCCGACGACGCGCGTCGGCGAAGGCGCTCTTGATCGTTGGGCCCGTGACGATGGTCTTCCTCGTCCTGGGGGTCTTCTTTCCGACAGTGACCTACTCCCCTGGCGACGTCCGTGGGCAACTCGAGTGGCGGCTGTTCGTCGGCGGGGCCTTCCTCGCGTTCGACCTGGCATTGTTCGTGTATGCCACCCGGTGGCTGCTGGCGGACCGTCGCGGGGAGAAGCGACCCCGTCGTCAGGACGTTCCTACGCGCCGTCTAACGGTCCCCGAGGCTCGAGGGGCGTTCCCAGCCTGGACACCAACGGACCGACCCTTCGATACGGTTGGTCACCCGGTCGCACTGGACACCGCCGCCGAGTCCGCTGATTCACGTCTCCCTGCGTTTCTCGCGCCCCCGCCCGGTGCCCCCGTCTACCACGGGTTCCCAGTGCTCGATGGCGTGGAAGCCGAGGGCTGGAGGCTCGGTTTGATCACATCGTCGCTCGACACGCTTGACCATACTGGCGACGCATACGTGATTGCACCAGACGGTCAGCGCGCTGGCCTCGTCTGGCGGGTCGAGCAACCATCTTGGTCCATCCAGCTATCGGGACCGGAGCCGGATCGACTCGCGGTGTTCGAAGTGGCAACCGCACATGGTCCGACCTCGATTGACGACGCCCGACGTTTCATAGTGGAAGTCCTTCCGCCGATCGTCGCCGTATGGGAGCAGTCCCGAAATCACCAGGATTGACGGCCGACTGCGCCCGCCGTGTCATTGAGGCACGCTTTGCGATCTGTTCGCGACCTATCCTGACGCCGTGCCTCAGTCAGACCGAGACGTTGCCGACTACCCGTTCAGCCTTCGCAATGCCCGATGGCGCGCGTGGCTTCGGGTCCACACGCCGGATGTCCTGTACTACCGACTGGGGTTGGTCGTACCCAAGGCGAGGGATTGCGGAAGCCACGACTGGCACCGCAGCGGCAACGGAATCGATGGCTGCTACCACTGCGAGGTCACCAGTACGACGCCGCCGGACGCTCCTGGTTCGGCGATCGCTTCGATCGAGCCGACGACCTCGGGTGACATTCCCGAACGCCAAGCCATGGAACCGCCCGGCCCGCCCTTTTCCGTTGGCGATGAGGTCGCTTTCTTCCCGGCCGAGGTCGAGATGCCGTCAGACCCCGGCTGGCTGCGCTGGGACTTCGCGGTCATCGACGACGTCGACGAAAAGGCCGAGTCGTTCGGCTTCCACTTCGTCTCGAATCCTGGCGTACGGCATGCCCAAGGCATGGAGAACATCGTGCGACGGACGCCGACCTACGACCGCTGGCGAGCGGCGTTTCGAGGCGATCCTCGACGCCACGGGAGACTCGAGCGTGGCTCACAAGCGGACTGCCGATCTACGTCGTCGTGTTCTGGCCGAGCACCCGATCCATGGCTCGCGGCCAGGTCGCGACGAATGACGGAACCGCCCGGACCACACGACCCCGATCGCGTCCTCATCCCGGCGCTGCTTGAAGCATGCCCTTCATTCCGTGATCCGTGGCGTGACTACGTTGCGGACTGGCCGGACCCCGGCGAGCGTGGCGTCTACATCGACCTTGGGGAGTGCGCCCGTCACCTGGTCGGGCTGCTCGACCGGGCCGACACCGCCGAATTCCCGGCGGTCTTTGCCACCGTCGAGCACTACCTTCGGACAGGCGATGCCGGCGTTCGATACGGCTCAAGGTCGGCCTCCTCGAGACTCTCGGGAATGTCGCGTCGAACACTCATGGCTGGTCATTCGCTGCGCGTTTCCGGACCTGGTTCGGCCTGTTGACGCAGATGGCCTGGGACGAGCTTCACCGGGAATGGGGCACATCGGATACCGGGTGACATTGGCGAAGAATTTGCCACGGCGCCGAGTTCTCTCTTCGGCCCAGCGGCACGCTGCTGAGCACGGCGGCGCTGAATTGGCGGCCTTGACTTTCGACGTGGTGCGGCGGACGGTCTGGACGTGCTCCGTCCGGTCCGTCGCCCCGTCCCTCCGCGTCTCCGTCCCGGCGCAGTTCTTGCCGTGGTTGCCATGGCGCTCGTCCTGGCCGGTTGTGGGGGGATTGGCGACGATTCGGCCAAGCTCCAACAGCAGGCCCGCGACGCACTCACCCGTTGGGCCGACGCGGTGGCAGCGGCGGGCGGCCCGTCAGCGGTCGTGCTCGTCGGCGAACTGACCGGCCAGGTCGGCGACTGGGAGCCGGCGGTCGGCGACAACAACAAGCGCGCGCTGATGGCCGGCTTGGTCGAGGCAGACGCCAGCCTGCCGGCAGCGACACCACCGGACGGCGAGGTTCGCTGGCAGGACGGCACGACGGTGTCCGTCGCCCTGATCTCCGCGCAACAAGCTGTCGCCGCGATCAAGAGCCGGCACGTCGGAGCCGTGTGGCGACTGCACGCCCCTGCGGATCACCGACGCGCGGTTGACGACTGGCCCGATCGAGACGAGCCGCGGATCCGCCACCGCGCCCGTCTGGGACCTGACCGTGGAGGGCACGGCGGTCACCGTGACACGCGCGGCTATCGCCGACGCGATCGCCGTCGTCCTGCCACCCTGGAACCCCGACGATCCTCCGGTCGGGCTCGCCATCGACTCGGCCAGCGGGACGGTCGGCGGGCGCCAGCTCACGGTCGCGTTCATCGGGGCACCGTTGCCAGGCGATCAGCCGTGCGGCGAGGACTACACGGCCGAGGCGGTCGAGTCAGATCTGGCGGTTGTCGTCATCGTGACGCGCCATCCCCACATGACGATCGGGGCTTGCACGGCCGAAGGGGCACCGCGAACCGCGGCGCTCGAGCTCGCCGCTCCGCTGGGCGAGCGAACGGTGCTCGAGGTGCAGCAGGGCCGGCCGGTGCCAGTCACGCTGACTCCGTGATCAGATCCGGCGCGGTCGAGCCGGGTTGGGCTCGCCGCCGGCGGACGCTTCTGCCGAATGACCCCGGCTATTCGTCAGCGATGCCGAAGGCCCGCTTGACGGACGCCCGGTTCAGGTACCAGAGCAGCAGGAACGGGAATGCCGTCGAGGCCAGCGCGTAGCCCAGGTTGCCGGTGCCCAGCAGCGTGAAGATGGCCTCGAGGATCCCGAGGATCGCGAGGATGTGCCCGAGCATCCATCCCCACGGCGCCAGGCGCCATGCGGCCACGCCCCCGGCCCAGAACGCCAGACCGGTCAGCACGATGAGCCAGCCCCAGAACCATGTGCCTTGCCCCGCCGGGAGCGGTCCGAACGTGACGCCGGTGGTCAGCTGGAAGCCGAGCATCATGTAGGCGATGCCGGCCGCCCCGAAGATGATCGCGAGGATGGTGACCCCGAACGGTCGTTTCACGGTATCTCTCCTCGAACGAGGTATGGCTGTCGATCGGGCTCGCTACGTTCCGCGATAGGCGGAGTACTCCTTCCGGCCCGCGAAGAACCCGATGCCCCACGTCCCAAGATCGATGAGCAGGGCGCACCCGAGGAAGATCCAGTTGAGGAGGCTCAGGCCGTTCGGCTGGACCAACGCGTAGATGAGCGTCGTCCATGGGAAGAAGAGGAACCCTCCCAGGAGCCAGATCTCAGATCCGAAGACCGCTTTCCAGCCGGCCTGATCGTTCACCCATCCGGCAAGGATCACGAAGCGAGGCAGGATCGCCCCGAATATCGCCATCATCTGAAGCACCTCCCTGAAGACGCCATCGTATCCGGCGGCGGGCCGGCCCATCAGCGATTCGCGTCGCGCCTCCCGCGGACTTCTCAGGCTCGCTGGGCGATCAGCAGGGCCGCGAGCGCAGCCGCGATCACCATCCGCCCTTCCTCGGGCGTGTCCCGTTCGCAAGAGGGCTTACTCTGGGGGACGATCAGACCAGGTATCGACTGCAGGCTGACGATGGCCACTGATAGCGAGCTATACCGGTCCGAGAGCGCTCGTGGTTTCCTTACCGGCTTGATCGTCGGGGCAGCCGGCGGCCTGTTGACCGACCTGTCGCCCGTTGTGGGGCTGGGACTGCTCGCGGTCGGCATTGTTACGGCGCTCATCACCATCAGGCGCGTCTTGGCGGTGCGACCGCGCTCCCTCTCGACGTCGGCGGGGTTCCTCATCCGGTTTGCCGGGTTCCTCGTCGGGTATGGAGCGCTATTCCTCTTCTACTCGTGGAACACCATCTCCGCTTGCGCGAAGACCGATGACTTCTGTGGCAATGCGAACGTCACTCCGCTACTCGCGGCCGCCATCGCGCTTCTGGTCGCTGGATTCGTGATCGCCGTAGGCGCCGTAGTGTCGGCGAGAGGGACCCGGCCCCGCTGACGCGAGCGTTGGTCTGCCATACACTCGACGTCCCCAAGACCCCGAAGGAGAAGCTCGATGGATCACACCGCGACGCTCCAGCGCATGTACGACCTGGTCAACGCTGGGGACATCGATGGATTCGGGGAGCTTCTCGCCGACGATTTCGTCGAGCACGAGGTGACACCGGGTCTCGCGCCGACCAGGGAGGGCGTCAAGACCTTCTTCCGGGCGTATCGCGCAGCGTTCCCCGATCTGCGGATGACCACCGAAGACGTCATGTCGAGCGGTGACAGGGCCGTCGCCCGAGTGCGCGCCACGGGGACCAACCAGGGCGACTTCATGGGCATGCCGGCCACCGGCAAGAGCGTGGACGTGCAGCTGATCGACATCATGCGGTTCGGCGACGACGGCCTGGTCCACGAGCACTGGGGTGTCGTCAATTTACTGGCGATGATGCAGCAGCTCGGCGTCGTGCCGGCGGGCGCACCGGCCTAGGGGCCGGACGCCGGGTCGGACCGCCATGACGAAGGCGACCGCGGTCCCGAAGGTCGATCGGACGATCGAGTTGCGCGACGGCCGGCGGCTGGCGTACAGCGAGTGGGGTGACCTCGACGGCAAGTTGGTCGTCCTCATCCACGGGTCGCCCGCCTCTCGGCTGTTCTGCCCCGATGAGGAGGCGACCGAAGCCGCCGGCGTGCGCCTTCTGACATTCGATCGGCCTGGGTATGGGGGTTCCGACCCGCTGCCCGGGCGCACGCCGCTGGACTCGCCTCGCGACTACGCGGAGTTCGCAGAGCAGCTCACGCTGCCACCGTGTCCGGTCATCGGGTGGTCGGGCGGTGGGCGGTACGCCATGGCCATGGGTGTCGGCGTGCCGGATCGCGTCGAGATGATCGGCCTCGCGGCAAGCGTCGGACCGATCGAGCTCGTTCGGGGAGCGGTCGACGAGCTGACACCGGAAGACAGGGCCGCCATGGAGTTGCTCGCCGTCGACCGCTCGGCGGGCCTTGCGGCGATCGCCGCCGCAGGCGCCTGGTTGAACGGCGGCGGCTGGGAGACGATGTACGCCGAGAGCTGGGGCGAATCCGACGATCGGGTTCTCGCCGATCCGGCGACCCTCGAGGCGATGAAGACGCAGACGCGCGAATCAGCGCGGCAAGGATCGGCCGGCTACTCGGCCGACGACCTCGACGCGTATTCGCCCTGGGGCTTCTCGGTGGCCGACATCCGCCAGCCCACGCACATCTGGGCGGGCGGATCCGACGCGATGGTCGGTCCGAACCACGCCGCGTACCTCGCCTCGACCATCCCGCGAGCGACCCTCGTGACCTACCCGGGCGAGGGCCACCTGATCCCGATCAGCCATTGGGCGGAGATGCTCGCCGCCGTGACGTGATGGCCCGGAGGCCACTCGATCAGGGCACGCGCGCCGGCGCGGCCGGTGGCGCCTTCGGCTGGATGACGGACAGAGCGTTCGCGCTCGGATCGAGGAACCAGGCCGCCCACGCGTAGCCCATGTCCGCGATGCCGTCGGCGTCCGTCACGGGGTCTGGCGCCTCGTACGCCTCGATCCGCACCCCGCGGGCTCGAAGGTCGGCGAGCTCGGCGTGGATGTCGGGGACCCGCCACGCGAGCTGGGTCTGCGTGTCCGACGTCCCGATCGTGCTGAGGGTGACCGCGACCTGCGAGCCCGCGCCGCAGCGGAAGATGATCCGCTCGTCGTCCTCCCGCAGGATCTCGAGACCGAGCGTGTCGTGGTAGAACGCCCGGGTCGCTCCCAGGTCCATCGACAGCAGGATCGGGAACACCAGGTGGTCCGCGAGCATGGCGCCCTCCATTCGTTCCGTCGGCCGGTTCCGGCACAATCGTACGTGCCGTAGAATTCCGTCGGTGCATGACGACGGCTACTTCGATGAACCGGTCGCCGCGAGGTACGACGAATCGTCCCCGGAGATGTTCGAGGCCGCGGCGGTCGACCCCGTCGTCGACTTCCTCGCGGAGCTCGCCGGGACCGGCCGCGCGCTCGAGCTCGGGATAGGGACCGGGCGGATCGCCCTCCCGCTCGCAGGGCGAGGCGTGCCCGTGCACGGGATCGAGCTGTCCGAGGCGATGGTCGCGAGGCTCCGCGCCAAGCCGGGCGGCGCAGACGTCGGCGTGACGATCGGCGATTTCGCGACGACGACGGTGGACGGGTCCTTCGCGGTCGCCTACGTCGTCTTCAACACGATCGAGAACCTGACGACGCAGGCTACCCAGGTCGCGTGCTTCCGCAACGTGGCGACCCACCTCGAGCCCGGCGGCTGCTTCGTCATCGAAGTGGGCGTCCCCGACCTCCAGCGCCTCCCGCCCGGCGAGACGATCCGGCCCTTCGACGTGAGCGAACACCACTGGGGGATCGACGAGTACGACATCGCGAACCAGGGGCTCATCTCGCACCACCTGACGTTCGACGACGGGCGCGTCGAGCGCGTCTCGATGCCGTTTCGCTATGTCTGGCCCGCCGAGCTCGACCTGATGGCGCAGCTCGCCGGCATGCGGCTGCGCGAGCGCTGGAGCGGATGGCGGCGTGAGCCGTTCACGAGCGAGAGTCGCAAGCACGTCTCGGTCTGGGAGAAGCCGCCGGTCTAGTCGGGAGGGCGCATCAGGGCCGTTTGTACGTCCCGGTCAGCACGGCCGTCGAGAGCACGTGCCCCTTGATCGCCGCGTCCAGTGCCGACCGGCTGGGTGTCCCTGACAGGCCGAGCCTGGCGTCGAGCGCGTACAGCGTGAACACGTAGTGGTGCCGTCCCGATGGCGGGCACGGACCGGTGTAGCCGCGTTGACCCCGGCTGTTCCTGCCCTGTGGTGGCGCACTCGAACCGGTCCCGACGTCGGCCGCCACGGAGCCCGAGGTCGCCCCGGGGATGTTGAAGACAAGCCAGTGGACGAAGTCGCCGGCGTCTGGGTCGATGACCGTGAGGGCGAGCGCCCGGGTCCCATCGGGCGCGCCGGACCAGGCTACTTCGGGTGAGATGCCGGCGCCGTCGCAGGTGAACTTCGTCGGGATGGCGGCGCCGTCGGCGAAGGACGGGCTCGAGACCGCGAATGCCGCGGGCGGTGACGACGGCGAGGGAACCGGCGACGCCGAAAGCGAGGCCGCCGTCGTGGCTGGGGCGCTCGGGGTCGGGAGGGGGTTCGCCGGCGAGGCCGTGGCAGGGACCGAGGGCGTCGCGCCCGGGCTCGTCGAGGCGGGACCGGACGACCCGCACGCCGCGAAGATGAGGGCCACACTGGCCAGCCAGACCACTGCCGTTCCACGCATGGCGTGATTATCGACCATGTCGTCGCGGCGCCTCTGGGGCGGGCTCGACCGAGCGCGGCGAGATGCGCGACACTACGCGGAACGACCAACGCGTCCCCGCCCGATGCGGAGCGCCCCTCGGAGGACCTGCGAACGTGGCCAAGGTGACGATGCCCCAGCTCGGCGAGAGCGTCGCCGAAGGGACGATCGGGAAGTGGCTCAAGCAGCCGGGCGACCATGTCGCCAAGTACGAGCCGCTCGTCGAGGTCGTCACCGACAAGGTGAACGCCGAGGTGCCCTCGCCGTTCGAGGGGATCCTCCGCGAGATCCTGGTCGAGGAGGGCGCCACGGTCCCGAACAACGCCGAGATCGCCGTGATCGAGACTGCCGACGAAGGCGCCGGCGAAGGCGCGTCAGCGACCGCTCCGACCGCGCCGGTCGTGACGTCCCAGGCCCCGGCGCCGGCGGCGTCGGGTGGCAAGGCCGCCGCTCCGACCCCTGCGGTGGCTGCCGGTCCGGCCGGGAGCGACGAGCGCGGACCGGCCGAGATGGCCGCCGCGGCCTCGGCCTCGCCGGTCGCCACCGCCACGGCCCCGCCCGCGGTCGCGGACCCGGATGCCCGCATGACCCCGGCCGTCCGGCGGCTCCTGCGCGAGCACGACCTCTCGCCGGCCCAGATCCCGGGCACGGGCGGCGGCGGCCGGATCACCCGCGAGGACGTCCTGAGGGTCGTCGAGGCGATCCGGACCGGGACCGTGGCCCCGGTGCCCGCGTCGTCGGGGGCCCCGTCTCCCGCCCCGGCCGCACCGCGTCCGCCGGCCCCGACGCTCCCGCCCGGCACGCCGATCGAATTCCTCGACGGCGCGGACGAGGTCCTGCTGCCGATGACGCAGATGCGCAAGGGGATCGCGGCGCAGATGACCCGCGCGCTCCTCGTGCCGCACGCGTACGTCCACATGGAGGTGGACGCGACCGCGCTGGTGCGCGCCCGCGAGACGGCCAAGCGCGACTACCAGGCGCGCGAGGGGATCTCGCTCAGCTACGTCCCGTTCGTCATCAAGGCCGCGGTGGACGCGCTTCGCCATTACCCGGCCTTCAACGCCCACTGGACCGACGCCGGCCTCCTCGCCAAGCGCCACATCCACATGGGCGTCGCGGTGGCGGTCGACGATGGGCTCATCGTGCCGGTCGTCCGCGATGTCGACCAGCTCTCGATCAGCGGGCTCAACCGCGCCATCTCGGACGTGGCGGGGCGTGCCCGTGCCGGAAAGCTCCGCCTCGAGGACTACGGGGGCAGCACCTTCACCATCGACAACACCGGCTGGTTCGGATCGAACCTGACGATGCCGATCATCAACGTCCCGGAGGTCGCGATCCTGACCATGGAGGCGATCACCAAGCGAGCCGGTCATCCGCGAGACCCCGGAGGGCGATGTCATCGCCATCCGACCGATCATGAACGTGGTCCTCGCCATCGACCACCGCGCCAACGACGGCGCCCAGGCGGCGGCCTTCCTGCGGGCGATCAAGGCCTGGCTCGAGGCCATCGGCCCGGAGACCCCGGTCTACTGACGTCGGTCATGGCACCGCCCGGATGAGTCCCGCGATCGTCGTCACGGGAGCGGCCGGCTTCATCGGCTCGCGCGTCGTTCGACGGCTCTACGAGCGCGGCGACGAAGTCGTGGCCATCGTCCGTGACCCGGCCAGTGCGGGCACCTTGCGCGACCTCGGCGTGCGACTTGTCGCCGGCGACCTCAGCACGCAGGAGGGGATCCGCACCGTGCTGGCCGCCGCCGGCTCCGGCGCCGTCATCCACGCCGCGGGCATCTACCGGGTCGGCATCTCGGCCTCGGAACGACCGGCGATGTACGAGGCGAACGTCGCCGCCACCGAACGCGTCCTCGATGCTGCGATCGCCGAGGGCGTCGGGCGGATCGTCTACCTCTCGACCGTCAATGTCTTCGGCAACACGGGCGGCGAGGTCCGGGACGAGGCGTTCCATCGCGACCCGGCCGACGGCTTCGTGAGCTACTACGACGAGACGAAATACCTGGCCCACCGCGTGGCCGAGGAGCGGATCGCGGCCGGCGCACCGATCGTCATGGTCCTGCCGGGGACGATCATACGGAGCAGGTGATCACTCGGCGGTCGGTGCCCAGCTCAAGGCCGCGTTCGACGGCACGGCGCGGTACCTCGCGCAGGCCAACCTCGGGATCTCGCCGGCGCACGTCGACGACCTCGCGACGGGCATCGTCGCGGCCCTCGACCATGGACGGCTCGGACAGGCCTACGTCATGTGCGGCACCAACATGCGCCTGGGCGAGGCCATGGCGATCGCCGCACAGGCCGGCGGGCGACGCCTCCCGCGGCTGACGATCCCGAGCCGGGCTGCTCCGCCTGGTCGCCCGGATCGCCCCGGTGGAGGGAACCTGGTCGGCGTGCCGACCGAACCTGCGCGAGACAGTCCGAGCGTCGGACGGCGTCACCGTACTGGGCAAGTCACGCCAAGGCCACGGCCGAGCTCGGCTATGCGCCTCGGGACCTCGCCACGGGCGCGCGCGACGCGTTCGGCCCGCTCCGAGATCCCTGAGCGCGACTGCGTCGTACACTCCCGTGATGGCACGCGATCTCCCGATGTTCAGCCCGTCCGACGACGGCCACGCCCATCCGGTCGAGCTGCCATCGATCGCGCTGGGTGGGGGCCGAGCCGGCGAGCCGGCCGCCGACGGCTCCACGGCCCTTCGCCGCCACCCGGACTGGATCCGCGCGCGGATGCCGTCGGGCGAGAACTACCACGAGCTGAAGGGCCTGTTGCGCGGCCTCTCGCTCAACACGGTCTGCGAGGAGGCCCACTGCCCGAACATCGGGGAGTGCTGGGACCAGCGGACAGCCACGATCATGATCCTGGGCGACACCTGCACCCGGGCCTGCGGCTTCTGCGCGGTCAAGACCGGCCGGCCGACCTGGTTCGACGACGACGAGCCGCGGCGGGTCGCCGAGGCGGTCGGCGCGCTCGGTCTCGAGCACGTCGTGGTGACCAGCGTCGCCCGTGACGACCTGCCCGGACGGTGGTGCGCGGATCTTCGCCGAGACGATCACGCGCGATGCGCGGATCTCGCCCGGGATGGGCATCGAGGTCCTGATCCCGGACTTCGACGGCTCGGACGACCGGCTGCGGACCGTCATGGACGCCCGGCCCGACATCCTCAACCACAACCTCGAGACCGTCCACCGGCTCCAGAAGCCGGTCCGCAAGCGCGCCCGCTGGGATCGGAGCCTGTACGTCCTGGCGCGGGCCAAGGAGATGGCGGCCGAGATCGGCTACCCGGTCCACACCAAGAGCTCGCCTGATGGTCGGGCTCGGCGAGACGCGCGACGAGCTGCCACGAGGCGTTCGAGGCTCTGCGCGCGGTCGACGTCGACATCCTGACCGTGGGTCAGTACCTCCGGCCGTCGCTCGCAGCACCTGCCGCTCGAGCGCTACTACCACCCCGACGAGTTCGCCGAGATGAAGGTCGAGGCGCTCGCGCTCGGGTTCAAGCACGTCGAGTCGGCGCCGCTCGTCCGCTCGAGCTACCACGCCCGCGACCAGGTGCCGGGCGCCGAGCTCAGGCGCCTCCGCCGGCAGGCCACGCTCGACGCCGAAGGCCGGGTCGTCCCGCTGGCGGGATAGGCCCCGCGCCCGCGACACCGCCACCCGATGAGCGTCGACTTCGACCCGGTTCGGCTGGGACCGCGTCGTCGGCGGATCGACCCGATCCTGATTGGCGTGTTCGCGGTTGCGATCGCCCTCGTCGCGGCCGTGCTCAAGCCGTGGGATGCCGGATCCGCGCGGGGGCGGCCGGACGCTACCGCGACGGCGCCGGTCGCTGCGGCCACCGGTGCCGCGCCCGCGTCGGCCGACGTCCCGGCGGGGCCGTCAGGGACGAACGTCCCGAAACGCCTGTCGCCGACCTGGGCTGACATCCGGCCGTACACCACCGCGCGTGACGCGTGGGGCGTGGACGCGATCGTGGCCGACCCGGCCGCGACGACCGGCCTGTCCGGACCGGACACCTACCTCGAGCAGTGGTCCGAGTTGACCCGCACCGCCGCCGCAACGTATGCGGTCGACATCCCGGGGGAGGATGAGGCCGTGGTGGCGCTCGGCGTGACGTTCCCGTTCGACGAGGTGCCGCAGGACGCGCGGATCTGGCGGGTCCATACGGGCGAGCAGCTCGAATGGATCGACGCGCGGCCCGTCGACGGCGGCATGGCCGCCGGTTCGCTCGTGTTCGAGCGGCCCGGCGGCGGCGGATCGACATCGGTGGCCTGGCCCCCGGGCGAATATCGGATCGACGTCCTGGTAGACGACTTCATCGGCAGGATCGAGGTCAACATCCCGGGACGGCTGGGCCCGGTCCCAAGACCGGATGCCCGGCCGCCATCCCCGGCCGACCTCGTCGCGGCGAAGACCGTCGATCCGTCGGTCACCGGGCAAGGCCCGTTCGCCGTCGTCGACGGGGTGAGCGTGGGACTGACTGCTCGGCTCGGCCCGCTCCTCGATGAGCCGGCCGAGTGGCACGCGTCGATCGCGTCGGACGGTCGGGGAGTCGGCCCGGTCGCGGTCGCGCACCTGCCGCGGGCGACGGGGCTGGGCGTGATGTTCACCGAGCACGCGGTTGTCGGCCCGGTGACGATCGAACGCCTCGCGCCGGACCATCGGGTCGACAGCGCGCCCGCATTCGGCGGCGTCTCGTCGCTGCATGGCCGGACGCCGTACCTCGTGTTCACCCCGAACGATGGCGGCGCGTGGTCGCCCGGCGTCTACGCGGTCACCGCGACCTGGACCGATCCTGCCGGACCGCACGAGGGCACCTGGCACATCGAGCTGCGGCCCGACGGAGGTTAGCCGGCGGGCCGTTCGACATCGGCTATGCTCCGGCCATGCCGCGCCCCCTGTCGCGCAAGATCCCGCTGGCCGAGCTGCACTGCCATCTGGGTGGCGCGGTCACCCCGGCCATCATGTGGGGGATCGCCCACTCGCAGGGGATCAAGCTCCCGACCAAGGACTACTGGGAGTTCCGCGACATGATCACCGTGTCTGCGCGGCACAACCGGTCGTTCGACGGCTACCTGCAGCTGTTCCACTGGACCGAGCTCATCCAGAGCTCGCCGCTCGCGGTCGAGCGCTCGGTCTACGAGGTCGTCGGCGGAGCGTATCGCAAGAACAACGTCACGACGATGGAGCTTCGCTTCAACCCGATGAAGCGGAACCGCGGCGGCGAACAGGACCTCGACCACATCATCGCGGCGGCGGTCCGCGGGATGGACAAGGCGAGCCTGGAATATCCGATCAAGCCCGGCCTGCTGTTCTGCCTCGATCGCGCATTCCCGTACGAGCTCAACGAGATCATCGTCGAGAAGGCGATCAGCTGGCACGACCGGGGCGTGGTCGGGGTCGACATCGCCGGCCCGGAATCGGCGACCTTCCGGGTGGCGGACTACCGCCGCCTCTTCCGTCGCGCCCGCCAGTACGGTCTCGGGCTGACCGTCCATACCGGCGAATCGGGTCCGGTCGAGGAGGTCGCCCGCGTGGTCGAGCTGCTCGAGCCCGACCGGATCGGGCACGGCGTCAAGGCCGCCTACGATCCCCGCGCGATGGCGATGATCCGCGACCGCGGGATCGTCCTCGAGATCTGCCCGACCTCGAACCTCAACACCCGCGTCGTGTCCGGCTGGGACGAGTTCCGCTGGATCTTCGACACGTTCCGGCGGAACGAGGTCCGCTTCACGATCAGCACCGACGGCCCGGAGATGCTCAAGACCTACATCCGCGACGAGATGGCCCAGCTCGGCCGGCTCGGGATCCTGACCGTGGCGGACCAGGAGGTCGCCGCCGCCACGTCGCTCGCGGCCTCGTTCGTCCCGAACGTCAGCGACGTCCCGGCCCCGCGTCTCGAACCGGCTTCGCGCGTTGCCGTCGAGCGGGAAGAGGCCTGACGCGCCAATTCGCTGGGAGCAGCGACACGCGCCACGCGTCCCGCCGCGATCGCAGGTCCTGCCCCAGCAGTCACCCGCCTGTGCCGATGACCACCGCCCCGCACCCCAAGCGATGACAGCGAACCGCACCTGGCGCCACGACCCCCCGTGCTCGTCAGCGCGGTGGCAGAGAAAGAAGGTCCGGGCCAAAATCTGACATTCGGGGCGCGGCGGGGCGACGACGGGCGGTCGACGATAGAAGCGTGGACATCGACTTCACCGGCTTCGCCGGCGACTGCATCATCAACGGACGGTTCCAGCTCGGCACGCGGCGTCTGACAGACCAGCTCGAACTCATGGACAGCGTCACGCTCCGCGACGTCACCCTCGACGGCCTCGATGGTCACCAGGTGACGACGCCGACCTTCACGATCGAGCGCTCGGAGCTGTGCGCGGTCGTGGCCCGGGGTCCCCGGGGTCGACGATCGCTGCGCATCGCGACCGACCGGCGTCGCCTGCATGCGCAGATCGGGCCGTACGTCGTGCTTGGCCGCTATCACGGACCCCTCGGCGCGACGAGCCTGCGTCATTTCGTCGAGCGCGATCCGCTCGTCCCGCTGACCGATGCCACCATCGCCTACGTTGTCGGCGGTGTCCTCGAGGTCGTTGACGCCTCGACGCTGATCGTCAACAGGGAACTGGCCTCCTGGTACCGCGAGGCCGACGAGGTGCGCGAGCCCGGTCCGCTGTCCTTCGCCCAGCGGGCCGCGCAGCGCCGGATCAGGACCTGACCGCCACCAAGAACGCGGCACACCGAGAACGGAGAATCGGGCGGCCCGCTAACTTTCCCCTAATTCGATACGAGCAGCAGCGGTCGCCCGAGGCGATGTGCTGCTCGCGGACGACGTCCGCGCCCAGGACGTCGCTGAACAGCTCCAGCTCCGCCCGGCATGCCGCCGGCGAGCCCTGCGCGACGTGGAAGATCGCGCAGTTGTGCTCTTGCAGCCGGATCGTGCCGTCGGGCTCGAGGATGGCTTCGGCGAGGTAACCCTGGTCGGCCTGGATGACCGCGAGCTCGCGGACGCGGTCGACCAGCGGCGCGTCGGGCGCGACGTGGGCAGCCATATGCTCACGCACGCGGATCCCAAGCTGGCGCCGCCTGGCGTCGAATACCTGGTCGAGCAGGTCGTCGCCCCCGACCTCCTCGATCGCGGCCAGCAACCCTGAGGCCAGCGCGTCGTAGTTGGTCGGGAACATGTCCTGGGCATCGGGTGTGACGTCGTACAGGTGACGCGGCCGTCCCACGCCATGGCGCACGGTCTGGCGGCTGACGAGCTCCGCGGATTCGAGCGCGCGGAGCTGCTGGAGGACGCCGGTCCGGCTGGCGCCGAGCCGCTCGGCCAGCTGATCGGGTGAGCTTGGCCCGTCGAGGCGCAGCCGCAGCAGCAGGTCGCGGCGCAGGTTCGACGGTCCGCCGTTCGATCGCTCGGCGAACGGCCCGGAGGTGGGGTCGTGGGCGTCGAGACGCGGCAGTGGCTCCCTCATCGGGCAACGGTAGCACCGGTCACCGGCGGGCGCTTTCCGGGTGTTACGCTCGACCGATGGACCTCGATCTCTCCCCCGAGCACGTGCTCCTGCGCGACACGATCCGCGACTTCATGCTGACCGAGGTCGCTCCGGTGATCGATGCGCACGAGCGCGCCCGCCGGTTCCCGATCGAGATCGTCCAGCGGATCGGCGAGCTCGGCTGGCTCGGCATCCCGATCCCCGAGGACGAAGGCGGGGCCGGGCTCGACACTCTCGCCTACGCGATCGCGATCGAGGAGATCGGCCGGGTGTGGGGCTCGCTCGGACTGATCGTGGCGGCTCACACGAGCCTCGGCTGCGGCCCGCTCCACCTGGCGGGCTCGCCCGAGCAGCAGCAGCGCTACCTCGTCCCGATGGCCAGCGGCCGGGTCATCGGCGCGTACGGGCTGACCGAGCCCGGTGCGGGGAGCGATTCGGGCGGGACGCGGACGACGGCGCGGCTCGAGGACGGTCCCGACGGCGGGACGTGGGTCCTCGATGGCAGCAAGCGGTTCATCACCAATGCGGGACAGGCGGGCACGTACGTGGTGACGGCCCGGACCGGGACCCGAGACGACGGCGCCGCCGAGATCAGCGCGTTCATCGTGTCGTCAGACACGCCCGGCTTCTCGGTCGGGCGGCTCGAGGAGAAGCTGGGGCTGCATGCGTCGGCGACCGGCGAGCTGCTGTTCGACGGGGCTCGCATCCCGGCTGCGAACCTCCTGGGCGAGCAGGGGAGTGGCTTCAAGACGTTCCTGCGCATCCTCGATGGCGGACGGATCTCGATCGGCGCGCTGGCGGTGGGCATCGCCCAGGGGGCGCTCGACGCGTCGATCCCGTACGCCCAGACGCGCGAGCAGTTCGGCCGGCCGATCGGGAGCTTCCAGGGGGTCGCCTTCATGGTCGCGGACATGGCGACCGAGATCGAGGCCGCCCGGGGTCTCGTCTGGCGCGCGGCCTGGCTCAAGGACCAGGGTCGCGATTTCGGCCTCGTGGCGGCGCAGGCGAAGCTGTTCGCCTCGGAGGTCAGCTCGCGCGTCACGAACCACGCCATCCAGATCCACGGCGGCTACGGCTACGTCACCGAATACCCGGTCGAGCGTTACCTGCGCGACGCCAAGCTCACCGAGATCGGCGAGGGGACGAGCCAGGTCCAGCGGCTCGTGATCGCGCGGCGGATCCTCGGCCTACGGGTAGTCTGACCCGGCGTTGTCCCCGGAACCCGCCGCGACGAGGATCCCGGCGCGCAGGGCGGCCTCGAACGCCTGTCCCCATGGACCCTGGCCGACCATGACGAACGGCGACTGCTCGACCGACTGGTAGGTCTCCGGATCGGTCACGAACGAGCGCGCGCAGGCGTCGACCGTGGACCGCAGTCGCTCGTAGGTCGCCCGGTTGGCGAACATGTAGAGGTAGATCCTGACCGGTGTCGTCTGGTCGAGTCCCGACGCATCGAATGCCCTGGCCGTCGGGGCGAGGACCTTGTCCGGGCAGCCGGCGTCGCCCGAGACGACCTTGTCGATGACGATCCCGCGCTTGGCGAACTCCGTCGCCGTGCCCTGGAAATCGGCCGGCGTCGGCGACGGCGGGGTGGTCTCGACGTAGCTGCAGCCGGCGACGACGAGCGCGACGAAAACAGAGACCACGGCGACCGGGGAGTCGACACGAGCCGGAGGCTACCACCCGTCACGAGCGCGCCGCGGACGCCGTCGGGTCGAACAGGTCTTCGGCGTTCGAGCGGCCGCTATCGTACGATGGCGACGGTCCCAACAGCCCACGACACGCGCCGTCTTCGTGAGGTCCCGTGCCCGAGATCCGTCCGTTCCGCGCCCTCCGCTATGACCGTTCGACCGTCCCCGACCTCGACCTCGTCGTCGCGCCGCCCTATGACGTCATCGGTCCGGAGGAGCACGAGCGGCTGCTGGCACGCCACCCGGCCAACGTCGTTCGTCTCGACCTGCCCCGCGATGAGCCGGCGACGGCCCCGACGATCGATATCGGCGGGCCGCCCGAACCTGGCCGGCTGGCGGTCGGACGGGACGCTCCACAAGGACCCGCATCCATCGATCTACGTCTACGAGCAGACCTACCGCGTGCCCGGGACGGACGTCGCCCGGACCCAGCGCGGGTTCTTCGCCGACTCCGGCTGGAGGCCTTCGGACCGACCTCGGGCGTCCTGCCGCACGAGCGCACGCTGGCGGCGGCACGCGAGGACCGCTACAAGCTGTTGCGTGCGACCGGCGTGAACACGAGCCCTGCATCGTCCTGTACGAGGATCGCGACGGTGCGGCTCGAGCGGTGCTCGACGAGGTCGTGGCCCGGCGAGCCGACCTCGACCTGATCGCCGACGACGGGGACCGCCACCGGCTCTGGGCGGTCCCCGCGGACGGTGAGGCGA
>CAVUKR010000003.1:0-79988 GCA_963742075.1 uncultured Chloroflexia bacterium | reverse complement strand
GTGGCTGACGGTCCGATCAGAGCCCACTCGTGACGCCCGAAAGTCGCGCTCCGCACGAGGGCCGTGGGACACTTCGCGCCTCCGTGACATCTATGGGGCATGGTGGGTGAACTGATGATCGCCGGGGGCATCGCGGCGACGACCGTGGCCGACGCCGCGGCCGGCGACGCGGATGCGCTCGCCCTGATCGTGGGTACTCACCACGACGACATGGCCCGGATCTGCTACGTCATCTGTGGCGACCAGGACATGGCCCAGGATGCGGTCCAGGCCGCCTGGCCGATCGCCTGGCGCAGGCTCGGCTCCCTGCGCGATCCGGCACGGTTGCGACCCTGGCTGATGGCCGTCGCGGCCAATGAGGTCCGTCAGGCCATGCGCCGCCAACGGCGATACCACGTCGTTGAGATCGAGGTGGCCGATGTCGGTTCCTCGCACGGCGACCCGGCCGCCCGATCCGCCCTGACCGATCTCGCAGTCGCCCTCCGCCGGCTATCGCCGGAAGATCGCACCCTGCTGGCCCTGCGCCACGTCGCAGGTTTCGATGCGACCGAGATCGGTCGCGAACTCGGGATGTCGGCGTCGGGCGTCCGATCTCGTCTTGCCCGCCTGCTAGAGCGTCTCCGATTGGAGCTCGCAGATGCCTGATACGAACTTCGAGGCCCTGCTCTCCCGCCAGCTCCGCGAGTACGCCGAGCCCGGCGTCCGACCGATCGACCGCTTCGCGATCGCCGAGGAGACGATCGCCGGTGGGCGTAGCAAGGCCCGCTGGCCGCTGGGCGTCATCGCCCGCACCGATACGATCCGAGAGGTCCCGTGGCGACCGATCGCCATCGCTGCCCTGCTCATCGTCGCTGCGGCGGCGGCCCTGGTCCTGATTGCGGGGTCCCAGCGGCGCCCGGGCGGTGATGGTCTCATCCTGTTCCAAATGAGGCACTCTGTCCGCAACAATGATGGCACGGGCACGAACTGCTCGACGTTCCACGCCATCCGCCCGGATGGGAGCGGCGAGCGACAGCTGCTCGGTGACTGCGTCGACTTTGGCAACGCGAGCTGGAGTCCCACGGGCGACGGCATCATCATCGGCATTACCTCTTCCTCGAGCAGCACGACCCAGATCTACGAGGTCGCCCCCGATGGCGGCGCGAAGCGTGTGCTACTGACCCTGGCCGGCGGTTACGAGCCCGCGTTCTCGCCCGATGGCTCCCAGATCGCCTACGTGGGTCTCGGGTCGGCACCCGGCTCGGGCGGCATCATCATTGCCGCCGCTGACGGCACGCGCCCGCGCCAGCTGACGAGCACGCTGGACGCAACCAAGAGCGTTGACTCGGAGCCGCGCTTCTCGCCGGATGGCTCGCGCCTCGTGTTCATCCGGTCCGTGACCGACCCAGCCGGAACCACGTCCGGCACGTTCGAGCTATGGATGGTGGACGCCGACGGCAGTGACCTGCATCGGCTGACCGCGGGGGAGCCGCAGGCCGAGCCCTACGGAGCCCACTGGTCGCCCGACGGCTCGCACCTCCTGTTCATAGGCTCGCGGTCGGCCAACGGCTTCTCGGATATTGGCTTGTGGACCATCGAGCCCGACGGCACCGGCCTTACCCGCGTCATTCCGCACGGCGGGGGCGCGGACAACGACGCCGACTGGTCGCCCGACGGCTCGCGCTTCGTCTACACGCAGTTCGAGGTCACGAACGTCAACACCGCCCCGACTGTCGTCAACTCCCTGCACGTCATGAACGCCGATGGCAGCGGCATCACGACCATCCTTTCCAGCTCCGAGTTCCACCAACCGGACCTGTACAACTCGCTGGACTGGGGTCTGCCCAACACGCCTTAACCGGAGGGTCCATAGATATGCGATCGTTTGTGGCCGGACGGGCGGTCATCAGCGTGATGATCGCGATCGTCGCCGGGGCCTGTGCGGCGACGTCGACGAGTCCATCGGCGGCGAGCTCGACCGCCATCCTGGAGTCTCCATCGGCGTCGGCGACTGTGAGTCCAGGACCGTCTACGTCGATCCCGGCCGGCGCACGGATCGACGGCCGGATCGCTGTCGGCCCGCCGGTCGCCCCACGCTGGTTCGCTGCCGACGACACGTCGCTCTGGGTCCACCAGCCGACGAGCCTGGTCCGCGTGGACCTGGCGACGTCCGCCGTCACGGGACAGATCCCCCTGCCCTGGCAGGAGTACGGCTACGACACGACCGGCGCCGGTTCCGTCTGGCAGACGGACAACGAGAACGACGTCCTCGTGAGGATCGACCCGTTCACCCGCAAGGTGGTCACGCGGATCCCGGTCGCGGCGGCACCGGCCGGCGTCGCGGTCACCCAGGGCTCGGTGTGGGTGGCCAACGAGCACAACGGGTCGGTCCAGCGCATCGATCCCGCGACCAACAAGGTTGTCGCGACGATCCCGGTTGGTCCGATCGCACCCAATGGGCCGCAGATCATGACGGCCGGACCTGGTGGCGTCTGGGTGGGCATCCAGCACACGGGTGAGAACGTGCGCGTCGATGCCGCCACGAACCGTGTCGGTCTGCGCGTGCCGCTGGACGGCCCTGTGGCGAGTGACGGCAAGCAGGTCTGGATCGGCGTCGAAGAAGGGCCGAACGGCGTGTCGGAGGTCATCCAGATCGATCCGGTCTCTGGCAGGCTCCTCACCTCAGTCGAGCTTGAAAGCAATGACACCATCGGGGGCATGGCCGTGGGCCTCGGAGCGGTCTGGGTATCCGCAGACGGCGGGTTGACACGGATCGACCCGGCGACAGGACGGGTCGTCGGGCATCTCGATCTCGGAGGCGATGGCGGCAACGTCGTCGTGGCCGGTGGCGCGGTCTGGGTCGCGGCAGACGGTCACCAGTACGTGCTGCGGATCTCGCCGACATGATCGTCGATCCAGGGCGAGCCGAGCAAACGTGGTCCGGGTGACCCAGGCGGCCTGTGCGCCCGGTTGGCGCCCTCCTGCCGTTCCTCTGGGCGGGGATCCCAGCCATCCTGCTACTCGGGTCGTGGCTGCCCGCGCT
Organism: uncultured Chloroflexia bacterium; assembly: GCA_963742075.1. Classification (GTDB taxonomy): domain Bacteria; phylum Chloroflexota; class Limnocylindria; order Limnocylindrales; family CSP1-4; genus SPCO01. The sequence continues at coordinate 76,966 of CAVUKR010000003.1, read as the reverse complement.
CCTCGGGGGCCGTTCGCCCTCGCCGTCGTGAGTGCGCCGGGACGACACTCGCACGACCGTCCACGTCATCGCGATCACATGGCCCAATCGGCCAGCTAGAAACGCGGGGCCGTCGCCGCGACCCTTGAGGGCATGACGGCGCGCTGGTCCGATCCACACCGACTCCCGAGCTCCCCCGCCGGGTACGCCCGCGCCGTCACCCGAGCCCGATGGGCGGTGACGAGTCCGGCGTGGTCGGGATCACGCAGCGGGAACTCCTCATGGAGATGCGCGACGACATCCGCGCGCTGCGCTCCGTCGTGGAGTCCGTGGGACGCTCGCGCTTGCCGATATGCCGGACGTCCGTCGCAACGACTCCCGAGGACACGATGTGGTCATCGTGTTGGCCGCTCATGGATGCCGACCACTCCTTGGGGGATGTCGTCGTCGCGTCGACCAGCGGGCCAGCCCGTTCATGTGGGTCAAGACCGCCGACGAGATCCTCGCCAGGCGGTCCGTAGGCCCAGGGTGACTTCCGCATCGGGACACTAGGAGTACTGCTCGGCCTTGTCTCGCTCAGCTTCCCTGCGCCATGCTCCAGATCGTCCAGTATTGCGTCCGGAGCCGCCTCGGCTGCTCCAAGACGGTCCGGATCGCGAAGGCGATGTCTTCGGGTCTGAGGTAGGTCTGTAACTCGGGCATGTCCTCGGTCCGACCGGTGCCCATGGCGAATTCGGTCGCGGTGCCAGCCGGCGCGATCGTGGTCACCCGGATCCCTTTCTCGCGGAGCTCACGGTCGAGCGCACCGGCGAGCCCCACCTGGGCGAACTTCGTCGCCGCATAGACGGCCTCGTCAGCTCCGCCCCGGAACCCGGCGACGGAGGCCACGATGACGATGTCGCCGCGGCCCGTCTTGAGCATCTCGGGAACGGCCGCGCGGATCGGCCAGACCGTCCCCGCAATGTTCGTGTCGAGCATTGTCATGAGCGCCTCGTCGGTGTGGTCGAGGATCCCGCCGTACATCCCAATCCCGGCGTTCGCGATGAGGCTGTCGAGGCGTCCGAACCGCTCGACCGCGGCGCCCATCAGGCGGCGGCAATCATCGGGCGACCGAACGTCCATCTCGACGGCCACGGCCCGGCCGGGAAACTCCGCCTCGATTGCTTCGAGACGCTCGCGCCGGCGCGCCCCGAGGACGACCCGCACCCCGGCGCCGAGCAGCTCTCGGGCGGTCGCACGACCGATGCCGGCGCTGCCGCCCGTCATCACGGCAACGGTATCCCTGAGCGTCTCCATGCCGTCTCCTCGATGCGCGGTGAACCTGAGATCGACATCCTCGTCGACACGCTCCCGGGCCCAACCTGAGTCAGGGCACCTCATCACCGAGTCGGGGACATGGCTCTGAATCGACGCCCAGGTTCTTGGTAGGTCGAGGATAACGTGGTGGCCGTTCCAATTCACGGCCTGGCCCCTGTACACCACGTCTTGGACTCAACTACAGGGGGCCGTACTAAGGCGAGCCGCGGCTGCGCTCGGAGCGCAGGCTCCAAAGCCCGCTCTCTGGCTTGCTCCCGTAGCTCGCGGCGGTCGGCGAGAAGTCCAGCGTGACGACCGCCTCGTCGCCCACGACCCAGGCGTCAAGGCCGGGCGGGATGACCCAGAGACGCACGATCCACGCATGGTGTGGACTTCTCCAGCCTCCTGAGTGAGTCATGTGGGCGACCACTCCCCGCTCAGGAGAACGCGCCCGTGAACCCTCAGCTCCTCCCCGCCCAGCTCCGCGATGACGCGCCAGCCTGGACCCAGACCGTCGTGGCCTTCCTCGCCGAGAAGGAGCGCCGTTCCGGCTCGCGTCGGACGGTCGAGGGCTATGCCCGCATGCTCTGGCCGTTCTTCGAGCGAGTCGGATCGCCGGACCGGGTGACGCCAGCCCACGTCCTCGCCTGGGCCCACGGGATCGGCGCCTCGGGCCGGGAGCCGGCATCGGCGACGGTCGGCGCCCGGATTGTCTGCCTGTCGAGCTACTACCGGTTCCTGATCCGGATGAACATCGTGGCGGCCAACCCGTGCGACGCCCTCGAGCGCCCGAGGTCGTTCCCATCAGTGGCCCGCGGCCTGACCGCATTCGACCCGAGTCGGCCGGCTATGCCACCACGTCCTCGAATGCCAGCGTGACCAGGTTGTACCCGTCGACGGAAGCAACGACCGGGCGATCCGCGCGGAGGCACTGAGCAACCAACAGTGCCCCATCCGGCATCCGGCCCACGAGGGCGAGCACGTCGGTTCGAGGGGGACAGTTAGAAGGCGGTTGCTCTGTCCGCTGAGCTACGGGGACCTCCCCGAGTCTAGCGCGAGAATCGGCCGTGCTATGCTCCGCGCCCATCGCATCGACCGGGATCGGTGCAGGGTCAGGGAGGATCCGGACCGCCCATGCCGGCACGTCCGTCGCGTCGCGCGACCGAGGGTCAGCTCGCCCTCGAGCTGCCGCTCGACCTGCCGCCGATCGCCCTCGCGCCCGAGTGGAAGGACCAGCAGCGCCTGTGGGGCCACGCCTTCCACCCGATGTGCTCGTACCTCGCCAGCTTCCCGGCGGCGCTCACCCACGCCTTCATCGCGCGGTACTCGCGGCCCGGTGATGTCGTCCTTGACCCGTTCTCGGGTCGGGGCACGACCCCGCTGCAGGCCTGTGCCGAGGGCCGGATCGGGGTCGGCAACGACCTGAACCCGTTCGCCCACCTGCTGACCGCGGCCAAGGTCGAGCCCGCGACCCGCGCCCAGGCGGCGACCCGGCTCGCGCAGCTCCGGCTGGCCTGGAACGCAAGCTCCCGGGATTGGCTGGCACTCGGCGCCCGCGTCGCCGCCGACCCCGCCGCCCGCATCCCGCGCGCTGGCTCGCGCTCCTCGGCCTCCGATGGCGCGGAACCCGTCCCTGTCGAGGTGGCCCTGGCCTTCCATCCACGAACGCTCGGCCAACTGCTCTTCGTGCGGACCTCGCTCGACCTCGATGACCGGACGGACCGGTTCCTCGCCGCCGCGATCACCGGGATCCTCCACGGCAAGAGCGCGAGCTACCTGTCCGAGCTGATGCCGAACACCTTCTCGATGGCACCGCGCTACGTGCGCGACTTCGCGGCGCGGACCGCGTTCGCCTCGCCCGACCGGGACGTCTTCGACGGTCTCGGCAAGAAGCTCGATCGGCTCTTCCGCCAGCCACCCCCATCGATCGAGGGGATCGCGCTGCTCGGCGATGCGCGCGAAGTCGCGCCGCGTGCCCGGGCCGCGCTACGCGCACGTGGCCGGGCCGACCGTGCCCGCCTCGTCGTCACGTCGCCGCCGTACCTTCGCGTCGTCAAGTACGGCTACTACAACTGGCTCCGGACCTGGTTCCTCGGCTTCGACGCCCGGGCCATCGACGCGACGCTCGACGACGCCCACCATCGCGAGCCGTACCTGCTCTTCCTGCGCGATGTGCTCGCCGGCCTGCGGCCGGTCCTCACCGACGACGCAGTGGTCGTGCTCGTCATCGGAGATGTCGAGACCGATCGCGGCCGCACGATCCGCGGCGGCATCGGGCTCGCCGAACGGGCCTGGGTCGCGGCCGCCGAACCGGAGGGCTACCGGCTTGCCGGCGTCGCCCTCGATGACGTGGCGGCAGTCAAGAAGATGACCAAGCTGTGGGGCGATGAAGCCGGCCGCGCGACCAAGACAGACCGGATCCTCGTCCTTGGCGCGACCGAGGCCGGCCGGCGCCGGGCCCTTGCCGGGGCGCCCCTCGACGTCGACTGGACCTGGCCGCCGAGGGGTCTGCGCGCCCTCTAGAATGCCGCCATGCAGCAGATGTACCACCCGTCGGACCTGGCCGCGATGGATCCGCTTGTCCTCATGAAGAACCTGGACCACGTGCGGATGACCAGTCGCCGGCTGTCGTACATCCTCCAGCAGCAGGTCCACCTCTACACGCCCGAGGCGAATGAGCTCCGCGAGCAGATCGACCGCTACGTGGAAGCGGAACGCCAGATCGAGGGCGAGATGTCGAGGCGTCGCATCCGCGCGTGATGGCCGCTCGAATCGAACGACCCCCGCCTGGGTGGGGGGTCGGACGGTCCGTCAAGCGACGGGAATGAACGCTCGCGAGTCGGTCAGGCGCCGGAGGGCAACATCGCGAGGTGGATCGCGACGTCGAGCGTTCGCTCGTCGTGACCGCGTTGCACGATCGGTTCGGCGGGTCGGCTCGCCTCACTCGCCAGCACCACATCGGCGAGGGCTGCCGGCTCGGGTTCCGACACCGGTTCGGGCTTGAACATGACCGCGACCGGCCGGCGGAGCGCCTGCTCCTCGGCCACGATCCGTGACGACAGGACGGCCAAGGCCGGCATGTCGAAGAGGCTGAACCCGATCCCGAGCCCAGCCAGGTCGTCGGCGTCGTATCCGCGGTAGAGGGCACGCCCCGCCACGGCGCACATCTCGTCATACAACTCGGGCCAGCCAACGCGTCGCCGGCGGTAGCAGAACCGCACGAACTCGACGGCCTCCGGGTCGGTGATCCCCGTGGCGGCGTTGCGCGGATCCATCGATGGCGTGCCCTCCTTCCCTGAAACGCGACGGCAACACGAAACATTGCCCGAGCGGTAGGACCGGTATCCAACCCTCGGACATCGTTCTAAGGCTCCCGGCGGCCTCACGTTGGGGCCCTCAGGCCGTCGGTGGACGTCCATCGTAGGCCCGACCGCGTCGCCCCGGGAAGGGGGCTTGTCCACGACTTCGTCCACCAAGTTATCCACAAGAACGGACGTTCGGTGAACGCCTGTGCGGTCCGAGCGTGGTCCGTCTCACGCCCGGCGACGCACGCCGAGACCGGGCCGCCCGGTCAGGACCCAGCGATGCTCCGCGTCGAGGGCAAGACCCTCGAACGGGTCGTCGGCGAGCAGCAGGCAGCCATCGAGATCGACCCAGTCCGCCAGCGACGCGACGACGGCCGAACCGGCGATGCCGACCGATGTCTCCTCCATGCAGCCGAGGAAGGTCCGGAAGCCGAGCCCGCGCGCGCGCTCCAGCATCCGCTTGGCCGGTCCGATCCCACCGCATTTCGCGAGCTTCACGTTGACGCCGGCGACGACGCCGACCAGGCGATCGAGGTCCCCGAGCACGACGCAGCTCTCATCGGCGACGAGCGGCAGCGACGATCGCTCCTGGAGCCAGCGAAGCTGGTCGAGCCGGCCGGCCGGAAACGGCTGCTCGATGAGCTCGACACCCAGGCGCTCGAGCTCGGGAAGGAGGTCGACCGCCTCCTCGGGGACCCAGCCCGTGTTCGCGTCGACGCGGATCGGCCCGGAGAACACCGCCCGGACCGCCTCGAGGGTCGCGAGATCCTTCGGCCCGCCGAGCTTGATCTTCAGGGCCGGGAAGTCGGCGGCGCGTGCGGCGCGTCGGGCGACGATCTCGGGCTCGTCGATCCCGATCGTGAAGTCGGTCGGCGGGAGCGTGGCCGACAGGCCCCGCAGCTCGTGGACCGATCGTCCCGTCACCTTCCCGACGAGGTCGTGGAGGGCGATGTCGATCGCGCAGCGCGTCGCGCCGTGTCCGCGGACCGCCCCCTCCATCGCGAGTTCCGCGGCGACCAGGCCGGCCTCGCTGGGCTCGATCTCTCCGATCGACTCGATGAGCAGCGGGAAGGTCGCGGCCATCGTCTCAGGCGTCACGTCGTAGAAGCGATCCGGGTACCCCTCGCCCACCCCGACGTGATCGGGGAATCGGTCGTCGCGCAGCTCGACGACGACCGTCGTCACGCTCTCGCCCGAATCGTGGTCCTCGCGCGCGATGTGGAACGGGTCGCGCAGCGCGAGGCGGAGGACCTCGTGGGTGAGATGCAGGCTCACCCGGGGGTGACCCACGGCAAGGCGTCCACGCCGGCCCGTACGGCCGGCCAGAGCCGGTCGGCCCCGAACCGGAACGGGTCGTCGGTCGGGAGCCCGGTCTCGGCCGCGGTCCGTTCGATGATCCGGCGCGCCTCGTCGTCGTCGCGATAGAGCGAGGTGTTGAGCGCCACGGCGACGACCTTCGACGGTGCGACGAGACCGGCGACCCGCTCGTGGAGCTCGATGAAGCCGGGCAGCGAGGCGATCGGGAAGGACGCCTCGGGCAGATGGTCGAAGTCGTGTTCGGTGAGCCCCGGCTTGTGGACCATCACCATGGCCTGGGGCGTCGCACCGTGGATGAGTCCCAGCGTCACCGAAGAGTAGGCCGGGTGGTCCAGCGAGCCCTGACCCTCGACGATGACCCAATCGCCCAGCCGCTCGCCCTCTTCGACGAGCCACTCGACGGTCCCCTGGGTGAAGTCGCTGATGAGCCGGTCGACGGCGACGCCCCAGCCCTCGATCATCATCCCGGTCTGGCCGGTCGGCACGAAGACTGCCCGGTCGCCTGCGGCCTGGGCCGCGCGTCGAAGCTCGAGGGCGACGGACATCTTGCCGATCGCGCAATCGCTCCCGACCGTCAGGATCACGCGCTTGCCGGGACCGTGCCGACGCCCGACGGCGGTCTCCATCCGCTCGGGGGCGCGCCGGAAATCGACGATCGACGTCCCGTGGGCCGCCGCGGCCGAGGCGAACTCCGGATCGTCGGCGATGAAGGTGTGGAGACCGGACAGCACGTCGAGACCGGCCCGGATCGCCTCGAGGATCACCCCCCGCCACGCGTCCGGCAGTCGACCGCCGGTGGGCGCGATCCCGATCAGCAGGGTATCCGGCGGCGTCGGGAGCGCCATCGCTTCGCCGAGGGTGGCCAGGATCGGAGCGTGGCTGCCGGGCAGGAACTCGGCCACGTCTCGACCGGCGTTGGTCGAGTCGAGGAGGGCCACGACGTCATCCCGGCCGTACCTGATGACCCCGTAGGCCGTCTTGCCGTTGTGGGGTTGGAACTCGCCTTCGGCGAGGATGGCCAGGCGCCGGAGGTCGGTCGGTCGCATCGAGCGAGTCTACGGAAAACGCGACGCCCTGGCGGCGTGGCCGGGGCGGCGGGATGTGTGCACGCGGGATGTGTCCGGTTTGGAAGGTGGTACCGCATATCGGATTCGAACCGATGATCTCCGCCTTGAGAGGGCGGTGTCCTGGGCCTCTAGACGAATGCGGCCCCGTCGGCGCAGGCGGTTCCGCCCGGCCGGTCGGCATGATAGCAGCGAGTCGACGGCGCCATCAAACGTGGCCCGGCCTACAGCCGGTTCGCCTCGAGGAACCCGCGGATCGCGTCCGCGACCTGCTGGAAGCTGTTCTCGCCCATCACCAGGCCGAAGTGGGAGTGGGCGGCGAACGGCTCGTAGCCGGCGTCCAGCCACTCGGCCAGCCGCTCCGAGTCGGCCAGGCTGACGCCGCGGTCGAGGCCCGCTCCGATGACCAGCCGAGGGGTCTCCATCAGGCCGCGCCGATCGATCGGCACGCCCGCGAACATCTGGCGACGGGCGGCCCCGGCCTCGTGCGGCTTCTGGCCCAGGAGATGTCCGATCCGCAGGACGTCGGCCAGGGTCAGGTCCCGGTCGTCGCGCAGGAGGCGCTCAGGGAGCGTCTCCCAGCCGATCATCGCCTTGCCGTAGACCTCCGGGATGTCGCGCAACTCGTGCGGACGGGCGGGCACGCGCAGCTCGCGCGGGAGTTCGGCGCTGAGCAGGACGAGCCCGGCGATCGGCATCCGCTCGGCTGCCTTGAGGGCGAGGAGGCCGCCCATCCCGTGACCGACCACCACGACCCCGGAACCGAACCGGTCGAGGGTCGCGACGACGTCCTCCGTGTAGGTGTCGAACGAGAGCGTCGCCGGATCCGCGGTCTGCGACCAGAAATGGTTCCGCAGGTTGAGGGCGTGCCCCTCCCAGCCGCGCGCGGCGAAGTAGCCGAGATAGCGCTCCCAGACCCACGACCCGGCCAGCTCGCCATGGATGAACAGGAGGGGCTTGCGCCGCGAGCGGCGCTCGGGCAGCCAGGACTCGACGTACAGGCCCCGCTCGTCGAGTTCGATCTCGTCCTTGCGGACCGGTCGGCCGTTGGTCGGCGGGACCTGGGCTCGGGCGAGGATCTGCTCAGGCGTCGTATCGGGCATCGTGGCTCACCATTCGAGGGGGTTGATCACGAGGCCGGTCAGGGCCTTCGGATAGAAGTAGGTCGATTTCTGCGGCATCACGTCGCCGTCGAGGGCGACGGCCGAGACCGCGGCGACCGGGGTCGCCTCGAGGAGGAAGGCGGCGTCTGCGCCATCGAGACCGGCGTCGACGAGATCGATCGCCTCGTCCACCGATCTGCTGTAGGCGACGGCCCCAGCCGCGATGGCCTCCGGGCCGATCCCGGCCAGCCGCTCGAGCGCGACACCGACCAACGTGACATCGAGCCCGCGCAGGGCCGCGCCGCCGCTCGGCAGGAACGGTTCGAACGCCTCGCGCCGGGCCATCAGCAGCGCGCCGCCGGCCCGGGTCCAGAGCCCGAACCGGCCCTCGCCGCCGCGCGCCAGCCCGGCCGCGCCGAACCGGTCACGAAGCTCCGATGCCGACACGTCGCGCCGGACCGCGAAGAGCGCGTCGAGACCCGCCAGCACTGCGGCGACGCCGTCCTCGCCGAGGCCGCCGACGATGCGGTGCGTCGGCAGCACGGTCAGCGGCTCGTTGATCGCGTCGAGGAAGAGCATCAGCATGTAGTCGAAGGCGGGATCCTCCTCGCACGATCGGGTCATCCGGCGCTCGTCGCGGTAGCGCAGCGCCGTCTCGTACCGATGGTGGCCGTCGGCGATGGTCACGGGGCCCCGCGATGCGGCGGTGAGGAGCGGGGCGACCGCCGCGTTCGCCGCGCCGTCCGCGGGGACCGCCCAGAGTCGGTGGCGGCTCCCGTCGTCGTCGGTCAGGTCGAGGTCGGCCGGCCGGGCCACGACTTCGTCGAGCACCGCCCGAGCCGCACCGTCGCGATCCTCGTACAGCCCGACCACCGGGCTGGTGTTCACGCCGGTCGCCCGGAGCAGCTTGTAGCGGTCCTCCCGCGGGCCGGACATCGTGCGTTCGTGCGGCAGGACGCCCGAACCCGGTCCGAACGGCTCCAGCCGGATCCGCGCGAAGAAGCCGCGCTGCGTCCGGCTGACATCCGTGTCCGGCACGCGATAGGTCTGCTCGTAGACGTAGATCGACGGATGCGGATCCTTGTGGAGGGTCCCGTCCGAGCGCCAGCCGGCCAGGACCCGGGCCGCCCGCCGATAGCGATCATCGGGTTCGTCGCGGGGCTCGGCCGCCGGCAGGTCGAGGCGGACGACGTTGGCCGGGTGGCGGGCAAGCAGCCGCTCGTGCTCGGCCGGGCCGATGACGTCATAGGGCGGTGCCACGACGAGTGCGAGGTCGGCCACGGCCGCCTGATCGTAGCGGAGCGCACGGAACGCACGGATGTCGGGCACGGGACCTCACGAAGACGCCTGCGGGTCGTCGGCTGTTCGGGACCGTCGCATCGTACGATAGCGGCCGCTCCGCCGCCGCGGCCCGACGGCGCCTCCTGCCCACGGGTGGTAGCCTCCGGCTCGATGTCCATCCCCGGTCGCCTGGTCCTCTGCCTCGTCGCGCTCTTCGTGGCCGGCTGTGGCCTGGTCGAGACGACCCCGCCATCGCCGAGCCCGGCCGACTTCCAGGGAACCGCGGCGGAGTTCGCCAAGCGCGGGATCAACATCGACCAGGTCGTGGCGGGCGATGCCGGCTGCGCGGACAAGGTGCTCAAGCCGACCGCCCGGGCGTTCGATGCGTCCGGACTCGACCAGACAGCGACCGTCAGGATCTACCTGTACATGTTCGCGAACCGGGCGACCTACGAGCGGCTGCGGTCGACGGTCGATACCTGCGCCCGGTCGTTCGTGACCGACCCGGAGACCTACCAGTCGGTCGAGCAGTCGCCGTTCGTCATGGTCGGCCAGGGTCCGTGGGGCCCGGCATTCGAGGCCGCCTTGCGCGCCGGGATCCTGGTCGCGGCGGGTTCCGGAGACAACGCGGGCTCAGACTACCCGTAGGCCGAGGATCCGCCGGGCGATGACGAGCCGCTGGATCTGGCTTGTCCCCTCGCCGATCTCGGTCAACTTGGCGTCACGCAGGTAACGCTCGACCGGGTATTCGGTGACGTAGCCGTAGCCGCCGTGGATCTGGATGGCGTGGTTCGTGACGCGCGAGCTGACCTCCGAGGCGAACAGCTTGGCCTGCGCCGCCACGAGGCCGAAGTCGCGACCCTGGTCCTTGAGCCAGGCCGCCCGCCAGACGAGGCCCCGCGCGGCCTCGATCTCGGTCGCCATGTCCGCGACCATGAAGGCGACCCCCTGGAAGCTCCCGATCGGTCGGCCGAACTGCTCGCGCGTCCGGGCATACGGGACCGATGCGTCGAGCGCTCCCTGGGCGATGCCGACCGCCAGCGCGCCGATCGAGATCCGCCCGCCATCGAGGATGCGCAGGAACGTCTTGAAGCCGCTTCCCTGCTCGCCCAGGAGGTTCGCAGCCGGGATGCGAGCCCCGTCGAACAGCAGCTCGCCGGTCGCCGACGCATGCAGCCCCAGCTTCTCCTCGAGGCGGCCGACCGAGAAGCCGCGCGTGTCCGACGGCACGATGAACGCGCTGATCTCGGCAGCGCCGTCGTCCCGCGTCCCGGTCCGCGCCGTCACCACGTACGTGCCCGCCTGTCCCGCATTGGTGATGAACCGCTTGCTGCCATCGAGGACCCACGTCCCGCCGTCAGGGCCGTCCTCGAGCCGCGCCGTCGTCCGCGTCCCGCCCGAATCGCTCCCCGCACCGGGCTCGGTCAGCCCATACGCGCCGATGACCCGGCCGCTGGCCAACGGGACGAGGTAGCGCTGCCGCTGCTCGGGCGAGCCCGCCAGGTGGAGCGGGCCGCAGCCGAGGCTCGTATGGGCCGCCACGATCAATCCGAGCGAGCCCCACACCCGGCCGATCTCCTCGATCGCGATCGCGTAGGCGAGGGTGTCGAGCCCGGCCCCGCCTTCGTCCTCGGGGATCGGGATGCCGAGCCAGCCGAGCTCGCCGATCCGCCGGACGATCTCGATCGGGAACCGGCGGGCGCGCTCGTGCTCGTCGATGACCGGGGCGACCTCGGTCAGCATGAAGTCGCGGATGGTGTCGCGCAGGAGCACGTGCTCGGGCGAGAGATCGAGGTCCATCGGTCGAGCGTAACACCCGGAAAGCGCCCGCCGGTGACCGGTGCTACCGTTGGCCGATGAGGGAGCCACTGCCGCGTCTCGACGCCCACGACCCCACCTCCGGGCCGTTCGCCGAGCGTGCGAACGGAGGACCGTCGAACCTGCGCCGCGACCTGCTGCTGCGGCTGCGCCTCGACGGGCCAAGCTCACCCGATCAGCTGGCTGAACGGCTCGGCGCCAGCCGGACCGGCGTCCTCCAGCAGCTCCGCGCGCTCGAATCGGCGGAGCTCGTCAGCCGCCAGACCGTACGCCACGGCGTGGGACGGCCGCGTCACCTGTACGACGTCACGCCCGATGCCCAGGACATGTTCCCGACCAACTACGACGCGCTGGCCTCAGGGTTGCTGGCCGCGATCGAGGCGGTCGGGGGCGACGACCTGCTCGACCAGGTCTTCGACGCCAGGCGGCGCCAGCTCGGGATCCGGGTCCGTGAGCACATGGCGGCCCATGTCGCGCCCGATGCGCCGCTGGTCGACCGCGTCCGCGAGCTCGCGGTCATCCAAGCCGACCAAGGCTACCTCGCCGAGGCCATCCTCGAGCCCGACGGCACGATCCGGCTGCAAGAGCACAACTGCGCGATCTTCCACGTCGCGCAGGGCTCGCCGGCGGCCTGCCGGGCGGAGCTGGAGCTGTTCAGCGACGTCCTGGGCGCCGACGTCGTCCGCGAGCAGCACATCGCCTCCGGCGACCGCTGCTGCTCCTACCGAATCACGGAAAGTTAGCGGGCGATTCTCCGTTCTCGGCGTGCTGCGGGCGTCAGGTCCTGATCCGGCGGCGGGCCGCCCGCTGGCCGAAGGACAGCGCGCCCGGCTGGCGCTCCTCGTCGGCCTCGCGGTACCACGAGGCCAGCTCCCGGTTGACGATCAGCGTCGAGGCGTCGACGACCTCGAGGACGCCCCCGACCACGTAGGCGATCGTGGCATCGGTCAGAGGAACGAGCGGATCGCGCTCGACGAAATGCCGCAGGCTCGTCGCGCCGAGGGGTCCGTGATAGCGGCCCAGAACGACGTACGGCCCGATCTGGGCATGCAGGCGCCGCCGGTCGGTGGCGATGCGGAGCGACCGTCGACCCCGGGGGCCGCGGGCTACGACCGCGCACAGCTCCGAACGTTCGATGGTGAAGGTCGGCGTCGTCACCTTGTGACCATCGAGGCCGTCGAGGGTGACGTCGCGAAGCGTGACGCTGTCCGTCCGTTCGAGCTCGTCCGTCAGCCGCCGCGTGCCGAGCTGGAACCGCCCGTTGATGATGCAGTCGCCGGCAAAGCCGGTGAAGTCGATGTCCACGCGTCCATCCTCGACCGCCCGTCGTCGCCCCGCCGCGCCCCGAATGTCAGATGGTGGCCCGGACCCTCTTCTCTGCGCCCCGTGCTGACGAGCGCGGGCGGTCGTGGCGCCAGGTGCAGTGCGCTGCCATCGCTTGGGGTGCGGGGCGGTGGTCATCGGCACCGCGGATGACTGGTGGGGCAGGACCCGCGATCGCGCCGTGACGCGTGGCGCCTGCCGCCGCTCATCGCGATCGGCTGGTCAGGCCTCTTCCCGTTCGACGGCGACGCGTGAGGCCGGTTCGAGACGCGGGGCGGGGACGTCGCTGACATTCGGGACGAACGAGGCCGCGAGCGACGTGGCGGCGGCGACCTCCTGATCTGCCACGGTCAGGATCCCGAGCCGGCCGAGCTGGGCCATCTCGTCCCGGATGTAGGTCTTGAGCATCTCCGGGCCGTCGGTGCTGATCGTGAAGCGGACCTCGTTCCGCCGGAACGTGTCGAAGATCCAGCGGAACTCGTCCCAGCCCGACACGACGCGGGTGTTGAGGTTCGAGGTCGGGCAGATCTCGAGGACGATCCCGCGGTCGCGGATCATCGCCATCGCGCGGGGATCGTAGGCGGCCTTGACGCCGTGCCCGATCCGGTCGGGCTCGAGCAGCTCCACCACGCGGGCGACCTCCTCGACCGGGCCCGATTCGCCCGTATGGACGGTCAGTCCGAGGCCGTACTGGCGGGCGCGACGGAAGAGACGGCGGTAGTCGGCCACCCGGAAGGTCGCCGATTCGGGGCCGGCGATGTCGACCCCGACCACGCCCCGGTCGTGCCAGCTGATCGCCTTCTCGACGATGATCTCGTTCAGCTCGTACGGGAAGGCGCGATCGAGGCAGAACAGCAGGCCCGGCCTGATCGGGTATTCCAGGCTCGCCTTGTCCATCCCGCGGACCGCCGCCGCGATGATGTGGTCGAGGTCCTGCTCGCCGCCGCGGTTCCGCTTCATCGGGTTGAAGCGAAGCTCCATCGTCGTGACGTTGTTCTTGCGATACGCCCCGCCGACGACCTCGTAAACCGAGCGCTCGACGGCGAGCGGGGAGCTCTGGATGAGCTCGGTCCAGTGGAACAGCTGCAGGTAGCCGTCGAACGACCGGTTGCGCCGCGCCGACACGGTGATCATGTCGCGGAACTCCCAGTAGTCCTTGGTCGGGAGCTTGATCCCCTGCGAGTGGGCGATCCCCCACATGATGGCCGGGGTGACCGCCCCACCCAGATGGCAATGCAGCTCGGCCAGCGGGATCTTGCGCGACAGGGGGCGCGGCATGGCCGGAGCATAGCCGATGTCGAACGCCCCCCGACTAGCCTCCGTCGGCCCGCAGCTCGATGTGCCAGGTGCCCTTGTGCGGTCCCGAATCGTCGGTCCAGGTGACGGAGATCGCGTACACCCCGGGCCGCCACGGGCCACCGCCCGGCGCCGGAAAGACAACGTACCGCGCGCGCGGCGGATGCTCGGTCACCTCCTCGACCGGGGCGGGGGCCGCGAATGATTCGCCGTCGGGTGACAGCCGGGCGATGCTCTCGGTGCCCAGCAAGGCACCGGGCTCGAGCATCACGCCCAGCCCGGACGCGCGCGGCAGCGAGACGCTCGCGACGTGCGCTCCGTCGAAGAGCACCAGGTCCTCCCAGGCCTCCGCTTCGGAGAGCGGCCGATACGGCATCGCCTCGAGCGGGACGCCCACGCCGTCCGTCGTCGCGAACGGACCCGCGGGCACGCCCGAGATGTCGCTGTCGGCCGCACCGGCGGTCACGGCCTGCGCCGACGGGAAGTCGTCGAGCGGCGGGACATCGCCGAACCGGTCGGGGATCTCGACATCGAGCCGCCGCACGCCGTCACCGACGAGGACGTCGACCCGGTACTCCCCGGCTCCCCACTCGGCGAACGGCGCGCCGTCGACTCCGGGTCGCAGGTAGAGGAACGACCCGTTCACGTCGCCCGACAGGATCGGGATCGCATCGAGCCATTCGAGCTGGTTGCCGCGATGGACTCGCCAGATCCTCGCGTCGACGCCCGCCTCCGCTCGCGGGACGGTCACGCCGAGCACGATGATCGGCCGCTCATCCCGGCGGACGACCACAGCGTCGCTTCCCTCGCGCCCGACCGCCGTCGCGGGCGACCAGGTGTCCGCATAGCTCGCGGTCAGCGGCGGCGCGGCTTGGCCGCGCGCCCCATCGACGATCGCCCGGATGCCCCACGCGTCGTGCGGGACGACGATCGGCGCCAGGTCCGCCCAGATCGGCAGGTGAGCGGACGCGAGCCGGATCGCGGGCGCCGCGGTCGGCGCGTGAGACGTCATCGCGGATGTCGGAGACGCGACCGCGGCCTTGCCGGCCGGGCCGGGCTCCCAGGGCTTGACGACGGCCACCGAGAGCGCGATGACCATGACGACCACCCCGGTCACGACCGGATCCAGCCGCCGTCGCGACGGACCCAGCCGGACCGGATCGAAGTCGACGCTCATCCGCCGCTGCCGGCACCCGATCCGACAGCCGGGCCCGCCGCGAGCCCACCGGGTCGCAGCTCGATGTGCCATGTCCCCGCGTGCGCCCCGGCAGGGTCGGTCCAGCTCGCGGTGATCGCGTAGACGCCGGGCGACCACGCGCCGCCACCGTACGGGGTGAACACGAGGTACGGCGTCCGGCCATGCAGCGACGAGACGCCGCCGAATGGGGGCGCGCTGCCGACCCGATCGTCCGGCGCGAGGCGTTCGATCGTCACCGAGCCGACCACCGCGTGCTCGGTGAACATCACGCCCAGCCCCGTCGCCCGCGGCAGGTGCGCGACCGCGACCGGGCCGACTCTCCGTCCGTCCGACGCGATCGACGCGTGCCACTCGGCCGGCTCATCGAGGAGCGGGCCGAGTCGAGCCGTCAGTCCGACGCTCACCCCGTCGACCACTGCGAAGGGGCCCTGCCCGGTGACTGACGGATCGACGGTCTTCGCGGCGACGAGGTCGGCCGCGGATGCCGGCCAGGCATCCGGTGCCGGGACCGGGCCGAGCCGCCCAGGGATGTTGACCTCGATCCTGCCGATGAAGTCGTCCACCAGGACGTCGATCCGGTATTCGCCCGGTGGCCAGGCCAAGGATGCCGGTCCGCCGCCGGGCCGCTCGAACACGAGCGAGCCGGCGGCCATGCTGCCGTCGACCGGCCGCGCGTCCATCCATTCGAGCTGCTCGCCCGTATGGACCCGCCAGATCCGCGCGTCCTGCGGAACCTCGTCGAACGGGAACGTCACGCCGAGGGCCACGACTGCCTCGTCCTCCCCCGGGATGTCGACCGCGTAGGTGGCGGCGGCGGTGCGGGTCAACGCGGACCACTGCTCGAGATAGGTATCCGGTCCGGCCGCGCCCGTGCTCGCGGATGGCCCGGCCAGGATCGCGTCCACGCCCCACGCGTCACGCGCGGTGGCGTACGGCCGGATGTCGTCCCAGGTCGGCGACAGCCCGCTCGGGACGACCGTCCCGGACGGTCCCGCCGGGATGCCGGCCGACGCGGCCGTGGTCCCGGCAGCGGCGGCGGCCGGTGCCGCCGCGGAGGCGTCGGGCCGCCCCGGCGCGGGTCCGGCCTCCCATGGCTTGAGCACGGCCGCGACGAGGGCGATCGCGACCACGACCACGCCGACCAGCACCGGATCGATCCGCCGACGACGCGGTCCCAGCCGGACCGGGTCGAAGTCGACGCTCATCGGGTGAAGGTCTCGCGGGTGCGGGCCTATCCCGCCAGCGGGACGACCCGGCCTTCGGCGTCGAGCGTGGCCTGCCGGCGGAGGCGCTTGAGCTCGGCGCCCGGGACCTGGTCGCGGGCGTGATAGCTCGATCGGACGAGCGGCGCCGACTCGACGTGCTTGAACCCGAGCGCAAGCGCCTCGGTCTTCATCTCGGCGAACTCGTCGGGGTGGTAGTAGCGCTCGAGCGGCAGGTGCGCGAGCGATGGCCGGAGGTACTGGCCCACCGTCAGGATGTCGACGTCGACAGCGCGGAGCGCCTCGAACGCCTCGTGGAGTTCGTCGCGCGTCTCGCCGAGACCGACCATCAGCGAGCTCTTGGTGTGGACCGGGTAGCCGATCTCGGTCGCCATCTCCTTGGCTCGCGCCAGGACGTACAGGCTCCGATCCCAGCGGGCGCGCTTGCGGACCGGCTTCTGGAGCCGGCGGACGGTCTCGAGGTTGTGGTTCAGGATGTCGGGCCTGGCGTCCATGACGGTCCGCAGCCGGTCGTCCGACCCATCGAAGTCCGGGATCAGGACCTCGATGCCCATCCCGGGCGAAGACTGCCCGCATCGCGTGATCGTCTCGGCGAAGATCCGCGCCCCACCGTCCGGCAGGTCGTCACGGGCGACGCTGGTCACGACAACGTGCTCGAGACCGAGCGCGCCGACGGCCTCGGCCACCCGGCGCGGCTCGTCGTCATCGAACAAGGTCGGCCGGCCGGTCTTGACCGCGCAGAAGCCGCAGGCCCGGGTGCACGTGTCGCCCAGGATCATGATCGTGGCGGTCCGCTGGTCCCAGCACTCCCCGATGTTCGGGCAGTGGGCCTCCTCACAGACCGTGTTGAGCGACAGGCCGCGCAGCAGGCCCTTCAGCTCGTGGTAGTTCTCGCCCGACGGCATCCGCGAGCGGATCCAGTCCGGGTGGCGACGAAGGGCCGTGGAGCCATCGGCGGCGGGTTCGCCGGCCCGACCACCGCCCAGGGCGATCGATGGCAGCTCGACCGGGCGGGCGTGACCGCGCTCGGCCGGGGTGAACATCGGGAGATCGCGCGCCATGGCGGGAGTGTACGACGCAGGCCCGCCGAAGGCCCTACCCGCGCCCGAACGCGTCACGTGCTCCGATAGCAAGCTCGCGCGGAGCGTAGCCGAGCTCGGCCGTCGCCTTCGCGTGGCTGGCCCAGTACGTCACGCCATCCGACGCGCGGACGATCTCGCGCAGGTTCGGCCGCGCGCCGACCAGAGCCCCGCCGCCGGGGGCGAGGCGCGCCGTCAGGCGGAGCAGCCGGCTCGGGATCGTCAGCCGCGGGAGGCGTCGCCCGCCGGCCTCTGCGGCGATCGCCACCGCCTCGCCCAGGAGCATGTTCGTGCCGCACATGACGTAGGCCTGGCCGAGCCGGCCGCGGTCGAGCGCCGCCACGATGCCCGCGGCGAGGTCGTCGACGTACGTCGGCGAGATCCCGAGATCGGTCTGCGCGAGGTACCGTGCCGTGCCGTCGAAGGCGGCCTTGAGCTGGGCACCGACCGCCGAGTGATCGCCGGCTCCGTACGTCGTCCCCGGCAGGACCACCACGATCGGTGCGCCGGCCGCGATCCGCTCCTCGGCCGCGCGGTGGGCCAGGTACTTCGTCTCGTCGTAGTAGCTGACGAAGCCGTCGGCCGGGTCACGATGGAACGCTTCGTCCCGGACCTCGCCGCCCGTGTCGCCGAAGACATTGACCGTCGAGAGGTAGACGATCCGCGCAATTCCCTCCGCGATGGCCGCGTCGAGGACGCGTTCGGTGGCCGCGACGTTCGCCTCGTACATCGCCGGTCGTTCCGAGGCCGGGACCCCGACCTGATAGCTCCCCGCAGCGTGGATGACCGCCCCCGCGCCGGCCACCACGGAGCGGATCTCCGGCTCCGAACCGAGGTCGCCCGACACGAGCCGCACCCCGAGGTCGCGCAACGTGCTCGCCCTCGCCGGGTCGCGAACGATGGCGACGACCTCGTCCCCGCGCTCGTACAGGCGCCGCGCCACCCTCGATCCGATGAATCCGGCGGCGCCGGTGACGACGATGGGGGCACTCATCGGCGAACGGCCCGGCCGTCAGTAGACGGGCGTCTCCGGCCCGATGGCCTCGAGCCAGGCCTTGATCGCCCGAAGGAACGCCGCCGCCTGGGCGCCGTCGTTGGCGCGGTGGTCGATGGCGAGGACCATGTTCATGATCGGCCGGATGGCGATGACGTCGCCCTCCGGAGTCTCGCGGACGACCGCACGCTTGGTGATCGCCTCCATGGTCAGGATCGCGACCTCAGGGACGTTGATGATCGGCATCGTCAGGTTCGAGCCGAACCAGCCGGTGTTGTCGATGGTGAAGGTGCTGCCGCCGTAGTCCTCGAGCCTGAGCTTGCCGGCCCTGGCACGCCCCGCCACGTCCGAGATCGCGCGGTTGAGCCCGCTGATCGAGAGCTGGTCGACGTCGCGGACGACCGGCACGATGAGCCCGTCGTCGACCGCCACCGCGACACCCATGTGGATGTGCCGCTTGACGAGGAGGCCGGCGTCGGTCCAGTGCGCGTTGAAGGCCGGGTAGTGGCGAAGGGCGTCGACGACGGCCTTGATGACGAACGGGACGTAGCTGAGCGAGATCCCCTCGCGCGCCTGGTAGTCCCACTTGGCCGTCTCGCGGGCGCGCACCAGCGCGGTCGCGTCGACCTCCATGTGGACGTATGCGTGCGGCACGAGGAGCGCCCGGGTCATCTGCGCCGCGATCCCCTTGCGCATCTGCGTCATCGGCAGCAGGACCTCGTCGGCGCCGTCGGGGAACTCGATCGGCGTGCCGGACGGAAGCGTCTGAGCCGGCTGGCGCGGGGCCGCCGGGGCGGGTGACGGGGCGCCCTGGAACGCGGTGACTGTCGGGGCCGGGGCCGCCGTGCCGGTCCGGATCGCCTCGACCACCTTCAGCACATCCTCGCGGGTGATCCGGCCGCCGCCGCCGGTGCCCGGGATCTGGGCCGGCGAGAGGTCGTGCTCGCGCAGGAGCCGCCGGACGGCCGGGGTCATGCGGGCATCGGGGTCCGCGACGGCGGGCGGGGCCGCGGCAGTGGCGGTCGCGACCGGGGAGGCCGAGGCCGCGGCGGCCATCTCGGCCGGTCCGCGCTCGTCGCTCCCGGCCGGACCGGCGGCCACAGCGGGCGCCGGAGCGGCGGCCTCGGCACGAGGCGCCGCCGGGACCTCGGACGTCACGACCGGCGCGGTCGGGGCGGTCGCGGACGCGACTTCGCCGGCGCCTTCGTCGGCGGTCTCGATCACGGCGATCTCGGCGTTGTTCGGGACCGTCGCGCCCTCCTCGACCAGGATCTCGCGCAGGATCCCCTCGAACGGCGAGGGCACCTCTGCGTTCACCTTGTCGGTGACGACCTCGACGAGCGGCTCGTACTTGGCGACATGGTCGCCCGGCTGCTTGAGCCATTTCCCGATCGTCCCCTCGGCGACGCTCTCGCCGAGCTGGGGCATCGTCACCTTGGCCACGTTCGCAGGTCCTCCGAGGGCGCTCCGCATCGGGCGGGGACGCGTTGGTCGTTCCGCGTAGTGTCGCGCATCTCGCCACGGTCGGTCGAGCCCGCCCCGGAGGCGCAGCGACGACTTGGTCGATAATCGCGCCATGCGTCGAACGGCATGGGTCTGGCTGGCCGGTGTGGCCCTCGTCCTCGCGGCGTGCGGGTCGCCCGGTCCTGCGTCGACGAGTGCAGGCGCGACGCCCTCGGTCCCTGCCACGGCCCCGCCGGCGACTCCCCTCCCGACCCCGAGCGCCGCAGCCACGTCGGCGACCTCGCCTCCGGTGTCGGCGGTCCCCTCGTCGTCGTCGCCGCCCGCCGCCTTCGCGGTCTCGAGCCCGTCCTTCGCCGACGGCGCCGCCATCCCCTCGAAGTTCACCTGCGACGGCGCCGGCATCTCACCCGAAGTGGCCTGGTCCGGCGCGCCGGATGGGACCCGGACGCTCGCCCTCAGCGTCATCGACCCCGACGCAAGCGACTTCGTCCACTGGCTCGTCTTCGACATCCCCGGAGCGACCGCGGGCTCCGTTGCGGCCGACGTCGGGACCGGTTCGGGTGCGCCGCCGCAGGGCAGGAACAGCCGGGGCGAGCGCGGCTACACCGGTCCGTGCCCGCCATCGGGACGGCACCACTACGTCTTCACGCTGTACGCGCTCGACGCCCGGCTCGGGCTGTCAGGGACGCCCAGCCGGTCGGCCCTGGACGCGGCGATCAAGGGGCATGTCCTCGCGACGGCCGTGCTGACCGGGACATACAAGCGGTAGTGACGGGCCTCATGTCCGTCAGCCCCGTGGCTTCTCCCAGACCGAGACGTGCTTACGGCTCTCGCTCGTGAACGGCTCCCGTCGCCATCCGCTCCAGCGCTCGCGCAGCCGCATGCCAGCGAGCTGTGCCATCAGGTCGAGCTCGGCGGGCCAGACGTAGCGGAACGGCATCGCGACACGCTCGACGCGTCCGTCCTCGAACGAGAGGTGGTGCGAGATGAGCCCTTGGGTCGCTATGTCGTACTCGTCGATCCCCCAGTGGCGCTCGCTCATGTCGAAGGGCCGGATCGTCTCGCCGGGCGGGAGCCGCTGGAGGTCGGGGACGCCCACCTCGATGACGAAGCAGCCGCGGGGCTCGAGATGGGCCGCGACGTTGCGAAAGCACGTGACCTGGGCGGCCTGCGTCGTCAGGTTCTCGATCGTGTTGAAGACGACGTAGGCGACCGCGAAGGACTCGTCCACGGTCGTCGTCGCGAAATCGCCGATCGTCACGCCGATGTCCTCGCCGCCCTGCTTTGCGCGGAGCCTCGCGACCATGGCCTCCGAGAGCTCGATCCCGTGTACCGACACGCCCCGCGCCGCGAGCGGGAGGGCGATCCGTCCTGTCCCGATCCCGAGCTCGAGCGCACGCCCGCTCCCGGCGAGTTCCGCGAGGAAGTCGACGACGGGGTCGACCGCCGCCGCCTCGAAGATATCCGGGGACAATTCGTCGTACCTCGCGGCGACCGGTTCATCGAAGTAGCCGTCGTCATGCATCGCCGGAATCTACGGCACGTACGATTGCGCCGAAACCGGCCGACCGAACGAACGGAGGGCGCCATGCTCGCGGACCACCTGGTGTTCCCCATCCTGCTGTCGATGGACCTGGCGGCGACCCGGGCGTTCTACCATGACACGCTCGGTCTCGAGATCCTGCGCGAGGACGACGAGCGGATCATCTTCCGCTGCGGCGTGGGCTCGCAGGTCGCGGTCACCCTCAGCACGACGGGCACCTCGGACACGCAGACCCAGCTGGCCTGGCGAGTGCCCGATATCCACGCCGAGCTCGCGGACCTTCGCGCTCGCGGGGTGCGGATCGAGGCGTACGAGGCGCCCGATCCCGTGACCGACGCCGAGGGCATCGCCGACATGGGCTACGCCTTGGCGGCCTGGTTCCTCGATCCGAGTGGGAACGCCCTGTCCGTCATCCAGCCGAAGGCGCCACCGGCCGCTCCGACGCGTCTGCCCTGATCGGATGGATCGCGACGATCCAGCCTACCGGGGCCAGAGCGACTACACCCGGTCTCTGCTCAGGCTGTACGACCCCATCGTCCTCGGCATCGTCGCCAAGGCGGTGTGGCGATGTCCGACGTCGCGGCTGGTCGAGGGATACCGGCAACACATTCGGGACCGGCACCTCGATGTCGGCCCCGGCACCGGCTACTTCATCGAACACTCCGGCCTGCCCGATGGCAGCCCGGTGACGGTCCTCGACCCGAACCCGACCGTTCTCGATCACGCCGCGCGGCACCTGCGCCGTCTGGACGTCACGGCCGTCGAGGCCGATGTCCTCAAACTGCTCCCGGCGGCTGGGCCTTTCGACTCGGCGGCGCTCAACCTCGTGATCCACTGCCTGCCCGGACCGATGTCGCGCAAGGCCGCCGCCGTCGCGAACGTCGCCGCCGTCCTTGCGCCCGACGGCGTGCTGTTCGGGGCCTCGGTCCTCGGGATTGCCGGACCCCAGACGTGGCTGTCACGCCGCGTGCTCGCCGCCTTCAACCGGCGGGGCGCCTTCGACAACCTCAGCGACACCGAGGCAGGGCTCCGCGAGATCCTGGCGGCATCATTCGCAGATGTGGAACTCGAGATCGTCGGCTCGATCGCGATCTTCGCGGCCACGCGTCCGCGGTCTGGTTCCTCCCACTGACCGAGCGCCGACGCGTCCCGACGGTCGGATCACTCCTCGATGAAAGCAGTCCATGGCAGGACAGCCTAGTCCGGGGCGTGCGGGCCTAGGTGTGGTCACCTCGGACGTTGTTGACAACGGCCGAGGGTGAGAGGCCACCGAGCGCGGTGTGCGGGCGGCGCTGATTGTAGAAGTCGACGAAGGACGGGAGCGCCTGGAGGCGTTCGGTGTTGGAGCGATACGGGCGGGCGTATGCCCACTCCCGGAGAAGCGTGCCGATGAATCGCTCGGCCTTGCCGTTGGTCTGGGGCCGATAGGGCCGGGTTCGGCTGTGGCGGCGATCGCCGAGGACCGCCCGATAGGCGTTCGAGCGATAGGCCAGGCCGTTGTCGGTTAGGACCCGCTCGACCACGATCCCGTCGGCCGCGAATACGGCCAGGGCTTCGGTCAGCGCCGAGGCGGCACTCGCGCCACTCTCGTCGGGGACCGGCACCACGACGGCGCGGCGAGTCCGGTCATCGACGATGACCTCGAGGTGGTCGTACCCACGCTTCGGCCTGAACTCGAGCTTGAGACGCCGCGTCTCGGTCGAGCGCCCGAGTGAGCGATGCCCGCCACCGTCAGGGATCCGTCCGAGCTTCTTGTGGTCCTGGTGGACGAGCGCGCCTGGGTGGCAGACCTCGTAGCGCCGGACGGGCAGGCCGGTCGGCCGATCGATGTCAGCCAGGCGTGGGAGCCCAGTCCGGCGCAGGACGGCCCCAACGGTCGACGGCGGCAAGCCCAGCAGCGGTCCGAGACGATCGGGACCCCAGCGCCAGGTCAGCCGTGCCTCGACGATGCGCTGGACCTCGTGCGCCGGCGTGGCGTACGGCGAGCGCCGCGGTCGGGAACTCCGGTCGAGCAGGCCGGCCGGTCCTTCGAGCCGATACCGCCGGACCCACTTGTGGCCCGTCGCCCGGCTGATGCCCTGGGCTTCGGCGGCCGTGGCCACCGTCCAGCCCTGGTCGAGCACACGGTCGATCAGCAGCTGGCGACCGAATGGGTTGAGACGCGCCGTACGATGCGCCACGAGAGCCTCCTCACGGTTTGGAGCTTCAACACCCCGTACCGTGCCTGGAGGCTCTCACTTGTCAACAACGTCCCTGAGGACGACACCTAGGCCGGGGCGCCCGCCGGCACGACGCCGAGTTGCTGCAGCATCGCCAGTGAATCGACGACACCCCAGTGCTCGTGGACGAGGCCGTCGTCGCCGAACCGCATGATGTCGATCAGCTGCACGTCCACGCTTTTGCCGGTGGCCGGCATGCCCATGAAGTCGCCCTGGTTCGTCCCCGTGGCGCGCACGCGGGCGACCGCCCTGTCTCCGCTCGACATGACGTCTTCGGTGGTCATGCGCAGGTCGGGGAACGCGGCGCGATACGCCCGGAAGAAGGTCTTGACACCCTCCCTGGTCGGCGCGAGACCAGGCGTCACCTCGTGCTCGACGAAATCGTCGGCCAGCAGCTCTCCGAATCCGTCGATGTCCCCGGCGTTGACCAGGTCGTACATGCGCTGGAGGGTCGAAGTGTGATCCATCGAGCTTCTCCTTCGGGGTCTTGGGGACGTCGAGTGTATGGCAGACCAACACTCGCGTCGGGGGAGCCGGGTCCCTCGCGCCGACACGATGGCACCCGCGGCAGTCACGAGACCAACGATCAGCAGCGCGCTGGCGGCCCTGCTGATCGCCCAGCGAGCCTGAGAAGTCTCGGCGCGGCATGACGCGAATCATCGATGGGCGCCCCCGCCGCCGGATACGATGGGGCCACGTAAGGGAGGTGTTTCTGATGATGGCGATATTCGGGGCGATCCTGCCGCGATTCGCGATCCTCGCCGGGTGGGCGAATGATCAGGCCGCCTGGCAGTCCGTCTTCGGATCGGAGGCCTGGCTCGTAGGCGGGTTCCTGATCTTCCCGTGGACCACGCTCATCTACGCGTTCGCGCAGCCGAACGGCTTGAGCCTCCTCAACTGGATCTTCCTGGGGTGCGCCCTGCTCATCGACCTTGGGACCTGGGGGATCGGGTTCTTCGCGGGCCGGAAGGAGTACTCCGCCTATCGCGGAACGTAGCGAGCCCGATCGACGGCCCTATCTCGTTCGAGGAGAGCTACCGTGAAACGACCGCTCGGAGTCACCATCCTCGCGATCATCTTCGGGGCGGCCGGCATCGCCTACATGATGCTCGGCTTCCAGCTGACCACTGGCGTCACGTTCGGACCGCTCCCGGCCGGGCAAGGAACATGGATCTGGGGCTGGCTCATCGTCCTGACCGGTCTGGCGTTCTGGGCCGGGGGCGTGGCCGCGTGGCGCCTGATGCCATGGGGATGGATGCTCGGGCACATCCTTGCGATCCTCGGCATCCTCGAGGCCATCTTCGCGCTGCTGGGCACCGGCAACCTGAGCTATGCCCTGGCCTCGACAGCATTCCCGTTCCTTCTGCTCTGGTACCTGAACCGGGCGTCTGTCAAGCGGGCCTTCGGCATCGCCGACGAATAGCCGGGGCATTCGGCAGTAGGGCCGGGGATTCGCGGGGCCGACCTGCCCGGAGTTGGCGTCCCGGCGGGCGCGAGGCGAGCGGCTACGGCAACGTGAGATCCAGGTCCCACGTGCGCGCATCCGCGGTCGGCAGACTGACCACGACCCCAGGCGGGCGTCGGTCGGTGTCCGCGTACCTTCGGCCGCGTTCTGTCCCGAGGTACCGCGAAGCGATCGCGAGGCGAGCTTCGGCGCCGTGGTCGAGAGTGAGTGTCGCGCGGCCTCGGACCCGCACGCCCCGGAAGGGCGGCACCGTTTCGAAGATCAGGAGAACGCACCGAGGATCGCGCTCGAGGTGGGCCAGCTTGCGATCGCCGATCGCCATCACGACCTCGAACGCATCCGCGTTGAGGCGAAACCAAACCGGTGAGACCACCGCCTCGCCATCGGCATCGTAGAGCGTGATGACGGCCGGCGATGGTGCGTCCAACAAGGATCGTGTGGCATCGGTGGCATCGGTGGCATCGGTGAGCTTCATCGCCGACAGGCTACTCGTCGCGCGTCATGGCATGGGTGCCGACCAAGGAACCACGACGACGAAATCAGCGCGCCGGCCCGTAAAAGGTCGAGCCGATCGCGCAGATCGGCTGCCCCCCGCCGAGAGTCGAAAGCACGTCGCCGTCCCTTCCGAGGACCGAGCCATCGGGCGCCACGATCTCGAGCCGGCCGCCGACGATGCGCGCCGAGAACCCTCGTGGCCAAACGAGCGGAACGGGAGCCCCTGTGTCGACCGCGATAAACGCGACGGTGCCCGAAGAGCGATCCCAGGCGATGCGCATGGGCGCATACAGGGAGGCGGGACACGCCCAGATCGCTCCGGACGGGATCGGGTCTGCCGGCGGTGCGGTCGGGAGCGGGACGGCGATCGCGTTCGGTGGCAACGGGTAGGCCGTGCGGGCCGGCCATGCCACCAACGGAGAGCAACCAGCAATCAGGACGGCCGAGAGCACGAGCAGCAGTCGCCGTCTCACGCCGGCAATCGTAGCTGCGACAGGCGACCCCCGCGTGATGCTGGCTAGTGGCTCTCTCCGGGCCCCTGGACTCCCGGGTCCAGGAGGTGGCGGGGATCGTCGGGTCCAATCTCCGGCCAGGGCGAACATTCGGTCGATATGGCCAGTGGGAGGGTGGCGCGGACGGCGTGCCCCGATTACCATCGCCCACCGTGGCCGAGGGCGTCATCATCCGTCCCGAGCGCGACGCGGACCATCCCGTGATCGCAGCGGTGGTCCGCGCGGCATTCGTCGGACACCCCGACGACGTCGCGTCCTTCGTCGAGCGCATTCGAGCGTCGGAACAGTTCATTCCGGAGCTGGCGTTGGTCGCCGAGGACTCCTCCGGTGTGATCGCTCACGTGATGCTGAGCTGGGTCGGCGTTGAAGGGGGATCCCGTACAAGGATCCTCAATCTCACGCCGATGTCGGTTCGGCCCGACCGCCAGCGCATCGGTGTCGGGACACGGCTGATCCGGGACGCGCTCGGCCGCGCGGAAGAAGCAAACGAGCCTGCGATCATGGTCGAGGGCATCGCTGCGTACTACCCTCGCTTCGGCTTCGAGCGGGCGAGCTCGCTGGGCTTCATCCCCCCGCATCCGAAGATCCCCGACGACGCGTTCATGGTCAAGCGGCTCCCGGGATACAGCCCCGACCTCGCCGGTCGGATCGTCTATCCGGCCGCGTTCGACGCTCTCGGGTACTGACGACAGGTCTAGGAAGAGCGGCGCACTCGGTCACAACGTGCCCAACGAAGTCCCCGAGCGTCGGCTACGAGACGCTCGGCTCGCAAAGCGTGCGTCAATGAGTGTTGCCCGCGCCGCCTATGCAGGCATGCGGGACAGGGGCGTACGATTGCGAGCCGGGTCCGGCGCTACCTCTGGGCCGACGACGCAAAGGAGACACCATGCCCACCGTGATCGGCCATCACGACGTCAAAGACAGCAAGCATTGGCTTGCCTCGCCGAAGCGCGAAGAGGTGTTCGGCCCCCTCGGCGTCACCAACATCCGGACATTCGTCAACCCGCAGAACCCGACCCAGGTGGCGGTGCTCATGGACGTTGCCGACATGGACGCCGTCATGGCTTTCATGCAGACGGAGGCGGGCGCCGCGGCCATGGACTATGACGGCGTGCTGCCCGAAACGTTGGTGCTCCTCGTCGAGGCGTAGCTCCCCCTAGAGCTCTCGAAGCCCAGTCGTCCTCGTCACGATGAACCTGACCGGGGTGACTCGGGACTGACCCACGGGACGAGTGCCTGGCCGGACCCCCCACCGATGACACCAGAGTCATCGGCGTTTGTGGCGGCTTGTGGAGCTGGCGTCGACCACCAACCTCAATTACGACTTCGAGCGGCCCCTCAGCCATTCGACAACACGATGTGCAAGGCCTGGCGGATCAGGTTCTGGCGCGCGATCTGAGTCCTCGGGCTCGGTCGGCTCGTCGTGATACTCGTCGCTGAGGGCGCTCATCGGCGCGGGGATTCCTCCGCCGATACCGTACGGATCGACGAACACCCGGGCGTTGTGTTCCACCCGCCTGGGCTTGGGTTCGGGCATGAGGCTCCTCTGCGATCCACCGCCGGACCGACGGCGATCCGAGGACAACGCTGCGCCGGACACGGACGGCCGTCAAGGGTCGAGTGCCGGGGAGTGCCGGGGAGTCTGCCGGTTTCGGCCGCGTTGAGATCGGCCCCCGCGTGCTCGCCCCTCAAAAGAGAGGACCGCACCGTCGCAGAGCGTGCGTCAATAACGCCACAGGTTGTGCCACCAAGGCTTTGCGGAAGGGCGCGAGGGACCTAGGGGCTGTGGCCGATTGTCGGTTGTCGACCGGACGGTGCAGACCGTCTCAGAATCGGACCGACGTTCCGATCGATGGCTGGACGAACGCGTCCGGCATCGTCCGGGCCAGAGCGTGGACGGCTCGCCAGCCCGTGCAATGCGCCGGCATGACGACGCCGACGTGCATCTCGGCGAGCGCCGCGACGGTCTCGCTGATGATCGGCTCGAACAGACCACCCGTGAGGTGCAGCCCGCCGACGAACCCGGCGATCCGCTCCTCGCCGGTCAGTCGCTGGGCGTTCCGTAGGACGTTGACGGCGCCCGCATGCGAGCAGCCGGAGACGACGACGAGGCCCTTGCCGCGAACGTTGATGACGACGTTCTGGTCGTCCCAGATCATCGGATCCGGCTCCCAGCCGCCCTCAGCACGGGCGTAGTGGATCGGGAAGCCCCGTTCGAAGCTCGTCGAGCGCTCGACTTGGCCCGAGACGAGGACGGTCCCATCGATGAGGACGGTCGGTCGCTGCTCCTCGATGACCGTCAGGCCCTCCGCCTCGAGGTCGGCCCGGCTCGGTGGTGGGAGACGCAACTCGGCCCCGGTCGGGAAGACGATCTTGCGCTCCCGCCAGGCGCCGGGATGGATGACCAGCGGGAGCCGGCGACGACCCAGCCGTCGCGCGACGCCTTCGAGCCCACCCTGGTGGTCAGTGTGGCCATGCGAGATGACGATCGCCCGGAGGTCCGCGGCGCGGACCCCGAGGACGTCGAGGTTCCGGCTGAGGACTGTCGGCGTGAGCCCGCCGTCGTAGAGGATGGACCGGCGATCCCCGTCAGCGGCGACGGTCACGAGCGCCGCGAAGCCGTGCTCGGCGATGAGTTCGTTGGGATCGCCGAAGTCCGAGGCTCGATACCGCTCGACGCCGGGTGCGTCGGCCATGAGGACGTCGACGAAGCCGTCGACGACGATCTTCACCTCGACCGCATCGACGGCTATGACCGCGATTGGCGATCGACCAGCCATCGATCAGAGCGTGGCGGAACCCATCGAGCTCGTCAACGGTTTGGTGCCGGACGCACGTTCCGCAAGCACCCCGGCCGGCGGGCGGCGCTGCGACGGGCCGGCGAACGGAGTCAGGCGACCGCGCGCCAAGCGAGGTAGAAGACCGTGGCGACCTCGATCCGGTCAGGCCCGATACGCCGTGACTTCTCCAGCTCCCCGGCGAGGTGACACGCCCGTCCCTCAGCGTGATTTCGCCGGACGCTTCCTCTCTGCGAACTCGGGTGCCAGCGCGAGGTAGCGGTCGAAGCCTGCCTGGGCGATCTGGCCCAGTTCCTCGAACAGCGGCTCATCCACGGTCGTGAAGTTGAAGCACGACTTGCCCTGCATGCGGCGGCGCAGAGCGGGCGACATCGATTCGACGACTTCGGGATGGGCGTACACGGACATCAGGTAGACGCTGACGTAGCGCTTGCCGACGCGGGTGCCGCCGACGTAGCCCCATGGCTGGTCTTCGAGCCCGGGGATCTGGAGCATCAGGCCGACGGTGTCGTCCGTGGTCGCGACGAGCCGCGAGCGGAACGGATCGAAGATCTGGCGAAGGCGCCGATCGACTTCGGCGAAGTCAGATCTCGGGGCAGTCGCCATGCCGCCATTCTCGCTGGTTGGTCCTCGGCCGGGAAGCCTGAGGCGCGGATCGGACCTCGGCCGGAATGTCTCCCCGGTGCATCCATGCCTGCTCCACAAGTCGCGGCGACAGTGGAACGCGAACGCAGGCGAACGACCCGCGACAGAGCCCAGACCGAGTGTCAGAGGACGACATGAACGAACGAAATGCCAGCCGGGGCCCCAATTGGGCTGTCCTGCTGCTTATCCCAGCAGCGGTGATCGTCGCCAAAGGCATGCATCACCGCCGGATGATGTGGGAGTCCGGGTGGACGCCATCGGGTGCCTCCGGACACGGGCACGGCCACGACCGGCGGTTCGGGGGCGACGTCGAAGCCGGCTCATTCCGGCTGCCGCCGAAGATCGAGTGGATGCTCGACACCTGGCACACCCGCGCCCACCAGAAGGCCGAGTCGACCGACGCTCCGGCGTCGGACCCCGAAACGGTCTGAGAACCGCCCTCAGTAGGCCGCGAGCTTCCGGATGCCCTCGGCGATCTTCTCCGGGTTGACCATGAACCAGTCCTCGAGGACGTGGTTGTAGGGAACGCCCGGCACCTCGGGGCCGGCGATCCGCGTGACCGGCCCGTCGAGGTAGTCGAACGCCTCCTCGCCGACGATCGCCGCGACCTCCGCCCCGTAGCCCCCGAACTTGTTGTCCTCGTAGACGACGAGGCACTTGCCGGTCTTGCGGACCGAGTCGAGCAGCGTCTCGCGGTCGAGCGGCCGGAGCGTCCGGAGGTCGACGACCTCGGCGCTGATCCCGTCGTCGGCGACGCGGTCGGCGGCCTCCAGCGCGTAGTGGGCCATCAGCCCATACGCGACCACCGTCACCTGCGAGCCCGGGTGGGTGACCTTGGCGACGCCCAGGGGCACCGTGTAGTCCGTATCCGGGACCTCGCCGCGGACCGAGCGGTACATCTTCTTGTGCTCGAAGAAGAGGACCGGGTCCTCGTCGCGGATCGACGACCGCAGCAGGCCGCGGGCGTCGTACGGCGTTGATGGCACGACCACCTTGAGCCCCGGGACGTGCGTGAAGAACGCCTCCACCGACTGCGAGTGGTAGAGCGCGCCGTGGACGCCGCCGCCGTACGGGGCGCGGATCGTCATCGGGACGCCGTAGCCGTTGTTCGAGCGATAGCGCATCCGGGCCGCCTCGGACACGATCTGGTTGAAGGCGGGGAAGATGAAGTCGGCGAACTGGATCTCGGGGACCGGCCGCAGCCCGTTCACCGCCGCGCCTATCGAAGCGCCGATGATCATCGATTCGGTCAGCGGGGTGTCGATGACCCGGTCGTCGCCGAACTCCGCCCACAGCCCGTCGGTGGCCAGGAAGACGCCGCCCTTCTTCCCGACATCCTCGCCGAGGACGATGACGGTCTCGTCACGGCGCATCTCGTCGGCCAGCGTCTCGCGGATCGCCTCGATGAACGTGCGGGGCGGCATCAGCCGGCGGCCTCGGGATCCTCGGCGTACACGTAGCGCGTCGCCTGACGCGGGATCGGGATCGGGCTGATGCTCGGCGTATTCGGTCGCGTCTTCGACCGCGGCGGCGATCTCGGCCGACATGGCGGCCTCGATCTCGTCGGTCAGGACGCCGGCATCGCGGAGCTGCTCGCGGAAACGCGGCAGCGCGTCGTGCTCGCGACCGGATTCGAGGTCTTCCTCGGACCGGTACTTCGTCTGCTGGTCGTCGGACGAGTGGCCGGTCAGTCGGGTCACCTTCGCCTCGATCAGGGTCGGTCCCCCGCCGGAACGCGCGAGCGCGACCGCCTCGCGCGCCGCCGCGTAGCAGGCCAGCACGTCCGCCCCGTCCACGACCACGCCCGGGATCCCGTAGCCCGACGCCCGGTCGGCCACGTCCTCGACCGAGACCTCCATCGCGGCCGGGACGCTGATCGCATAGCCGTTGTTCTCGACGACGAAGACGAACGGCAGCTTATGGATGGCCGCGAAGTTGAGGCCCTCGTGGACGTCGCCCTGGTTCGACGATCCCTCGCCCATGCTGGCCATCGCGACCTGGCCGGTCTTGCGGATCTTGGCTGCCAGGGCGATCCCGACCGCGTGCAGGAGCTGGGTCGCGACCGGTGACGAGACGGACACGATGTTGTGCTCGTGGCTGCCGTAGTGGCCCGGCATCTGGCGACCGCCCGACGACGGGTCGGACGCGGTCGCGTACTGCGCGGTCATGATGTCGCGCGGGCTCATCCCGAACGTCAGGCAGGTCGCGATCGAGCGATAGAACGGCGCGATCCAGTCGTGACCGCGTTCGAACGCCCAGGCGATCCCGACCTGCGCCCCCTCGTGGCCCTGGCCGCTGATCACGAACGGGATGCGACCGGCGCGGTTGAGGATCCACATCCGCTCGTCGACTGCGCGCGCGAGCGCGACGTAGCGGTACATCTCGAGGAGGTCGGCGTCGGTCAGGCCGACGCCGGCGCCGAGGTGGGAGTCGCTGTCGCGGATGACCGCCATCGGTGCTGGTCCGGCCTCCTCGTGTCGCCGGCGCTGCCGGCCTTGCCTGCCCTAGAAGTTGAGCGAGCGCCCGTCGACGGCCATCGCCGCCTCGCCGATGACCTCCGACAGCGTCGGATGTGCGTGGGTCGCGGCGCCGATCTCCCACGGCGTCGCCTCGAGCTCGAAGCCGAGCGACGCCTCGGCGATGAGGTCGGTGGCGTGCGGCCCGACGACGTGGACGCCGAGCGTGTCGTTCGTGTCGGCGTCGGCGATGACCTTGGCGAAGCCCTCGTACTCGCCGCCGATGATCGCCTTGGCGATCGCCTGGAACGGGACCTTGCCGATCTTGATCGTGTGGCCGGCGGCGATCGCCTGCGCCTCGGTCAGTCCGATCGACGCGATCTCGGGGCGGCAGTAGGTCGCGCGCGGCTGGGCGGTGTAGTCCATCTCGGGGACGTCGGCGTCGCCGGCGATCGTGTGCGCCGCGATGAGGCCCTCGTGCGCCGCCGTGTGCGCCAGCCACAGCCCGCCGATCACGTCCCCGATCGCGTAGACGTGCGGCTCCTTGGTCCGCATCCGGCCGTTGACCTTGATGACGCCGCGGTCGGTCTCGATCTTCGTGGTCTCGAGGCCGATGTCCTCGATGTTGGCGGCGCGGCCGGTGGCCACGAGCATCAGCTCGGCACGGAGCTCGGCCGGCTCCTTGCCGTCCGGGCCGACCATCAGGCAGATGCCGTTCTCGTCGGCCGTGACCGAGGCTGCGTCGAACCGGGCGCTCGTCATGACCGTGATGCCGCGCTTGGTGAAGCTGCGCTCGACGACCTTGCTGACGTCCGCGTCCTCGAGCGGGACGATCTGGGGGAGGTATTCGAGGAGGGTGACCTTGACTCCGACGTCCGCGTACATGCTGGCGAACTCGACGCCGACCGCACCCGCGCCGACGATGACGATGTCCTTGGGCACCGAATCCAGCCTGAGGATGTCGTCGCTGGTGACGATCCGCTTGCCATCAGGGGTAAGACCGGGGAGCGACTTGACCCTCGAACCGGTCGCGAGGATCACGTCGGTGGCGTTGAGGACGCGTTCGCCACCGCCGCCCGGCGTGCCGTCCTCGCCGGTCTGGCTGACCTTGACCTTGCCCGCGCCATCGAGCCGTCCGCGGCCGGCGACCCAGGTCACCTTGTTCTTGTCGATGAGCGTCTTGAGCCCGGTCCACATCCGCTTGACGACCGCGTCGCGGCGGGCGGCCATCGCCGCGTAATCGACGGCGGGGTCGCCTTCGATCACGACGCCATAGTCCTTGGCGTGGCGGACCCGCTCCGCGAAGGCCGCCGAATTCGAGCAGCGCCTTGGTCGGGATGCAGCCGCGGTGGAGGCACGTGCCGCCGATCTTGTCCTCGTCGACCAGGGCGACCTTCAGGCCGAGCTGGGCGGCGCGGAACGCCGCCGAATAGCCGCCGGTGCCGGCGCCGAGCACGACGAGGTCGAAGTCGTTGGAAGAGCCGACAGCCATGGGTCAGGGAGCCTCGGAGCGCCTCGAAGCCGTCGCGCGTCGGCTGGGCAGGTGGGTCATCGCGACCGATGGTACGCGCGGCATCGCGAGACGCGCAACCGAGCGACGCGGGCGCCTGATGCTAGACTCCGGCGGTCGGGCGTCCCTGCGGCCAGGGCTCGCCGATCGCCGCTGGAGCGTGCTTGGTGGACCCCGCGATCGTGCTTCGGACCGTCGTCCTGATGCTCATCGCCTACCTCCTGGGTTCGATCCCGATGGGGGTTGTCGTGGCCCGGGTCAGCGGAGGGACGGATCCGCGGACGATCGGGTCCGGTCGGACGGGCGGCACGAACGCCCTGCGCGCGCTGGGACGCGGCCGGGCCGCGATCGTCGTGACCGGCGACCTGCTCAAGGGCGTTGTGCCGGTGCTGCTTGCCAGGTACGTCACCGGCGGCGATCCGCTCGTCGAGGTGCTGTGCGGCGCGGCCGCGGTCGCCGGCGCGATCTGGTCGGTCTTCGCCGGGTTCCGGAGCGGCCGGGGGGTCGGGACCGGGGTCGGCACGATGCTGGTCATCCAGCCCGTCGCGGTACTGCTTGCGACGCCGGTCTTCATCGGCGTGATCCTGCTGACGCGGTACGTGTCGCTCGGGTCGCTGATCGGCTCGGCGGCCATGTTCCCGGCCATGCTGCTGGTCCTGCTGGTCGTGCCGGACACGCCCTTGCCGTACGTCATCTACTCGGCGGTCGGGGCGGCGCTGATCTGGCTGGCCCATGCCGACAACATCGACCGTCTGCTCCACGGCACGGAGCGCAAGTTCGACCTGGGGCTGCTGGCAGGGAAGCGACCGAGCGGCTCGAGAATCGAACGACCCGGGTCGGCTGACAACCCGGGTCGAGATCACGCTGGTTCGGCGGGCCGTGGGTCGGACCGCACCGAGAGGACTGGGTCAGCCGCCGCGCTGGCTCCGGAAGCAGTCGCTGCAGTAGACCGGCTTGCCGCTGGTCGGACGGAACGGGACCTGGGCCTCGCGGCCGCAGGACGAGCACGTCGCCGAGAACATCTCGCGGGGACCGCGATCGCGGGAGCTGTAGCCGCCGCCGCCGTAGCCGCCGCCCGAGCCACCGGCGGAATACCCGCCGCCGGCCCCGTAGCCGCCATACGAGCTGCCGCCCCCGTCCGCGTTGCGGGCAGCCTTGCGGCTGGCACGACAGGACGGGCAGCGGCGGGGCTCGGTGAAGCCACGCTGCGCGTAGAAATCCTGCTCGGAGGCGGTGAACACGAACTCCTGTCCGCAGTCCGCGCAGGTCAGGTTCTTGTCGTTGTACACGAAGACAAAACTCCTCTCGGTAGCCAACGCGATCCCGTCGGGTTTCTCGCGTCAGCCGTGAGAGGAGTCCGAGTCGTGTCGAGCTACATATCCGGCCACGGACCCTTCCATGGCGTTTTCAGGCGGGATGGTACGCGGTTCGCATACGCTTGCCAATACCTGACTTTCGGGCTCCCGCGAGCACGAAATGGACCCGTTGCTCCCCGCGTCACCGTCAGTCCCCGCCCGACGGTCCCTCGTCCTCCGGCGCCGGCCCATCCGGCGGCGCGACCGAGAACTCGCGGCGCGCCGACGCGAGGAACGCGTCGACTTCGAGACGCTGCCGCGTCTCGCCCCAATCGAGGTCGGCGGCCAGGATCGCGGCGACCCGCGGGGCGATCGCGGCCCCACGATCGGGCAGTTCCTGCGCGAGCCGGGTCCGGCGCGCGAGGACGTCATCGAGCGACAGGGCCAGCTCGTGCCGAGCGGCCCACGCGACCTCGGCCTCGAGGAAGACCCGGCCCGGGACGAGAGGATGCAGGAGGTCAAGCTCCGCGCCGAGGGCGACGACCGCGGGCGCCTCCGTTCCGTGCCGGGCGACCAGCCGGGCCGCCGTCTCCGGTCCGACCTCCCGCACGGCCGGGATCGTCGAGAGTTCCCCGGCGATCCTTGCGAGGGCATCCGTTTCCGTGGCGCCGACAAGGCGGCGTTCGGCGGTGTCGCTCGGCCGGCGCCTGGCCTCGTCCCGCCCGAGGACCGCGTCGATCACGTCGCGGGCCATGACCCGATAGGTCGTGTACTTGCCGCCGCCGATCCGGACGACGCCGTTCGGTTCGACCGTGACCCGGTGCTCTCGCGAGGCCTTGACCGTGGATCCGCCCTGCGCGATGAGCGGCCGCAGCCCCGCGTACGTGCCGACCACGTCGGCCCGGGTCAGGTCCACGTCCATCGTCGCGTTGACCGTGTCGAGGAGGCGGTCCACTTCCCAGCCGGCCGCGGAGGGCCTCTCGGCCGGCCCGTCGAAGGGGGCGTCCGTCGTGCCGATCAGCCAGTGGTCGGGCCACGGGACGAGGAAGACGATCTTGCCCGGCACCCGGATGGTGAGCCCGGCCTTGTTCGCGATGCGTTCGCGCGGGACGACGAGATGGGCGCCGCGACTGGGCAGGATCCGGAGCGAGCCGCCCTTGAACGGATGGTCTGCCTCGGCGGCCCAGACGCCGGTCGCGTCGACAACCGCACGTGTCCGGATCTCGAAGGTCGCGCCGGTCAGCAGGTCCTCGGCGCCCAGGGGGCTGATCGTCCCGCCGGTCTCGTCCGTGCGAACGCCGGTGGCGCGGACGCGGGTGAGCACCATGCCCCCGGCCGCGACCGCCGTCCTAGCCACCGCCAGCGTGTACCGCGCGTCGTCCTCGACCCCATCGTGGTAGAGCAGCCCGCCGCGAAGTCCCTCGTGCCGAAGGGTCGGCGCGAGGTCCAGGGTGTCCGCCCGCGACAGCCGCCGATGCCAGCCGCCGTCATGCCGCGCCCCGAGGATGTCGTAGAGCGTCAGGCCGGTGTCATAGAACGCCTTCGAGGCGTACGGCAGCCCGTAGATCGGAAAGAGGAGCGGCTGGATGGTGACGAGGTGCGGGGCCAGCGACAGCAGCCGAGACCGCTCGGCCAGCGCCTCGCGGACCAGGCCGAAGCGGAATTGCTCGAGGTAGCGCAGCCCGCCGTGGATGAGCCGAGACGAGCGCGACGAGGTGCCGGCGGCGATGTCGTCCTGCTCGACGAGGACCGCGCGCATCCCGCGCGAGACCGCATCGAGCAGGGCCCCCGTCCCGACGATGCCGCCACCGACGATCACCACGTCCCACGTCTCGCCGGCGACGGCCGCGAGGTCGAGGGCACGTCGCTCGAGCGGCGACACGCGACGGGGCAGCGTCTCCGACGGCTCGATCATCCTCCGGCCGAGCCCGGCGGCTGGCGCGAGATCCGCCACAGCAGCCAGCCCGTCCCCACGATGAGCACGAGGATGGCCAGCGGCGTGTGGAACACGATCTCCTGGAGACCGACCGGGAGGATGCTCGTCAGGACGGCGAGCCCGAGCACGACGGCGACGGCGATCCCGGCGACGATCAGGACCTCGCGCCAGCCGGCCTGACGGCCGACGCCCCGGGGCTCAGCCACGATCCGCCTCGGCCGGGATGCCGATCGGTGCGACGAGGATCCGGCCCGCATACGCGGCGCCGCGACGTGTCAGGAGGCCGGTCTTAGGCCGGTGGAAGGTGACTGTCAGGTCGGCGATGACCGCCGGGTCGGACGGCTCGCCGCTCGACAGGTCGATGGCGGTCGGAGTGTCCACTGCGACGACCGGGACGCCGGCGGCGCGCGCCTGGCCGATGACCTCGACCGCCGAGCGGATCGGCTCGCGAAGCGCCCCGTGGACGCCTGTCCCGAGCAGCGCGTCCACGACGACGGCGGCCTTCTCGACGCCGTGCGCGAACATCGCCACGTCGCGCGGGACCGCGAGGTGGACCTTGACGATGCCATTGTCGCGGGCGACGCGGTCCCAGTTGCGTGCCGACGAGGCCCCGCGCGGGCGGGCGTCCGTGGCGACGACCGCGACGATCACCGACGCCCCGGCGAGGGCCAGGCGTCGCGCCGCCACGAACCCGTCGCCGCCGTTGTTGCCCGGCCCGCACATGACGACGATCGGGCCACTCCCCCACCGGCCGAGGTCGCCGGCGAGCGCCTTGACCGCGGCGGCGACGGCCGTGCCGGCGTGCTCCATCAGCCGGAGCTCCGGGTAGCCGAGCGCCTGGGCACGCCGGTCCGCCCCGGTCATCGTCTCGGCGGAGATGGCGGGCAGGTCGGCTCGCGCGGCCCAGTGCCGGCGAAGTCCCCGCAGGTCCATCTCGAAGATCGACGGATCGTCGGCGGGCAGCGGCGGAGCGGCGTCGGGCGTGGAGGGGTGCGCAGTGGCGGGCATCGCCCTCGAAGCGTAGCCGAAGTCAGGGCGTGGGCTGGGGTTCCCGCAGCCGCGCGACGATGTGAGCGGGCACGTTCCCCTGCCACGCGACGACCTTGGTCGGCTGGTCATACTCGAGCCCGACGACCTCGGCGCTATACCACCCGGTCGTGTCGGCGCCGGCGGTCACGAAGACCACGATCGCGTCGAACGGGTATTTCCGATCGCACATGGCGGTGGGCGGGCATGTGTCATCGACGACGATGCGTGTCGCGCCGGCGACCTCGGTCTCGTGTCCCTTTCGAGCCAGCGCGATGGCCTTCGTACACGCGGCGGCCGAAGTCCTCACGCATTCTGCGATCCCTTGTCGCACGACGGTCGACGAGGGCGCGGGAGTCGACGAGGGTTGGGGGCTTGCCGAGTCAGATGGGGCCGACGTTTCCGGCGTGGCCGATGCCGGAGCGTTCGAGCGCAACGGCGAGGGGGTCACCGAAGCGGGCGTCGGCGACCCGATCGGGCTCGGGTCGATCCCGGCGGACCCTCCGCCTCCCGATCGAGGCGAGACGACAGTGAACGCGATGATCGCGACCGCGATCAGCAGGAGGCCGATCGGCAGCCTGCGGTCGGACGGACCGCCCGGATCGGGCGAATGACCGGGGGACGTCATGGGCGGACGCGTGCCATTCCAGCTTCGACATCAAGGAACCCCTCGCGTTCGAGGCCGCGTGCAGCGAGGCCGATCGCATCGCCATCGTGGTCGCCCAGTCGTTCAGGGAGTCGCACCCAGGTCCCGGCCGGCGCCGCGGTCACGGTCGCGACGAGACGACCGCGAAGCCAGCGGGTCGTCATCGCGAACGGCACGGCCGCGGCCTTCGGACCGTCGACGACGACCATGCCGCGTGAGACGCACAGCGTCGCGAGCGGACATGCATCGCACAGTGGCGAACGGACCGTGCACGTTCCCGATGCGAGATCCGTGACGGCATCGAGCCAGCGACCGGGATCACTGCGGGCGACGAGGTCATCCGCCGCGGCCTGGAGACCGGGTGAGCCGGGCGGCACCCCCAGCACGCGACCGACGACTCGTCGCACGTTCACGTCGAGGGGTGCGACGGGAACGCCGAATGCCGAGGCGGCGACGGCGCGGGCGGTGTACGGACCGATCCCCGGCAATGACTCGAGCTCCGCGACCGTCGCCGGCACGCGACCGCAGTGCTCGCCGACGATCGTCCGCGCGGCCTGTCGCAGCGCGAGGGCCCGCCGGTTGTAGCCCAGCCCCGACCATGCCGCGAGGAGATCGTGGGTCCCGGCGTCGGCCAGGTCCCCGGGCGTCGGCCAGCGGTCCACGAATAGGCGCCAGGCCGGCCCGACGCGCTCGATGCCGGTCTGTTGCGACATCACCTCCGCGACGAGCACCTCCCATGGGGTCACCGCCTCCCGGATCAGGAGCGGCCGGCGCGCCGTCTCGTGCCAATGGAAGAGACGCGAGGTGAACCGTCGTCGCGTGATGGGGGTGGCCACGCCCCTACGATAGGCGACATGAAGTTCGGTGCTGCGGTCTGGATCAACCAGACGACCTGGCCGGAGCTGCGCGACGCGTGTCTGGCCGCGGAGGCGGCCGGCTGGGATTCGCTCTGGATCGACGATCACCTGCTCGCCGACGAGGGGGATCCGAGCGACCCGAAGCTCGAGGGCTGGGCGACGCTGTCCGCCGCTGGCAGGCATCACCGACCGTGTCCGGCTCGGGCTGCTCGTGGCGGCCAACACGTTCCGCGGCCCGGGCCTGACCGCCAAGCTCGCGACGACGGTCGACCACATCTCGAACGGTCGACTCGTCCTCGGCCTCGGTGGCGGATGGTTCGAGCGCGAGCACGACGCCTTCGGGCTCGATTTCGGTGGCGGGTTCGGGGAGCGTCTCGACCGGCTCGAGGAGGCGGTCGGGCTGATCCGGCGGCTGCTC
Organism: uncultured Chloroflexia bacterium; assembly: GCA_963742075.1. Taxonomy (GTDB): domain Bacteria; phylum Chloroflexota; class Limnocylindria; order Limnocylindrales; family CSP1-4; genus SPCO01. The sequence goes on along the minus strand of CAVUKR010000003.1, from coordinate 37,405 downwards.
GACGGCGACCGCGTGACGCACGAGGGCCGGTTCTACACGATGCACGACGCGCTCTGTACGCCGCGACCGGTCCAGGCCCGCCTGCCGATCCTGATCGGCGGATCCGGTCCGACCAAGACGCTCCGGACGACGGCTCGTCACGCCGACCTGTGGAACGGCTACGGCCCGCCCGAGCGGATCGCGGCGACCAGCGAGATCCTGCGCGAGCGCTGCGCGGAGGCCGGCCGCCCGTTCGACGCCATCGAGCGGACCGTGACCATCGACGCGGTCGTCCGCGAGTCGGCGGACGCCGGCGCTCGCCGCCTGGGCCGACATCGCCCGACGATACGGGCTCGATGGACGCACGGGAGCCGACGGCTCGGATCGCGGGCTGTCGGTCGGCGGGTCCGTCGCGGACGTCGCTGCCTATCTCGATGGCTACCGCCGGCTCGGGGTCGGCGAGGTCATCTTCACGTTCCGCGCCCCGTTCGACCTCGACACGATCGGACGGGTCGGCGAGCTGAGGGCCGCCCTCAGATCTTGAGCATCACGTGCTTGACGACCGTGTAGTCCTCGATCGCGTACATGCTCTGGTCCTTGCCATAGCCGGATTCCTTGAAGCCTCCGTGCGGCATCTCGGACACCAGCATGAAGTGGTCGTTGATCCAGACGGTCCCGAACTGGATCGCCTTGGCGACACGCATCGCCTTGCCGGCGTCGCCCGTCCAGACGGAAGCTGCGAGGCCGAACCGGACGTCATTGGCCCAGGCGATGGCCTGCGCCTCGTCGCTGAAGCGCTGGACGCTGACGACAGGGCCGAACACCTCGTCCTGGACGATCTCGCTGCGCTGGTCCGGGCCTGCGACCACGGTCGGTTCGTAGTAGGCGCCCGGGCGCTGCGGTCGATGGCCGCCGGTCACGATCTCCGCGCCCGAACGCGCTCGATCGACCATCCCCTCGACCTTGTCGGCCTGGGCGGCCGCGATGAGCGAGCCCATCTCGATGTCGTCGCCCTCGGCCGGGTCGCCCCACTTGATGGTCTTGACCGCGTCGGCGAGGTCGGCCACGAACTTGTCGTAGATCTTCGGGCCGGTGATGACCCGGCAGGCGGCTGTGCAGTCCTGGCCGCTGTTCCAGTAGCCGAACAGCTTGATGTTCTCGATGACGGCCTCCATGTCGGCGTCGTCGAAGACGACGACCGGCGCCTTCCCACCGAGTTCGAGGTGGAGCCGCTTGACCTTCTCGGCCGCGGTCCGGGCGATGTGCTTGCCGGTATCGGTATCGCCGGTGACCGAGATCATCCCGACCTTCGGGTGCGCGACGAGCGGGTCGCCGATCGTGGCGCCGGTCCCGGTGATCACGTTGAGGACGCCAGGCGGGAGGATGTCCGCGGCGATCTCGGCGAGGACGAGGGCAGTCAGCGGCGTGCGGGCCGATGGCTTCAGGACGACCGCGTTGCCGGCCGCCAGGGCCGGGCCGATCTTCCAGCCGGCCATCATGATCGGGTAGTTCCACGGCGCGATCGATGCGACCACGCCGACCGGCTCGCGGCGGATCATCGAGGTGTGGCCGGCCATGTACTCGTTGGCCGCCTTGCCCTCCATCACCCGCGCAGCCCCGGCGAAGAAACGCAGGTTGTCGACGACGACCGGGATCTCGTCGATCGCCGCGCCGACCGGCTTGCCGGCGTTCTTCGACTCGAGCCGCCCGAGCTCGTCGGCGCGGGCCTCGATCGCGTCGGCCAACTTGAGGAGCATCCCGCTCCGTTCGGCCGGGGTCGTGTGCTGCCAGGTCTCGAACGCCGTCGCGGCCGCGTTGACGGCGCGGTCCACGTCCTCGGCCCCTGACGCCTGGACCCTGGCGATGACCTTGCCGTCGGCCGGGTTCTCGACGTCGAGCGTCGTCCCGGCGGCCGAGTCGACCCATTCGCCGCCGATGAACTGCTGATAGGTCTTGACGCGCTCGAGGACGTCGGTCATCGGGGTCCCTCCTGGGCTGACGTGGGTTCGGATGGCAGTGTGGACATCGTAGTCCGGCTCGGAAACCCCGTCCCATCACGCGGTCGGTGGGAGTCCTGTCGCTCCTTCTCAGCAACCTCTCAGGTTCGACGCTGACGGTGGCCCAAGTCGAGCAAGACGTCGAAGGAGGAGTCGATCTGGTGCGACCGGGCCGGAGGCTGAGGTCCGCTGCGCGCCCTCTCCTTGGCGTCGCAGCGATGGTGGCCCTCTCAGCGTGCGGCAGCAGCCCATCTGCTTCGCCGGCCTCGATCCCGACCTCTCTACCGGCCTCAGCACCGACCGACGCCCCCGTCCCGCAAGCGACGGGGGATCCATCCGGGTCGCCGATCACGCTCGCCAGCCCGACGCCGGGGCCGTTGCGTCTTGCGATCGGCGTCCTGCCATGGCGCCTGGATGTCGGCCTGAGCCGGGCCGTCGCGTTCGCCGACGGCGGGACGATCGTGCTCGCGGGCGGGCTCACCGCGAACGGGACGACCGGCCAGGTCCGCCAGATCGACGTCGCGACAGGGCGGCTCGGCGGCACCGGGCGCCTGCCACGATCCGTGCACGACGGATCGGGTGCCGTCATGGGCGGCCATCTGCTGCTGTTCGGAGGCGGCAGCACGGTCGCCGGTCGCACGGTCCAACTCGTGTCGCCGGGGACCACGGGGACGATCGTCGGGAGTCTGCCCGCGGCGCGAGCGGACCTCTCGACGGTCGTGGTCGGGGACCGTGTCTACGTGGTCGGCGGCGGATCGAGCGGCGCACCGGATGCGCGCATCTGGGCGACCGCCGACGGGACCTCCGCGCGCCTCGTCGGCCGGCTGCAGATCGGCGTGCGGTACGCCGCCGTCGCGGCCTCTGGCTCGTCGATCTTCGTCTTCGGTGGCGCGACATCGAGCGGTGATCGCGACGAGATCCAGCGGTTCGACACGACGACCGGACAGACGACGGTGGTCGGTCGACTTCCGGTCCGCGTCTCCCATGCGGCCGCGATGGTGCTCGCCGGCCGGATCCTCGTGATGGGCGGCGGCTCGAACGTCGCGATCTGGTCCTTCGATCCGGCGCTCGCGGCGGTCAAGCGTGTCGGCCGCCTTCCATACCGCGAGTCCGACGCCGCCGCGGTCGTCGTCGGCGGCCGCGGATACCTGATCGGCGGGGAAGACCCGGCGTTCCTTGACACGGTGATCTCCGTGGATGTCCAGTGAAGGCAGGCTGGCTCGGTCGTCAACGATGGAGGAATACGTGACCGACCGACAGCCGATGGCCCATCCAACGTCGTCGGGTCACGGCGTGCCACGCGGTCCGGGGGGGCCGATCCTGCTCGGGTCCGTCCTCGCGGCGGCTGTCGTGGTCGGAGCGTTGCTGGTCACGAGCGTGATCGGAACACAAAGCCCAGGGACCGCCGCGACGGGAGCCGGCCGATCCGAACACCCTTCGGGCAATGAGCCGGCCGCTAGCCAATCAAGCGGGTCTTCCTCCTGGTCGGCCTCCAGCGGCGCCACGCCGACGGCCCCCGCTTCTCAGGCACCGGGTGCCACGCCCAGCCCGTCCGTGCCGGTCACCGCCGGGCCGTTCGCCGGGTACCTCATGATCGCCGACCGCCAGAACGGCCGGATCCTGATGGTCGATACCGCCGGGACCATCCACTGGCAGTTCCCCAAACCTCATGGCCTCCCCGCCGGTCAGGGCTTCTCGGCCGATGACGCCTTCCTGTCGCCGGACGGCAAGACGATCACCGCGAATGAGGAGGGACATCAGGTCATCGTCCGCATCGACATCGCGACCGAGCGGATCATCTGGGAGTACGGCCGGTACGACCGCGCAGGGTCGGGCCTCGGCCTACTGCACACACCGGATGATGCCTATCCGCTGGCGAACGGCGACGTCATCGTCGCCGACATCGGGAACTGCCGGATCATCGAGGTCTCCCAAGCCAAGAAGATCGTGCGCCAATGGGGTCGAACGGGCGCCTGCGCCATCAACGCCCCGCGAACCTACGGGAGCCCGAACGGCGATACACCCCTCCCCGACGGCGGAGTGCTCATCACCGAGATCCACGGGTCGCGGGTCGTTCGCCTCGACGCATCCGGGCACGTCGTCTTCGACATCCATGTGCCGACGAGCTACCCGTCCGACGCCCAGCTCCTGGCGAACGGTGACGTCCTGGTCGTCGACTATGCGAATCCGGGCGCGATCCTGAAGGTGGACCGACACGGGAAGGTGCTGTGGCGCTACGGGCCGAGATCAGGTGCCGGCCGGCTGGACCATCCAAGCCTGGCCATCGAGCTGCCGAACGGCTTGATCGCGGTCAACGACGACTTCCGGAATCGCGTGGTGCTCATCGATCCCAAGACGGATCGGATCGTCTGGCAGTACGGACGGACGGATCAGCGCGGGCGCGGCAAGGAGCACCTGTTCACGCCCGACGGCATCACGCCGATCCCTCCGTCGGTCGCGGCGACGATCTAGATCGCCCGCTTCACGCCTCGCCCCGGGGTCGGGCGGCCACGGCTTCGCGCTCGATGAGGTCGGCCGCCCGGACGGTCCCGGGATCGGCCTTGAGGCGGGCCGACACGCCCTCGAGTCGTGCCAGCAGCGCAGGGTCGGCGAGCAACGCGTCGATCGCGTCGGTGAGTTCCTCGTCACCGAAGTCGTAGGTGGCCAGGCGCCGCCCGAAGCCCGTCTCCTCGACCCGTTGCGCGTTGTCGACCTGGTCCCAGAACAGGGGCAGGACGATCATCGGCTTGCCGTGGTGGAACGCCTCGGTGACCGTGTTGTTGCCGCCGTGCGTGATCACCAGGTCGACCTCGGGCAGGATCGCGGGCTGCGGCAGGAATCCCTCGCCGGTCTGGTTGTCGTGGAGCGTGATCCGATCAGCCAGCGGGCCCTTGGAGACGATCACCCGGTGTCGCGTGGTTCCGAGCACGTCCACCAGGCGCTGCATCAGGCCGACATCGGCCGAGCCGAGGCTGCCGAGCGAGAGGTAGATGAGCGCCCCGTCGCCGTCTCGCAGGTGATCCGGCAGCTCCCAGGTCGCCTCTGCCGCTCGGACCGATGAATCGAGTCGGTGCCAGGTCGGGCCGAGCGGCCGCTCGCGCGCGTAGTCCGCCTCGGCCGGGTAGACGTACAGGTTGAGCCATGGCGATTCAGCGATGAAGTCGGGTCCATGCGGGCCGTAGCGCAACCCGGTGTCGCCGTGCTCTCGGCAGAACGTGTCGAATTCGTCCCACAGGTCGCGGTGCGTCCGCCCGACCTCATCCAGGAAGGTCCCCCAGCCGCGGCGGTCACCGGCTGCGTAGCCGGACGAGAATGGTGGCACTGCCGGATCCTTCAGCTCGGCCGGGTTGCACGACACGATCCGGACCCACGGCCGGCCGGATGCGGCGAGCGCCGGGAAGCCGACCACGTTGTCCTCGACGATCACGTCCGGCGCGAGCTCGTCGATGATCTCGGTCAGACGCGCGTCGACGTACATGGCGCCGTCGACCAGCGCCCGCCAGGTCGGCGCCATGAACTCGCCGAGCTGCTCGATCGTCGGCTTGCGGAAGACCGGCGCGGTGTCACGGATGAAGTCGATCCAGAACTGCCCCGGGACCTCCTCGACCTCGGGCCTGGGTCCGAGCCGCATCAGGCGCTCCTCGAAGCCCTTGGCCTCGAGGGTCCCGGCGAACGACTCCTCGACGATGAACACGACCCGATGGCCACGTGCTCGCAGGACCTGCCCGATCCCGACGCAGTTGTTGGTCGGCCCGAAGGCGCCCTCGGGGAAGAAGACGATCGTCCGTCCCTGGCTCATCCGCCGATGATGGCTGAGCCGCGTCGCCGCCGCTCGGCGGCAGACCACGGTACGACGAGCCGCTCGGCGATGCCGACGCCGAGATAGAGCACGACCGAGACCACGGCTGTGAGCAGGATGGCCGCGAAGACGAGGTCGGTCCGGAAGCTGTTCTGCGACAGCTTCATCCAGATCCCGAGGCCGTCGGTCGCACCGACGTACTCGCCGAAGATCGCCCCGATCACCGCATAGACGACGCTGATGCGCAGGCCGGTGAAGAGCGACGGCAGCGCCGACGGCCAGCGCAACGCCCAGAACGTCTGCTGTGCGGTGGCGCCGAGCGAGCGCATCAGCAGCATCGCGTCCTCCTCGACCCGACCGAACCCGTCGAGGAGCGCGACGGTCACCGGGAAGAACGTCACCAGCACGACGATCAGGACCTTGGGCAGCAGGCCGAACCCGAACCAGATCACGAACAGCGGGGCGATCGCCACGATCGGGATCGTCTGGCTCGTCACGAGGAGAGGCTCGACGGCGCGGCGGACGGGCGCCCATCGATCGAGCGCGATCGCCGTCCCGGTCGCCAGCGCGACCGACAGCCCGCAGCCGACGAGCGCCTCGACCAGGGTCGGGACGAGGTTGGCGACGGCGGCCTCGCGGAAATCCCACAGCGCCCCGAGCACCCGCGTCGGCGCCGGCAACGTGATCGGGTCCAGCTCGGCGACCCGGACGTACGCCTCCCAGGCCAGCACCATCACACCGATCAGCGCGAGCGGCGGGCCCCAGCGGGCGAGGCGCCGGGCCGGGCCGGCGGTCACGGCAGGTAGTCGTTGCTGAACAGAGCCGCGTAGTCGGGCGGTGCGCCGAGCGGCTTGCCGTCGGGTCCGGTCAACAGCTTCTGGTCGTACAGGAACCCCGAATACCCCTGCCACTCTGTCAAGCGTCTGGCGACCGACCGCGCCCTGCGGGTCGCGCAGGAAGCCGCCGGACGCGAGGAACTCCTGACTCGCCTTGGGCAGGGCCGGGTTCCCGTCGAAGACGCCCGGGTTCGACGCCACGAGGATCGCCGCCGCGCCGTCCGGGTCGTCGGCGGCGAGCTCGAAGCCGCGGACGGTCGCCGCCACGAACGCGCGCGCGAGGTCGGGCTTCGCGGCGAGCCAGCGGCTGTCGCAGGCCAGCACGACCTGGTAGAAGTCCGGGAAGCCGTAGTCGCCGAAATCGAAGGTCCGGAGCGGGATCCCCCGCTCGCCCGCCTCGATCCCCTCCCATGCCGCGAAGGTGATCACGAAGTCGGCGCGTTTCGCATAGAGCGCCTCGTACGCCGCGGTGTCGAGCGTCACCGTCTTGAACGTTCCCTTCCCGCCGTCGGCCTTGATCACCGACTTCAGGGTCGGCTCCTCGTTCGGGTAGCCGAAGCCGGCGTACGTGCGGCCGTCGAGGTCCCGCGGTCGCTGGATCTCGGACGAGGCGAGGACGGCGATCTGCTGGGCGGTGTGCTGGAGGATCGCCATCACCGAGACGATCGGCGCACCGGCGGCGGCGGCGAAGGTGAGAGCGTCCTGGAAGCTGATCCCGCATTCAGCCTGTCCGGCGGCGATCAGCGCTTCGGGCGTGGTGGTGCCGTAGGGCAGGATCCGCAGATCCACGCCGGCGTCGCGGTACCAGCCCTTGGCGTCGGCAACGTAGAAGCCCGTGTGGTTCGTGTTCGGGGTCCAGTCGAGGGCGAGCCGGACGGTCCCGAGCGGCTTCGCGGTGGGCGTGGCCGTCGGCGCCGTCGTTGGCGCATCGGTCGGCGCCCACTTGGCGACGACACGGCCGGATTCGACGGAGACGGTGCGGGTGATCCGGCAGTCGAGCCGCACGCGGTGATGAGGAGCGCGACACCGCACAGGGTCGCGAGGAGCCGCCTCATGCGGTCGTCCGCGGGGTTCCGGGCATCGAGTCCTCCAGTCTGATCTCGCATAGGTAACGCCGCCCCCGAAGCAACGGGGACGGCGTCAGCGAGTCGACGGGCCTGCTTCCTTCGCCGGTACTAGCCGGATCAGGTTCCGCGGGTCTGTGGCGATGGCCACACTCTCAGCGCACGTGCGCTCCCCGGAGGCGGTATTCGATTGTGGCCGGATGGTACACCCGTCCGAATGTCACCCGAAAATGTGGCTTCCGGCCGATGACACCCGAACGGTGGCTGCGCAGGATGGAGTCGTTGGAATCTGTCCCGCAGCACCGCAGGAGGGCCCTTCATGAAACGACTGTTCCTCATCGTCGCCACGGTCGCGATCCTGATGGGCCTCGCTGCACCCGCCGTCCTGGCGGCCGATCCGGGGCAACACAACGGCACGGTGCTGATGGCCTTCAACGGAGACGTCACGCTCCCGGCCGGTGACAAGGCGGACGTCGTCATCGTGACGAACGGGACCGCCAAGATCGCCGGAGCGGTCAAGAGCGTCGTCGTCATCAGTGGGACGGCGGACCTCGAGGGCGCGACCGTCGAGAACGTCTTCGTCACCAGCGGCACGGTCACCATCGGCGCCGGCACGACCGTCTCCGGCGACGTCCGGACGATCAACGCGACCGTCACGCAGGACCCGACAGCTGTCGTCAGTGGCACCGTCCGCGCCGCCGACGCTGACCTCATCGCGTTCGGTGTGGCCATCGTCCCGCTGATCGTGCTGTTCTTCCTCGGCTTCGCGCTCGTCACGATCGTGGCGGCGCTCGCCCTGGCGGCCCTCGCGGCGCGGCAGGTCCGGAACGCCGAGGCGCTCATCAGCCAGGAACCCGCCGAGACCTTCGTCTTCGGCCTCGCAGGCCTGGTCGTCGTCCCGCTCGTGGCCATCCTGGCGATGGTGACGATCATCGGCCTCCCGCTCGGCCTCGCCATCCTGCTGATGGTCTGGCCGGCTGCGGCCTTTGCCGGATACCTGGTCGCCGGGATCTGGATCGGTGAATGGCTGCTCTATCGTGGCGACACGCCTCGACCGGAACGGCCGTACCTGGCGTCCGTCCTCGGGCTGATCGTCCTGCAGGTCGCCGGGCTCGTCCCATTCGTGGTGCCGATCGCCAGCCTGTTCGGATTCGGGGCCGTCCTGCTGCTCGCCTGGCGGATCTTCCGCCAGCACGGCGCGAGCCCTGTCGTCGCGCCACCCGCGACGCAGCCGATGGGCGTCTGAACCCCTCCGTCTCAGCCATCACGGCCGGCGTGCCCCACGGGCACGCCGGCCGCATCTTGTCGCAACCAGGCGATGATCTCGTCCACGATCGCGGGGCCTTCCGGCTCGTTGTGGAGTTCATGCCGGAGGTTCGGATAGGTCCGGCGCTCGACCAGCGGCGCGCCCGCCAGGACCGCCGAAGCCGCCACGGGCACGAGCCCGTCATCCTCACCGTGCAGGACGAGGGTCGGGATCCCGAACCCCCGCGTCGCGGCCGCGCGCACGCGGGCCTGCTCGGCCAGCGCGAGCGCGCCGAAGCGGGCGGTGCTGACCTTGACACAGAACGGATCGTCCACCGTCTTCGCGGCGACCGAGGGATCGCGCGACAGCGTCTTGCCGTCGATGCCATTGGCGACCGCCACAGTCGGCCCGACGCGGGCCAGGATGGGCGCGAGCCGCTTCTTCCAGCCGGGCAGCGTCGAGTCGAGCCCCGGCGACGACAGGACCGCGAGGTTCGGCTTCGGCCGGTCGTCCAGGAGATAGCCGGCCGCGATCAGTCCGCCCAGGGAATGAGCGTACACGACGATCGGTCGGCCTTTGGCACCTGCCCGGAGATCCGCCAGTCGCGCCTCGAGATCGTCGTGGTATTGCGACCAGCGCTCGACGTCGCCTCGCCGGCCGCCCGAGCCGCCCATCCCGCGATGGTCGTAGGCCGCCACCTCGAGACCGGCGCCGGTCAGCTGGTCGCCGACGTGCTCGTAGCGGCCGGAGTGTTCGCCGAGACCGTGGACCAGCAGGACCGATCCCCACGGCGGGCCGGCCCACGCGCCGCCGGCCTCGACCTCGTCGTCCGGCCACCGGCGGACGAGCAGGTCCATGCCGTCGGCGGCGCGGACGTGGCTGACGATCGAAGGCATCGCCCCAAGGGTACGCGAACGGGCCCGGGCGTCGATGCCCGGGCCCGTCTGTCGGTCGCGGCCGCCGTCACAGCTATCGATCGACCTCGGCGAAGGCGTAGGCCGGCTCGCCGGCGAGTTGCCCGTCGCGCTCCGCGAGGACGAGCGACGGCGTCCGGACGCGGGCACCGGCACGAGCAGGGATGAACAATGCGGCGAGGGCTCCCAGCCCAACGACCACCGCACCAAGCGCGATGGCCGGCTGCAGGCCCGCCACGTACGCGGTCGGATCGTTGTAGCTGCCGTTCGCGGTGAAGACCGCGGCGAGGACCGCGACGCCGAAGACGCCACCGACCTCACGGATCGTGTTCGTCGCGCCGGATGCCTTGCCCTCCTGCTCGGGCCGAACGGCCGACAGGACGACGTTGGCGATCGGGGCGAAGAAGAGGCCCATCCCGATCCCCGCCAGGATGAACGGGACGACCATCTCCTCGTACGGGACGGTGGGGGTCACGACGACGGCCAGCCAACCGAGCGCGACGGCCTGGAGCGCCATCCCGGCGGTCAGGATCGGGCGCCCGCCGATTCGATCGGCGAGGATCCCGGCGATCGGGGCGACGATGATCGGCATCCCCGTCCACGGCAGCGTCCGCAGGCCGGCCTGGAACGGGCTGTAGCCCTGGACGACCTGAAAGAACTGGGCCAGCAGGAAGACCGACCCGAACATCCCGAAGTACATCAGCAGTGACACGCCGTTGGCGGCGCTGAAGGCGCGACTCCGGAAGAAGCTGAGCGGGAGCATCGGATGGGCCGTCCGCGCCTCCCAGATGGCGAATGCGACGAGCAGGACGACGCCGGTCGCGATCGCACCGACGACCTCGGGGCTCCCCCATCCGCGGTCGTTGCCGTTGATGACGCCCCAGACGAGGGCAAGCAGGCCACCGCTGATGAGGCCGAGGCCCGGGATATCAAGACGGCCTTCCGGACCGTAGGTCTCGGTCAGGCCGTACGCGGCGAGCGGCATCACGACGAGCCCGATCGGCACGTTGAGCCAGAAGATCCAGTGCCAGTCGAGACCCTCGGCGATGGCCCCACCGACCAACGGTCCGATGGCGATCGCGAGGCCGGCGATCCCGCCCCACGCGCCCAGAGCGACGGCACGCCGCTCCGGCGGGACCGCGGCCGACAGGATCGTCAGTGTCAGCGGCGTGACGATGGCGCCACCGACGCCCTGGATGGCGCGCGCAAGGATGAGGACGTCAGTCGAGGACGAGAGGGCGGCCAACGAGGATCCCCCGATGAAGGTGGCCATGCCGATCAGGAACACGCGCTTGCGCCCGAACCGGTCGCCGAGCGCTGCGCCCGTGATCAGCAGGACCGCGAAGGTGAGGGTGTAGGCATTGACCATCCACTGCAGGTCGGCCAGCGACGCGCCGAGATCACGCTTGATGACGGGGAGAGCGGTCGTCACGACGAGGTTGTCGAGCGCGACCATGAACAGGGCCAGCGAGGTGATGACGAACGTCCAGATGGCGTTGCGCCGGGTGCGATCCATGTTCGATGGGCTCCTTCCGAAGTAAGTTAGTGGTCACTAAGTACAGCGGCCAAAAAAGGGGCAGGTCGGCCGACGATCTTCAGACGGCACCTCCCAGCTCGCTGAATCTCGCCAGTGAACCGCTGAGCGACCACAATTCGGGCGACCCGCCGAGCTCGAGCGCGGCCGCGACATTGAGGAGCATCCCCTCGGCGAAGAAGTGATGGATCTCCTCGTTCGACGCGCCGCTATCGCGCTTGACCGAGGCGTACAGCTCCGTGAACTCCTCGCGAACGACCTGCCGGACGTCCTCGTCGCCGCAGGCGGCGTAAGCCTGGAGCTGGACCCGCAGCAGGTCCCGGTCCGCGAGCAAGCGCATGTAGGCCGTCCCCATCAATTCGAGGATCGAGCAGGCCTGATCGTCGGACGGTCCGCGGCGCGCGGCCTCGTGGAAGACGAGCCTGGTCCGCTGGAACCCGTGCCGGACCACGGCCAGGAAGAGCTCCCGCTTCGTGCCGAACAGCTGGAACAGGTACGGCTGCGAGACGCCGACGGCACGAGCGATCGACTCGGTGGACGTCCCCGAGTACCCGCCCTCGGCGAACTCGTGGAGCGCGGCGACGATGATGGCATCGCGCCGCTCGTCGGCGGTCTGTCGGGTCGGTCGGTGCGGCGTTCATGGCGCGTAACTTAGTGAGTACTAAGTTACTTGTCAACCCCCATGTTCGACGCTGCCGGATACCATGCCGCCGATGAGCGGGTGGGTCGAGGTCGGCGATCGCGTGTTCGTGCGGCGCTACGCGTTCTTCGACCAGAACATCGGGGTCGTGCTCGGCGACGGCGCGGCGCTCGTCGTGGACACCCGCTCGACGCACGTCCAGGGGCGCGAGATCCTGGCAGACCTTCGCGAGCTGACCACCTCACCGGTGACGGTCGTCGTGGACACCCACGGTCACTTCGACCATGTCCTCGGCAATCACGTGTTCCGCCCCGCCACGATCTGGGGACACGAGGGCTGCGTGGCGTTCATGGGCAGGACCGCCGGATCCCGGATGGCCAGGATCGCCGAGGAGAGCCCGGAGATCGCGGCGGATCTCGCCGAGGTCGTCATCGACCCACCCGACCGGACCTTCACGGAGACCGCCTACGTCGAGGTCGGCGGCCGGCGCGTCGAGCTTCGCTTCCTCGGGCGCGGACACACCGATCACGACATCGTCGTCCGGGTGCCGGACGCCGCGATCCTCTTCGCCGGCGACCTCCTCGAGGGCGGTGCTGTCCCCTTCTTCGGCGACGCCTACCCCCTGGACTGGCCGGAGACGGCATACCGCGTCGCCGAGCTCGTCGTCGGCGTCGTCGTGCCCGGACACGGCGACCATGCCGGACGCCCGTTCGCCGAGGAGCAGGCAGTCGCGATCGGGGAGCTGGCCTTCCTGGCACGGCGAGTGCGCGACGGGGAGCTCTCCCTCGACGAGGCCGTGGCGCGCACGCCATTCCCGGCCTACGAGCCCGACGAGGTCCGCCGGCCGATCCTCCGAGCGCTCATGCAGCTCCGAGGCGAACTTGCCTAGGCGCGCCGAGTCGACCGCCTACTCCGCGATCCGCACGATCCACCGACCCCTGGCGGCGCCCGCCACGATGCCATCGAGCGCCTCGTCCAGCCCGTCGAGGGTGACCTCCGTGGCGTGCACCCCCAATTCACGGGGCCGAAGGTCCGTGGCGATGCGGTCCCAGAGCTCCCGGCGTCGCGCGATCGGCATGTTCACCGAATCCATCCCGAGCAGCGCGACGCCCCGCAGGATGAACGGGAAGACGGTGGTCTCGAGCTTGGCGCCGCCCGCGTTCCCCGAGGCGGCGACGGCCGCGCCGGTCCGCAGGGTCCGCAGCACGTACGGGAGCGTCGCCGCGCCGACGGCATCGACGGCACCCGCCCACCGTTCCGATTCGAGCGGCCGGCCCTCGCCGGTCACCTCGTCGCGTGCCAGGATCCCGGCCGCCCCCAGCGTCCGCAGCCGCGCAGCCTCGTCGGGCTTGCCGGTCGCCGCCCAGACCTCGTAGCCACGGTCGGCCAGGATCGCGACGGCCGTGCCGCCGACCCCGCCGGACGCTCCCGTGACGAGGACGGGCCCGTCGGCCGGTGAGAGTCCACGGTCCTCGAGCGCCACCACCGACATCGCCGCCGTGAACCCGGCCGTGCCGACCGCCATCGCGTCGCGCGGCGAGAACCCGGGCGCGAGCGGCACGACCCAGCCGGCCGGCACGCGCTGGTACTCGCTGAAGCCACCGTGCCTCGACACGCCCAGCTCGTAGCCGTGGGCGAGCACGGCCTCGCCGACCCGGATCGTGGGGTCGTCGCTCGCCACGACCTCGCCGGCCAGGTCGATGCCCGGGATGAGCGGGCTGATCCGGGCGACCTTGCCGTCGGCGCGGGTGGCCAGCCCGTCCTTGTAGTTGACGCTCGACCACTCGACCCGGACCTCGACCTCGCCGGGCGGCAGTCCCGTCTCGCGGAACGGCCGGACGCCGCGCTCGACCGCGTCGCCGACCTTCTCGGCGACGTACGCGCGGAACGTGGCGGGGATGCCGGACATCACGACCATCGTAGGTCGCGACGGCGAGCAACGTTGCGTTTCGGTCGCGATGGTTGACGGGTCACGGAGTTTTGGGCACCATGCCGGGACCGTGACCCACACCCAAGTCTCCTGGAAGATGTGTATGCGCTGGCGGCCCCGCCGTGCGGAGGATGGGGTCTGAGGTCACGCGCAACCTGAAGGGTGACGCGGGACCACGGACGAGGTCCCGGGGCTGCAGTTCCAAACGGAGCTGCGGCTTTTTTGTTTCCTCCGACCGACACGACGGGTGACCGCCGAAACCGGACCGCCCTCCCAGGGCGTCGGGCCTCGCACGCGGAACGAACCACTCCCCCATCCCTCTTCGTCCCTGGAGGACTCCCGGACATGACCGACCTCGATCCGACCACCTTCCGCCCCGAGACCCGCGCCCTCCATTCGGGCCAGAAGCCCGACACCGCGACGAACGCGCGCGCGGTCCCGATCTATGCCACGACCAGCTACGTCTTCGACGACGCGGCGCACGCCGCGCGCCTGTTCGGGCTGCAGGAATTCGGGAACATCTACACCCGGATCATGAACCCGACGACCGACGTCTTCGAGCAGCGTGTCGCAGCGCTCGAGGGTGGCGTGGCCGCCCTGGGGCTGGCTTCGGGCCAGGCCGCCGAGACGCTGTCGATCCTCAACCTCGCCCGCGCCGGCGACAACATCGTGTCGTCGTCATCGCTGTACGGCGGCACCTACAACCTGTTCACCCACACGCTGCCGAAGATCGGCATCACCACGACATACGTCGACGGCGCCGATCCGTCGGCCTTCGGCCGCGCCATCAACGACCGGACCAAGGCCGTCTTCCTCGAGCTCATCGGCAACCCGCGGCTCGACGTGCATGACCTCGCCTCCATCGCCGACGTGGCGCACGCCCGGGGCGTCCCGGTCATCGTCGACAACACCTTCGCGCCGCTCATCGCCCAGCCGATCAAGCACGGCGCGGACATCGTCATCCACTCGGCGACGAAGTGGATCGGCGGTCACGGGACCGCGATCGGCGGCGTCGTCGTCGACGCCGGCACCTTCGACTGGGCCGCCTCGGAGCGGTTCAAGGCCGACTTCGTCGACCCCGATCCGTCGTACCACGGCATCAGCTACACCGGAGCCTTCGGCAACCTCGCGTTCATCCTCAAGCTCCGCGTCCAGGGGCTGCGCGACATCGGCGCGGCGCTGAGCCCGTTCAACGCCTTCCTGTTCCTCCAGGGGCTCGAGACCCTGCCGCTGCGCATCACGCGCCACAGCGAGAACGCCCTGGCGGTCGCGAAGTGGCTGGAGTCGCGGCCCGAGGTGACCTGGGTCAGCTACCCGGGCCTCGAGTCGCACCCGTCGCACAAGCTCGCGAAGCGCTACCTGACCGGTGGCTTCGGCGGGGTCGTGACGTTCGGGGTCAAGGGTGGCGTCGAGGCCGGCCGCCGGCTCATCGACAACGTCCAGATCTTCAGTCTCCTGGCCAACGTCGGCGACGCGAAGTCGCTGATCATCCATCCCGCCTCGACGACGCACTCGCAGCTGACGCCCGAGGAGCAGGTCTCGACCGGAACGACCGAGGACCTCGTCCGGCTGTCGGTCGGCCTCGAGCACGTCGACGACCTGATCGCCGACCTCGAGCAGGCGCTCGCAGCGGCGACCGCCGAGAACCCGGCCGACGGCGAGCTCGTCGGCGTGGCCGGGTGACGGTCGGGATCCGGCCGACGGGGGCGACCACGGTGGCACGATCCCGTGCGATCGAGGAGGCTGGTCCCCGACCGGGACCGGCCGCCTCGAATCGGTCGCGCTCGGCCCGTTCGAGCTCGACGACGGCACGAGCCTGCCGGGACTGACCGTCGCGTACCGGCACGACGGTCCGGGCCCCGACCAGGGGCCGCAGGTCCTCGTCGTCCACGCGCTGACCGGATCGGCCGACGCGGCTGGCGACTGGTGGGAGCCGCTGATCGGGCCGGGCCGTGCGCTCGACACCGAGCGGGTCGGAGTGCTCGCCGCGAACCTCCTCGGCGGTCGGTACGGGACGACCGGCGCCACCTCGCTCGATCCACGGACCGGCCGCCCGTACGGCGCCGGCTTCCCGGGCGTCTCGACGCGCGACCAGGCACGCGCCCAGTGGCGGCTGCTCGACGCGCTCGGGATCGATCGCCTCGCGCTCGTCGTCGGTGGCTCGCTCGGCGGGATGGTGGCGCTCGAGGTCGCGCTCGCCCGGCCGGATGCCGTCCGGACCGTGATGCCGATCGCGGCTCCCGCCGCGACCGGCCCGATGGCCGTCGCCTGGAACCACCTCCAGGTCGAGCTCATCGACCGGCTCGGTCTCGACGGCCTCGCCCTTGCCCGCCAGCTGGCGATGACGACGTACCGGAGCGAAGCCGACTTCGAGGAGCGCTTCGGCCGCTCGACCGAGGCGGACGGCCAGCCATCGGTCGTCAGCTACCTCGACCACCAGGGCCGCAAGCTGGTCGACCGGTTCGACCCGGCGACCTATCGGATCCTGGCGGGCGCGATGGACCGCCACGACATCGGCGCCGGGTGGGGCGGGCTCGACGGCGCGTTCGCGCGCCTCGCGGACGGCGGGACGCGGCTGACGGGCGTCGGCATCGAGGACGACAT
Organism: uncultured Chloroflexia bacterium; assembly: GCA_963742075.1. Taxonomy (GTDB): domain Bacteria; phylum Chloroflexota; class Limnocylindria; order Limnocylindrales; family CSP1-4; genus SPCO01. The sequence goes on along the minus strand of CAVUKR010000003.1, from coordinate 20,862 downwards.
CCTGTACGGCCCACGCCAGGTCCACGCCCTCGTCGAGGGCGCGCGCGGCCTCGGCGTCGAGGCGAGCTATCGCGAGATCCGCTCGTCCAAGGGGCACGACGCGTTCCTGGTCGAATGGGACCAGCTGGCCGTGATCCTCGAGGAGGCGCTCGGCTCCAGGGACGACCACCGGTGGAGCGCGGCGGTCGAAGGATCCACGCGAGGCGTCAGCCGGTAGCCGACACGCCCGACCGCTCAGATCAGCCGTTCGCGGAGCCAGCGGAGTCTCGCCACGTCGTGGAACCCCTGCCCGCCCTCGTGCTCGTTGTACGGGTATTCGCGGATCTCCTTGGGGCCGCCGTAGGCGTTGTAGGCGGCAAAGACCGTGGATGGCGGGCTGATCTCGTCCATCAACCCCACCGAGAACAGCGCCGGGGCCGTCGCACGACGGCCAAGGATCGCCACGTCGACGTATGACAGGGTGCGCATCACCCGCTCGACGTGGTCGCGATGCACCTTGAGGTAGCGCGCGATCTCGCCGTACGGGTCCGCGTCGAGAAGCGTGATCGCCCGCGGGAAGTCGCTCAGGAACGGGACTTCGGGCATGGCCGCGGCGACATCGGGGAGCAGGGCCGCGACGGCGATGCTCAGGCCGCCGCCCTGGCTCCCCCCGGTGACCGCCACCCGACCCGGGTCGACGAGGTCGTGGCTGCGGACCGCCTCGACGGCGCGCACGGCGTCCACGTAGACACGCCGGTAGTAATACGTCTCCGGATCGAGGATCCCGCGGGTCATGAACCCTGGGTGCGCCGGTGCGCCGGCCGGCTCCGGATCGGGGGTCTCGCCGACCGACCAGCCCGAGCCCTGGCCGCGCGTGTCCATCACGAGGTGGGCATAGCCCGCGGTGGCCCACATGATCCGCTCGTGGGCGAGGCCTCGCCCACCGCCATAGCCGACGAATTCGACGACCGTGGGGAGCGGCCCAGCCCGCCCGGACGGGACGTGCAGCCACGCCCGGATCGGCGACCCGCCGTAGCCCGCGTAGGTCACGTCGAACGTGTCGATGACCGCGAGGCCGTTGTCGATCGCGGTGAATGTCGGGGCGAGGTCGTGCGAGCGGGCATCCGCGAGCGTGTCCGCCCAGAACCGGTCGAGGTCCGCGGGAACGTCTAGCTGCGGCTGGTAGGCCCGCAGCTCGGCGATCGACAGGTCGAACTGGGCCACGACGATCGTCCTCCCTGCTCTGCCGCGCCGTGCGGGTCGCTCAGGTCGAGCGTGACGCGAGCATACGGTCCCGGAGGTCCCCGTCGGGCAGCGTCCGTGTCGGCCGGAGGTCAGACGGGCTCTGGTCCCGCCAGCGGCCACGTCCGGAGCATCCCATCGGGGGACAGGAACGAACCGTCCGGCAGGAGATTCCAGTCGTCGTCAGGATCGATGTAGTCGGCGGATTCCCAGCCTTCCGGGCCGAGCGCCACGGTCGAGCCCGGGTCCTGCGTCTCGACTTCGTCCTCGACCCGCTCGTCGATCACGGTGGTCTCGTCCATGCCACACCTCCTGCCGACCTCGATGGTAGACCCGGGCACCAGCCCCCGGAAGGGGTGGAGGTCCTACCCGGCCGTGACGAGCGCCTTGGCGACCGGTGTCTCGATCAGGGTCCGGTACGCGGTCTCCGGAGCATCGGAGCCGGGACCGACCAGGTAGCGTTCGCGCGTCGGCCCGACCTCCTCATAGCCGTGGTCCGCGATCCACGTCTCGAGCGCCCGGTACGCGCCCGGGAGCTCCTCATATCGACCGACGTGGAGCGTCTGGGCCACGGTTGCCGCCGGAACGACACGGTCCTCGAACTCGCCCGGGATGGCGTGCGCAGTGCCGACCGGGAGGCAGACCTCGACATCGATCCGCGCCTCGCTCCACTCGTGGTAGATGACGAGCGGCTCGCCGTTCGGCGCGATGCCGAGCGGCCCGAGGCCCGCCATCAGGGCGTCGTACGACGAGCCGATGAACGCCGACAGGCCCGGCCGGGTGACGAGGCCACGCAGGGAGACCACGCGCTGGTCGGCGACCTCTCGGGTGATGATCTCGTACGCCATCGTCGACTCCTCCTTGTCTGGACGACGCTCCGCCGATCAGGCGGGGATGCGGCGCCAGTGTCGTCCCGGAGCCGACCGGCAGCCAGAGCCGTTGGACCCGATGCGGCGCCGAACCTAGGAGGCCGGGGTCGGATCGACGTCCGGCGTCGGGTCCACGACAGGCGTGGGGTCGGCGGACGGCGTGGCGTCCGGTGTCGCCACGGGCGTCGGGGTCGGCGTCGGTGCCGGGGTCGTCTGCGCGAGCCAGAGATACTGGCGGAGCGTCAGGCCGCTGGCATGGACCGCGGCCGCGGTCGCTCGACCGACGTAGCGGAAATGCCACGGCTCGTACGCGTAGCAGGTGACGCTCGACTTCCCTTTCGGATAGGACATCACGAAGCCGTACTTCCAGGCGTTGTTGCGCAGCCAAGTGCCGGCCCTCGTCTTGCCCCAGTCGCGGTAGTCCCAGGGAGGCGACCCGCGGTAGCTCCGGAAATCGAGCGTGGTCCCGAGCTGGTGCTCGCTGTGGCCGGCTCGTGCGCTCGACTTGAGCGCGGCGCCGTAGCCCTCGATGCGTGTCCAGTAGGAGAACGTCGCCCGCTGGTTCGAGAAGCTGCGATAGGCCGACTCGACCGCGAGGCGGGCTCCCGCCGCTCGGGCGGCTCGGGCCATCGCGCGCAGGTCGGCGATGACGAAGGCACGCACCTTGTGGCCGCCGTTGAGTCCCGCGTTCGCCGTCGATCGCAGGTCGTGCGGCGCGTACCCGCTCGTCAGCCGATACGTCGTATCGAGGACCGTCCGATCCCAGGCCGTGTAGGTGAGCTGGTCGGTCGCGAGATCGGTGACGCGGCACGACGGGAGGGCACTCGCCGACACGACGGTCGCGGCCACGCCGGTTGCCGTCATCACGACGAGCAGCAGGACGAACAGGCGCGCGGTCCGGACCCCGGGTCTCGATGATGCCATGGCGGCCATCTTCGCAGCGATCGCCGGCGACCGTCGCCCACCTGAACGTACCGTCAGGCTGCTCCGCCGTGGTCGCATCGAACGAGGCCTGGCGCCCGCTCTCCGGGGCCTGCGGCTCGATGCGGTATCATCGCCGCCGCTCCACTGGCGAGTGGCCAAGCGGTAAGGCGCCTGACTCTGGATCAGGAGATCGAAGGTTCGAATCCTTCCTCGCCAGCCAACACCGCAAGCTGTGGGGTCTGACCGGGTTCAGACCACCAGATGATGTGGTTTTGAGCGTGACGGACGGCATCTCCAAGGAGGCTCGGAGATGCGAAGTGCGCCTGACTCTACCCCAACTTGTGCGCCTGACTCTTCCGGACATACGCACCTGACTCCGGTTAGCGACCGACGTTCTAGGCTCGGTAATGGAGGCTTCCTCATCTCCATCCGCCAAGCGGGATCCGGGCTTGGCCGTCCCACATTGACGATCGCGTTACCACGTGTCAGGCGACCGCTCCCCTTCAAGAAGCGAGCGACGTTCACGCGATCTCCGCAGCTCGCGAGGAGCCAAGCCGCGCTTGCCGAATCTGACGCGCGACCCTCGACATGCACGCGGTGGACCACATCAGCGTGAGTGCGAGCAGTCAGGTCAATCTCTTCATGGACTGCCATTAGACCAGCCGAGCGCGGATCGCCGGATCCGTTCGATTGGCCGTCCGGCCGTTGATTGCCATGAACCAGGGCGGCCGCACCCTCCTCCCGGGAACCGCCGGGCGAGACGGTCGACCTGGCGCGCCGACAGCCGCAGGACGGCGGCGGCCCGGGCCACCGACCAGTTCTACTGCGAGCACGTGGGTCAGCTGTCCAGCGGATCGTCTGCCTCGTCCCCATGGGACTGGTCAATGATTACTTGACGACTCGCCTATGCTACGGGCAAGCGTATCTTGCCAGACCGCCGAGACCGGCGGCGGCGGTGCACGGGTTCTGGGTATGTACCGCGAGCAACCTCTCCGCCAGGCTGAGCGTCGCCCTCGGGACTAACAACTATGCCAACTTCTGCAAGACGTGCGGCATGACCGACAGCGAGATCGCCGCATTCGGCACCGCATGGGCGAACATGATCACAGGCGCGAACAGCGACATCTCCAGCGGCGGGTACGCCTCCCAGGCCACGGCCGTCGGCGGCGTGGACATCGAGCCCAGCTGGGGCACGACGACGACGGCGAGGAGCTGGGCGTCGCACTACAACTCCGCGGCCTCGTACGTGTACTACGACAACGGCTCCGCCGACGGCTGCCCGCAGTCCGGCACCGTGAAGGCGGCCGGCCCCTGCAACAACGGCTGGCACCAGAACGACGAGTACTACGTCGGGTGGCAACTCTCGTACGCGTGGTCGGTCCCGGAGATCTACATTGACGCCCAGGCGAAGGAGTGGCAGCAGATCAGCAAGTGGGCCACGCTGAACGCCCTCTCTAAGTTCTCGTTCGCCGGGGCCATGTCCACGACCACCGGGTATTCGCCTTCGAGCGCGTGGACGGACCTCGTGAACCGTTGTGCGGCCGACGCGGCTACCGCCCTGTCGTCTCTGCGGTGGGCCGCCAAGATCCAGTACCACTGAGGGGGAACAGCCATGCGGTATCCCATTCGCGCGGCAACGGCGGCCTCCCTGGCCAGCGTCCTCCTGGCGGCGGTAGCCGTGAGCCAGATCGTGGCAGGCGCCCCTGCACCCAGCCCCGCTCCCAGCGCGTCCGCCGGGACGAGCGACCTGCCGGCGGACAAGCAGGCGATCGCGGACGCCCAGCGCCAGCGCCAGCTGACCGCGCCGCGAGGGAACAAGGCGGCCGATCCGGGCCGCCCCGCCGTCAACACGGCCGTGGCGGCGGAGCAGGCTCCGGTCGGAATGCTCGGCACGCTCAATGCCCCGGTCAGCGGGCAGCAGTTCACGCCGACGAACGCGTGGGCCGGCTGGACCAGCGACACGACGTACATGATGGTCTGGGCCGGCTATGCGACTGACGACACGGGCGCCGGCCTGGTGTTCGTCATCAGTAGGCCGGGTTCCGGCGGGGCCGTGGACGACACGGCCCCGGTCGCCTCCGTCCTCTTCACCCCGTCGGGCACCAGCGGGCCGCTCAAGATCGTGAGCGCGAGCGCGAATATCCTCGTGCTGGCGGACTCCAATGGGCACACCGTCAATTTCGACCCCACGACCGCCCCGGTGCAATGAGGTTGCCCGGACCATGTCCGGGCTGTTCCTCCCCGTTCGCAGCCGGCGCGTGATCCCCGGCGGCCGACTCGCGGCCGCCGGATCGATGCCGAGTCGGAACGGCGCACTCGCATGCGCTTTGTTGAGCGGCGCCGTCGCGCTGAGCGGGTGTGCTCCCGCCCCCCCGCCGACGTCGTCCGCCAGCGCGGCCAGCGGGTCGCCGTCGGGGGCCATCACGGCGCCCCCGACTCTCCCGAAGTCATCGGCCAGCGTGCGGCCGTCGCCGACAGCAGCGGCGCTGTCGCGTCCGTCTATCCGGGCCTCCTTCGCCCTGCCCGGGGTGCGGTCGATGACGGGAGCTACCGGCGGGGCGTGGTTCGTCACCCAGGAGCCGACCGGCGGTTCGATCGGATTCCTGGCCGCGGACGGCGTGGCGAGACGAGCCCCGGCAGGCCCGGCCCCCGTCGCCATCGCCGCGTCCGGGTCTGCAGTGTTCGTCGTCGAGGGCGTTCCCGAAGGGAGCGCGGCTGGCCAGGCTCGCGTCGGGCGACTGGAGCGGATCGACGCGGCCACGCTCCGCGTCCTGGCGGACACGCGTCTTGCCGACCCCGCCGATGCGGTCGTCCACACCCCGGGGCTCGTCTGGATCGTCGGCGCCGGCGGGAGCGTCAGCGCATACGACGACCAGACCCTCGCCGAGAAACAGTCGTTCCCCCTCGGCGGGCGGCCGCCGGGGTCGCTCGCGGCCTCGCCATCTGCTGTATGGGCCGTCGTCGGGGCTGAGGGCGACAATGGCGCAGGGGAGTACATCCTCGCCAGGATGTCGCTTTCGGCGGACCACGCGCTGACCATCTCCGCCCTCCCCGGCGTCGGAATCGACCCGCTCGTTACCGCCGGAACGGAAATCTGGCTCGCGGTCGCGGAGCATCCGGGGGACTACCGGCTGTTCCTCGTGGATGACGGCGGGAAGCTCACCGAGCTCGGCCCGATCCCCGCGCCGGCTGCGATCGCAGTCGGGGACGGGCTCCTCTGGTCCGTGGGCGTCGACGGCTCGGCCGAGGTCGTGGAGGCGAGTACGGGCGCCCGCTCCCCGTCGTTCAAGCCCGCCGAAGGGGCCGGCTCGGCGATCGCCGCCGACGGTCGGACGGCCTTCGTCGCATCGAGCGGGCGTGTGTTCGTGATGACAGCGCCCGCGAACTGAGCGTTTTCCCAGTCTCGCGCCGATGTGCGGCCATTCCCAAGAGCATCGAGAGTCGCCGACCATTGTCGGGAGCGACGCTAGCGAGTGCGAGCTCCGAGGGCCGGATAGAAGGCTCCCGCACCCTACGTGGGCGTTGTCTTCGAACCTAAGCGGGGGAGATCATCAGCTCGCGTGGATCGTCGTGGCCGAGCGCCGCGTCGCGATGTGGACAGTCACCTGAATAGCCTCGGCTCCACTCCTCTCGCCCCGACCAAAGCACCTCTTCTCTGGCGTCGTTTCTTGCGCGCCTCCGGCGTGTCCGTCAGCCCAGCGCGGACCGATGGCGGCAGCCGGAGGCGGTCGATCTGCTGCTCCCGGAGCTGGTACCGGATGGACCCGAAGTCGAAGAAGACGGACGGATCGGCGACGACGAGGAACGCCTGGTCGGCCTGGAGGGCCGCGGCGAGGGACCCCGGACATCTGTTAGCACGAGCGCGGACGGGTCCGCGCCGGGCACCGACGCAATCGTGATCTGGGAGCGCTGTGAGGCGCTGGCCTCGATCACGAACCCCTGAGGTGTGGTGAGCGCACCCGACTCCTGGAGCGCGACAGCCAGGGCAGGCTCGGGCGGGATCCGGTCCCTGCGCAGTGGGGCGAGAGCGGTCCGCTCTATCGCGAGCGCGTCGGCTGCGACCGCGGGGTCCAGCCAGCGGTGGGCGCCCACGGGAAGCGTGGCGCAGTCGGCCGCTTCATCGCGGGTCGGCAGCGTCCCCGACGGGACCTCGCCATGCTCGAGGATCCCTCCGGGCGTGTCGCGGAACAATGGCGCCTCGGGCGGCTGGGCGAGGTAGACCAGGCCGCGTTTGGTGCCCGACGGCGGAAGCAGCGTGAGGTGAGACGTCGTGGCGACCGAGGTCAGCAACTCGGGACCGACACCTGGCGCATGGGCGGGATGGCCGGCGCGAAACAGCATCACGGTCCCGTCCTCGCGGTTGGTCGCGACGTTCTCGACGCCCGAAGGGCCCAGCTGGACGGCACCTCGACCGCCACTCGTCGTCAGTAGGAAAGGACCGTCGGCATTCCCGGCTCCTTTCAGGGCCAGGGCGCGGACTCCTTCGAAACCGTATGCTTGGGCCGTGCGGATGTCAACTATTGCTAAACAACGTGCGGCCGGCGGCGACCCGGCGTTCTCCCGTGTGCTGGGGGCAGAGATCAAGCGCCGACGCGTCGCGCTCGGACTCTCTCAAACGAGCGCAGGGAAACCGCTGAGCCGCGCGTTCCTGTCCTCGGTCGAGAGCGGCCGTCTGACTCCTTCGCTCCCGAGCTTGCTTATCATTGCCCGGCGGTTGAATTCTTCTGCCGCTGCTATCCTCGCGGCGGTCGAAACCCAACTGGAGGAACCGGCAGATCATGGCAGTGCAGACGAAACGACGATCTCACGTTGAGGCAGATCGACCGCTCGCTCTCCGGATCGGGTCCAGGCTGCGGCGTGCCCGGACCCAGGCCAGATTGACCCAGGCGCAGCTTGCCGAGGGGCGCTACACGAAGGCGTACGTCAGCGCCCTCGAGAATGGCCTGGTCAAGCCATCGATGGCGGCCCTCACCTTCTTCTCCGAGCGGCTGCAGGTCCCGATCGAGCATCTCCTGTCGGACCGGGAACATGTCTGGACGCGACTGGAGGCGGAACTCCGGCTGGCCGCCGGCGACTGGGAGCAGGCTGTCGATGCGTTCAGCAACCTCCTGGAGACCGGACCATCGGACCACGTGCGCGCCGAGCTCCTGCTCGGTCTCGCCGAGGGCCTGTCGAGACTGGACCGCGGCCTCGATGCGGTCCGAACAGCCTCGGAATCAGCGGCGCTGTTCACCGCACAGGGACGGCACCCTGAAGCTGCCCTCGCGACGTACTGGCAGGCCTGTGGCCTCTACGAGATGGAGCAGGGCGACCAGGCAGCCGGGCTTCTGACGCGGCTCCTCGATGACATCGCCGCGGGTCTGGTGGTTGAGCCGGACCTTCCGATCCGTGTCCTGATCGCCCTGGCGATGGTGGCATCACGGGACGATGAGCCGGAGCGGGCACTCGGCTATCTCGAGCAGGCGCGCTCACGCATCGACGAGCTCGACGACCGGAGACACGCGGTCTTCCTGTTCTCGCTGGCTCTCGGCTATCGCGAAGTCGGCGATTACGAAGCCGCGATCTCAACCGGGATGCACAGCCTGGCCACGTTCCGATCGGCGGACGCAGGGTTCGAGGCCGCTTCCGTTCAGAACGAGCTCGCGCTCGTGTACCTGGCCCTCGGTAGCCTCGACGTCGCACGCACATATGCCGCCGATGCGCACACCTTCTTCAGCCATCGGAACGACACGCGCTTCCTCGCCCACGTGACCGACACCGATAGGGCAGATCGCGCTCGCTGCAGGGTCGACTGACGACGCCATCGAGCTGGCGACCGAATTGCTCCGTCTGGCGGAGTTGAGCGGCGACAGGAAGGCCGCGATCAGCGCCCTGTCACTCATGGCACACGCCCAACGGGCCAGCGGCGATCTTCAGTCTGCCGCTACGACACTCGAACGCGCGGCATCCCTGTCGGAGGAGTACGGGCGGCGCGTCCAGCGACAGATGGTGCTCGGCGAGTGGAGCGACGTGATGGCGGAGCTCGGCGATCTCGCACAAGCGTACGCACTATCGCGCAGAGCACTCGACGCCGGACGGCGATAGCCAAACAGGAAGTCGGGAAGGCCAGGCGTCGCGGAGGTCGCCGCCCCCGGCACCAAGTGATCGGACCGAGAGTCAACGAAATCTTGACACCGACGCCGATGGCAGGCCGTCCTGAGGCCGTGATCCGGCCGGCGTCGTCCGCGACTCGCTCTGGGGCGACATACAGTGGCGACGCCGGCACCCACCCGAGGTGACCCAGCTCTACTCGTCACCCACCCGGCATGACCTGGCGTTGAGTTTGGAGGGGATCGTCGGACGTCAGCCTTCGCCGGTGCGCGGCTGTCCCCACACCATGAGGTACAGGATCTGCGGCCGGCCGTCGGCGTCGAAGCCCCCCGCATGTAACCGTCGGATCGTCGGGATCGTGCGGATCGAGGACGAAGACCTGGTCGTTGATCCGTGAAGCCTCGCGGACGCCACCGTCACCCGTGATGACGAGCCGCTCCCCGACCGCCCTCACCTCGACCCGTCGGTCGGGCCAGGAGTGGGTCCCGATGCACTTCGACAGGCGCCCGGGTCGGGGTCGAGCCGCCGAGTTGGAACAGGTCCTCGGCTCGGACCGATACTGCGCGTATGCCCGGACCCGCCTTTACCCCGAGTCGCCAGCGTCTCACGGCACTCCGGATGGTCGCCCAGCACATCGGCGGTGAAGAGCTCTCGAGGCCGCTAGAGGTCGTCCGCCATATGCTGGCCCTGCAGGCCCAGGACTTCCCTGGCGTCAAGTGGTCGGTCGGCATCCGCCAGACCGGCGCGACCGAGGTTGCGGTCGAGACGGCCTGTGACGCCGGTGAGGTCGTGCGCTCCTGGCCCCTGCGGGGCACCCTCCATCTCGTGGCGAGCGAGGACCTCGGGTGGTTGCTGGCGCTCACGGCACCCCGGGCGACCGCATCGGCCGCCGGACGCCGGGCCTCCCTCGGGATCACCGAAGACGACGTTGAGAAGGCTCGCGAGATCGCCCGGTCAGCCTTGGCCGGCAGTCGGGTCCTGACGCGAGACGCGCTTCTCGCCACCTTCGATGCGGCGGGCGTCAGCACGCTCGGCCAGCGCGGCTATCACCTCCTGTGGTACCTCGCTCAGACCGGCACGCTCGTCCTTGGAGCCACCGCTGGCAGCAAGCAGACGTTCGCGCTGCTCGACGATTGGGTGCCGCAGCCGCGGCGGCTCGATGGTGACGAGGCGCTGGGCGAACTCGCCCTGCGGTACTTCCGAAGTCACGGACCGGCCACCGCCGCCGACCTCGCCCGGTGGTCGGGTGTGACCGTGGGGGAGGTACGACGGGGCATCGCGATCTGCGGAGTGACGCTCACGACCCTCGAGCTCGATGGCGTGACGTACCACCTCGCACCGGAGACCCTTGACGTGGCCGCACCAACCGCTCGCGTACACCTCCTACCTGGCTTTGACGAGTACCTGCTCGGCTACGGGGATCGAACAGCCGCCCTGGCACGGGAGCACAGTGAGGCGATCGTCCCGGGCGGCAACGGGATGTTCAAGCCCACGATCGTGGTCGATGGCGAGGTCGTTGGCACCTGGAAACGGACCCTCCGCGCACGCGAGATCGTCATCGAGGCGGCCCCATTCGCCCATTTGCCCAGCACTGTTCGCGAGGGTCTTGCGAAGGCTGTGGAAGCCTACGGTGCGTTCACTGGCCGACCGGCCCGGCTGGCCAATGCGGCGGTTCCGTAGCCACACGCGCGTACACGCCGCACTGCGGCCCAGCGTTTGCGAAGGTGCGGCGCCGTTCCGCGCCGCCAGTCCACGCTCCAGCAGGCAGTCGTGGCGATGGATGGGGACGTGATCACGGTCGGCGGCGGATCTTCGATCTGCTCCATCGGCGACCACATATACGAGCCCGCCCAATAGGACCGCCCAGGCCGGAAGCCGAGCCGAGTCTCGCGACGCAGTCGCTGTCCACGTTGACGATCGAGTTAGTCACTGTGAGGGTGGCTCTCAGGAGGACGAAATGTCGTTGCGCCGACTCCGAGTCGTCGAGCGAGCATCGAGGGGCTCGACGCCTACCGTGCCTTCGCTGGCGCCGACGAGCGCGAGCTGACCTTGACCAACGTCGACCTCGGCGTCGCCCGCGCCTGGCCGGCGGACTTCGTCGCGCGGGGGACGCGAGCATCGGCGCTCATTGCAGTTCCGCATGCTGTACGCTCCAAAACGCCCGACCCGACTTCACCTGGGAGCGCGTGTGGTCTGCGCCAGCTGTGGCACCGAGAATCCGGCGGACAAGCGTTTCTGCGGCGACTGTGGAGCGCCGCTTTCGTCAGGCTGTCCGTCATGTGGCGCCAACAATCCGCCCGGCAAGCGGTTCTGTGGCGATTGCGGGACTGCACTCGGCACCGGGGCCGGGATCGTGTCGGTCGGTGGCGCGAGCTCCCAGTCCGCCAGCCAGATATCCGGTGAGACCGCCGTTGCGGAGCGCCGACTCGTGTCGATCCTCTTCGCCGACCTCGTCGGCTTCACGACGTTCTCCGAGGTGCGCGATAGCGAGGAGGTCCGCGAGACCCTGACCCGCTACTTCGAGCTCGCGACCGAGGTCATCGGGCGCTATGGCGGAACGGTCGAGAAGTTCATCGGCGATGCCGTCATGGCGGTTTGGGGGACGCCGACCGTCCGCGAAGACGACGCCGAACGTGCCGTGCGCGCCGCCCTCGAGCTCGTCGACGCCGTCGGGACTGTCGGGCCGGGCATCAGCGCGCGGGCAGGCGTGCTGACCGGCGAGGCGGCCGTGACCATCGGTGCCACCAACCAGGGGCTGGTCGCGGGCGACATCGTCAACACCGCCGCCCGGCTGCAGTCGGTCGCACCAGCGGGCACGGTCCTCGTCGGCGAGGCGACACACCGCGCCGCATCGTCGGCCATCGCGTTCGAGCCGGCCGGCGAGCAGCTTCTCAAGGGCAAGGTCGCCCCTGTCCCGGCGTTCCGTGCCCTACGTGTCGTCGCCGAACGTGGTGGCCGCGGCCGGTCGGACACGCTCGAGGCCCCGTTCGTCGGACGCGACGACGAGCTTCGACTGGTCAAGGACCTCTACCACGCGACCGTCCGGGAAGGGCGCACCCGGCTGGTGTCGATCACGGGTATCGGCGGGATCGGCAAGAGCCGCCTCACCTGGGAGTTCGAGAAATACCTCGACGGGATCGTCGGGATCGTGTGGTGGCACCGCGGCCGATCACCGGCTTACGGCGAGGGAATCACCTTCTGGGCGTTGAGCGAGATGGTCCGCGGCAGGGCCGGGCTGGCGGAGACCGACGACGAGCAGGTCACGCGGGCGAAGGTGAGCGAGCTCCTCGACGGGCTGACCTTCGAGACCGCTGAGCGTCGCTGGGTCGAGCTTGCCCTCCTCGCGCTCCTGGGGGTCGAGACCGGGATCGACTCCGAGCAGCTGTTCGGCGCCTGGCGGACCTTCTTCGAGCGGCTCGCCGCGATCAGCCCGGTGATCCTCGTCTTCGAGGACCTGCATTGGGCGGACAGCGGCACGCTCGACTTCATCGACCACCTGCTCGAGTGGAGCCGGGCGATCCCGCTCTACATCGTGACCCTGGCTCGGCCCGAACTGATCGATCGGCGCTCCGACTGGGGCGCCGGCCGACGCAATTTCACGAGCCTTTATCTCGAGCCGCTCCCGGAGCCCGCGATGCGAGCGCTCCTGGCAGGGCTCGTGCCCGGTCTCCCGGAGGCCGCCGTGAGGGTGGTCGTTGCACGGGCGGAAGGCATCCCTCTCTACGCGGTCGAAACGGTCCGCATGCTCGTGGCAGAGGGACGGCTCACCGAGGCCGGCAACGGCACGTATGCGCCGACCGGGGACCTCGCAACCCTTGCCATCCCCGAGACCCTGACCGCGCTGATCGCCGCGCGGCTTGACGGACTGGATCCGGCCGACCGCAGTCTCGTGATGGACGCCGCGGTGCTCGGCCAGAGCTTCACGCCGGCCGGGCTCTCGGTGGTGTCCGGGATCGAGGTGTCCATCCTCGAACCACGCCTACGGGCCCTTGTCCGACGCGAGCTGTTCGCACACGAGACCGACCCCCGCAGCCCCGAACGCGGGCAATACGCCTTCGTCCAGACGCTCATCCGCGAGGTCGCATACAACACGCTGGCCAAGCGCGACCGCAAGGTTCGGCACCTCGCGGCGGCGCGTTTCTTCGAATCGCTCGAGACCGACGAGATCGCCGCCGCCCTCGCCGGGCACTATCTCGCGGCCCGCGACAACGCTGCCGATGGAGCGGAGGCGGACGCCCTCGGTGCCCAGGCCCGGCTCGCCCTGCGCGCTGCTGCTGAGCGGGCCGTGGCGCTCGGCTCCAACGAGCAGGCACTCGGGCTCATCGAGCAGGCCCTGGCCGTGACCTCGTCGCCGGCGGATCAGGCGGATCTCCTCGAGCTCGCAGGTGACGCCGCGACGGCCGGCGGCCACCATGAAGCCGCCGAGCGATACCTTCGTGCCGCCATCGAGGCGCGAACCGGACTGGGGGATCGGCCAGGGACCGCACGGGCGACGGCCGCCCTCGGTCGGTCGCTCTCGACGTCCTACCGGACGGCCGATGCGATCGCGATCCTCGTGCCGGCCGTCGAGTCGTTCGCCGATCTGGCTGACGATCCCGCGGTCATCGGGCTCGAGGGCCAGCTCGCTCGCGCCTACTTCCTGGCCGATGACAACCGTCGTGCGATCGGGGTCGCCGATCGGGTCCTGGAGGCCGCGGAGCACGCGGACCTTGTGGCGATCGTGGCCGACACGCTCATCACGAAGGGAACCGCACTCGGGATCCTCGGCCGGTCGACGGAGGGCCTCGGTGTGCTGGGGGCTGGCGCATCTCTCGCCGAAGCCCACGACCTGAGCGCCACCCTGATGCGAGCGCATATCAACCTCTCTTTTCACGAGGCGAATCGTGACCCGAGCGCGGCGCTCAACTACGCCCGAACCGGCCTGGCGCTCGCGCGGCGACTCGGCGCAACCAGTCCGGCCACGATTCTTCTTGGCAATAGCGTCGATGGCGCGCTCCGGGTGGGTGAGTGGTCCTGGGCCCTCACGGAGCTCGAGCCCGCCCTTGCCGATCGGCTCGAGGCGTCCGATCGGATCACGTTGCTCGCGACGGCCATCAGCATCGACGCCTGTCGCGGCGGGTCGACCGCCGGCCCTCTCGAGGAGCTCATCGAACTCGTCGGCTCGAGCCTCGAACCCGGCATCCAGGGAATCAACCATTCGGCGAGAGCGATGGTGTTCTTCGCTGCCGGTCGTCTGGCCGAGGCCCGCGCGGCCTGGCACGATCTCGCCGAAGTCTCGATGGGGAACCTGGCCGAAGCGCACGCTCGCAGCGCCCGCGCCGCGCTCTGGCTCGGTGACCCCGCCGGAGCGGCGTCGGACGTCGCCGCCCTGGATGCCGCGGGGATCCACGGGCTGGCGATCGAGGCAGATCGGGCGACAACGCGCGCCGGCATCGCGGCCCTCGAGGGACGGTCGGGCGAGGCCCTCGTCCGCTACCGCGACGCGCTGCGCGCCTGGCGTGAACTGGGGCTGGCCTGGGATGAGGCACTGTGCGGCCTGGACATGGCGCTCCTCCTCGACCCGGCGGATCCGGATGTCCGCGCCGCAGCCGAGTCCGCCCGCGAGATCCTGGTCCGCCTGGGCGCCGCGCCGTTCATCGAGCGCCTCGATAAAGCGATGGCGTCGACCTCGGATCCGGTCGCTCCGGTCCGGCCAGCCGAGAGTATCGTCCTGCGAGGCGCGATGAACACGCCAGCAGCGTCATGACCGCCCCGACCCGGTCGGGCTGATCAGGTCGGTCGCGTCGTCAGCCGCCGCAGGACCGCCGTCGGCGCGATGACGATGAGCTGCTGGTGCGCGAGCTCGACGCCTCGACGTACAGCAAGGACGCCTGCAAAGTCCCCGTCGCGAATCATTCCCAGCGCGGTTGCTCCCTCGATGACGAGGCTCATGATCGCCTTGCGGCACTGACCAATCGGGCGGGCCGCTGTCGCGATGGTCGTCCGGACTCTCATCTTGTTCTAATACTCGACGAGTACCGTGGCGGCATGACGACATCCCTGCGTGCCCGGACCGACCATCGAGCGATCGCCGACCAGCGCTTGTCGGACCTGACCCTCGCCACCGCGGTGGCCGGCCTGGCCGCGACGATCGGCTTCGGCTGGCTGGCGGCCGTGACGTACGCCGGAGTCGCGACCCCACCCACCGCCGACCCGGCCCAGAACACGATCGGCACCCCACGAACCCTGACGGGCACCAACCCGTCGACCACCGGCGGCTCGACGACGACTCCGCCACGGACCACGACGGGCGGCGGCACATTCCTCGGCGGTGGCTCGTCGAGCGGCACATCACGGTCGACCGGGCGGGCGCACGTGTCGACGGGCTCGTCCTAGGCGTGCTCGAGCAGGCCGACTGGCGCGCCCTCGGCACGAACGCCCACCTCCTCGTCCTCGACGGCGATCTCGCCGCGGCACGAACGGCGGTGGAGCGGCTGCTTGACGACGTCGACCAAGCCTATAGCCGGTTCCGGCCCGACAGCGAGCTGATGCGCCTCCAGGCCTCGGCCGGCCGGACCGCTCGGGTCAGTCCGCTGCTGTGGCAGGCCGTCACGACGGCCATCGACATCGCCCGCGAGACCGACGGGGCGGTCGATCCGACCATCGGGCGGGCGATGCGGATCATCGGCTATGACGACGACTTCGGCCGTGTCAGCGAACGCGACGCGGCGATCCACGTCGAGCTCGGAGCGGTGCCCGGCTGGCAGGTCGTCGGCCTCGACGCCGCGACGCGGACGATCCGGATCCCGGCCGCCGTCGAGCTCGATCTCGGTTCGAGCGGCAAGGCGCTGGCCGCCGACCTGGCCGCCACGGCCGCACGAGCCGCCGCGCCCGATGGCGGTGTCCTCGTCAGCCTCGGCGGCGACATCGCGACCTCGGGTCGCGCCCCGGACGGTGGGTGGCGGATCCTGGCCAGCGAGGACAGCGAGACGCCCGTCGATGCCGCCGGCGAGGTCGTCGCGATCGCGTCGGGCGCCCTCGCCACCTCGAGCACGACTGTGCGCCGATGGCGCGCCGCGGACGGGACCACTCGTCACCACCTGGTCGATCCCGCGACCGGCGCACCGGTCGACGGACCGTGGCGGACCGTCACGGTCGTCGCCGACACGTGCGTCGCGGCCAATGCCGCGGCGACCGAGGCGATCGTCCTGGGCACACGCGCGCTCGCCCGGCTCGCCGTCCGCGGCCTGGCCGCCCGGCTCGTCGATACCGAGGGACGGGTCGTCCGCGCCGGCGGCTGGCCCGACCCGATCGTCGCCATGGCGGGGCGCGCCTGATGTTCGACCAGATCCTGTGGTTCAGCACGCGCGGCGCGGGGATCGTCTCGCTGCTGCTCTCGACGCTGGTCGTCTGCCTTGGCTTCGCGACGGTGGCGCGCTGGCAGGCGCCGGGCTGGCCCCGGTTCCTGACCGTCGAGTTCCACCGCTCGATGGCGCTCCTGTCGATCGTCTTCGTGACCATCCACGTGGTGACCGCGATCATCGATCCATTCACCTCGCTGGGTGTCCTGGCGGCGATCGTGCCGCTCGCGTCGTCCTATCGACCGCTGGCGGTCGCCTTCGGGGTGATCTCGGTCGACCTGCTCGTCGCGGTCATCATCACCAGCCTGCTCCGCGAACGGATCGGGCACAGGCTCTGGCGCGCCGTGCACTGGCTCGCCTGGGCGGCCTGGCCGCTGGCGATCCTCCACAGCCTGACCGCCGGCAGCGACGCGTTCGCCACCTGGATGCTGGTGCTGGTCGGTGCGTGCTGCCTCGCGGTCGCCGCGACTCTCATCTGGCGGCTCACCGTGGGTGGGTCGATCCGGAGCTCGCTCGGCGAAGTGGCCGCGCGCTCGTCACGGCCGCCGCGATCGGACGGACGGGCTCCGAGGAGTGGCCGGTGACGCCGCAGCGCATCCTCGCCGGCCCCCCGCCCGACGCCGGCGCCGAGTCCCTGCACGACCATGAGAACCGCATCGGCCCGCGCCCGTCGGGCGACGGCCTGATCCCGGTCATCGGGGCAAGCGGCCTGCTCGGTCGAGGAGGCGCCGGCTTCCCGGTCGGGCGCAAATGGGCGACGGTCGCGGAGCGCGGGGAGGGACGCGCGGTCGTCCTGGCCAATGGCGCGGAGGGCGAGCCGTTGAGCGCCAAGGACCGCGCGATCATGGCGATGCGACCGCATCTCGTCCTCGACGGCGCTGAGCTGGCGGCCGATGCGGTCGGCGCCGATCGGATCATCCTGTACGTCGGTGGCGAGCACCTCGTGGCCATCAACGCCATCGAGCGGGCGATCGATGAGCGCGCCGCGAGCGGATCGCGCCGCCGGGCCCGCGCGCGCGTCCCGCTCGAGCTCGTGGCAGCGCCGAACACGTACGTCGCCGGCGAGGAATCGGCGGCCGTCCACTACCTCGAGGCCGGCGACGCCCGCCCGACGTCGATCCCGCCTCGCCCGTACGAGCGTGGCGTGGACGGGCGACCGACCCTCGTCCAGAACGTCGAGACACTGGCCCACGTGGCGCTCATCGCTCGCTTCGGCGACGCCTGGTATCGCGAGATCGGGAGCGGGGCCACGCGCGGGAGCGCGGTAGTCACCGTGGGCGGCGCGGTTCGCCACCCCGGCGTGACCGAGATCGCGATCGGGACGAGCGTTCGTCAGCTGGCCACCTCGGCCGGCGCTGCCGACGGGGTCGGGGCGGTCCTGCTCGGCGGGTATTTCGGTGGCTGGCTTCGTGCGAACGAGGCCTGGGACCTGCCGCTCGACCCGATCGCGCTCCGGGCCGCCGGCAGCGCGTTCGGATGCGGCGTCGTGCACCTGCTGCCTCCCGACGCATGCGGCGTCCGCGCCACGGCCCGGATCCTCGACTACATGGCCGGCCAGAGCGCCGCCCAGTGCGGTCCATGCGTGTTCGGGCTGCGCTCGATCGCTGACGCGGTGGCGCGGCTCTCCGTCCCCCGCAGTGGCGACGGGCGCGACCTCGAGCGAGTCGTCCGCTGGTCCGGGCAGCTCGCCGGCCGAGGTGCCTGCAAGCACCCCGACGGCGCCGCCGGGATGCTGCACAGCGCCCTTCGCGTGTTCGCCGACGAGTTCGCCCGGCATGAGCGGTCCGGGACCTGCATCCAGCCCGACCGGCGCGGTCAGGCAGCCTGATGGCGGAGTCCGGAGAGTTGCGACTTGCCGTCGATCGTATCGCCTGCGACGGCTACGGCGTGTGCGCCGAGCTGCTTCCTGAGCTCATCGACCTCGACGACTGGGGGTATCCGATCCTCGCCGCCCAGCCGGTCCCGGAATTCCTCGCCGATCACGCCCGGCGAGCCGTGGCCAGGTGCCCGGTCCTCGCCCTGCGGTTGAACGCGGTTGCGACCCGTGCGGCGAGCGGCGCGCGCTGAACCGGGCGCGACACGGAAGGCTGGCGACACCGGTGCTAGTCTCGATGGGCAAGGACCGACCCCGGATCGACGCCGCGACTCGATGGCGTCACACGAAAGGATGACCAGTCTTGGGGGTCGATCGATCGATCCCGAGTCTCGACCTCTATCGCGAGCTGGAGGTCGACCCCGGCGCGAGCCCAGAGGCGATCGAGGCCGCCTATCGGTCGCTGATGAAGCGGCACCATCCAGACCGTGCCGGGCCGGACGGTCTGGCTCGCGCCAAGCGGCTGAACGTGGCCCGCGAATGGTTGGTCGATCCCGAACGGCGGGCCCGGTACGACGCCGCGCGGGGCACGCTTCGACTCGAGGCGCGTCGTTCGACGACGCGACCGCCCAGCCCGGCGCCGGCTCCCGGATCGACCCCGGTGTCATCACATCGGCCGCCACCGACCACGGCGAACCAGGCACACCGGCGGCGGACCGGTCGCATCTCCCCGGTCGCGTCGGTCCTTGGCGTCGGTTCGGTCGGCGTCGTCGCGATCGTCGCCGCGGTCCTCGTGTTCGGCGGGGGTTCGACGGCTTCCGGAGCCGCCGGGCAGGCGTCGCCCGGGAGGCTGAGCGACGTGACGTCGACGCCGACCCGCGAACCGACGCCGCTTCCGACACCGGCGTCGACGGTCACCCGCACGCCGGGACCGACGCCGGTCCCGACCGCCGGGGCCACGCCCGCCCCGACCTCCGATGCCTCGTCCGCTCCAGCAGGACGCGCTGACATCCGCTTCACCGGCATGTATGCGGAGCATGACGTCGAACCGCTCGGCGGCACCAGCGGATGCAGCACCACCGCGGAGCGCGGGAGATCAGTCCCGACCCTGACCGGTTTCCGGATCGATTCCGGGGCGCGCTCCGGCTCGAGATGGCAGCTCACCTTGACCGACCTGACGGTCTCATGGTCGATGGACATCTTCCTCGAGGACACGGTCGACGCGCTGTGGTGGAACTCGGGGGTCGGCGTCGGGTCGGTGACGAGAACGGCCGACGGCTTCGCGTTCGACGTCGTCATGACCGACTCCGTGCAGTCGATCCGGGCCAAGGGAACGGTCACCTGCAAGTAGAGGCCGTGGGTCGTCTGGTCTCACGTGATTTCATATTTGACGACCATGGTCGCGCCATGGCAGACGCGGGAGCCGTTCGAGAGACGGCGACATCCACTTCTCTCGAAACAGCCGATCCCGCAGGGCGTTGGGTCGACGACTTCGACTTCGATCGATCCATCGAGGGGCCGGCCCGCGGCCGTCGGTGGCGGCGCTGGTTGATCGTCCCGGTCGTCGCCATCGCCATCGTTGCGGCAGCGCTCTGGTTCGCGAACCCGTTCGCCACGACTCCTGCCTCCCTTGTCACCGCACGGGCCACCGTCGGGACCGTGGTCAGCAGTGTCAGCATCTCCGGATCGGTCGCGTCATCGACCGTCGATGAGCTGACGTTCGGTTCGTCCGGAACCGTCGCCACCGTGGGTGTCGCTCCCGGTGATCCCGTGACTGCAGGCCAAGTCCTGGCCACGATCGACGACTCGGCCGTCCAGGTCCAGCTCACAACCGCCAAGGCGAATCTTGAATCCGCGCAGGCCAAGCTGGCGACCGACCAGGCCGGCCCCACGGCCGCGACCAAGGCGTCGGCGCAGGACTCGGTCAAGCAGGCAGAGCTGCAACTGTCCACGGCGCAGCAGTCGCTTCGCGACACGAACGCCTCGAACAGCCTGTCCATCTCGCAGGCGAAGGCAGGCGTCAGCGCTGCGAAGGCTCAGCTGGCCGCCGACAAGGCCGCCAGCCCGCCGGTCCCGGCGACGATCGCCAAGGACCGGGCGGCGGTGACCAGCGCCCAGGCGGGCGTAAGCGCGGCGAACCTGAAGGCGACGCTGGCGCTGCACCAAGCGCAGAACCAGGTCAACTCGGCAAGCCTCGGAGTGACGTCCGCGAAGCACGCCTACACCCTCAAGATCGTCCCGACCACGGCCGCGCAGATCGCCGCCGACAAGGCCGGGGTCGCCACCGCCCAGCAGGCGCTGACGACGCTCCAGCAGAACGGAGCCGCGATCGTCGCCCCGACCGCCGGCACGGTGACAGCCGTGAATGTCAAAGTCGGCCAGACGGTCTCCGGCTCGAGCGGCTCCTCATCCAGCAGCTCGTCGAGTACGAGCGGCCAGATCGAGGTCATGGACCTCACCAAGCTCCAGATCGCCGGCCAGGCGTCGGAGACCGACGTGCCGAAGCTCAAGATGGGCCAGCCGGCGACCATCACTGCCTCGTCTCTCGGCACCGAGACGGCCGTCGGCAAGGTGTGTGCGCTGAGCGTCATCGGGACTCAGATCT
>CAVUKR010000002.1:0-75710 GCA_963742075.1 uncultured Chloroflexia bacterium | reverse complement strand
CCGTAGGTGAAGACCGGGTCGTCGGGGCGCCGGTGCCGTTGAAGTCGAGCGTGCTGCCGTCGACGGTGTAGGCGTTCGTGCCGGGCGTGAACGTCCCGCCACGCCGATGGTGCCGCTCCCGGCGAGGGTCCGGGCACCGGTCGAGCTGCTCGTCATGTTGTTGTAGTTGAAGGCCGGGATGATCTGGGCGCCGGTCCCGTTGAAGTTGACCGTGCTGCCGGTGACGGTGTAGGCGTTCGTCCCCGGCGTGAACGTGCCGGCCACGCCGACCGTGCCACTGAGGGTTCGCGCCCCGGTCGAGCTGCTGGTCAGGTTGTTGTAGTTGAAGGCCGGGATCGTCTGGGCGCCGGTCCCGTTGAAGTTGACCGTGCTGCCGGTGACGACGAAGCCGCCCGAGCTGAAGGTTGTGCTCGGGTTGAACGTGCCCGCGATGCCGATCGATCCGGCGCCGGCCAGGGTCACGCTATTCGTCGTCCGCGCACCGCTGATGGTCAGACCGCCGTAATTGGCGGCCGCAACGGTCTGGGGGCCGCCCGGGAAGTAGTACTCGACGGTGCTCGTCGAGCCCAGCGTCACGGTCCCGGTGACGACCGGGAAGTTGCTAGCCGCGCCGACGACGAGCGTCGCGCCGTTGGCGACCGACAGGTTGTGGCCCACGGTGAGCTGGTCGCCCGCGACGTCGAGTGTCCCCGAGGTGACCGTGAGGTCGTTCAGGATGGTCATGTTGACCGAGGTCGGCGAGACGCTGCTCGTGGAGCCCCGCGCCACGGTCAGGTTCCAGAAGGTGTTGACATTGGTGAGCCCGGGGCCGCCGAAGCTCGGAGTGGTGGCGCTGCCCTCGAGGCTCGCCGTACTCGTCCGCCGCTGTAGACGCCGTTGATGACGACGCTGCCCTGGTAGTGCTCGGTGGTGGCCAAGGCGCTGAACGTGGTCCCGGCGTCGACCGTGAACGTATTGACGACCGTGACGTCACCGCCCGCGGTCTTGGTGCCGCCGCCCGACAGTTGCAGGTTCCCGTACGTGATGGGCGCGATGGTCTGCGCGCCGGCACTCTGGTAGACGAAGAAGGTGCCCGGGCTCGCCGTCGTGAACGAGCCACGGGTGAAGACGCCACCGACATTCACGGTCCCGGCGGTGAACGTCATCGTCCCGCTGGTGTTGTCGAGGTTGCCGGCGACGGCGAGGGACGAGGACGCGAAGCCGATCACGAGTGTTCCGGCGTTGGTCAGGTTGCCGCTGAACGTCGCCGATCCGACGAAGGTGCCGCCCTGCCCGAGGGTCAGGGTCTCGCCGGATTGGATGCTCACGTTGTTCGCGAGCGCGAATGTATTCGAGGTCGTCGAGATGAACGGTTGGCGGGTGCTGCCGGTCGGGATGGTGACGTCGTCCCCGGCGCCCGGGACCCCGACCGGGTTCCAGTTCGCCGCGGTGTTCCAGTCGGTCGACGTGCCACCGACCCAGGTCCGCGCGGTGGGCGCGGCAGGCGAGATGACGAGGGTTCCGGTGCCCGTGACGGCGGTCGTCGTGCCCGTGACCGTGAACGGGTAGGTGCCGGCCAGAGCGGCCGACGTCGTCGTGATCGTCAACGTGGACGTGCATTGGCACTGAGTGCCGCTGGGTGCGGTCGGGTTAAACGACCGCGGACGCGCCTGTCGGCAGGCTTGAACGTCCCGAGGCAGTTGCCGAGGTCGTCGGCACACAGGTCCCGGCCGTATTGCTGAGGTCCCCCCGTTCCAGACTCAGGGTCACCGTGAACGTCGCCGAACCGGCCGTGCCGGCGGTGAGGGTCCCGGTCTGCGCGGACGACGGTGATGGATCCAAGGGCCGCGGCCGTGTACGGCCCGACGATCGGGCCGCCGCCGCCGACCGGCGCCGCGCCCGCGGGCTGGATCGAGTCGGTGCCGGTGTCGGCGATCGCGCGCGCCAGGTTCAGCCGGCCGTTGCCGGTCTGGTCCGCCGTGCCGGCCGCATCCGCGGTCCGGGCCAGGCGAGACACGATGACGCCGTTGCTCGCCGACGGATCGTTGGCGCGCAGCAGGGCGGCCGCAGCCGCGACTTCGGCCGAGGAGGCCGACGTGCCGGTGACGCTCGTCGTCCCGCCGCCGGCCGCCAGGGTCAGGATGTCCGTGCCCGGGGCCGCGAGGAAGGTGTCGACGCCGTAGTTGCTCGACGCGTTGAGGGCGTCGGCCTGGTCCGTGTTGGAGACGCCGATGACGCCGCGGTCGCCGGCCGGGAAGGTCGCAGTCGAGGAGCCGTCGTTGCCGGTCGCGGCGACGACGACGACGTTGTGCGCCCAGGCGTAGTCGATGGCGGCCTGGAGGGCGGCCGAGTAGCCCGGGTTGCTGAAGGACATGTTGATGACGTCGGCGCCGTGGTCCACGGCGTACACGACGCCCTGGATGATGTCGCTGTCCGTGCCTGCGCCGTTGGCGTCGAGGACCGTGATCGGCATGACCTTGACGCCGGCATAGCCGATGCCGGCGATGCCCTGGCCGTTGTCGGTCGCGGCGGCGATGATGCCGGCCATCGCGGTGCCGTGGCCGTTCGGGTCCGCGGTGCCCGCGGAGCCGTCGAGGATGCTGGTGCCCGGAACGAGCTGACCGGCAAGGTCGGGATGACCGGCATCGACGCCGGTGTCGAGGAGCGCGACGACCGCGCTGCCACTCGGGGTGACGGAGCCGAAGACGTTGTTCCAGCCGATCTTGGCGAGGGACCACTGATCGGCGTACCCGCTATCACTCGGGTCGGCTTCGGCGACGCGAACACGGTCGGCCTCGACGCGGCTGACGTTGCCGTCGGCCCGGAGGTCCGTGACGATGCTCGAGCCGTTCGGGACATTGATGAAGGCCATGCCCAGCGCGGCGATCGAATCCGTGACGTCCGCCCCGACGGCAGCGAGGGTGCTGGCCTGGGTGGACGTCGAGGTGCCGGGGGCGAAGGTGACGATGTAGCCGCTGGACAGGACCGGCGCCTGGGTCGGCGTCGGCGGTCGGCGGTGGGGGCAGGCGTCGGCGCCGCGGTCGGTGCCGCCGTCGGAGCCGGCGGTCGGTGCCGCCGTGGGATCCGGGGTCGGGGCCGGCGTCGGGGCCGCGCTCGGTTGAGCGCTGGGGTCGGCCGACGGCGGTGTCGAAGGCTCAGAGGATGGCGGCGCGCTCGGATCCGGACTCGGACTCGCGGCCGCGGCCGGGATGGGCGCGAAGAGCGCCATCACCATGCAGGAAGACTTGAAGGAGGACCAAGAATCGAATCAGTCGCTCGCGCGACGTGCTGTGCACCAGAGTCCCTCGCTCTCTGTGCCAGCTGACGGATCCGCAGTGGATCCCGGGAGTCCCCGAAAACGCCAACCTCAGATGTGAGGCAGGCTTCAGGGGTGCCGGAACCCTGGGACTATCGGTCGACCGAAAGAGATCCGAAGATGAGATCCGAAGATGAGTGCTGGAACATCGACCTTAGCCCCGGGGCCCGACAGACTCATCGGCGGGCACGTTATTCCGATTCATGGATCGACGTGATAGGACCCATGCCCCCGCAGGGACCACCAAGGTACTACGCCGAGTGGTCCTTGCAATACCATCGGAATGGTCCTAAGTGCACGCGACGGGTAGTTTCGGTGCATACGGGCAACGTCGGCGCCGGATGTGGCGGGCCAGGACCTTCGTACCGGGCGATTCAGGCGCGGATCGTGGTCTCGAATCCGGGGTCGACGAGCTCGACCGGACCGCCATCGAAGTGGGCGCGGACGGAGTCGACGGTCTCGCCCCGGTGATAGCCCATCTGGAGGTGCGTCAGGAGCACGCGCCCGGCGCGGGTGCGGCTGGCGAGCATGCCGACGATCGGCCCGTCGAGGTGCTGGGCGCCGGGCACGACCGGGCCCGGGCCGAACGACACCTCGCACAGCAGCGTGTCGCCGGGGCGGACCAGGGCATCGAGATCCTCGGCCCGCCCGCAGTCGCCCGAGTACACGAGCCCGGGGACGCCGGCGTCGCCGTCGACCGGCGAGACGCGGAACCCGTAGCTCTCGTCGGTGTGGCTCACGCGCGCGACCTCGATGGCGAAGGGCCCGACCGCCATCGATCCGGGCGCCAGCGCCTCGATGTCGAGCGCCGCGGCGCTGAAGCCGGGCTCATCGTGCAGCGCGTCGAGCCGTGACTCGAGACCCGCCGGGCCGATGACGCGAACGCGACGGCGCGGCGGCTCCCAGCGCAGGTAGTGGCGGAGCGCGACGAGGTCGATGAAGTGATCGGGGTGCAGGTGGCTGACCACCACCGCCGCGACGTCGGCCGGATCGATCAGCCCGGCCAGCCGCGGGAACGACCCCTGGCCGAGGTCGAGCACGAGACTCGCCCCGTCGAAGCGGAGCAGGTACGACGCGCCTGTCGCGCCCGGCCGATCCGTGTAGGCGGGCCCGGCACCGATGACATCGAGGCGCATGGGTTACGGGCGATCCCGATCCGTGTTGTGGTCGGGGGCGTCGGACCCGACGTGGCCCTCATCCCCGGGCGTCATCGGCGTCGTGAACCTGATCGCCGGGTCCCCGGTCGTCGGCTTGCCGGAGGTGCCATCGTGCTGGACCGGGCCGCCGCTGTAACTGGGCGGGGTGGTAGGGCTCGTGGTGCCGGCGTCGACCGCGGGGGCCGGTGCGCTGTTGGGGATGCTGCCGCCGGGGACGCTGCCGCCGGTCCGATGGCGGTCGCTCGTCTGCTTGCCCGCGCCGTCGAGATCGTCGAGCGCCATCGTGCTCGACGAGAGCGCGCCTTCGGCGGCCGAGCGAGCCGGCCCCGGGACGCTGTCCACCATCAGGGTCAGCACGACCACGTGCCGGGTGACGGTGACCTCGAGGGCGGCGCTGGCGGTCGGATCGCCGCCACTCCCCCTGGCGGCCTCGCTGACGATCGTGGAGTAGGCCGACAGGGCGGCTTCGGTCCCGGTGACGTCGCCCGCGGTCGATGCCTCCTGCGCCTCGTGGAGCCGGTCCTCGAGCCGGGCCACCTGGGCCTCGGCGCGGTCGACGAGGTTGCTCGGCAGGTTGGCCATCTCGGTCCACAGCCGCGCGCCGTAGAGAGGGCCGCCCGGCCTGGCGCCGTAGGCCGTGCCGGCGAGGATGGCCAGCGTCAGCGTGCCGGCGAAGATCGCGGCGGCAGGGCGGCGCCACGATCCGCGGGCCGCGACCGCGGCCTTGGCACGCTCGGCGGCGAGGGCCGTCGTCGTCGCCCCGGCCGCATCGAACTGGGCATCGGCCTCGATCAGCGCCGACCGCCGGTGCGCCGCGGTCATCACTGCCATGCGCATGCGCGTCGTCGCGGAGGCGCTCGGGGACAGCCGGAGGTCCGCGTACGCCTCGAGGCGTCGCGCCAGCTCGATGTACCCGGGTTCGAACTCGTTGATCACGTCGTCCATCAGCCCATCCTCGGACGCTGGAGCGAGGCGGCGGCCGTCGCTACGGTGGCCTCCGGCTCCTCGATCCCGAGCTGGCGCCGCAATGCGGCGATCGCCCGGAACTGCAGACCGCGAACGGTTCCCTCCTGCTTCCCCATCACCTCGGCCGCCTCGCGGGCGGAGAGGCCGGCGAAGAAGCGGAGCGTGATGGCGTCACGCTGGTCGTCGGTCAGGGTCGACAGGGCGATCCCGACCGCGTCGATCTCCTGGCGGGTCACCGCCAGCTCGTCCGGCCCGGCGCCCGTGCCGGCCCGATCGACCGACTGGGCGAGGTCGGCGTGCTCGTGGCTCGTCCTGGCGTGATCGATGACTGCGTTCCGTGCCAGGCGGAACAGCCAGCCCCCGAACGGGATGCCTCGCGATTCATAGCGAGGCAGTGCTTCCAGAGCCTTGACGAAGACCAACTGCGTCAAGTCCTCCGCGTCACTCGGGCGGCGGACGCGGCTCGCGACGAACCGGTGGACCTGAAGGTGGTAATGGTCGAACAGCCGACCAAAGGCCCATGCGTCCCCAGCTTGGGCCTCTTTCACCAACCGCTCGATCGCGGCGTCGTCGAGGGTCATAACGAATGGCCTGTCGGGGCGTTAGGTCTGGGCGTCATGCACGGGCCATCCTACGCCCCGCTGATGCGCCGGACGGAACGGTCGGGAACGGTCAGGTGCGCGCGGGCAACGGCACCTCGACCCGCGCCGCCCCGGCGCCGCGCCGGAAGGTGAGTGCCTCGAACCCGGCCGCGGCCGCGATCCCGTAGCCGTCGGCCAGGCCCGAGGCG
Source organism: uncultured Chloroflexia bacterium (assembly GCA_963742075.1). Taxonomy (GTDB): domain Bacteria; phylum Chloroflexota; class Limnocylindria; order Limnocylindrales; family CSP1-4; genus SPCO01. The sequence continues at coordinate 69,502 of CAVUKR010000002.1, read as the reverse complement.
AACTGGTCCGCCCGTGCGCGTCCGAGCCGATCGTGATGGCCCGTCCACCGAGCTCGCGGAAGCGCGTCACGATCGCCGGGTGCGGGAACGTGACCGCGACCGGGTAGCGCAGCCCGCTGGTGTTCACCTCGAGGGCGGTGCCGCTGTCGACCAGCGCCCGGAGGATCGGCTCGTACAGCTCGGGCGCCGCCTCGAGCGCGGCCGGCTTGATGTGCGGGTAGAGGTAGCGCTTGACCACGTCGATGTGGCCGATGGCGTCGAACAGGCCCGACCGGGCGGCGGCGGCCACCTCGTCGAACGAGGGCGCGACGACCTCGGCGAGCGAGCGCCCGGCGACCCAGGCCGCGACGTTCCGTGCGCCATACGGCGATTCCACGCGGTCGTGGACCGACCCGATGGTGAAGTCGTAGGCGTGGTGCGCCAGGTGGTCGCGGATGTCGGCCTCCCAGGCGCGGTCATAGGTGAGCTCCACCCCGAACCGGATCTGGACTCCCTGCGGGCCCCACCGCTCGGCGGCGTCGCGGACGACCCGTTCGCGGTCGGCGAAGGTCGAGTAGCCGAAGGCCGGGGCGCCGGGCTCGAAGTCGACGTGGTCCGTGATCGCGATCTCCGCGATCCCCCGCTCGAGCGCGGCCGCGGCGTAGGTATCGATGGGCACCGTGCTGTCCGGCGACAGGTTCGTGTGCAGGTGCGCGTCGAGGGGGAGTGGGCGCGGCGTCAACGAACGTCCCCTCCGACGTGATGCCCGTGGACTGCATCAAGACCCTTGCGGGCGTCGCCATCCACTCGACCGTGATGCAGTCTATGGGCATCAAGCGGGTCGCGGCCGTCTCTCGTCGCTCGACCGTGATGCCGTCTACGGGCATCAAGAGGGTCGTGGGTGTCTCCATCCCTCCGACCGTGATGCCGTCTACGGGCATCAAGGAGCGAGGGTGTCTCGCTGCCGCGACTCACCCGGCGATGAGGCCGAGCTCGTGACCGACGCGATCGAAGGCGGCCAGGGCGAGGTCGAGCTGCTCGTTGGCGTGGGCCGCCGTCACGATCGTGCGCAGCCGCGCCTTGTCGATGGCGACGGTCGGGAAGACGACCGGCTGGGCGAAGACGCCCTCCTCGATCAGTCGATCGCTGAAGCGGCCGGCGGTGTCGGGGTCGCCCATCATGACCGGCGTGATCGGGGTCTCCGAGGCTCCCGTGTCGAAGCCGAGCCGGATCAGCTCGGCCTTGAAGTAGCGGGTGTTGGCCCAGAGGCGGTCCTGGAGCTCGGGCTCGTCCTGCATCACCTTGATCGCCTCGCGGCAGGCGGCCACCACGGCCGGCGGGTGCGACGTCGAGAAGAGGATCGGTCGGGCGCGCTGGGTGAGGATCTCGCGCAGTGCCACGGAGCCCGCCACGTACCCACCGAGCGACCCGACGGCCTTCGACAGCGTGCCGACCTGGATCGCCACCCGGCCGTGCAGCCCGAAGTGGTCGATCGAGCCACGCCCGTTCCGCCCGAGGACGCCGCTCGCGTGGGCGTCGTCGACCATGACGGCCGCACCGGATTCCTCGGCCGCCTCGACGATCCCGGGGAGTGGCGCGATGTCCCCATCCATCGAGAACACGCCATCGGTCACGACCAGGATCAGCCGGTACTCCCCGCCGCCGGGCCGGCCGGTCGCGCGCGCCTCGCGGAGGATCTCGCGCAGCGCCTCCACGTCGGCGTGCGGGTAGATCTTGCGCGGCGCCTTGGACAGCCGCATCCCGTCGATGATCGAGGCGTGGTTGAGCGCGTCCGAGACGATCAGGTCGGTCTCGCCCGTGACGACCGGGATCACCCCGGTGTTGGCGGTGAAGCCCGACTGGAAGGTGAGGACCGCGGGCGTCTCCTTGAACGCCGCCAGCTCGGCCTCGAGCGCCTCGTGGATCGCCATCGTCCCGGCGATCGTCCGGACCGCGCCGCTCCCCGACCCGAACTCGCGGACGGCCCCGGCCGCGGCGTCGCACACGCGCGGGTGGTGGGTGAGGCCCAGGTAGTCGTTCGAGGAGAGCGAGATGAGCCGGTGGTCGTCGACCGAGACGATCGGGCCCTGGGCCGACGACATGACCCGGAGCGCACGGTAGAGGTGGCGCTCGCGCAGGGCGGCGACCTCGTCGGCGAGGAACGCGAGCGGGTCGGGGCGGCCGGCCGCGCCGCGGGCAGTACTGGGTTTGGAACCTGTCATGACGTCCAATCCATGATGACCTTGCCGGAGTCGCCGGCACGCGCGGCCGCGAAGGCCGCCTCGAACTCGCGGAACCCGAACCGGTGGGTGATCGCCGGCGTGATGTCGAGCCCCGACTGGAGCATCACCGTCATCTTGTACCAGGTCTCGTACATCTCGCGACCGTAGATGCCCCGCAGGGTCAGCAGCTTGAACACGATGGCGTTGACGTCGATGCTGATCTCCTCGGTCGGGATGCCCAGGATCGCGATCCCCCCGCCGTGGGCCATCGCACCGATCGCGGATCGGAGCGCCGACGGGTTGCCCGACATCTCGAGGGCGACGTCGAACCCTTCGACCATGTCGAGCTCGTCGAAGGTCGATTCGAGGGTGCGCTCGCGCGGGTCGATGGCGAGCGTGGCGCCCATCCGCGTCGCGATCGCGCGCCGGTAGGCGTTGGGCTCGCTGACCACGACGTGACGGGCCCCGGCGTGGCGCGCGACGGCCGTGGCCATCAGCCCGATCGGGCCGGCCCCCGAGATCAGCACGTCCTCGCCGAGGACCGGGAAGGCGAGCGCGGTGTGGACCGCGTTCCCGAACGGGTCGAAGATCGCGGCGACCTCCTCGTTGATGCCCGTCCAGTGGTGCCAGACGTTCGTCATCGGGAGCGCGACGTACTCGGCGAAGGCCCCGTCGCGGCCGACGCCCAGGCCGATCGTGTTGGGGCACAGGTTGCGCCGGCCGGCCAGGCAGTGGCGGCAGCGGCCGCAGACCACGTGCCCCTCGCCGGAGACGAGGTCGCCCGGGTGGAAGTCGGGCACGTTGCTGCCGACCTCGACGACCTCGCCGACGAACTCGTGCCCGACGACGATCGGCGGGTGGATCGTCCTGGCGGCCCACGGATCCCACGACTCGATGTGGAGGTCGGTCCCGCAGATGCCGGTCTTGTGGACCCGGATCAGGACGTCGTTGATGCCGATGGCCGGCACCGGGACGTCACGCAGCTCGAGGCCCGGTCCGGCGGCGGTCTTGACCAGGGCGAGCATCGGGGCGTGCCTCCGGGAGGGTCAGTCGGCGTCGACCTCGGTCTCGGCGTCGGTCGCGTCGACGTCCTCGGTCCAGTCGATGACCCTATTCTCCACCCGGCCGATGCCGTCGATCTCGCAGCGGACGCGATCGCCCGGCTCGAGGAAGACCGGCGGATCGTGATAGACCCCGACCCCCGACGGCGTCCCGGTCGCGATGACGTCGCCCGGGTCGAGCGTGATCGAGCGGCTGATGTGCTCGATCAGCTCGGCCACGCTCCAGATCATGTCGGCGGTCGTGCTGTCCTGCATCGGGATCTCGCGGCCGGCATCCGGGCCCGAGCCGGGGATCCGCCACGAGCGCAGCCGGAGGGCCTGCGGGTCCGGGATCTCGTCCGCGGTCACGAAGACAGGGCCCATCGGCAGGAAGGTGTCCGCGCCCTTGGCCCGGAACCACTGGCCGTCCCCGACCTCGCCTTCGTGCAGGGCCGCCGGGATCCCCTGCCAGTCGCGGGCAGTGACGTCGTTGACGACCACGTAGCCCGCGACGTGGGCGAGGGCCTCGTCGCGCGTGACGCGGCGGGCCGTCGTCCCGATGACGACCCCGAGCTCGACCTCGAGGTCGAGCGCGTGGCAGCCCTCGGGTCGCACGATCGGGTCGCCGTCGGCGATGACGGCGTTGGCGAACTTCGAGAAGAGGAGCGGCCGGGTCGGGCCCGGCCGTCCGCCCTCGGTCACGTGCTCGTGGTAGTTGAGCCCGACGCAGACGACCTTGCCCGGGACCGGGACGGGCGCGATGGTCTCGACGTCATCGAGCGCGATCCCGGTCGCGCCGGTCAGCGTCTCGGCCCGTTGCCGGAGGTCGTCGAGGGAGGCCGGTTCGAGGTCCGGCCCGGTCAGGTAGCCGTCCATCACCGGGATCAGGCGGCGGCCGACGAGGACCGCCGTCCCGGCGTCATCGAGCGCGAGGTACGAGACGAGGCGCATGGCGGGCGGCCGGTCCTGTCAGCTCCCCGATGGCGCGGCGGACGGGGCCGAGGTGGTGTTCGGCACTTCCGTGGCGCTCGGGTTGGTCGTGCTGTTCGGTGTCGGGCAGAGTGGTTCGAGGTTCGTCTTGCCGCCCCACTGGTTCCAGTAGGCCGTGATCTTCGCCTGGTCGAACGTGTCGAGCGGCAGGACGCGGCCCCACACGATGGCCTGGAACGGCGAGCTCATCTGGTCGAACCGGGCGATGACCGGGCCGCAGTCCGGCACCGGCGGGAACGCGTCGAAATACGACTTGAACGCCGCCTGCCCATCGGCCGTGGCGCCGGAGCTCGTGCCCTGGTAGAGGATCACGAGCCCGCCGTGCTCGAGGTTGTGGATCCAGCCCTGCGGGGTCACGGTGTCGTTCGGTCCGTAGACGCGGGCGGGGATCGGCCCCGAGGTGCCCGGGGCTGTTGTAGTGGTTGCCCGACGCCGGGGCGCAGTAGGTGTAGGTCACCTTGGTGCCGACGGCGACGTGGTTGTGTCCCTGGTCGGGCTGGGCGTAGCCGAGGTTCGGCGTGGCACCGGGAGCCGGCGACGCGGTCGGGGCGGGCGTCCAGATCGTCGAGCAGGCGAAGGCCGGCTGCGACGCCGAGAAGAAGACGAAGACCGACAGCACCGCGACGCCGACGACGGCGGCGATGAGGACGAGCGGGGTCCGGTAGCGCTCGAGGAAGGACGGCTGGTAGGTCGTCCGCTGGCGCTCACGGCGGCCGGCGCGGCTGCCGGCGGGGCGGGCGGAGGTGCCGGCCGGGCGGGCCGCGGCCGAGGTCCCGGTCGCGGTCCCGGTCCCGGACTTGGCGGCGGAGGGCGTGCCGGTCGCCGGCTTGCCGGGCGCGGTCGACGCGCTCGCCGTTGCGCCGATCGTGATCGTCTCGACCGCCGGGTCGGCGCTGCTGGTCGCCCCGGTCGCGGCGGCGGACGGCGGCGTGCCGGCCGGTTTCGGCGGCGTGCCGGCCGGCCTGGCCGCCGGGGGCTGAGAGCCCGGCCGCTGGCGCCGGCGTTTGGCTTTGCTCACGGGTTGCCCTCGTGGTTCAGGTGGACGGTCGGATGGGTCCGGGTGATCGGGGCGCGGCATCCGCGCGGTTGCGCGCACCGCTGAGGGTACCGTCCCGCGGCCGATCCGTGCCCCGCGCGGTCCGTCACGGCTCGTTGAGGTACGTGCGGACCTCGGGTCGGAGGAGCCCGCGGAAGAGCAGCAGGCCCAGCGCGCTCACGAAGATGGCCTCGACGATCAGCCGGCTCAAGGCCAGCAGCGGGACGAGCGGGATCGTGAGGCTGGCGAGACCGAGCGCCAGCGCCCGGCCGGCCTGCTTGCGCTGGAGGACCAGGGTCGTGGTGAAGATGGTGTAGGCGAGCAGGCTCATGACGATGATCCCCTCGAGGCTGACCGGCGTCGAGATCGCGGTGTCGATCACCGAGCGCAGGCTGAGCCCGATCCCGGCCAGGATCAGGGCGGCGTAGACGAGGAACAGGCGGATGCCGCCGGGCATCTCGCGGACACGCGTCAACATGGGGGATGCATCGTAGCGGAGAGTGCGGTCGGTCGCGGGCGACCGTGGCGGCTCGCAAACGAGCCGGCTATCTCACCACCCGGTAGCGGAGGTAGACGACGCTCGAGCTGAAGGTCCGGGTCTCGACGAGTTCGAGATCCACCCGGCGCTCGCGCCGCGGAAAGTACGGGATGCCACCGCCGACCAGCACCGGGTAGACCATGGCCCGGTACTCGTCGATCAGACCCAACGCGGCCGCTTCGGCGGCGAGGGTCGCGCCGCCGATCGCGATGTCACGGTCCCCCGGCTCGGCTCGCGATCGCTCGACCTCCTCCGCCAAGCCGCCGGAGGCCAGGCGGGCAGTGCCCTGCACCGCCGACAGCGTGGTGGAGAACACCACCTTCGGGAGCGGATTCCACAGCGCGGCCCACTCGATCTCTGCGTCGTCGAGCGATGGATCCTGGTCGGCGGTCTCCCAGTACAGCATCGTCTCGTACAGCCGTCGTCCCATCAGGTGGACGCCGACCTCTCGGATCTCGTCGATCCAGAAGCGAAAGACCTCCTTGTCGGGCGCCGTCCAGTCGAAGCCGCCGTCCGGCCCGACGATGTAGCCGTCAAGCGAGACGCCCATCGAATAGGTCACGCTGCGCATCAGACATCCTCCTCGGTGACGGGTTGACGATACGACCGCCGGACGCCAGCGGCTTCCGGAACCTTGACATCGGCCGCCACCCGCTCGTACCGTCGCGCCACCGAGGTAAACCGGTTTACGGAGGACGCCCGAGGGCCACGTGGAGCCGCGCACCGTCCGGCCACGGATCGACGACGTCGCCCGCGCAGCGGGCGTCTCCAAGACCGCCGTCTCGTTCGCGTTCAACAGCCCGGAGCGCCTCGCCCCCGACACGGCCGAGCGGATCCGCGCGGTCGCCGAGCGGCTCGGCTACACGCCGCACCCGGTCGCCCGGATGCTCAGCCAGGGCGAGACCCTGACGATCGGGTTGCTGACACCGCAACCGCTCTCGGTCGTCTTCGCGAACCCGTTCTTCGGGATGTTCGCGGTCGGGGTCGGCGCCGCCGCCGAGGCGTCGGGCTACGCCCTCCAGTTCATCTCGCCGTTGCGCGGGTCGCTGGCCGGTGCGATGCATCACGCCACGGTCGACGGCGTGGTCGCGATCGGGCTGTCGGGCGACCATCCGGACGTGGACCAGATCCGCCGCGCCGGGGTCCCGATCGTGCTGGTGGATTCGACCGCGCTCCCCGAGTGGAGCTCGATCGCGGTCGACGACCGCGGGCGGTGCGCGATCGGCCGCCGCGCATCTCCTCGAGCTCGGCCATCGCGACATCCTGGTCATCGGGGTCGAGCCACCGGAGCCCGCGGGAGCGCACGATCCGGAGGGGGTCACGGCGCGCCGCCTGGCCGGGTACCGGGACGTGCTCGGGTCGGCCGGCGTCGAGCTCGGTGACGATCGCGTCGTCGTCGGCCCGGCCACCATCGACGGCGGAGCGACCGCGCTCGATCGCGCCTGGGACGCCGGCCTCCGCCCGACCGGGATCCTGGCGATGAGCGACGTCCTGGCGATCGGGGCGATCGGGGCGCTCCGCCGTCACGGCCTGTCGGTGCCGGCCGATGTCAGCGTGGTCGGCTTCGACGACATCGAGGTCGCGGCCCATCTCGACCCGGCCCTGACCACGGTCCACCAGCCGATCGCGCGCAAGGGCCGCGAGGCCATCGAGCTGCTCCTCGCCGCCATCGACGGGGCGGCCGCCGTCGCCCCGGAGCATCGGATCCTCGGGACGCACCTCGTCGTCCGCGCCTCGACGGGTCCGGTCCATGCCGCCGTGACGGCTGGGGGCGGCCGCCGCGCCCGGGGCGCCCGACCGGCCGCTCCCCGGCCGATGAGCGTCGATACCCCCGCCTGGGTCCGCGACGCGATCTTCTACCAGGTCTTCCCCGACAGGTTCGCGGCCAGCGAGCGCGTCCACAAGCCCGGCACGCTCGAGCCGTGGGATGCGCCACCGACGTTCCACGGGTTCAAGGGCGGCGACCTCCGCGGCGTCGCGGAGCGGCTCGGCTACCTCGGGGACCTCGGCGTCACGGCGCTCTACCTGAACCCGATCTTCACGTCGGCCTCGAACCACCGGTACCACACCTACGACTACTTCTCGGTGGATCCGCTGCTCGGTGGCGACGATGCGCTGCGCGACCTGCTCGACGCGGCCCACGACCGCGGGATGCGGGTCGTGCTCGACGGCGTCTTCAACCACACCGGGCGCGGCTTCTGGGCGTTCCACCACATCCTCGAGAACGGGGCGGCGTCGCCGTATCGCGGCTGGTTCCGGCTCGACCAGGCGCGACTCGACGCCGGCCAGCCGTTGCTCGCCTACCCGCCGCCCGGGACGCCGCCGAAGGCGCTCGGCTACCAGGCGTGGTGGGGCCTGCCGGCCCTGCCGAAGCTCGACACCGACGACCCGGAGGTCCGCGAGTTCCTGTTCGGGGTCGCCGAGCACTGGCTCCGCTTCGGCATCGACGGCTGGCGGCTGGACGTCCCCGAGGAGATCGCCGACGAGGCGTTCTGGCAGGAGTTCCGCACACGCTGCCGGGCGGTCAACCCCGACGCCTACCTCGTCGGCGAGATCTGGGCGGTCGCGCCCGATTGGGTCCGCGGCGACCGGTTCGACGGGCTGATGAACTACCCGCTCGGCGAGGCGATCCTCGGGTTCGCCGGCGGGTCGCGACTCGACATGGCGGTCGTCCGTGGCCACGACCAGTACCGCCTCCACGTGCGCCCGACCGACGGGCCCGCGTTCGCCGCGCGGGTCACGGAGCTCGTCTCGGCCTACGACCCGGACGTCACGGCCGTCCAGCTCAACCTCCTCGGGTCGCACGACACGCCGCGCCTCCGGACCGTGCTGGGCGGCGACGTGGCCGCGGTCCGGCTGGCGATCCTCCTCCAGACCGTGCTCCCCGGCGCCCCGTGCCTCTACTACGGCGACGAGATCGGTCTCGTCGGGGCGAACGACCCGGCCAACCGCGGCGCGTTCCCGTGGGACGAGACGCGCTGGGAGCCCGGGCTGCGCGAGTCCGTCCAGGCGCTCCTGGCCCTGCGCTCGGCGGAACCGGCACTGCGCCACGCCTCGGTCCGGGTCGTCGGGGCGAAGGGGCCGGCGGTCGCCTTCGAGCGTGGCACCGGGGTGTCGCGGTTCGTCGTGGCGGTCAATGCGGGCGATGCCGCGATCCGGCTGGCGCTCCGGTTCGCCGATGCGCCGGGCGGCGCCGGGGGTCACCTCGCCGCGATCGAGCTGCCCGGGTTCGCTCGGCCTGCCGAGGCGCGGATCGTCGACGGCAACGCGACGATCGAGCTCGAGCCGCGCACCGGGGCGGTGCTCCGCATCGTCTGAGGCGCGGGAGCGGATCGGTCGATTTCTGAGAAGCCGGCAGGCGGTCGGGGGATTTGGGGCATACTCCACGTTCTGTGGCAGATCTACCGATCGACCTCGGAGCCGGGCTCACCGAGCAGCTGGCCCGGTTCCTCGATGTCGAGGCGAAGATCCCAAGGACGCTCGAGGCACTCGGTCCCGTCGGGGGACGCGACGTGCTGTTGCTCGATGGCGCCGACGGGATCCGCGCTCGACAACTCGCCGAGCTCGGCGGGCGGGTCACGTTCGCGGCGACGGACGGACCGGCCGGCTTCGACGCACCCGACGCCTCGACCGACATCGTGATCAGCCTCTGGTCGTCGTTCCGTAACGGGATGGCGCACGACGAGGCCGAGGCAGGCCGTGTCCTGCGACCCGGCGGCCGGCTGCTGGTCCTGCACGACTACGGCCGCGACGACGTCTCGCGTCTGCGCGGCGACCTCCCCGAATACGGGCTATGGAGCCGTCGCGATGGGCCCTTCCTCAATGGCGGGTTCAAGGTCCGTATCGTCCACTGCTTCTGGACATTCGAGTCGGTCGAGGAGGCGGGTGCGTTCCTCGACGCGGCGTTCGGGGCGGTCGGGCGCGGGGTGGCGGCCGGCATGAAGCGGCCGAGGCTGTCGTACAACCTGGCCGTGTACCACCGTTCGTTCGAGGTGGATCGATGAGCGGGACGACGAGGCCAGCCGGGTCGGGCGGCTCCGGCAGCTCGGGCGGCTCACGACGGCGGCGCGTGTCGCCCGGGGTCGTGTTCCTGGCGGTCGCCCTGATCGGGTCGCTCGTCTTCGTGCTGTATGCGATCACCGTGCGGGACCCCTCGCAGATCCCGCTCCTCGCGGCCGGCGGGATCGTGCTGGGGATCGTCTTCATCGCGCTGGCGGCCTACATGCTGCGCGCCACCTGGCGCGCCGGGATCGCGGCTCGCGACGGCCGGGCGCTGGCGCTCGGCATCGGCGGCGGGATCGCGGCGATGATCGGGGCCGGCTGCATCTCCGGGGCGATCATCCTGTTCCTGCTGTCGCAGCAGCCGCCGGTCAACTGAGGGTCCGGACCGACCCCTCTGGTAGACTCCGGCCGGTCCTTGCCCCCATCGTCTAGAGGCCTAGGACGCCACCCTTTCAAGGTGGAGATCAGGGGTTCGAATCCCCTTGGGGGCACTCCCGCCGATCTTCGAAGAAGAGCCTCGCCGCGCGCGTCCCACGCGATCACGTCCGGCTGCCGGTCACGCTGACATTCGTCTTCGGGATAGGGCGTTCGTCCTAGTGGGCGGCGGGTGATCGACCGGAGTACTGTGGACCCAGTCCACATCCACGCCCGGAGGAACGGCCCCCAAGGCCCTCCGGGCGTCTCTCTGCCCTCCCGCTCAGCGCGCCGCTCACTCCGCTGCGTTCCAGCGCCAGGCTCCCATCCCTCGCCATCGGCGGTCCGGGCGGGGTAAGGTCGTCGGATGGACGGAGGCATGGCAGGGATCAGCTCCAAGCCGTTGATGGACCTGCGCGGCTGGGAGGCCTTCCTGAACGGCGTCTTCGCGATCGCCGTGACCCTGCTCGTGCTCGACATCCGGGTCCCCGACGCCGGATCGATCGACAGCGGGTCGGCCCTCATCAAGGCACTTTCGGAGCAGCTGCCCCGCTATTCCGCCTACGTCCTCGGCTTCCTCCTCCTGGGCGAGTACTGGCTGTCGACCAACCGGACCCTGGGCATGATGCGTGGCGTCGACCACTGGTTCCTCGTCCTGGGTCTCCTGTTCCTGATGGTCATCGCGGCCGTGCCCTTCGCGACGGCACTGCTCGCCGAGTACATCGGCCGTGATAACGGGCGGGACCAGGTCGCGATCGTCATCTTCGTGTGCGTGCAGCTGTGTCTCTCGATCCTGGCCAACATCCTGCTCCGCTACGCCGCACACGGGAGGCGCCTGATCAAGCCCACAGTCCCGGCGTCACTCCTGCGGACGTGGCTCCGCGTCGCCGCCTTCGGTCCGGTGATCTGGCTCGTCGCGCTCCTGGCCGCATTCCTCGTCAGCGGCACGGTCACGCTCCTCCTGATGGCCGTCGTCGTGATCGTCTTCATGTTCGACGTCCCCGGCGGTGAGGGCCCGGACGCCGTCTACGACATAGGCGCTCGCGCGGCGGCCCGCGTGCCGCCGATGGCCCCCCTGCTACCATCGATCGCGATGGAGATCATGGGCATCCAGATCCGGACGATCGTCAGGGACAACGTCGCGTCGCGCTGCGACGGCTGCCTCGAGGCGATCGACGGGACGCCGTGGCGGGTGAACCTCCTCGACATCGTCGCGGCCGAGTCGCCGGTCGCCTGGACCGAACGCCCGGCGATCAACCCGGGCCCGTTCCAGTTCCACCCCGACCCGAGCCACGTGCGGCGGTGGATGGCCGAGAAGGGCTTCCTGTTCTGCCGGCGCGGCGAGGTCCGCGAGATCATGCGCCCGGTCCGGATCCCGACCGACCCGCCCGGCTGGGGCCTGTGTGACGGGATCCATCGCGACGACCACGAGTTCGTCCCCGCCTGAGCGGCCAGAGCGGCATCGGCGGGCGCGCGGCGCCGGTCGGATCGGCGGATTGACACGTCCATCGCGCTCCCCCTATCCTGCCCGCGACCCGAGCGTTTCCGGTCATACCAAGATTCACCTAGATTCCGTTCACCATCCCCGTTCGCCATCCCCTTTCACGTGTCGACGGGTCGAACGCGCGTATCCCCCCACGCACGCTCGACCCGTCGGCCACCTCCCGGACCGAGGCGTCACTTGGCAGACACAGCGACCGCCGCGCCTTTGTGGCTCTCCCTCGGGCCCGCCAGCCGACTGGTCGGGGTCGATCCCGACACGCTCCGCCGCTGGGCGGACGAAGGCCGGATCGAGGCCTACGTCACGCCGGGTGGCCATCGCCGCTTCGACCGCACGACGATCGACGCGCTGGTCGCGAGCCGTCGGACCGGGAGCCGGCCGCTGGCCAGCCTCGGCGCCAGCCCCGAGCGGCTCAACCGGGCCTACCGGCGCAGCTACACGCCCGACAACGCGGCGCACCAGGTCTCGCCCGACGACGATGACGCCCGCCAGCGCTTCCGGCGCGACGGCCGTCTCCTGGTCGAGGCGCTGGTCGCCCACCTCGATGCCGACCCCGCCGACGACGCCGGCCGCGCGCGCTCCGAGGCTGCGGCCGCGGCCCTCGTGGACGACCTGGCGCGACGGCTCGCGGCCACCGACACCAGCCTGACCGAGGCGGTCGGGTTGTTCGTCGCGGCGAGGCGGCCGTTCCTCGACGCGCTGACCGGGCTCGGGCGCCGCCGTGCGCTCGACGCCTCGCGACTGGCGGCCCTCTACGACGACGCGTCGGGGCTGCTCGATCGGCTCCTCCTGCGGCTGATCTCGACGTTCCAGGACGCGAGCGGCGTCGCATGAACCCGGCGGTCGTCCTCCCCGCCCTGACCTCGATCCTGGCGCTCGTCTTCGCCGTGGCGCTGTTCGACCAGTGGCGCGACCGGCGTGGCGGCTTCCAGCTCATCTGGACGCTCGGGATGGTCTTCTACGGCGTCGGCGCGGGGTGCGAGGCGATCGCGGCGGCGGGCGGCTGGAACGAGACCCTCTATCGGACCTGGTACCTGACGGGCGCGGTCTGGACAGCCGGCTGGCTCGGGCTGGGGACGACCTTCCTGCTCGGACGGACGCGGTTCGGCTACAGCTTCGCCCTGTGCCTGTTCCTGGCCGGGCTGTTCACCTTCCTTCTGCGCAACAAGCCCGAATACGCGGGGGCCGGCACCCTGCCGCTCCTGTACTTCATCGTCGCCGGCGTGCTCGCGCTCGCGGTCGCGGTCGAGACCTACTTCGCGAACGAGCGGTGGCCGCTGCTGGCCGCGGCGGCCGTGGTCGGCGCCACCATCCTGAGCCTCGTCCTGATGGCGACGACGACGCTGGCGGCGCCGGGCTACGCGGTCGACCCGACGACGGGCGCCCCGGTCGCAACGCTCTTCCCGGCGCAGCTCCGGCTGCTGACGCCGTTCCTCAACATCACCGGCGCCTTCGCCCTGATCCTCGGCGCGATCTTCTCCACCTATGTGTTCATGCCCAAGCGGCGCGTGCTGGCGTACTCGCTCGACCCCAACCAGCCCGGCGACGAGTTCCTGTTCAACCTCGCCATCAGCGCCGTCGCGATCCCGGTCAACCTGGTCGCCTCGCTGCCCGGCGCGGCCCGGGCGCTGGTCGCCGGCAGGCTCCACAGCCGCGTCCCGGCCACGATCCTGATCGCCATCGGGGCATTCGTGGCGACCCTCGGCGACACGCTCAACCGGTTCGGGATGACCGAGTGGTTCCAGCTCGGCAAGTTCCTCGGCGTCCTGTTCCTGTTCGCGGGGTTCCTCGTCTCGATCGAGGTGTTCCACCAGATCCGCGTGCCGTTCACCTCGATCGCCCTGGGGCGGGCGCGGCAGGAACCGGCCGGGGCCGAACAGCTGGCGGCCGCAGCCGAGGAAGCCGTCGACGAGCGCGCCGCGGCGGAGGCGGCCCGAGGCTGACGCCCGCGACGGCTCGCCGGACCTACCATGGCCGGGATGCCGCCGCCCGAACCGATCCCGACCGCCGCCGGCCTCCGCCAGCCGCCCGCCCGTCACGGGCTTCCTGATCGTCATCGTCGCGGCCTCGCTGTTCGGGATGCTCGGGCCGCTGTCTCGCTTCGCCTATGAGGCGGGGATGGCGCCGCTCGCGTTCGTGGCCTGGCGCGGCGGGATCGGCCTGCTGGCCACCGCGGCCTTCGTCGCCTGGCGGATCCGGCGTGGATCGGAGCGGCTGACGCGACTGGCTGACCTCGATCGCGGGGCACGGATCAGCCTGGCGATCGCGGCCCTGATGGGCTTCACCCTGAACCTCGCCATGTTCATCGCATTCGACCTCGTCACGGTCGCCCTGGCGCTGCTCGGCTTCTACACCTATCCGGTGATGGTCGCGCTGGTCAACGTCGCGTCCGGGCGCGAGTCGCTCGACCGGCCACGGGTCGTCGCCCTCGCCCTGGCGGTCGCCGGGATGATCGCGGTCGTCGCCTCGCAGCTCGACCCGGCGGCCGGGATCCGGTTCGATGCCATCGGCTTCGGGCTGGCGCTCGGCGCGGCGCTCAGCCAGACGGTCTTCGTCGTCGTCAGCCGGACCGGCTACCGGGGCGTGCCGGCCAGCCAGGCGATGGCCGTCATCCTCGCGACGACGGTCGGCTGCAGCCTCGTGGTCGGGATCCTGACGGGGACGGGCGCGACCCTGACCTACCCCCTGCGCGATCCTTCTGTCCTGCCCCTGCTCGCGTTCACGGGGCTGTTCGCGGCGGCGATCCCGTCGAGCATGTTCCTGACCGGGATCCGGCTGGTCGGCGGGACGCGGGCGGGGATCCTGATGCTGTTCGAGCCGGTCGTCGGGGTCGCCCTGGCGGCGGTCCTGCTGGGCGAGGCCCTCGCCCCGATCCAGGTGCTCGGCGGCGTGGCGATCCTCGGGGCGGCGGTGATCCTCCAGCGGTCGGCGGCGCCCGGCGAGCGCTCGGTCGCGGCGCCGGCCATCGAAGCCGACGCGGTCGCCTGACGATGCCCGACCGGATCCGGGTCCTGATCGTCGACGACCACGCGATGGTCCGCCGCGGGATGCGCGACTTCCTCGACCTCCACGACGACCTCGAGGTGGTCGGGGAGGCGGCCGACGGGGCGGCCGCGCTCGAGGCGACGGCCGCGCTCGGGCCCGACGTCGTGGTGATGGACCTGATGATGCCCGGCCTCGACGGCATCGCCGCCACGGCAGAGCTCAAGCTCCGCCACCCGTCGGTCGAGGTCGTCGCGATCACGAGCTTCATCGAGGAGGACCGGATCGCCGCCGTCATCGAGGCGGGCGCGAGCGGGGTCCTGCTCAAGGACGCCGAGGCAGACGACCTGGCGAGCGCGATCCGCTCCGCCCGCAACGGCGAGGTCTACTTCGACCCGGCGGTGGCCGGGGTCGTCGCCCGTCGGATGCGGACCGGCGCGGGCCGGGCCCCGGCCGAGGTCGGTGCGGCTGCCGCGCTCGGGCAGCTCACCGCGCGCGAGCGCGACGTCCTGGCGTGCCTCGCGCGCGGGATGTCGAACAGGGCGATCGCCGACGAGCTCGGGATGGCCGAACGAACGGCCCGGACGCACGTCTCGAACATCCTCTCCAAGCTCGGCCTGACGAGCCGGACACAAGCCGCCCTGTTCGCGGTCGAGCATCGGCCCGGCCCCGACCGGTGACGCTCATCGCCGGACCGCCCGGGGCACCGGCCATCGTCTTCGTCCACGGAACGCGGCTGACCGGCTCGATGTGGGGGCCCCAGGTCGCCGCCCTGAGCGACGAGTTCCGGACCATCGCGCCGGACCTGCCTGCCCACGGGACGCGGGCCGACGAGCCGTTCACCGTCGAGGCCGCGGTGGACGTGCTGTCCGAGACCATCCGCGAGCAGGCCGGTGGGCGCGCCGTGGTCGTCGGCCTGTCGCTCGGCGGGTACGTCGCGATGGCGCTCGCGGCGCGCGAGCCGGAGCGGGTGCGCGGCCTCGTGCTATCGGGGGCGACGGCGGAGCCGGTCGGGGTCCGGATGCTGCCGTACCTCGCGCTCGCCAGGGTCATGGGCGGTGTCGACGAGGCGCGGCTCGATCGCTTCAATGCGGGGTTCTTCCGCCGTCGCTATCCGGCCGCGATCGCCGAGCCCATCGTGGCCGGCGGCTTCTGGTCGCGCGGCGGGGCGTCGGCGCTGCGCGCGATCAGCGGGGAGCGATTCGTCCCGCGGCTGGCGGCGTACCCGGGTCCGACGCTGATCATCAACGGCGAGCTCGACCTGCCGTTCCGCCTCTTCGCTCGGACCTTCGCGGCCGCCGGCGGCGACGTCCGCCGCGTCAGGCTGGCCGGGGCGACCCACCTCGCGAACCTCGACCGGCCCAACGCGTTCAACGGGGCCGTCCGCCGGTTCGTCCGGTCGCTCGAGGCGGACGCACCGCCCGGCTGAACACGGCTGGCACCGCGTCCGGGCGCGCCTCCGGGGGCCCGCCCGCCCGCCGCCGTCGGGCGCGCCAACGACCGCCGCTATACTTGCCCGACCCGCCGACACCCGTCATCCAGAGGTTCGATTGCGCGTTCGAAAGGCCGTCTTCCCCGCCGCGGGCTGGGGTACCCGGTTCCTCCCGGCGACCAAGGCCCAGCCCAAGGAGATGCTGCCGCTCGTCGACAAGCCGATCATCCAGTACGCGGTCGAGGAGGCGGTGGCGGCCGGGATCGAGCAGGTCATCATCGTGACCTCCAGCCAGAAGCGGGCGATCGAGGACCACTTCGACCTCTCCTACGAGCTCGAGCACCTGCTCGAGGAGAAGGGCGACATCGAGATGCTGCGGCAGGTCCGGGCGATCAGCGACCTGGCCCAGGTGGCGTACATCCGCCAGAAGGAGCAGCTCGGGCTCGGTCACGCCGTGCTGATGGCGAAGGACCTCATCGGGCACGAGCCGTTCGCCGTGATCCTCCCCGACGACGTCGTGGTCGGCGACCGGCCGTGCATCGGCCAGCTGATCCACGCGTACCACCAGACGCACGCCTCGGTCATCGCCCTGATGGAGGTCCCGCCCGAGGACGCCGGGCGCTACGGCGTGATCGATTCGGTGCCGACCGAGGACCCGCTCGACCACGGGCGGCTGCGGCTGATCACCAAGCTCGTCGAGAAGCCGCCGGTCGGCGAGGCCCCGTCGAACCTGGCCATCATCGGCCGCTACGTCCTGACGCCCAAGATCTTCGACAAGCTCGAGCAGACCCAGCGGGGCGCCGGCGGCGAGATCCAGCTGACCGACGCGATCGCCGCGCTGATGGAGGAGCAGCAGGTCTTCGGCTACGAATTCGAGGGCACCCGCTACGACGCGGGGACCACGATGGGCTGGCTCAAGGCGTCGGTCGAGATCGCCCTCGCGCGGCCCGACCTCGGCACCGAATTCCGCGCCTACCTCCACGGCCTCCGGCTCTGACCGACCGGCGCGTGCGGTACGATGCCGCCCTAGGACACGTCGGGCGGGCAGCGCGCGACCGTAGGTGAGGGGACGATTTGGCGGAGATCGGGCAGATCCTCGGCGGCCGATATCGACTGGTCGAGCTCCTGGGCAGCGGCGGGATGGCGACCATCTATCGCGCCGCCGACACCGGCCTCGGTCGCGACGTCGCGCTGAAGCTCCTCCGCCCCGAGTACCTCCGCGACCCCGACTTCTCGTCCCGCTTCCGGCAGGAGGCCCAGGCCGCGGCCTCGCTGAGCCACCCCAACATCGTGACCGTCTACGACTACGGCGAGGACCCGAGCGGCCCGTACATCGTCATGGAGCTGGTCGACGGCGAGGACCTCGCGACGATCCTCCGGCGGAGCGGTGCGCTCCCGCCTCGCCAGGTCGCGCGGATCGGCGCGGGCGTCGCGCGTGCCCTCGCCGCGGCCCATGCCCGGGGCCTCATCCACCGTGACATCAAGCCCGGCAACGTCCTGATCGGGTCGGACGGGGGCGTGAAGGTGGTCGACTTCGGGATCGCCCGGGCGATCGCCGAGGCGCAGGTCACGCTGCCCGGCACGACCCTCGGCTCGGTCCACTACTTCAGCCCGGAGCAGGCGCGCGGCGAGCCGGCCACGACCTCCTCGGACATCTACAGCCTCGGCATCGTCCTGTACGAGATGCTGACCGGCGTCCGCCCGTTCGAGGGCGACAGCGCCGCCTCGGTCGCGCTGGCGCGGCTGACCGGTCCGATCCCCGATCCGACCACGGTCCGCCCGTCCGTGCCGGCCGACCTGGCGTCGATCACGCGCCGGGCGCTGGCGCTCGACCCGAAGGACCGCTGGCCGTCGGCGGCCGTCATGGCCGACGCGCTCGATGCCACGCTGGCGCCGGGCGGCACGGCGGCCGGCGCCGCCGCGGCCGGGGCGCTGGCCGGTGCCACGGTCGTCTCCGCGACCGCACGCCCGAACCCGGCCGGGATCCCGTACGTCCCCGACGCGTACGTCGGCGCGGACAGCGGCATGACCGCGGGCACGGCGCCGCCACCGCCGCCACCGCCTCCGGCCACGACCGGCGGGTCGGACGACGAGGGCGGCACGAGCCCGCTCGTCTGGGTCGCCGGGATCGTGGCGATCCTGCTGCTGGCCGCCATCGCCTTCCTCGTCTTCCAGCTGACCTCCGGGGGCGGCGCGGCTGCCCAGCAGGTCACCGTCCCGAACTTCGTCGGAACGTCGTCGCAGGCGGCCGCGCAGACCGCCAACGGCCTGGGCATCACGCTCAGCCCGACCAACCAGGTCGCGTCCGACCAGGTCGCCGGCACGATCCTGTCGCAGGACCCGCAGCCGGGCACGAAGATCGACAAGGGGAGCGCGGTCAAGGTGGTCGTGGCGACCGGGCTCGGCTCGACGGCCGTCCCGGACCTCCGGGGCAAGGACGAATCCGGGGCGCTCCAGGCGATCTCCGATGCGCACCTGAGGGTCGGCCTCCGGACGGAGGCGTTCGATCCGACCGTCCCGGCGGGGCTCGTGAGCGCCCAGAGCCCGCTGGGCGGGACCCTCGTCGTCGAGCAGACGCCGGTCGACTACACCATCTCGAAGGGGCCGGAGCCCTCTCCGTCGCCGACAGCGTCGCCCTCGCCGACGCCGACGCCCACCCCGACTCCGACCCCGACGCCCGCGCCCACGCCGACGCCCACTCCCAAGCCGACGCCGACGCCGACCCCGACTCCGACGCCCACCCCGACCCCGACGCCCACCCCGACCCCGACGCCCACCCCCTCGTAGGGCGCCGATTCAGCCGCGCCGGTCGCCGTTCGGTCGCTGGCGGTGGATCTCGACCCCCGCGTAGTCGAGCGGTCCGTCGAGCTTGACCTCGGGCTTGCGGACCCGGACGACGACCTCGCTCACGTCGAAATCGGCGAGCAGCTCGTGGCTGATCGCCTCGGCCAGCGCCTCGAGCAGTCGGAACGACGTCGATTCGACGATCTGGCGGACCGCGTCATAGACCTTGCCGTAGTCGACCGACTGCTCGAGGTCGTCGTCGATCCCGGCTGGTTGCAGGTTGACCACGAGCTCGACGTCGACCTCGAACGGCTGGGGAACCAGCATCTCGTGGTCGTAGTAGCCATGGCGGCCCTGGAAGCGCATGTTGGCGAGCACGATCCGGTCGCTCAGCTCGGTCCTCCTTCCCCCGTGACGGGCGGCCGCGACGCGCGGACGACGGCGTCGCTCATGCGGGCCGCGCGCACGTTCGGCCCCACGTCGTGGACCCGCACGATGTCGATCCCGGCCGCGATCCCGAGCGCGGTCGTGGCGAGGGTCGCCTCGAGCCGCTCGGTGACGGGCAGGTCCAGCACGCGCCCCAGTGTGGACTTCCGGCTCGTGCCGAGCAGGATCGGCCGGCCGAGCATGCGCAGCGACCCGAGCTCGCGCAGGAGCTCGAGGTTGTGCTCGGGCGTCTTGCCGAACCCGAACCCCGGATCGACGACCAGGTCGTCCCACGGGACCCCGAGCCGGAGCGCCCGCTCGAGCGCGCGCTGGAGGTCGGCGATCAACTCCGGCAGGAAGGTCGTGTAGCGGGGCTCGGCCCGGTTGTGCATGACGATCAGCGGGACGCCGTGATCGGCGGCCAGGCGGACCAGGCGCTCGTCGTCCCCGACGCCCCACACGTCGTTGATGAGGTCGGCGCCGGCCGCCAGCGCCGCTTCGGCCACGCGCGGGCTTGGTCGTGTCGACGCTGAGAGGGGTGTCGGGCAGGGCCGTGCGAAGGGCCGCGACGACCGGCACGACCCGGTGGCGCTCCTCGGCCTCGTCCACCGGCACGTGTCCCGGTCGGGTGGACTCCCCGCCGACGTCGAGGATGTCGGCGCCCGCCTCGACCATCGAGCGGCCGGCGGCCACGGCGGCCTCGACCGGATCGCCGGCCGGCGCGAGGAGGCCGTCGCCGGCGAACGAATCGGGGGTCACGTTGAGGATGCCCATGACGAACGTGCGCTCGCCCCAGCGGAACGTGGCGGGGCCGATCCGGGTGGGGCTCGGCCGCGCGGCGGGACGGGGGCGGGTCGTGTCGATGGTGTCGGTCGTGTCGGTCATGCGTCGGATCTGCGTCGGTCCTGGGTCGACCCGGCGTCCTGCGTCGGGTCCGGATCGCGCAGGTCCGGGTCGTCGACCAGGTGACCGCGCGCCGCCCCGACAAGATAGAGCGAACCGGCGACCAGCACCGGCCCCGGCCCCGGACCGCGCAGCGCCCGCTCGAGCGCGACGATCGGGTCCGGCTCGGCGACGACGGTCCAGGCCGCGGCGGGGGTCGTGCCCGCCGCATGACTCGCCATCCACCGCCGGGGCCGCGCCCGCGCGCCAGCGCCTCGCGAGGTCCTCTGCCGGCATCGCCCGCGCGACGTCCGGGCTGGTCGTGATGACCGTGGCGCCGGCCAGCGCCGTCGAGCGCGCGAGCGCCGCGATCACCCCGTCCACGTCCTTGTCGACCATCGTCGCGGTGACCACCGTCAGGGGACCCGCGTCGAGGTATGGGCGCAGGTCATCGAGGGCGACCGCCAGGGCGGCCGCGCCGGCCGGGTTGTGGGCCCCGTCGAGGAGGACGTCGCGGCCACCGACGCGCAGCAGCTCGAGGCGGCCGGGCCAGGTCGCGGCGGCGTAGCCGGCCCGCCTCGCCGCGGACGGCACGGTCGCGATGCCGGCCGCTTCGAGAGCGTCGAGCGTCGCATCGGCGATCGCCGCGTTGACGGCCTGGTGCCGGCCGCGCAGGCCGATGCGGGTCGGGCCGAGGAACGGCAGGTCCACCTCGAGGCCGTCGCGGTCCCAGCCGAGGATCGGCCGGCGGGGTCGACCTCGGTCAGTGGCACCCCGAGCCGGCGCGCGCGCCGGCGGACGACCGCCAGACCGTCACCGCGCGCGCCGGTCACGGCCCGATCGCCGCGCTCGATGATGGCCGCCTTCTCGCGGGCGATGGCCGTGATGGTGTCGCCCAGGCGATCCATGTGGTCGAGGTCCACGTTGGTCACCACCGCGACCCCGCCGTCCCACGCATGGGTGGCATCGAGCCGGCCGCCGAGCCCGACCTCCACGAGCGCGACGTCCGGCCGCACCTCGGCGAAGTGCGCGAAGACGACGGCCGTCAGCAGCTCGAACTCGGTGGGCTCGCCATGGCGGGCCGCGATCCGGTCCGCGGCCGCGAGGACGCGCGCCACCAGCCGCGCGAAGTCGTCCGCGGCGATCGGCCGACCATCCACGGCGACCCGCTCCCGGTAGCTGACGAGGTGCGGCTTCGGGGTGCTGCCGACCCGGTAGCCGGCGGCCCGCAGCGCTGCATCGGCCAGTGCGAGGACGCTGCCCTTGCCGTTCGTCCCGGCGATCAGCGCGCCACGGACCGTCCGCTCCGGGTGGTCGAGCTCGCGCAGCAGCGCGCGCGTCCGCCCGAGCCCGAGCCGGATGCCGAACCGACCGCGCTCCGCCAGCGCCGCGAGCGCCTGACCGTAGGTGAGCGGGGCCGCGGTCACTCTGGTCTTGGTCATCGTCGGCGCGTCACTCGCGGGACAGCTCGTCCTCGTAGAAGACGCACTGGTTGAAGCGCGGCGTGAGGCAGACGTCGTTGACGAAGCCCTGCTCCATGTGGACCCCGCCGCGCAGCTGGCAGCGCGACGTGTTCGTGTCCTGGCGGATGAGCGCCTTGAGCAGGTGCGGCGCCTGGATCGGGAGCGCGCCCCGGCTGCCGGTCATGTAGAAGTGCGGGCAGACGTTGCGGCGCAGGTTGGGGAGGCCGAACCCGGGGCGCAGCATGGCCGGCATGGCCGGCATCGTCCCGGCCCCGGGGGCGTTCGTGGAGGGCGGCGGTGAGACGCGCGCGATCGGACCGACCCCGAACTCCGGACGTCCGGTCGGGTTCGATCCCCGCTTGTCGGATCGCGGATCGCGCGCCTGCAATGTCCTTGGCCCTCGGATCGTGGGCGCCCGCGACGAGGGTCGTCACGCGCGCAACCGGGCCAGAGTACAACGCACTGCACCGACCGTACACGCACGACACGCACGGCGCCGGGCATGCGTCAACCCGTTCACGAGCGGCCGTGCGACAATC
This sequence comes from uncultured Chloroflexia bacterium, assembly GCA_963742075.1. Taxonomy (GTDB): domain Bacteria; phylum Chloroflexota; class Limnocylindria; order Limnocylindrales; family CSP1-4; genus SPCO01. The sequence goes on along the minus strand of CAVUKR010000002.1, from coordinate 47,272 downwards.
GGGCCGATGACGACTCGGCGCGACCCTCGGCAGACGCACGTCCGGCCACGTCCCCCGTCCACCGGCCGACCCGTCCCCGCCAAGGTCAAGCCGCGCTCCCCGGGCACCACGCGGCTCGGCGGCCATCGACCGATCGATCGCGGCGGCGGCCTGCCGTGGATCGTCCGGATCGCGCTCATCGCGGGCATCGTCGTCCTCGGGGCGATCGTCCTGTTGATCGGCGTCCGCGGACTCGGCATCGTCGTCGGCGGGGTGGGCTCGTCGCTCAGCGGGTTCGTCCAGGGCGTGACCGCGACCCCGACCCCCACCGCGATCGTCGAGGACGTCACGCTCGCCCCGACCCTCGACCAGCCGACCGAGCCGTACACCAGCCAGGCGACCGTGGACCTGGTCGTGACCGTCCCGGCCAGCCTGGTCGGGGACGCGACCCACCGGATCCGGCTCTACCTGACGCTCCCGAACCAGGAGGCCGCGGCCATCACCGAGGTCGCGATCGCGGACACGGCCAAGACGGTGATCCCCGCCGTCGTGCTCACCGACGGCATCAACGACTTCTCGGTGTCGATCGTCGGGCCTGCCGGCGAATTGAATCACTCGGCGGTCGTCCGCTACATCTTCGACAACGTCGCACCGAAGATCACGATCACCTCCCCGAAAGCCAACGCGGTGGTCAACGGCAAGGCCGTCACGATCACGGGCAAGACCCAGGCCCGGACGACGCTGCTCGCGAAGAACGACGCGAACGGGTCGTCGGTCGCGGGCACGGCCGGATCCGACGGCACCTTCACGGTCAGCGTCGCGATCGCGGCCGGAACGAACAAGATCACGCTCACCGGCACCGACCCGGCGGGCAACGTCGCCACGGCGACCCTGACCGTCAAGCGTGGCACGGGTCAGCTGACCGTCGCGCTCAGCGCGTCGACGTACCAGATCAAGCGGTCGAAGCTCCCTCAGCCGGTGACGCTCACCGCCAAGGTCACCGATCCGAACGGGCAGGTGGTGGCGGGCGCGGCCGTGACCTTCACCCTGAGCATGCCCGGCATCCCGACCGTCACCATCGACCAGACGACCGGGAACGACGGTACCGCCTCGTTCCAGACCTCGGTCCCGAAGGGGGCCACCATCGGCCAAGGGAGCGCGACGGTCCTCGTGACGACCACGAACTTCGGGTCGGCCCAGGACTACTCGGTCATCTCGATCGTCAAGTAGGGTTGCCGCGCGGGCCGCTCGCAGCTACCATCCGCACATGGCGATGTGGCGCTGTCCGCACTGCGGGACACCCCAGGCTGAGACGGCCAGGTGCTGGGTCTGCCGACGATCCAGCACCGCCTGCGCCACCTGTCGACACTTCCGGAGATCCGTCGCGGCCCAGCTCGGCTACTGCGGGCTCGATCGTGAGCGTCGGCCGCTCCGCGGCGATGAGATCCGGGCATGCTGGGAGGCATCGGTCGTGACGGCCGAGGAGACGGTCGGGACCGTCCTGCGAACCGTCTCGGCACCCCTGAACGTGGTCTATGACCGAACGCCCGTTCGGAAGCTCGAGTTCGTGGACGTGGATCCGACGCCGGTCAAGCCGCGGCGGCGGGTGCCGGCGGGCGGCGCGGCGTCCGAGGTGATCGTCGCGCCCGAGGCCGCCGAGTCGCCTGCCCCGATCGACCCCGGCGAAGGACGCTGGAGCCTCTGGAGCGACGCCGAGGTCTGACCCCGGCGAAGCGCCGCCGTCGACCCGCCCTACAGCCCCGCGGGTCGCGTCGCGAGGGTGACCTTCAACGTGATGTCCTTGCCGTCGCGCAGGACGACCACGTCGACCGTGTCGCCCGGCGAGAACTGGGCGAGCGTCGCGTCGAGCGGGTGTTCCGCGTCGATGACCTTGCCATCGATGCTGACGACGATGTCGCCGTCCTTGATCCCGGCCGTGGCGGCGGGTGTCCCGGCCTTGACGCCGGGAGCCGGGTTGCCGTTCTGGTCGAACCCGCCGACGAGCGCGCCGACGTTGACCGGGAGCTTCTTCTCGTCAGCGAGCTGGCGGTTGATCGACACGAAGCTGATCCCGAGATACGGACGGCTGAGCGGCTGGCCGGCGACCGCCTGGGCCATGATCGGTCGCGCGATGTCGATCGGGATCGCGAAGCCGATCCCGTTGCTGTTCTGGGCGATGGCGGTGTTGATACCGATGACGTTGCCGCCGGCGTCGAGGAGCGGACCGCCCGAGTTGCCGGGGTTGATCGCGGCATCGGTCTGGATCAGGTTCGAGAGCGACTCGTTGTTGTCGGTCGTGATCGAGCGACCCTTGGCCGAGACGATGCCGCTGGTGACCGAGTTCGAGTAGGTCCCGAGCGGGCTCCCGATGGCGACCACGAGCTCTCCGACCTTGAGCGCGTCCGATTCTCCGATGGCGGCGGTCGGGAGGCCGGTCGCACTGACCTTGACGATGGCGAGGTCGGTCAGGGTGTCGATGCCGTAGACCGTGCCCGACAGGACGCGGCCATCGTTGAGCTCGACGTCGAACTTCTGGCCGCCCTCGACCACGTGATGGTTGGTCAGGATCCAGCCGTTGCTGTCGAAGATGACGCCCGACCCGACCCCGGTCGGCGGGATGACGCCGAGGTTCCCCGAATTGGTGCTGCCGGTGACCGTGATGCGCACGACCGCGGGGCTGACCTTGGCCGCGACCGCGATGGTCGCCGACGACTCGTCGATCGCGACCGGCTGCTTGGTCCCGGCATTGGACGCCTGCGCCGGGGTCGTCGCCGGCGTGGTCTGCTTGTCGAGTGCGCCTGTGGCGCCGAGCGCAAGGACCGTGCCGCCCGCGGCGAGGACCGCGGAGAGCAGCGCCACTGCCAGGATCGAGCCGCCACCGCGACCTCCCCGACCCGCATCGCGCTCCACGCTCGCGTTCGCCGCCGGGACCTGGGTCGCGGCCGGCTCGTACCAGCGCTCCGGCGTGACGGGCGGGGTCTCGTCCCACGAGCGCGCCCAGTCGGCTCGCGGTTCGGGGGCGGGCGTGTAGTGGTCGGGGGCGCCGTACGGATCGACGGGCGCGGGATAGGGCTCGACGTGCGCCCCGTATGGCTCCACGACAGGCGCCGCGGCATCGACCGGCCCGGCCGGCGCGACGGGGTCCGCGGACGCGGGCTCGACCGGCTCGGTGGACGGGGGCTCGACCGGCGTGATGGGATGGCGCTCGGTCAGATCGCCGGGGTCCGTGGCGTCGTGGCGGGGTTCGTCATGCATGTGTCGACAGATTCCTTGGGTTGGCGGCCGGTGAGCGACCGCGACAGGTCTGATCAGGTCTCAGGGTGCGGGTTCAGGGTTCACCTGCGGGCGTTCGGAAGGTGAAGTTTCCTGCATGTTCGATGTCATGCGGACGGGCCCGACCGTCGCGCCCGCGTCGGCGCGGCTGCGCGCATCGGCCGCGGACGCCACCGCGGCCCGCTCTGCGGCAGGCGTGCCCTCGACCAGGCGCGGATCGCGCGGGAGCGTGACGACGAAGCGGGAGCCGGCACCGACCCGGCTCTCGACCTCGACCGTCCCGCCGTGCATGTCGACGATCGAGCGCACGATGGCGAGGCCGAGCCCGCTCCCGCTGCCGCGTGCCTCGTTGGCCCGCGAGCCGCGGTAGAAGCGCTCGAAGATGTGCGGCAGCTCGCTGGGATCGATCCCGACCCCGGTGTCCGCGACCTCGATCCGCGCGCCGCCGGCCGTGGCGGCGACATCGACCGTCACCGAGCCCCCGCGCGGCGTGAACTTGACCGCGTTGGCGACCAGGTTGGCCACCACCTGGCCGATCCGCTGCGGATCGTGCCGGACCCGGATCGGGATGCTGGGATGGTGGAGCGTGACGGTGACACCGCGTCGCCGGGCCGCGCCGCTCGTCTGCTCGACCGCGGATTCGACCGCGGCGCGCAGGTCGTCCGGCCGCAGGTCGAGGAGGACCAGCCCGGAATCGAGCTTGGACAGCTCGAGCAGGTTCTGGGCGAGCCAGTCGAGCCGCTCGATCTGCTGGGCGCTCGACTCGAGGAACTCGTCGCGCGCCTCGGGGTCGTCGCCCGCGCCCTCGCGGAGCAGCTCGTTGAAGGTGCGGAGGGCGGCGAGCGGGGTCCGCAGCTCATGCGAGACATCGGCCAGGAAGTCACGGCTCCGGTCGCGGTCGCGGCGGATGATCTCGACGCTCTCCTGGAGGCGGTCGGCCATCGCGTTGAACTGGACGGCCAGCTCGGCCATCTCCGACGAGCCGGCCCGGACCTCGCTCTCCGGGACGCGCCGGGTGAGGTCGCCCTCGGCCAGGCCGCGCGAGGCCTCGGTCAGGCGGCGGAGCGGTGTGGTGAAACGGCGCGCCATGATGGCCGACACGAGCACGCTGAGACCGAGCGCGAACAGGGCGACCGCCGCCAGCAGGCCGGTCACGTTGGCGAGCGCGGTCGCCCGGAACGTGTACGGGTTGGAGAGCGTGATCCTGACCGCGTAGGGCGTGAACACGCCCCCCGCGCCGTAGTTCTGCGCCCAGGCGACATCCTTCTCCTGCGTCTGGCCGGGCTCCGGCGACGCCTCGAGGTGGATCTGGATCGGGTCGCCCTGGGCGGGCACGAACCGCTGCGTCTCGCCGTCGGCCACGTACTGTCCGAACGTGATCTCGACGTCGGCCTGCCCGAGCCGGTCGGCGATGAACCGCTGCAGGTCGTGGTCGGCCATGCGCTCGAGGACCTTCTGGGACACCTCCCCGTCCGGACCGACCACCGGCCCGCCGGCGGCAGCGGCATAGGCGACCGCCTCGACGTAGGTGTCGACGGTCGTCGAGCGCTGGTCGAGGTCCGCCTGCTGCTGCTTGGTGAAGTAGTCGTCGAGCCGGTTGACGACGAGCGCCGAGACGACCAGCAGGGTCAGCGCGACGACGGCCAGGAACGCGACGGTCAGCCGGCCCTGGAAGGTCCGCGGGAGGAGCCGGCGCAGGCGACGCGGGAGACGGGCGCGCCGCTCCCCGGGACGCTCAGCGCTCGGCGAAGGCGTAGCCGACACCTCGCACCGTCAGGACGAACGCCGGTGCCGCCGGGTCGTCCTCGATCTTGTCGCGCAGGTGGCTGACGTGGACGTTGATCGTCTTCTCGTCCTGGTCGAGCGCCTCGTAATCGCGCAGCAGCTCGAGGAGCTCCGAGCGGGTGTAGACGCGACCCGGGCGCGACGCCAGGTGACGCAGGATCTCGAACTCGGTCGGCGTCAGGCTGACGCGCCGCTGGCCGCGCTGGACGCGCCGGCGCTCGAGGTCGATGAGCAGGTCGCCGTGGCGGATGACCCGCCCACCGACGGCGTCCGACAGGTCGCCGTAGGAGCGCCGGAGGAGGGCCTTGATCCGGCTCATCAGCTCGCGCAGCCCGAACGGCTTGGTCAGGTAGTCGTCGGCGCCGAGCTCGAGTCCGATGACCTTGTCGACCTCGTCGTCGCGCGCGGTCAGGACGAGGACCGGCATCTTCGCGCCGGCCGCGCGCAGGCGTCGCAGGACCTCGAACCCGTCGATGCCCGGGAGCCGCACGTCGAGCACGACGAGGTCCGGGGCCTGGTGCGTGGCGATCTCGAGGCCCTCCTCACCCGAACGCGCGACGGCGACCTCGTACCCTTCCTGCTGGAGGGCGTACTGGATCCCGCGAGCGACGGCGTGCTCGTCTTCGACGATGAGGATGGTTGCTGCCACGCGGGGATGCTACACCGGCGCCGCCGAATCGCCGCGGGATGGCCGTGCGCTGGTCACCCGCGCGACCCGTGGTACCCTAGCGGACGCTACCGGGCGCCTCGCCATACCGGCCCCGCCGGCGAGCCGCAGCCCACACCGGATCACGACCCCGAGCCTGAGGTTCCACGACATGTCCACCGCCCGCGCGACGCTTGCCGCCGAACATCGCGACCTGACCGGCAAGAAGGTCGCCACCCTTCGCCGCGCCGGCCGGCTGCCCGCCGTCGTCTTCGGTCGTGGCCTCGAGTCAGACAGCGTCTCCATCGACGCCCACGAGTTCGAGCAGCTGCGCCGCCACACCGGTCCGAACGCGCTGGTCGACCTGTCGATCGATGGCATGACGGCCCAGCCCGTGCTCGTCTCGTCCGTCCAGGTCCATCCGGTCAACCGCCGGACCCTGCACGTGGACCTGTTCGTCGTCCGGATGACCGAGGAGCTCACGGTCGACGTCCCGCTCGTGGCGACCGGCGAGTCGCCGGCCGTCGTGACCCAGGGCGGCACGCTCCTCCATCCGATCGAGTCGGTCCGGATCCGGGCCCTGCCCGATCAGCTGCCGCAGTCGATCGAATACACGGTCGAGTCGCTCGTCGACTTCGAGACCACGATGCACGTCCGCGACCTGGTGATCCCGGCCGGCGCGACCCTCCTGACCGACGGCGACGACATCATCGCCAAGGTCCAGGCGCCGCGGGTCGAGGAAGTCGTCGAGGTCCCGGTCGAGATCGGCGAAGGCGCGCCAGAGGAGGGCGAAGGCGGCGAGACCCCGGAATCGTCCGGCTCCGACTCGTCCGACTCGTCCGAGGGCTGACGCCCGCACGTCGACCCGGGACCGGGCATCTCAGACGGAGCGCCGCCCCGACGCGAAGACGATCGGGAATCGCATCGTCATCTCCTCCGGCGTCAACGGCGTGAGCCAGTCGCGGAGCGCCGCGAGGAACCGCCGCCGGACGGGGGGCTCGAGGCCGGCGATGAGGGTCTCCTCGTGGAATTCGGCCATGAAGCCGATGTACCCGTCGACCGTGAAGCGATGGACCAGCTCGCCGGGCCGTGCGGTCACGCCCGCGAACCCGGCCCGGCGCAGCTCCCCGGCCGCCCGATCCACGGACGGGAGATCGCCGGGGCGTCCGGGGTCGTCCTCACCGTCGATCTCGAACTCGTCGAGCAGGTCGTCGAAGATGTCGTCCGGAGCGAAGACGCGCTCGTCCTGCAGCCACGAGACATAGGCGAAGGTCGCCCCCGGCCGCAGGACGCGGCGGACCTCGCGCAGCACCCGCGCCCGGTTCGGGACGAGCTGCACGACGAACGAGGAGAGCGCGAGGTCGAATGCGCGGTCGGGGAACGGCATCTCGTCGGCGAACGAGACGACCGTCTCGAAGCGGCCGCGGACACCGGCAGGCAGTCGGCGGGCGGCCTCCGCGTCGGCCATCGTGCGCATCTCGGCCGACGCGTCGATCCCGACGATGGAGAGGTTCGGCCAGCGGATCAGCGCTTCGATCGCGAGCTGCCCCGTCCCGGTGCCGACGTCCACGAGCCGTCCGCCGGTGGCAAGCAGCGGCGCCGCCCCGTCGAGCAGCTCGAGGACGGCCGGGGTCAGGACCGGCGCCCACCAGTGCGCGTATCCGGCGGCGATGCGGTCGTAGCGTTCGGCCTGCTCGGTCATGGCGGCATCGTGCCACGCGGGCATGGGCCCGCGTGGGCGATGCCGCGGTGAAGCCCTATCCCTCGGCGACCGGGGCGGGCGGAGGCGGTGTCATCGAGGGACCGCGCCGGAAGCCGAACCGCCGCGCGACCCAGATCGCGATGACGGCGAGGACGCCGAGGACGAGGAAGATCGGGAGCCACACGATCACGAACCAGATCCCGGCGGTCGCGAGCCCCTGGAGCACCGAGACCATGGTCGCCGCTGCTTCGTCGACCACCGACCCCGGATCCCAGCCCTTGCCGGCCGCCTCGACCGCCACGACGGGGACGTTGAAGTCGACGGCCATCGACGCATAGGCCGAGCGGTCGTTCAAGTCCTTGAGCTGGGCTGCCAGGGACTGGATCTGCCCGCGGGTGGCCGTGAGCTGGGCCTGGACCTCGAGGACGTCCGAGATCTTGGTGGCCTTCTCGGCGATCCCCTGGAGCGCGATCTCGCTGGCCTGCAGGTTCGCGATGTTCGCCTGGAGGTCGACGACCTGGCCGGTCACCTCGACGGCCTCGGTGTGCTCCGTGACGACCTTGGTGGTCAGCCCGCCCAGGCCGTGCAGGAGATCGAGCGCCGTCTCCCATTTGTCGACAGGGACGCGGTAGGTGATCTCGGCCGACGGCTTGTCGGCGTCGTTGCTGGTGGTCGAGGCGCCGACGTAGCCGCCGAGACCGACGATCCCGTCGCGCGCCGTGCGCATCGCCTTCACGAGGTCGCTGACCTCGAGGCTCATGGTGCCGGTCCGGATGATCTTGGTGTCATCGATCGCGGCGATCGGGCCACCGTTCGGGGCGGGCTGCTGCCCGGACGCGGCGCTCGCGGCGGGCAGCGCCTCGGGCGCGCCGTTGGCCGAGCTGCCCGTTGTGCCGTCACCGGCACGTGCGGGACCGCCGACCGTGCTGAGCGCCGCGCTCGAACCCGAGCAGGCGGCCAGGACGAGCGCGATCGCGATCAGCGGAAGGAAGGAACGGATGGTGCGCATCGATGGGACCTCCGTAACCGCGACCAGTGTGGTCTTGGCGGCACCGCGATGACGCGGTTGGTTGGTGGCGAGTTCCGTGGTCGTCGGCCCGCCGTCCGGCCCGGCGTCGTGTTCGGAGCCGGTCGTGTTCCCCGACGCCACAAGGCAGCGGCCGCAGTCGCGGCGGTATCGTTGGGCGATGGCACTCCCCTTCGACCCGCCGATCGAACCCATGCTCGCCAAGGCCGCCGATTCGCTCCCGACCGACGACGGCTGGCTGTTCGAGCCCAAGTGGGACGGCTTCCGCGCGCTCGTCTTCCGCGACGGCGACGAGGTCTACACGCAGTCACGCGACCTCAAGCCGCTCGATCGCTACTTCCCGGAGCTCGCGGCGCCGCTGCGGGCCGCGCTCCCGGAACGCTGCGTCCTCGATGGCGAGGTCGTCATCGCACGCGACGGCGCGCTCGACTTCGAGGCGCTCCTGCTGCGCATCCACCCGGCCGCATCGCGGGTCAAGATGCTGGCGGAGGCATCGCCGGCGAGCTTCGTCGCGTGGGACCTGCTCGCGCTCGGCGACGAGGACCTGCGGACGGTGCCGCAGGGCGCGCGGCGGGAGCGGCTCGAAGCCGTCCTGGGCAAGGCCCAGCCGCCGATCCACCTGACGCCGGCTACCCAGGACCGCGCCACCGCGGCGGACTGGTTCGAGCGGTTCGAGGGGGCGGGGCTCGACGGGGTGGTCGCCAAGCGGCTCGAGGCGCCGTACCAGCCGGGCAAGCGGGCGATGCTCAAGATCAAGCACCAGCGGACCGCCGACTGCGTCGTGGCCGGGTTCCGCTGGCACAAGAACGGGCCCGGCACGCACGTCGGGTCGCTGCTGCTCGGTCTGTACGACGACGAGGGCACGCTCCACCACGTCGGGGTCACCTCGTCGTTCTCGTGGGAGCGCCGGGCCGAGCTGGTCGACGAACTCGCGCCCCTCCGCGAGAACGCGCTCGAGGGCCACCCGTGGGGGAGCTGGGCCGAGTGGGCCGCCGAGCTCGAGGCTTCCGGCCAGCGGGTGCCCGGTGCGACCTCGCGCTGGAACCGCGGCAAGGACCTGTCGTGGGAGCCGCTCCGAGCCGAGCGGGTCGCGGAGGTCGCCTACGACCACCTCCAGGGCGACCGCTTCCGCCACGCGACGACGTTCAAGCGCTGGCGCCCGGACAAGCCCGCGGCGGCCTGCCGCTACGACCAGCTCGAGGAGACGGCGCCGTTCCTGCTGGCCGGGATCTTCGGCGCCGGATGAACGCGGGCCGGCCGGCCCAGGAGCCCCGGACTCGAGCGGTCAGCGCTCCGAGAACCCTGCGTCGCCCGCGTCGATCAGCTCGATCCGGTTGCCGAAGGGGTCTGCGATGTACCAGCGCCGGACGGGCAGGCCGCTGTCGTCCTCGACGACGTCCACGTCGTGGACAGCCAGGCGACGGCGAGCTCGTTCCAGGCTGGCGACCCTGAACGCGACGTGGGCCTTGCGGGCCGGCCGGAATGGTTCTTCCACGCCCAGGTGGACGGCGAGGTCCGGGCCGACGAACCAGACGCCGCCGCGACGGGACAGCTTGCGTGGCTTGCGCACCTCCTGGAGGCCGAGCACACCACCGTAGAACAGGCGTGCCAGCGCCTCCTCGCCGCGTGGCATCGACAGCTGGACATGATCGAAGCCGACGATGTCGACCGTCCGGACGCGTCGACGGCGATGGCGTCCCACCGGCGTCCCGGACGACCCGTCGCTCACGTGCCCCTCCCCATTCAAGTGGCGTCAACCATACGTCGGCCGACTCGGTCGACGTGCAGGCTCAGGGTCCTGGATCCTTCCCCTCCGGCTCGGCGGCCGGGCGTCGGGCCCGGGGACCGGCCGTCGCTGCCTTCCACGCCTCGACGTCCATCCCGGCCCACGGGTCGAAGTCGGACTCGAGCGGCTCCTGGACCGGCCGGTCGGCCTCGGGGACGTGGATGAGGTTGACCCGGACGCGGTACCAGACCGCGGACCGGCCGCGCATCCCGTCGACGAGGATGTCCGGCGGTTCGAGGAACGGGACGACCTCCGGATGGCGTGCCTTCCAGCGCTCGAGACCGGCCAGCGCCTCGTCCTTGAACTCCGCCCGCGAGATCTCGACGACCGGGATCGAGGTCTTGCGGCGCCCGGTCGGGGTCGGCCGTGAGCCGGCCCACTCGGTCGGCAGGCCCGCGTTCGGGTCGCCGCCGGCCACGGCCGCCGCTCGCTCGGCGGCGACCTCCGGCGGTGGCCCGCCAGCCTCGCCGCGCCCGGGCTCGTACTCGGCCGGCCGACGTCGGGCCTTCGACGGCTGGACCCGCGGCGGCTCGCCGGCCTGCTTGGCGTAGTTCGGCGGCCAGGGCGCGTCACCCAGCCCGGTCGCCTCGTCGCGAGTGCTGAGCTCCAGCAGCCCCTCGAGCGACCCGACCGCCTCGTCGATCCCGGCCCCCGGGTCGCCGATCGCCGCGAACCGGGCCGGGACGGTGTCGATCGTGAACGCCTCCGCCTCGACCGTCGGGACCTCGTCCCAGGTGAGCGGCGCCGACACGCGCGCGTCGGGGAGCGGCCGGACGGAATAGGCGGAGGCCACCGTCCGGTCCTTGGCGTTCTGGTTGTAGTCGAGGAAGACGCCGTGGCGCTCCTCCTTCCACCACTTGGAGGTGGCGAGCTCGGGCACGCGCCGCTCCACGTCCCGGGCGAGCGCGAGGGCCGCCCGGCGGACCTCCGGGAACGTCCAGCGCGGCTCGATCCGGACGTTGATGTGGATCCCGCGCGAGCCCGAGGTCTTCGGCCAGCCGACCAGACCGACCGCCTCGAGCGCCTCGCGCGCCGCCAGCGCCACGAGCCGGATGTGGTCCCACGGCACGCCGGGCACCGGGTCGAGGTCGACCCGCAGCTCGTCGGGGTGGTCGAGGTCGTCGGCCCGGACGGGGTGCGGGTTCAGGTCGATGCAGCCGAGGTTGTTGACCCAGGCGAGCCCGGCCGCGTCGTCGATGACGATCTCGTCGGCCGTCCGGCCGGACGGGAAGGTCAGCGTCGCGGTGCGGACGAAGTCGGGGATGTTCTCGGGCGCGCGCTTCTGGAAGAACGGCTGGCCGGCAGCGCCATCGACGAAGCGCTTGAGCGCCATCGGCCGGCCGCCCGCCCCGCGCAGCGCCCCGTCGGCGACCGCCTGGTAGTAGCGGACGAGATCGAGCTTGGTGTGCCCGGTCTCGGGGAAGTAGACCTTGCGCGGGTTCGAGACCGTGACCTCGTGCCCGTTGATCCGGAGGACTTCCTTCTCCGTCGCCATGGATGACACGATACCGCTCGACAGCCGGCCACCGTCCGACCGATGATGCCCGGGACGACCGCGCCACTCGTCCTCGAGCCTGTCGATTCGGCGTCCATCCATTCGTCGTGAAGCAGAGGGTCGCCGCCGGCGGCTCCGGAACGGAGGCCAGGCATGCAATACGCCCTGCTGATCTACGCGCGAAGAAGCCGGCGGCGAGATCCCGTCCGACGAGATGGCGGCCCAGACGGCCGAGTACGACGCGTTCTCCCAGCACCTGCGCGACCGCGGCGCGATGCTCGGCGGCGAGGCGCTGGACACGACCGCGACGGCGACGACCGTCCGCGTCGTCGACGGCCGGACCATCACGACCGACGGACCGTTCGCCGAGACGAAGGAGACCCTCGGGGGGTTCTATCTCGTCGAGGCGGCCGATCTCGATGAGGCGATCGCCTACGCGGCGATGATCCCCGGTGCTCGCACCGGGTGCATCGAGGTCCGACCGGTCTGGGATTACGCGGCGGCCCGCGAAGGCTCGACGGCCGCGGCCACGGCGGGGAACTGAGGCCGGCCGCGATCGACCCGACCGCCGCCGGGCCGGACGCCGCCCATGACGCGGTCGACCGCCTGTTCCGCGAGGAGCAGGGCCGGGCGATCGCGACGCTGATCCGGGTCACGGGCGACTTCGACCTCGCCGAGGAAGCCGTCCAGGACGCCTTCATCAGCGCGCTCGAGACCTGGCCCGAGCGGGGCATCCCGGCCAATCCCGGGGCGTGGATCACGACCACGGCCCGCAACCGCGCCATCGACCGGCTGCGACGGCGCAAGCGCCTGACCGAGAAGACCGAGACGCTGGCCCGCGAGGCCACGCTCGAGTCCGACCTGCGCGCCATCGACGACGGCGCGGCGGAGGACGACATGCAGATCGCCGACGATCGGCTCCGGCTCATCTTCACGTGCTGCCACCCGGCACTGGCGATGGACGCCCGGGTCGCGCTGACGCTGCGCACGCTCGGCGGCCTGACGACGCCAGAGATCGCCCGCGCGTTCCTCGTCCCCGAACCGACCCTCGCCCAGCGGCTGGTCCGTGCCAAGCGCAAGATCCGCGACGCCGGGATCCCCTACCGTGTCCCGCCGGCCGAGCTCCTGCCCGAGCGGCTCGACGGGGTCCTGCGGGTGCTCTACCTGGTGTTCAACGAGGGGTACGCGGCATCGTCGGGCGATTCGCTGATCCGGCGCGAGCTGTGCGCGGAGGCGATCCGGCTGGCCCGGGTCGTGGTGTCGCTGCTCCCCGACGAGCCCGAGGCGCGCGGGCTGCTCGCCCTGATGCTGCTCCATGACGCCCGTCGCGAGGCCCGGGTCAGTCCAACGGGCGAGCTGATCCTGCTCGACGATCAGGACCGGGCCCGCTGGGACACCGGGCGGATCGCGGAGGGACAGGCCCTCGTCGACAGCGCGCTGGGCGGACGCCGCCCGGGTCCCTACCAGCTCCAGGCCGCGATCGCGGCGCTGCACGACGCGGCGACCACCCCCGCCGACACCGACTGGGCCCAGATCGCGAGGCTCTACCGGGCGCTCCACGCGCTGACCCCGACCCCGGTCGTCGAGCTCAACCTCGCGGCGGCCGTGGCGATGGCCGATGGTCCGGCCGTCGGGCTGGCGATGATGGACGGCCTGGCGGCCGGGGGCGACCTCGATGCGTACCCGTACCTCCACGCGGCCCGCGCAGACATGCTGCGCCGGCTGGGCCGCTGGTCCGAGGCCGGGGCGGCCTACCGGCGGGCCCTCGAGCTGACCTCGAACGGACCCGAACGCGATTTCCTGGATCGACGCCTTGCAGCGGTGGAGGCGCGTGCCACCGACGAACGGCCGGGGGCGGCACACTAGGCAGATGAGCGGAGGCAGTACGGTCGCCGGAGAGACCGTCACGAGCAAGGTCTTTGCGATCCTCGGCGCGTTCTCGCCGGGCGAGTCGCGGCTGACCCTGACCCGGATCAGCCGACGATCGGGACTCCCACTTGCGACCGTCCATCGACTGACCGGTGAGCTCGTCCGGTGGGGCGCCCTCGAACGCGACGGCGACGGGACGTTCCGCGTCGGCGTCCGCCTGTGGGAGCTCGGCTCGCTCGCCCCGATCCGGACCGGCCTTCGCGAGCTCGCCATCCCGTACATGGAGGACCTCTACGAGGCGACCCACGGGAACGTCCAGCTGGCCGTCCTCGACGGGCTCGATGCCCTCTTCGTGGAGAAGATCAGCGGCCGGGATTCGGTCCCGATCGTGACCAGGATCGGCGGGCGGCTTCCGCTGCACGCGACGGGCGTCGGGAAGGTCCTCCTGGCGTATGCCGACGACGAGGTGCTCGACGGCCTGCTCGCCCGCGGCCTCGAGCGCCTGACCGAGCGGACGATCGTCGATCCCGACGAGCTCCGGCGCGACCTCGACAAGGTCCGACAGATGGGGTTCGCGTACACGCGGGACGAGATGACGATGGGGAGCCTCTCGGTCGGCGCGCCGGTCTACGGCTCGCACGACACGGTCGTGGCCGCGATCTCGATCGTGATCGACTCGAGATCGACCGACGTCGCCCGCCTCGCTCCGGTGGTCCGGACCGCGGCGCGCGGCCTCTCCCGCCGGCTCCACGAATCCTGGGATGGCGTGCTGCCGACCGCTCCCTAGCCCCTTCTGCGGATGGCTTCCACTCAGTGGAAGAGAAGGGTAGGCACGCCGCAGGGCCCGTGCTAGCGTTCCGCAACCCATCCGGCGATGGCCACGCGAGACGCAGGGCGACGAGCCCGCCGGCTAGGGATGGGTCGAGCCGGTTGGGCCGCTTGGAGGAGAGACCGCGATGACCGACCGACCGCGTCCCGCGCCCGAGGCGAGCGATCCGCCGCCCACCGCGCTCGATCGACCGTTGACCCGTCGAAACCTGTTGAAGGGGCTCGGTGTCGGCCTCGCGGGGGTCAGCGCCGCGGGCCTCATCGAGGCCTGCTCCCCCGCGGCCTCGACCGCGCCGAGCGCCGCCGCGTCGACCGCCCCGACGACGGGCGCCTCAGCGGCAGCGAGTGTCGCCGCGTCCACGGCCCCGAGCGCGGGCAAGATCACCATCGGCTTCGTGACGCCGCAGACCGGGCAGCTTGCCGGGTTCGCCTCGGGCGACGCGTTCGTCGTGGACCGCATCCGCGCATCGGACGCGTATACCAAGGGCTTCCAGGTCGGCGGCAAGAGGTACGACGTCGAGATCGTGGTCAAGGACTCGCAGTCCGACCCGAACCGTGCTTCGCAGGTGGCACAGGAGCTGATCCTCCAGGACAAGGCCGACATGGTCGTGACGACGTCGACCCCGGAGACGACCAACCCGGTCGCCCAGATCTGCGAGGCGCAGGGCGTCCCGTGCCTGTCGACCGTCGTTCCATGGCAGGCCTGGTTCTTCGGGCGGCAGGCGGATCCGGCCAAGCCCGTCCCGTTCAAGTACACGACGATGTTCTTCTTCGGCGCCGAGACGTTCGGCGGCTGCTTCGTCCCGATGTGGGACCGGATCCCGACGAACAAGGTCGTCGGCGGGATGTTCCCGAACGACGCCGACGGCAACGCGTTCCGGGCCGCCTGGCCCGATGTCATCAAGAAGGCCGGCTACACGTTCGTCGACGGAGGGCCGTATCCCGACGGCACGACCGACTTCACCGCGATGATCTCCGCCTTCAAGGCGGCGAACGTCCAGATCTTCATCAACGCTCCGCTGCCGCCCGACTTCAACACGTTCTGGAAGCAGGCGGCCCAGCAGGGCTTCAAGCCGAAGCTCGCCACCGTCGCCAAGGTCCTCCTCTTCCCGGCCGACACCGAGGCACTCGGGGACCTGGTCAACAACATCGCGACGGACTGCTGGTGGGGCCCGTTCATGCCCTACAAGTCGTCGCTGACCGGTGAATTGAGCAAGGACCTCGCCGACGCCTACCAGAAGGCGTCCGGAAAGCAGTGGCTCCAGTCGCTTGGCTCCACGTATTCGCTGTTCGAGGTCGCCGAACTGGCCTTCGCTGCCGTCCAGGACCCGCACGGCAAGGATGCGGTGGCGGCGGCCCTCGGCACCTTGCAGTATTCGGGCATCTGCGGACCGCTTGACTTCGCCAAGGGACCACAGCCGGGGATCGGGATGATGCGCCCCGTCGGCGTCCAGTGGAAGAAAGGCACGACGTACCCGTGGGAGATGGTGGTCGTCGACAACAGCCTCAACTCCGATGTCGCCACCGGCGGTAGCCTCGAGCCGACCAACGCCTGATGCGGTGGGTCCGCTCCTCGAGCTGACCCACGTCTCCAGGAGTTTCGGCCGGATCGTCGTCGCCGACGACCTGTCGATCGCGATCGGGGCCGGCGATGCCGTCGGTATCGTGGGCCCCAACGGGGCGGGCAAGACGAGCCTGTTCGCGATGATCTCGGGCGACCTTGCCCCGGCCCGCGGGCAGATCGCCTTCGACGGTCGCGACGTCACCGGGCTCGATGCCGCGCGGCGCTGCCGCCTCGGCATCGGCCGGACCTACCAGGTCCCACGGCCGTTCGAGGGCATGACGGTGTTCGAGAACGTCCTCGTCGCCGCGCAACAGGGCGGCCGCCAGCGTGCGCAGGCCAGCTTCGAGCTGGCGGCCGCCATCCTGACCGAGGTCGGCCTGCCGGCCGACGCGAACCGCCCGGCGTCGCAGCTCGGATTGCTCCAGCGCAAGCGACTCGAGCTGGCCCGCGCCTTGGCGACGCGGCCCCGCCTGCTCCTCCTCGACGAGGTGGCCGGCGGCCTGACCGACCCGGAGGTCGCGCAGCTCGTGGCGATCGTGCAGGCGGCGCGGGCGAACGGCACCGCGGTCATCTGGATCGAGCACGTGGTGCGCGCCCTCGTCGAGGTCGTGGACCGCCTGATCTGTCTGGCCGGGGGCCGGATCATCGGCGACGGCGCGCCCGAGGCCGTGCTCGCCAGCCCGATGGTCAAGGAAGTCTTCCTCGGCACCGAGGCGACCGCTGAATCGCTGGCCGAGGTCGCGCTGGCCGAGGCCGGGTCCGGCCGATGACCGCGCTGCTCGACGTCCACGACCTGACCGTCCACCACGGACAGCTCCGTGCGCTCAGCGGGGTGAGCCTCGAGCTCGGCGAGGGTGAGGCGTATGCCATCATCGGTGCCAACGGGGCGGGCAAGTCGACGCTGCTGCGGACCTTGGCCGGGCTCCACCTGCCGACCAGCGGGAGCGTGCGCCTCGGTGGCGCCAACCTGACGGGTCGATCGCCGGAGGACCGGCTGGTGGCCGGGATCGCGCTCGTGCCGGAGGGCCGGCGCCTGTTCCCGTCGCTCACCGTCGAGGAGAACCTGCTCGTCGGCGCCCACCGTCACCGGCCGGGACCGTGGACGATCGAGCGCGTCTTCGAGCTCTTCCCGTGGGTCCGCGAGCGGCGCGGTCAGCGGGCGGCGCAGCTGTCGGGCGGCGAGCAGCAGGCCGTCGCGATCGGGCGGGCGCTGGTCTCGAACCCGCGCGTCCTGATGCTCGACGAGCTGTCGCTGGGGCTCTCGCCGAAGGTCGTGCGCCAGATCTATGGCCTCCTGCCGGAGCTGCTGTCGACCGGCATGTCCGTCCTGGTCGTCGAGCAGGACGTGAGCCAGGCGATCCGGGTCGCGGACCGGATCCAGTGCCTGCTCGAGGGCCGGACCACCCTGTCCGGACCGCGCGACAGCTTCACTCCGCAGCAGATCGAAGCCGCCTATTTCGGGCTCGGCGTGGGCACGGCCGTTGGCGCAGCGGCGGGCGCGGGATGATCTGGCTCAACGCGCTGATCCAGGGGGTGCTCCTCGGCGGCCTCTACGCGCTGTCCGCGACCGGCCTGTCACTGTTGTACGGCGTGATGGGCACGATCAACCTCGCCCACGGCGACCTCGCCGTCGCGGGGGCGTACCTCGCGATCGTGGTGATCCCGCTGTTCGGCCTGCCGCCGCTGCTGGCGTTCGTCGTCGTCGTGCCGGCCTTCGCGATCATCGGCTACCTGGGTCAGCGGACCTTCGTCCAGGCCGCCCTCGACCGGGGACCGCTGACCACCCTCATCGTGACCTTCGGGCTGGCGGTCATCATCCAGAACGCCCTGCTCGAGGTGTTCTCGGCCGACAGCCACTCCATCGACATCGGCTCGCTGGTGACCGGCTCGTTCCAGCTCAACAACCAGATCTCGATCGCGTACCTCTCGCTCGGGATCTTCATCGTGGCCGTACTCGTGCTCAGCGCGCTCGCCTGGTACCTCGGCTCGACATCGTCCGGCCGGCAGATCCGGGCGGTCTCCGACGACCGGGAGGCGGCCCAGCTGTCCGGCGTCCGCTACCGCCATGTGTTCGGCATCGCCGCCGGGCTGGCGCTCGCGACGGTGGCGCTCGCCGGGCTCGCATTCGGGATGTACTCGTCGTTCGCGCCGGCGAGCGGCTCGAGCCGCCTCATCTTCGCGTTCGAGGCGGTCGTCATCGGCGGGATCGGCTCGCTGTGGGGCACGCTGGCCGGCGGGATCGTGCTCGGTGTGGCGCAATCGATCGGCTCGACCATCGATCCGGGGTTCGGGTTCCTCGCCGGGAACCTCGTGTTCCTGGTCGTGCTCGCGATCAGGCCCCAGGGCATCGCCGGACCGAGGGCCGTGACGTGACGCTCCCGGCCGACACGGCGCTCTCCGCGGACCGTGGCCCTAGGCCGGCGGCGGCGCCGCCTGCCGTCCGCGTCACCCGGTCGCGCCGCCGGCATCGCCTGACGCCGGTCGTCGTGGTCGCGGCGGTCGTGGTCCTGGCCGCCTTCCCGGCCCTGGTCGGGGCGGGCACGACCGCGACCCTCGTCGACGTGTTCATCCTCCTCACGATGGCCTCGATGTGGAACCTGCTGGCGGGCTATGCCGGCCTCGTGTCGATCGGGCAGCAGGCATTCATCGGTCTCGGCGCGTACGGCGTCCTGATCCTCGCCCAGTGGGGGATGCAGCCGTACCTCGCGCTGCCGCTGGCCGTCGTCGGATCCGCCGTCGCCGCGCTCCCGATCTCGTGGCTCCTGCTCCGCCTGCGCGGCGGGTACTTCGCGATCGCGACCTGGGTCGTGGCCGACTCGGTGCAGCTCATCGTCAGCCGGTTCCCATCGCTCGGCGGGGGCACCGGCACCATCCTGCCCGGCGCCTCGGGGATCGACCCGACGACCCGGCTGGCCTGGACGTACTGGGCCAGCCTCGCGGTCGTGGTGCTCGCGCTGGCGACCGTCTATGTCGTCCTGCGCGGTCGCCTCGGGCTCGTCCTGACGGCGGTCCGCGATGACGAGATCGGGGCGCGGAGCGCGGGCTCCGACGTCGCCTCGGCGAAGCGGATCGTCTTCCTCGTCGCCGCGGCCGGCTGCGGTGCCGCGGGCGGCCTCCTCCTGCTCAGCCAGCTGAACGTCCAGTCGACGTCGGTGTTCAGCGTCTCGTGGTCGGCCAAGATGATCTTCGTCGTCATCATCGGCGGGATCGGCTCGATCGAGGGTCCGATCGTCGGGACGATCGTCTACTTCGCGCTTCAGACCGCGCTCGCGCCATACGGTGCCTGGTACTTCATCGTCCTGGGGATCGTCGCGATCGTCATCGCCCTCTGGGCGCCGCGCGGCATCTGGGGCGCGATCGCCGGCCGGTTCAACCTCCACCCGTTCCCGACCGGGTACTGGCTCTGGGCGCCGGAGGGGTCGGCTGCCGGCGACGGGCCGGCGGCCGGTGGCGGCCAACAGGGGATGGCGACCGATGGGTGAGCGACACGGCTACCGCCGCGACGAGGACCCGGTGGACCCGCCCTACCTGTATCCCGCGTACGAGGCGACCCGGCTCCGGGCGCCGTCGAAGCCGCTCGTCCTGCTGCCGCAGTCGCTGACCGAGCTGACCGGGCCGTTGCTCGGTCCAGGGCGGGTCGGCCCGACCGACATGGACCTGACCGTCCAGCACGACGGCGAGCCCCTCGGCGAGCGGATCATCGTGGCCGGGCGGGTGATGGACGCCGATGGCCGGCCGGTGCGGGACAGCCTGGTCGAGATCTGGCAGGCGAACGCCGCCGGCCGCTACCGGCACGACGTCGACCAGCATCCTGCGCCGCTCGATCCGAACTTCAGCGGCATCGGCCGAGCGCTGACCGACCACGAGGGCCGCTATCGGTTCGTGACGATCCGGCCGGGCGCCTATCCCTGGCGCAACCACCTCAACGCCTGGCGCCCGGCGCACATCCATTTCTCGCTGTTCGGGCACGCGTTCCCGCAGCGCCTCGTGACCCAGATGTACTTCCCGGGCGACCCGCTCTTCCGCCAGGACCCGATCCTCAACTCGATCCCGAACGCGCGTGGACGCGAGCGCGTGATCGCCCATTTCGACATCGGCGAGACCGTGCCCGAATGGGCGCTCGGGTTCACCTTCGACATCGTCCTGCGGGGCCGCGAGGCGACCCCGTTCGAGGACGACGATCGGGACGAGCCATGAGCCTGCCGCGGACGCCGTCCCAGACCGCCGGGCCGTACCTGTCGATCGGCCTGATCTGGTCCGACGGCCCGTACGTCGTGCCGGCCGGGACCGACGACGCGATCTGGATCCGCGGCCGCCTGACCGACGGGTCCGGGGAGGCCGTCCCGGACGGGGCCATCGAGACGTGGCAGGCGGACCCGGACGGCCGGTTCGCCCACCCGGCGGACGGCGAGGGGTCGACTGCGTTCCGCGGCTTCGGCCGGTGCCTGACCGACGCCGACGGCCGGTTCGCGATCCTCACCCGCAAGCCCGGTATCGTCGCGGGGCCCGACGGCGCGCCGCAGGCGCCGCACATCGACGTGACCGTCCTCGCCCGCGGCCTGCTCAAGGCGCTCGTGACCCGCTGCTACTTCGATGACGAGGCCGCCGCCAATGCCGCCGACGCGGTGCTCGGCTCGATCGCCGATCCGGCCCGCCGTGCGACGCTCGTCGCGGAGCGGACCGCTGACGGCTACCGGTTCGACATCGTCCTCCAGGGGGAAGGCGAGACGGTGTTCTTCGATGTCTGACGCCGGTGGCGGACTGTTCGACGGGGTCCTGGCCCGCGGCGCCGCTGCCGCGGCCGTCTCCGACGAGGCGTGGCTCCGGGCGATGCTCGAGGTCGAGGCCGCCCTCGCCCGCGCCCTCGCGCACGCCAGGGTGATCCCGCCCGCCCACGCCGAGGCGATCGAGCGCGCCTGTCGCGACGGGCGGTTCGACGTCGCGGCGCTCGGCCGAGCGGCGGCAGACAGCGGCAACCCGGTCGTGCCACTCGTGGCCGCGCTGACGGCCCTCGTCGGGGGGCCCGCCTCGGCCGACGTCCACCGGGGGGCCACAAGCCAGGACATCCTCGACACGGCCGCGATGCTGGTCGCCTCGCGGGCGAGCGCCGCCATCCTCGCGGACCTCGACGGCGCGAGCGACGCGGCAGCCGGGCTCGCGGACGCGCATCGCGGGACCGTGATGGCCGGCCGGACCCTGCTGCAGCAGGCGACCCCGACGACGTTCGGCGCCAAGGCGGCGGCCTGGCTGACCGGCCTGGACGCGGCCGCCGAGCGGCTGGCCGCGGTCAGGCGCGACCGGCTGGCGATCCAGCTCGGTGGGGCGTCAGGCACGCTCGCGGCATTCGGGACGGACGGGCCGGCGGTCGCCCGCGCAATGGCCGAAGATCTTGGCCTGGCAGAACCGATCGGGCCGTGGCACACCGAGCGGACGCGGATCGCGGATCTTGCGGGCGCGCTCGGGTCGTGCGCGGCGGCCGTCGCCAAGCCGGCCCTCGACCTCGTCCTGCTCGCCCAGACCGAGGTCGGCGAGGTCCGCGACGCGACCCCGGGCCGCGGCGGATCGTCGACGCTCCCGCACAAGCGCAACCCCGTCGCGGCCGTCGCCGCACGGGCCTGTGCCGCGCAGGCGCCCGGGCTGGTCGCCACGCTGCTGTTCGCGGCCGGCGGCGGCGAGCACGAGCGAGCGGCCGGGGCCTGGCATACGGAGTGGCGGCCCCTGTCCGAGCTCCTCCGCTCCGTCGGGTCGGCGGCCGCGTGGCTGACCGATGCCCTCGACCACCTCGAGGTGGACGGGGCCCGGATGCGCGCGAATCTCGAGCGGGCCGGCGGGGGGATCCTCGCCGAACGGGTCGCGCTCGCGCTCGCGTCGGGGCTCGGTCGGGTCGCCGCGCACGACGCCGTCGCTCGCGCCGTCGCCGAGTCGGACGCGACGGGCCGGTCAATGGCCGACGTGCTGGCCGCCACCCCGGCCATCGCGGACCGGCTGGACCCCGCCGCGATCGCTGCCCTGCTCGACCCGGACACCTACCTGGGCAGCGTCGAGGTCTTCGTGGACCGGGCGCTCGCGGCGCACGCCACGCGACGAGGGTCGGGGGCGTGAGCCCGGTCCGTGTCCATCGCGAGGTCAGCGGGCCGTCGGACGGGCCCGTCGTCGTGCTGGCGAACTCGCTCGGGAGCACGCTCGCCATGTGGGATCCGCAGGTGGCGGAGCTCGCCCGCACGTCCCGGGTCGTGCGCTACGACCTGCGCGGCCACGGCGGCTCTCCGGCGCCCGACGGCCCATACACGATCGCCGACCTCGGCGGCGACCTCCTCGCGCTGCTTGACGACCTCGACGTCGAGCGGGCCAGCGTGTGCGGCCTGTCGCTCGGCGCGATGGTCGCGATGTGGGTGGCCGCCCACGCCCCGGACCGGATCGACCGGCTCGTGCTGTGCGCGACGTCGGCGCGCCTCGGGCCGCCCGAGATGTGGGCGACCCGCGCGGAGACGGTCGTCGCCAAGGATGTCGGCGCCGTCGCCGACCTGGTCGTCGGCCGTTGGTTCACGCCCGCGTATGCTGCCGGGCACCCGGAGGTGGTGAAGCGGATGCGGGCGATGATCGCGTCGTGCTCGGCGGTCGGCTATGCGGGCTGCTGTCGGGCCATCGAGCGGATGGACCTGACCGGCGACCTCGCCTCGATCGCGGCCCCGACCCTGGTCGTCGTGGGCGCCGACGACGTGGCTACCCCCGTCGAGCACGCGGAGCGGATCGTCGCGGGGATCGCCGACGCGCGGCTCGCCGTCGTCGCGGATGCGGCCCACCTCGTCAACGTCGAGCAGCCCGCGGCCGTCACGCGCCTGGTCCTCGACCACCTCGGCAACCTCGAGCCCCTGGAGGACACCGCATGAACGACGACCAGCGGCGCGAGACGGGCACGCGGATCCGGCGCGAGGTCCTCGGCGACGACCATGTGGACCGGGCGAACGCCGAGATGACGCCCTTCAGCGAGCCATTCGGGGACTTCATCACGCGAACCGCCTGGGGCGACATCTGGGCACGACCGGGCCTCGACCGTCGGACGCGTTCCGCGATCACCCTGGCGATCCTCACCGCGCTCCGCGCCGAGGGCGAGATCGGGATGCACGTGCGCGCCGCGCTGCGCAACGGCCTCAGCCCCGACGAGATCGGCGAGGTGCTCCTGCACAGCGCGGTCTACGCCGGCGTCCCGGCGGCGAACGCGGCGATGGCGATCGCGACCCGCACGCTCCGCTCGATCGACGACACGGACCAGCAAGGCAGCACGAAGGAGGAACCGGCATGACGGTCATCGACAGCACCTTCATGGACAGCAGCACCTGGACCGGTCGCATCTACCTCGACGGCTGGACGAAGGGCGGCGGCGAAGAGCACGCGGTGATGGAGCCCGCGACCGGCGACGAACTCGGTCGGATCGGCTTCGCCACGGCAGCGGATGTCGCTCGCGCCGCGGCACGGGCCAAGGAGGCACAGGTCGCCTGGGCGGCGACGGGCTACCAGGAACGGGCCGCCATCCTGCGCCGGGCCGGCGACCTGTGGAACGAGCACGGCGAGGCCGTCCAGGGCTGGATCATGCGCGAGACGGGCGCGATCCTCCCCAAAGGCCAGCTCGAGACCTGGTTCGCGGCGAGCACCTGTTACGAATCGGCGGGCCTGGTCTCGCTGCCGTACGGCGAGCTGCTCCGGACGCGCGACCCGCTGCTCAGCATGTCGCGCCGGCTGCCGGTCGGCGTCGTCGGCGTGATCTCGCCGTTCAACTTCCCGCTGATCCTGTCGATCCGCGCGGTGGCGCCGGCCCTCGCCCTCGGCAATGCCGTCCTGCTCAAGCCCGATCCGCGCACGGCCGTCTCCGGTGGCGTGACGCTGGCGCGCATCTTCGAGGAGGCGGGCCTCCCCGAGGGCCTCTTCCACGTCCTGCCCGGCGGCGCCGACATCGGCGAGGCGCTCGTCCGGGAGAAGAACGTCGACATGGTCTCGTTCACCGGGTCGACGCGTGGCGGTCGCGCCGTGGCGCAGGCCGCGGCCGAGGGCCTCAAGCGGGTCCACCTCGAGCTCGGCGGCAACAACGCGATGATCGTCCTCGACGACGTCGACCTCGACAAGGCCGTCTCGGTCGGGGCCTGGGGCTCGTACCTCTACCAGGGCCAGGTGTGCATGACGACCGGCCGCCACATCGTCGCCCGGGGCATCGTGGACAAGTACGTGGCGAAGCTGGCCGAGCACGCGAACCACCTGCCGGTCGGCGACCCGATGAGCGGGACGGTCGCGCTCGGGCCGATCATCGACGCGAAGCAGCGCGACCGGGTCCACGGGCTGGTGACCTCGACCGTCGACGCGGGCGCCACGCTCGTCGCCGGCGGGACGTTCGACGGGCTGTTCTACCGGCCGACCGTCCTGGCCGACGTCCCGCTCGATTTGCCGGCCTACGTCGAGGAGATCTTCGGCCCGGTCGCGCCGGTCGTCGCCTTCGACAGCATCGACGAGGCGGTCCGCCTCGCCTGCGACACCGACTACGGGCTGTCGGTGGGCATCCTGACCCGCGATGTCATGAAGGGCCTCGCGATCGCCGACCGGATGCCGATCGGGATCGTCCACATCAACGACCAGACGATCAGCGACGAGGTCGTCAACCCGTTCGGCGGGGTCAAGTCGTCCGGGCCGGGCGCACGTCTCGGCGGCGCACAGGCCAACATCGACGCGTTCACCCAGACCCAATGGGTGACGATTCGCGGCGAATTGCCCGACTACCCGTTCTAGGGCAACGAGGACGGAGGCGATCCCATGGGCAAGACCCCGCTGGCGTATCGGTCGGAGGTCGTCGGCAGCCTGCTGCGACCCGGCTACCTGAAGGACGCGTTCGAGCGGTTCGACCGCGGCGAGCTGTCCGAGGCGGAGCTGACCGCCGTCCAGGATCGCGCCGGTCTCGAGGCGATCGAGCTCCAGGAATCATGCGGCATCGACGTCATCACCGATGGCGAGGTTCGGCGCAAGTTCTGGTTCGATCCGCTCACCGCGAGCCTGACCGGCTACAACCCGGAGGTGCCGGCGCCCGTGCCGTTCACGCGCGGCGGCGACCAGCCGTCAGGACCGCCGCCGATGCTGCCGGCGGTCACCGAGCCGCTCGGCCGGCGGCAGAACCTGTCCCTGCGCGAATACGAATTCGTGCATGCGCATTCCACGACGCCGACCAAGACGACGATCGCCGGGATGACCTACGCGAGCGTGCTGTGGGTCCCCGGCTATTCCGACTCGGTATACCCGGACCGGGACGTGTACATGGCGGAGGCGCTCCGCCTGATGACCGACATCGTCCGCGAGGTCGTCGATGCCGGGGCGGACTACGTCCAACTCGATTCCCCGCGCTACACCCACATGGTCAGCGAGGAGGGCCGCGAGAACCTGCGCAAGGTGGGACTCGATCCGGCCACGTGGCTCGGCGAGATGATCGCGATGGACAACGCGCTCATGTCGGCCTTCCCGCAGGTCACCTTCTCGGTCCACCTGTGCCGCGGCAACCATCGAAGCATGTGGTCGGTCGAGGGTGGCTACGACACCATCGCCGAGCAGCTGTTCAACGACCTCGCGTGCGACCGGATCCTCGCCGAGTACGACTCACCTCGAGCCGGGACCTTCGCACCACTGCGGTTCGTCCCCGCCGACAAGACGGTCGTGCTCGGTCTGATCACCACGAAGGAACCGGAGCTGGAGCACGCCGCTGATCTCAAGGCGCGGATCGACGAGGCCGCCGGCTTCATCCCGCTCGACCGACTGGGCCTCTCCCCGCAGTGTGGATTCGCCTCGACGTTGCCGGGCAACCTCGTCACATTCGAGGACCAGCGGGCCAAACTCCAGCTCCTCGGCGACGTCGCCCGGGACGTCTGGGGCTGAAGGCCGGCATGACCGACCGGACCCAGGTCGGGATCGTCGGGGCGGGTCCGGCCGGCCTGCTCCTGTCGCACCTCCTGGCACGGGCCGGGATCGAGTCGGTCGTGCTCGAGGACCGCGATCGCTCGTATGTCGAGCACCGCGTGCGGGCCGGCGTCCTCGAGCAGGGCACGGTCGATCTGCTCAACGAGATCGGCCTCGGCGAGCGGATGAGGCGCGAGGGCCTCGTCCACCATGGCATCGGGATCCGATTCGACCGACGCGACCACCGCATCCCCTTGAGCGACCTGACCGACGGCCGGGCGATCACGATCTACGGGCAACAAGAGGTGGTCAAGGACCTGATCACCGCGCGGCTGGCGGCCGGCGGGCCCATCGCGTTCGAGGTCGACGACGTCCGGCTCGACGACCTCGCGAGCGACCAGCCGACCATCCGCTACCGCTCGGCCGGGCACGAGCGGGTGCTGCGCTGCGACTTCGTCGCAGGCTGCGACGGGTTCCACGGCGTGTCGCGATCGGCCATCCCGTCGGGCGCCATCACGACCTACGAGCGCGAGTACCCGTTCTCGTGGCTGGGCATCCTGGCCGAGGCCCGCCCCGCCTCCGACGAGCTCGTCTACTCGGCGCACGAGCGTGGGTTCGCCCTGCTCAGCATGCGTTCCCCGACGATCTCCCGGCTGTACCTGCAGGTCTCCAACGGCGACGACCTGGCCGCCTGGCCGGACGACCGGATCTGGACCGAGCTGCGGACCCGGATGGCGACCGACGCCGACTGGGAGCTCGCGGACGGCCCGATCATCGACCGCTCGATCGCGCCGATGCGCGGGTTCGTCGCGGAGCCGATGCAGTTCGGCCGGCTGTACCTCGCCGGCGATGCGGCGCACATCGTGCCGGCGACCGGGGCGAAGGGCCTGAACCTGGCCGTCAGCGACGTCAACGCGCTGGCCGAGGGGATCGCGGCCTGGTACGAGACCGGTCGAATGGATCTCCTCGACGGTTACTCGGCCCGCTGTCTCACCCGGGTCTGGCGGGTCCAGGACTTCTCGTGGTACATGAGCTCCATCACGCACGTCCTCCCGGGCGAGGACGGCTTCGGCCTCCGTCTCCGACACGCGGAGCTCGACTGGCTCGTGCGTTCGACCGCGGCGTCGCGGAGCCTCGCCGAGAACTACGTCGGGCTGCCGTTCGCCTGAGCGGCTCCGCTCAGGCGAGGATGGCCCCCACGATCGCGTCGACGTCGGCCTTCTGCGGGACGACGACGAGGGTGTTGACCATGCCGAACATCCCGTTGGCGCCTTCGGCGTGCGGCAGGATGTGACAGTGGAACGGCCATACGCCGAGGGTCTTGGCGTCGATCAGCACGTCGTAGCGTTCGCCGGGGTTGACCCCGAGGGTGTCGGCAGTGAACGCGGCGCTGCCGAGCGCCCAGCCGTCACGAGCGACCACCCGCATCGGCATCCCGTGGAGATGCCATGGGTGCATCATGATCCCCTCGTTCATGAACCGGACGCGGACCGTCTCACCGACGGCGGCGAGGACCGGCACGGTGGCCGGGAAGCCGTGGCCGTTGATCGTGAACCCGCCGAGGGCGTCGTTCGAGATCCAGGTGTACTCGCGGTCGAACTTCATCGGGTCCGGCGTCGGATCGACGATGAACGCCCCCAGCAGCCCGCGCCCGACCTGGTCGGTCGCGTTGTGATGCGAGTGGTACATCAGCGAGCCGGCGTTGGCTCGCCGTGAACTCGTAGGTGTAGGTCTCGCCCGGTGTGATCGGGAGCTGGTTGACGAACGGGACGCCGTCCTGGAAGAAGTCGTCGAATTCGACGCCGTGGAAGTGGACGCTGGTCGTCTCCTTGAGGTTGTTGGTGAAGATCGCGCGGACCTTGTCGCCCTGGTTGACCCGGATGGTCGGACCCGGCCACTGGCCGTTGTAGCCGAGTGCGGCGATCGGCGGCTGGAGCTCATCGATATGCTGCTCGATCTCGTCGATGGTGAGCCGGAAGACCTTGACGTCGCCGACGAGCTCGGGCTTGAGCGGCTTCACGGCGTCGGTCAGGAACAGGTTCGGGACCTGGGCGAAGGCCGGCTTCTGCGTCAGCTGCGGATAGGCGTCGGCGGCGCCGAGGATCGTGGCGAGCTTGGCGAACGCGATCGGGCCGTAGATGTCCTTGAGCGCAGGGACGAGGTTGCCGAGATAGCGGCGGACGACGTCGCGGGCGGCGACGTCGTGCTCGCTCCAGCCTGCCGGGATCGGGCCGCTCGGGGCAGCCGAACCGGAAGCGGCCGGCGTCGGGCTGGCCGACATGTCGTGACTCGGAGCTGCAGACGCGGACGGACCGGCGCTGGCAGCCGCAACGGCGCTTGCGCTCGGAGCCGCCGTGGGGTTCGGAAGCGTCGGGCCGAAGGTCCAGGGCGGCGCGGCAGCCGGCGCGCAGGCGGCCAGGCCGACGGCCATGAGGCCGCCGCCGGCCAGTGCGGCACCGCGCAGGAACCCGCGACGGGTGAGGGCGCTCTCGACGGGATCGGGGGTGGGCAGGTCAACCTGCGGCAGGGTATCCATGACCCGATGGTGGCGGGCGCCCGACCGGGTGGGAGGTGACCATCGGCCTGAATCGGTGGGCCGAACGACGCCCAAGACCGGGAGACTCGGCTCAGCCGCCGGCCACGATGAGGGCGAGCATGACGTCGACGTCCTCGGTGCCGGTCACGCCCTGGTACTTGGCGCGGACGATGCCGTCGCCATCGACCACGAAGGTCCACGGCATCGAGCGAGCGCCCCACGGCGCGCCCCCGATGCCCCAGGCGGCGGCAGGGTCGGTCAACGTCGGCGCATCGAGCGTGCCGTCGAGGACCGCGGTGTCCTCGATGACCCGGTAGCGGTACGGCTCGAGGTGGATGAAGGCGACGTCGCGCCACCGATCGAGCAGGTAGCGGGCCATGATGATCGCCCGCCCGCAGACCGGCGAGACGCGGAAGCGGCTCGAGTCGATCACGAGCACGAACGGCTGGTGTGCGGCGAGCGCGTCGACAGTCGAGGTCCCCGACAGCCGCAGGTCCGGGGCCGGATCGGTCGTCACCGCGCGGGCGACACCGCCGACGTCGGTGAGGGTCGGCGTCCGGACGGCCGGCGCCGGAGCACCGAGGGCCGCCGTCGCTCCGGGGTCGAGGGCCGTGATCGAGGCGGACCCGGTCCGGGCTCACGCCGGCGAGCGGCGCGGTGACCTCGAGCCGCCACGTGCCGGGGGTCGGGATCGCGAGGGTGGCGACGTAGGAGACGTCATCGACGCCCGGTGGCCGGACCGCCGTGGCCGTCACCGGTCCACCGATGCCGTCACCGGCCGCGGAGACGAGCTGGACGGTCGGACGGAGCGTCGTGTCGTCGACGGCGGCTCCGTCGGCGGACAGGCGCAGGATCACGGGGCCCGGGGCCGATGCCCAGACCGCGCTCGAGACGACCGCCACCCCGAGGCCCGGCGCGGCGGGCCGGCCCGCTGGCCGTCGCGACGGGTGTCGCCGCGGGCGTCTCGGACATGGGCGTGGCCGATGGGACCGGACGCGACGTCGGGGCCTCCGTCGCGAGGGGGGTCGCGACGACCGCGCGCAGCACCGCGGTCATCGCCTCGGATGACGTCCCGAACGGGAAGCTCGCCCGGAGCATCCCGGCCGCGTCGACCAGGAAGACATCCGCGGTATGCGACATCGCATAGGCGCCGGCGACCCCGGTCTCGACCTTGGCGTACTGGACATGCCACGCGTCAGCGGTCGAGCGGATCCGGGCCGCCGTCCCGGTCAGGGCGGTGAACCCGGCAGGCAGGTAGCGGACGTACTCGCGCAGCCACGTCGTCGTGTCGCGCTCGGGGTCCACGCTGACGAAGACCGCCCGCGGGCCGGAGCCGTAGGCCTCCATCGCGAGCCCGATCGTGCCGATGGTGGCCGGGCAGACATCGGGACAGTGGGTGTAGCCGAAGAACACGAATGTCGGCGCCCCGCGGAGCGATGCGAGCGAGAACGGGCGGTCGGTCGGATCGGTGAGCTCGATCGGCGCGGCCTCGCGCGCGACGGGATCGAGGTACGACCCGACGTCGATCGGCGGCGAGCCCGACGGGGATGACGGCGAGCCGCCGGCCACGCCCGGCGCATTCGACGGGCGACCGCCCAGAGCGAGGCCGGCGAGCATCACGACGACCAGCACGGCCGCCAGCCCGACCACGAGCCAAAAGGCTCGGTCGAGGGCACTGCCGGAGTCGTCCCCCGGTTGCGAGACGGTGCGTCGCTGCGCCACGTCAGCCCGCCCGGATCTCCGCCTGGACCACCACCCTGCCCGCGTGTTCGAAGACGAGATCGAGCTCGATCTTCGAGCCGGGCGTCAGCGCGCCGGTCAGGCCCATCAGCATGAGGTGATGCCCGCCGGGCTTGAACTCGACCGACCCGCCCGCGGGGATGTCGACCCGGG
Source organism: uncultured Chloroflexia bacterium (assembly GCA_963742075.1). Classification (GTDB taxonomy): domain Bacteria; phylum Chloroflexota; class Limnocylindria; order Limnocylindrales; family CSP1-4; genus SPCO01. Next base: position 16,962 of record CAVUKR010000002.1, on the reverse strand, counting down.
AGACGGCGTCCATGCCGGTCATCCCGCTCCCGTCGGTCGAGGTCGCGTGGATCTCGACCATCTCGGCGGCCGGGCTCGACGCGGACAGCAGGGCATCGGCGGCACCGGACGGGGCGGTGATCGTGAGATAGGCCGCGCTGACACCATCGGCGCCCGCCGGTCGCGCCCAGGCACCGCTGACGGACGGTGCGGCGGCCGAGGAGCACGCCGCGAGCAGCACGGCTGCGGCGAGGACGAGCAGGCGGGAGCGAGGACGCATCGGTTGGATCCCTGGTGCGAGAGCGACGTCGATCCGACGGTAGCCCGGCGCCCCGTGGCCCGGACAGGTCCGATCGGCCCGTGCCGGACGGGCCAGACGGCCGTCACCCCCCGGGCCACCCGCGCGCCTACACTCCCGCGATGGACGCCCGGTCGATCCTGCCGGCGCTGGGCTGGGTCCGCACCTACCCGCGGTCCGACCTGCCGCACGACCTGTTCGCCGGGGTCGTCCTGACCGCGATCCTCGTGCCGGCCGGGATGGGCTACGCGCAAGCGTCAGGCCTGCCGGCGATCGTCGGGCTGTACGCCACGATCGTGCCGCTCCTCGCCTACGCGGCGCTCGGCCCGTCACGCATCCTCGTCCTCGGACCCGACTCCGCGCTGCTGCCGTTGATCGCCGCGGTCGTCATCCCGCTCGCTGCCGGCAGCCAGGAGCGGGCGATCGCGATCGGGGCGTTGCTGGCGCTCGTCGTCGGGGTGGTGATCATCGCCGCCGGCGTCGCACGGCTCGGCTTCGTGACCGATCTCCTGTCCGCGCCCGTCCGGCACGGCTATCTCAACGGGATCGCGCTGATCGTGCTCGTCAGCCAGCTCCCCCGGCTGTTCGGGTTCAGCACCGCCGCGACGAGTGGCCTGTTCGACGAGCTGAGCGCGTTCGTGAACGGCGTCCGTGACGGGGAGACCAACGCCGTCTCGCTGGCGATCGGGCTTGGTCTGCGTCGTCGTCATCCTCGTCCTTCGAGCCGTGCGCCCGGCCTTTCCCGGGATCCTGGTCGCGGTCGTCGGGGCCACGCTCGTGAGCTCGGTGTTCGATCTGGCGACGAGGGCCTCGATCCCGGTCGTCGGTCCGCTGCCGGTCGGTCTGCCCCCGGTCACGCTCCCGCCGCTGGCCGTCTCCGACCTGTTCGCGGTGGTCCCCGCCGCGCTCGGGATCGCCCTCGTGGCCGCCACCGACACGAGCGTGCTGTCCCGCACGTTCGCCATCCGGCGGGGCGAGGAGGTCGATCCGGATCGCGAGTTCATCGCGCTCGGCGCGGCGAACCTGGCGACGGGTCTCCTGTCCGGGATGCCGGTCAGCAGCAGTGCCTCGCGGACGCCGGTCGCGGAGGCCGCCGGGGCCCGGACCCAGCTCACCGGCGTGGTCGGGGCGCTTCTCATCACCCTGATGCTGGTCGTCGCGCCCGGGCTCCTGGCGTCGCTGCCGACCTCGGCCCTGGCGGCCGTCGTGATCGTCGCGGCGCTGTCATTGGTCGACGTCGGCTCGATGGTCCGCCTCTGGCGGCTCGGCACGACCGAGTTCTGGCTGGCGATGACCAGCTTCGCGGGCGTCGCCCTGATCGGCGTCATCCCGGGCGTCTTCCTCGCGGTGGGCCTCTCGCTGCTCGAGTTCATCCGGCGGGCCTGGCAGCCGCACGACGCGGTCCTCGGACGCGCCGACGGCGTCAAGGGCTACCACGACCTGACCTACTACCCGGATGCGAGGCAGGTCCCCGGGCTGATCCTGTTCCGATTCGACGCGCCGCTCTTCTTCGCCAACGCCGACGTCTTCCGCGACCGGATCCGCGCGCGGGTCGCCGAGTCGCAGGAGCCGGTCCACTGGGTCATCGTGTCGGCCGAGCCGATCACCGACGTCGACACGACCGCCGCGACCATGCTCGACGAACTGGTCGACGAGCTCGCGGCCAGGGACATCACGTTCGGGTTCGCCGAGCTCAAGGACCCGATCCGCGCCAAGCTGCATCGGTATGGCGCGCTGGCGCGCGTGCCGGACGAGCGGATCTTCCCGACGGTCGGGACCGCGGTGACCGGCTACCTGCGGGCGTCGGGCGAGACGTGGACCGATTGGGAGGAGGGCGCCGCGCCCGGCGTCAGGAGACCGGCGCCGTGATCGGGTCGGCCGCCCTTTGGCGGCCGCCATGCTGCAAACGATGGTCGCCAAAACGATGGCTCGAGGGTCCTCGGCGTGCACGGCGCCACGTCGGTCGGTGCGACACGGCACCACGGCCACGTCCTAGCGAGCCGCCCGGACCTCCGAGATGATCGCCGGGAGCACGGCGTGGAGGTCGCCGATCACGGCGTAGGTGGCTCGCGTCACCATCGGGGCGTCGCGGTCGGTGTTGATGGCCAGGATCGCCTTGGCCGACCGGCAGCCGACGATGTGCTGGATGGCCCCGCTGATGCCGCACGCGATGTACAGGTCGGGCGCGATCCGGGTCCCGGTCTGGCCGACCTGCTGGGCGTGCGGCCGCCAGCCCGCCGACGTGACGACGCGGGACACGCCGACGGCGCCGCCGAGCAGCGCGGCGAGCTCGTCGAGCTCCGCGAACGCCTCGGCGCTGCCGACGCCGCGGCCACCGCCGACGACCACGCGGGCGTCGGCCAGCGAGATCCTCCCGGCCTCGGCCGGGACGCGCGAGGTGATCCGCACCCGGAAGTCACGATCGGTCAGGTCGGGCGCGAATGGCTGCACCGCGACCTGGCCCGGCGCGGGCGCCGGCGCGGGCTCGAGGGCGTGTGGTGCCACGGTGAGGAGGCGGATCGGGCCGTCGAGCCGGGCCTCTTCGAGCAGGCTGCCACCCCACCGCTGGCGCGTCGCGGTCCACGCGTCGCCGGGGCGGACCTCCGTGCAACTGGCCGTCAGCGGCAGCCCGGTCCGCGCCGCGGCGTGGGCCATCACCTCGGCGCCGCGTTCGCTGCCCGGGCCGACGACGGCCGTCGGACGCTCGCGCTCGATCAGCTGGGCGAGGCCATGTCCGATCGCCTCCGGGGCGTAGTCGTCGAGCCGCGGGTCCTCGATCGCATGGAGGACCGTCACGCCGGCCGACCCGAGGGCGCCTGCGATCCCGGTCGCGCCGGGGCCCCAGGCGACCGCGTGGAGCGGCTCGCCGGTCGATGTGGCCAGGCCGCGGCCCAGTGTCAGGGCCTCGCTGGACAGCCGGTCGGGCGCCCCGGCCTCGTGCTCCACGACGACGAGGATCATGCGAGGAGCCCCAGGCGCTTGAACACGTCGACCACGCGCGGAGCCGCCTCGGGTCCCTCGCCGAGGATCTCGACGGCACTCTCCTTCTCGGCCGGCACGCGCAGCCGGATCCTGGCCGGCGCGGCCGCGGCCGCGCCGAGCGCCACCGTCTCGATCTCCTTCTTGCGGGCCCGCAGCCGGCCCGGCACCGACGGGTAGCGCGGCAGGTTGATCCCCTCCTTGACGGTCACGACCGCCGGGCGCGGGATCTCGTAGACCTCCCAGCCGCCGCCGGGTGCCTCGCGACGGACGACGACGCCGTCGTCCCGGACCTCGATGCCTTTGGCACCGGACACGACCGGCCGGTCGAGCGCGACCGCGACCCGGACCCCGACCTGGTAGTCGCCGGTGTCGGCCGCCTCGTTGCCGAGCAGGATCAGGTCGAACGGACCGTCGGCCGCCTCGCGCGCCCGGATCGCGTCGGTGATGGCGGCCGCCGTGGCGGTCGCGTCCCACTCGCCGCCGTCGGTCTGGAGGAGGATGGCCCGGTCGATGCCGACCGCCATCGCCTCGCGGAGCTGGTCGGTCGCCTCGTCGGGGCCGAGAGTCAGGACCGTGCTCGTCCCGCCGTGGGCCTCGATCAGCTGGACCGCTTCCTCGACCGCACACTCCTCGTGCGGGCTGACGGTGAACCCGAGATAGCGGGTGTCGATCGCCTGCTCGTCGGCGGTGAGCGTGATCTTGCCGGCCGTCGCGGGGACCCGCTTGACGCAGACCAGGACGTCCATGTCAGGCGCGGACGCGGCTGTTGTCGGGGTCGAACAGCGGGGTCGATCCGACGACCGCGACGGTCACCGGGTAGCGCTCGCCGAAGTACTCGACGAGCAGCTTCGTGCCGGCGACGGCCTGCTCCGGCGGCAGGTACGACAGCAGGATGTGCTTGCCGACCGACGGCCCCGAGCCCGCGCTGGTCACGAACGAGCGACGGCCCTTGGCGTCGGTGATCGGGCCGCCGTCGACGGTCAGGATCGGCTCGCGCCCGAGCATGTAGCGCTTGACGCCACCCGCCGATGTGTTGTCGTCGACCGTGAGCGTGCAGAGAGTGGCGACCGGCGGCCGCGACCGCTGGTCGAGGTACGCGGTCCGGCCGATGAAGTCGGCCTCCTTGACCTTCGGCCGGAGCATGTCCGCCTCGACCAGGTCGAACTCGAGCTCGAGCTCCGCGCCGTGCGCCCGGTAGCCCTTCTCGAGCCGCCCGGTCGTGCCGTAGACGCCGATCCCGAACGGCACGATGCCGTGCGGACGGCCGGCCTCGGCGAGCGTGTCCCACAGCCGGGCGCCCTGCTCCATCGGGACGTAGAGCTCCCAGCCGAGCTCGCCGACATAGGAGATCCGCGATGCGAGCACGGGGATGCCGCCGAGCTCGATCGTGCGCGCCGTCCCGAACGGGAAGCCGGCATTCGAGACGTCGTCCGAGGTCGCCGAGGCGACCACGTCCCGGGCCCGCGGCCCCCAGATCCCGGCCGTGCACCAGGTCGACGTGGCGTCGTACAGCTGGGCGGAGCCGTCTGCCGGCAGGTGGTCGATGAACCACTTGCGGTCACCCATCCCGTGCGCGCCGCCGGTCACCACCCGGAAGTGGTCCTTCCCCAGGCGCATGATCGTCAGGTCCGACTTGATCCCGCCTGCCTCGTTGAGGAGCGGCGTGTAGACGACACGACCGACGGGCACGTCCATCTGGGCGACGGCCATCCTCTGGACGTGGTCGAGGGCTCCCGGTCCGGTGATGTCGAAGATCGCGAAGGCGGAGAGGTCGACCATGCCGACTCGGTCGCGCATGGCGAGGTGCTCGGCGTTGATGATCGGCGACCACCAGCGCGATTCCCACTCCGCGGTCCGCGGCATCACGCGGTCGCCGTACTCCTCGAGGAGCGGGGCATTGGAGGCGTACCAGAACGGCCGCTCCCAGCCCGCCGTCTCGAAGAAGACCGCGCCGAGCTCGCGCTCCCGGGGGTTGAACGGGCTCAGCCGCACGTTCCGGTTGCTCTCCCACTGCTCGGCGGGATGGACGATGCCGTAGGTCTTGTTGAAGCCCTCGGCCGAGCGCGCCTTGACGTGGTGGCGGGCCTTCTGGTGGGCGTGGAAGCGGGCGATGTCCGAGCTGTGCGGGTCGATCTCGGGCTTCCCGTCGGTCATCCACTCGGCGACCATCCGGGCGATCCCGGGCGCCTCCTTGATCCAGATCGCCGAGCACGCCCAGAGGCCCTTGACCTCGGGCGTCTCGCCGAGGATCGGCATGCCGTCGGGGGTGAGCGACAGGAGGCCGTTGATCGCGTGCCGGATGCCGACACGCTCGTCGCCCAGGATGTCCGGGATCAGCTCGAGGCCCTGCTCCATCTGGAGCTCGAAGTCCTCCTGGGTGAACGGCAGCTCGGTCGGCGACAGCTTCGATTCGGCGATCGAGGGGATCTCGTCGGCGTCCATCAGGATGGCCCGGTGGGCGTACGAGCCCACCTCCATGTCGCCGCCGTGCTGGCGCTCGTACATGTTGGTGTCCATGTCGCGGACGATCGGGTAGGTGATCTCGCCGACGGTGTCGTCGACAGCAGTGGGACGGGACCGACGCTGATCATCTGGTGGACCGCGGGGGTGAGCGGGATCTCGGCGCCGGCCATCGCCGCGAGGCGCGGGCTCCAGACGCCGGCGGCGATGACGACGATGTCGGCCTCGAAGTCGCCCTTGTCGGTCCGGACGCGGGTGACATGGCCGTCCTCGACGTCGATGCCGGTGACCTCGGTCATCGGCGACAGCCGCAGAGCGCCGAGCGCCTGCGCCCGCTCGCGCATGAGCGTGCCCGCGCGGAGCGAGTCGACGACGCCGATCCCGGGCGTCGAGAAGCCACCGAGGATGATGTCGGCGTTGATGTACGGGACCATCGCCTTGACCTGCTCGGGCGTCACGAGCTCCGCCTCGATCCCCCACGAGCGCGACGACGCCATCCGGCGCTTGAGCTCCTCCATCCGCTCGGGCGTCCGGGCGACCTCGATCCCGCCGCTCTGGGTGAACACGCCGAGCTCCTTGTACTGCTCGACGCTGTCGGCCGTCAGCTTCGTCATCTCGCGCGAGTGGTCGGTCAGGAAGATGAAGTTCGAGGCATGGCCGGTCGAGCCGCCCGGGTTCGGGAGCGGTCCCTTCTCGATCTGGACGATGTCCGTCCAGCCCAGCCGGGCGAGGTGGTAGACGAGGCTGTTGCCGACGATGCCGGCGCCGATGACGACGACCCGCGCGGCACCGGGTTGCGTGCTCAATCGATCCTCCTTGAGCCGTGGTCGCGCGGGACGGTCGCGACGGCGGTATCGATGTCGTGGGGCGCCATTCTACTGTCGCCGGCTGGGCTCATGATCAGGAAACGCCTGTGGTCAGGATTCCGGGGATGCCACCAGCTCGATCGCGTTCCATGACTGCGCGGGGAGATCGACGACGAGGCGAGGCGTCCGATCCGACCCCATCCGGTCCCGGATCGCGACGGGCCGGACGCGATCCGGGTGGTCGACCGTATTCGTGGCACCGAGATCCGACGCGACGAGCGCCCGATGGTCCGCGACCCCGAGTGCACCATCACCTCGCCAGGTCACCGCGAGCGCCACTGCCCGCTCCAGGCGATTGACCGCGAGGACGGTCACCCCGGCGGTCACGCGATCGAGAACGGCAACGAGGTCGATCCCCTCGACGACCCCCCGTCCATCTACCGGGTAGGTCGGCCCGTCCACGTCCACGCGGAGCGTGAGACCGCCGGTCGTGCGAGCGGCATCGGCAAACACCCAGGCGGAGGTCTGGAACCAGGCCGGTCCGCCATCAACCGTCCGGATGGCGGGGATGACGTTCACCAGCTGCGCGAGACAAGCGATCCGGACCCGGTCGACGTGGCGGAGCATGGCGATCAGGAGGCCCCCGACGACGAGTGCGTCTGCCACGTCCTGGGAGTCTTCCGCGATCGCGGGGGCACGTCGGAACGGTCCGGTCGGGTCTTCGCGGGCCTGATGCTCCGAGAAATGCCAGACATTCCATTCGTCGATGCTGAGGCCGATCCCTCGCTCGCTCCCGCGCCGCTCGCCGGCGGCGTCCACGATCGTCGTGACCCTGTCGATCATGCGCTCGAGCTCCGCCGGACTGGCCAGGTATGCACCGATCGTCTCGAATGCCGCCGGATCCACGTAGTGGTGCAACGAGAGGTGGTCGGTCACGTCCCACGCCAGGTCGAGGACCGTCTCCTCCCACGAACCGAAGGTTGGCATCGTCGACCCCGAGCTCCCGCAGGCCACAAGCTGGATCGAGGGATCGACCAGCCGCATCGCCGCGCCGGCGTCGGCGGCCAGACGACCATAGTCGGCGGCGGTCGTGTGCCCGATCTGCCAGGGCCCGTCCATTTCGTTGCCGAGGCACCACACGGGCACGTGGTGGGGTTCGGGATGCCCGTTGGCCGCGCGACGATCCGCGTACTGCGCCCCGACCGGCGCATTGCAGTACTCGACGAGGTTCCGTGCTGCCTCGGGACCATGCGTGCCGAGGTTGACGGCGAGCATCGGCTCGACGCCGACGAGTCGCGTCCAGTCGATGAAGTCGTCCGTGCCGACGAGGTTCGGCTCGATCGAGCGCCAGGCGAGGTCGAGGCGCGTCGGCCGCGCCGCTCGCGGGCCGATGCCGTCCTCCCAGTCGTATCCCGAGACGAAGTTCCCTCCGGGATATCGGACGATCGAGACGCCGAGTCGCCGGACGAGGTCGACGACGTCGCGGCGCCAGCCGGCGGCGTCCGCGGTCGGGTGCCCGGGCTCGTAGATGCCGCCGTAGATGGCCCGGCCCATGTGCTCGATGAACCCACCGAAGAGCCGCGGATCCACATCGCCGAGCACCGCCGTCGGGTCGATCACGACGCGCGCGTCAGCCAAGCGTGGTTCCTCCTGAGGCGGTGGACGCGCGGACGGTCGCAACGGCGGTATCGATGCGGTGGGGCGCCATTCTACTGGCGTGAGAGTGGCCCATGATGTGGGGGGCGGGACCGGGCGGAGCGCCGGCCCACCCCTGATGGAGGCACGAACGCATGAAGCCCCTCGGCGAGTACGAGGTCTGGTTCCTCACCGGCAGCCAGGACCTGTACGGCGAGGACACCCTCCGGCAGGTCGCCGACCACGCCGCGCAGATCGCGGCCGGCCTGGACGACACGGCCTCCGTGCCCGTCCGGGTGGTGTCCAAACCCGTCGTGACGTCCCCCGACGGGATCAGGGCTGCCTGCGTGGCCGCCTCCGCGACGGAGGACTGCGTCGGCGCCTCCTTCCGCTCGCTCTCGCGGGGACCCGGACGCCGGCGGCCTGCTCTCGATCAACTACGTCTCGGGCGAGCACCAGACCGGGTTCGCCGATGGCGGCCCCTGTTCGTCCGCAGGCCGGACAGCGCCTTCACCCTCGAGAACTTCATGCGGGCGATGCTCCTCGCCTCGCTCTGCGCGATGCGGAGCGGCCTGGACATCCTCACCCTCGACGAGGAGGTCGCGATCGAGGAGATCCGCGGCCACGGCGGCTTCTTCCGGGGCGGGGACACGGGCCAGCGCATCATGGCCGGTGCTCTCGGCATCCCGGTCAGCATCCCCGGCGCCGCGGGCGAGGGCGGCGCCTGGGGCATGGCGCTCCTCGCCGCCTACATGCTCCGCCCCGAACCCGCCCAGTCCCTGCCCGACTATCTCGACGAGCGGATCGCGGGCAGCATCGGCGCGCCGGTCGCGCCCGATCCCCGCGACGTCGCGGGCTTCAACGCGTTCTACGCCCGGCATCGAAAGGGGCTGGCCATCGAACGGGAGGCCGTGAACTCGCTCTGACGGGGCTGCGAAGAGTCGAGCGTAACGAAGCGCGTGTTCACCGACAGGCCCTCGGGGAGGTCAACACGCCGCTTCGCCGAAGTCGGTCTCTGACGGCCCGCCACGGCCCGAAGAGCCCGATGGTCAGGGTTCCTCCAACGCGCGATGTCCGTGATGATCGGATGACCGGGTCCGCACCTGCGGCCCGATGAGCGAGGACGGCAGTGACACCAGTGGCCACGACGATCGGCGCGAACGCGGACTCCGGGCCGTCCGCCTCGTGATCGTCGTTCTGGCCGGTCTGCTGCTCGGGATCGGCGCCTTCGCGATCGTGGGGGTCGTGACGCAGCCGCGGCGCACGACGCCCGTGTACGACCCGCCCGTGCTCGCCGGCCAGCAGCTGTGGGGCTACTGCGCCGGTGGGTTCTACGCACGCCACGGCGACACGGTCGTGCTCACCTCCACCGGTCACTGCACCACCGAGGGCACCGTGGCCAACGACCCGGACGGCCCCGGCGTGCGCGGCGTCTTCGGCCCGGCCGCCCTGGATGCCACCTGCCCATATCCCGGTCACTCCTGCGCCGCGTCCGACATGAACTACCTGGTCGTCGGCGCGGACCGGATCCCGTGGGGTCACCTGAACGTGGTGGACCTCGGCACGGCCGGCTACCGGATCATCTCGCCCGGCACGCGGCCGCTCGCCTGCGCCGACATCGCGATCGGCGACCGGGTCGAGATCGACGGCCGCAACACCTACCGGAGCGGAACAGTGCTCGTCAAGGGCGACTACCTGCACGCGGAAGATGGCGACTACTTCCCGTGCATGATCGCCGCAGGCATCCAGGTCGCCGGCGGCGATTCCGGCGGCGCGGTCCTGGTGCGCGGGATCCCGGCCGGCGTCACGAGCCGGAGCTTCGGCGGGACGCTCGGGTTCACGCCACTGGCCGAGGGCTTGGCCGAGCTGGGGCTGGACCTCTGCACCACGCCCGATTGCGGACTGGTCGCGCCTGCAGCAAGCCGATGACGAGCGCCACGCTCAAGGGGAGTGGAGCCGACACGCGGACTTGAACCGAGGAACTGCTGTTTCGAAACAGATCGGCCTAAGCGTTGCTGTCTCAAGCCCGATCCCAGCCTGCGTGACGTACGGTCGGCTCGATGTCGACCATGCGAACGACCTCGCGGAGGCACTCTTCTCGGACGTCTTTCGCAATCCCGTCCGGCCGGTCAACTTCGCGTGCTTCGCTTCCTCGATCCGCGGTCGAGGACCTGGGTCGAACACGTAGCCCAGGAGACTGGCTGAGGGTTCGCCACGGTCCCGCCACGGTCCCGCCACGGACTCACGAGAAAGGCCATCCGAAGGTCCGGTGGGACGATTTTCTGTTGGCTTGGCGGACGTATCGGCCGTACTGTGGGCGGCCTCAACAGGGGGACGCGATGAACCGACTTGGCGCGGATTCGCACGCTCCGACGCCGACGGACTCGCCCGTGGCAGCTCGGATGCCGGCTGACGGCACCACCCGGCCAACGACGCACAGCACACTCCAGCTGCTCGGTGGCTTCCATCTGCTGGTCGATGGCAAGCGGGTCCACCTGCCCCGTGCGGAGCAGAGGCTGCTTGCGTGTCTTGCTCTCGCCGACAGGCCGACTGCCAGGTCGCGCCTGGCCGGGCGGCTGTGGCCGGACGCGGCCGAACCCCGGGCGATGGCGCGGCTTCGGACCGCGATCTGGCGGCTGCGCCAACCGGGTCGGCTCCTGCTCAACGGATCGCCGGACGAGGTCGGGCTCGAGGCGACGGTCGTCGTCGACGTCCAGGACCTGACCGAGCTGGCCAGGCGGTTCCTGGACGCGCCGCTCGAGGCGACCGACGATCGCCTGGCCGAGCTGACCGATGCCGGCGAGCTCCTGCCGGAATGGGACGACGACTGGGTGACGCCCCACCGCGAGCGTTTCCGCCAGATCCGGCTGCACGCCCTCGAGCTGATCGGGGTGCGCCTGGCCGAGGAGGGCCGCTACGGCCGAGCCGTCGAGGTCAGCCTGGCGGTCGTCGCCGACGACCCGCTGCGCGAAAGCGCTCAGCGGGTCCTCATCCGGATCTGCCTCGCCGAGGGCAACGTCCACGAGGCCGTGGCGAGATATCGCGCCTACCGCGAGATCATGCGCGAGGAGCTCGGTCTCGAACCGTCGGCGCAGATGGAAGCCCTCATCGACGAACTCGGGGTCGCTCGGCCAGGGCCGTCCGAGGCTGATCAGAGGCGATGGGTCCGGCATTGACGGTCGTGTGGCGATGTCGTGACGCCCCGGTGACGACGCCGTCGCCGGCCGGTGATATCGAAGTGACATGTCCGCACCGCGCCCCCCTTCACGATCGCGCTGGATCAGTCAGCGCATGATCGAGGAGGTTCGCCGTGCCAGATTTCGAAGCCCGAAAGCTCCGGGTGCAGTTCCCGTGTGGATCGCAGACCCTAGTGGCCTGCGTGTTCGGGACCTGTCGTCTGCCATCGGTCATCACCTGTATCTACCGGACACCGATCTGCCCGGCCTACATCTCCTTCTGCCCCGGGTTCTCACGGTTCTGCGAGTTCGGCACACGACCAACGTGTGGACCGACGTACATCTGGGAGACCGAGACGATCTACGAGCGCACCGACATCGTCGGGCCGTCCCTGGAGGTCGAGGAGCTCGGCGTCCTGCGCGAGCAGCTCGAGGCCCAGCTGAAGGAAGTCGTCGCGGCCCAGGAGATGGTCGCCAAGCAGGCCAAGTCCTCCAAGTAGTCCAACCGCGCGAGACGGGCCGATGCTGATCGGCGACGCCGTCCTGCGCGCCAATCCTGGGTACGACCTCGTACCGCTGGACCGCCTCACCGCGGTCGAGCGAGAGGCTGTCGCGGAGGAGGCCAGTCGCGCACGCGCGCCATATGGCCTCCTCCGGCCCACCGCGGACGGCTCGCTCGAGCCGCGCCTGGTCTCGACCGATACCGCCCTGCTCTTCTTCACGCTCACGATCCCCGGGCAGTGCCCGGCATACCTCCGGAGCGCGCTGGGCGATCGCCTGACGGCGACGCTCGGGCGGCTCGTCCTCGACGGCATCCTCGAGGTCGAGGTCGACGGGGTCTTCCGGTCGGGTGCCGCCGGCTGGTCGCCGCTGGCGCCGGCCGGCGCAGGGTCGTCCAGGCGGTCGGACCGCCGCGCTGTCCGAGGAGGCGATCCGCTACGGGCAGGTCCTGCTCGAGCTGGCATCGCTCCCGGCCGAGAGCATCGCCACGCGGCTCTACATGTACGGCCGACGACCGGTCAGCCCGGCGCTCCGCCGACGAGTCGCATCGTGGGACCCGCTCGGGGGAGCCGGTCCGACGCTCCACCGGCGATGGATCGAACAGCCACCGTCGTCACCCGACTCACCCTGGCGAAGCTGGCAGCCGAGGCGCTCGCAGGCCGGCCGTGCGCGGTCGTCCGCACCGTACAAGCTCTACGTCAGCCCGACGACCGAGACGCTCCCGGAGGCGGTCCGAGCGGTCGCCTCGGCGCTCGTGGACAGGCCGGGCGTCCTGGGCTTCAAGGTCGGTCGCACGGTGGATGGTGTCGCGCGACCGGACAAGATGGTCGCCTACTTCGCGAGCCTCGAAGAGCTCCACGACGGGGCCGACCGCGTCCGAGACGAGGCGGCCGGCTGCCGTCCGCACGGCGTGCCGTTCACGGCAGGCGTGACCGACGACGGACTGCTGTCGTGGGCGATGGATCCCCCGCCCGACACTCTCCGAACGGGCCACCACGCACGCGGCTCGAGCTGGCGGACCTGGGTCTCGACGCGCCTCGCCGAATACCTCATCGACGCTCACGCGAGCGACGCGCAGGGAGCCGGTGGCGAACCGTGGCAGGTCGCTCTGGCACGTCTCCAGCTCGACGGCGTGGACACCGCCAGCTGGGTGCCGGGTCCTCGCATCTTCGACGGCGCTGCGGCGGGCTGAGCAACCATGACGATCGCCGACCCGATGCTGCTACCGCCGGACGTCGAGCTGACGCCGGTCGAGGAGCTCCCCGAGGAGATCCGGGCCCAGTTCACCTATCGCGCGGGCGACCATGCGGTCACCCGGCCTCGGGCGCGTTCGACCTCGAGCATCGTCGATGCCAACACGGCCCTACTGCTCGGCTCGTTCCGGACGCCGACCCGGATCGTCGATGCGGTGCTCGGTTTCGCCAGTGAACGCCAGCTCGACCCGCGCGAAACGCTCGAACGCTCGTACCCGGTGCTCAAGGACCTCCTCGCCGACGGGTTCCTCGTCCCGGCCAATTCACCGTTCGCCGAGCCGGTCGAAGCATCGGTGCTGGCCGAGGGCGCAGCGGTCGGTCGTTTCCGCGTCGTCCGTCCGGTCCAGGTCATGATCGACACCCAGCTCTACCTGGCGCGCGATGACGAGGGCCGGGACGTCGCCGTGAAGGTCGGGCGCGCCGGCTCGGAGAGCGCCGCGCTGTTCACGCACGAAGCACGGATCCTGCGTGCGCTCGACGGGCGCTTTTCGCCTCGCTTGATCGAGCTGGGCGAGGCGGACGGCCGGAGCTACCTGGTCGTCAGCTGGCATCCCGGAGCCGACGCGGAATCCGCGGCGGCCGAGCTTCGACGGCTGGCGCCCGCCGACGGCCGCGAACGGCTGCTCGAGCTCGGCGACCGGATCGTTGCCGCGTATGCCGACATCCACCGGTGTGGCGTCCTCCACGGTGACGTCCACCCGAGCAACGTCCTCGTCGCCGGTGACGGATCGGTGACCCTCATCGACTTCGGTCTGGCGGCGCAGGGCGACGAACGCGGGGTCCCACGGGGCGGGGTCGACTTCTTCATGGAGCCGGAATCGGCGGCGGCGCAGCAGGCGGGGCGCGGCGCCTCGGCGCTCACCGCAGCAAGCGAGCAGTACGGATTGGGCGCGATGCTCTACCGGCTGCTGACCGGCGGCTACACCCACGCCTTCTCGCTCGAGCCCGACGAGATGCGCCGGCAGTTGCTGGAGGAAGCGCCGTTGCCGTTCGCGAGTCACGACGCAGACGACCTGCCCGCGGTCGAGGCGGTGCTGCGGCGGGCGTTGTCCAAGGACCCGGTCGATCGGTTCGCGGCGACCGACGATCTCCTCGAGGCGTATCGGGCCGCGGTCCGTTCGGACGTGGCGCGGGCGGAGCCGGCGACGCAGAACGACCCGAGTCCACACGAGACCGACCTGTTCCTGACGGAGGTGCTCGAGCGGCTGTCGCTCTCCGGGCCACTGCTGTCGTCCGCTCTGGAGGCGCCCCGGGCGTCGGTCAACCTCGGGGCGGCCGGGATCGCCCACGGGATCATGCGCATCGCGATGGCCCGCGACGACGAGCGACTCCTGGCGCTCGCCGATGCGTGGTCGATGAAGGCGTTGTCGTCGCTCGGCAGCGAGGAGGCCTTCGTCAACGTGGCCCTCGAGATCACCCCCGAGGACTTCGGCACGACCGGTATCCACCACAGCGCGACCGGGGTCTTCCTGACCGAGGCGTTGATCGCGAACGCCCGTGGCGATGTGAGCGACCGGTCGATGGCGGTCCACGGGATGCTGTCGGCCGTCGGCGACGGGGGACCCGCGCGGGACGTCTCGTTCGGACGGAGCGGGATCCTGCTCGGCCTGTCGATGCTCCTCGACGCGCTCCCGGACGATACGACCGAGCGGTCAAACCTCGTCGAACTCGGGAACCGTCTGGCCGCGAACCTGTGGACCGAGCTGTCGGCGATGGGCGCGCTCGGCGGGAAAGCCCCGCGCGATCACGACGATGACATCGAGGGCTACCTCGGCGCGGCGCATGGCTGGTCCGGCTTCCTCTATGCGCAGCTGCGCTGGGCGGAGTCGAGTGGGACCGAGGTCCCGCCCATCGCCGCCCGCCTCGACGAGCTCGCCCGGTTCGGGATCCCGCTCGCGCGGGGACTGGTCTGGCCCCGCGAGGTCGGGCCACCCGACGACGGTTCGCTCGCCGCGACGTGGTGCAACGGTGCCGCGGGCATGGTCTTCCTGTGGACCGCCGCGACGCGTGCGTTCGGCGACGACCGCTACGCGTCCCTCGCGGAGCGAGCGGCCTGGACGGCGTACGAGGGCCATCCCGCCCCGGGCGACCTCTGCTGCGGCCTGGCCGGTCGCGCCTACGCGCTGCTCACCCTGTACCGAGCCGGAGGCGACCGGCTGTGGCTTGCACGCGCACGGGATCTCGCCGGGCAGGCGGTCACGAGTGTGCGCGAGAACGCTCTTCGCCGGGACAGCCTCTACAAGGGCGACATCGGCGTCGCGGCCCTGATCGCGGACCTCGACCGGCCCGACGATGCCGCGATGCCCTTCTACGACCGAGACGCCTAGAGCCGCGTCGCGCGGCTGGCCATTGACGCATGCGTGACGGGCCGGTGACGGGTTCGTGAACAAGGGTGCCTACCGTTCCGTCGAGCGCGGATGCGTGACCAGCCGCTCGGCGAAGGAGACACGATGGCGACCCTGTCCGGTGATGAGCCGATCGACGAACTGAGGAGCATCGCGGAAGCCGCGGAGCAGCTCGCCAAGGACCCGGCGGCGTTCCGCGCGGCATTCGAGGCCTACGAGGCGGAGGACGGGGCGGCATTCGAGGCCGCCCTGGATCGCCTTGGGCTGGCCGAGCGGTGCGAGGTCATCTGCGGCTTCTTCTGCGAGAAGCGCTGCGGCGGCGTCTGCCTGAGCTTCTGCCCCGAGCCGCCGAAGGAACCGGTCGGCGTCGAGGAGATGATCGACTTCGCCCACGCACTGGCCGAGCTCGTCGCCAAGCCCGACATGGTCCAGCGCCTCCTCGAGATCCAGGCGGCCGGCGACGACAAGGCCTGGAACCAGACGATCAAGAAGCTCCAGCTCGAACGGTTCTGCCACCAGCTGTGTCGATTCTTCTGCTCGTCGCGCTGCCGGAAGGTCTGCCGCAAGATCTGCCCGCCGCGGCCGCTCATCACGCGGGTCGGCGACATCCCAGTCACCCAGATCGACGCGCTGGGCTTTGCCAACGGGCCGAGCGTCGGGCCGGGACACACCGGCTTCCCGAATCCGGCGGGAGGGACCGGCGAGCACCCTTTCGGTGATTTCGCGGAGCTCCGTGGCATCTTCAACATGCCGTCCGCGACCCAGTATCTCGTCGAGGTCTCCTCGACGGGACCGAGCGGAACCTATCTTCCGTTCGTTGGCTCGACGACCGGTTACAACGTGATCTGGTTCCCGGTCTTCTCTGAACCGGTGTGCATCCGAAGCACGTCTACCGGGGTGGACCCCGGCTGGTTCGATGTCGCCCAGATCTGTGACTCCGACGGTGGCCCGACTGCGATCGGCGAAAAGGTGCTCGTCCACTGGCCGACACCGGCCGATGGCCTCTACCACGTCCGGCTCCGGGTGCGCGACGGCGCAGTCACTCGAGTGAGCGCCCCGCAGCCGATCCTGGTCGACAACTCAGGCCCGTTCCCGCTCCCGCGGCCGACGATCACGCTGGAGCTTCAGAAGCCCGACGGGACGACCGAATCACTCAAGTGCGCGAAGGTCAAGCGGGGGGACGGGCTGATCAGGGTGACGGTCCACGCCTACGACCCGAACTTGAGCGGTGTCGCCGTGACGGCTCGTGGCAACTCTGGTCTGTCCGTCCCGGTGAGTGGCGTCCCGCTGCCGCTCTACCCGGGCGGCGCGATCGTTCCGTTGTCGAAGACCTACGGGGGCAACACGGCGGAGCAGGGCTATCCCGTGCCCACCTCGTTCGTGTGGGACCCGTGGAGCGACCCGCTCATCGTGCCGTGCTGCTATCTCGTCTACATCGAGATCAACGACAGGACGATCCTCAACGATTCGTACGCCGGCGGTCACAGCAATCAGGGCTGGGAGGCGATCGAGATCGCGTTCTGAGGG
>CAVUKR010000001.1:0-423278 GCA_963742075.1 uncultured Chloroflexia bacterium | reverse complement strand
TCGTCGAGTACGACCGGCCAGATCGAGGTCATGGACCTCACCAAGCTCCAGATCGCCGGTCAGGCGTCGGAGACCGACGTGCCGAAGCTCAAGATGGGCCAGCCGGCGACCATCACCGCGTCGTCTCTCGGCACAGAGACGGCCGTCGGCAAGGTGTGCGCGCTGAGCGTCGTCGGGACGCAGATCTCCGGCGTGACCAGCTTCGGCGTGACGGTCTGCCTGGACAGCTCGAACGCGTCGCTGCTGGTGGGGATGAGCGCGACCGCCGCCGTCGTGACGGACCGCGCCGACGACGCCGTCCTCGTGCCCAGCCTTGCGGTCAAGACCGTCGGCGGCCAACAGGTCGTCGCCGTGCTGGGCAGTGACGGCAAGACACAGACCAACGTGCCGGTCACGGTCGGGATCACGAACGGTTCGCAGACCCAGATCCTGACGGGATTGAACCAGGGGGCCACCGTCGTGGAGTCGATCCAGACCACCACGCCGACCAACCGTGGCGGTGGGGGACGCGGCTTCCCAGGGGTCGGGGGCGGCTTCGGTGGCGGCTGACGCCCCACGAGCAGATCCGGCGACCGAGCGCACTGCCCTTCTCCCGCCCGGCCCGGCCCTGACGCCACCCGTGGCGAGCGCGACCGGCACCGGTCCGCTCGTCTCCATGCGGGGCATCGTCAAGCGCTACGGAGCCGCCGATGGATCGCTCGGCGCGGCCGGCTCGACGGCCGTCTACGCGTTGCGCGGGGTGGACCTGCGGATCGACCAGGGCGAGTTCGTCGCCATCGTCGGACCGTCCGGCTCGGGCAAGAGCACGCTGATGAACATCCTCGGCTGTCTCGACGTGCCCGATCGCGGCGAATATGTCCTCGCCGGCGTCGACGTGTCGCGCCTGGGTGATGACGCGCTGGCCAACATCCGGAACCGGTACGTCGGCTTCGTCTTCCAGCAGTGGAACCTGCTCGCACGCACGGCCGCCGTCGACAATGTCGCGTTGCCCCTGGCCTACCGTGGGGATCGCACCCGACGTCGCAAGGCGCTCGCCGCGCTCAAGGCGGTGGGCCTCGAGGCTCGAGCGACGCATCGTCCGAACCAGCTGTCCGGCGGGGAGCAGCAGCGAGTCGCCGTCGCCCGCGCCCTCGTGACGCAGCCGGCGATCCTGCTCGCGGATGAGCCGACGGGGAGCCTCGATTCCGCGACCGGCGCCGGGATCATGCGTCTGTTCCGGCGCCTGCACGAGTCGGGCCGGACGGTGATCGTCGTCACCCACGACCCGGGGATCGCCGACCTCGCCCACCGCCAGGTCCACCTGCTCGATGGGCGGATCGTCCTCGACGCCTTGAGCCATCAGATCCGCCCGCAGACCGGCAGCGAGGCTGCTGCCGATATCTGGGCACGACCGCCGGAACTCGCGGCGGACTGAGATGCCGTTCTACGAAACGCTCCGCACCGCGTTCGTGGCGACGGCCGCGAACAAGCTCAGAGCCGCCCTGACGATCCTCGGCATCATGGTCGGTGTCGCGGCGGTCATCGGGATGGTGTCGGTCGGGGAAGGCGCGCAGGCATCGATCTCGAACACCCTCGCCGGCCTGGGCACGAACCTCGTGCTCGTGTCACCCGGCGGCGTCTCCACGGGCCTCGTCCGCGGCGCCGGTGGCGGGGCCACGACGCTGACCCTCGACGATGTCACGGCACTCCAGGCGACGGGCGCCGTCCCGGATGCCGCCGCGATCGAGCCGGAGCTGACCGGACGCGCCCAGGTGATCGTCGGCGGGTCGAACACGAACACGCAGATCACCGGCACCACCCCGGAGTACCTGACCGTCCGCAACTGGACGGTCAGCGACGGGGCGTTCTTCGCGCAGAACGACGTGTCATCGGCATCCCCCGTCGCCGTGATCGGATCGGCCACGGCGACCGACCTGTTCAACGGCAGCGAGCCGGTCGGCCAGTACATCAACCTCAACTTCACGTCGGGCCGCAACGCGCCCGTCCGGACCGTCCGTCTCCAGGTGGTCGGGGTCTTCGCGGCGAAGGGGACCGCGGGCGGCTTCTTCAACCAGGACGACCAGGTCGTCGTGCCGGTGACCACGGCCGCGCAGCGGATCTTCGGCCGCACCAACGTCAACACGATCGCGATCAGCGCCACGAGCCAGGGGTCGATGACCAACGCCCAGCTGGAGGCGACCCAGGTCCTCCTGGGGACGCACCGGATCGGCGACCCGACCCAGGCGGATTTCACGGTCCAGACCCAGCAGGACCTCCTGTCCGCGGCCACATCGTCGGCTTCGACGTTCACGGTCCTGCTGGCGGCGATCGGCTCGATCAGCCTGCTCGTCGGCGGGATCGGGATCATGAACATCATGCTCGTCTCGGTCACCGAACGGACCCGCGAGATCGGACTCCGCAAGGCCCTCGGCGCACGGCGCAAGGACATCCTCGGGCAGTTCCTCGTCGAGGCGGTCTTCCTGACGACGCTCGGCGGCATCGCCGGAGCCATCGTCGGGATCCTCGTCTCCGTCGCCATCGCCAACCTCACGACGGTCCAGGCGACCGTGACCCCGGTCTCGCTGATCATCGCCGTCGGCGTGAGCGCCGTGGTGGGCCTGATCTTCGGACTCTATCCGGCACGGCGCGCCGCGCGCCTCCAGCCGATCGTCGCACTGCGGACCGAGTAGGCCCGCGATGTCAACCCTCAACCGGCCCCAATCGCCCGATCCGACGTCCGGGTCGAGCATCAAGGAGAATCTCGAATGACGACCCAGCCGTACGGTCAGCCTCAGCCCTTCACCCCGGTCAGCCCTGAGGTCCAGGCGCCCCGACCGCCCGCTCGTGGGAAGCGGAACCTCCTCCCGGTCGTGGCCGGGGTCATCGTCGCGGTGGTCGCCTTCGCCGGTGGCTTCGCCGTCGCCAACGCGACGGCGACGAAAGCCACCGCGTCGGTCGGCGCCAATGGCGGCGACTTCGGTGGCGGGCAGGGCTTCCCGAATGCATCGGGACGACCCCGGAACGGCGGCTTTGGCGGGGGCGGTGGCGCCTCGGGCACCGTCGGCAGCGTCTCGGCTGACCAGATGACGATCCAGACGGCAGCCGGTGGATCGCGGATCGTGCTCCTCACCCCGACGACCACCGTGACCGAGGTCACGTCCGCCGCCAAGACCACCTCCGATATCACCAGCGGCAAGACCGTGACGGTCGTCGGAACCTCGAACCCCGACGGAAGCGTCACCGCGACCCAGGTCATCATCGGCGATGCCGGGTTGTTCGGTCGTGGACCGGGCGGCCGCGGAGCCAACGGATCGCCGGCACCGAGCGCCAATCCGTAACGGCATCCCGACGCATGGCGAGACCCTCACGGCCGCCCAGTACCTGCGCGCCAACATCGACCCGTCCGAGCGCTATGTCCTCTCGCTGCCGGGGACGGTCCAGTATCGGACGTCGGCAGACGGCTCAGGCTACGACAACCTGATCCTGGCCGGCGACTGGACGAAGACGGACTGGAACGTCGGCTGCATCGAGGCGGCTGTGACGTCGGGGATCAACGCGGCCGCAACGGTCGAGGGCGAGCCCGAAGCCTGAAGGAGGTGACTGGGATCGGATCGGCCCGACCTGTCGCCCGTTCGCTCCGCCTCGCCGGTGATCAACCGGCCGCGAGCAGGCGGACGGCCGGCGGGTTCAAAAGGCGTGGCGAGCCCGCCCGGCGCCAGAGTTCCGACGACAGGCGGCGCGACGCCTTCCGGCACGTGAATGAGGTAGGTCGTGACCGGCGAGTCAGTGCTCGGTCTGTCCCTCATGGCCCTGTTCGTCACGATGCTCATCCGTCGTGTCGTCAGCTGATGGACTCATCTCGCGCCGCAATGTCTCGACTGCCGCCGTGACCGACGGGTAGAAGTGGCCTTCCTCGATCGTCTCGAGGAGCCCGTACCTCTCGATCATGTCGCGGACGTCCGACTGGAGCTCGGCGAACGCGAGGTGGATCCCCGCCGCGTTCAGCTCACGGTCGAGGTCTGCCAGCATCGCACCGGCGGTCGTGTCGATGTCCATGATCGGCTCCGCCGCGACCAGGACCCAGACGGGCGGCGTCTCCGCGGCCTTCACCAGCTCGCGGATCCGCTCGCGGAACTGGTTCGCGTTCGCGAAGAAGAGCGGCGCCGACCAGCGGACGATCAGCAGGCCCGGGACCTGCTGTGCGTCCCGATAGCGCCGGATGTCGTGGTAGCCGGGGACATCCGGTGGCTTCCCCAGAACGGCCGAGTACGGGGCCCATGCGCGCTTGAAGATGTAGACGACCGACAGGGCGACCGCGACGACGATCCCCTGGAGGACGCCGACGAACATGACGCCGAGGGCGCAGGCCACGGCCAGGAGGAACTCGGTCTTGCGGACGCGGTACAGGCGACGCAGCTCGGCGACGTCGAACAGGCTGATCGATGCAGCGATGACGACGGCCGCGAGAACGGGCTGGGGCATCGCCTGGACGAGGCCGGGAACGAACAGCAGCATCAGCAGCACGAGCGCTGCCGCCACGAGGCCGGTCAGCTGGGTCCTGGCTCCGGACTGGAAGGCGACGGCCGTCCGCGAGCCACTGGTGCTCACCGGGAAGCCGGAGAACAACCCGGCCGCGAGGTTTGCGGTGCCGATCCCCGCGAGCTCCTGGTTGCCGTCCACCTCGTACCCTGCCCGAGCCGCGAAGCCCCCCGAGACCGAGATCGTGTCGCCGATCGCGACGAGCGAGATGCCGACGGCCGCGGCGAACAGCAGCGGGATGTCGGAGACCGGGACGGCCGGGAAGTTCGGGACCGGGAAACCCTGGGGAAGGACGCCGATCACCGAGACGCCGCGCCCCGCGAGGTCGAGGACGGCCGACAGCACGATCGCGACGACGACCGCGATGAGGATGCCGGGCGTCCGCGGAGAGCGTCGCTTGAGGCCGAGGATGATACCCAGGCTGAGAAGACCGATGCCGAGCGCCCACGGATTCGTCATGTCGAGGCCCTGGAGGAATGCCGCGCCCTCGGCAACGAGACCGTCGGCGTCGACGGAGAACCCGAACAGCTTCGGCAGCTGGCCGATGAAGATGACGACGGCGAGGCCGGCCAGGTAGCCGGTCCGCACGGGGTTCGAGAGCAGGTCGGCGACGAACCCGAGTCTCGCCACGCCCGCGCCGACCGTGACGAGCCCGACGAGGAGCGCGAGCATCCCGGCCAGTGCGATCGCCTGTTCCTGGCTGCCGGCCGCGAGCGGCAGGATCGTCGCGGCGATCATCGGTCCGAGGGACGAGTCGGGGCCGAGGATCAGGGTCGGCGAGGGGCCCACGAAGGCGTACGCCACGAGGCAGATCACGGTCGTGTAGAGACCGGTGATCGGGGGGAGGCCGGCCAGCTCCGCGTAGGCCATCCCCTGCGGCACCAGCAGAGTGACGAGGACGATGCCGGCGATCATGTCGCGCGACAACCACGTCCGTTCGTAGGTGCGGATGACCCGAACGCCGGGCATCCAGCGCTCGACTCGCCGGAGCCGGGCACTCGACGTCGCGTCGTTCTTCACGCCGGTCCTCCTCCTCAGGCACTGACCGCACCCAGGCCGCGAGGGTAACGCGACGCCAGACGACCCGCTTGTCGGCTGGCACCGACGCGACGCCGCCTCGGCCGCGTGACGTACCCTCGGGCAGGAGGTGAGCGCAAGTGTCGTACCTCAAGGATCCCCGGGTCGATGCCTACCTGGACGGCCTGCCCGACTGGCAGCGCGAGATCTGCCGACTGGTCCGCGATCTCGTCCACGCGGCGGACCCCGATGTCGAGGAGACGATCAAGCGCACTGTCCAGCCCTACTTCGTCCTCGACGGCAACATCTGCGCGCTGCTGGCCGCGAGGGACCACGTCAACGTCTTCCTCTACGACGGGGCGATCGTGCCCGATCCCGAGGGGATCATCACCGCCGGCCATGACAACAAGACCGCCCGGACGGTCGCCGTCCGCCGCGGCGAGACGGTCAACGAACGGGCGCTGTCGGCGATGTTCCGGCAGATCATCGCCGACAACCGGGCCGGCGGCTGGCGCAAGCTCAAGGCGCGAGGGATCGACGCCGGCGGCTCCCTGAAGGGCTGCGGTCCGGGCTTGTCCGTGCCGCGGTCCGCGGACTCGGGCGCTACAGTTCGGCGGCGACGCGGCGAGCCGTATAGACCGGCCATGGGTCGCTCGGCGTCGGCATGGTCGCTGCGAACTCGGCGTTGCTCGTGGCGAGGAACGCGGCCAACCGGTCGGCCGAGATCGCATGACCGACCAGCTCCCCGATCCCGTGCTCGACCGCGTAGGCGGCGTACCAGCGCGGCCACGCCTGGTCGTAGACGCCGTGCAGCTCGGTCTCCTCGAACCTGCCGTGCGCCTTCTCCGTCTCGACGAGCAACGCGTGGATGGCGTCGATGCGGTCGGTCGCCATGTCTCGTCCTCCTCCTCGGCCTCGCGCCGTCGGGCCCGGTGGCACGCCGTTCCGGGGGCAGAATACTGCCATGCCTCGACGCGCTCCCCTCCCCTCCGCCACGGAACGGCGGCCGAGCCTGACGGCCGACGACCTGGCCCTTCGGCTCGGTGTCGGGCGCGACCGCGTGGAGCAGCTCGCCGACGCCGGCGCCGTCGAACGCGGCGCCGATGGTCGGTTCGACCCGGGTGACGTCCATCGGGTGCGCCTGCTGCTCGCCTTCGAAGCGGCGGGAGTCCCGATCGACGCCCTGCTCGATGCCAGTCGCGCCGGGGCGATCAGCCTTCGCTACTACGATCAGTTCCACCCGCCGCCGGGTCAGCTGTCTGGCCGTTCGTATGCCGAGTTCAAGACGTCGGTCGAGCGGGACGGCGGGAGGCTGTCGCAGCTCTTCGCAGCCTTCGGCCTGGCCGAGCCTGACGCTGCCGGTCACCTGACCGTCGAAGACGAGCGGCTGGTGACCGACATGCTGGCCACGGCTGTCGACACCGGACAGCCCGACCTTGCGCTGCGGGCGATCCGGCTGTTCGGTGAGGGCGCCCGTCGTGCCGCCGATGGCGCGCTCGGCGTGTACGGGGAGGCTGCCGAACGAGCGGGCGATGACGTCCAGGGGCTGCCCGTCGACGAGGTCTTCGAGCGCCTCCTCCAGCCATGGGCTCGGTTCGCGCAGAGATCCTCGGACCTCGCGGAGTGGCTGGCCAGTCACCACATCAGTCGGGCGATCGACGAGTACAGCGTGACCGAGACCGAGCGGGTGCTCGAGGCCGCCGGCTACGTCGCGGCGCGGCTCGATGTGCAACCGGCCGTCGCCTTCATCGATCTGACCGGCTTCACCCGGCTGACCGAGGAGCGTGGCGACGAGGTCGCGGCCGCCATGGCGATGCGCCTCGGCGACCTGACGGCGGATGCCGTCCGTCCGCACCTCGGCCGGATCGTCAAGCTGCTCGGGGACGGTGTCCTCGTCCGATTCGACGATGCCACTGCGGCGGCCGCCGGCACGCTCGATGTGCTCGCGACGCTGCCTGCGGCCGGCCTGCCGTCGGCGCACGCCGGCGTGGCAAGCGGTCGGCTGATCGTCCGCGACGGAGACGTCTTCGGTCGGACGGTGAACCTCGCTGCACGGATCGCCGACGTTGCCCCGGACGGCCACCTGTACGTCCCCGAATTGGTCGCCTCGTCCTTCGTGCCTGACCGCTTCGATCTCGGCCAGGCGGGCGACGTGGACCTGCAGGGCATCGGGCGGGTGGCGCTCGTCGACGTGGCGCATCGGGCCGGCTGACGGCCGGACCGTCGTCTTTCGATTCGATTCGACGACCCCGCGCCTGCTAGGGTGCACGCGATGGAGCACCACGACCCTTCCCCGAACCGATCGCGTTCACCCAAGACGGGCGCGACCTCGGCACCGACCGAAGAGGAGCTGTCGCGGATCGCCCGTCAGGCCGTCCGCCAGCCGGCCGACCCGCGGCTCGACAGCGAGCTGGCCAAGATGGGGCTGATGGACAGCGCGGCCTCGCCCGAGTCCCTCTCTGGTTCCTCGAGGAGCCGGCCGGTCGCGATCGGGCCTGAGCTCGAACAGCTCCGGATGCAGCTCCGACGCACCGAGCGGATCCTCTGGCTGCTCGTCGTCGTCACCGGGATCCTGGCTGTGCTCGTCGGAGTCCTGCTCGTCCGCTGAGCGGGTACCCCGCTGGATCCACCCGGCGCGAACGGAGCCCCGGGCGAACGCAGGGCTCCTTGGTAATGTGACGCAAGGGGGCTTGCATTCGGGCCGAACGGCAGGTGCCCGCCCACGACGGCCACCGGTACGTTGCAGGCATGGCGATCCCCGTTGCTGCTCCGGTCATCGCGGCGCGGACATCGAGACCTCGCATCGCGCGTTGGTTGCGCATCATCGGGCCGGCCTGGGTGGTCATGCTTGCCGACGTCGACGCGCCGAGCATCATCACGTCCGGTCGCGCCGGGACCGAGTTCGGCTACACGCTGATCCTGCCCATCCTTGCCATCATCCCGATCCTCTATCTCGTCCAGGAGATGACCGCCCGGCTCGGGATCCTGACTCGACGCGGCCACGCCGAACTGATCCGGGAACGGTACGGCGCCCGCCCGGCGTCCGTGGCGGTCGGCAGCATGGTCCTCATCGACCTCGTGGCCTACATCGCCGAGTTCGCCGGGATCGCGCTCGGCGCGACGATGGTCGGTGTCGCGGTCCCGGTCGCCATCGCCGCGACGCTGGTGGTCCACTCGATGATCGTCCTGACCGGGAGCTACCGGAGCTTCGAGCGCCTCGCGATCGCGCTCTCGCTCACCCTGTTCTCCTTCGTCATCCTCGCGATCGGGCAGCACCCGGATCCACGGGCGATCGTCGATGGGCTGGTGCCGGCCGGCGCCAGCGTCGGGTCCGGCTACCTGGGCCTCGTCGTCGCGCTGACCGGGGCGAGCCTGATGCCGTGGATGCTGTTCTACCAGCAGGCCGCGACCGTCGAGAAGGGGCTCGGCATCGAGGACCTCCCTGCCGCGCGCCGCGAGACCCTCATCGGCGCGGCCGCCAGCCAGCTGCTGATGGTGGCGATCGTCGTGGCCGCGGCCGCGACCACCCTGACGGTCGGATCGTCGATCGCGCCGGCCGTCGCCGACGGACTCCCGGCCGGTCTCGCGCGGCTGGCATCCGGTCCGTCCATCGGGCTTGTCGCGATCGGACTGGTCGGCGCCGGGCTGCTTGCGCTGATCGTGATCTCGCTGTCGTCGGCTTGGGCGTGGGCGGAGCTCTTCGGCTGGCCGCACAGCCTGGACCTCTCGATCCGGCGTGCGCCGGCGTTCTATTCGGTCTACCTGCTCGAGGTCGTCCCGGCCGCGCTGATCGTCCTGCTCGCGCCGAGTCTCGGCGAGCTCGTGCTCGGGGCCATGATCCTCAACGTGGTGGTGCTCGTGATCCCGCTCGTCTTCCTCATCCGACTGTCGAGCGATCCGGCGGTCGTCGGTTCGTTCGTGAACTCGCGCCACCGCGCGGTCGTGCTGTGGGCGGTGACGCTCGGCCTGCTGGTCCTCGGGGTCGCGGCCCTCGTGAGCGAGATCCTCGGGGTCGGCGGCGCCTGAGCGCTGCGGACGGCCGTCTGGTTCACCTGGTGCCGGTGATGAGACGCTCGCGGTCGAACATCGCCGACACGATCCGCCATCCCAGGACATCGAGGACGACGAGCAGCACCGCGAAGCCCAGGGCCAGGCCGAGAGACGGCGGGATCTTGTCGTAGGCGATGAGGTAGATGACCAGGATGGTCGGGAGACTCGCGAGCGCGCCAAGCTGCTGGGCGACCCGGACGTCGCTCGCCCGAGCCGAGAACGCGATGCCGACCCAGATCGACCAGGTCGCGAGGAGCGGAGTGAAGAGGAGCTGGGCGAGGATATCGGGGCCATCCAGGACAGCGGACGCGATCGCCGGCTGCGCGAAGAGCTCGACACAGGTGAGGAAGAAGACGTAGACGCCCAGGGCGATCGCCAGCGACGGAAGGAGCGTGGCCACGGCCTTGGCCAGCAGGAGCTCCTCTCGCTGGATCGGCGTCGTGAGAACCGGCTCGAGCGTCCCCTGCTGGCGCTCGCCGACGACCGCGTAAGCCGCGACCGTGGCCGGCACGAGGGCCGGGATGCCGAGGAGGATCGCCAGCGGGTCCCCATGCAGGAACGCGGCCGATGACGACGCCGGAAGGGCGAGGACCTGGACCAACGGGGCCACGATGAAGATGAGGGGGAGGACCGCCATCGTCGCGATGATGGAGACGTTGTGGCGATACTCGCGCAGCTCCTTGCGGACGATCGCCCGGACGCGTCTCGTGCTGATGCTCACCCCTGTCCAGCCTCCACGTCCTCGTCGATCAGCTCGAGGTAGACGTCCTCGAGCGAGTGGTGCGATTCGCTGATCGACAGCACGTCGGCATCGGCCGCGGCGAGAGCCCGGGCGGCCGCCGGTGCGGCCACCGTCGGGTCGGTCACCGCGAGGACGTACCCGCCCGGCCCGTCCTCATGCCAGCCGTCGACCCCGGGGAGGCCGGCAAAGACGCTCCCCGGATCCGCGAGCGGGACGAGGGTCCTGACCGTGAGCTTCCTCGCGAACAGCTGGTCGCGGAGCTCGTCGGGTCGGCCGATCGTGCGCAGCGTGGTGTTCAGGATCGCGACGCGGTCGCACAGGCGCTCGGCCTCCTCGAGACGATGGGTCGTCAGGAAGATCGTGACGCCTTGCTTGCGCAGCCCATCGATCAGCTCGTGGACGTCGCGGGCGGCGACAGGGTCGAGCCCGGACGTCGGCTCGTCGAGGAACAGGATCTCGGGGTCGCTGAGCAACGCCCGGGCCAGAGCGACCCGCTGGCGGAGACCCTTGGAGAGCGTGCCGCAAGCATCGTTGGCCCGATCGGCCAGGTTGACGGCACGCAGGGCACGGTCGATGCGCCCGCGCCGGTCGGACACCTCGTGGAGGTCGGCGAAACACTCGAGGTTCTCCAGCACGCTCAGGCGGAGGTACAGGCCGGGCGACTCCGGCATGATCGCGATCCGGCGGCGGATCTCAACGCCGTTCTCGGGCGTGAGCGGGAACCCCGCGACCGTGGCCGAGCCCGAGGTCGGAGCGATGAGGGTGCCGAGCGCCCGCACGGTCGTCGTCTTCCCCGCGCCGTTGGGTCCCAGGAACCCGAACACCTCACCCTGTCCCACGTCGAACGAGACGTCGTCGAACGCGAGGCGCTCGCCGAACCGCTTCGACAGATGGTCGACCGTCAGCGCCGGACCGGGCCGGTCGCCCGCCGGCGAGGCCGTGCCGTCGCGGTCACTCATGAGAACGCCGGCGTCGCGAGATGGTCCAAACGCCCCATCAGGGCAGCGGTCGCCAGGCCTGGCCGAGCAGGATCGCGACGGCGATCAGCAACGCGCCGATGGCCACGAACACGACGCTGAGCTCGACCACCTCGT
Organism: uncultured Chloroflexia bacterium; assembly: GCA_963742075.1. Classification (GTDB taxonomy): domain Bacteria; phylum Chloroflexota; class Limnocylindria; order Limnocylindrales; family CSP1-4; genus SPCO01. The sequence goes on along the minus strand of CAVUKR010000001.1, from coordinate 411,857 downwards.
GCTTGGTGATGAGGTTGGTCGGCAAGTCGGCGAAGACCGTGTTGAGCTGATCCGCGCTGCTGGCCGGGTAGTACGTCCCGCCGGTCGTATCGGCGATGGCCTTGAGCGTCACCTCGTCGATGCCGCGGCTGAAGCCGCCGACGCCGCCACCACCGAATCCGCCCCCGAACCCGCCCCCACCATTCGGCTCGCGGCCGATGAGCGGCTGTCCGCACGCAGCGGTCTCGGCGCCAGGGTCGTCTGTCCCGAACCCGATCGTGTAGACGCGCAACCCGCGTGCGGCGGCCTGGGCCGCCGCGACTGTCGGGAGCGGACCGGTGTTGTTCGAGCCGTCGGTCAGCAGCACGATGATCGCCGGCGCGTAGGCCCCGTTCGGGACCGGCGACGGCCCGGCTCCCGGCACGGCACCGTCCGGCACGCTCTTGGCGACGCTCGGATCGATCTCCGCGATGGCGTCGATCGACTCGAGGATGGCGCTGCCGACCGCGGTCCGCCGGCCCGTCGTCAGGCTGGCAACGACATCGAGCAGGACCTCACGGTCCGTGGTCGGCGCCTGCACGATCTCCGCGAACCCCGCGAACGCGACGATCCCGATCTGCGTGGTCGACCCCTGGCGGTCGATGAACGACGACGCCGCGGCCTCGGCCGCCTGGATGCGGCTCGGCGCGATGTCCGTGGCACACATGCTGCGTGAGACGTCGAGCGCGAGGATGACCGTCGTCCGTCCGGCCGGGACGCTGACGATGCCGGCCGGCCGCGCGATCGCGATCGTCAGGCTCGCCAGCGCGAGGATGAAGAGCGCGAACGGCAGATGGCGCCGGATCCGCGACGAGCGCGGCAACGCCTCGCGGACGAGGGACAGGCTCGAGTAGCGGACGCCGGACCGCCGTCGCCGCAGGATCCAGATCCGCGCGCCGACGAGCACCGGCAGCAGGGCGAGGAGGGCGAGCGCGAACGGCGACAGGAGATCCATCAGGGCAGCCGTCCGATCCAGGCCAGCGATGCGACACCGCCGACCATCAGGACGAGGAGCCCAGCGCCGGCGAACAGCGAGGTGACCTCCATCTCCTCGGGCTTGACGGTCAGCCGCGTGTCGATGCCGGCGTAGATCGCGCTCAGGCTCGCCGCATCCGACGCCGCGTAGTAGGTGCCCCCGGTCCGGTCGGCGATCTGCTGCAGGGTCGCCTCGTCCAGCTGGGTATGGACCTTGAAGCCCTCGATCTCGAGCGTCGTCCCGGCCGCGCTGCCGATCCCCACCGTATCGATGCGCACGCCGCGGTCGGCGGCCGCTTGCGCAGCGTCGAGCGGATCGGGCGCCTGGTTGTTCTCGCCGTCGGTGAGCAGGACGATCGCGGCCGAGGTGTACGTGCCCTTCGGGACCGGTGTGGGTTCGGGCGTCGGGTCGGGCGACCGGTTCGAGTAGTAGCCGGCGGCCGGACCGGCGTCGGCCGCGGCGATCGTCGACAGCGACTCGTCGATCCCGCGCGCGATCGACGTCCCGCGCTCCGGGGTCAGGCGGTCGATGGCGGCCAGGACGAGGGTCGGATCGTCGGTCGGGACCTGGACCGAGAAGCCGCTGTCGCTGAAGGCGACGACCCCGATCAGGACGGTCGACGGCTGCTGCCCCACGAAGGCGCGAGCGGCGGCCTTGGCGGCGGCCATCCGGGTCGGCGCCAGGTCATCGGCTGCCATGCTGCCCGAGACGTCGAAGGCGAGGATGACCGTGCCGTCGAGCCGCGGAATGCTGACCACGCTCTGCGGTCGCGCCAGGGCGACGACCAGGATCGTCAGCCCGACGAGGGTGTAGGCCGCGACGATGCGCCGCCGGATCGACCCGCGACGGCCGGGCGAGGCCGCCGCCACGGCGAGCCCGCCGTAGGCCGCGGCCCGACGCCGGCGTCGGCGCTCCATCGCGGCAAACAGGCCGGCGCCGGCCGGGATCGCGACCAGGAGCAGCAGCATCGGCGGCCAGATGAACGACATCGTCCTACCGTCCGCGTCGCTTCCGGAGGCTTGCCATCCGGACGATGGCGAGCACGAGGTCCTCGTCGGTCGAGAGTCCGACGGCGTCGACGCCGGCGCGCGTGAAGGCGTCGCGCAGGGTCGCCTCGCGCCGATCGGCGGCCTCGCGGAAGCGTCGCCGGAAGCCCTTGTCGTGGGTGTCGACGTAGAGCTGCTCGCCGGTCTCGGCGTCCTCCATGAGCAGCGGGCCGACGTCGGGCAGGTCGACCTCGCGCCGGTCGAACAAGCGGATCGCGAGGACCTCGTGTCGCCGGGCGAGCAGGTTGAGCGGCCGCTCCCAGCCGGGAGTGCTGATGAAGTCCGAGATGACGAAGACGAGCGATCGCCCCTTGATCGAGCGCTGGCCGGCTTCGAGCAGCGGCGACAGGTCGGTGAACGGCGCGCTCGGCAGGCGGGGCTGCGCGAGCAGGTCGTTGACCAGCCGAAGGACGTGGACGCGGCCGCCGCGGGCCGGCACGGCGCGCTCGACCCGCTGGCCGTAGAAGATCGCGCCGACACGGTTGCCGTGCCGCGTCAGGAGCCGCGCGAGGGTCGTCACGAAGTCGATCAGGACGCTCCGCTTGAGCCGCTCCGCGTCGGTCGTCCCGAAGTCGACCGAGGGGCTCAGGTCGAGCAGGAACCACGCCGTGATCTCGCGATCCTCGAGGTACTCGCGGATGTACGGCGCGTCCATCCTGGCGGTGACGCTCCAGTCGATGTACCGGACGTCGTCGCCGTACTGGTACTCGCGCAGGTCGGCGAAGTCGACCCCGTTGCCCCGGAACAGGCTGCGATAGTCGCCCTGGAGCAGGCCGTCGAGCCGGCGGATGACCTGCCAGTCGAGACGCTGGAGGATGCGTTCAGGCGTTGACGTGGACGTTTCGTCGCTCCCGGAGTGGCACGACCGGAACGGGGATCCGGCCGATGATGGTCCGCAACAAGGTGTCGCTGGTCACGTCGTCCGACAGTGCCTCGAACGACAGGACCAGCCGATGGCGGAGGACGTCGAGGACCATGTCCAGCACGTCCTCCGGCACCACGTAGTCGCGGCCCCGGACGAAGGCGAGGGCTCGCGCGGTCAGGATCAGGTTGATCGAGGCGCGCGGGCTGGCGCCGAACGTGATGTACCGCTTGAGCTCGCCGAGGCCGTACAGGTCGGGTGACCGCGTCGCGGTCGACAGGCGGACCGCGTAGGCGTACAGGGCGGGATCGACGTAGACGCGATCCGCGGCACTCTGCATCGCCAGCAGGCTCTCCGTCGAGAGGACCGGCACCACGGTCGGCACGAGACCGGTCATCCGCTCGACGACCACGAACTCCTCGGTCTCGCTCGGGTAGCCGACGAGGACCTTGAGCATGAACCGGTCGATCTGCGCCTCGGGCAACGCGTATGTCCCCTCGGTCTCGATCGGGTTCTGGGTCGCCAGGACGAGGAACGGGTCCGGGACCTTGAAGCTCTCGCGCCCGATCGTCACCTGCCGTTCCTGCATGACCTCGAGCAGCGCGCTCTGGACCTTGGCCGGCGCGCGGTTGATCTCGTCGGCGAGGAGCAGGTTGGTGAAGACCGGGCCGAGCGAGGTCGAGAAGTCGCCGGTCTTCTGGTTGTAGATCCGCGTGCCGATCAGGTCGGCCGGGACCAGGTCGGGCGTGAACTGGATCCGCTTGAAGTCGCCGCCGATCGCCTGGGCGAGGGTCTTGATGGCCATCGTCTTGGCCAGCCCCGGCACGCCCTCGACGAGGATGTGCCCGCGCGCGAGCAAGGCGATGATCAGGCGCTCGAGCAGGTGGTCCTGGCCGACGATGACCTTCTTGACCTCGTACAGGAGCTGCTCCATCGGCCCGACGGGCCCGTGATCGGCGGATCGATCCACTACGTCCTCCTCAGTACGGCGGCAGACCGGCGGCGCCGCCGGCGACGTCGATCGGCACGGCGAGGCCGATGCCGATGAAGACATCGTCCTTGGTCGGATTGACGAGCGCCGTGACGATCCCGATCACGTCCCCCTCCCGGTCGACGAGCGGTCCGCCGGAGTTGCCCGGGTTGACTGCCGCGTCGATCTGGATCAGGCCGTGCAGGACCACGCCGCTGTCGGGCAGCTTGAACGAGCGGCCGAGGCCGGAGATGACGCCGGCGCTGATCGAGCCGCCGAGGCCGAACGGGCTCCCCAGCGCGTACGCCTCGCTGCCCTGCCGGACGGCCCCGGGGTTGCCGAGCGTCGCCGGCACGATGTCGGCCGGGGGCTCGGTCGCTCGGATCACGGCGATGTCGTTCTCCGGCTCGCGGGTCACCACCTGCGCGCCCGAGGTCGATCCATCGGCGAAGGTCAGCGTGATGTCGTTCGCGCCGGCGACGACGTGCAGCGCGGTCAGGATGTCACCGGCGGCGTCGACCACGACGCCGCTGCCGAGGCCGTCGTCGGTCCCGGCCGTGCCGCCCGCCTTCGGCGACTTGGTCTCGATCAGGACCACCGATGGCTGCACGGCCTGGTAGATGACCTGCGAGTAGGCCGGTGGGGGCGTGACCGATGCGAGCGCCTTCGTCACGGTGTCCTTCACGTCACCCTGCGTCAGGGGCGGCGGGCCCGGGACCAGCACGACGTAGAGCAGGACCGCGACGAGGACCACCAGCCCGCCCGTGACATATGGCCCCAGCCTCCCGAGACGCGCCCGAGCCTGGTCCATCCGTTGCGGCGCAGCCGGCCCTCCAGCCGGGAACTCCTCAGCCATCGCAAGCCTCGGCGCGGACGTACCCCCGTCCGTCGGTGGTTGGCGGCAGTCTACCGCCAGTTCGCCCAGAGGCCCTTCGGGCGGCTCGCGAGAGGCTCCGCACCCCACGAAGGGGCGGATCGGCCGACTGCGCCCGTGCCAGAAGGCACTAAGTGGGCCGGCGTCCGGGGCGCATCATCGAGCCGATCATCAGCGACCGGTCGCGACGACCGGATCGGTCTCGGCCGGCCTGAGCCGGAACGGGGACCGGATCCGCCGAAGGGAGTTCCAGCCCGTGGACCAGCGATACGAGTGCCTCGACGGCAACGAAGCGGCGGCCCGGATCGCCTACGCCGCGAGCGAAGTCATCTCGATCTATCCGATCACCCCGGCGTCCGGCATGGCCGAGCACTGCGACGACTGGTCGGCGGCCGGCCGACCGAACCTGTGGGGGGCGGTCCCCGAGGTCATCGAGATGCAGTCCGAGGCCGGCGCGGCCGGCGCGCTCCACGGTGCGCTCCAGAAAGGCGCTCTCGGCACGACCTTCACGGCCTCGCAGGGCCTGCTGCTGATGATCCCGAACATGTTCAAGATCGCCGGCGAGCTGACCCCGACGGTGATCCACGTCGCCGCGCGGACGCTGGCGACCCATGCCCTGTCGATCTTCGGCGACCACAGCGACGTCATGCACGCGCGCGCGACAGGCTGGGCGATGCTGGCCGCGGGTTCGGTCCAGGAGGCACACGACTTCGCGCTGGTGGCGCACGCCGCCACGCTCCGCAGCCGGGTGCCGTTCCTCCACTTCTTCGACGGGTTCCGGACCTCGCACGAGATCGACAAGATCGCGGTCCTCGATGAGGCCGACATCCGGGCGCTCATCCGCGACGACGATGTCCTCGCCTTCCGGGCACGGGCCCTCACCCCGGATTCGCCCGTCGTGCGCGGGACCGCGCAGAACCCCGACGTCTTCTTCCAGGCACGCGAGGCCGCCAACCCGTTCCACCTGGCCGTCCCCGGCATCGTCCAGGAGGTCATGGACGAGCTGGCCGCGCGGACCGGGCGCCGCTACGGGCTGGTCGAGTACCACGGCGCGCCCGACGCGGAGCGGGTCATCATCGCGATGGGGTCCGCGAACGGGGCGATCGAGGAGACCGTCGACAGCCTGATCGCGGCGGGCCAGAAGGTCGGGATGCTGCGCATCCGCCTCTTCCAGCCGTTCCCGGCCGAGCAGATCGTGGCCGCCCTGCCGTCGACCGTCCGCGCCATCGCGGTCCTCGACCGGACGAAGGAGCCGGGCGCCGTCGGCGAGCCGCTCTATCTCGAGGTCGTCGCGACCCTGGCCGAGGCGATGGACGGCGACGCGTCGCCGTTCGCGGTCGCGCCCCGGGTGATCGGCGGCCGCTACGGCCTGTCGTCGAAGGAGATGACGCCGTCGATGATCAAGCCGATCTTCGACGAGCTGGCGAGCGCACGGCCGAAGCGCCATTTCACGGTCGGCATCTACGACGACGTGACCCATCTCAGCCTGCCGATCGACACCGAGTTCCAGCGGCCGCGACCGGCCGGCGAGGTCCAGGCGATGTTCTTCGGGCTCGGCTCGGATGGCACGGTCGGCGCCAACAAGGCGTCGATCAAGATCATCGGCGAGAGCACGGACCTGTACGCCCAGGGCTACTACGTCCTCGACTCCAAGAAGACCGGCTCGGTCACCGTCTCGCACCTGCGCTTCGGACCCGAACCGATCCGCTCGACGTACCTCGTCGAGGGCGCCGACTTCGTCGCGTGCCACCAGTTCGGCCTTCTCGGCCGGATGAAGGTGCTCGAGCACGCCAAGCGCGGCGCGACCTTCCTGCTCAACTCGCCGTACGGGCCCGACGAGGTCTGGGAGCACCTGCCGGGCGGCGTCCAGCAGCTGCTCATCGACAAGGAGATCGACTTCTGGGTCATCGACGCGCTCGCCGTCGCCGACGAGGCCGGCATGGGCGGCCGCATCAACACGGTCATGCAGCCGTGCTTCTTCCAGCTCGCCGGGATCCTTCCGGCGGACGAGGCGATCGCCCGGATCAAGGGCTTCGTCGAGAAGACCTATGCCAAGCGTGGCGAGGCGGTCGTCCAGCGCAACTTCGTCGCGATCGACCGCTCGCTGGAACGCCTCGCCCACGTGTCTCTCGGCGTCGTCACGAACGACCTGCCGACGACCCCGCCGATCCCCGACGACGTGCCCGAGTTCGTCGCCCGGGTCACCTCCCGGCTCATGGCCGGCGACGGCGACCAGTTGCCGGTGAGCGCCTTCCCCGTCGATGGCACCTTCCCGACCGGCACGACCAGGTACGAGAAGCGGGCGATCGCCCAGATGATCCCGATCTGGGATCCGGCCATCTGCATCGACTGCGGCAAGTGCGCGATGGTCTGCCCGCACGCCACGATCCGGATGAAGGTCTTCCCGTCATCCGCCGTCGAGGCCGCCCCGGCCGACTTCCTGCACAAGGAGTTCAAGTCCAGGGACCTGCTCGACCATCGGCTGACGATCCAGGTCGCGCCCGACGACTGCACCGGCTGCGGCGTGTGCGTCGACGTCTGCCCCGCCAAGAGCAAGACCGACATCAGCCACAAGGCGATCGACATGGCGCCGGTCGCCGAGCACCGCGACGTGGAACGATCCCGCTGGGACTTCTTCCAGTCGATCGCGCCGCTCGATCGCAGCCTGATCCCGCACGACTCGGTGAAGGGCAGCCAGGTCCTCGAGCCGCTGTTCGAGTTCTCGGGCGCCTGCGGCGGCTGCGGCGAGACGCCCTACATCCGGCTGGTCAGCCAGCTCTTCGGCGACCGCATCATCGTGGCCAACGCGACCGGCTGCTCGTCGATCTACGGGGCCAACCTGCCGACGACGCCGTGGACGGTCAATGCGGCCGGCCGCGGCCCGGCCTGGGCCAACTCGCTGTTCGAGGACAACGCCGAGTTCGGCCTCGGGATGCGCCTCGCGCTCGACTCGCAGACCGCCCAGGCGCGCCGGCTGGTCGAGCGGCTCGCGCCATCCATCGGCGACGAGCTCGCGCGCGACCTGCTCGACGCCACCCAGGACACCGAGCCGGAGATCGTCCTCCAGCGCGAGCGGGTCGTCCGCCTGCGCGCGGCCCTCGAACCGATCGACGGCGCGCTCCGCCCGGACGCCCGGCACCTGCTGGCGCTGGCCGGCGACCTCGTCCGCCAGGGTGTCTGGATCATCGGCGGCGACGGCTGGGCCTACGACATCGGCTTCGGCGGCCTCGACCAGGTCCTGTCGTCGGGTCGCAACGTCAACATCCTCGTGCTCGACACGGAGGTCTACTCGAACACCGGCGGGCAGTCCTCCAAGGCGACGCCCCGCGGCGCGGTGGCCAAGTTCGCGGCCGCGGGCAAGGGGACGGCCAAGAAGGACCTCGGTGCGATCGCCCGATCGTACGGCAACGTCTACGTCGCACAGATCGCGATGGGCGCCAACGACCTGCAGACGACCAAGGCACTGCTCGAGGCCGACGCCTGGCCGGGACCCTCGCTGGTCATCGCCTACAGCACCTGCATCGCCCACGGCATCGACATGTCGAAGTCGATGTCGCACCAGAAGGACGCCGTCAAGAGCGGCTACTGGCCGCTCTATCGGTTCCACCCATCCGAGATCGACGGCGGCAAGCCGTTCAAGCTCGACTCCGTGGCACCGTCGCTGCCCATCGCCGCCTTCGTGGCGACCGAGACGCGCTTCGCCATCCTCCAGCGGACGCAGCCCGAACGGGCCGCCGAACTGGCCACCCTGGCCCAGGAAGACGCCGACGAGCGCTGGCGCTACTACGAGCAACTCGCCGGGATCGAACGCACGGTGCCCCATGTCCACCGGCCCGACCCGGAGATCGTGCCCGACGTCGAGAGCGACGCCGGCTACCAGTACGAAGCCGAGGGGGAGAAGGCGTGACCGTCGATCTGCGCACCCGTTATCTCGGGCTGGACCTGCGCTCCCCCATCGTCGCGTCGGCATCGCCGCTCAACGGGGAGCCGGCCACGGCACGGCTCGTCGAGCAGGCGGGTGCGGGCGCCATCGTCCTGCCGTCGCTGTTCGAGGAGGAGATCCTGGCAGAGGAGCTGGAGATCAACCGCTCGCTCGAGCAGGGCACCGAGGCGTTCGCCGAGGCGCTCGACTACTTCCCCGCCATCGACACGTTCGTCGGGGCCGCCGACCGTTACCTCGCCGGGCTCAGCCGGATCAAGACGAGGGCCGGTGTCCCGATCATCGCCAGCCTCAACGCCGACACGGCCGGCGGCTGGGTCCGCTACGCACGCGACATCCAGGACGCGGGGGCCGACGCGCTCGAGTTGAACCTGTACCACATCGCCGCCGACCCGCGCCGCAGCGCCAGCGAGATGGAGGCGACCGACCTGGCGCTGATCGCCGCCGTTCGCGCGGCCGTCACCATCCCGCTCGCGGTCAAGTTGAGCCCGTACTACTCGGCCCTCGCGAACTTCGCGGCTGCGGCCGTCGCGAGCGGGGCCGATGGTCTCGTGCTGTTCAACCGGTTCTACCAGCCCGACATCGACCTGGACACGCTCGACGTGGTGGCGCGGCTCGACCTGAGCCAGGCCTGGGAGATGCGGCTGCCGGTCCGCTGGGTGGCGATCCTCCGACCGCAGCTCGGCCCTGGTATCTCGATCGCGGTCAGCTCCGGAGCCGGGGCCGGGACCGACGTGGTCAAGGGACTGATGGTCGGGGCCGACGTCGTGATGATGACCTCGGCCGTCCTGCATCACGGCCCCGGCCACATCCGTACGGTCGAAGCCGAGCTTGTGGACTGGATGACGGAGCACGACTACGAGTCTGTCGCTCAGCTGCGTGGGAGCGCCAGCCAGGCCACGGTCGCCGACCCGTCTGCCTTCGAACGCGCCAACTACATGCGGACGCTCCGTTCCTGGGTGACGCCGCCCGAGCTCACCTCGACCACCCCGACCCTCCGCGCGCCCTGACGGCGACAGCGCGGTCTCGCGCCTGAGACGACGCCTTCTGGCATCACCGGACGGGCCGAAGGGCACTGGCCGCGGGCCTGCCCGAGCGCCATGGTCCGAGGGGCCCCGGGTCCCCCGCGGGATCGTCGGGCGGCCACCACAGGAGGCTATCGAATGGACCGCACGCGAGTCCTGATCATGGGTGCCGCGGGTCGCGACTTCCATGACTTCAACGTCGTCTACCGGACCGATCCGAGCGTCGAGGTCGTCGCTTTCACGGCGACCCAGATCCCGGGCATCTCCGATCGCTGGTACCCGGCCGAGCTGGCGGGCGCCCTCTACCCCCACGGCATCCCGATCGTCCCCGAGACCGAGCTCGAACCGGTCATCCGCGCCGAGCGCGTCGCGCTCGTGATCTTCGCCTATAGCGACGTGAGCCACGAGACGGTCATGCACGCCGCGTCGCGCGTGCTCGCGGCGGGCGCCGACTTCGCCCTGCTCGGGCCAGACCGGACGATGCTCCGCAGCCGCCGGCCCGTCATCGCGGTCGGCGCCACGCGGACGGGCTCCGGCAAAAGCCAGACGACGCGCTACCTGGCCGCCCTGCTGGCCGCCCGTGGGCTCAAGCCCGTCGTCATCCGTCACCCGATGCCCTATGGCGACCTGGCCGCCCAGCGTGTCCAGCGCTACGCGACGTACGACGACCTCGATCGGTTCGAGACCACGATCGAGGAGCGCGAGGAGTACGAGCCGCATCTCGACGCCGGCCGGATCGTGTACGCCGGGGTCGACTACGAGGCGATCCTGCGCCAGGCCGAGACCGAGGCCGACGTCATCCTGTGGGACGGCGGCAACAACGACTTCCCGTTCTATCGGCCGGACCTGTCTGTCGTCGTGGCCGACCCGCTGCGCGCCGGTGACGAGCGTCGCTACCACCCGGGCGAGACGAACATCCGGATGGCCGACGTCGTGATCATCAACAAGGTCGACTCCGCCGAGCCAGCGGATGTCGAGGCCGTCCGGTCGACCATCGCCGAGTTCAACCCGACGGCCGTGATCATCGACGCGCGATCGGACCTGACCCTCGTCGGGCCACCGATCGAGGGGAAGCGCGTGGTCGTCGTCGAAGATGGTCCCACCCTGACCCACGGCGGGATGCACTACGGCGCCGGCGTCGTCGCCGCACGTCGGTTCGGCGCGGCCGAGCTGGTCGACCCGCGGTCGGCCGCGGTCGGTTCGATCAAGGCCGTCCTCGAGCGCTATCCGGCGCTCGAGCCCCTCGTCCCGGCGATGGGCTACGACCCGCTCCAGGTCCGCGAACTCGAGGCGACCCTCAATGCCGTCGACGCGGACATCGTCCTGTCGGCGACGCCGATCGATCTGACTCGGCTCGTCCACCTCGACAAGCCGATCACGCGGGTTCGCTACGAGCTCGCCCCGATCGACGGGCCGTCGCTCGACGATCTCATCGAGCCGATCGTCCGGATGACCCGGACCCCGATCGCGGCGGGAGTGTGACGTCATGGCGATGCTCCCGCTCACGGCGCCGCCGACCCGGGCGGCGCCGCCCCGCCATCTGCTGACCCTCGACGAACTCGGCCCGCACGGCCTCCGTTCCCTGCTCGACCTGACCCGGCGTCTCAAGCGCGAACCGGATGCGTTCCGCAACCGGCTGGCCGGTGGTCGGATCGGGATGATCTTCGACAAGCCATCGACGCGGACGAGAGTGAGCTTCGAGTCCGCGGCCTGGATGCTCGGCATGCTGCCGATCGTCCTGCGGCCCGATGAGCTGCAGCTCGGCCGCGGCGAGACGATCGCCGACACGGCCCGCGCCCTGTCGCTCTATCTCGATGCGCTCACGGTCCGGACCTTCGCGCAGGCCTCCGTCGAGGAGCTGGCCGGAGCGGCCACCATCCCGATCATCAACGCGCTCACGAACGAGCACCACCCATGTCAGGCGATGGCCGACGTCATGACCCTCGAGGAATCCTTCGGCGCGCTGGCGGGGATCCGCGTCGCCTTCATCGGCGACGGCGATAACGTCTGCCATTCGCTGATCCAGGCCGCCGCGCTGAGCGGGTTCGAGCTCCGGATCGCGACCCCGCCCGGCTTCGAGCCCTCCGACGAGATCGTCACGGCAGCCCGTTCGGTCGCACTCGCGACGGGCGGCTCGATCGTCCTGATGCACGATCCGGCCGCGGCCGCCGCCGGTGTCGACGCCATCTACGCCGACGTCTGGACGTCGATGGGCCGCGAAGCCGAAGGGGCCGCCCGGATGGTGGCCTTCGCCGGATTCACCGTCGACGCGCGGCTGATGGCGCGCGCCGCCCCGACCGCGATCTTCCTCCACTGCCTGCCGGCCCACCGCGGCCAGGAGGTCACCGACGAGGTGGTCGACGGACCGGCGTCGCGCGTATGGGCGCAGGCGGCCAACCGCCTCCACACCGAGACGGCCCTGCTGTACACGATCCTGGCCGGCGACCCCGACGGGGAGCGCCTGGGATGACCCGGGTGGTCGTCGCGCTGGGTGGGAACGCGCTCATCCGGCGCGGGCAGGAGGGATCGACAGCCGTCCAGCGCGCGAACCTGCTCGCGGCGGCCCGGGCACTCGGGGACCTTGAGCGTGACGGGCTCCAGCTGGTCCTGACCCATGGCAACGGGCCGCAGGTGGGCTTCCTCGCGATCGAGGCGGACGCGGCACGGGACACCGTCCCGCCCCCGCCCCTCGATGTGCTGGTCGCCGAATCGCAGGGCCAGATCGGGTACCTGCTCGAGCAGGCACTCGCGGACAGGTTCGCGGCCACCGGCCGGCGGCGGCAGATCGCCGTCGTCCTGAGCCAGACCATCGTCGATCCGGCCGATCCGGCGTTCGCGGCGCCATCGAAGCCCGTCGGACCGGTGTACGACGAGGCCACGGCACGACTCCTCGCCGCCGAGCACGGCTGGACGATCGCGCCGGACGGCACCGGCTGGCGACGGGTGGTGGCTTCGCCGCTCCCGATCGAGATCGTCGAGGCGGCGAGCATCCGCGTCCTGGCCGATGCCGGCGCCATCGTCATCGCCTCGGGCGGCGGCGGCATCCCGGTCAGCCGCGGACCCTTCGGGGATCTCGTCGGGGTCGAGGCCGTCGTGGACAAGGACCTCGCGGCCGTGGTCCTGGCCGCCGCGGTCGATGCCGATGCGCTTCTCCTGCTGACCGATGTGGCGGCGGCCCAGCGCGGCTGGGGGAAGCCCGGCCAGCGGCCGATCCACTCGCTGACCCTCGAGCAGGCCGCGGCGGGCGTCGCCGACGGCACGTTCGCGCCGGGTTCGATGGGGCCGAAGGTCACGGCTGCGGCCCGGTTCGTCCGCCTGACGGGGAGATTCGCCGCGATCGGCGCCCTCGAGGACGCGGTCGCCATCCTCGCCGGACGAGCCGGGACCAGGATAGTCGGAGCGTCGCCCGCGTCGATCCGTCCGCCGACGGACGTCGCGCCGGTCGCGGGATCGTCCTTCAGCCTGCCGGCGGTCCGTCGGCGCTGACCAGGCGCGAGGGCGCGGACCACGCCGCCCCCGGCTCCCAGGTGGCCCCTCAGTCGGGGGCGGGCGGGACTGCCGCGATGGCTTCCTGGATGGCTTCGTGCAACCGCGCGCCGGTGGGTTGGCCGAGGAGGATCGTCACCCCGTGGGCCCCGGCGCTCTCTTCCCAGCTGAGCGCCAGCCCGGGTGATGTCAGCACGACCGGCCTGTCCGGGTGCATGTCACGGATGTTCTCGATGAGTGTCTGGGAGCCGTCCGCGTCGCCGCTTGCCCAGACGTCGTAGACGAGGACGTCGGCCCGTTCGGCGAGATCGCACGGTCGTCCGGACAGGACGGGGCACCGGTTCCAGGTCGGCCCCGCGCATTCCGTCACCTCGTAGCCGAGGCGCCGCAGGGAGTCGGTCTCCTGGCCTGCCATGTCGAGATCGTGATGGACGACGAGGACGCGGGTCATGTCACACCTCCGCAGGATGCGGATCGGCCGATCCCGATGGATCGGGTATCGGGGCAGTGTGGGCGTCATGCCGTGGGAGGCGGAGGGGCCAAGGTCACCGATCCACGGGCCGTCCGGCCCGTGGCGCCTATCCGGTCGCGGAGGCCGGCTCGCGCGGGACGACGAGGACCTGGCAGTGCGCTTCGTCGGAGACGCGCGTCGAGATGCTCCCGAGGACGAGCCGGCCGAGACGACCGCGCTCGTGCGAGCCGAGGACGATGATGTCGGCGGCCTCCGATTCCGAGGCGGACAGGATGGTCTCGGCGGGATCGCCCTCCCAGACGAGGAAGGTCGCCTTGGCGCCCGCGGCGCGTGCTCGCAGCACGAGCTCCTGCGCCTTCGCCTCGACCTGTGTCCGCTCCTGGTCGATGCGACGCAGGAACCGGCCGCCCGGCAGTCGGAGCCCGTTCGGATCGACGACGCTGAGCACGATGAGGTCGGCCTGCTGCTCGACGGCGAGCGCGATCGCGCGCTCCGCGGCGTGCTCGGAGACGGCCGTCAGGTCGGTCGCGAGGATCAGCCGCCGGATCGCGCCGGGGCGGCTGGCCGTGGTGCTCACCGTGCGGCGATCCGGCATCGGCGATCTGAGCGGCGATCGGATCCGTGGTCGCATCCATGCGGTTCATCATCGAGATGCGCTCCGAACCCGGCCAGTGACCTCCGGCACGTTGCGACGGGCCGACCAGCCCGGGAGTCGGTCCGGGGTCGTACTATCGCTTCGTGGTGCTCGATTCCGATATGGCGACGGCTCGCAGCGGCCCGGTCCATGCTGCCCTCGATGCCGCCGTCCGCGGTGTCGCCGGGCTCGTCTCCGTCGATGACGTCCTGCAGGTCATCGTCGACCAGGTCCGTCCGGTGGTCGGCGCTCGCTACGCGGCGCTCGGGATCGTCGACTCGGCGGGACGGATCGAGCGGTTCATCTCGAGCGGCATCGACGAGGCGACGCGCCAGCGGATCGGTCCCCTGCCTGAAGGTCGGGGACTGCTCGGATTGATCATCCGCGAGAACCGCTCGTTCAGGATCCCCGACATCGGCGCCGATCCACGGAGCTCCGGGTTCCCGCCCGACCACCCGCCGATGACGAGCTTCCTCGGCGTCCCGATCGCGGTGAAGGGCGTCTCGCTCGGCCGTCTCTACCTGACGGACAAGATCGACGCCCACGAGTTCAGCGCGGAGGACCAGGCGCTCGTCGAGACGTTCGCCTTGCACGCCGGGATCGCGATGGAGAACGCCCGGCTCCACGAGCAGCTCAAGCGCCTTGCCGTCATCGATGAGCGCGACCGCATCTCGAAGGACCTCCACGACGGGATCATCCAGAACATGTACGCGGTGAGCCTGTCGCTCGAGGATGTCCCCGACCTGATGCAGGACGACCGGGAGGACGCCGCGGCCAGGGTCGAGCGAGCGATCGACTCGATCCACCTGGCGATCCAGGACATCCGCAACTTCATCTTCGGCCTGCGACCCGAGCTCCTCGAGGGGACGTCGCTCGTGGGCGGGCTGGCCGCCCTGATCGAGGAGTACCGGCACAACACGATGATCGACCTCGAGCTGCACATCCCCGAGGACGTCCCCGAGCCGCCCGCCGAGGTCACCGGACAGCTGCTCGCGATGGTCAGCGAATCGCTCAGCAACGTCGTCCGTCACTCGCACGCCAGCCGTGCCTTCGTCGAGCTGTCGTGTGACGGACCGGGCGCCTGGGAGCTGGCCATCGAGGACAACGGGATCGGTCTCGACCCGGACGGCGTGGTCCGGCTGGGTCATCAGGGTCTCGCCAACACCCGAGAGCGGGCTGCCCAGATCGGCGCAGCCATCACGATCGAGGGCGAGCCCGGGTCCGGGACCCGGGTGAGCGTCCGCGTCCCACGCCATCCCACCGACAAGGAGAGCCGATGACCGACTCGGAGTCCAACGGGACCCGTCCCCTGAGCCTGCTCATCGTCGACGACCACGAGGTCGTCCGCCAAGGCCTGGTCGCGCTGCTCGGCCGCCGGCCGGAGTTCCAGGTCGTCGCCGAGGCCGGCACCGTGGCCGATGCGGTCGCGGCGGCCCGTCGCTTCCGTCCGGACCTCGTCGTGATGGACGTCCGGCTCCCCGACGGCTCCGGCATCGAGGCCTGTCGCGAGATCCGGGCGGAGATCCCCGAGACGCGGGTCGTGATCCTGACCAGCTATCCGGACGAGGATGCGGTCCTGTCGGCCATCATCGCCGGGGCGAGCGGCTATCTCCTCAAGCAAGTGCGTGCGCGCGACCTGGTGGCCGCTCTCGAGGCCGTCGGCCGGGGTGAATCGCTGCTCGATCCGGCCGTCACCGGCCGGGTCCTCGAGCGGGTCCGCCGGATCGCGACGGCCGACCAGCCGGACGAGCTCGCCCAGCTCACCTCGCAGGAACGGAAGATCCTGCTGCTGGTCGCGGAGGGAAAGACGAACAAGGAGATCGCTGCCGAGGTCTTCCTGTCCGATAAGACCGTCAAGAACTATGTCAGCTCGATCCTCGCCAAGCTCAATCTCGAGCGCCGGGCCCAGGCGGCGGCGTACATGGCAAAGCTCCGCGGTGGAGGCGGAGGCGCCGGCTGACCACCTCCCGCTCCGTCGAAGCGTGCCCGGCGCCCCGGCTGAGCCGATCGGACCCCGACAAACGGCCATTCGACACTGCCGCGCCGCCGCGAGGTCGCGCACGCTTGGGTCGAAACGGAGGTCATGCCATGGAACCGCGTCTCACGAACGAGACCGCCGATGGAACACGGTCCGAGGCCGTCGTGTGGATCGATCGCGAGCAGGCGCTCATCGTCGCCGGTGCGCGGGATGGCACTGAGCGGGTCGAGATCCTCGACCGGGCGCTGATCGAGACCGCTGCGGCCTTCGAGGCCCGCGCCGCCGATGCCGTGCTCGGCGCCGACCGCGTGCTCGTCTCCGGTCCGGCCGAGATCCGCACCGATTTCGAGCGGACCTATGTCGCCATCACCCATCGGCCCGACCGCCTGGTCGACCTGGAGCCGACGCGTCGCGTCCGGCTCGGAGCCCGCCCGACCGCCTGACGGGCGACGCTCACCCGACTAGCATGGCGCCGATGCGCGCCCTCATGCTCGAGCGGCCACGACCGACCGCGGATGCGCCTCTCGAGCTGGTCGACCGACCCGACCCCGAGCCCGCCGAGGGCGAGCTCGTCCTGCGCGTCGCGGCCTGCGCAGTGTGCCGCACCGACCTGCAGATCGTGACCGGGGATCTCGCCCCGCATCGCTCGCCCGTCATCCCCGGACACCAGGCCGTCGGCGTCGGTCAGCGCGATCGGGCCCGGCGTCGAGGGCTGGGCGATCGGCGAGCGAGCCGGAACGACGTGGCTGGCCGGCTTCGACGGGACGTGCCGGTTCTGCCTCGCCGGTCGCGAGAACCTGTGCCGGTCGGCGACGTTCACGGGCTGGGACCGCGATGGCGGCTTCGCGAGCTCGCTGTGCATCCGGGCCGATGTCGCGGTGCGGATCCCGGCCGGGCTCGACGACCTTGCCGCGGCGCCCCTCCTGTGCGGCGGCGTCATCGGCTATCGAGCACTGCGCCTGAGCGGCATCGAGGCCGGCGGGCGGCTCGGACTGTACGGCTTCGGAGCCTCGGCCCGGCAGGCGATCCAGGTGGCCCGCCACTGGGGTTGCGAGGTCCACGTCGCGTCCCGCTCGGCGCGCGACCTCGATCGAGCGACGGCGCTGGGGGCGGCGTCGGTCGGCGGATACGACGATCCCCCACCTGCCCCGCTCGACGCGGCGATCACCTTTGCGCCGGTCGGCTCGGTCGTCATCTCGGCGCTGCGCGCCCTCGATCGCGGCGGGACCGTGGTCGTCAACGCCATCCATCTGGACGGCGTCCCGGCGTTCTCCTATGACGACCTGTGGTGGGAGCGCTCGATCCGATCGGTGGCGAACGTCACCCGCTCGGACGCGACGGCATTCCTCGCCCTGGCGACCTCGATCCCGGTCGAATCGGACATCGAGGTCCACCCGCTCGCAGCGGGCAACGAAGCACTCAGCCGGCTCGAGGCAGGCGAGATCGCGGGCGCCGCGGTGCTTGTGCCGGCCTGACGGCCCGACTGCGGGGCGAGGATCAGGTCAGCGGGCGACGATGACGGTCGCCCCGGCGTGCGTGGCGACATGCTCGGAGACACTGCCTTCGAGGAAGCGCGACAGCGTGCCGAGGCCACGGGACCCGACGACGACGACGTCGTAGCCACCCTCGTCGGCGATCCGCTCGATCATCGAGGCCGGCTCGCCGGCGGGCTCGTACAGGGTCGGCTCGATGCCGCGCATCAGGAGGAGAGCACGGGCTTCGGCCAGCTCGGCAGTGTGGACCGAGCGGTCGTCCCAGGGGTCGATCGGTGACCGGCCGGGATGGAACGGGACGACGCTGACGACCCCGATGATCGCACCGTAGTGCGTCGCGAGGTCGGCCGCCATGTCGAGCGCGCGATGCGCCGGTTCGCCGCCGTCGTACGCGACCAGGATCTTCTTCATCATCCCTCTCCTTTCGGCACGCGATGCCGTGCCCGGGACGGGCTTTCCGTTCAAGCCGACGATGCGCCCCGGGGTCCACCCGCGACGACGGCCGACCGTCACGTCCGAGCGGGACCAATGGCCCTCGATGGCGACCCGGACGATGCTCACCATGAGGACATGCCCACAGAACAGCTCGCCTCGATCCTTGGTTCAACGTGGTTCGCGCGTGACCTGTCCCCAACCGCGCGCGACCATCTCGCCGCACTCGGCAGCCTGACCGACATCCCCGAGGGCACGGTCATCATCCAGGAGGGCGCGATCTGCGAGTCGATCGGCGTGGTGGTCAACGGGCGCGTCGCGCTCCGGCTCCGACTGCCCGGCGGCGACGACCGGACGATCCTGACCGTCGACCCGGGCGACGTCTTCGGCTGGTCGGCCGTCCTGCCACCCGCCATCGCGACCGCCAGCGCCGTCGCGGTCCTGCCGACCCAGGCGGTGATGTTCGATGGCGAGCGGCTGCGGGCCGCCTTCGCCACCGACACCGATCTGGCCGCCGCCATCTACAACCGGCTGCTCGTCAGCGTCGTCCGACGCCTCGGCGCGACCCGAACGCAGCTGCTGGACCTCTACCGAGCCGGGGGCGAGCCGTGGTGACGCCGACAAGCTTCTTCCTGCCTCGAGCGGGCGTCGATGACCTGTTCGAGGCCCTGACAGCCGACGACCGCCGCGTCGTCGGCCCGACGGTCGCCGAGGAGGCGGTCGTCTACGACGAGCTCGAGAGCGCAGCCCAGCTTCCCCACGGCGTCACCGCCGAAACGGCGCCGGGCAAGTATCGGATGCAGACGTCCGAGAGCCCACGGGCCTTCGACTACGGCGTCGGCGTGACGTCCTGGAAGCGCTTCACCCATCCATCGATCGTGCCCTTGACGCGGTCCCGCCGCGACGGCACCCAGGTCGAGGTCGAGGCGGTCCGGACCGAGGCGCCGAAGCTTGCCTTCCTCGGCGTCCGCGCCTGCGAGATCGCGGCCCTCCGGATCCAGGAGCGCGCGATGCGTGCCGGCCCGGCCGGCGACTCAGACCACGCCGCGCGGCGCGACGCCTCGCTCGTCGTCGCGGTCGAGTGCGCGACGTCGACCGCCACCTGCTTCTGCACCTCGATGGGGACCGGTCCGGAGGTCGGCGACGGCGCCGATCTCGTCCTGTCCGAGCTCGATGACGGGTTCGTGGTCCGCGTCGGCAGCGAGGCCGGCGCGGCCGTCGCGGCACGACTGGACGTGCTCCCCGTCTCGCCCGAGCAGCTCGACCGCGCCGCCGGGCAGGTCGCCGCAGTGCGCGCCACGATCGGCGACCCGGTCCACACCGACGGCATGCCCGCGCGACTGCGGGCCGCGCTCGACCATCCGCGCTGGGCGCAGGTCGCCGAGCGATGTCTCGCCTGCGCCAACTGCACGCTCGTCTGCCCGACCTGCTTCTGCACGAGCGTCGGCGTCGCGTCTGACCTCGACGGCGTCGAGGGATCCACCGACCGGCACTGGGACAGCTGCTTCAGCCTCGGCTTCGGCCGGGTCGCCGGGGACGCAAACTTCCGGCCGAAGGTCGCCGATCGCTATCGGCAGTGGCTCACCCACAAGTTCTCGACGTGGTGGGACCAGTTCGGCTCGAGCGGCTGCGTCGGCTGTGGCCGGTGCATCGCATGGTGCCCGGTCGGCATCGACGTCCGCGAGGAGCTGGCGGCCATCGCGCCGGCGACCGCCCCGGCAGGCCCGATCCCGTGGCCGGTCTCGCCGCCGGACGGCCGGGCTCCGGCCGCGCTCGCGACGATCGCGCCCGCGGCGCACGTGACCGCGACCGTCCGCACGGTCGGGGCTGAGACCCTCGACACGATGACACTCGCCCTGTCGGTCTCGGATCCGGCGCTCCTCGGCGCCCGGCCGGGTCAGTTCGTGATGGTCGAGCTGCCGGCCTTCGCCGCCCCGCCCATCTCCATCTCGCGGATCCGTCCCGATGGCCTGGACCTGACGATCCGGTCTGCCGGTCCGGCGACCGCCGCCCTGACCTCGCTGGCGCCCGGTGCCCAGGTCGCCCTGCGCGGCCCGCTCGGGCGCGGCTGGCCGATCGACGCCGCCGCCGGCCGTGACGTCGTGGTGGTGGCCGGCGGGATCGGCCTCGCGCCGCTCCGCCCGCTCCTCCATGCCGTGCTTGCTGATCGTCCACGGTTCGGCGCCGTACGCCTCTATCTCGGCGCCCGGACGCCGCGCGACCGCCTGTTCGTCGACGAGATGAGCGCCCTCGCCGGGCGGATGGACATCGAGGTGGCCGAGATCGTCGACCGGGCGGGTCCCGAGTGGCTCGGCCGGGTCGGCATCGTCACCCAGCTGTTCGACCAGGCCGGCTGGGACGGCTCACTGGCGACCGCCTTCGTGTGCGGCCCCGAACGGATGATGCAGGCGACCGTCGGGACGCTCAAGCGCGCCGGCGTCGACCCGGCGAACATCTGGCTGACCCTCGAACGGAACATGGCCTGTGGCGTCGGCACCTGCGGGCACTGCCAGCTCGGACCCTTCTTCGTCTGCCGCGATGGACCGGTCTTCTCGGTGACCGAACTCGGCACCGCCTTCGGTCGAGAGGGACTGTGATGGACACCCAGCTCCCGGTCCTGCCGGGCCACGCCAGTCCGCGGGCCGCGACCCCGCGCCGGCCGCGCATCGGTGTCATCAAGTTCGCCTCGTGCGACGGCTGCCAGCTGACCCTCCTCGATCTCGAGGACGAGCTGCTCGCGATCGCCGAGCGCGTCGACGTCGTCGAGTTCGCCGAGGCGACCTCGCGCCGGTCGGCCGGTCCGTTCGACGTGCTCTTCGTCGAGGGCTCGGTCAGCACCCCGGAACAGGCCGAGGAGATCGCCCGCCTGCGGGCCGTCTCGCATCGCCTGATCGTCATCGGCGCGTGTGCGACCGCCGGCGGGATCCAGGCCATCCGCAACTGGTACGACCACGAGGACGTCCGTGCCTCCGTCTACCCGAGCCCCGGGTTCATCGAGTCGCTCGCGCAGGCCCGGCCGATCAGCGACTTCGTCGCCGTCGACGGCGAGCTGCGCGGCTGTCCGATCTCGCCCGGCCAGCTCACCGAGTTCCTCGTCGCCCTGGTGACGGGCCGCCGCGCCCAGCTGCCGGACGAGGCGGTCTGCCTCGAATGCAAGCGACGCGGCACGGTCTGCGTCCCGGTCGCCCGCGGCATCCCGTGCCTCGGTCCGGTCACTCGCACCGGCTGCGGCGCACTGTGCCCGGCCTACGGCCGCGGCTGCTACGGCTGCTTCGGGCCGAGGGAATCCGCCAACACGGCCTCGCTCGCCAAGTGGCTGTCGGACGACCGATCCGGCCCGGAGGTCGCCCGCCTGTTCGCCGGGTTCACGGCCTGGTCCCCGTCATTCCGGTCGGTCATCGATAGCCACGGAGGCCCACCGGGACAGCACGTCCCGACCCTGGAGACCGACGATGCATGACACCGACACCCTGACCAAGGCGACCGGCGACTTCGCCGTCGACATCGCCGGGCTGACCCGCGTCGAGGGCGAAGGATCGCTCCGGCTGCGCGTCCAGAACGGCGTCGTCGAGGAGGCGCACCTCGAGATCTTCGAGGCACCGCGCTACTTCGAGCGCCTGGTCGTCGGCCGCACGCCGGACGAGGTCATCGACATCGTCGCCCGCATCTGCGGGATCTGCCCCGTCGCCTATCAGATGACCGCGGTCCACGCGTTCGAGGCCGGCTACGGGATCGAGGTCGACCCGGCCATCCGGGCGCTCCGCCGCCTCCTCTACTGCGGCGAATGGATCGAGAGCCACGCCCTCCACGTCTACCTGCTGCACCTCCCCGACTTCCTCGGCTACGCCAGCGCCCTCGAGCTCGCCAAGGATCATCGCGCCGCGGTCGAATCCGGGCTGGCCCTGAAGAAGGCGGGCAACGCGCTCGTCGCGCTGATCGGCGGTCGGGCGATCCACCCGGTCTCCGTCCGGGTCGGCGGCTTCTCGCGGTCGTTCCGCCGGACCGAGATCACCGCCCAGCGCGGACCGCTGACCGAGGCGCTCGAGATCGCCCTCGCGACGGTCGACCTGGTCGCCGGCCTCGACACGCCGACGTTCGAGCGCGATGGCCGCCTCGTCGCACTTCGACACCCGGCCGAGTACCCGATGAACGAGGGCCGGATCGTCTCGACCGATGGCATCGACATCGCCGCGACCGACTGGCGCTCCGAGTTCAGCGAGCAGCAGGTCTCCTGGTCGAACGCCCTCCAGTCGCGCGGCCGGGACGGACGCGCCTACCTGCTCGGGCCGATGGCCCGCATCACGCTCAACGCGGACCGGCTCCATCCGCTCGCGGCGGCCGCACTGGCCCGGACCGGTCTGGCCGACGAGATCGCGGTCAACCCGTACCGGAGCATCGTGGCGCGAGCGATCGAGCTCGTCGACGCGACCGCCGAGGCGCTCGACATCATCGAGGCCTACCAGCCGCCCGACGCGCCAGCCACTGCCTGGCGGCCGGGGCCCGCCAGCGCCGCCTGGGCGACCGAGGCGCCGCGGGGCATGATCTTCCACGCGTACGAGCTCGACGACGCCGGGCACGTCGCCCATGCGCAGATCGTGCCGCCGACCAGCCAGAACCAGGCCGCCATCGAGGCCGACCTGGCCGCCTTCGCGCCGCAGGTCCTCGACCTGCCGCACGACCAGGCGACCCATCGGATCGAGCAGCTGATCCGCAGCTACGACCCGTGCATCAGCTGCGCGACCCATTTCCTCGACCTGACGGTGGAGGACGGTCGATGACGACCAGGCGTTCGCCGGGCTCGCCGGCGGCCGAACGGGCACCGCGCCTCGCGGTCGAGGTCCTCGTGTGTGGGTCGCTCGACCGGGGCGACGACGGCGCGGCCATCGCCGCGGCCGCGCTGATCGGCCAGCATGCCGGCGACGACATCCGGATCAGGATCGTCGGTTCGCTCGACATCGACGACCTGCTTGCCGTCCCGGTCACGGCCGGCGTCGTCATCGTCGACGCCGCGGTCGGCATCCGGGCCGGCCGTATCGTCGAGCTGCCGCTGACCGGCCTGATCGGGCGCGAGGACGGTCCGCGACCACGCTCCTCCCATGCGCTCGCCTTCCCGGAGGTGATCGGCCTCGCGGACTTCATCCGCGGTCGGCCGCTCTGCGGGCGGGTCGTGGTGATCGGCGGCTCCTCGTTCGGCTTCGGGGACACGTTCAGCCGACCGGTCGCCGCTGCACTCCCCGCGCTCGCCACGGCCGTCCTCGATGCCGTCGAGGACGTCCGGTCAGCCGCCGACGCGGCCGGGACAGCGGTCAGCCCGAGCCTCGCGCGTCCGCGGCGCGAGCCGGCAGACGGTCTGACGCCATGTGCATCTCATTCCCCGGGCAGGTCGTCGGGATCGACGCGTCGGGCGCCGTCGTCCAGACCGGCGGTCGCCGACGACGCGCCTCGACCCTGCTCATCTCCGACGTCGCGATCGGCGACTGGGTGACCGTCGCAGCCGGCACCATCGTCGACCGGCTCGAGCCCCATGAGGCGGCCGAGCTCCAGCAGCTTCTCGACCTCGCGAACGAACCAGACCAGGAAGGAGAAACCGATGTCCACCCGAACTGAGCCCGGGGTGCGCCGCCCCTTCGCGATCCCGGTCAGCGTCGGCTGGGGGATCGTGCTCGCGGTCGGTGCCGCGCTGATCAGCGGCCTCGCGATCTACCTCAACGCGTTCGCGGTCAAGCAGCTGCCGGACGCGGCGTTGTACACCACCCTCAAGAACGCCGTCGCGGCGTTCGTGCTCCTCGGCGCAGCCGTCGGGCTCGGCGCAGCGCGCGACGTCCGATCGCTCGATCGCCGCAGCTGGATCGGCGTCGTGCTGGTCGGCGTGATCGGAGGGAGCATCCCGTTCATCCTGTTCTTCTCCGGTCTCGCCCAGGCCAGCGCCCCGAGCGCCGCCTTCATCCAGAAGACGCTGTTCGTCTGGGTCGCCCTGCTGGCGGTCCCGTTCCTCGGCGAGCGGCTCGGCTTCGCCCCGCTCGTCGCCCTCGTCGTCCTGCTGGTCGGCCAGGCCCTGGTCCTGCCGCCCAGCGGCGTCACGTGGGGCGCCGGCGAGACGATGATCATGGTCGCGACCCTCTTCTGGGCGGTCGAGACGATCCTCGTCAAGCGACTCCTGACCTCCATCCCGACCCCGGTCATGGCCGCGGCGCGGATGAGCATCGGTCTGGTCGTCCTGGTCGGCTACCTCGCGATCAGCGGCAAGCTCGCGATCGTCGCCGGGTTGAGCCAGGTCCAGTGGGGCTGGGCGCTGCTCACCGGCCTGATCCTCGCCGGCTATGTCGCCACCTGGTTCGGCGCCCTCCGCCGCGCACCGGCGTCGGTCGTGACGAGCGTGCTCGTCGTCGGTGCCGTGATCACCGGGCTGCTGACCACGGCCGCCAAGGGGACCGCCCCGAGCCCGAGCGTCGTCGGTGGCTACCTGCTGATCGTCGGCGCGGCCGGGGTCCTTGCCTGGTGGTCGATCCGGACCGCCCGGCGGTCCGCGGTCGCGGTCGCGGCACCCGCGAGCTGACCATGGGCCCGGCACCGTCCGTCGCGCGGGCCAGCACGGCGACGACACCACCGCCGGTGGCGCCCATCACGGTCGCGCCGTCGCGCCGGAGGACGCCGGCCGCATCCGGTCCGATCCTGTTCGCGCGCTACGCCTTCGGACCGAACCGCCTCGGCTACTGCGGCTCGGACGCGGTCGACGAGCTGTTCGGCGAGGTGACGGCCGGCCACGACGATCGAGCCCTGCGCGAGCTGGCGCGTTCCTTCGAGGGCGCCTGGCCCTACCTCGAGCTGATCGCTCGGGCCAACGGCCTCCCGGACCCGCTCGATCGGCGGGTCGTCGAGGCGTACTGGCTCGGGAACTCGCTGCTCGACCGCGTCGGCCCGCGGCGCCTCGGCGAGTCGCTCGAGACCCGTTTCCGCCCGAGGGTCCGCGTCGAGGGATGGCGATGGCTGGCCGGCAAGCCCGAGGCCGGTGGCGTCCCGGTCCACGCCTTCCACGTCCTCGACGTCTTCCCGCGGGTCGGCCTGCTGCGGACCGGGTCCGTCGACGGCGCGCTCGCGGTGATGGACTCATGCCGGATCCGGTGGGGCCGCGTCCTGGAGCGGGACGGCGACCATCTCGTCGTCAACGCCGTGCCCCTGGTCATGACCGACGGCAAGATCGCGCTCGGACCCCCGCGCGTCGAGCGCGTCCAGGCCTGGCGTGACGGCGTCGGGTTCGTGGACGGCACCGAGCCCGGCGACGTGGTCGCGATCCACTGGTCGTGGGCGTGCGACCGATCTGTCGCCGCGCCGGCTGGCCGACCTCGTCGGCTGGACCACCCGGGAGATCGAGGTCGCGAACCTGACGCTCTGACCGGGAAGTCGTGACCGACGGCACTGACCCGCGGCGCCCGATGCGACGACCGTTGTCGGTGGGCGACCGCCGCCCGGCGCGATACCGAGGACGCGAACCATGGCTGACATGACGAGGACATCGACATCGGTGTGGGCATTCGAGGAACACGAGCACATGGACCTCGTGCGCGGGATCAATCGCGTCCACGAGATCGCCTGTCAGGCCGGCAGCCTGCCGCGCTCGCAGCTGTCGGTCGACCTGCTCGACGTCCTGCACTGGCTCGACGGGACGCTGGAGCCGCACATCGCCTGGGAAGAGGCCTGGCTCTATCCCGAGATCGACAGCCGGACGGACAGCCCGTGGGCGACCCGCGCCGCTCGCTTCGACCATCGGCAGATCCGCGGCGTCGCGACCGAGATCCGTGCCGACCAGGTGGCGCTCAGCAGCCACGTCGTCGGCGAGCACGACGCCGAGGTGCGCTGCCACCTGTTCAGCCTGGTCGCGCTCGTCCGCGCGCACATCGAGCGCGAGGAGCGGTTCCTCATCCCGATCCTGACCGAGGACGGCGCCCGGGCATGACCGTCGTCCCGCCGTCGCAGGCCATCATCACGCCCGACCTGGCCCTCGGCGCCCTCGCGGATCTCGGCTTCCTCGCCAGCCCGGACCTGCCCGATCGCCCCGGCCAGGCCTACCTGCTGGTCGCCGTTCGCGACGCGCCGACGCTGCGCCACTTCGACCCGGAGACGATCGAGTACTGGGTCGGAGAGGCGGGCCGCGGCACCCGTCGGACGCTTGACCGCGAGACGCCGATGCCCCTCGAAGCGGAGATGTCGTGGGGCCAGATCCAGATCGTCGACCGCCTCAAGGTCACGAACGAGTACCTGACATTCGGGGCGCACCTGGCCGCGGCCAAGGTGAGCGGCACCACCGTCGTGGTCATCACCTCCCCGGCACCGATCCTGCGGCGCGGCGGTCACTCGCAGCGCTGGGACCAGGGCGCCGAGAACCTCGGAGCGTTCTTCGCCCGGCTGCTGCTCGCGGTGGACTACACGCCCGGCTTCGAGGCGCAGCTTGCGATGGCCGAGCCCCTGACCCGCTACGCCGCGTTCCTGATCGATGCCGTCGGCCGCTACCGTGCCAGCCCGACGCTGCGGACGAGCCAGCCGGACCTGTGGATCCTGCTCGACACGGCCGAGCATCGGCTGCACGCGGACCATCCGGCGGCGTGGACCCTCGGGGCGGCCCTCTTGCAGGACGGCCACCTCGCCGACCGCTGACCTCAGATCGGGACGGCGGTCCCGGACACGCGAACGCCATCCTCGCCCGGCACGATCGAGACGGTGAGACGGCTCGGGCGACCCATCTCGATGCCCTGCGCGATCTCGAACGAGGCGGGGGCGACGATCGCCCTGCGCGCCCGCAGATAGCCACCGAATGCGGCGGCTGCCGCGCCCGTCGCCGGGTCCTCGACGACGCCGCCGACCGGGAACGGATCGCGGGCGTGGAACCGGTCGGGCCCGGCTCGCCAGGCGAGCTGGAGCGTCGTCAGGTCGTGCTCGAGCATCATCGCCTTGAGGCCCTCGAACGGATAGTCGAGGCGCTCCAGCCGTCCGAGCTCGCGAGCCACCAGGATGAGGTGCACGGCACCGGCGAAGCCGAGAGCGGGCGGGAGACCAGGGTCGAGCTCGTCGGGCCGCCAGCCGAGCAGGTCGAGGGCCCTCGCGAGGAGCTCCGGGTCGGGCTCGCGGACCCAGGTGGCGACCGAGGTCAGCGTCGCCCGGACGACGCCGTCGTCGTCGCGTTCGACGCGCAGGGCGACAGGCCCGCCGTTCGTGGCGAGCACGATCTCCCCGGGTCCGCCGGGGCGCGCCGGTGCGCCAGCCAGACCGCGCTCGCTGAGCGCCACCCCGCTCGCGATCGTGGCGTGGCCGCAGAACGGGACCTCCGCGAGCGGGCTGAAGTAGCGGACCCGGTAACACCCGGCTATGCCGGATCCGTCGGGAGCGAGGAACGCGGTCTCCGAGTAGCCCACCTCGGCCGCGATCCGCTGCATCTCGGACGCCGCCGGCAGCGCCTCGCCGATCCAGACGCCGGCCGGATTGCCGCCGGCCGGATCCGTCGTGAATGCCGCGAGGCGCAGGAGCGTTCCGGGCATCGCCCCGACCGGCTCGATCACCGGGGCGCGCCCGGGCGCTCGGCGAGCAGGTGCAGGGCCGGCGCGAAGTAGATCGCCCCGGTCACCGGACGCGAGAAGTCGAGCAGGCGGTCATGGAGGCCGTCGGGGTCGAGCCCGAACATCCGCGCCAGCATCCGGTCGAGGCGCGCGCGGTCGGCCGAGAACGCGACGAAGTAGAGGCCGGCCTCCTCGACCGTGCCGTATGGGACGCTCCGGCGGTAGATCGGCAGCTCATTGCCGGCGTCGTCCTCGATCTCGACCCGCGCGATGTGCGCGGTCGGCGGCTTGACGTCCGGCTCCAGCTCGATGCTCTCGACCCTGGTCCGGCCGAAGACGCGCTCCTGGTCGGCGAGCGCGAGTGCATCGAAGGCGGCCAGATCGTGGACCCAGCGCATGACCAGGACGTGGCTGCCGGCCGCGCCCGCCCGCCCCTCGGGGATGAGCGCGGCCGCGGGCGCCTCGAGCGTCGTCGGATTGGCCGTGCCGTCGATGAACCCGGTCAGGTCGCGGCTGTCGCGGTGGACGAAGGCCGGTCGGTCGGTCGCGACGACGGCGACCTCGTCGATCGCGCCGGCGGCGGCTCGAGCGTGCTCGAAGACGACGTCGCTCGCGGACCCGCTGATCCACAGCCAGATGTCGTGCTGCGTCGCCGGCGCATGGTGGCCACCGACGACCCCGAGCGGCCGGAACGCGGCCAGGTCGGGCGGGACGTCAGCGGGCGCGAGTGCCCCCCACAGGTCGGACCCGAAGGCGAGCACCAGGTTCACCCCGCCGGCCGAGACCGATGGCATCCGGAGTCGGCCGAGCACGTCGATGACGCTCCGAAGCTCGACATCCGGCCGCAAGTCGAATTCGAGGAACTCGTGGGCACTGGTGCCCAGGGCGAAGATCCCCGGCTGTGGAAGACCGATCATCGAGATTCCCTCCCGCCCCGCCGGCCCAGACTACACTCGAAGCATGGCAGCCCAGCCGGATCCGACGCAACGCACGGCCGCCGCACTCCTCGTCGAATGCCTCGCGGCAGAGGGCTGCGACTCCGTCTTCTCGGTCCCGGGCGAAGAGACCATGGACATCCTCGATGCGCTCAGCCGGCAGGCCGAGGTCCGCCACATCACGACCCGCCACGAGCAGGGGGCGGCGTTCATGGCGGACGTCCACGGCCGGCTGACCGGGCGGGCGGCGGTTGCGATGGCCACGCTCGGGCCGGGCGCGACCAACCTCGTGACCGGGATCGCCGATGCCTTCCTGGACCACGCCCCGATGGTCGCGATCACCGGCCAGGCCGGTCTCGACAAGCTCCACAAGGAGTCGCACCAGTACGTCGACATCGTGCGCATGTTCGGGCCCGTGACCAAGTGGAACCAGCGCGTCGAACTGGCCGCTGCGGTCCCCGAGATCGTCCGCAAGGCCTTCCGCGTGGCCCAGCTCGAGAAGCCCGGCCCGACCCACATCGAGCTCCCCGAGAACCTCGCGGCGACCCGGGTCGCCGATGAGATCCGGCCGATCGCGCCGACCCGCGCCTACCTCCCCGAGCCGACCGACGAGGCGATCGAGCACGCGGCGCGCCTCCTTGCGGCGTCGACTCGACCGCTCGTCCTCGCCGGCAACGGCGTGCTCCGACGAGGCGCCTCGGCCGAGCTGCGAGCGTTCGCCACGGGCCTCCACGTGCCGGTCGCAGCCACGTTCATGGGCAAGGGCGCGATGGACGACCGGAGCCACCTGTCGCTGATGGCGGTCGGCTTGCAGGCCCGCGACCACGTCCTGTCCGGGTTCGACCGCGCGGACCTCGTCCTGGCCGTCGGGTACGACCTCGTCGAGTACGGGCCGGCGCGCTGGAACCCGGACGGCCGGAAGCGGATCATCCATGTCGACACGCAGCCGGCCGAGGTGGATGCCTTCTACCAGCCCGAGGTCGAGCTGATCGGCGACATCGAGGGGTCGCTCCGGCGCCTGCTGGCGGCCGTGATGCCGCATGGCATCGGCGGCCGGTCGGCGAGCGAACGACATGCCACCCGCGAGACGCTCGTCCACCAGGACCTCCGCTCGGCGCTGCTGGCGGACCTGCGTGCGTTCGACCACGACGACGGCTGGCCGATCAAGCCGCAGAAGGCGATCGCCGATCTCCGCCGGGCGCTCGGCCCGGACGACATCGTGGTCAGCGACGTCGGCGCGCACAAGATCTGGGTCGCCCGGCTCTACCAGGCCTACCAGCCGAACACGGTCATCATCTCGAACGGGTTCGCGGCGATGGGGATCTCATTGCCCGGGGCGATCGCGGCCAAGCTTGTCCACCCGGACCGCCGGGTCGTGGCGCTGTGCGGCGACGGCGGCTTCCTGATGAACTCGCAGGAGCTCGAGACCGCCCGCCGGATCGGCGCGAACATCACGGTCGTCGTCTGGCGCGACGACGGCTACGGCCTCATCGACTGGAAGCAGCGGGCCGAGTTCGGGCGGCCGTTCGGCGTCGGATTCAGCAACCCGGACTTCGTCGCGTACGCGGCGTCGTTCGGGCTCGCCGGGTTCCGGCCGTCATCGGCGGCGGACCTCTACCCCACCCTCATGCGCGCGCTCGAACACGACGGGCCGTCGCTGGTCGAGGTCCCGATCGACTATCGCGAGAACCTGCGGCTCACCGAGCGGCTCGGTGCCCTTTCCGCCGCGACCTGACGGTCGCGAACGGACGGTCAGGCGGTCGGGGCCTTCGGCTTCTTCGGCTTCGGGGGACGCTTCGGGGTCTTGTCACCCATGACCATCTCCTCGTCGACGGGTCTCAGTGGCGGCCTGCGCCGAGCCAAACGATAGCCGACCCGGCGATGCGCGACGACCCCGACTCACGAAGGGGGCGTGGCCGCGATCACGAACGGCAGGCTGACCCGGCCGTCACGGGCGAGGTCGACCTCGAACGCGTAGACGCCGGCCGGCCAGCCATGCGTCGGCCAGCTCGCCGGCCAGCCGAGGCCGGGCCAGGCGACCACGTCCGAGGTCAGGCCGGCCGGCGTGTAGAACCAGCCCGAGTCGGGGCCGGGCCGCGGGCTGGCACCGGTCACCGTCCCGACGACATCGAGCAGCCGATCGCCGACCGGGATCTCGACGCCGGGCGGCGGACTCGCGGATGGACGACCGGGCGGGACCGTCCCCGGTCCGCCGAACCGGATCAGCCGGATGCCGACCGGTCGGATGCCGCTCGGCCATGTCGCCGCGATGGCGACGGTCGTGACCGCCGGGTGATCGAGGGTCGGGGGCGGCCACGGCTTCGCGGGGTCGATCAGCTGCCAGCTCGCGACCGGCGTCACGATCGAGGCGCCGAGCGCGACGGCGTCGAACTGGGCATGAGAGACATAGCCGATCGCGACGCCCCACGCGTCGTGCGGGTCGATCGTTCCCATGAGCGAGAGGTCGAGCCCGGCGAACGTCGGGGCCGTGGGCGATGACACGGCGGCCGGGACCGCCGAGGCGCTCGGGTGCTCGGTGACGGCGGGAAGGAGGGCGCCGGCGGCATCGGGCGGGACGGTCGAGCGCGTCGCCCCGGCGCTGCCCGGCTCCCACGGCTTCCAGACGGCGACGGCGAGGAGGACCGCGACGATCGCGACGGCTGCGATCGCCGGCCGGAACCCGCCACGGCGGCCGACCCGCTCGAGCTCGGCTGGGACGGGGCGCACCATCCCCTCATCCGGCGGGCGAGGCTGGTCGCTGGTTCTCATGGTTCGCCGGCCATTGTCGCCCGGCGAGCCAGCGCATGCCCGGATCCGGCCGGGCGGCTACGATTGCGCCGAAGATGAGCGGACGATGACCGAGCCCCTGACTGAGGCGCCACCCTGCACGCATCTCGACATGATCCACGACGTCAAGCCCTCGGCCGAGGGCTGCGAGGACTGCCTTCGCATCGGTGGCTGGTGGGTCCATCTCCGGATGTGCATGACCTGCGGCCATGCGGGCTGCTGCGACTCGTCGCCGAACCGCCATGCGACCGCCCACGTCCACGCCTCCGGCCACCCGCTCGTCCGGTCGCTCGAGCCGGGCGAGGACTGGCTGTGGTGCTACATCGACGAGGTCGTCCTCGAGCTCGGCTGACGCGCCCTCAGACGAGCGGCGCGACCTCGCGGGCGAACCGTTCCGCGCGTTCGACGACCTCGGTCGGGTCGGTGGTCCCGAAGGCGAGCGCGAGATGCTCGACGCCGAGCGCGGCGAAGGCACGCACCTCGGCCGCGATCTCGTCGACCGAGCCGTGCATCGCATACCCGTCCGCCGCGTGATCGCCGAAGCGGACCTGGACCCGGGCCGAGAGGTCGGGCCGCGGTCGCCCGGCGGCTTCAGCGGCGGCCGTCACGACCGCGACGCGCTGGGCATAGGCGGCGGGACTCGCGCTGCTCGACTGGTAGCCATCGGCGGTCCGGCCGGCGCGCACGAGGGCGGGCTCGGCCCGGCCACCGACCACGATCGGAAGCGGAGCCTGGACCGGCAGCGGCCCGAACACGAAGTCATCGAACGTATGGAAGCGGCCGTGGAACGGCTCGCTCGAGCCCGACCAGAGATGCCGCCACAGCCGGATCGTTTCGTCGAGGTACGCGCCGCGGACCTTGAACCGGTCGGCGACGCCGACATTCCCGAACTCGGTCGCGTTCCAGCCGATCCCGACGCCCGCGATCACCCGACCGCCGCTCAGCGAATCGAGGGTGGCGAGCTCCTTGGCGAGGATCACCGCGTTCCGCGTGGGGACCACGATCACGCTCGTGCCGAGGCGGATCCGGGGATGCCTCGCGCCGACCCAGGCGAGGGTCAGCATCGCCTCGTAGATGCGGCCGTACTCGCCCGCGTCCGCGTGCGGGACCAGCACGTGATCGGTCGTCCAGACCGTCGACCAGCCCAGGCGCTCGGCGACGTCCGCGGCGGCCTCGATGCCTTCCGGTGAGGCGCCATCGGGGTAGTTCGGGAGACAGAGTCCGTAGTCCATGCCGTCGATGGTATCGGGCGGACGGCGAGACGGCTCAGCCGCCGCGGCATCAAGAGCCCGGAGGTCCGGTCCAGATGGCGGCTACGTTCGCGGAGGCGCAGACTACGGCGCCGTGAGCACATCGAGCCTTCCCGAGGCGACCGTCGACCCGGCGGGCGTCCCCCGCTGGCCGGCGATCGTCGCCCTGCTCGTGGTCGCGGTGCTCATGGCGCTGGTCTCGGACCGACTGACGCTCGGACCGTCGTGGCTGCCACTCGCGGTCTTCTTCGTCCTTCTCATCCCGCTGTTGGTCGCCAGCCGGCGCAACCTCCACGATCGTCGTCGCGCCATCGGGATGGTCGCGCTCGGCACCATGACGGTCGCGGTCGCGGCCAGCTCGTTCTTCCTCGTCGTGCGGCTGGTCTCCGGCGATCTCGACCCCGCGCCGCTGCTGACCGGCGCCGGGGCGATCTGGGTCGCGAACCTGCTGACGTTCGCGATCTGGTACTGGGAGATCGACGGGGGTGGGCCGGGCAAACGGCGTCGCGACGGCCACGTCAGCACGGACTTCCTGTTCCCGCAGCTCCAGGTCGGCGACGGGACATCGAGCCACGGCTGGTGGCCGACCTTCATCGACTACCTGTTCGTGGCCTTCAACGCCAGCTCGGCGTTCAGCCCGACCGACACCCTCATCCTGTCGCATCGGGCCAAGATCCTGATGATGATCCAGTCGCTGATCGCGATCGTGACGGTGGTCGTCCTCGCGGCCCGGGCGATCAACACACTCCGCTGAGGAGCGGCCTCCCGGGTGGTCAGGCGTTGGCGGGCCGGGCGGCCGCGCGGACCTCGGCCAGCGCCGCCGCGACCCCGCGCGTCCACGCCTGGCCGTGGCCCGGCAGCACGTATCCCGCCTCGAGGCCATCGAGGCGCGCGAGCGAAGCGAGCGCTTCGGCCGGATCCGCGGTGAACGGGGCGATCATCGGTGCATCGACCCCGGTCGTGACGCTGTAGGTCGCGATCGCGTCGCCGACCAGCAACGCATCGTGGCCGGCGAAGTGGAGCGCGGCGCTCCCCGGCGTGTGGCCCGGGAGCAGGATCACCCGCGGCGAACCCGGGACGTCGAGTGTCGCGCCGTCCCCGAACGTCGAGACCTCGGCGATCCGCGGGATGCGCAGCAGGCCGTGCGTCATCGAGAACCACATGAAGCCCAGGAGCGGGCCGACCTTGACCGGGCCGAGACCCTTGGATGGATTGGGCACCTCGCCGCGGGCCAGCGCGGCGTCGAGCTCGTGGACCCGGATCGGAGTGCCCCGCTCGCGCCGGATCCGCTCGGCGAACCCGATGTGGTCGGAGTGGCCATGCGTCAGCACGACCGACCGGACGTCGTCGAGCGTGCGGCCCATCGCGGCCAGCTCGGCCGGCAGGTCGCCCCAGTACGACGGGGCGCCGGCGTCGACGATCGTGACCTCGCCGTCGGCCTCGATGAGGTAGGCGTTGACGATGCCCTTGCCGATCCGACGGATCCGGGGGGTGATCTCCACGGTGCTCCTCTCATGGTCGGGTGATGGCGACAGGCTACCGCCGCGCGGCGTCCAGCACCGCCTCGGAGAACGCGGGCCAGGCAGCGAGCGCCCACGGCCCGTACTCGCGGTCGGTCAGGACGACGGCGGCAAGCGGGACGACGGGGTCGACCCACAGGAACGTCCCGGCACCGCCGAAGTGGCCGAACGTCGCCGGGCTGCTGTTCCGGGGCCATCCAGTGCGGCGCCTTGCCGTCGTGGAGCTCGAACCCGAGGCCCCAATCGCACGGATCGAAGCGGCCGACCCCGGGCACGACCCCCACCAGTCCGGGGAACGCCACGCTGGTGGCCGCCGCGACGGTCCCGGCCGAGACGAGCGTCGGGTGGAGGCATTCGCGCGCGAACGCGACGAGGTCCGCCAGTGGCCCGTGCAGCCCCGCCGACGGCCGCTCGACGAGCGTCGTCGCGTCCATCCCGAGCGGCGCCAGGACCCACGACCGGAGCACGTCGTCGAACGGGCGACCCGCCCGCTCGGCCACCAGCGAGCCGAGCAGGTCGAACCCGGTGTTGGAGTAGATCCGACGCGTCCCGGGCGCCGCGAGCGTCGTCTCCCCTTCGAATGGCAGGCCGGAGGCGTGTGCCAGCAGATGCCGGACGGTCGACCCGGGCGGCCCGGCGGTCTCGCCCAGGTCCAGCAGGCCGCGCTCCGCCGCCATCAGGACCGCGAGTGCCGTCACGAGCTTGGTGACCGACGCCCATCGAAAGCGACGATCCGGATCGCCGTGCGTGACGAGCACGCCGTCCGGTCCGACGACTGCGGCCGAGGCGTGGTCGGCGCCCCAGCCGTCGATCGTGGCGAGGACCAGGTCCAGCTCGGTCACGGCGGAAGCCTACCCGCGCCGAGCGGCACCGGGACGTCCGGTGTCGGAGCGCTGGTCCGTCCGGCCGATGTCCGATCCCCGGCGAAAGGTCCATGCTTGGCGGGTGCTCCGCCTCCCCATCCGCTCGAGTGCGACCGCGAGACCGGTCCTCGCCGCGCTGCTGACCGTCCTGACCGCCTCGGTCGTGACCGCCACCGAGTTCCCCCCGGGCCGCGAGGGCTACCACAGCTATACCGAGCTGACGACCGAGGTCGCCGCCGTGGCGGCAGCACACCCCGACATCGTCGAGCGCTTCTCGATCGGGACGAGCTACCAGGGTCGCCAGCTCTGGGCGGTCAAGATCTCCGACAACGTCGCGGTCGACGAGCCCGAACCCGAGGTCATGTTCGACGGCACGCACCATGCCGACGAGCACATGGGCACCGAGATGACCCTCCACATCCTGCATTGGCTGGTCGACGGGTACGGCGTCGATCCGCGGATCACGAACATCGTGAACACCCGCGAGATCTGGATCGTCTTCCTGGTCAACCCGGACGGTGCCGAGTACGACATCTCCGGCGGCAAGTTCCACTCCTGGCGCAAGAACCGCCAGCCGACGCCCGGGTCCTCTTCCATCGGGACGGATCTCAACCGCAACTACAGCTATCGCTGGGGCAGCGGCGGCCGGACGAGCACCAACCCGCGTGCCATCACCTATCACGGCCCGTTCGCCTTCTCGTCGCCGGAAGACCGCGCGATGCGCGACTTCATGGCCAGCCGCGTGGTCGACGGCCGTCAGCAGATCCGGGCGGCCATCACGTTCCACGAATACGGCCGGCTCGTCATGTGGCCGTACGGCTACACCCTCGCGAACGTCCCCTCCGACATGACGACCCAGGACCACGCCGCGCTCGCGATCATCGGCAAGCACATGGCGGCCACGAACGGCTACCGGCCCGAGCAGGCGAGCGACCTGTACATCAGCGACGGCACGTCGCGCGACTACCAGTACGGGGTCTACCGGATCTTCTCCTACACGTTCGAGCTGTCCGCCAAGGCCTACCCCGACGATTCGCTGATCGCGTCCGAGACCGGGCGCAACAAGGAAGCCGTGCTCTACCTCATGGAGCGCGCGTGGTGTCCGCTGTCCGTGCTCGGGGCCGCGATCACGACGGCCCGCTGCGGCGCGTTCGACGACGACCTCGAGGTCAATCGCGGCTGGCAGGTGAACCCCGACGGCACCGACACGGCGCCGGCGAGTGCCCGTTTCGTTCAGGCGAACCCGGCGGACACCGCCAGCCACGGGCGCAAGCAGCTCGGCACGACGACCTCGGGCTCGAAGGCGTTCGTGACCGGAGCGGCGGCCGGCTCGTCGGCGACCGTGAACGATCTCGACGGCCGGACGTCCATCCGCTCGCCGGCGATCGCGCTCCCGGCGGCCAGCGGCCAGCGCCTGACCTTTGCCTATGTCTTCGCCCACAGCGCCGCGTCCACCACGGCCGATTCGCTCCGCGCCATCGTCGAGCGGTCCGATGGCAGCCAGGTCGAGGTCCTCCGGATCTCGGGACGCCACACCGACCTCGACGGCGCGTGGCACACCGCGTCGATCTCGATGGACGCCTTCGCCGGCGGGACGGTCCACCTGCGCTTCGTCGCGACCGACGGCGGTCCCGGCAACCTGGTCGAGGTCGAGCTCGATGACATCCGCGTGACCCGACCGAGCTGAGCCGTCATGGCAGCGTCATGGTCGGCGCGTAGGATGCCGCCATGAGGTTCTTCACCACCAAGCCCGACACCGTCCCCACCCCTGCTGAAGCCCTGCCCGGGCGCCCCGCCCCGATCATGACGCCGGGCACGCACACCGTCCTCGGCACCCCTCTGGCCGGCCCCTGGCCGGACGGCACGAAGACCGCGATCTTCGGTCTCGGCTGCTTCTGGGGCGCCGAGAAGGCGTTCTGGAGTCTCCCCGGCGTCGTGACGACCGCGGTCGGCTACGCCGGCGGTTCGACCCCGAACCCGACCTACAACGAGGCCTGCTCCGGCAAGACCGGTCACGCCGAGGTCGTGCTCGTCGCCTACGACCCGTCGCGGATCTCGTACGAGCAACTCCTCAAGACGTTCTGGGAGGACCACGACCCGACCCAGGGCATGCGCCAGGGCAACGACATGGGGACCTCGTACCGATCGATCATCCTGACGACCGACGACGAGCAGCGTGCCGCCGCCGAGGCCAGCCGCGACGCCTATCAGGCGAAGCTGTCAGCCGCGGGCTATAAGACCATCACGACCGAGATCGTGCCGGCGGGCCCGTTCTACTACGCCGAGGACTACCACCAGCAGTACCTCGACAAGAACCCCCGCGGCTACTGCCCCAATCACTCGACCGGCGTGAAGCTGCCTGACGACTTCGCCATCCCGGTCACGCCGTTGCAGTACGTCGACTAGAGTCCCGAGTCAGAGTCGGCGTCGAGGCCACCCATCACTATCCTGCGTCCGGGCCGCCGGTGCAGGTTCGCTTAGCCGCGGTCGCAATCAGGAGGCCGTCGGGCTCGTCGAACTGCCCGAACGTGAGCGAGGCCCGGTCCTGCGAGCCTTCCTCACTCAAGTACGCGGCGGAGGACGGTTCTTCGATTCGGTTGACCCGGAAACGGCTGTGGCGTCCGCCGGTCGCTATCCCGTGTTTCGCGTCGACGCAGGCCAGTGAGAAGGGGAACGGGCAACCCGCTGACTCAGATCCTGCAAAGGACCGAGGCCCGGAGCGTGACGGTGATCCGGAGACTGCGCGCCTGGTGCGCCCACAGACGACGAAGTGCTCTTGACGGCGAGCCGCGACGCGCGATGCTTTCCTCGAAAGGTCGTGTCCTGTGACAGTCCCCGCGCATCCGCTCGACAAGAGACGGCTCTGGCTTGTCTCCGTCGTGAGCATTGTCGCGATCGTGGCGGTCGGCATCATCGTGAACCGTGCATCACCATCGCACGTCGCCTCCCCGATCGGCGCACGTCTCGCCGCGGCGGCGATCGTCACCGTCCTCGTCGCCGTCGCCAAGGTCGTCGCCGGGCCGCGGGCCGCGGCCGCGACGGGCGTGGTCGGGACCCTGATCGCCGTCGTGCTGCTCATCGAGCTGTGGTAGCCGTCCCGAGCGCGGGCAAGACACTGACCCATATCCCACAGGGAACCGAGGCCAGGGTTCGTGGTCACGCCGCTGCGGTACGTCGAGTAGTCAACTCGGTCCGCTGCGGCGATGGTTGAGAGGCGCTGCGAATGGAGGCGAAGCGGTCGACCCGGGTCCCCCGAAAGCTCTGGCTCGCGGTCGCCATGGTCGTCGTCGTCGGTGTCCTCCTTCTGGCCCAGAACTCGACCGTCGTCGTTCCCGAGATGAACTCCTTCGCGGTGGTCGACCAGCGCAGCCTCTCGGTGCAGGTCGGCGTCGCCCCTTGTAGCTGGACGCGAGTCACCAACGTCGCGGAGACGTCGACCGAGGTCCGGGTGAAGGTCGAGACGCTGCCCTGCCCTATTCCGTGGCCAGGCACCGCCGAGCTTGCCGTTCGTGAGCTGACGGTCTCGCTCGCCGCCGACCTCGGCGCCCGCATCGTGCAGGACGCTAACGGGCAGGCGGTCCCGCTGCGGTAACCGGAACCGGCAATACGCTGACTCGAATCTCGCAAGGAACCCGCGCGGCTACTGCCCGAACCACTCGACCGCCGTGAAGCTGCCAGATGACTTCGTCGTCATGTGAGAATGTCAACCGATACGATCGCGCGAAAAGGAGAGTTGCATTGACCCCGCCTTCGGCAAAGCCTCCCCATGGATGGCGGTACGGCATCCACCCGGCCGCGGCCGGGGCGACGGTCCGCTCGATGGGGCGCGTCGATCTCCCGGTCGGCGAGGCACTCCGTCTCGAGCTGGTGGGTGCCGAGCCAGCGACCCAGGACACAATCCATATCCAGTACTACATCGCCACGGAATACGGCGGCTGGGCGCTCTGGATCTCATGCGCCAAGGGAGAGGTTGCCGAGGTCGAGGCGACGCTGGTCGCGTTGATCCCGCCGCTCATGTAGCACGCTCGGGGCGGGCCGGAAGTCGCCGGCGGCCCTACGCGAGGCCGCGAGCTGCCCAGGCTCGAGCGGTGACCACGAACGGTGCCGTCGGGACCAAGGTTCGGCACGTTTCGCGCAGTTCGACCTGCCGGTCGGCGCTGAGGCTCGCCAAGTAGGACCCCGCGGGGCCGACACCCGTCGTGAACGGCTCCCACCAGGCGTCGAAGGTCGCGTGCTCGACGCTGACCCATAGGACCGACTCCTCGACCCCGTGCAGCCCGGCCGCCTCGAACAGTTCAGCCAGATGACCCTCGCGGACACCAGGAAGCTCGGATTCGTCGTCGACCTCCGGGTCGAGCCCACGCGCTGGACGCCAGAACAGGCCGAGCGGGCCGTGACCGCCCGCATGATCCCAGACGCAGGCCGCGACGACGCCGTCACGTCGGGTGACGCGTGCCATCTCGACCAGTCCCCGGTTCGGATCTGGCATGAAATGGACGACGAGCTGGGCGATCGCGGAGTCGAACGTCAGGGCCGGGAACGGCAGGTGCTCTGCGGACGCCTGCAGGACCTCGACCCCGGGGTTGCGCTCCCGCGCGGCGGCGACGAAGGAAGCCGACGGGTCGACGGCGGCCACGGACGACGGCCCCACGCGCGCGACCAGCTCCGCTGTGAGGGCCCCGGGACCGCAGCCAACGTCGAGCACCTTCTGGCCGCTTCGCACCCCGGCGAAGTCCGTCAGCTGCGGGGAGAGGAGGCGCGAGTACCTGCCCATGTAGCGGTCGTAGTCGTCCGCGGCCACATCGAAGCTCACGCTCCGAGTGTACGGCTGCCGCGTCATGCCCTGAGATCCGCCTTGAGTCGAGATCGCGTCACGCCGCTCTGGCCACCGAGTCAGGCGGACCCCCTCCGGGACAGGACTCGGAGCGCACCCGCATACTCGTTGCACGCACTGGGTCGGCGCGCTCGGCAATGGGCCTCGAGGCGCGCCTCCCGAAGGAGAGGGCATGCCGAGGATCGTGGTGACTGCGGCGGTCAAGGATGTCGAGGCCTGGCTGAAGTTCAAGCCGGAGATGGTCGCCCAGATGTCCGCCGTCGCGTCGGACGGGACCAGCT
This sequence comes from uncultured Chloroflexia bacterium, assembly GCA_963742075.1. GTDB lineage: Bacteria > Chloroflexota > Limnocylindria > Limnocylindrales > CSP1-4 > SPCO01. The sequence goes on along the minus strand of CAVUKR010000001.1, from coordinate 371,633 downwards.
TCGTCGCGATGGACGGCAGCAACCGCGTCGCCAGCACCTGGGACGTCCCCGACATGGAAGCCTTCCAGGCGGCGCAGACCGCAGTCTCTCCCGAGATGGCGGCAGCGATGGAGCAGTACGGGATGATCCCGCCGGTGACCATCTACATCGAGAGGTAGCCGGCGCTGACGGGCGCCCGGGAACCGTCATGCGACGGGGATTGGCACCTTCCGATCTCGGCGACCTGTTCGACCAGCCGCGCCCCGGTGTACCCGGGGTCAGTCGTTCGGCATCGGCTGGCTGGCAAGCCAGCGGCCGCCGTCGCCCGGCTCGAGGATCCGATGCCGTCCGGTCGCGAGGTCCCACTCGGTGCGCCGGAACCGCGTCTGATCGTCGCCGGTCATGATCAGGACATAGGCCGGCACGCCGTGTCCGGCCAGGTGGCCGTGGTCGTGGAGGTCGTCGGGCGGGAGGAGCGTCGCGATGTCGGACGGCTGGAGACCGCGCGTCTCGACGACCTCGGGGCGGGCCGCCGAGCCCTCGCCGACGACCCGATACCGGCGATGTGTCTCGAGGCCGACGATCGGGCTGATGGCCACCCATGTGGCGTGGTCGTGGATCGCGCCCATCTGTCCCTCGCGCCGGTGGACGAGCATCAATCGCGGTCCACGTTCCGGAACGTGGATAGGGAGCGCGCCGCTCCGGTCGCCGAGTCGGGCGACCCAGGAAGCCAGGTAATCGACGTCGCTCGCCAGGTCGACCAGGGCGGCGCCGATCGCCGCCAGATCCGGCCGCGCGGCGGCGGCCGGACCGGCGATCCGCTCGAAGAGCGTTCGAACCGGTGCGTCCGTCCGAGCGAGAAGGTCCGTCACATCCAAAGGATACGAGAGCGCAACGCCGAGCGAGTCGCCGGCTCGAGCGATGTCGGCGCCTACAACGAGGCGGACCCGCGCATCGCCCGACCGAGCTCGACGACGCGACCGTCAACCTCACCCGCGTCGGGGTAGTCCTCGCGATGGGCGAGCCCGGCCCGGGTCAACCCCAGGGCCTCGGCCGCAGGATCGGTCACGAACAGGTAGGGGCGGCGCCCGATCCGCTCCCGGATCGAGTTCTTGAGCAATCGGTGTGCGAGGGTCACGGCCGGCCCGAGCAAGTCGCTGCCGGAGCCGACAGACTGGCGCACCGCCTGACCTCGATGGAGGATCACCTTTAGATCGAGGTGTGCGACTGCCGGGCAGGCCGTACAGAGGTGGTCGTTCGCAGGGAGCGCCCGAGTGCGGCTGTCGATGAACGACGCGTACATCGCTTCGAGCTTCTCGAGAACGCGATCACCGCCGCCGTCGAGAGTTGCCGCCGGCGCGGCGGCGAAGACGGCGTCACCCTCGAGCTTGACCAAGGCGAAATCGGGCTCCACGCCCTGCACGACGGCATCGAGGAGGTCCCCGAGCACCGAATATGCCGCCGGGATCCCCGCGCTGAAGTCGACTCCGTGCTCCCGCTCGACGCCGACCATGAAGCCCGTATAGCCGGAGATGTCGGCGAGCAGGAGGTACCGCTCGCCCGCCGTCGAATCTGCGCTCGTCGGCGATCCCGATCGCTCTGCTTGCCCCACGTTCTCCCTCGCCCGTGCTCGCCAAGGTGGGAGGATCTCGCGGGCGCGTTCATGGTACCGGAGTGACACGGGCTACAGTGGCCTCATGGAGACCTACGACCTGACGGCGAGGGGGTCGTCGACGGCGGCCTGCCGCCCGCGCACGTCGGACTGCACGACGGTCCGGTGATCTTCCAGGAGGGTGACTACTACGGCTCGACGGTCAATGTCGCCTCGCGGATCGCCGATCATGCCGGGCCCGGCGAGGTGATGGTCAGCCAGGCGGTGGCCGATGCATCGGTCGCGGCGGGCGTCGCCTTCCGGGACGTCGGGCCGGTGGAGCTCAAGGGCGTGGCCGGTGCCGTGCGCCTGTACGCGGTGTCTCGGGCCGGCTGAGGCCCACTGCATCCGGCTGCCCGGGTCCGCGCCTTTCGACTAATCCGCGCCTTTCGACTGACTCGAAGGCGCCCGACCGGTCTCGTCGCGATCCCCGGCCTGTCGTCCCGCGACCGGTTCCCTCGTCATCAACGCCACCACGGCCACGATCGCGAGCCCCGCGAGCCAGCCCCCGACCACGTCGCTCGGGTAGTGAACGCCGAGTGCGATCCGCGACAGGCCCACGAGCACGACGAGCACCGCCAAAGCGATCACGCCGACCCGGCGGACCGAGGCCGGGAGGTTGCTGCGCCAGATGAGCAGTGCGATCAGGCCGTAGGTCACCGTGCTGTTCAGCGCGTGGCCCGATGGGAAGCTGAACCCTGGGGCCGGGACCAAGGCGCCCTCAGGCGGACGAAGCCGACCGATCGAAACCTTCACGACATACGTCCAGAGCGACGCTGCGGCGAGCGCCGTCGCGTAGATGACCGCAGTCCGGACGTGGCCCCGCAAAAGCAGCGTCACGACCATGGCGACGCCGATCGGCACCAGGATCGCGCCGCCGGCCGCCGTGATTGCGAGCCAGGCGTCCGCTGGCACCGGGAGGCCCTTGACGAGGGCGATGATCGCCTCGTCGAAGCCGATCGCTTCCCGCTCGTTGACCTCGACGGCGAGGATCACGAAGGCGATCGCGCAGATAAGTCCGACCCAGGTCCACGGATCGTTCCGCAGACGGGGCGATCGATCGGTCACGCGGCAAAGGCTAGCGCCGGAGGATGTCCTCGGACGGCGGAGCCGGCGTCCTCAGCGCCGGGCTCAGGCGGCCGACGACAGCCTCCTGGGATACCAGTTCCTGCACGAACGTCGACGACCGCGCTACCTCGTCACGGTCAACGACGCGCTCTTGGTGTGACTCAAGCTGCCGCTGACGCCCCTGATGGTCATGGTGTATGTCTGCCGCGAGGTCGTCGACCGAGTCCTGACCGTGAGCGTCGCCGTGCCCGTCGTCGGGTTGGGCGTGAATGTCACGGTCGATCCCGATGGCTGGCCGGTCAGGCTCAGCGTGACGGACCCGGTGAAGCCGTTCATGGGCGTGATCGTCACGGTGTAGGTCGCGGTGCTGCCACGCCTGACCGACTGCGAGGTCGGGCTGACCGCGATCGAGAAGTCCGGGGGCAGGCTCGTCACCGTGACGCTCGCTGTGCCGCTCACGGTGCCACTGGTCGCGGTCACGGCGAATGGCCCGCCAGCCGTCGGTCCGGCGGTGAATAGGCCTGAGGTGCTGATGGCGCCGCCGCCAACCACCGACCAGGTGAAGGTCGGCTGCGGGCTCATCGGCTGACCGAACTGGTCCTTGCCCGTCGCGGTGAACTGTGCCGTCCCGCCCGTCTGGACGGAAGCGCTCGACGGCGAGACGCTGATCGTGGTCAGGGCGGGCGGCGCCGTCACCGTGACGCTCGCTGTGCCGCTCACGGTGCCACTGGTCGCGGTCACGGCGAATGGCCCGGTCGTCGGGCCGGCGCTGACCAGCCCGGACGAGCTGATCGTGCTGTCGCCGGCCACCGACCACGTGAACCCTGGCTGCGGGCTCATCGGCTGACCGAACTGGTCCTTGCCCGTCGCGCTGAACTGCTGCGTCCCGCCCGTCTGGACGGAGGCGCTCGCCGGCGAGACGGTGATCGTGGTCAGGACGGGCGGTGCCGTCACCGTGACGGCGATGCTGCCGCGCCCCGTCGGACCGTCCCAGCCTGCCCCAGCGGTGCACAGCAACGACGGGCTGCATGTCCCGTTCGAGCCGGAGGTGACATCGAAGTACGGCGTGCCTGCCGCCCACGCGTGCTGGCCTGCAAGCGTCGACGCGTTGTAGCCGCCCTGTGTCGTGTAGAAGGCCGCGACGATCGGGGAGGACAGGCTCGTGCCGCCGAAGACCCAGTACCCCGTCACCCCGCTGTACGTCGTGTAGATCGCGAGTCCGGAGTTCGGGTCGGCATCGGCCGAGAGGTCGGAGACCGCCTTCTTCCCCGCGCACGGGTTGCCCGGGATGCTCTGCCATGCGGGCGCGGCGTTGTACACGGAACATCCGCTTCCAGTCCCGGCCCACGTAGTCTCCGTGGTCCGGACGCCCGTGGCGCCGACGGAGAGCGTCGTGCCGCCGACGCCGATCACGTTCGTCGCCGACGCCGGGAACAGGACGCCGTAGCCGCCGTCACCCGCCGAAGCGGTGACCGCGATGCCCTTCTTGGCGGCGTTGTCATATGCCGGGGCGAAGCTCGCCGGGTAATCGCCCGAGATGCCGTAGCTGTTCGAGATCGCCAGGACATGGGCCGTGTTCGACGCGGTCGTCACGGCGGTCCCGAGATCCGCCACCGACGCCGAAGTGGCTTCCAGGAGGAGGATGCTGCACTTGGGACACACGGCCGATGCGGCCTGCAGGTCCAGGTCGATCTCGTTCGACCAGCCGGCGTCGGCGGTCGGCAAGGACGTGCCACCGGTCTGGTTCGTCTTGGTGAAGCAGGGGCTGCTCGCCGAGCTCGTGAGGGTCGTGAGGGTGGCCAGCGTGCAGCTCTGGAGCACCGGCAGGCCCGAATCGCTTCGGAACCTGGTGACGTTGGCGAAAGCGTTCGGGTCGTCGTTGGCATCGACGATCGCGACCACCAGCGACGGGTCACCCTGGGCGGTCATCCCGTACGCGGTCCGGATGCTCGTCCCGTTGTAGTAGGTGGCCTGGGCCGCCGCGGCCGCAGTGGCGAGGGCCGACTCGCTTCGGGCCTGGTACGTGCGCCCGTTGCGATAGAACTCTCGAGCGACGCTGGTGCATCGCACCTGGCCCGCCCCCGGTTGGGCGCAGACCTGCGCATCCCGATGGCTCCAGCTCGAGGATCTCGCAGAGGCGGCAGGTGCCCCGACGACCGACAGGAGGAAGAGCGATGTGGCGACGGCCGCAGCGAGCCGCTTGCCGGACGTGATCAGCGACATGCCCTGTCCCTCCGCTCGTCATGGCCCGGGACGCCGGACCATGGCCCTGGGGCCTCGACCGGCAGATGGAACGCTCGGCTCGAGCCGACCGTGGTTGGTTGAGGATGATGCGTCCAGCATGAACGGCGGTCAAGGGTCCTGGACCTCACCATCGAGCCCGACAGCGCCACATCTCGTGATCCGCACGAATGAGTTGTGATGACGTCTGCAGGGCTTGTTGCGCTTGAGCACCGGAATTGGATCGGCTACCTGACGGGTGTCGTGAGCTGTACCGATGGGGCCACCGTGGCTCGCGCCGGCGGGGTCGTCGCGATCCTCGGGGGACTGCCGTTCGACTGGTTCAGCCAGGTCCTCATCGAACGCGTGGACGCGACTGCGGCCGACGTCCTCGCCGGCGTGGCCGTGGCGCGCGAGCGGGGCCACCCATTCGTCGTTCGCCTGCGCGAGGGTGTCGACGATCGGTTCATCCCGACGGTGGCCGAAGCTGGGCTGGCACCCGTGACGGATACGACCTCGACGCCCGGCATGGTCGCCTTCCCGATCGATCAGGACGCGATCACGGCGCACGCGGCTCCCGACCTCGAGATCCACCGGGTGACCGACGGCGCCGGCATCGACGTCCACCGTCGGGTCGTGACGGCGGGGTTCGGCTCGGATCCCGCGGTCGCCGAGGGAACCGCCTGCGCGGACCTCCTCGACCGGCCCGATTGTGCCGTCTACACCGGCTACGTGGACGGTGACCCGGTCGTCTCCGGGCTGGGCTGGCGGACCGGCCGGACCATCGGTGTCTACAGCATCGCGACGATCGAGTCGGCGCGCCGGCGCGGGTTCGGCGCGGCGATGACGGCGCGGGTGGTGTCCGACGGCGTGGACGCCGGCTGCCAGGTCGCGGCACTCCAGGCAAGCGAGATGGGACGCCCGATCTACGAGCGCCTGGGCTTTCGCACGGTCGTCAGGTACGTCGCGTACGACGATCCGGCCGGTCGCGCATGAACGGTCGTGTCCGGACCGTCAGCCGACGATCTGCAGCGGCTGGAGTCCGGCCAGGGGACCGTCGGGCCTCGGCTTCGCCAGCTCGGGCTCGGCGCCGCCGGCCACCTCTCGCGCCGCGAGCCCAGCATCCAGCTGGGCGACGAGACTCGGGACCCCCGACTGCAGCGCCGCCCCATACGCCGGGCCGATGACCTTCATGAGCTCCTTCTCGCGGCGGGTCTTCGGCGCCGCGTAACGGAAATGGATCGTCGTGCCGGCCGCCGTCGGTTCGAACTCGACGGTGTGGAGCAGCTTGATCGGGCCGGTCGGGGTCTCGATCACGGTCCGGTCGGTCAGGTAGTCATACGGCCGCCAGTCGAGGATCTCCTCGACCACCGCGTCCTTGCCGTGCATGCAGTGATTGGCCGAACCCGGCCCGCGCCGGCCGCCGGTCGCACCCTTGATCGTGACTTCGGTGACCCATGGCTGCCACGACATCCGTTGGCCGGGCTTCGTGATGAACTCCCAGGCCACCTGCGGCGGCACGTCGGTCGGCACGGACACGATGAGGGTCGACTCCTCCGGCGAAACGAAAACGCGCCCGCGAGCCTCCTCCTCCTGCCAGCGGCGCTCGAGGTCGAGCGCCCAGACCCGCACGTCGCCGACGCGGTCGTAGGTCTCGCTGTGCTCGCGCATGCCGAGGGCGACGGGGTCGAGACCGGCGGCGTCGATGCACGCCTGGCTGATCAGCGCGTAGGCATCGATGCCCAGCTGCTCCACGACCTCGTTCTTGAGCAGCCGGTGCACGACGATCACGTCCGACCCGACGAGCTCCTGCTGCCCCGCGACCGTGTGATGGATGGCGACGCCGTGATGCACGACGAACTTGAGGTCGAGATCGGGGATCCGGCTGCACGCATTGCACTCGCACGACGTCGCCTGTCGGACGTCCCGTCGGCGTCGGCGGAACCCGAAGTAGCAGCGCTCGATCGTGTCGAGGAGCATCGACCCGTCGACGGTCTCGGCCGTCATGAACATGAACGCCGCATCCCCCTCGAGCTTCGCCAGCCGGAAGTCGGGCCGGAGGGCACTGACGACCGCGCCGACGAGGTCCGCGAGGATGTCCTGGGCGTGATCGAGCTCGACCTCCGCGAGGTAGCCCGTGTATCCGGAGATGTCGGCGATCAGGAAGCAGGTCGGTTGCGCGGCTGAGAGCATCGTTCCTCGCTCGAGCGGGACGTCGCGACGGCGTCACTATAGGTCTGGGCCATGGTGTCGTTCGCCTCGGCCGGTCTCGAACCTCAGGCGCGCTTCCTCGTCGTCGGCTTCGGTCGCAGCGTCTTCGCGTGCTCGAAGCTAGGCAGATGCCTGGCGAGACGGTGCGGCCAGGTCCGGGATGTCGTCACATGGTCCATCCAGCACTTGGCTGGAGCGTGAGCCGGGCGCAGGCTGACGCGAGATGCCGCCAGGAGGGTTCGAGATGGCCACCGTCGTCGCGCCGCCCGAGTTCGAGCGGGTCGCCGATCTCCATCATGCGATGGACGCGCATGCCGATCGTGCTCGGTTCATCGATCTCGCGGAGCGACGCGACTTCGCGGTCGACGGCGTCGGGCCGCCCGGTGACCCCTCCTTCCAGGCTGCCTTCCGGGTGCTTTACCCGGTCGCCTACACGCTCCACTTCCACCTGAAGCAGCGCGGCATCCAGGCGCCCGTCGGCGCCCTCGAGGGCCTCTACTGGTTCGACGGCGTCGAGACGATCACGCCGGCGTCGTTCGATCCCGCGGGCTGGGACCCGACCCACTGGTGCTGGAGCCTTCGGCTGCCTGTCCCTGCCTTGGCCGACGGCGACGACATCGAAGCCGCCCTCCTCAAGGCGTCGGCCAAGAAGGACCCGCCGCCGCTCGACGCGTTGTCCGTCGTGACCTGGACCGAGGGCCCGGCCGCACAGATCCTCCACATCGGGCCATACAGCGCCGAAACGGCCACGATCGAACGGCTCCACCAGGCGATCGCGGCCGCCGGCCTCCGGCCGCGCGGCCGCCACCACGAGATCTACATCAGCGACCCGAATCGGACGGCGCCGGAGCGGCTCAAGACGGTCATCCGCCAGCCGGTGGCACCGGCCCACTGACGTTACGATCGCGTCTGCGGGATCGGCCGGGTCGTCCGGCGTCGCGCGCACAGCAAGGTGAGCGAGTGACCGAGCCGACCTTCCGACCCGGGATTCCGGCCGGCCTGGCGGCGGGCGGCGTCGTTGCGATCGGACGACGCATCGCAGCCGACGCGGCCCCTGGGGTCGCGGAGGCCCTCGCGGCCTCGGGCGTCCTGGCCTTCGAGCTGACCCTGAACGACCCCGAAGCCGACGCCCTCCGTGCGATCGAGTCGGCGGCGGCGGTCGCAGAGGGTCTCGGGCTCGGGATCGGGGCCGGGACGGTGCTCTCGATCGACGCGGCCCGACGTGCCGTCGACGCCGGCGCGACGTTCCTGGTGATGCCGCATCTCGACCACGGGATCGTGTCATGGGCCGCCGAGCGCGGCATCCCGGCCTTCCCCGGCTGCGCCACGCCGACCGAGGTCCTCGCCGCCTGGCGCGCCGGGGCCGCCGCGATCAAGGTCTTCCCGGCCTCGAGCCTCGGCCCGTCGTTCGTGCGAGAGCTGCGCGGCCCGTTCCCCGCCATCCCGCTCGTGCCGACCGGCGGGGTCACCGTCGACACGATCCCGGCGTACATCGCGGCGGGCGCGGTGGCCGTCGGACTCGGCAGCTGGCTGGTGGGCGACGGCGCGGCCCTCGGGATCCGTGAGCGCGGCGCGGCGGTCGTGGCGGCGGTCGCGGCGGCGCGAGCCGTGCTCGGGAGGGCTGCCACGTCCTGACGGACCGCGACACATCACGCCGACGCCACCCGTCTCCCCCCTGGCCGCACATGCTCATGATGTCGCGCCACCGCCGTAACGTCGCGAATCGCGTTCGTACGGCATCCTTAGGGCGGATCACCCGCCCCGCACCACCGCCCCGCCCCGCCCCGGAGTCCGTCCTTCCTGATGTCCGCCGCTCGACCCGCCGCCAGTCCCCGACCCCGACGCCGAACGCGCCCGACGACCATCGGCTGGATCGCGGTCATCCTCTTCAGCTTCCTGGCCGGGATCGGCGCCATCACCGCGGTCGCGGCGATCGGGGTCTACCGCTCGCTCGCGGCCGACCTGCCGGAGCCGAGCCAGCTGACCGATTACGTGCTGCCCGAGCAGACGATCATCTACGACCGGACCGGCACGATCGAGCTGGCGCGCTTCGGCGACGCCAAGCGCGAGGTCGTGACATTCGACCAGATCCCGAAGGTCCTGCTCGACGCGACGACCGCGGTCGAGGACAAGACGTTCTGGGACAACGCGGGCTTCGACCCGGTCGCCATCGTCTCGGCCACGCTCGGCTCGCTGCGTGGCGACAGTCGCGGCGCCTCGACCATCACCCAGCAGCTGGTGCGCGAGCGGCTGCTCCCGCAGGACCTCGTCCAGGACCCGAACCGGACGATCGAGCGGAAGCTCAAGGAGATCATCCAGTCGATCCGCCTGACCGAGGCGTTCAAGGGCGAGCAGGGCAAGCAGCAGATCATCACCGCCTATCTCAACCAGAACTACTACGGGAACCAGGCCTACGGCGTGAAGGCCGCGGTCGACTCGTACTTCGGCATCGACATCTCGAAGATCGATGCTGCGCAGGCCGCGATCATCGCCGGGCTGCCGAAATCACCGTCGAACTACGACCTCGTGCAAAACTCGAGGGAGCGGTGCACGACGGTGGTCGCCGAGGGCGATCCGTGCCCGCAGTCGCAGCTCTTCGTCCCCGAGACGACGTCGATCGTCCAGCGCCGCAACCAGATCCTCGAGCTCCTCGCCTCGGGCAGCCGGACGCCGATGTCGGGCGATCAGTACACGGCGGCGCAGTTCAAGGCAGCAGAGAACGAAGATGTCGTCCTCTCGAGCCAGACGACCCAGAACTGGATCGCCCCGCACTTCGTCTGGGCGGTCCGGGACGAGCTGACCACCAAGCTGTGCGGCGCCGGCGTCGACACGTGCGACGCGATGCGGCGCGGCGGTATGCGTGTCACGACGACGCTCGACGTCAACCTCCAGAAGATCGCCGAGAAGTGGGTCAAGGCGGCCGCCATCGTTCCGCACGCCAAGGACCCGACCGCGGCCGCCAAGGCGCTCGGGTTCAAGAAGCTCGAGCCGTGGATGGCCAACCTCAGGAGCAAGACCCTGCGCAACGGCGCGCTCGTCGCGCTCGACTACCAGACGGGCGAGCTCGTCGCCTACGTCGGCAGCGCGGACTACTACGCGACCTCGACCAAGCCCGAGTTCCAGCCCCAGTACGACGTCGTCGGCAAGGGCTATCGCCAGCCGGGCTCGGCGTTCAAGCCGCTCAACTACATCACGGCGATCGACGACAAGAAGCTGACGGCGGGCACGATGCTGATGGACGTCGGGACCGACTTCGGGAACTTCAAGCCGAACGACGCCGACAACCTGGAGCGCGGCCCGGTCCGGGTCCGCAACGCCCTGCAGTTCTCACTCAACATCCCCTCGGTCAAGGCGATGGCGATCAATACCCCGGACCGGGTCTTCGCCAAAGCGCAGGACTTCGGGATCACCTTCCAGGGCACTGGGACGCCGGGCCTCGCCCTCGCCCTCGGCACCAAGGAAGTCCGGCCGGTCGACCTGGTCACCGCCTACGGGACCATCGCCAACGGCGGCAAGGAGATCCCCCACACGACGATCCTCGCCGTCAAGGACGCGAACGGCAAGGACGCGAACGGCATCCCGCCGTACGTGCCGCCGGCCGGCAAGCAGGCGGTCAGTCCTCAGGCCGCGTTCATCGTCACCGACATCCTGGCCGGCAACACCAACCCGGCCGTCAACCCGTTCTGGGGCAAGTTCTCCGTGACCGGGCCTGGTGGCCGCCGTCCGGCCACGCTCAAGACCGGCACTAATACCGACGCGAAGGACCTCAACGCCTACGGCTACATCGCGCCGCCGTCGGACGCTGGGCGGACGGCCGGGGCCTACGCACTCGCGGTCGGCGTCTGGGACGGCAACTCCGACAACAGCCTGGTCTCCACGGCGCGCTCGCCGCTCTTCTCGATCGACGTCTCGACCTTCGTCTGGCAGGGATTCCTCCAGGAGGCCAGCGCGAAATGGCCGGTCACGCCCTTCACGCCGCCGAGCAGCGGGCTGGTTCGGGTCAAGATCGACCCGTTCACCGGGCTCCTCAATTCCGGCAAGAACTCGGTCAACGAATGGTTCATCGTCGGGACGGAGCCGAAGGCCCAGGTCGCCCCGAACACCTGCGGCATCGACGTGGTCGCCGCCGTCAACGTCGAAACCGGGTTCGGTGCCTGGATGCAGGCCGACCAGGACTGGCTGCGGCGGGCCGCGAAGGGGCCCGGCGTGGCCGGCGGCCCGAACCGAACGCGGACGGCGTACTTCTACAACGGTGCCTACCATCCGTACGGTTCGAGCTGGGGCGTGCTGGTCGGCGGCACCTGCGGCGGGCCGAGCCCGTCGCCATCGTGCTTCGCCGTCCCGACCCCCGATGCCAGCGGCGTGATCCCCTCGTTCGCGGTCCCGACCCCGGTCGGGTCCGCGGCGGCGGCGCTCCCCTGCCCGCCTGCGAGTCCGACCGCGACGCCATCGGTGGAGTCGTCGAGCGCGCCGACCCCACCACCGACCCAGCCGCCGCCGACCCCGACCCCGACACCCACCCCGACACCCACCCCGACCCCGACACCAAAGCCGACCCCGCCTCCCGCACCGACGCCGACGCCAGCCCCGTCGTGACCGAGGCCGCCGCGGGCTCGGCGTCCTCCTGGGACCGACAGGCGGTCGTCGAGGTCCGGAGGCTCGTCGTCCGTCGCGCCGGGCGCACCATCCTCGGCCCGCTCGATCTCACCATCCGCGAGGGCGAGCGCTGGGCGGTCCTCGGCCCGAACGGCTCGGGCAAGACGACCCTGCTGTCGTGCATCGGGCTGGAGCTGTGGCCGACCGGCGGGACCGTCGACGTCCTCGGGGAGCGCTACGGACGGGTCGATTCACGCGAGCTACGCCGGCGCATCGGGGCCGCCGGGAGCGCCATCGAGGCGTCGTTCCGGACCGATCTGACGCCGACCACGCTGGTCATGACCGCCCGTCACGCGGCGACCGAGCCGTGGTGGCACGTCTACTCGGATGCCGACCGCGAGCGAGCGCGGGCACTGCTGGACGATCTCGGCCTCGGTCACGTGGCGGAGCACGCCTTCGGGACGTTGTCGGCCGGAGAGCGCCGGCGGACCTCGATCGCCCGCGCGCTGATGCCTGACCCGGACCTGCTGCTGCTCGACGAGCCGGCGGCGAACCTCGACCTGACCGCGCGCGAGACCCTGATCGCCGACCTCAGCACGCTGGCCGCGGCACCCCGTCCCAGCGCCATCGTCCTGGTGTCGCATCACGTCGAGGAGATCCCGCCGGGGTTCTCGCATGCCCTCGTCCTCGCCGACGGCCGGGCGGTGGCGGCCGGCCCGATCGCGGCCGTCCTGCGCGACGAGGTCCTGAGCCGCGCGTTCGGCCTGCCCATCCGGATCGAGCGGCGCGACGGGCGCGCCTGGGCGCGGATGACGATCCCCGGCGGCACGGATCGCTGAGCGCCGACATGCGAATGTCATACCTCTCCGCGATGATGGCCCGGTGAGCACCGCCGCAGGGACGTCGCGCCCCGAACCTGAACGCGCACGCTGGACCGCCCGGATCGACGGGCCGGCCGCCATCGCCGGCGTCGCCGCGACCGCGGCCGCGCTCGGGATCTCGGAGTTGCTCGCGGGTGTCCTGCCCGGCGCGACCTCGCTCGTGGCCGCGGTCGGACAGGCCCTCATCGACCGCCAGCCACCCGGCGCCAAGGACGTCGTCGTCTCCCTGTTCGGGACCAACGACAAGCTCGCGTTCGAGCTCTTCATCGTCGGCGTCGCCGCCATCATCGGGGCCGGACTCGGCATGCTCGCGCGACGCCATTTCGGGGTGACGGCGGTCATCTTCGTCGTCTTCGGGTTCATCGGGTTCATCGCCTCGCTCGACGATCCGCTCGCGAACGCCGGGGTCGCCGCCGCGGCCGCCGCGATCTCGGTCGGGGCCGGGCTGTGGATCCTCGGCTGGTTGCTCGATGGCTCGGCCCGGCGGGCCGCCGCCGGCAAGCACGGGTCGGCGACCGCGACGATGCCGGACTGGTCGCGCCGATCGTTCCTTATCCGGGCGGGCGGCGTCGGGGTGGGCGCGGTGGTCGCCGGCGTGCTCGGTCGCGGGCTGCTCGAGCGCCAGCGCGTGGCGCCGGTCGGCAACGGGCCGCCCATCCCGCCGGCGTCGGTGACGGTGCCCGCGCTCGATGCGACGCAGGACCTGGCGACCACCATCCCGAACCTGACGCCGATCGTGATGCCCAACGACTCGTTCTACCGGATCGATACCGCGCTCCTGACGCCGATCGTCGACACGACCGGCTGGACGCTCCGGATCCACGGCCTGGTCGATCGCGAGACGACCCTGACCTGGGAGCAGCTCATCGCCCTGCCGATGTTCGAGCAGTACGTGACGATCTCGTGCGTCAGCAACGAGGTCGGCGGCAAGCTGGTCGGCAACGCGAAGTGGACCGGCGTCCACTTGCGCGAGGTCCTCGACATCGCCGGGGTCCAGCCGGCCGCGACGCAGCTCGTCGGTCGGTCGGTCGACGGCTTCACGGCCGGGATGCCGACGGCCTGGGTGATGGACAAGGCCCGCGACCCGATGATCGCGCTCAAGATGAACGACGTACCGCTGCCGCCCGCCCACGGCTACCCCGCCCGGCTGATCGTCCCGGGCCTGTACGGCTACGTGTCCGCGACCAAATGGCTCGCCGAGCTCGAGCTGACGACGCTGGACGCGTTCGACGGCTACTGGATCCCGCTCGGGTGGGCCAAGGAGGCGCCGATCCTGACCCAGTCGCGGATCGACACGCCGCGTGGTGGGGTGACGGCGGGCCAGGTCCATGTCGCCGGCATCGCCTGGGCACCCGATCGTGGCGTGTCGCGGGTCGAGGTCTCGATCGATGGCGCCTGGCGCGATGCCCGCCTGTCCACGCCGATCTCGAACACGACCTGGGTCCAGTGGGTCACCGACTGGGCGGCGGACCCGGGCGACCACGTGATCCAGGTCCGCGCGACCGACGGGACCGGGACGGTCCAGCCCGAGCAGCCCTCCCCGCCGGCTCCCGACGGAGCCCGCGGCTGGCACACGATCCACGTGTCGGTCGGCTGACCGGCGACCCGACCGGACCGCGAATCGGTATAGAGTCAGGTCATGCCGCGACGTCGTTACCTGTTCGATCCGCCCGAGCAATTCGTCGCCGGCACGGTCGGCCGCCCCGGCGATCGGACCTTCTTCCTGCAGGCGCGCGACGGCCCTCGCGTGGTGAGCATCGTGCTCGAGAAGGTCCAGGTGGCGGTCCTCGCCGACCGGCTCGGCGAGCTGCTCTCCGAGCTCGAGCGGCGCGGCGTCGCCGCCGCCGCGGCGGCAGCCCAGGCGGCCGCGAGCGACGACACCGGGCCGCTCGATGAGCCGCTCAACGAGGCGTTCCGCGCCGGCTCGCTGACCCTCGGCTGGGACGGCGAGGCGGAACGGGTCCTGGTCGAGGCGCGCGCCCAATCCGAGGATGGCGAGGCGATCGACCCCGACGAGGACGACGATGACGACGAGGACGGGCCGGACCTCCTGCGCGTCCGGATCACGGCCGATGCCGCGCGGTCATTCGTGGCGCGTGCGTCCCGGGTCGTCGGCGCGGGCCGTCCGCCGTGTCCGCTGTGCGGGAGGCCGCTCGACCCACAGGGCCACATCTGCCCGCGTCGCAACGGCCACTACGTCAACTGACCCCGGGCCGGACGTGATCGATCGCGGGACGGCGCTCGAGGCGCTGCGCGAAGGCGACATCGAGATCGTCGGTCGGATCGTCGGCTCGTCGAACAACGCCATGCTCGTGTCGGTGACCCGGATCTGCCCGGATCCCGAGCCGGCCCTCGTCCTGGACGCGATCTACAAGCCGACCCTCGGCGAGCGACCGCTCGACGACTTCCCGGACGGGACGCTCGCCCGCCGCGAGGTCGCCGCCTGGCATGTCTCGGAGGCGAGCGGCTGGGGGATCGTGCCGCCGACGATCCTGCGCGAGGGGCCGTTCGGCGAGGGGATGGTCCAGGCCTTCGTGGAGGCCGACCAGGAGGTGGACGTCGTCGCGATGGTCGTCGAGGACGACGCGCGGCTGCGCCGGATGGCGATCCTCGACGCGGTCATGAACAACACCGACCGCAAGGGCGGCCACATCCTCCCGGTCGACGGCGGACGGCACGTCTACGGCGTCGACCATGGGGTCACGTTCTCGCCGGTGCCGAAGCTCCGGACCGTGCTCTGGGGCTGGCGCGGTCAGCCGCTCGGACAGGACGAGCTGGACGGCCTCGAGCGGGTCCGGGCGGGCCTCGAGACGGACCTCGGCGACGCGCTGCGCGACCTGCTCTCGCGGGTCGAGGTCCGTGCCACCGTCCGTCGGGTGGACGCGCTGCTGGCCGCGCGTCGCTTCCCCTACCCCTCGCCGGACTGGCCCGCCATCCCGTGGCCGCCGTTCTGACCCATAGTGCCGGGCTACGATGGACGCCACCACATCCGCCCGTACCCGAGGAGATCGCCATGTCTGACAGCCAGCCCGTCGCGTGGCGTTCGGTCACCTATGGGACGCCGGTGATCTCGAGCGACGGCGAGACCGCCGGCGAGGTCCACGAGGTCCTCGGGTCCGACGCCGACGACATCTTCCACGGGCTGCGCGTCGCCCTCCATGGCGGCCATCGCGACGTGATGCTGGCATCCGACGACGTCACGGGCCTGGCGACGACCGAAGTGCGCACGGGGCTGACCCGGGCAGAGCTCGAGGCGCTGCCGGCGTACGACGAGACCGCGACCTACCACGTGGCCTCGGTCGGGCTGTTCCGCAAGCATCTCGGCTGGAAGAAGGATGCCGAGAGCGACGAGGAGCCCGGCTGACCGCGGCCGGCCTGACGCGAGGAGCCTGACCCGCGGGAGGTGGCGGTTGCGGCGCTGGAACGGGTGGGGCGACGACGCGATCGAGACGCGGCTGTCGCCGCGCGCACTTGACCTGCTCGGGTCGCTGGTCGGCCCGGCGACGCCGCCACGGGATGCGGGCCTCGACGAGGTCGTCGCGGCGGTCCCCGCGTCGCGGCTCGCAGCGGATCCGCGCCTCGAGACCGACCCGCTCGATCGCGTCATGCACGCACGCGGCCAGAGCCTGCCGGACTGGATCGCGCTGCGCAGCGGCCGGCTGGGCGCGGTCCCGGACGCGGTCGCCCGGCCGCCAGACGCGCCCGCGGTGGCCGACCTGTTGGCACTCGCCGCGCGGACCGGGGCGGCCCTCATCCCGTACGGCGGCGGGACGAGCGTCGTCGGGGGCGTGACGGTCCGGCCCTCGGATCGTCCGGTCGTCACGGTCGACCTCGTCCGGACCGCCGGCCTGCACGCGCTCGACGACCACAGCGGCCTCGCGACCTTCGGGGCCGGGACGCTCGGTCCCGCCATCGAGGCGGCGCTCGAACCGCACGGCCTGACCCTCGGCCACTACCCCCAATCGTTCGAGGGGTCGACCGTCGGCGGCTGGGTCGCGACCCGCTCGGCGGGCCAGCAGTCGCGCGGCTTCGGCCGGATCGAGGCGCTCTTCGGCGGCGGGCACCTCGAGACGCCGCGCGGGCCGCTCGACCTCCGGCCCTACCCGGCGTCGGCGGCGGGTCCGGACCTGCGCGAGGTCGTCCTCGGCTCGGAAGGCCGCTTGGGGATCCTGACGGACGTCACGGTCCGTGCCAGCACGCGACCCCGGCAGGAGCGCTTCCCGGCGTATCTCGTCCCGGACTGGGATCGGGCGCTCGAGCTGGCGCACGCGCTCGCGCGCTCCGGTCTGCCATTATCGATGATCCGGGTCTCGACCCCGCTCGAGACCGCCACGACCTTCGCGCTGGCCGGTGACCCGCGAGCGACCGGGCTCCTGCGACGCTACCTCGGCCTGCGCGGGATGGGCCCCGACCGCTGCCTGGCGATCGTCGGGCTGACCGGGCACCCGGGCGTGGTCGGCGCGGCGGCCCGCGTCGTCGACGACCTGGTCCGGGGCGCGCACGGCATCGCCGGACCCGGGATCGGGTCGGCCTGGCGGCGGGACCGGTTCGCGGCGCCATACCTGCGGAACGCACTGTGGGACGCGGGCTACGCCGTGGACACGCTGGAGACGGCGATCGACTGGACGCGACTCCCCGATCTCGCGGCCGATCTCGGCCGGACGCTCCGGCACGGACTCGAGGCGCTCGGCGAGCGCGTCCACGCCTTCAGCCACCTGTCGCACGCCTATCCCACGGGCTCGAGCCTGTACACGACGTACGTCTTCCGGCTCGCCGATGACCCCGACGCGACGCTCGAGCGCTGGCGGGTCCTCAAGACCGCGGCCAGCCGGGTGATCGTCGATCACGGCGGGACGATCAGCCACCAGCACGGGGTCGGGACCGACCATGCGCCGTACCTGCCGGCCGAGAAGGGCGAGCTCGGGATGGAGGCGATCGCGGGGCTGGTCCGGACCTTCGATCCCAACGGGCTGATGGCGCGCGGCGTCCTGCTCGACGACGGCGTCCCATGATCTCGGCGGTCTCGGCGATCTCAGCCGAACCTGAACGCATCATCGCCATCGACGTCGGGACCCAGAGCGTCCGTGCGCTCGTCTTCGACCCGGTCGGGACCGTCGTGGCGTCGGTCCGGATCGCGATCGAGCCGTATGTATCGCCCCGACCGGGCTGGGCGGAGCAGGATCCCGAGCTCTACTGGCGGACGCTCGGCGAGGCATGCCGGCGGGTCATCGCCGAGCCGGGCGTCCGGCGCGAGGCGATCGTCGGGCTGACCATCACGACCCAGCGCAGCACGGTCGTCGTGACCGATGCGACCGGGCGGCCCCTGCGCCCGGCGATCGTCTGGCTCGACCAGCGACGGACCGAGGGTCTCCAGTTCGTCGGCGGGACGACCGGGCTCGCGTTCCGGGCACTCGGCCTGCGCGACACCGTGGCCGGCTTCATGGCCGACTGCGAGGCGAACTGGCTCCGCGCCAACGAGCCCGAGACGTGGCGGGCGATCGGTCGCTACCTCGGCCTGTCCGGGTTCCTGATCCACCGGCTGACCGGCCGGTTCGTCGACTCGACCGCCGCCCAGGTCGGCTATCTGCCGTTCGACTTCGAGCATCAGCGGTGGGCCGCTGCGGGCGACTGGAAGTGGGCCGCGGCGCCGGTCGACCCGGCGTGGCTTCCCGAGCTCGTCTGGCCCACGGCGCATCTCGGCGTGCTCAGCGCGGCCGCGGCCGAGGCCACCGGGCTGCGGGCCGGGCTGCCGGTCATCGCCGCCGCGGCCGACAAGGCCTGCGAGGTGCTCGGCTCGGGTGCTCTGACGCCCGACACGGCGAGCCTGTCCTACGGCACGACCGCGACCGTCAACACGACGACCGCGCGCTACATCGAGCCGATCCGCTATGTGCCGGCCTACCCGGCGGCGATCCCCGGCGAATGGACGATGGAGATCCAGGTCTACCGCGGCTACTGGATGGTCGAATGGTTCAAGCGCGAGTTCGGCCATCGGGAGGTCGCCCTCGCCGCCGCCCAGGGGGTCGAGCCTGAGGCACTGTTCGACGACCTGGTCCGGGCGGTCCCGGCCGGCTCGATGGGCCTCACCCTGCAGCCGTACTGGTCCCCGGGCGTGCGCATCCCCGGCCCCGAGGCGAAGGGCGCGATCATCGGCTTCGGCGACGTCCACACCCGGGCGCACCTCTACCGAGCGATCCTCGAGGGGCTCGCCTATGCGCTGCGCGAAGGAGCGGAGCGGACGGCAAAGCGGACGGGCGTACCGGTCACATCGCTGCGCATCGCGGGTGGCGGATCACAGAGCCCTGCGGCCGTCCAGCTCACGGCGGACGTCTTCGGGCTCCCCGTGGCGCGGGCGCACACGCACGAGGCGTCGGGGCTCGGCGCCGCGATCGATGCCGCCGTCGGGCTCGGGCTGCATCCCGACGTGCGGACGGCGGCCGGCGCGATGGTGCGCGTCGGCGAGGTCCGCGATCCGGACCCCGCCACACACGCGATCTACGACGCGCTCTATCGCGGCGTCTACCGCCGGATGTACCCGGCGCTGCGGCCGCTCTACCGGGAGATCAGGCGGATCACCGGGTATCCGCCCGACTGAGTCTCAGGCGCGTCCGAAGACGGACTTGATCCCGGGCTGGTTGAGGTAATAAAGGATCCGCACCGTCGAGCACGATCGCTGATGGCCTGGCTGAAGATGCTCGCGCCCCCGAGGACGAGGACGAGCGCCCAGATGATGGAAGCTGCGGCGACGGCGACGCCGAGCGGCCAGGCCCACGGCTGGAGCGTCCACGCGCCATAGGCGAAGGCGAGGACAAGGCCGGCGTAGCGCGAGGGACGCGAGGCCGAGACAGCGCGCCTGCGGCGCCGAACAGGAGTGTCCCGCCCAGGAAGATGACGAAACCGCCGAGGAGTCCGAGAACGCCGCCGATGCCGGCCAGGACGGCCAGGATCGTGATCCCGGTCGGGCGCGCGGCCGCGCCACTCGCGGCCGAGGCCGGTGGGGTCCAGCTTGTCGGTGCGGCCGCCGGTGGCGGCGCCGGAGCGGCCGGAGCCGGTGCCGGGGGCGGCGCGGCGGCGGGCTCCATCGACGGCGGTGGCGTCGGATCTGGCGGTGTCTGATCGGTCATGTGACGAGTGCCTCCCTGTACGGATCCTGGTCGGATGCGTCCGCGGCCCTCGGGCCGAGCCCCATCCTAGCGGTCGGTGCGCGTCTGACAAGCCCGTTTTCGGTGCGTCGACGGTCCGTCAGCGCACCAGCTCGTCGGCCAGGAGGTCCATCAGGAGCGCGTCGACCCAGCGCCCATCGCGAAGTCGCTGGTACTGGCGCATCCTGCCGACCGGCCGGAACCCGAGCTTGGCGTAGGCCGCGATCGCGCGCCCGTTGTCGGCCGCCGGGTCGATCGTCAGGCGATGGTGGCCGCAGTCGTCGAGGAGGTGGATGGCCAGCGTCCGGATCGCGTCGGGGCCAAGTCCGCGGCCCTGGGCGTCGGTCTGCAGGAAGAGGTCGATCCCGGCGCTCCGGAAGTCCGGCTCGTTCTCCTCCACCGCCTGGATGTAGCCGATGACGATGCCGTCCTGCTCGATGACGTAGGGATCCTCGTCCGGATCGCCGACGATCAGCTCGGCGACCACCCGGTCGAGATCGAAATCGCCCCACCAGCGCGCGACCTCGGGCTCGGCCAGGATCGCCGCCAGAGCCGGCGCGTCGGCCGGTGCCGTCGGTCGCAGGGTCACGTGGCGGCCGCGCAGCTCCATGGCCACGAGCCTACCCCACCTCCTTGGGTGACCGTCGGTGAAGGCGTCCCGGCTACGATGGCGAGGTGCCGATCCGCGACCCCGACGACCTCCTCGCCGACCTCGATCCCGACCAGCGCGAGGCCGTCACGATCACGTCTGGGCCCCTCTGCATCCTGGCCGGCGCGGGCAGCGGCAAGACCCGGGTCATCTCGCGGCGCGTCGCCTACGCGCTGGCGACCGAGGTCATCCGGCCGCGCGACGTCCTGGTCGTCACGTTCACCGACAAGGCCGCGACCGAGATGGCGAGCCGGCTCGCTGTGCTCGGCCATCGGGGCGTGGCCGCGTCGACGTTCCATGTCGCGGCGCTGCGTCAGCTCCGGCATTTCTGGCCGCGCGTCCACGGCGGCGACCCGCCGGCGATCCTCGACTCCAAGGCGCCGATCCTGGCGCCACTGGCGGCCGGGCTGCCTGGCGGCTACCGCTACCTCGCCGTCCGCGACCTGGCCGCCGAGATCGAGTGGGCGAAGGCACGCCGGATCCGCCCCGCCGACTACGAGGAGCGCGCCCTCGCGGAAGAGCGCGATGCGTCGCTCCCGCCGGACCTGATGGCCGGGCTCTATCGTCGCTACGAGAGCGGCAAGGCCCGCGCCGGCCGGATCGACTTCGAGGACATGCTCGAGCTCACGATCGGGTTGATCGACGCGGACGCGACGATCGCGGCGGAGGTCCGCGACCGCTACCGCTGGTTCTCGGTGGACGAGTACCAGGACACCAACCCGCTGCAGGAGGCGCTCCTCGAGGCGTGGCTCGGCGGTCGCGACGACCTGGCGGTCGTCGGCGACGAGGACCAGACGATCTACACGTTCACGGGTGCCACCAGCGACTACCTGATCGGGTTCGCGGACCGCCATCCCGGCGCCCGGGTCGTCCGGCTCGAGACCAACTACCGATCGACACCCGAGGTCCTCGCGCTCGCCAACAGGGTCCTGGCCGCAGGACGCGTGGCCGCCGACGAGCGGCTGCCCGGGACGCCGCCCAGGCCGCCGAAGCATCTCGTGGCCCGCGAGCCATCCGGCCCGACGCCTGAGATCGGCGGCTTCGCGACCGACGACGCCGAGGTCGCCGCCATCGTCGAGGCGATCCGGGCGCTCGCTCGGGCCGGGACACCGCACGGTTCGATGGCGATCCTCGTCCGGACCAACGCCCAGCTCCCGGCCCTCGAGGATTCCTTCGGCCGAGCCGGGATCCCGTTCCACGTCCGGGGAGAGCGTTTCTTCGCCCGACCGGAGGTCCGGCGCGCGGTCCGCATCGCGGGCGGGCTCGAACGCGGACGCGACACAGCGGCCCCGGAGACGCTGCCGTCACGGCTGGCCGTCGCCTTCGAACGCGAGCTCGGCGTGCGGCGCGATGCCGTCCCGGAGGGAGAGGCCGCGGCCGCCCGGCACGCGGCCGTCGTCACATTGCTCGAGCTCGCCGAGGAGCTGGTCCTGGCAGACCCCGACGCGGGGATCCCGGCCTTCCTCGCCGAGATCGAGCGCCGCACCGCGATCGAGGCGGGTGGGGCCGCGACAGGCGTCGAGCTTCTCACCTATCACCGCGCGAAGGGCCTCGAGTGGGACGCGGTCTTCCTCCCCGCGCTCGAGGAGGGCACGCTCCCGATCCGCCAGTCGACCGAACCGGACGAGCTCGCGGAGGAGCGCCGCCTTCTTTACGTCGGCATCACCCGGGCGCGGCGCTACCTGTGGCTGTCATGGGCGACGAGCAGGACCGGGGCGACCGGGCGCGAGGGCCGGCGCAGCCGCTCGCGCTTCCTCGACGGTCTCGTGCCGGCGGCGGCCGGACGGGTCCGCGTCGGCGTGACGGGCGGCGGTCGCGAGTCGCGCCCGGCCACGGCCAAGGTCGACCCCGCCGACCGGTCGCCGCTGTCGAACGCGCTTCGTGCCTGGCGCACGGACCGGGCCCGCGCGGACGCCGTCGCGCCGTTCATCGTCTTCCACGACTCGACCATCGAGGCCATCGCGGCGCAACGCCCGCGCTCGATCGCCGAGCTCCGGCGGGTGCCGGGCGTCGGTCCCACGAAGCTCGACCGCTATGGCGAGGAGATCATCGGCGTCGTCGTCCGCGAGGGGTGAGCGGCACGGCCGTCGTGCGACTGCCTCGCCGCCCGCATGGACGTCCCTGCGGCAGGCCGTTGACCTACGCCCTCACCTCTTGCCGCATGAACGCCACATACGCCAATCCGAAGCAGATCACGGTCAGCGCCACGAGAGCGACCACCTGCGGCCAGACGAGCAGGATGCTCTGGTCGAACGTGAGCAGGGTCGGGATCTGCTGCTGCGCCTGGGCCGCCTGCCCGAGCGACCCGGGCAGGGTCGCCTGGGGGTTGCTCGTCGGGTTGAGGAGGACTGCCGTGATCTCGGAATAGAGCTGACCGGGCAGGAGCCGGGAGATGAACTGCTGGGTCTGCGCCTGGCCGAGACGCTCGGCGACGGTCGCTCCGGTCAACGGTGACAGCACGCTGCCGATCAGGTCGAAGATCAGAGGCCCGAAGATCGTGAACAGGAACCAGATGCCGAAGCCGATCAGGGCCGACGTCGCCGCCCGACGGAAGACCACCGACAGAAGCAGCCCGAACGCGAGCCACAGCCCGACGTAGACGAACGTGACGACGATCCATGCCACGAGGCGCAGGATCTCCTCGGGCGCCGGGATGATGCCGAGCCGGAAGATCCCGAATCCGGCGATGATCCCGACGGTCGCAACCAGGACGACCCCGATGACGGCCAGGCCCGCGGCGAACTTGCCGTTGATGACGTCGTCTCGATAGATCGGCTGCGCCAGCAGGCGCGGCAGCGTGCCCTCCGAGCGCTCGCCGTTGATGGCATCGAACGCGAACGCCAATCCGAGCAGCGGCGCGACGATGGCCACGAACGAGTCGACGCGGAGGAACGTGTAGTCGGGCGAGCCGAGGATGAACAGGGCAAGGAAGATCGCCGGGAAGCCGCTCGCGGACGAAGCGTTCTGGCGGATCTGGTCGGCCGCGGAGTAGAGCGGGATCATCGCCGCCAGGCCGAGCACGATCAGCAGGACGATGAATCGAACGCTCAGCAGGTCGTCCCCGAGCTCCTTGGCGGCGATCACGCGCCAGCCGCCATGCGGAACGCGCAGCTTGGGGCGGGGCCTGGGCCCCTCCTCTGCGACGCCGCTGGTCGGGATCGTGCTCGCGCTCATCCGGGCCTCCGTTCGCCGGCGGGTCGACCCGAACCGCGGCGCTTGACACCGGTCCGTTTCGGGATGGGTCGCTCGACGGCCGTCCGATAGATCTCGTCAAGGGACGGCACGACCGGTCGGAGCGCTGTCAGGCGCAGCCCCTGGCCGACCGCGGCCACCAGGATGTCCTGACGGACGCGTCCCTCGGCACCGGCGGGGCGGACGTGGACGCGCCATGCCCCGGTACCCTCGGGCGGGGCATCGACCGATCCGACCGACGTGAGGCCCCGCAGGGTGGTCGCCGCTCGCTCCACGTCGGCGGCGGTCGGCAACTCGAAGCCGACCTCGATGACCGCCGTGCCATCGCCGAACTGGGTGGCGAGCTCATCGACCGTCCCGATGCCGATCATCCGGCCGGCGTTGAAGATCCCGATCCGGTCGCAGACCGATTGGACCTGGCTGAGCAGGTGGCTCGACAGCATGATCGACAACCCGCGGTCCTTCACCAGCCGGCGAAGGAGCTCGAGGATCTCGACGACGCCGAGCGGGTCGATCGAGGTCGTCGGCTCATCGAGGATGAGCAGGTCCGGCGACTTCACCAGCGCGTCGGCGATGCCAAGGCGCTGGCGCATCCCGCGCGAGTACTGCTCGACCGGGTCGTTCGCCCGGTCGGTCAGCCCGACCTGCTCGAGGACCTCGTCGATGGCCGGCTCCGCCTCGTCCCGTCGGAGGCCGTTGAGTCGAGCCGTGTAGCGCAGGTTCTGGCGACCGGTCAGGCCGCCGTAGAAGCCGACCGCATCGGGCAGGTATCCGACGCGTCGCTTGACCTCGCGGGGCTCCCAGGCCGGGTCGAGACCCATCACGGTGGCCTCGCCGCTGGTCGGCTCCGACAGGCCGAGCAGCATCAGGATCGTCGTGGTCTTGCCCGCGCCGTTCTGGCCCAGCAGGCCGAAGATCTCGCCAGGAAAGACCTCGAGATCGAGCTTGTTGACGGCGGTCAGCTCGCCGTACTTCTTCGTCAGCCGACGCGTTCGGATGACCGGCTCGGGTCCGTCATCCTCGACCAGCGCCGGACTGAACCTGGCATCGGGCGCGGATGGGTCCGCCACGTCGAGGCCGCTCATCGGCGGCCGAATCGGCGGAAGACCAGCCACAGGCCGAGCAGCACGATGGCGATCAGGCCGATCCCGATGGCGCCCCACAACGCCGAGGTCTGGACCGTGACGCGGATGTCGGTGGTCGCGGTCGCGAGTGGCGCCGTGGCGGTCATGGTCGCGACGTAGTCGCCGGTGATCGCATCGGATGATGGCGTCAGGTGGGCGACGACCTGCACCGTCTGGCTGGCCGGGACCGTGACAGTGGCCGGGTCGAACTTGACGACCCAGCCGTTCGGCGCGGAAGCCGTCATGGCCACGCCCGGGATGTCGGCCGTCCCGCCATTCGTCAGCGTGAGCGTCAGGTCGGTGGCCGAGCCGGCCGTCGCGTTCGTGCTCAGGACGCCGCTCGGGGTGGACATGCTGAGCTTGTAGCTGCCGGTGATCGTGACCTGGAGATCGGCGTGGGCCTTCTGGCTGCCGCTCGTCGCATCGACGGCGATCGGGTAGTCGCCGGCGGCCGCCCCGGTCGGCGCCTTGGCCGTCACCGAGACAGACGATGTGCTCCCGGCCTTGACGACCACGCTGGCCGCCTGCGCGGTCGAACCGATCTGGGCCGTGACGGTCCAGCCGTCCGGGCCGGTCGCCGTGGCGCTGAACGGCAGGTCGTCGGCGGTGTCGTTGGTCAGCGTCAGCGAGAAGGTGAAGCTCGTGTCGGACGCGCCCTTGAGCTGGGGCGTGTCGGTCGTGAGCGTGACGTTCCCGGCGGCGTTGGGCGACACCCGGATGTCGACCGACAGCGTCGTCGAGTCGCCCGCCGCGGTCAGGCCCCGGACGTCGATCCGCTGCGTGCTGGCGGCAGCGTCGGGAGGCACCGTGACGTTGAGCGTGATCTTGGTCGCCGTCGAACCGTCCGACTCGATACCGTCGATGGTGAAGCCTCCACCGCGCAGGACCGCGGTCCAGCCATCTGGGACCTTGCCGACCGACAGGGCGACCCGGCCGGGCTTGGAGGTCGTCACGGAGATGTCGAAGCTCGGGCTCGCTCCGGGCGCGACCGCGATCGCCGGGAAGGGCGTCGTGAGAGTGATCGCGGCGGCGGCCGTCGCGGCGGGGGCGGCGGCCAACATCGCGAATCCCAGCATGGACGCCACGAGTCCGAGTCTCGCTGAGCGCGACCGACGATCCCTGGCCATGGACACCACCGACACGAGCCACCTCCTCATTGGGCGCTTGGTGCACGGCTGCTGGGGGCAGCCGGTCACGGGCGCGCGCCCTCCGCGCATCGGCGCGGAGTCTGACGTGCCGACGGGGTTGGAATCAACCAACGTTCGGTGAAGAGACCGCAACCATCGCTGGAGCGGCGTTCACCCCGGACCATCGGCCGTTTGACGGATCTTCGATGGGGAACGATACTCTGGCAGTAACCAGTCCGCCGCGACGACCCGGTTCGAGCGCCCGACACGCGCTCCCGGCCCGGCGCGCAGACACTCAAAGACGTCGTCCCTGGCCACGAATCACGGGCCTCGGAACGAAACCCCGGCCGCGCAGCCGATCGCTGAAACCGCGATCACGGCGCGCCAGAAAGCACAAAGACAAGCACCACCATGATGAACCGTTCCACCACATCGTCCGTGACCGGACGTGCGTCCGCCATGCGGCGGATGCGTCGCCGCTCATCCGCGGTCAACGGCAACAGCCGTCTCTTCTGCGGAACCAACGGCTGCCCGAGCTTCCTCGAGATCGATCCCGAGACCGGGCTCGCAACCTGTCATATCTGCGGCTTCGTCCGCCGGGTCCACTGACCCGCGGCCGAACCGGCCGACCATCCCAAACCGCCCGAACGCCGGTCCACCCCTCCCGTGGACCGGCGTCGCGGTGTCTCCCGTCGCGCGGCACGGGATGGGCGCGCCACGACACCGAGAGCGCGCCATCCTGCAGAGGCATCGCCCGCCCACCCCGAGGGACGCCGTGACCCGATCCCCTGCGCCGCTCGATCGCGACCGACTCGCCCGCCTGATGGCCGGCGAGCTATCCCGCTTCGCCGCCGACCATCCTCGTTCCGCGGCACTCCACGAGAGGGCGAAGGATTCGCTCCTCGAGGGCGTGCCGATGCCGTGGATGGTCAAGTGGGCCGGGCCGTTCCCACCCTATGTCGCGGTCGCGTCCGGGGCGCATTTCAGCTGTGTCGACGGGCACGACTACGTCGACTTCTGCCTCGGTGACACCGGCGCGATGGCGGGCCACGGCCCGGCGCCGACGATCGCCGCGGTCGAGCGCCAGCTCGGCCGCGGCATCACGCACATGCTCCCGACCGAGGACGCCGCCTGGGTCGGCGAGGAGCTGACCCGCCGGTTCGGGGTCGGCGCGTGGCAATTCGCGCTCTCAGCGAGCGACGCGAACCGATGGGTACTCCGGCTCGCCCGGCACATCACCGGGCGCTCCAAGATCGTCGTCCACGACCACTGCTATCACGGGTCGGTCGACGAGGCGATCGCGATGCTCGGCGTCGACGGTTCGGTCGTCCCGGTCCGGGGCTCGGTGGGGCCGCAGGTCGACGTCGCCGAGACGACCCGGGTGGTCGAATTCAACGACGTCGCGGGGCTCGGGGCCGCGCTGGCGGACCGCGACGTGGCGGCCGTCCTGATCGAGCCGGCACTGACCAACGTCGGGATCGTCCTGCCGGAGGCCGGCTATCTCGACGCCGTCCGCGAGATCACGCGCCGGACCGGGACGCTGCTCGTCATCGACGAGACGCATACCATCTGCGCCGGACCGGGCGGGGCGACCGGGGCGTGGCGGCTCGAACCCGACGTGGTGGTGATCGGCAAGACGATCGGCGGCGGCATTCCGGCGGCGGCATACGGCTTCAGTCCCGACCTCGCAGCCCGGATCGCCGGCTCGATCGCGGTCGAGGATTCAGACGTCGGCGGGATCGGCGGGACATTGGCAGGCTATGCGCTCTCGCTCGCGGCGATCCGGGGCACCCTCGGCGAGGTCCTCACCGACGACGCGTTCGGGCGGATGATCGAGCTCGCCGAACGATGGGAGGCCGGCGCCAACGAGGTCCTGCGCGCGTCCGGTGTCCCGTGGCACGTGACGCGGCTGGGGGCGCGGGCCGAGTACCACTTCATGCCGGAGCCGCCACGGACCGGCGCCGAGCAATGGGCACATTCGGACCCCGAGCTCGAGCGGTTCCTCCACCTCTGGGCCATGAACCGGCGGGTGCTCATGACCCCGTTCCACAACATGGCCCTGATGTCGCCGGCGACGACCGCCTCGGACGTGGATCGCCACACCGAGGTCTTCGCCGCGGCGGTCGAGGCGCTGTTCGCGTGAGCGACCAGCCGCGTGTTCGCCTGCGCGACATCACCCTCGATGACGCCGACCTGCTCGACGCCTGGGACGCGGATCCGGCGACGATCGGCGAGTTCAACGACTTCGGTGGTGAGCGGGAACCAGTCGATCGCGAGGCCCTCGCCCGCGGACCGCTGCGCAACGACCACAACGGACACCTGATGGTCGAGCTCGTCGCCGATGGGCAACCGATCGGGACGGTCGGCTGGCACCGGGTCGGCTACGGGCCGAACCCGGAATCCGGAGCCTGGAACGTGGGGATCGCCCTGATCCCAGAGGCGCGCGGGCAGGGCTACGGCACCGAGGCGCAGGTCCTCCTCGCCGCCCACCTGTTCGCCAACACCGGGGCCAACCGGGTCGAGGCCTCGACCGACGTCGACAACCTCGCAGAGCAGCGCTCGCTCGAGAAGGCAGGCTACGTCCGCGAGGGGGTCGTGCGCGGGTCGCAGTTCCGGGCGGGGGCGTACCACGACCTGGTCACCTACTCGCGCTTGCGCGACGACCCGTAGGTCTCGGCCGACGTCTCGACCGAGCGCGGCGCGCAGGAAGGACGTTATCTATCGGCTGGACGTCCGCCGTCAGAGTTCACCCGCGAAAGCGGCCTCGAGCCGCGCCTCCTCGGCCTCGAGGTCGAGTGGCCGCCTGTGCTGGCGGTCGGTCGGCGCCTCGGCGTTGACACGGGCGATCGCGCGGTTCGCCGCTTCGACGAGACGCCGGAGCTCCTCTCGCGCACGGCGGCGCCCGTACGCGGACATCAGCGGCGCCACCGCGACGAGGCGGTCAAGCTCGGCCAGCAGCCGGCGCGCCTCCTTGTCCGACTCGATCCAGGGCGGCGCTACGCCCGCGTTCTTCAGCATCCGGTGTGCCATCGCCCATTCGCCAGCGGCGGTGTCGTCCTCGATCGGCAGGCGTTCGCCCCGGTATGGCAGGTCGTCGAACGCGCCCTGGTCCATCGCTTGGCGGATCTGCCGCTCGACGAGGCTCTCCCAGCTGGGCGCCGTCTGTGGCCGACCCTCGGCGTCGCGACGCTGCGGACTCATGCCCGGATGGTATCGAAACGACCGTGACGGGCGAGCTGTCACGCTCCGCTGGTACGGTTGGAGAGCATGGATCGCATCGACGGCCGGCCGGTCTATTCGGCCACGGACCTCGTCGCCTATCTCGCCTGCGAGCACCTGACCCAGCTTGAGCGTGCGGCGCTGGCCGGCCTTATCCGGCGGCCGATGCGCGAGGACCCCGAGCTCGACGTCATCCGCCGACGCGGGTTCCAGCACGAAGCGCGGTTCCTCGCCGACCTGCGCGCCGCGGGCCGCGAGGTGGTCGAGATCGCGACGGACGGCTCGGCGGCCGATCGCGGCGAGGAACTCCGCGCCGCCGCCGCCATGACGATCGAAGCGATGGCCGCCGGCGCGGACGTGATCTACCAGGCGACCTTCTTCGACGGCACCTTCCGTGGGCATGCCGACTTCCTGCTGCGGGTCGACGCCCCGGAACGGCCGTCGCGCTGGGGTCCGTACCATTACGAGGTCGCGGACACCAAGCTCGCCCGCCACGTGAAGGCGAGCGCGGTCCTCCAGATCTGCTCGTACGTCGACCAGCTCGAGCGGATCCAGGATGTCCGCCCCGAGTGGCTGCACGTAGCGCTCGGGGGCAGCGCTCGGACGGTCGAGCGCCTGCGCGTCGACGACTTCATGGCCTACTACCGCAGCGCGCGCGACCGCTTCCTTCGGACGCTCGTCGACGAGACGCCGCCGACCGACCCGCCGACCGGCACGTATCCCGATCCGGTCGAGCATTGCGACGTCTGCCGATGGGCGCCGGAATGCGGCGATCGCCGCCGCGCGGACGATCACCTGAGCCTCGTGGCCGGGATCACGGCGCGACAGCGGCGAGCCCTGACGGAGCGCGACATCCCGACCCTCGAGGCGCTCGGAGACCTGCCGCTGCCGATCGTTCCACCACTCACCGACGTGGGCGCCGGGGCCCTGGTGCGGATCCACGAGCAGGCGCGGATCCAGCTCGAGGGCCGGCGCGAGGGTCGGCTGAAGTTCGAGCTGCTCGTGCCGCCACCGGATGCGCAGATCGAGCTCGATCGTGGGCTCGCCTCGCTCCCGCCGCCGTCGCCCGGGGACCTCTTCTTCGACATCGAGGGCGACCCGTACGCGCTCGACGACGGCCTCGACTACCTGTTCGGGGTCCTCGATGTCAACGACGGGTTCACCGCGATCTGGTCGCGCGACGAGGCGGACGAGTTCTCGCTCGACGGCGAGCGGCGCGCGTTCGAACGGCTCATGGACCTGTTCACGGAGCGCCTCGAGCGTGATCCTGACCTCCACATCTATCACTACGCTCCGTACGAGCCGACCGCCCTCAAGCGCCTGATGGGTCGCTATGGGACGCGCGAGGCCGAGGTCGACGGGCTCCTTCGCAAGGGGGTCCTGGTCGACCTCTTGCGTGTCGTTCGCCAGTCGCTCCGGGCATCGGTCGAGAGCTACTCGATCAAGAAGATGGAAGGGTTCTATGGCTTCGTCCGGGAGATCGACCTCCGCGACGCGGGCTCGAGCATCGTGGCCTTCGAGCAATGGCTCGAGCTGGGCGACGGCGAGCGCCCCGAGTCCAACCAGCTGGAGCGCATCGAGCGCTACAACCGT
Source organism: uncultured Chloroflexia bacterium (assembly GCA_963742075.1). Lineage (GTDB taxonomy): Bacteria > Chloroflexota > Limnocylindria > Limnocylindrales > CSP1-4 > SPCO01. The sequence continues at coordinate 340,981 of CAVUKR010000001.1, read as the reverse complement.
GACGACGTCGTCAGCAACCTGCGGCTCCGGGACTGGCTGGAGGGCCTCCGCGTCGAGTTCACCGCGCAGACCGGCCTGGGGATCCCGCGCCCGGTCGCCCGCGACGCGGAACTGCCGGCCGACCTGACCGAGAGCGAGGCACGGGTCCAGGCCCTCGTCGAGCGGCTGGCCGGGCCCGACGTCGTCCCGACCGACCCCGCCTTGCGGACGCCCGGCCAGCAGGCCACCTGGCTGCTCGGGCAGCTCCTCGGCTGGCACCGTCGCGAGGACAAGTCGATGTGGTGGGATTTCCACCGGCTGCTCGACCTGTCGCCCGAACAGCTCGTCGACGAGGACGACCCGATCGGCCTGCTCGAACCCGTCGGGCCCGTCGGTGAGCCGAAGAACGGCAAGCAGACCTGGCGTTACGCGTTTCCGGCGCAGGACTACGACCTCGGCCGCGGCGAGGTCTACGACCCGGCCAACAAGCAGGCACGCCCGAACGACTCGCCGTTCAGCTGGATCGTGGGGGAGGGGGCGACCGTCGATGCGGCGAGCCGGACGGTCGACATGCGGCGCACGATCGACGAGCCGCACCCGCGGGCCATCGTCCCGTTGAACTGGGTGAGGACCAAGGATCACCAGACCTCGCTGTACGAGCTCGGCGAATGGGTCGCCGACCACGGTATCGAGGCGACCGGGCCGAACCGGGCGGGCCGCGACCTGCTGTTCGGGCTGCCCCCCCGCGTCGGGCAATGGCTCGACGAGGAGCTACGCCGTGCGGGCGAGTCGGACCTCGACGCCGCCCGACGACTGGCGCTTGTGCTCGATCACACGACACTCTCGATCCAGGGGCCTCCAGGGTCGGGCAAGACCTACTCGGGCGCGCGGATGGTCCGGCGGCTCCTGAATGCGGGCAAGCGGGTCGGGATCACGGGAACGAGCCACAAGGTCATCGGCAACCTCCTGAACGCGATCCTCGCCGCATCGGCCCCAGGCGACGTCGATGCCATCCCGGTCCAGCATGCCAAGCCGGACCAGATGCTCGCGGACGTACGGGTGTCGCGCGCCAAGGACGCGGCAGACGTCCGTGCCCGCCTCGACGACGGTCGGTCCAACCTGGCTGCCGGGACGTCGTGGCTGTGGGCATCCTCGAAGATGATCGACGCTGTCGACGTGCTGTTCGTCGACGAGGCGGGCCAGATCTCGCTGGCCAACGTGGTGGCCATGTCCCGTGCGACCGACAGCCTCGTCCTCCTCGGCGATCCGCAGCAGCTCGATCAGCCGCTCCAGGGCAGCCATCCGCCGGGCGCGGACCGCTCGGCGCTCGCGCATGTGCTCGGTCGCGACGCCACCATGCCGCCAACCCGTGGTCTCTTCCTCGAGAAGACGTGGCGCCTGCACCCGGACCTGTGCGCGTTCACCTCGGAAGTCTTCTACGACGGACGCCTGGACCCCGAGGCGGACATGATCAGGCAGCGCGTCGAGGCCCGAGGCACCATCGCAGACGGCACCGGCCCCCGCCAGCTCGACGTCCGCACGGTCGGCGCCGACAACGAGTCGCCCGATGAGGCGGACGCGGTCGCGGAGCTCGCCCGGGCGATCGTGGAGAGCGGTTCGAGCTGGGTCGATGCGGACGGCCAGACGCGCCCGGTCGGCTGGTCCGACATCCTCATCGTCGCGCCGTACAACGCCCAGGTCGGGCAGATCAAGCGACGACTACCGGCCGACGCCCGCGTCGGGACGGTCGACAAGTTCCAGGGCCAGGAGGCACCGATCAGCATCTACTCGATGACGACGTCCTCGCCCGAGCTCGCCCCACGCGGGATGGACTTCCTGTACAGCCGCCACCGCCTCAACGTGGCAACGTCCCGGGCGCGCTGCGTCAGCATCGTGGTCGCTTCGCCCGATCTACTCCGTGTCCGCGCTCGCACACCCGAGCAGATGCGCCTCGCCAATGCGTTCTGCCGGTTCAGCGAGCTGGCCCGGGTGGCCGACGCTCGCGCGGGGTCCGCGCCGGCCGGACCCGTAGGCTGATCCCTACCCGCCCGCGAGCTCCCGTCGGACCCAGGCCGCCAGCACGCGCGCGCAGTCCTCGACCTCGGCCAGCGAGACGTGCTCGTCGGCGCTGTGCGCGACCCGGACGTCGCCCGGTCCGAACATGACGCACGGGGTCCCGGCGACGTTGACGAACAGCCGCATGTCGGCGCCGTAGGGCTCGGCGAGCATGGCCGGGCGGCGGCCGGTGACGGCTGCGACGGTCTCGGTGAGGCTGACCGGCAGCGGATGGTCGGACGCGACGCGCGCCGAGCCGAACCGGCCGCCCGTGATCTCGACGGTGGCGGGGTGGTCGCGCAGGAAGTCGTCGGCCGCACAGGCGGCGGCGATGACCGAGCGCAGCTCGGCCTCGGCGTCGGCCGGCGACTGCCCGAGGCGGACGCCGTAGCGTCCGTCGGCGGTGACCCGATCGAGCACGGTCGAGGCCCACTCCCCGCCCCCGACGATGCCGATGATCGTCGGGTACGGCAGGCCGAGCGCGGTCATGAGCGGGTCGGTCTCTGTCGCGTTGCGTTGCGCCTCGTCTGCCTCGAGCGCCTGGCTCAGCACGAACAGCTTGTCTAGCGCCGAGACGCCCTCGCGTCTCTGCGAGGCGTGTGCGGCGCGGCCCGGGACGGCCAGGTGGAACGTGATCGCGCCGGCATGGGCGACCACCACGTCGAGGTTCGAGGGCTCGGTGATGATCGCCATGTCGCCGCCGACCCCGGCCCGGATGGCCGCCAGCGTCCCCTGGCCACCGTCCTCCTCGGACGCCACGAGCGCGACGATGAGCTCGCCGTCGAGCCGGTCGAGGTCGCCGGCTGCCCCGAGCGCTCGAACCGCCGCGAGGATCGACGCTACCCCGCCCTTCATGTCGCAGGCCCCGCGGCCGTAGAGCGCGCCATCGCGGATCTCGGCGCCCCACGGATCGGCGGTCCAGGTCGCCGGATCCCCCGGCGGGACCACGTCGAGGTGTCCGGACAGCACGAGCCGGCGACCACCGGCCCGCCCCGCCCGCCCGATGAGGACCGGCAGCGCGGTCCGCGGCATCTCCTCGCCCGGCCAGTCCGGGTCGGCACGGATCATGTCGAGCGCCGGCGCGACGACTTCGACGCGCAGCCCGAGGTCGCGCAGCGCCGCCTCGGCCCAGATGGCGACCGCTGCTTCGGACCCGGTCACGCTCGGGATCCGGACGAGCGCGGTCAGGTCGGCGACGAGCCGCTCGCGATCGATCGCGGTCGCGTCAGCCACGCAGGATCGGCCGGGTCATGCAGGTCGGTCCGCCGGAGCCGTTGATCCCGATCTCGGTCGCGGCGTAGGCATGCACCTCGCAGCCGGCGCCGGCCAGGGCGGCCTCCGTCCGCGGGTTCCCCTCGGCCACGATCACCACCCCGGGCCGGACCGCCAGCACATTGCAGCCGAGCGTCCCGAACTCATCGTCCGGGACCTCGATCAGCCGGATCCCCAGCTCGCGGAGCAGCGCCCAGAGACCGACCGGAAGCAGCGGCAGGTAGACGACCGCGAGGTCGTCGGCGACGGGCGAGATGACTGACAGCAGGTGGATCAGCTCGGCCGGGCCTCGCCAGTACGGCAGGTCGAAGATGCGGACCTCCCCACCGACCAGCTCGGCGAGCTGCCGCGCGCCCGCGTCGTTCGTGCGCAGCGTCCGTCCGATGCACAGGAGGTCCCGCCGGAGCCAGAACGTGTCGCCGCCCTCGACGGTCCCGGGCGCCTCGATCCGTCCGAGCGTCGGGATCCCGGCGGCGGTCGTCCAGGCCTCGATGGCGGCCGGTTCGGGAGCACGGTTCGGCTTGCCCGGCCGGAGCGGGATCGCGCCTCGGTCGGTCACCAGCAGCGGGTCGAAGGTATAGACGAGGTCCGGGCTCCCCAGCTCGATCTCGAGGAGGTGGACACGCGACCCGAGCGCGGCGAGGAGGTCGACGAAGGCATCGTGCTCACGCTGCGCGACCTCGAGGTCGACCGGATGGAGGAAGCCGTGGGCCGGGTCGTCGAATGCCGCCCCGAACGCCGGCCCCGGCCGCTTGACGAGGACGTCGCGGAGCGGTGCGGACATGCCCTGGGCGCCGAATCGGCGGTCGGTCGTCAGCATCGACGAAGGATAGCCGCCGGTATGACCGGATGGTCCGCCTTGCGAGGATCCCGGTCTCCACCCATCATCGCTCGATGCAGACCGACCGCAGCAGCCGTCGCCGGATCGCCGGCCTCGTGGGAGCGGTCGCGCTCCTGTTCACGCTCGGATCGACGGGCGTCACCGCGCAGTCCGCCGTGAAACTCACCCAGGTCGCGTCCGGGTTCGCCTCGCCCGTCTTCGTGACCAACGCCGGCGACGGCTCGGGGCGTCTGTTCGTGGTCGAGCAGGGCGGCAAGATCAAGATCGTCGAGAACGGCGTCGTGCGGCCGACCCCCTTCCTCGACATCTCCGACCTGGTCTCCAAGGGCGGCGAGCGGGGCCTGCTGGGGCTCGCGTTCCACCCGAGCTACCGGACCAACGGCTATTTCTACGTCGACTTCACCCGGCTGAACGGGGACACCTACATCCAGCGCTACCGGGTCTCGTCGACCGACCCGAACGTCGCGGACCGCTCGAGCGCTACGAAGATCCTGATCGTCGCCCAGCCGTACCCCAACCACAACGGCGGGATGCTCGCGTTCGGGCGGGACGGTGACCTCTACATCGGGATGGGCGACGGGGGCGGCGCCGGGGACCCGGGGCATCGCGCACAGAGCACCAGCTCGATGCTCGGCAAGATCCTCCGGATCAATGTGAATGGCTCGGTCGGGACGCGGCATTACCTGATCCCGGCCAGCAATCCGTACGTCGGCCGGAAGGGCCTCGACGTGATCTGGTCGCGCGGCCTGCGCAACCCGTGGCGCTTCTCATTCGACCGGCTGACCGGCGACCTGTGGATCGGTGATGTCGGGCAGGATCGGTTCGAGGAGATCGACCGTTCGCTTGCCCCGGCCTCGGGCAAGAGCCCCGGCCGCGGCCTGAACTACGGCTGGCGGGTCCTGGAAGGCGCCCATTGCTACAGCCCGTCGACCGGCTGCAGCCGGACCGGCAAGGTGCGCCCCGTCGTCGAGTACCCGCACACGCAGGGCTGCGCCGTGACGGGCGGCTATGTCTACCGAGGCACCCAGGTCCCGGCGATCTATGCCCACTACGTCTTCGCCGATTACTGCTCGGGAACGATCTGGATGATCCCGCGGACGGGCGGCCTGTCGACCAGGAAAGGGCTCCTGTTCGACACGACGATGTCGATCAGCTCATTCGGCGAGGATCAGTCGGGCGAGCTGTACGTCGTCGATCACGCCGGGGCGATCTACAAGTTCGAGGCGCGCTAGACGCGAACCAGCGCCCCGGTCGGGCGCTGGTATCGTGACGGCGTGCCGTCAGGCGGCGAGGGCCATCGCCTCCTGGAACGCGAGATCGATTTCGAGCTTGATCTGGTCGCCGACCAGCCAGCCGCCCGCCTCGAGGGCCACGTTCCAGCCGAGGCCCCAGGCCTTGCGGTCGATCGTGGCCTTGGCGCTGAACCCGACATGGCGCGAGCCGTCGATCCCCGCAAAGAAGCCGAGGAACTCCACGTCGAAGTCGACCGACCTCGTCACGTCCTTGACGGTGACGTCCGCGGTGACCATGTAGTCGTTGCCGCCCTTGGGCTTGACCGCCGTCGACATCACGCGGATCAACGGGTATGTCTCGACCGCGAAGAAGTCGTTCGAGCGCAGGTGCGAGTCTCGGGCCGCGACGCCGGTGTCGACGCTGGCGGCCCTGACACTGATCTCCGCGTGCGAGGCGGTCGGGTCGGACTCGTTGACCTCGACCGTGCCGGACACGTCGGTGAACGTGCCGCGGACGTTGGTGACCATCAGGTGCTTGGCCGAGAACAGGACGTCTGTGTGGGCCGGGTCGATCGCGAATGTCGCCATGGGATGAGTGCCTCCGGTGCCGCCGGCTCCTGCCGGTCGGCAAACTTATTTGACTGCGCAACTATATCGGTCTATCGTTGCGCTGTCAACCAAATGGTTCCCCAGCAAAGCCTCGAGGTGGTAGCATCCGGGCCATGGCCCTCCACGAACCGGTCTCGCGACCGCTGAGCGCACGCGATCCACGTCTTGCGCCGTGGCGGGCGTTCCTGCTCGCCCACGCGCGCGTGTCCCGACGCCTCGACGAGGAGCTCCGCGCGGAGCACGACGTGTCGTTCGCCGAGTACGACGCGCTGCTGACGATCGCCCAGGCACCCGGGCGGCGGATCCGGATGGGGCTGCTGGCCGAGGAGGTCCTGCTCAGCAAGAGCGGCGTCACCCGGCTGATCGACCGCCTCGTCAGCGACGGGCTCGTCGAGCGGAGCGCCTGCCTGGCTGATGCTCGCGGTGCCGAGGCGGTACTGACGGAGCGTGGCCTGGCCCGCCTGCGCGCCGCGTCCCGGACGCACCTGCGCGGGATCAGCGAACATTTCCTGGCCGTCGTCGACACGAGCGACCTCGAGTCGCTGGAACGGGCGATGACCGGGGTCGCGCGCCAGGCCGGACCCGGCCGCGGAGAGCCCGACAATTGCGTCCCCGATGGCGTCGAGGGACCGGGCGGGACCGCGGGTCGCTGACCGATCCGTGCCGGGACACCTGTACGCGGGGACGAGCGGGTTCGCCTACCCCGGCTGGGTCCCGCGCTTCTACCCGAAGGGCGTCGCTGCCGCGGGCTTCCTCACGCACTATGCCGGGCAGCTCGACGCAGTCGAGCTGAACAACACCTACTACGGCTCGCCGACGGCGTCGAAGGTCGCGGCCTGGGTTGCAGCCACCCCGCCCGGCTTCCGGTTCTCGGTAAAGGCCCAGCGCGGTGGCTCGTTCCGGGCGCTCCAGGTGGACCCCGGCGAGAGCGTCGCGTGGCTGACCGGCCCATACCGGGCGTTCGGGGAGCGGCTCGGGACCGTGCTCTTCCGCGTCCCCGACGGTGTCCGCCGCGACGACGCGAAGCTCGCGGGCCTGCTCGGTGCTTGGCCGTCGGACCTGCCACTGACGATGGAGTTCCAGGACCAGTCCTGGCACGTCGACGAGACGTTCGCCGCGCTTGCCGGCGTCGGGGCCGCCTTGTGCGCGACCGAGCTGCCCGAGGACGCCGTGGCGCCGATCATCCGGCGGACCGGTGCGTTCCTGTATCTGCGGCTCAGACGGAACGACTACACCGACCCCGAGCTCGAGGCGTGGGCCTCCAGGCTCGAACCCTTCCTGTCGGCCGGCGACGATGTCTACGCGTTCTTCCGCCACGACGAGGCGGGGCGTGGCCCGGAGCTGGCGCTGGGGCTGGCCGAGGCGGTCGCGCGGATCCGTGCGTAGGCGCGGCGCCGGGCGTCAGCCGCGGTCGCCCTCGGCCGGGCCGAACACGACCAGGAGCTCGAGTCGTTCGGAGATCAAGCGATCGAGCATGACGCCCCCTTGGATCGCAGCGTAGCAGCGGCCGGAGCGGCGCGAACGTCTCGGCGGGATCGCGGCTAGCATCGCCCCATGCGTGGCATGCGTCCCGCCGCGATGGCCGCCGTCATCCTGCTCGCCGTCGCTTGCGCACCGGCACCATCACCGACCGGGTCCCCGGCTCCGAGCCCGACCGTGGCCGCGCCCGGGCGGAGTGCGATCCCGAGCTTGTCGCCCGCGGTCGGCTCGTCGGCGCCTCGCTCAGCCGCTCCCGGCGCGTCCGCATCGGCCACGCCGTTCGACCCGACGGGCATCTCGGTGGATGTCACGGTCGTGGTCCGCGGCTTGGCCGCACCGGTCGATGTGGCCAGCGCCGGTGACGGGAGCGGGCGGCTGTTCGTCGTCGAGCAGGCCGGTCGGATCCGGATCGTCCGGGACGGCGCACTGGTCGAGAGGCCGTTCCTCGATATCACCGCCCGCGTCGCGAGCGGTGGCGAGCGTGGGCTGCTCGGTCTTGCCTTCCACCCGGGCTACCCGGGCGATCCAAGGTTCATCGTCGACTACACCGACCTCGACGGGAACACGGTGGTCGCGTCATACCGGGTGAGCGCGACGGACCCGGACGTCGCCGACCCCGGCAGCGAGAAGATCCTGCTCCACGTCGACCAGCCGTTCGCCAACCACAACGGCGGAGGGCTCGGGTTCGGCCCCGACGGGATGCTCTACATCGCGCTCGGCGACGGCGGCTCGGCCGGTGATCCGCATGGCAACGGCCAGCGGCTCGACACCCTGCTGGCCAAGATCCTGCGGATCGACGTGGGGAATGGCGGGCAGGCCAGTGCCCCGTACGCGATCCCCCCGGACAACCCGTTCGTCGGCCGGCCGGGTGCGATGCCCGAGATCTGGCTGTACGGCCTGCGCAACCCGTGGCGGTTCCGCTTCGACCGCGCGACCGGCGACCTGTGGATCGGCGACGTGGGGCAGAACGCGTGGGAGGAGATCGATGTCGCGCGGGCCGGCATCGGCGGCCTCGACTTCGGCTGGAACCGGACCGAGGGCTTCCACTGTTTCGACCCGCCGACGGGCTGCGACCAGACCGGCCTGACGCCGCCTGTCGCCGAATACGGCCACGACCTCGGCTGCGCGGTCATCGGCGGCGTGGTGGTCCGCCATCCGTCCGACGGCCGGCTCGACGGTGGCTACCTGTTCGGCGACGCCTGCTCGGACCACCTATGGGTGATCGACCCGGCAGGCGACGGCCGGCGCGACCCGGTGCGCGTCACGGACATCGGGCGGACCCTGAGCTCGATCGGCCAGGACGAGGACGGGACGGTCTACGCCACGAGCCTCGACCACGGGGAACTGCTGCGCATCACGGGCGCCTCTTGAAGCAAACGTCGCGAGGAGAGCGGCGAGATACGGCCGCCTGATGTCTGAACGATGCGCGGATGGACGGACGACTACTCCGTGGCGGCCTCGGCCGTCGCTTCATCCTTGGCCGTGCCGTTGCCGCCGGACTTCCCGCGGACCTCGGCTACCTTCTCCTCGACCTGCGCCTGCGCCTGGGCGACGTTCGCCTGGACCTCCTGGCCGAACTGCTCCAGATCGACGCTCTCGACGTTCTTGCGGACGCCGGCGTAGACCTCGCGAAGGTCCTTGCCGGTCTGGCCGGAATACGCGATCGAACTGGCCACTCCGATCCCGAACCCGACGATGATCCCTGTCATGAACCCGACGATGAGCTTCACGGCTCACACTCCTTTTCCGGCACTACGGGCGCGTGACGGACAGAGCCACGCTTCGGTCTTCCCTGTGGGGTTTGACATTGTCGCACGACGCGGCATGGATTCCTGCCGGCGATGACCTGGACCTGCTACCTACCACCCCCTCAACGGATCGCGAAGGTCATGGTCACCGTCACGGCGATCTCGGTCGTGCCGGCCTCGACCGGCGTGCCGGCATCGGCCGCGACCATCATCCGGGCTGCCCTCGGTTGCGGCCAGGTCGGCGGCGGCCCGCCCTCGACGATGCTCGTGACCGTTACCAGCTCGACGTCGGCCGCCTCGGCAAGGACCTCGGCGCGGGAGCGCGCCGCGGCGACCGCCGCGGTCCGGGCGGCGCGTTCCGCATCGCGCGGGTCGTCGACCCGGAAGGCGAGGCCGTCGAGACTCGTCGCGCCGGCGGTCAGCGCGCCGTCCACGACCGCTCCGAGGATCCCGAGATCGCGCACCGTCACCTCGACGACATTCGCCAGGTCGTAGCCGGTCAGCACGGGCGGCTTCCCGTCGCGGTAGTCGTAGCGCGGCTGGACGGACAGCACCGTTGTCCGCACATCGCGCCGCTCGACCCCGGCAGCACCGACCGCGGCGAGGATGGCGGCCATCACCTCGGCCGCCGCCGCCCGGGCGGCCTCGACGGTCGGTCGCGCGATCGCGACGCCAAGCCGGAGATCGGCGATGTCCGGGTCGACGGCGACCCGTCCCGTGCCGCTGACGACGATCGTGCCGGGGATGCTGGTCGGATCGGTCACCGTGGCCTCCTGGGTCCGTCGCTCAGACGTGGATGATGACCTCGATCGACCCGCGCCGGCCGAGGAGTTCCGCGCTCGTACGACCGCGCCAGCGATGGACCAGCAGGTCGACCGAGTCGTCGCCGACCGGGAGCCCCGTGATGGTCAGCTTGCCGAGCCACTCCGGGAGCGTCGGCCGGAGCAGCTCCAGGCGCTTGGCCGAAGCGTTGGCGCGCAGCCCGAGCATCGTGTGGAGCAGGTAGAACGGCGCGGCCGCCGACCAGGCCTGCGGCGAGCAGGCGACCGGATAGGCGACCGGTGCGCCGACGTCCTCGCGGGCGAACCCGCAGAACAGCTCCGGCAGTCGCAGGTCCGGGAACCACTGGGCGGATTCGATCAGCCGGCCCGCCAGCAGGTTCGCCCCGTCGGCCGAGCCCGTCGCCTTGAGCCCGGCCGCGATGAGCGCGTTGTCGTGCGGCCAGATCGAGCCCGTGTGGTAGCCGACCGGGTTGTAGCCCACCTGCCCGGACGCGAACGTCCGGATGCCCCAGCCGGAGAACATGTCCGGGGCGAGAAGCCGCTCGGCGACGATCAGGGCGCGGTCGGGCGAGATGATCCCGGCCCACAGGGCCTGGCCCGGGTTCGAGGTGATGCTCGCCACGGGTCGCTTCTCGCCGTCGAGGGCCATCGCGTAGAACCGCGCATCCGGGAGCCAGAACGCCGCCTCGAAGCGGGCCTGGAGCGTCGACGCGGCGAGATCGAGCCGCCCGGCGAGCTCGCTGTCGCCACGATGTCGAGCCAGCCGCGCCATCGACCGGTACGCCGCGAAGACGTAGCCCTGGACCTCGGCCAGGGCGATCGGGCCCTCGGCCGGCCGGCCGTCGAGATGGCGGACCGAATCGCCCGAATCCTTCCAGCCCTGGTTGAGCAGGCCGAGCCTCGACCGCCGCTGGTATTCGACGAAGCCGTCGCCATCGAGGTCCCCCGAATCCTCGATCCAGGCGAGGGCGGCGAGGGCGTTGGGCCACAGCCGCTCGAGCAGCGCATCGTCGCCGGTCCAGGCGTGCGTCTCAGCCAGCAGGATCAGCCACAGCGGGGTGGCATCGACGCTCCCGTAGTAGGCGTCGTGCGGGGTCTCGCCGGCGCGTGCCATCTCGCCGGCCCGCATCTCGTGGAGGATCTTGCCCGGCTCCGCGTCGTGCCACGGGTCGTCGCGGGTCGCCTGGAGCCGGGCCAGGACCTCGAGCGTCGCGACCGCCAGCGACGGGATGAATGCCACGGTCTCGAGCGCCGCGATGAGGCTGTCCCGCCCGAACAGCGTCGCGAACCACGGGATGCCGGCCGCGACGTACGACTCACCCTCGGCGGGCCCGTCGTTGCGCAGCGTGGCCAGGTCGGCCATCGAGCGGATCAGCGTGCGATCGAGCAGCTCGTGGTCGGACTGGATCCGCGGCGCATCGAAGGGGTGCTCACCGGCCGGGGTCGGCGTCCGGCTATGGGTCATGGGCGACGCCGCCGTCCCGTCCCCGGTCACGGCGGGATCGGCGCCGCTCGACCTGACGTGCCAGCCGATCGTCTGGCGCGCACCGGGCTCGAGCGACAGGCGCCAGGTCGCGAGGACCGAGACGCCCGGCCAGGTCTCGGCATCGGCGACCGGCTCGAGTCCCGCGTCCGCGGCGACGACGGTCGTGGTCCGCCGCACCCCATCGAGACCGTCGTACCCGAACGACGCCCGCTCCCCGTCGAGCAGGATCGGCAGGAGCGTGCCACGCGTCGGTCGCACGTAGCCGCGGACCTCGAAGATGTCGGCCATGTCGACACCGAGCCCGAGCTCGAGCACGAGGTGTTCGACGGTGGCCGAGTAGTTCACGATCGTGACCAGCTCGCGCAGGTCGCCGTCGATATGGCGGGCGCGGGTCAGGCTGAGCTCGCGGCGCGCCAGGCTCGACGCGGCCGCCCGCTTGTCCTCTGGGTTCCGGCGCAGCTCCGGGTTGGTCAGCTGGATCGTATCCGCTCCGTCCTCCTGGTGCGGTCCGCGCAGGAGTGTGAGCGGCGAGCCATTGAGCCGCAGCGTCGAGGCGGACAGGATCCGCGTATCGAGGTCGTACAGCCCGAGACCGCGGCCGTCGATCCGGATGTCGCCGCGCTGATCGGTCAGCAGGTACAGGTTGCCCGACTTGGCGACCTCGACATTGCCGAGATCAGTGGCTGGGACGATCGTGACGACCGGCGGCGGGATGGTGCGCGCCGATGTCGGGACGGACATGGACAACCTCGACCTGCGTGGGTGGTGCCTACCATACGGCGCCTGACGGATCGGGGGCGCGCCTCAGGACGCCCGGCCGGCGGCCGATGTCAGCGAGTCGAGCCCCCACGGCCTCCGGTCCCGGTCGTCGACGGCCGCCTCCAGCATCGAGCGGTAGATCGCCTCGTAGGCGTCGGTCATCCGCCCCGCGGAGAATCGCTCGAGCACTGAGGCGCGGATCGCCGCCCGGTCGAGATCCTCGACCCGATCGACCATGGACGCCAGCTGCTCGACGTCATCGCCCAAGAACCCATCGATGCCATCGCGGATGATCTCCGGGAGCCCGCCGACGCGGCGGGCGATGATCGGCGTCCCGCAGGCGAGCGCCTCGATGGCGACGAGCCCGAACGGCTCCGGCCAGGAACCGGGCATCAGCGCCGCGTACGACTCGGCGAACAGGAGGTCGCGGTCGACCTGCTCGAGCTCGCCGAGGTATTCGACGGACGGTCCCGCCGCCTCGAGCGCGGGCAGGAAGACGTTCTCGAGATAGTCGCGTTCGCCCGCCATCGGGCCTGCCTTGGCGGCGATCCGGAGCGGACGGCCGGTCGCCTTGGCGATCTCGATCGCCTCCACGATCCCCTTCTCCGGAGTGACGCGACCGACGAAGCAGAGCCCGTCGCCGCGCAGCCGGCCGAACGGGGCGTCATCGAGGGTCAGGCCGTTGTGGACGATCCCGGCCCACCGAACCGCGGGGTGCGTCGACGCCTGGCTGGCGCTGATCGCGACCAGGCCGGGCGGCGACGCCCGGAATGACTCGTCGGCCCATGGCAGGTCGAGCCGCCCGTGGAAGGTGGAGACGACCGGGATCGGCGAGACGCGCGCGAGGAGGAAGCTCGCCCATTCGAGGTGGCCGTGGACCAGGTCGAAGTCTCCGACCTGGTCGAGGACCGCCTGGATGGTCAGGTAGACGTATGGGGCCGGGTCGCCGCTGTAGCCGGCCGGCCGCAGTGCCTCGGGGACGGTCGTGACGAGGCGGCCGGGGACCTCGGAATCCCCGCTGGCGAAGGTGGTCACCTCGTGGCCGCGCCGGTCGAGCTCGCGGACGAGCTCGTAGACGACGCGCTCTGTGCCGCCGTAGGCGCGCGGCGGGACACTCTCCATCGGAGGGACGACCTGTGCGATGCGCAGCGGTCGGGTCATACGGGTCCTCCTCCCGACAACGATACGCGGGCCCGACGAAACGGGCCTTGGGTCGGTTCGCACGGCGTCGCGGCCGGCCGGCGCGACCGGGTCAGAGCGCGAGCGGGTCGGTCTTGTCGGGATCGATCCCGAGCTCGCGGATCGCCTTGGCTGCCGCCGTCGCCGGCATCGCGCCGCAGCGCACCAGCGAGACGAGCGTCGCCGCGGCGATATGCGGCGGGTCGATCTCGAACAGCGAGCGCAGGCTTTCGCGGGTGTCGCTCCGCCCGAACCCGTCGGTCCCGAGGGCCAGGTAGTGCGGCGGGAGCCAGCGCGAGACCATGTCCGGGAGCGCCTTCATCCAGTCCGTGGCGGCCACGATCGGCCCGCCGTCGTGCGGCAGGATCGTGCTCACGTACGGGACCCGCGCCGTCTTCGCGTCGGGATGGAGCCTGTTCCAGCGCTCGGTCTCGAGGGCGTTGCGGCGGAGCAGCGGGAACGACGGGGCGCTGTAGACCTCGGCGGCCACGCCGAACTTCTCCGCCAGCAGATCGCGCGCGGCGAGGACCTGGCCGAGGATCGCCCCGGAGCCGACCAGCCGGGCCGGATGCGCGTCCCGCCCGAGCTCGGGCGCCGCGGCGAACCTGTAGACGCCGCGCAGGATCTGTTCGTCGGTGATGTCGTCCGGCCGTGGCGGCTGGGCGTAGTTCTCGTTGTAGATCGTGACGTAGTACGACACGTCCTCGGGCTTCGGCCCGTACATCCGCTCGATCCCGTCGCGGATGACGGCCGCCAGCTCGTATGCGAACGCCGGGTCGTAGGCACGCATGTTCGGGACGGTCGAGGCCAGGATCTGGCTCTGGCCGTCGTCGTGCTGGAGGCCCTCGCCGGTCAGCGTCGTGCGGCCGGCCGTCGCGCCCATCAGGAAGCCGCGCCCGCGTGCGTCCCCGAACGCCCACATCTGGTCGCCGGTCCGCTGGAACCCGAACATCGAGTAGAAGATGTAGAACGGGATGGTCGCCAGGCCGTGCGTCGCGTACGACGTGCCGGCCGCCTGCAAGCTGGCCATCGAGCCCGCCTCGGTGATCCCCTCCTCGAGGACCTGGCCGTCGGTCGCCTCGCGGTACGACAGGACGAGATCCGAGTCGACCGGCGAGTAGCGCTGGCCGAGCGCCGAGTAGATCCCGACCTCCTTGAACAGCGGGTCCATCCCGAAGGTCCGCGCCTCGTCCGGGATGATCGGCACGATCCGCGGTCCGAGCTCCGGATCGCGGATCAGGTTGCGCAGGATCCGGGCGAAGACCATCGTCGTCGAGACCGGCGTCTCGCTCCCGGCCGCGAACTCGGCATCGACCGCAGCGGCCGGCGCGGGAAGTGGCGCGGACCGGACGGTACGGCGCGGGAGCGGGCCGCCGAGCGCGCGACGGCGCTCGACCAGGTACTGGACCTCCTCCGAATCGGCGCCCGGGTGGTAGTACGGCGCGTCCTTGAGGGTCGAGTCGGGGATCGGCAGCTCGAGCCGGTCGCGGAAGATCCGCAGCTCGGCCTCGTTGAGCTTCTTGGCCTGGTGGGTGATATTGCGCGCCTCGACGCCCGGTCCGAGCGTCCAGCCCTTGACCGTGTGAGCCAGGATCACCGTCGGCGCGCCGGTGTGCTCGGTCGCGGCCTTGTACGCGGCGAAGACCTTGCGGTAGTCGTGGCCGCCGCGGCGGAGCTTGGCGAGGTCGTCGTCGGTGAGGTGCTCGACCATCTTGTGCAGCCTCGGGTCCGGCCCGAAGAAGTGCTCGCGGATATAGGCGCCGCCGGAGACCGAGAACTTCTGGAACTCCCCGTCGAGCGTCTCGTTCATCTTCTGGACGAGCACGCCGTCCACGTCTCGGGCGAGCAGGTCGTCCCACTCGCGTCCCCAGATCACCTTGATGACGTTCCAGCCGGCGCCGCGGAATGCCGATTCGAGCTCCTGGATGATCTTGCCGTTGCCGCGGACCGGGCCGTCGAGCCGCTGGAGGTTGCAGTTGACGACGAAGGTCAGGTTGTCGAGACCTTCGCGCGACGCGACGTGGAGCGCGCCGAGCGATTCGGGCTCGTCGGTCTCTCCGTCGCCGAGGAACGCCCAGACGCGCGAGTGCGAGGTGTCGAGCAGCCCGCGGTTGAGCAGGTAGCGGTTGTAGCGGGCCTGGTAGATCGCGCTGATCGGCCCGAGCCCCATCGAGACCGTCGGGTACTCCCAGAACTCGGGCATGAGGCGCGGATGCGGGTACGAGCTCAAGCCCTTGCCAGGGCCCGTCTCACGCCGGAAGTGGTCGAGCTGGTCGACGGTCAGCCGTCCTTCGAGGAACGCGCGCGCGTAGATCCCTGGAGCGGCATGACCCTGGTAGAAGATCTGGTCGCCGCTCTGGTCGCCGTCCTTGCCGCGGAAGAAATGGTTGAACCCGACCTCGTAGAGCGACGCCGCCGAGGCGTACGTCGCGAGATGGCCGCCGATCCCCGCGAACTTGTTGTTGGCGCGCAGGACCATCGCCACGGCGTTCCATCGGATCAGCCGCCGGATCCGGCGTTCCATCACCTCGTCGCCCGGGAAGTCGGGCTCCTGCTCCGGGCTGATCGTGTTGATGTAGCGCGTCTGGGTCAGCGGCGGCAGGCCGACCTGGAGCTGGCGCGCTCGCTTGAGCAGCTTGTAGATGATGAACCGGGCGCGTGCCTCGCCCTCCTCGGCGACGACCTGGTCGAGCGACGCAAGCCAGTCGTCGGTCTCCTTCGGGTCGATGTCGGGCAGCTGATGCTTGAACTCGTCGAAGTACATGGCGGTCAACTCGGCGTCAGGCGGGAGGTCGTGTCCAGGATCGCGGGCTCGAGCATCTCCGGATAGCCATCGATGCCCATGTACTTGCGCGTCAGCGCATCGTTCGTGCGTCGGATCGAGTCAGCGTCGGCGGCCGGGACGACGCGCGCCGGCAAGGCTCGCCCGCCGACGTGGACGGTGACATCGGGATTCGCGGTGGCTTCGCGAAACCAGCGGGCGGTGCGGCCGTGGACCGAGCGGATGAACGCGTCATCGCCGTCGACCATGACCCAGATGATGGTCAGGTGCGCGGGCCCGCCATCGGCGGCGGTTTCGATCTCGATCTCCTGGGTCGCCGCGAGCAGGGCGAGCTCGCCGGGTTCGAAGCGCATCGGGTCAGGGTAGCCCATCTCGCCACGATCCGATGGTGACGCCTTGGTTGCGAATCCGGACGGGACCAGTCGCCTGGAGCGACCCGGGGTTCGCGGCTGTGGGGTAGGCTCCTCGCATGCAGCGGTATGGGCCGAGGACTGCCCTTCTCGTGGTGGATGTGCAGAACGATTTCGCTGACCCGGCTGGGAGTCTGAGCGTGGCGGGGGGCGAGGCGATCGTGCCGACGGTGAACGGCGAGATCGCGATGGCGATGAACGACGGCGCCGTGGTGGTTGCGACGCAGGATTGGCATCCGGAGTCGACGCCGCACTTCGCGAAGGATGGCGGGATCTGGCCGGTGCACTGCGTCGCGGACACGTGGGGGGCGGCCCTGCATCCGTCTCTGGCGATCCCCGGGGACGCGCCGCGGGTCCGCAAGGGGGTCAACGGCGAGGACGGCTACTCCGGGTTCACGATGCGCGACCCGCTCAGCGGCGAGACCATCGCGACGGAGCTCGACGGGATCCTTCGAGGGTCGGGCGTCGATCGGGTCGTGGTCGTCGGCCTCGCGACCGACTACTGCGTGAAGGCGACCGCGCTCGACGCGCGACGGCTCGGCTTCGAGACCGCGGTCCTGGCCGACGCGATCGCCGCGGTCGATCTGGAGGCCGGCGACGGCCGGCGTGCGCTCGACGAGATGCGGGACGCGGGCATCGCCATCTGGCAGACGGTGATGCGGTGATCCGCGGGGCGATCCGGCTGGCGCTCGTCGGTGCCGGGATCGGCTACGCGCTCGATCGCATCCTGAAGGACCAGGCCGCCGGCGCCGACCCCGAGCCGATCGACTCGATGATCGTGATCGACGCGCCGATCGAGCGCGTCTGGGCCGTCGTCGCCGACATCGAAGGCCAGCCGCGCTGGATGACCGACATGAAGGCGGTCCGCCTGCTCTCCGAGGGACCGGTGGGCGTCGGGACGACCGGCGAGGCCGATGTGCGGATCCTGGGCATGTCGGTCACGGACCCGGTCACCATCACCGAGTTCGAGCCGCCGCACAGGTTCGGGTTGCGACACGAGGGGACGTTCAAGGGTCACGGGCTCATCACGCTCGAGGCCGGCGCCGATGCCACCACCACGATCGTCCGCTGGGAGGAGCTGCTGATCCCGCCGGTCTTCGCGCATCTCGCGGCGCTGGCGATGACCCCGACCTTGGCCGGGATCTTCCAGGGCGATCTCGTCCGCCTCAAGGAGCTCGTCGAGACGGGTTCCCCGGCGACCTGACCCGGCCGACGGTGCGGCTCCACCTGGTCGACGCGACCTACGAGCTCTTCCGCGCACATTTCGCCCCCCGGCCGCCGGTCCTCGGGCGCGACGGGATCCCGCTGTCGGGCGTCTCGGGGCTGGTCGAGCAGCTCCTCTACCTGCTTCGCGAGGAGGGCGCGACCCACGTCGGCTGCGCGACGGACCGGGTCATCGAATCCTTCCGGAACGACCTCTACCCGGGGTACAAGTCGTCGGCCGGGATGCCGCCGGAGCTGCTCGCGCAGTTCCCGATCGCGGAGGCCGCGGTCGAGGCGCTCGGGATCGTCCTGTGGCCGATGGTCGAGTTCGAGGCAGACGACGCGATCGCCGCCGCCGCGACGCGGTTCGGCGAGGACGAGGCCGTCGAGAGGATCCTCGTCTGCACCCCCGACAAGGACATGGCCCAGCTCGTCCGCGACGATCGGGTCGTCCTCTGGGACCGGCGCCGCAACCTCGTCTACGACGACGCCGGCGTCCGCGCCAAGTGGGGCGTCCCGCCGACCTCGATCCCGGACTGGCTCGGGCTTGTCGGCGACGCCTCGGACGGCTTCCCCGGGCTTCCCGGCTGGGGCGCCAAGTCGGCCGCCGCGGTCCTGACCCGCTACGACCACTTCGAGGACATCCCGCCGAAGGCGTCGGCCTGGGAGGTGCCCGGGGTCGGCGGCTCACGCGCGATGGCGCTGGCGGCGACCCTCCGCGACCACTGGGACGAGGCGCTCCTCTACCGTGACCTGGCCCGGCTCCGGACGACCGACGACGGCGTCGTCATCCGCCAGCAGGGCGCCGATGAGCTGCGCTGGGACGGCGCGCCGCGTGCGGACTGGGAGGGCTTCTGCGAGGAATGGGGCCTCGACAGGCTGGCGCGCCGGCCGCACCGCTGGCTCGACGACTGATCGCGACGCGACGCCGCGTGGCGGGTCAGCCGGCGAGCTTGAGCAGCGCCGCGTGGTGCGCGGGCGGTGCGGCGAGGATGCCGATGGATCGGGGCTTCTGCGACACGTCGAACCACGCGCCGCCCGACAGCGAGGTGACCGTGGCGCCGCCACGCTCGGCGATCAGCCCGGCCGCGGCGACGTCCCAGGCCGACAGCCCGCCCTGCTGGATGAACGCGTCGAACCGGCCGTGGGCGACATACGCGAGGGCCAGCGCGGCCGACCCCATCGAGCGCGAGATGCGGATCGCCTTGCGCACGTTGCGCGCGCGGGTCGTGGCCGTCCGGCCGTTGAGCGCCATCGAGATGACGAAGTCGGACAGCTTGTCCTTCTCGGAGGCGCGGACCGGGCGCCCGTCGAGGGTCGCCGGCCCGTCCGCGGTCGCGGCGAACACCTCGTTCCGGGTCGGGTCGAGGATGACTCCGACCGCGGGACGCCCGTCGACGACCAGCCCGATCGAGACGCAGAAGATGGGCAGGCCGTTGGCGTAGTTCACGGTCCCGTCGAGCGGGTCGACGATCCAGACGCGGCCTCTCCCTGAGGTGGGCGCCTCGCCCGCGATGGCGCGGTGCTCCCCGGTCTCCTCGGCCAGCAGGGCGTCGTCCGGGTAGCGCGCTCCGGAGTGCGTCGAGGATGAGTGCCTCGGACAGGTGGTCCGCCTCGGTGACGACGTCCCGGGCGCTCTTGTAGTCGATCCGCTCGAGGCGCTCGTAGTGGTCCATCAGCACGGTCCCTGCGCGGACCGCCAGCTCCAGCGAGAAGGCCAGCTCGTCCGCCCAGGCCGACGGGACGGCGCCCTCGCGCGCGGCGACGGCGGCGGGTCCGGTCACGGCGTGCTGCAGTCGGCCGTGAGCGGTCGGACGGTGGCTCCCAGCTCGGTGAAGTGTTGCGTGAACGTGACGGTCTGCCCGGGCTCGATCTGCGGGCTGAGCACGAACCCGCCGAGGCTGCCGGTGCGGTCGGCCGGATCCGAGACGCGGCACGTCGTCTGGCCGACGCTGCTCCCCGTGTTGGTCACCGTCAGCGTGACCGCGAGACCGGCGCCATCGGGGACGGCGCTCGCCGACGCCTCGAACGGGCCGATCCCCGCGAGCGCGAACCGCCCGGCCACCGCGAGGATGACGATGAAGGCGACGATGCCACCGGCCACGATCCCGTGGACCTGCGAGCTGGACGAATCGCGCAGACCGAGCGGGTTGCAGCGCTCGCACAGCCCGACATCGATGGCGACCGGAGCGCCGCAGCGGACGCAGGCGTGCATCGGCGCGGGCCTGGCCGGCGTGCCTGCGGCGGGCGGGACGGTCCGTGGGGCGGTCACGGGGATGATGGTGCCACGAACGGGCGCGCAGGGCGACGGCCCACCGCCGGGCCTACCAGCGGTCGGTCGCCTCGACCAGTGCGTCCACGTCGGCCGTGGTCCGGGCGAGGACGATGGCGCCGTCGGCGCCGGCCGCGCGCCAGCGCTCCCAGGTCTCGCGCGGCGCGCCGACCCATGGCGAATCGGCGATCGATTCGTCGCTCAGCCACTCGCCCTGGAACCCGACGAGGACACGCTGGTCCTCGCGCCGCCGGCCGGACGCGGCGAGCGACTCGAGGTAGATCGGCAGGTTCTGCTCGAAGTTGTCGTCGAAGGCCGACCAGCCATCGCCGATCCGGCCGGCCAGCCGCGCCCCGGCCGGCGTCTCGCCACCGACGACGATCGGCGGCGGCGTCTGGGGGACCGGGTGGGCGTATGCGTCCTTCAACGGGTAGAACGGCGAGTCGCGGGTCACGGGCCCTCCCGTCCACAGCGCTCGGATGACCGCAACGGCCTCCTCGAGCCGGGCGACGCGCTCGGGGGGCGGCGGGAAGTCGATGCCGTACGCCGCGTGCTCCTTCGGGGCACCACCGATGCCGATGCCGAGGATGAGGCGCCCGCCGCTGGCGATCTGGAGCGTCGACGCCATCCGGGCCACCAGCGCGGGGTGCCGGTTCATGACGTTCAGCACGAACGGCCCGACCGTCGCGCGCGCCGTGGCCGCCGCAGCCATCGACAGGATGGTCCAACCCTCGATGACGGGGACGGTCAGGTCGCCCCGACCCATGAAGTGGTCCCAGGTCCACACGCCGGCGTAGCCCGCGGCGTCGAGCCGGCTGGCGCTCTCGAGCCACCAGCGCGGTTCCGCCCGGATCGAGCGAAGGCAGACACCGATGGGGAGGCCCCCATCCGTCACAGGCCGGTCTCGAAGAGGCGGATGTCCTCGGGCGAGATCGTGTGCCCGTCGCCGCGGGTCGGGCCGAGCGCCGCGAGCGCGCCCAGCGCGTCGAGATCGGCCGGGAATCGCCCGATCAGGTCGAGCACGACCGCCTGGATCCGCTCGGCGTTCTGCTGGAAGACCTCGAGCACGCTCATCGCATCGACCGCGTGGGTGCCCTCGAGGACGCCGGCGTCGTAGTCGGTGATCAGGCTGATGTTGACGACCGCCATCCCGAGCTCGCGGCACAGCCACGCCTCGGGATACTGGGTCATGTTGATGACCTCCCAGCCCGCGTCGCTGAACCACTTCGACTCGGCCTTGCTCGAGAAACGGGGGCCACCGATGACGACGACCGTGCCGCTTTCGTGGACCTCGATGCCGTGGTCGCGGATGGTCTCGATCGCCAGCTGGCGCAGGACCGGGTCGTACGTCTCGGCGGACGAGAGGTGGGTCACGATCGGCCCGTCGAAGAACGTGTCGGCGCGGCCGCTCGTGCGATCGACGAACTGGTCGCAGACCACGAAGTCGCCGGGCCTGACCGGGAGCTGGAGCGAGCCGGCGGCGCACGGCGAGATGACCGCCTTGACCCCGAGCGAGCGCAGCGCCCAGACATTGGCGCGGTAGTTGATCCGATGCGGCGGGATCGTGTGGCGCCGGCCATGGCGCGGCAGGAAGGCGACCCGCCGGCCGGCGACCTCGGCGAGGAAGACCGAATCCGACGGTGCGCCGTATGGCGTGTCGACCTTGACCTCGCGCACGTCGTCGAGGAGCGAGTAGAAGCCCGATCCTCCGACGACCCCGATCTCCGCCGTGTCCGAAGCGTGGGCCACGCGTCGCCTCCGTCCCTGGGTCGCGCCCGTCATGCGAGCGCCTGCCGCCGACGTGCGTGCCGACGGACCGGCACCGATTCTAGGCGACGCGGCGACGTAGGATGGTGGCCGATCCAGGCAGGTGCCCACGGGAGACGAGATGCTCGGCTCGGACGACACGACGAAGATGCCCACGGTCGAGGGGCCGACGCCCGGCGCGACACCCCCGCCCGACGCGCCGCCGCCACTCGGGGCGACGCCGCCACCACCTCTGCCACCCGGCGCCCCACCACCTCCGCTGCCGCCGGCGTGGCGCCCGCCACAGACCGACGATCGCCGGATCGCACCGCTGATCTTCGGCGTGATCGTCCTCGTGGTCGGGCTGTGGTTCTTCGCGACGCGAACGCTCGGCCTCGACCTGCCGAGGCTCGAGTGGGACCAGCTCTGGCCGCTCATCCTCATCGTCCTGGGGGTCTGGATCGTCGCGCGGTCGTTCCGGCGGGCCCGCTGAGCGTGGTGACCCGGGCGTGGTCGCAGGGCGACACGTCGGCAGTCGACCGCGCCTGGCTCGCCGACTGGCGACGCCAGGTGGCCACGCTCTACAGCGACGTCCGGGCGATGGCCGTGACGGACCCGGCCGCCGCCCTCGCACACTGGCGCGCCGTGCGCGAGCGGCTCTACCGCCAGCACCCGCAGTCGCCGGTCCCGCCCGACGCGCGCGATGCCTTCCGCGCGGCCCATTTCGAGCACGACCCGAGTCTCAGGTTCGAGGTCGCGGTCGAGCCCGCACCGCCGCCGGTGCCCGGGGTCTTCGCCCTCGAGCTCCCCAACAGCGGCGCCGACACCCTGTCGTTCTCGCGCCTCGGCCGGATCGCGATCCCGTTCGCGGACGGCGCCCGGACGCTGTCGGTGTTCTGGATGGCCGGCTACGCGGGCGGCCTCTTCATCCCGTTCCGTGACGCCACGAACGGCACGGAGACGTACGGCGCCGGCCGCTACCTCGTCGATGCGGCCAAGAGCGCCGACCTCGGCGGCGATCCCGCGGCCGGCACGCTCACCATCGACTTCAACTTCGCCTTCCAGCCATCGTGCGCGTTCGATCCGCGCTGGGCGTGCCCGCTCGCCCCGCCGGAGAACCGCCTCGACCTCGCGATCCGGGCCGGCGAGCGCCTCGGCTGAGGTCCGCGGGCGGCCGTACCAAAAGGCCCATGACCCCCCGGACGGAAGGTGGGGGCCCCGTAGGGACGCGCCCGCGCATGATGCTGGGGTGAGATTCATCACGACGCCGCGGCGCTTCGCCGATGAGCGCCTTCTCTGGTCGCGCGACATCCGGTTCGTGCGTCGCCTCGCGACGCGCGTCGACGGCGCCCGCCTCCTCGAGCTCGACACCGGCACGGTCCTCATCGGACCGGTCGACAGCCTGACCGACAGCGCCGCTGCGGCTGTCGCCGACGCCGGCAATTCGCCCGACTACGGCCTCGTCGCGGTCGATGGCTCGCTGCCCGAGCGCGACCGATATCTCGTCGCGATGTCGGCCGCGGTGCAGCTCTCCGGCTTGGCCGACCGGATCGGGATGGCGCAGTCCACCCAGGTCGTCCAGACGAAGATGCTCGACTACTTCTTCAGCCTGCGGAAGCTCCATGGGATCGCGTTCCAGCCGATCGTGGCGCTCACGACGGGGACCCTGTACGAATACGAGTGCCTCTTCCGGCCGAACATGCCGATGCTCCCGCAGTCCATCACGTCGGTCGTCCAGGCGGCGATCAGCACGGACCGTGGCGTCGAGCTCGACGTGTACATCGTCGCGACCATCCTCGAACGCATCGGCGCCCTCGAGGCGGCGGCCAGGGCGGACGGTCGACCGCCCCGTCACTACGCCGTCAACCTGACGCCGTACAGCCTGCTCAACCCCGCGTTCGAAGCAGGCGCGCTCGCCGCCCAGGTGCGCGCCGTTGGCCTCGACCCGCGCCAGATCACCATCGAGTGCACGGAACAGCAGTCGGTCTCCGACGTCCCCACCCTGCAGCGCCAGGTCAGGCTCCTCCGACGGCTCGGCTTCGGGTTCGCCGTCGACGATGCCGGGGCGGGCTACGCGAGCTTCGCGCTGATCGCGGCCCTCTGCCCGAGCGTCATCAAGATCGACCGCGACATCGTGCACGGCATCGGTCACGACGATGCCAAGCAGGCCCTCGTCGAGGCATTCGTGTCGTTCGGTCGTCGGATCGGCGCGCGGTTGCTCGCGGAAGGGATCGAGCGACGCGCGGACCTGACCGCCCTCACGTCCCTCCGCGTCGATCTCGGCCAGGGGTATCTCCTCGGCAAGCCCGCCCCGGAACCGATGGCCCCGCGACGGATCGGCGAGAGTGCCCATGCAGGGATCCGGGCGTGTGGGACGTCCGACTCCGTTCCGCACCCTGCTCGGCTACCATCGAGGGCATGACCGACCAGTCATCCCGGGCTTCCGAGACAAGCGTCCTCCCCCGCCCCTTCCCCGACCACATCCGGGCCTTCCTCGACGACCTCCGGTACGCGACGATCTCGACGATCGATCCCGACGGGCGACCGAGCCAGGCCGTCGTCTGGTACGCGGTCGACGGCGACGAGATCGTCATCAACAGTGCGATCGGCCGGCGCTGGCCGACCAACCTGCAGCGCGACCCGCGACTTTCGTTCGCGGTCATCGATGCGTCCGATCCCTACCGCTGGGTCGGGTTCACCGGCACCGTCCGGGCGATCACCGACTGGGCCACGACGCAGGCCGACATCGCGGGGATGTGCCGCCGCTACGAGGCCGACGATCCAGAGTCCGCGGAACGGACCATCACCGAGCGGTTCGAGCGCCAGGACCGGATCACCTTCCGGTTCAGCCCGGGGACCATCCACGACGAGCTCGACGGATGACCCGCTTCGGGCTCCAGCTCTGGTCGCAGCAGACCGACTGGCCCGCCTTCCGCGACGCGGCGCTCGCCGCCGAGGCGGCCGGCTGGGATTCGGTCTGGACGTGGGACCACCTGATGGCGATCTTCGGGCCCTGGGAGCAGCCGATCCTCGAGGGCTGGAGCGTGCTGTCGGCGCTCGGGCCGCTGACCACCCGGATCCGGCTCGGGTTGATGGTCGGGGCAAACACGTTCCGCAACCCGGGGCTGACCGCCAAGCTGGCGACGACCCTCGATCACGTCTCGGGCGGACGGGCGGTCCTCGGCATCGGCGGCGCCTGGTTCGAGCGCGAGCACGACGGCTTCGGGATCGACTTCGGCGCCGGCGTCGGCGAGCGGCTCGACCGGCTCGACGAGGCCGTGATGCTGATGCGCCGGCTGCTCGATGGCGAGCGCTTCAGTCACGAGGGCCGGTTCTACGCGTTCCATGACGCGCTCTGCGCACCGCGCCCGATCCAGCACCACCTGCCGATCCTCGTCGGCGGGTCAGGGCCGCGCAAGACGCTGCGGACGGTCGCGCTGCGGGCCGACGCCTGGAACACGAGCGGGACCGTCGACGAGGTCCGGACCCGGCTCGAGATCCTGGCCGAGCACTGCGCCGATGTCGGACGCGACGGAGCGACCATCGAGAAGACCATCAGCTTCCCGATCCTCATCCGCGACGACCACGCCGCGGCCGAGGCCGCGTACCTGCCGCTGCTGGCGAACAACGGCATCGAGTCCATGGGCGACACGCCGGTCCTCGTCGGACCGCCGACCGAGGTGGCCGACGCGCTCCGGCCGTACCTGGAGCTCGGCTTCGCGACCGTCATCGTCCGGATGCCCGCCCCGTACGACCGCGAGACGATCGACCGGATGGCCCGCGTCGCAGAGCTGCTCGGCGCGTGATGGGGTGAACGTCGTGGCGCTCGCGGGTGGGACCGGCGGCGCGAAACTGGCGCACGGCCTCGCGGCCGCCCTCGCTCCGGGTGACCTCACGGTCATCGTGAACACCGGCGATGACACCGAGCGACACGGGCTCCTCGTGATGCCCGACCACGACGCGGTCATGTACATGCTCGCCGGGCGGTTCGACGACGAGCGCGGCTGGGGGATCGCCGGCGAGACCTGGACGGTGATGGACGCCCTGGCCGACTACGGCGAGGAGGACTGGTTCCGCCTCGGCGACCGGGACTTCGCGACCCACATCGCGCGCACCGCCCGGCTGCGCGACGGCGGCGACCTGACGTCGGTCGTGCGCTCGCTCCAGGCGGCGCTCGGGATCGCGACGCCGATCCTGCCGATGGCAGACGCGCCCGTCCGCACGCAGGTCCGGATCGACGAGGGCTGGCTCGACTTCCAGGAGTACTTCGTGCATCGCCATCAGGCGCCCGAGGTCCGCGAGGTCCGGTTCACCGGGGATCTGACGCCGACGGCGGCGGTCACCGACGCGCTGGCGGCGGCCGAGGTCATCGTCATCGGGCCCTCGAACCCGATCGTCTCGATCGGGCCGATCCTGGCCGGGCCGATCCGCGGGCAGGTCGAGGCGCGCGCCGGGGCGGGCGTCCCGGTCGTGGCCGTCAGCCCGATCGTCGGCGGCGCCGCGCTCAAGGGACCGGCCGACCGGATGCTGGTCTCGCTCGGGCACGAATCGAGCGCCCGGGGAGTGGCCCGGCTCTACCGCGGGATCGCGACCGCGTTCGTCTTCGACACCGTCGACGCCGCGCTCGAGCCCGATATCGCCGCGCTCGGGTTCCGGACGCTCGTGACCGACACGATCATGGCCGACCACACCGGTCGCGCCCGGCTGGCCCGGACCGTCCTCGATGTCGCGGCCGGCGCATGACCCGGATCGCCGCGATCATCCCGGTCGGCACGCTCGAGGGCGCCAAGACGCGGCTCGGCGAGTTGCTCGACGCGGAGGAGCGGCGGGATCTCGTCGAGGGGTTGCTGGCACGGACCGTGGTGGCCGCCCTGGCCGTCACCAGCCTCGAGGACGTGTTGGTGGTGAGCCCCGACCGCGAGGTCCTGCGGCGCGCGTCGGCGATGGGCGCGCGGACCCTGCGACAGCGGTCCCGCGGCCTCAACGCCGGGCTCCGCGAGGCACGGGGCGACGTCGTCGCCGGCGGCGCGACCGCCATCCTCGTCCTCCCGATCGACCTGCCGTTCGTCACGGGCGAGGCGGTCGAGGCCGTGGTGGCGCCGCTGGTCGCCGTCCCCGCCGACAGCGACGCGGACGCCGCCCCGACCGTCGTCCTCGTCCCCGACCGACACGGCACCGGGACCAACGCGCTCGGGCTCCGGCCGCCGGACGTCATCGACTTCGCCTTCGGCGGTGGCAGCCGGCGCGCGCACCGGACCGCGGCCGCGACCGCCGGCGCCGCCTTCGTCGAGATCGAGGGGACGCTGAGCGT
Source organism: uncultured Chloroflexia bacterium (assembly GCA_963742075.1). GTDB lineage: Bacteria > Chloroflexota > Limnocylindria > Limnocylindrales > CSP1-4 > SPCO01. The sequence goes on along the minus strand of CAVUKR010000001.1, from coordinate 313,836 downwards.
CGACCTCGACACTGCCGACGACCTCGTCTTCGTCGAGTCGGCCGAGACCGAACATGCGGGAGGGCTCGGTGTCGGCTGACGCCCCGATCCGGATCCTCGCGCTCGATGGGATCCCCGAGATCCGCGAGGGCGACGACCTGGGCGTCTTCATCGGCAACGCCATCCAGCGGACGCGCGGCGCGCTGCCGCTCGCGGCCGACGATGTCCTGGTCGTGACCCAGAAGATCGTGTCGAAGGCCGAAGGGGCCGTCGTCGACCTGACGACCATCGAGCCGCGGCCCGAGGCGATCGAGTTCGCCGAGCGGTTCGACCGCGACCCTCGCCAGGTCGAGGTCGTGCTCCGCGAGGCGCGACGAGTCGTCCGGATGACCAACGGCGTGCTGATCACCGAGACCTCGCACGGCTTCGTCTGCGCCAACGGCGGCGTCGACGCGTCGAACGTCGGGCCCGCCTCGGGCTCGCTGGTCACACTCCTGCCCGTCGACCCCGACCGGTCGGCCGCGGCGATCCGGGGAGCGGTTCGCGCCCGGTTCGGCGTGGACGTCCCGGTCATCGTCTCCGACTCGTTCGGCCGGCCGTGGCGCTGGGGGATCGTCGACGTCGCGATCGGCGCCTCCGGGGTGCAGCCGCTCGAGGACCTCCGCGGCACCCCCGACGCCGACGGCCGGATCATGCGCTCGACCGTCCGTGCCGTCGCCGACGAGCTCGCGTCAGCGGCCGAGCTCGCCCTCGGCAAGACCGCCGGCCGTCCCGTCGCCCTCGTCCGAGGCGCCGCCTTCACCCGGGGCGACGGCACCATCCGCGACGTGATCATCCCGCGCGAGAGCGACCTCTTCCCGTAGCCTGGCGGGCTTCGACGCGGCCGGCCCCCTTTCGCGGCCGGCCCCCTTTCATCGATGCATGTGGACTGCATCAAGCGTGGGTGCCGCACGCCCGGTCACGCGATGCTGTCCACGTGCATCGGAGACCCAAAGGTCCTGGGGCGGCCACGCACCTCACCTGATGCTGTCCACGTGCATCGCAGACCCAATGGTCCCGGCCCGGTCCCGGCCGACACCGCCCCGCGACGAGACCACGATGGGCCGATAGGCCCTTGGATTCGACCGGCGAAGTCCCCATGGTGAGGATGAAGAAGTGGAGGCGCGCCATGCCATTCAACGAGGACATCGTCAAACGAGCGGAGTCCAACCCCTATTTCCGTGAGGTGCTGGCGACCGGCCCGCACAGCCAGGTCGTGGTCATGTGCATCCCGCCCGGCGGCGAGATCGGTGCCGAGACGCACGCCGACGTCGATCAGGTCCTGGTCTTCGTCTCGGGCGAGGGCCTGGCGATCCTCGACGGCGAGCGAAGCTGGGTCGGCCCGGGGCGCCTGGTGCAGGTCCCCGCGGGCACGCGCCACAACTTCGTGAACACGGGGTCCACGAGCCTGCATCTCTATACGATCTACGCCCCGCCCGAGCACGCGCCGGGGACGATCCACCGGACCAAGGCCGAGGCCGACGCCGCCGAGGCGAGCTCCGACCGCGCGCCCGTCGCCGTCTAGCCCCTACACCCCGACCGGCTCCATCCGCTCGACGAAGTCGGCGCGCCACTCCGGCGCCGGGAACGGGTTCGCGAAGTACTCGGTCATCTTGCAGACCTTGCCGTCCCGGAACTCGGCGACCCCGACGTAGCTGACGGGCGTCCCGTCGCCGTAATCGATGGTGCCCTCGACGACGTAGACGTCGCCCCCGCCGAGCATCCGACGGAACGTCATCGTCGGCGACTTCCCGGTCGCGGCCGAATAGCTCTCGTCGAGCTTGATGGCGGCCTCGCGGCCGACGATCCGCTCGCCCGATTGCGGCCACTCCTGCACGAAGTCGTCGGTCGAGGAGGCCCGCAGGATCCGCGACAACTGCCCCATGTCGGACGACTCCATCGCCGCCCGGAACTCCTCCATCACCGCGTCATTGGCGCCCATCGCGAAGCCCTCCAGCTGTCCTTGGGTAGGACGATGGTGTACTCCCCCGCGCTCCCCGGCACAAGCCCTCAGCGCGACTGGAACCCGATGTGTCGGGGACCGCGGTCGGTGACCGGCGGTGGATTACTCGGAGATGCCCAGGATGTGGCCTTCGGGGTCGGCCACGAGCGCGAGATAGGCGCTGCCGTCGGGGCTGAAGCGCGGCATGATCGTCTTGCCGCCGAGCGACTCGGCCTTGGCCAGCGTCGCGTTGATGTCGGCGACCCGGACGTAGCCCGTGACCAGGCCTCCCGAGCCGTCCTGCGTGCCCGCGACCCCGACGACGATGCCCGTCTGGGACGGATCGGTCATTCCGTAGCCGCCCGGGAAGTCCGTGTTGAGCTTCCAGCCGAACAGGTCGCCGTAGTAGCGCTGCAGGGCCTTGCCGTCCTTGCCGGTGACCTCGAAATGGATCACGTGGTTGAGGTCTTCTGCCATCGATCGATCTCCTTCTCCTGGCCCGACGGCACGGTCGCCTCGGTCACCCTTCGACCTCACGACGAACGGGCCAGACCGGAATCGACAGGCCTCAGCGGCCCGGCGCGCGATAGTCGATATGGCGCTTCGAGATGGCGTCGAGGTCGGTCGCCGTCAGCAGCTCGGACGTCGAGACGCTCGCGGCGCCGGACGCACCCACCGTCAGGCTCGCAGCCGCGGCGTCGGCCGTGCTCGGCAGGTTCGCGATCATCAGGAAATCGTCAGTGCCCATCACCCAGTAGACCGATTCGACGGTGCCGCCGGCGCTCTCGACGAGGGCCGTGACGACCTTGACCCGGGCGGTGCCGCCCTCCTTGAGCACGCCCGCGGCGCCGGCCGCCGAATACGACGCTCGGAACAGGTACTTCGGCATGTGGCCCTCCTCCGCCGGCCGCGACGACCCTCGAGGACGCCTGACGTCCGACGCTAGGTGCTCAGTGTGGGCGGGCGATGCAAGCCCCGGGGGCCGGACGATGCAACCCCGGGGCCGGACGAGGACCGGCTCAGCCCCGCGGCAGGCTCCGGTCGCGCGTCGGGTCGGGCGCTCGGGTCGGGGCCCACGCCTCGATCGCCTCGGCCGACCAGATCGGCCCGTCGTGGAACGTCAGGATCGGCGCCGGGAAGGTCGGATCGTCGCGGCGGACGAAGGCCAGCTTGGCGGGGTTGATCCGCAACACCCCGGCGATCTCCTCCTGCGAGCGCGCTTCGAAATCGACGAGGTCGTGCGGCTGGTCGGTCCACGCGAATGGCTCAGGCTTGCCGCCGCCCGGGTCGGTCAGGAAGCTCTCGCCGTGGTACTGGACCACCCACGCGCCGTCGGGGCGCCCCTCGGGTGGGTCGGTCAGCCGGTAGACACGGACGAGCTTCGGGTTGATCGGCATGGCGCAAGGATAGCCCCGGGCGTCCTCAGCCGATGGTCGCGAGGCATTCGATCTCGACGCGGCAGCCCATCGCGAGGCCGGATGCCCCGAACGCGCTGCGTGCCGGCAGGTTCGTCGTGAAGTGCTCGACGTAGACGCCGTTCATGGCCGGCCACTCGGCCATGTCCGCGAGCATCACGGTCACCTTGACCACCCTGTCCATCGCGGATCCGTGGCGCGCGAGGACGGCCGCGATGTTGGCCAGCGCCTGGCGCGTCTCCGCTTCGATGCCGCCCGACACGAGCGTGCCGTTCTCGTCGATCCCGATCGCGCCCGAGAGATAGAGCATCGAGCCGACCCGGACCGCCTCGGAGAACGGGAGCTTCAGCGGCGCGAGGGATCCGGCCACGGGGAAGTACTCGATCGGGTCCATCGGATGACCTCCAGCTGCAAAACGGTGTCCGGTCGACCATAGATCGGTCGTAGGATTGCCGTGCATCAACCCCGAGCATCGTCAGTCCAGAGCATCGGAGGACCGAACCATGGATCTGCAGCGCGACGCCACTCGCCTGGCCACCATCGCGACCGTCTTCATCTGGGTCGGCTGGCTGTTCGTCCTCTACGCCCTGATCGCCGGGGTCCTCTGGTGGATCGACCTCGCGGGCCGTTCGTCGATCAACTTCATCGAGGCCTTCGCGATCTCGTCTGCGGCGATCGGCGGGCCGCTCTTCCTGGCGCTGCTCGTCGCCGGCCTCGGTCATTTCCTCCGCCTGTTCGCTCTGTACGTCGCCAGCTCCAGCGCGTCCAAGTAGCGCCGGACCCGATCCGATGATGCTCCGACGGCTCCTCGCGCTCGCCGCCATCGCGGTTGCCGTGGCGGCCTGTTCATCCGGGAACGCCGGCGACGCGACGGCCGACGGAACCGGGGGCGAGCTCCAGGCGACGACCTGGGTGCTCAATTCGTATGCCTCGGCCGGGACGCTCACCATCGTCCCCGAGGGCATGTACGCCGACGCCGACTTCCGGGCCCAGCGCGTCCAGGGGTTCGGGGGCTGCAACGACTACGACGCCGTCTACCGGAACAGTGGCCGGATCCTCCTCGTCGGCATGCCCATCACGACCCTGATGTCGTGCGGGGAGGAGGTCGACGCCTTCGCGACCAGCTACATCACGCTGCTCCAGCAGAGCCGCTTCTACAACGTCCGGAACGAGACCCTCACGATCCGCGGGGCCGACCTGTCGATCCTGCTCGTCTTCGACGCGGCGCCCGCCAATCCGCTGCTCGGGTCGTGGATCGTCGACGGGTACGCTCCCTCGCCCAACGCCGTCTCCGTGCCGCTCGCCGGGACCGAGATGACAGCCGTCTTCCGGCTCCGCACGGTCGCGGGATTCTCGGGCTGCAACACGTACCAGGGCGGATACACGACCAACGGCTCGGTCGTCGCCATCGGACCGTTGGCGACGCACGCAGATCGCCTGCGCCCCGGACGTCATGGCCCAGGAGCAGGCGTTCCTGGCCGACCTGACGGGCGTCGGGCGCGCGAAGCGCGTACTCGATCGTCTGACTCTCACCGATGTCAGCGGGCGGCTGCTCGTCACGATGGTGAAGCCCTCGTCCGTGGAGCCGTCGCCCGGTCCGAGCGCGACCGCGACCGCGACCGTGACCGCCACCGCGAGCCCCACACCGAGCGCGAGCGCCACCGCGACCACGGCACCGACGGCGACGCCGACGGCAGCGCCGACCCCGACGGCCGCTCCCACCCCCGCGCCCCGACCGCGGCACCGACACCAAGTGGCACACCCGCACCAACGGTGGTCCCGCCCGCGTCATTGCCGCCCACCGCGTCCTGTCAGCTCGTGATCCCATCGAGCGTGACGCTCACGGTCGTCTACCCGGCGTCGTGGTTCACCGCCACCACGCCGGAGACCGTCTTCTGTCGCTACTTCGACCCGGCCCCGATCACAGTCCCCGCCGACCCTGCGACCCTCAAGACCGCCGTCATGATCAAGGCGGACCCCGCTGACCTCGTACCAGGACGCGCTGACCGCCGCGACCAACCCGACGAACTGGGACGTGCTGACCAACCAGCCCGTCTCGATCGGCGGCCTGGCCGCGACCCGGCTCCAGGCGACCGCCAAGGTCGCCACGCCAGACTACGCGGTCGGCGTCACGCGCTACGGCTACCTCATCGACGCCGCCGGACACCCCGTCTGGATCGAGACGTCGGGGACCGTCGGCGACGCCGCCTACACGACGAACATGTCGGTCGTCGACCTCATGGTCTCGCAATCGAAGCTGACCGTTCCTCCAGCGAGCTGACCGCCTTTCGCTCATCAGTCACCGAGCACGAGCACCCGAAGATCGACGGCGAGCTTGTCCGCCGCGACACGCCATGACCGGTCGTTCGTGACGAGGAGGTCGACCTCGACGACCGCTGCCGTGGCGATGATCAGCGCATCCGGGGTGCGCAGGCCTGTGACGGCGCGGATCCGGCGGCTTCGCGGGCGATCTCGTAGGTCACCTCCACGAGGCGAAGGTCGGCGAAGTGGCGGAGGAAGCCCTCGGCCGTGGCGACAGCGGCCGTACCTCGACGAAACGGACGGACGAGGATCTCCTCGACGGTGACCATCGACAGCGCGGCCGGGTTCCGGCCGGTCGCGACGAGGGCGTCGAATAGTTGCTCGGCAGCCGCGCTCGTCGGCTCGGTGCCGGCCAGGTACGCGAGCGCAACCGAGGTGTCGACGAGGAGCGAGGCGCCGACCGGGATCGCAGCCTCGAGGTCCGCGGCGGCCACCGTGCTACTGCCAGGTCTGGCGTTCGGTGTCCAGGTACTCGGTGGCGTCGTCGCCGTAGACGTCGGGCAGTGCGCCGGCGTAGCTCGGTCGGATCCGGTGCAGCCGGAGCGTGTCCAGATCGCCCGGCGTGACCTCGACGACGAACCTATCGCCTTCGACGATCCCGGCCGCCTGGACCACTGGTTCCGGCAGCGTCATCTGGTTCCTTGCTCGCATCTTGGCCTCTGCGGTCACACTCTTTGGTGTCATGTGCGATAGTGTGCCCTTCCTTCGCACTTCGGTCAAGACCCTCCATGCGTGATGCGCGTGGACTGCATCACAGGGAGCGCACGCCTTCGGAGGCGGGAGCCGCGCGGCGAGGCGCGAGGCGCACGCCGTCGGAGGCGCGAGCCGCACGCCGTCGGAGGCGCGAGGCGCACGCCGTCGGAGGCGCGAGCCGCACGAGGTCGGAGGCGCGAGCCGCACGAGGTCGGAGGCGCGACGCGCACCTAGGTCGGCATTGATGCAGCCCACATGCATCAGGCGGAGAGAGTCCTCGCCGGCGACGCCGCGCGGACCGCCGCGGCGAAACAAGCCGCTACCCTATCCACGTGGCCCACGAGTTCATCTACACGACCTACAAGCTCGCCCGGCACTACCCGCCCGACCGGACGGTGCTGGAGAACATCTCGATCTCGTTCTATCCGGGCGCCAAGATCGGGGTCATCGGCGCGAACGGCGCCGGCAAGTCCAGCCTGCTGCGGATCATGGCCGGGCTCGACGACGGTTTCATGGGCGAGGCGCGCCTCACGCCCGGCTTCACGGTCGGCTACCTGGCCCAGGAGCCCGAGCTCGACCCGACGAAGGACGTCAAGGGCAACGTCATGGACGGCGTCGCCGAGGTCCAGTCGCTCATCGACCAGTACAACGCTGTCATGGCCGCCTGGTCCGACCCCGACGCCGACTACGAGGCGATCGGCGCGCAACAGGCCGCCCTCGAGGACCGGATCGCCGCCGCCGACGCCTGGAACCTCGAGCGCAACGTCGACATCGCGATGGACGCCCTGCGCTGCCCGCCGGACGATGCCAGCGTCACCACCCTCTCCGGCGGCGAGAAGCGCCGCGTCGCGCTCGCCCGCCTGCTGCTGCGCCACCCAGACCTGCTGCTGCTCGACGAGCCGACCAACCACCTCGACGCCGAGTCGGTGGACTGGCTGGAGCGCTTCCTCCAGGAGTATTCGGGGACGGTCGTCGCGATCACCCACGACCGCTACTTCCTCGACCACGTCGCGCAGTGGATCCTCGAGCTCGATCGCGGTCGCGGGATCCCGTTCGAGGGCAACTACTCGAGCTGGCTCGAGCAGAAGCTCGAGCGGCTCGGCCGCGAGGAACGCTCGAACGAGGCGCGCCAGCGGACCCTCGCGCGCGAGCTCGACTGGGTGCGCCTGGCACCGAAGGCCCGGCAGGCGAAGGGCAAGGCTCGCCTCGGCGCCTACGAGAAGCTGCTCGCCGAGGCGAACGCCGACAAGGACGGCAGCCGCGAGCTCGAGATCGCGATCCCGTCCGGGCCGCGGCTCGGCGACTCCGTCATCGAGGTCAAGGACCTGCGCAAGGGCTACGGCGAGACCGTCCTCATCGAGGACCTGTCGTTCTCCCTGCCGCGGGCCGGCATCGTCGGCGTCATCGGCGCCAACGGGGCGGGCAAGACCACGCTCTTCCGGATGATCGTCGGGCAGGAGGCGCCCGACGGCGGGAGCATCACCATCGGCGAGACCGTCCAGCTCAGCTACGTGGACCAGGGCCGCGACGACCTCCAGGGGGAGAAGTCGGTCTTCGAGGAGATCTCGGGCGGCGCGGAGTTCATCAAGGTCGGTGCCCGCGAGCTGCCCGCCCGCGCCTACGTGTCGAGCTTCAACTTCCGCGGCACCGACCAGCAGAAGCCCGTCGGCAAGCTGTCCGGCGGCGAGCGGAACCGCGTCCACCTGGCCAAGCTCCTCAAGTCGGGCGGCAACGTGCTGCTCCTCGACGAGCCGACCAACGACCTGGACGTGGACACGTTGCGTGCGCTGGAGGCCGGCCTCGAGTCATTCCCGGGCTGCGCCGTGGTGATCAGCCACGACCGCTGGTTCCTCGACCGGATCGCCACCCACGTCCTCGCCTTCGAGGGCGACAGCCAGGTCCGCTGGTTCGAGGGCAACTTCACCGAGTACGAGGAATACCGCCACCGCGAGCTCGGCACCGCCGCGGACCAGCCCCACCGCATCCGCTACAAGCGGCTGGCCGGCTGAGGCCGACGCGGGGGCGCTCTAGCCGGGTGGTGCTCGGACGCAACTGGTACTTTCGTTTAAGCTTGATGTTTGCCATCGCCGAGGGATACAAGGACATCATGAGTCCCCGAGGGGCGAGCGCGCGCGTTCTAGTTTCGGTCGTCCTCGGCGCCCTGCTGTCAGGCGTCGGTCTGGCTCCGAGCGTCCAAGCCGCGGCGCCAGACCGGTCGAACGTCGTGGTCGTGCTCGATTTCTCGGCCTCGATCCTCAACGACAAGACGAACCGGAACCTCTTCGGTGCCGCCCTCGAGCGGATCGCGGCTCGCGTCGACGAGACGTCAGCGGACCTCGTCGCCGGCGACGCCACGGTGTCGATCGTCCAGTTCGCCGCGAAGGCGGCCGACTACGCGGGCTGCGCGGACCTGAGGCTCCTGAACAGCCCGGAGACCGTCGCACGCTTCGCCGGATGTCTCCGCTCGGTCGCAGGCGCGTACCGGAAGGGTGTCGATCCGGCGCTCACGCACAGCATCGGCATCGACACGAACTACGTGGCGGCCATGGAACAGGCAGCGAAGCATCTTCCGCTCGACGCCGTCCGACCGGCCATGATCCTGTTCACCGACGGCAAGCACGATGTCAAGGGCGTCCCCGTCAGCCAGGTGCAGGTCGTCCTCAACGGACTCTTCGGGACCCGCTCGCCGTTCGCCCTGCTGCCCGTCGGCATGGGCCTCCAGCCCAAGGAGCGCGCTGCGCTCGAAGCCGGGCTCGTCGGGATGCGGGTCACGAGGGCGATGCCCGCCTGTGTCAGCGGGGCGACATTCGACTGGCCACAGGTCGTCTTCCAGTCACCCGACGAGGCCGGCAACGCCGTCGCCGTCGCACTCCAGGACGCCACCTGCACCTTCACCGTCGCGCCGGGGGTCACGCCGCCGCCGACCTCCGTCGAGAACATCGGCGCCGTGCAGGGCGTCGCGGCCAGAGCCGGCGATGGTCTCATCGACGTGACCTGGAGCCCGGCTGCCGGCGGCGGACAGCCCATCTCCGACTACCGGGTCCGCTGTCGCGCGGGCGACGGCGACTGGGTCGAGTCGAAGGAGGGCGTGTCGCTCGAGCGGGAGGCCGTCGTCGGAGGACTGACCGACGGCCTTGCCTACCAGTGCGAGGTCGCCGTCGTCGGCGCCATCGTCGGTCGGCCCGTGGACGCCCGCCGATACCACGGCCACCCCGATCGGGCGACCGCCCGTCCCGGGCCAGCCTGCGGTCGCGGCGTCGAACGGGGCCGTGCGGATCACCGTCGCGCCGGACGACCCCGCGACCGTGTCCGGGTTCCAGTACGAGTGCTCCAGCGATAACGGCGTCACGTGGTCCAGCGGCGTCGAGGTGGCCTCGGCCACCGACCCGACGTCGGCGGTCGGCAACCTCACGAACGGCGTCGAGTACGTCTGCCGGGCGTTCGCCGTGAATGCCATCGGCAGGAGCGATGCGTCGCCGCTGTCGAGCGTCGTTCGACCATGCGGGGCGCTGCTCGAGTGCAACCCCGCTCTCGCGCCGATCCTCATCGTCCTGGCGGGCGGGGTGGTGCTCGGGATCATCGCCGCGGTGATGGCCCTGGCCGCCATTCGGAGGCGCGGCTACGTGCTCGCCGTCGTAGACGTCGTCCACACGGCCAATCTCGGATACGCAACGACGTTGGGGATCAGCTTCGTCCGCGACCCGGACAGCGGGCTGTTCAGTGGCATCGTGCCCGACCAAGGCTCGGAAGCCGACATCCGCATCCGCCTCCTCGGTCACGGCCGCTTCGCGGTGACCGATCGTTCGGGCCGCCGCGTCGCGAGCGACGGCGAGCCCGTCCTCGTGGCCGATTCGGTCGGCGGCCGGCACCAGGTGGTCCTGTACGCGTTCAACACGAGGGCGGCATCACCGGTCACGAGCCGTCAGTGACGCGGTACGCGCGGGCACCGAATTCGTGGACGCGAGGAGCCGTCGGCGGTACCGTCCGACGATAACGGGGCGCTAGCGGGCCAGACGCGCACAGCGCGGGCCGGGAGGAGAGGGCGATGAAACGATCCGCGGCTGTCGTCACCATGGTCGTCCTGGCGACGCTTCTGCTTGCGGGGGTCGCCTCCGCCAAGGACGAGCCGAAGCCCGATTTCGGGATGGCCGGGAAGATCACCGTCCCGACCAACAAGCACGGCCACGGCGGGGTGAACTTCCTCGCCGAGTGCACCGTGACGTCAGCCGCGAAGAACACGCAGCTCGACTGCGACGACCCCTTCCCCAACAACGAGCCCGACGTCACCGTCGATCCGACGGACCCGCTGCACATGATCGCCAGCTCGAACGACTACGGGTCGTGCTGCGACCAGTTCTACACGACGTTCGACGGCGGCCACACCTGGCATACCGGGAACATGTCGATCGAGGACGTCACCCGCACCGGCAGCGACCCGGTGACGATCTTCGACCGCAAGCACCATGTCGCCCTGCACTCGTCGCTGAACTACACGTTCAACACCGATTTCACTCAGACGTGCGACGGCGACGTCGTCGTCTCGCCGTCCAGGGACGGCGGCCTAACGTGGGACAAGCCCGCTGTCGTCGGCGGTGGGCTCGGCTGCGACCTCGACCCGCTCCAACTCTTCAGCGACAAGGAGTGGATCACCGCCGACAACAACCCGTCGTCGAGGTACTACGGGCGCGTGTACCTGACGTGGACGATCTTCGAATCCCACAGCGGGAACTTCGTCCGCTCCGCGATCTTCAGCGCCCACAGCGACGACGGCGGCAAGCACTGGACGAAGCCGGCCGAGATCTCCGGGGCCAACGCGGCGATCTGCACGTTCCAGACCGCCGGACCCGCGGGCAAGTGCGACGAGGACCAGTTCTCGGTCCCGACAGTCGCTCCCGACGGCACCGTCTACGTCGCCTTCCAGAACTCGCAGAACGCGGCGCTCTCGGAGCCCGGCGAGCAGTTCGACGACCAGTACCTCATCGTGAAGTCGACCGACGGCGGCGTCCACTGGTCGGTACCCCGCTTCGTCGTCGGTCTCGAGGACGGCACCCGCGACTATCCGATCAATGTCGACGGCCGCCAGACGCTCAGCGGCTACCAGGTCCGGGTGAATTCGGCCGGCAACATCGTCGTGAGCCCGATCGACGGGAAGCTCTATCTCGTCTTCTCCGACAACCGGGCCGGGACGCACGACTCCGACCATCCGGTGACGAACACGAACGTCTACCTGATGAGCTCGAGCAACGGCGGGGCATCGTGGAGCGGGCCGACGGCCGTCGACCACAGCAGCTCCGACCAGTGGTTCCCATGGGTCGACGTCAACCCGACGAACGGGACCGTCGGCGTCCTCTACAACGACCGCTCGAAGGCCAACCCCGATCTGTACAACGCGTCGCTGGCCGAACGCTGGGGCGGGCAGGGGTTCCAGAAGCGGACCGTCTCGACGGCGCCGTCAAACCCGGTCGAGTCGCTCTTCTTTCAGGCCGGCGATCCGGCGTGCCCGCTGTGTGCCGTGTTCCACGGCGACTACATCCGGCTCGCCTACGGATCTGACGGCAGGGCCAACATGGCCTGGACGGACATGCGCCAGTTCGTCGATGACCCGGCCGGTCTCGGCACCGGCTACGCGCAGTTCATCGAATTCGCGCGGAAGTAACCGAAATCGGGCCGGCTCCTCAGGAGTCGGCCCGATCTCGCTGGGGCGACCCCTGCTCGGTGATGCCTATGGAGGGCATCACCAAGGCGGTTGGTCAGCGCGGCTCGACGCGCTCGACCGTTCCGACACGATCGATGGTGCGATCGAACGAAGCGACGACGCCGACGCCGCTCCGTTCCGCGCACGCGACCGGGTAGGCGTCAGCGAAGTCGAGTCGGTGGACGTCGTAAACCTCGACGGCCCGGGGCCGTGGGTGCCCTACGATGCACGGGGTTCTCACGTCCGGTTCGCCCGGCGACAGCGGAGGGCACGATGACAAGCGTAGCGAGCGTCCCGGTCCCCGCGGAGCCGGCCGCCGATCGACGCCTTCCGCTCCTGCTGGCGATGGCGATGTTCGTCCTCGTCGTCGACACGTCGATCATGAACGTGTCGATCTCGGCGGTCGTCAGCGATCTTGGAACGACGGTCAGCCGCGTCCAGTCGGCGATCGCGCTCGAGGCCCTGGTCTCGGCGGCGTTCATCCTCATCGGCAGCAAGGTCGGCGATCTCATCGGGCGCAAGCGGGCGTACGTGCTCGGACTGCTGGCCTACGCGGTGGGCGCCCTGGCGATGGGCGTGGCCCAGAGCGTCGCCGCGGTCTTCATCTTCTGGGCGGTGGTCGGCGGTCTCGGCGCGTCGCTCCTGCTGCCCGCCATGCAGTCGCTCATCCACGGCAACTTCGAGGGTGCGGCCCAGAAGAAGACGTATGCCCTGGTCGGTGCCGCCGCGGCCATCGCCGCCGCGATCGGACCGCTGCTCGGCGGCTTCATCACGACCTTCCTGTCGTACCGCGTCGCGTTCCTGCTGGAGGTCGTCGTCATCGCGATCGTCCTGGCTGGCATCAGGCTCATTCGGGATGTGCCGTACACGGGCGATCGGCATGTGGATGTGGTCGGGGCCGCCCTGTCGGTCTTCGGGATGGGCGGTCTCGTCCTGAGCATCCTCGTCTGGCAGGAGGGCGGCGAGGCGGTCGGTCTCCTCATGGCGATCGGCGTGGTCTCGTTGGCACTCTTTGCCTTTTGGCTCGTTCGCCGCAAGCGGGAGGGCAAGCCGACCCTCATCGATCCGGAGCTCTTCAGATCCACGCTCTTCAGGCTCGGGATCACCGGGCAGCTGCTCCAGCAGATTGCGCTCGGCGGCGCGATGATCACCCTCCCGATCTACCTCCAGATGGTCCTCGAGTACAACGCCCTCCAGGCCGGCCTGTCGCTCGCGCCGCTGTCGCTGAGCATGTTCGCGGCCGCGATCGTGGCCGGCCGGCGCGCCGGCAATCGGCGCCCCGCCAGCATCATCCGGGCGGGCTTCCTGCTCCTGCTCGTGGGCATGCTCGCGCTCGTGCCGATCGTGCCGCGGGCCGACGCGGGCTGGTACCTGGCGATCCCGTTGGTGGTCGCCGGGATCGGACTCGGGCTGCTCGTCTCGCAGCTCAACAACTACACGCTGGCGCCGATCGAGGAAGAGCGCGTCAGCGAGGCCGCCGGCGTGAACTCGGCCGGCGGCTCGTTCGGGCTGTCGTTCGGGCTGGCGTTCGCCGGCGCGATCATGCTGGCCACGCTCGCGTGGAGTTTCACCACGCTGGCGGAACAGAGCACGGTCCTCTCCCCGGCCGAGCAGCAGGTCGTCGCCGACGCGCTCGAGCACGACGCCCAGGTGATGACAAACACCGACCTCGCGGTCGTGGTCGCCGGCCAGCCGCCCGCCGTCCAGGCCGAGATCATCCGGATCAACACCGAAGCCCGGCCGTTCGCCCTGCAGGTGGCGCTGCTCATCCCGATCATCGCGAGCCTGCTCGGATTCCTGAACTCGTTCCGGATGATCCGGCAGCCGGATCCCGTCTCGGCGGGCATCGAGGGGCTCGTGCTGGCCTGATGCTGCATCGGCGTGTTGCTCGGTTGACTCATGATGATGAGTCAACTACGCTCATACCATGACTAAGCGCCTGCAGGTTCTGCTCGACGACGCCGAGCTTCGAACGATCCAGCGGATCGCCCGGCGTGACAAGCTGACGACCGCCGAATGGGTCCGTCGTCGTCTGCGCGAGGGAGCAGCGGCGAGTGCGCGGCCGGACACCGGATCCAGGCTCGCGGCGATCCATGCGGCCTATCGACACCAGTCCACGGATTCGGTCCCGGACATCGATCAGATGCTCGACGAGATCGAGCTCGGCTACCGCCCTGACCCGCCGCACCCGTGATCCTCGTCGACTCGAACATCCCGATGTATCTCGTGGGAGCCGCCCATCCGAACAAGGACGCCGCCCGGCGGGCGCTCGAAGAAGCCGTTGCCGCCGGCGAGTCGCTATGCACCGATGCGGAGGTCCTCCAGGAGATCCTCCACCGCTACACCGCGATCCGGCGCCCGGACGACATCGACCCCGCCTTCGATGCCCTGCTGGCGATGGTCGACGTCGTCTACCCGATCGAACGCGCCGACGTCGAGCGCGCCCGCCGGCTCCTGCGCACGACCCCCACCCTGTCGGCGCGCGACGCCGTCCACATCGCCCTGATGCAAGGGCGGGACATCGATCGGATCCTCACCTTCGACGTCGGGTTCGACGGGATCCCGGGAATCGTCCGCCTGGGCTGAGGGCACGCGTGCCTACGGCATGCCTCTGAGCGGCCAGCTGGATGAGGCGCCAGGATCAGGGTTGCCAGATCGGGATCCCGTAGCGCGCCTGGTCGCCGTCGAATGTGGCGAGCGACTCCGCGCCTCCGGCGACGGCTGCGGCGACGATCAGTGCGTCGGGGATCGGCCGGCCCGGCATGGAGCGCGCGAGAACCAGGTGCTGCACGACCAGTTCGGTCGATACGCCGAGCGTGCGGACGTTCTCGCGCTGAACCAGGTCGATCAGGCTGTCGATGACGTCGCGAGGCTGGACCTCGTATTGCGTCCGCAACACGTGCGCGCACTCCGCGAGCGCCACAGGTGAGACCCCGATCTCGAGATCGTCGTCGTCGATGAGCGTAGCCGCCTGTCGCGCCTGGGCGACCGGAGTCCCGACCAGGTAGCGGACGAGGACCGACGTGTCCGCAGCGATCACCGAGGGCGATCCGGATCCGGTGTCGCCCACGCGGCTGTTCGAAGCCGGTCCCACGACTCGTCCTCGGGCCGACGGCCGACCTTGTCTTGCAGCTGCCCAGCGAGTGATCGGTGATGCCGCCCAGGGACCACCTCGATCACGATCCGGCCATCCTCGACGCGCTGCACGGTCTCATCGCCGGCATAGATCGCGAGCTCGTCGCGGATGGCCTTCTCGATCGTGATCTGGCCGCGTTCTCCTACCTTGCTGCTCATCGTAGGTGTCAGGCTAGCAATACCTACTTCAAGGTGTCAAGTCGGAATCGACGCGCGTCCGCGCGAATTGACAGGTTTACACGGGGGGTAAGATCGGGGCTGCCGGCAGGCCGACGACTCCGCCCGACCCCCGCTCGCGCCCGAGAAATCCACATGCACGTACCGAGCCAGTTCCCCTCCACCGTCCTCCGGGCGCCGTCCCCATCGGCGGAGTGCACCTGCGAACACTGGGTCCACTGCAACCACGAGTGTCACCATCGTGATTGCGATCCGACCGCGAATTCCTGCGACATCGGGTTCCTGCCGGACGAGGGCGGCCTGACAAGCTGGGGCTGCCGCGACTGCACGCCGGGCGAGGGCGCGCCGCACTACCTCGGCTGCGAGCTGATCGGCTGGAGCGTTCCCCTTCGTATGGATATCAAGCCCTGACTCTTGGCCTATCAGCCGGGCGTGATGATCAGCGCATCCCAGCGAACGGGTTCTCCACGCGGACAGAACCGTAGATGACGCCATCCGACAGGTCCTCGCTGAGGATCCGCCGGCAACCGGCGACCTCCGCCGCGCGAATGATCAGTGCGTCCCAGATCGAGATCTGCCAGGTACGGCTCGCCGTGATCGCGGAGACCACGACCGCCGAGTCGATCGCCACCACGGGCAACGCGGCCAGTTGGCGAACCATGGCCTCGGCGTCGTCGACCGTCACGGGTACGGCGAGCTTGCGGGTGACGACCGCGTAGAACTCGGTCAGCACCTGCGTCGAGACGACGAGGTCCCGGCCTGCTGCCGGAGCCGTGGCCTCGAGCGCCCGCTCACGCTTGGCCGGGTCCGCGGCATCGACCGCATAGACCCAGACATTGGTATCAACGAAGGTCGGTTCGATCATGGAGCTCGTCGCGTGTCCAGGTCCGGCCGTCCGGCCCGCTGCTCGCCGCGACCCGACGGGCGAGGCGCCCGAACCCGTCCAGAGCCTCGGCCGTGTCGCCGACCCCGGCGTAGCGCTCGAGATAGTCGCGCAGGACGGCGTTGACGGAGGTCCCAGCCTCTAGGGCGCGCATCCGAGCCTGCTTCAAGAGCCGGTCCTCGATCGTGATGGTCAGGTTGGCCATGGTTCGTCGTCTCCCGTGCTACACGGGTTCAGTGTAACACAGGACGGTCGCGGCGCTGGCCCGACCCATCGCGAGGCGGGCCACCAAGATCGTTCGTCCGGTCAGACTCGCCCTCGGCGGACGCCCATCGTCACGGCCGTTCCGAGGAACACGGCCGAGAGACCGAGACCGACCGCCACCAGGACGGCCCCGCCCGCGCCGAGCTCCACGAGCCCGAGGGGCAGCCCGACCGCCAGCGCGAGGATGCCGCCGTCGAGGACGACGAGACGGAACGTCGCCACCCGCCCGAGAAGCTGGCGCTGTCGCCCGTGGACGACCGGATCGCCCGGTCCGACGGCCGGCAGCAGGTGCGTCGCCGAGGAGACGATCGCCAGGCCGACCCAGCCGACGATGAGCGGACCGGCGAGGACCTCGACCGACCAGCCCGCCGGATCCGCGCCGAATGCCAGCACGCGAACGGCGGCGAGGAGGATCCCCGCCTCGAACCACGCGATCGCGGACACCAGGCCGCCCATCGCGAAGCGATGCCAGCCAGGGTCCGTTGTCCAACGGGCCCGCGTCTGCCACGTGCGCCAGGCATAGATGGCCAGGCCGCACGCCCCGCCGATCACGCCGAGCGCACCGACGCGGGCCACCGCATCCGACGAGAGGATGAAGCCGAGGGCAACGACCGGGGCCCCGAAGGCGAGTCCGGCGACCGTGACCCGCGCGCTCGGGCGCAGCGCGATCCGTGCGCCGACGACGGTCGGAAAGAAGTGCAGCAGCGTCGTGGCGATGACGAGCGAGACGAACCCGACGAGGTTCAACCAAGCGTGCGCCGGCTTGACCCTCGCCCAGTTCTCGACCATCGGCGCCCACCCCGCGACGAAGAGCGTCGCCAGACTCGCGCCAACGGCGACTTCAACGAGGGCAGCGACGTACCCCTGGGTCACCAGTCCCCGACTCGGCCCCAGCGCCCGACCGAGCGGCCGGACCGTCGCCGTGCCCGTCAGCGCGATCCCCGTCACGAACCCGACGCCACCCGCCACGGCGAGGCCGACGACGTCGCCGACGACGCCGATCGACACCGCCGCCGCACCGAGTGCGACCGCACCGACCGCGGCCGCCCGGAGCCTCGCGTCGCTCGGGGCCGCGGCCGCGAAGGCCGCCGCGAAGAACGGCATCACGCCCGCGATCGCCGTCGTCGCGGCGCCCGCCAGGGCCAGGTGCAGTGGCAGCCAGGCCCCGCGGCGGACGTCCACCGGCAGGAACGTCGCGACGACCGCCGCAACGAGGAACGCGACCGCGATCGAGATCGCCCCGAGCGCCACCAACCGGTCGGACGAGCGATCGATCGGGGCAGCACGGCGACGCAGGGCGGTGGGATCGATCACGGAGGTTTCAGGATAGTCAGCCGTGATCGGTGAGGCGTGAAGGGAGCGAGAGTGGCGCTGAGTCGAGCTTCGTCGCCCGCTAACGGGCGCGCCTAGGCCTTCAAGTCGTCGAACACTCGGTTTGTCGATACGGCGCGGTGGGCTCCGCCACCTTTCGCCCGGATTGAGCAGCGATCGCGACGAGGCCAGCCGCATTGATCGCCTCGCCGATCGACCCACTCGAAAGGGGCACCGCTCCGAGACCCGCCAGCGACCGGTTTCCTGCGGGCACGCCCGGATCGTCGCGAACCAGGACCGGCACCCAGTTGTGTCTGAGCGCCTCCACTGCGCCCGCCCACGTTCCGCCCGAACCATCGGAACTGCTGACGACGACCGCCACGTCCGACAGGGCATAGATCGAGCTTATTGCGGCCCATCGCGGCTCCCGCGCTAAACGCTGCCGATGGGTGATAGGGCGATACCAGAACGGCCTGGCCGCCCGCAACCGCCGTTCGAGTCGAAGGGTCACGCAATCGACGCTCGACCCCCTCTGGCACGACACCGACGACCGACCCGCCAGCCTCGAATGCGGCCCGCATCGCGGCGACGTCGATGCCGCGGGCGCCGCCGGACACGACGGATGACCCGCCCGCCGCCGCGGCCGAGGCCAACCGAGCCGTGAACGCGACGGCGTCGTCATCCGCGTCGCGCGATCCGACGATGGCGATGCCGCCGGTGACCGCGAGACTCGCAGGCCCGCTCCCGAACAACACGGGCGGCGCCCAGGTCCCTAGTCGATCGCGCAGCACCGCCGGGTACTCGTCGTCGGCCATGGTGACGACCCAGATCCCGCGCGACCGGAGTCGATCGAGCTCGAACGCCAGTCTGTCCACTCCGACCCAACAGCCGGACGTATCCGGCCGCGACGTCTCCGTCGATCCCGAGCGACCGGGCGATCTCGGCGGCCGTCAGCCCGATAAGGTCGCGGGGCCCCTGGAACGAATGCCGCCGGAGCAGGTCGTCCAACCGCGACCATGTCACGGGACCAAGCGGTCGCGACCCCGCCGCGGTCCGGTCCGCGCCGAGACTCGTGCACAGCAGGATGATCGCCGGAGCGTCCGGGGCCGACGATCCCAGGTCGATGACGTCAGGCATCACGCGCGCTCGCCATCGCCAGCGCGAACGGATACACGACCCCGCTCCCGTGCGTCCGCAGCAGCCAGCCCGCGACCGTCAACGTCCAGCCGGAATTGACAATGTCGTCCACAAGCAGGACCGGACCCGGTCGGATGGGCGAGCCGTCAATGTCGAGTACTTCTCGTGCGCATTTCGGGAGCTGTTGCGCGCTGTTCTGCATCGCCTTCTGTTCTTCGGCGCCTGCGAGGACACTCAGTGCCTCGACATAGGGTAGGCCAAGGCGGTCGGCCAGCGAGCGGGCGAACGCGTCGACCAGACCTGGCCTCGTGTTCGACGGCAGCGCCGTCACCCAGGTCGGCTCGGGCGTCGGGCGCCAGCGGTCCCGGATCGCCCGGGCGGATGCCTCGACGGACTCCCCGTCACTGAACGCACCATCGACGTACTTCCCGCGCTGGACGTCGCGGCCCCATCCGGCATCGCCATAGACGCAGAGCGCCATCCCCACCTCGTTCGGCGTTGTGATCCGCCCCGACATCCGCTCGACGGCGTCTCGGGTGCCCCACCTCGAGTCGCGGCTTGATCGTCCGCAGGTCGCGCCGCAGGAACGAGACCGCCGAGTGGACGAGGCCCTCGTCAACCGTTCGCGGCAGCCCGCGACCCGTGCAGTTCACGCAGCGACCGCACGGCTCGGGATCCGGGTCGTCTAGCAGGCGCACCAGGAACTCCATCAGGCAGCCGTCGTACTGAAGGTACGCCTGCATCTGTGCCAACTCCACGCGTCGGGCAGCGATGACTCGGGCGATCCGCTCCTCGTCCTGAACCCATGGGTTTGGCGTCCGCAAGTAACGTCCGCCCTCGTGGGCGACCGCCCCTTCGAGCTCGAGCAGCTTCAGTGCCTGCGCGATCCGCCCGTGTTTGAGGTTGACGACCTTCTCAAGCCCGGCTATTGACATCGAATCAACGTGCTCGAGCGCGTCGAGGATCTCGTGCATGTTGGCCGTCGGCGGAAACGCGGTGTCCAGGAAGAACTCGGCGATCTCGTCGTCTTCCCGACCGGAGAGCAGGACGCCGTAGGCATGGTCCACGGCCCGACCGGCTCGACCAACCTGCTGGTAGTACGCGATGGCCGAGCCGGCCGCTGGTAATGGACGACGAAGCCGAGGTCGGGTTTGTCGAACCCCATCCCGAGTGCCACCGTCGCGACGAGCGCCTTCATCTCGTTTGCGACGAGCGCGTCCTCGAGCACCTCGCGTTCCTCGGTCGAGAGGTCGGCGTTGTAGGCGTGGGCGTCGATCCCCTGCGCTCGAAGGAACGTCGCGACGCGCTGGGTGTCGGCGACCGTCAGGCAGTAGACGATGCCGCCGCTCCCCGGCATCTGCGGGATCCGTTCGGCCAGCCAGGCGAGTCGCTCCGCCTGGTTCTCGAGCACGATCGCGTCCGAGCTGCAGCGAGTAGCGAGCCAGCGGCCCGCGCAGCACGGTGGCGCCTTCGCCCAGCTGTTCGGCGACATCGGCGACCACCCGGTCGTTTGCCGTCGCCGTCGTCGCGAGGACCGGCACGCGCGGATCCAGGAGCTTGAGGATGCGACCGATACGCCGGTAGTCCGGCCGGAAGTCATGGCCCCAGTCGGAGATGCAGTGGGCTTCGTCGACGACGAACAAGGACCGATCGAGCCCTGGATCCTCGGCAGGACCTCCGTCATGAAGCGTTCGTTGGCGAGCCGCTCGGGCGAGATCAGCAGGACGTCGATGGCGTCGGCAGCGAGGCCTTCGTGGACTGCGTCCCATTCGTCGGTGTTGCCTGAGTCGATCGTCGCCGCGCGGAGTCCGAGACGCCCGGCCATCGCGATCTGGTTACGCATCAACGCCAGCAGCGGGCTGATGATCAGCGTCGGTCCGCGACCCTCGTCGCGGCGGACGCGCGTCGCGATCCAGTAGACCAGACTCTTGCCCCAGCCCGTCCGCTGGACGACGAGGGCTCGGTGACCGTCCTCGATGACCGCCTCGATCGCGTCGCGTTGGCCCTCGCGGAACGTGGCGCCAGGCCCGAGCATGGCCCGGAGGTGCTGAGTCAGGAGATCCATGGGCCATTCGAGTGTGACAGCTCCTCGCTAGAACCTGGTCGTCCGACTCACTAACCGATATCGATGCTCTGTACCGCGCATTGGTACTTCCCGGCGGTACCCAACATCCGTGCGTGAAGGCAAGATTGCGGCCCTGACCCCAAGAGGAGTGCGACTGTGGCTCGCAAGATCAAGATGCCCGTCGGTTCACTGGCGTTCTGGCCGCTCGAGGCGGCATCGTCCGAGCTCGAGGACTACGTGACGTCGCGGCTGCGACGACCCAGCCTCGGCGAGTTCTCCAACGACGACTCCCCGATCGAACCGGCCTGGTTCCGCGAAGCGTTCGCTGCCTCGTGGCCTGTGATCCTTGCTGAAGCCGACGCGCGGTGACCTCGGGTGGCTAGGTGCTTCCCGGAACGGCTACCGGCGTCCACCCAAGACTCGGAGCGACGAGTCATGGACGCCTTGGCCGCGACGCTCGATGACGACTTCGTGGTCTTCCATTCTCTCTCGTGGCATGCCCAGAGCAGGAAGCCGGACGGCGAGGCCGACTTCCTGATCGGCCATCCGGATCTCGGCTTCATCGTCGTCGAGGTCAAGGGCGGCGCGATCAACTTCGACGCGACGACGGCACGCTGGACGTCCAGAGACCGGTTCGGCGCGACATTCGAGATCAAGGCCCCGTTCACGCAAGCGCTAAGCGCGAAGCACGAGCTCGTGCGCGAGCTCCAAGACGACCAGCGCTGGCCGCGTGGGCGCCGTGTTCAGATGGGGTACGTCGTCGTCTTTCCTGACATGGTTGTCACCAACACAGGCTTCACGAGTCGCGGGAAGCGCGAGATCCTCCTTGGCAAGAACGACCTGCCGACACTTGGCGACGCAATCCGGGAGTGCCTGCGCTACTGGCAGACGACCGATCCGGGAGAGCCGCCCGGCGCTGTCGGCATCGATGCAGCTATCGAACGGTTCGGTCGGTCCTGGTCGTATCGGATCCCGCTTCGAGATGCGATCGAGCCGGATGAGCAGCGGATCGTCGAGCTCACCGAGCAGCAGATGGAGATACTCAAAGCACTTGGCCGGCACCGAAGGGTGGCCATCGGCGGATGCGCGGGGTCGGGCAAGAGCCTCCTCGCGATCGCCAAGGCCGAGGAGCTCGCCCGGTCCGGCAAACGGGTCCTCTTCACCTGCTTCAACAAGGCACTCGCGCAGCATTGGCTCGCGTCGTTGGATCTGCCAGACGGCGTGGAGGTCCGACATTTCCATGCCTTCTGCCGTGACCGCGTCATGGCCGCACGCATCAAGATTCCATCCGAACTGAGCGGGGAGGCCTATGCCACATGGCTGTCGGCCCGCCTGCTCGACGCGATCACGGCCGAGGTCGAACCCTACGACGCGATCATCGTCGACGAGGGTCAGGACTTCGCCACGGACTGGCTCGAGGCACTGAGTCTTCTGCTCGACGACAAGACTGGCATCTTCTACCTGTTCTTCGACGACAACCAACGGCTGTATCAGTCAGACAAGCTGCCGACTTGGTTGGGCGAGCCGTATCAGCTGACGCGCAACGTGCGGAACAGCGACAGTATCGGCGAGCTCGTGCGTGAGTTCTACACCGGGCCGATGCGCCTCAGCGGGGTTGAAGGCCAGCCGATCAAGGTCTCGGTCGAGCTGCCAGATGCGGATGGCGTCCCGGGCATGGTTGCCGGGCTTCGGGCCGTGCTCCGCCAACTTCGAGACGAGGGTGCCGAACCCGACGACATCGCCGTCCTGACCGGCCACAGGGTCGACGGCTTGATGGCTCATCGTCGGATGGGACCGTGGACGCTCCACTCACGAGACCAGACAGACGGCAACGTCCTTGTCGAGACCATTCATTCGTTCAAGGGGCAGGACAGCCCGATCGTCATCCTCGCCGACCTAGGTGACCTGCCGATGCGGGCGGACCTGGGAGACCGAGCCGCTGAGACCCTGCTCTACGTCGGCATGTCGCGTGCGAGGAGCCTGCTCATCCTCCTCGTGACGCCCGAGGCGATCCCGCCACTCCAAAAACGGCTGACACACGCCCGGTCTCGAGTCGACGGCCAAACGCCTGAGACGCCAGCGATCGCCCGCTGAAGCCTCGGTGGCCACCGCCGAACCGAGGGCACATCAGTTCCCGTCGCTCACGCCCCATTCGAAACCCGATCGCCGCGATTCGGGCGATAAGCTCCCGCGTCGTCAGCGCGTGGTTCGGTCGCAAGATCCTCGCGCAACAGCCTCACCGCCTCTTCGAGCGGGGCTCGCCCGCTTGGATCGCCTGTATGGAGCACGAGCCGATCGAGCCCGGCCATCCGAGCGGCGACCACCTGGAGGAGCGCCATGAGAACGCGGTTGCCGCCGAATGCGCCGCAGCCCCAGTAGCCGGTATGGACAGCGACCCGAACGCCGACGCCACGGGCCCGCTGTGCTTCGAGCACGGCGGCACGGAACCCAGTGAAGGCCGTAGAGAGCACGAGTTCGATCTCGTCGATGCTGTAGCGGCCATAACCACCTGGCGGGGCCGCCATCGCGATGAGGTTGGTGATGGTCGGTGGATCGATACGGTCGTCGCCCGCGCGACCGTGTCGGCGGTCGCTCGTGCGAAGGCATTGCCATACAGACCGTATGGCCGTCCCTCGGCCGGGTTCGGGTCCGAGGATACGCGGCACCGGCGCTGGACACCCATGACCAGGACGGGCGTCGGCTCGCTGTGCTCGACAGTGACGGCATCGTGCCCGTCTGCCACGAGCGCCTCTCGCAAGGCCCCGAGAACCGGATGCTCTGCTACCTGCATCTCGTCTTGAGCGAAGAGCGACGAGCCGTACGCGACGAAGAGGTGCGGGTCAGCGAAGTTGACGTGCCATTCGAGACCGTTCTCGTGATCAAAGACCGGTCGGTAGTCGAAGTACCCGTCCCTGGCGAGCACGAGACCGTCTGCCGCCTCGAGTCCCGTCGACTCCGGCAGTGGCATTGCGGCCCACTGGCTGTACGACAAGCGCCCTGGGGGTGACTTGCCATCGTCGGTGGCGATGTCGAACACCACCTGCTTGTTCGGGTGCCGCCAGACGGGCGGGTGCTCCGCCATCAAGGTCGCGGTATCGAAGTCGAGTCGCTCGATCGGGTCGGAAGGAGAGCTCACCGGATGATTCTGACCATGTTCAACGGGCGGCGACCTCGTCAGCCGCCAGGACGCAGACCTTCTTCATCCCGTGGCAGTCGTGGAGGTTGTGGTCGCGAAGCTGTCGCCAGCGATGCCGCTGGTTGTCGGTCAGGCCATCGAGTCCGCGGCCCTTCTTGAGCGCCTCGCCGACGATCCGGATCGTGTCGCCGGCACGGCCAGGGCCGGCGCCTTCGGGCACGTCGTACTCGATCAGGGCGAGATACGCCGGTAGATCGTTCGTCGCTGGCTTGCGGCCGCCGTGGCAGGCGTTTCGCCAGTAGACCGCGAAGGTCCGAGCGTTCACGAAGCGAGCCTCGAAGCGGGCCAGATGCTGCGGGGCAGTGCTCCTTCACGACATCGAGCTCGTGCTCGCTCCAGGCGACGATCAGACGGTCCTTCGCCTCGGCGCGCTGGAGGATCCGCTCGACCGCGTCCGGCAGCGGCAGCAGCTCGATATCGTCGTCCGCTCGCGTCAGCGGCTCGAAGAGCGGGTCGGTGACCGCCTGCCAGACCCACGGCTTCGCGCCCTTGCCGGCCCGATGGGCGCAGCCGAGCAACACTGGCGCGGTGTCCTTTCGACCCTCGAAGTCGATGTAGAGCGCGCGCCGAGCCTCGTCGGGCGTGAGTCGGTTCTTCCTCGATGGCTTGGCCATTCGACCTCCCAGGTCTGCGTCTCGACGCCCGATCTCCTAGTCGTAGAAGACCCGCGACGCGCTCGGGTCCAGGTCCCACATCTCGCTCGTCGACCGACAGTTCGGGCATCGTGCCGGCGCGTCGTAGCGGAACCGGCCGCCGCAAGGACAGGGTTCGACCGTCGCCTCGGCGGCCGCATGGTACTCGTCGCGGCTCAGCGGCTCCCCGGGATACTCCTCCTGGATCCGCCGGTCCATCTCCGCGCGAGCGATGGCATACGGGCGGCCGAGGCCCTTGACGAACCGCAGATGGATATCGCCGAGGCTCCTGTGCCTACGCTCTGCGGCTTTGCCGCAGGCGTCGCAGTGCAGCATGTCGAAGAAGAACCCGCCGCCATCCCGCACACTGAACTTCGTCCCACATGCTCTGCAGATGTGACCGGTCGCACTGCCCATCTGGTCCCTACCCTCGATCATCGAACCTCGCGCTGCACCCTGCAGACAGGCGGGTCGCCAATACCGTCCACGACCGTGTCAAGAGGGCGGCTCCTTCGGAATTCGGCTCTCATATCGGCCATGTGATGCGAAGGGTGCGGCGTATCGCGACGAGGTACGGTGCTGATCCCCTCTTCATCTGCTCAACCGCCACAATCGGAAACCCGGTCGAACACGTCGAGCACCTGATCGCGCGCCAGCCCTGGCTCGTTGATCGCGACGAGGATCGCCGCAAGCTGAACGACTCGTTGCGATCTGGGACCCGCTGCTCTACGACTCTGGCGGCCCCGTCGCGTATGCGAATAGCGAGCAGGAGGCAGCCCGCCTCTTCGCCGCATCGATCATCTCTGGCCACAGCACCATCGGATTCGCGAAGTCCCGCCGCTCCGTCGAACGGATCTCGAGGCAGGCGAAGCGCTTCCTCGACAAGGCTGGCCACCCCGAGCTTGCGAGCAGGATCGTCTCCTACCGAGCTGGCTATACCCGCGCACGACGCCTGGAGATCGAGAGTGGCCTCAGGGGTGGGCACATCGTTGGCGTGCTGGCAACCGTGGCCCTCGAACTCGGAATCGACATCGGGTCGCTCGATGTGGCGATCCTCTCGAGCTATCCGGGCAGCACCATGAGTTTCCGTCAGCAGTCTGGGCGTGCTGGCCGGAGGGACACTCCGGCCCTGGTCATCATGGTCGCATCGCAGAACCCACTGGACCGCTATATCACGATCATCCCCAGCTCCTGATCGACGGGAAACCCGAGGACGCGGCCATCGACATCGCCAATCCACGCATCGCCCACGGTCAGCTTGGTTGTGCGGCGAGGGAGCAACCACTTGGGCCGGAAGATCGCGCCTTGTATGGGAGCGGGTACGACGAGCGAGTACGTGAGCTCGTCGCTCAGCGAAAGCTGACCTTGCTGGACACGACATTCGTTTCGACCAACAGCACGAGTCGTCCAGCCGACGTGTCGCTCCGCTCGATCGAGGGGGCGCCATACAAGCTCATGGTGGGACGGAATCACCTGGGTGAGATGGACGCGAGGTACGTTGCCCGAGAGGGATACCCAGGAGCGGTCTATCTCCACGATGGTGAGGCATACCGCGTAATTCGGGTCGACGACTCCCGCAGGACGCTCGAACTCGCTGAGTCCAATGATGGGGTCGTCACGGATCCCAAGGGGGAGCGATACATTGACGTCTTGTCGACAGTCGCCGATAGGGACGCCTTCGGCGGCAGCCTGCGACTCCAGCTCGCGCGCCTGAAGGTCGCGACACTGACGACTGGATACATCGAACTCGACGAGGACACCGGCCGTCAGCGTGGTGGCATCACGCCCGTTCAGCCACCACTCCGCGCGACACTCTTGACGGTCGGCATCGTCCTCAGCGCCGTGCACGTCCCACCCAAAGCCCTACACGGACTCGAGCACCTATTGCGGGCACTCGCACCCTTAACGATATTGTGTGACGGAGCCGACCTTGAAGGTCACACCTCGATGGAGGGTGAGCTGCAAGCGTATGTATACGACCGACACGAGGGCGGGGTTGGCCTTGCCGAGCGTCTGTTCGCGGACGCAGATCGAAATCTTCGAAGCTGTCGGCAATCACATTCGCGGATGCTCCTGCGCTAGCGGTTGTCCGGCCTGCATCCAGTCGCCCACATGCCTGCTCGACAATGACGAACTCGACAAGCAGATGACGATCGATCTCCTGTCGGTGCTCTGATGCCAGCCGACATCCCCAAGTTCGACCTGTATGCGGAACTCGAGGTTCACCCGAAAGCGCACCGCGAGGTGATCGAGGCCGCCTATCGAGCCCTGGCACGGTTGTTTCACCCAGATGCGGCAACGAATCGAACCGAGGCCGAAAGGCGCATGAAGCGGATTAACGCCGCGCATGACGTCCTCAAGGATCCGACCATGCGTGGTGAGTACGACATCTTTCTCCTTGCATCGCGCCCAGCCGCAGAGCCGTCGGGATCGACCGGCGGCGGTCAGACCTCGACATCAGGTGATCATCGCCCTGACGGGCGTCCGAGCGATCGGCGGCAAGAGGCTGCGTCGAGGTCGAGAGGAGGCATCTTCTGCGAGAGGTGCAAGAAGGCCTTCAAGACCGCTGGCGGCTTGTCGTGGCACCAACAAAACAACCCACGTTGCGTCGGGAGCTCAAGGTGAACGCTGCCTGTGCCAGCCGGCATCGCGCAATCGGATCGAGGACGCGCCGCGGCCTCCCCAGTCAGGTCTTTATCACCGCTTCGGAGGCGAGGGGTGACGTTGGGCCGGCGATACATAGTGTTCGCGCAACGCAGCCAACATGTCATCCCGCGAGTACTTGACCGTTATGAACGTGATTCCAAGGTCTTTGGTCAGCGCCTTGAGGGGACTCGAAATCGCATGGCCGATGCGAACCACGACAATCACCCCTGATGGAGTGCCTTTCTTGATCCGCGCCGTCAGGTCGTCCATCGGAGGCATCTTCTCCTTTTCGCTTTCGATCCACTCCGTACGCGGGCTAAGTCCCAATTCCGAGCGCAATGGCTCCCACCACTCAGGCCGCTTGCCACCGACGATCAAAAATCGCAAGCCGGCGACGGCTTCACGAAGGTCCAGGTTGGCCTCTCGGTCGCGCATTTCGGCAAATTGCCGGAACGTCGATGACAATTCGAGGGTTGCTTCAAGACGGCTCAATACTGATTCGAGGTGAGATCGCGTATCGGCATCAGCTCGATGCTCGTTGGCACGCCCAAAGGTTGCGAGCTTGACGGCTGTGTCGAGGTCCCCTTGCTGGCGGTGGTCCTCGACGAATTCGGCCACCATGGTGATGACATCGTCGATCGGCAAATCCTCAGGGGTTAGGTCCGCGATCAACCTCGCTATACGCTCTCCAAGATGATGGGCCTCGTCTCTACGGAGTCGATTGACGCACTGGTCAAGTAGAGCTCGAAGAGCCGGAACGTCCCGATTACGTGCCGCATCCTCGATCAGGGCCGTAGCTGCTGGGACCGCCAAGGCGTAGTTGCGCGTGCTTGCTCCGAGGTCGAACGCAAGACCCGCCACGCGAAAATCTTCAATTCCGAGCCGCCCGTCGTCGATCAGTCGCTCAAGCTCATGGCTTGCACTGTCCGGTTCGAGGTATTGCCAAGCCTCGATCAACCGGCGAAGAGCGTCGCGAGGCAGTGCGCGGGCGGTTATCGCGCCGAGCCATCGAACTGCCCGGTCTTCGGCGAGCACGCGCTGGACCAAGTAGTTGGCGACCTCGACCTGCGCAGTCGCATCCAGATGCCCGGACGACGACAAAAGCAACTCGAAGTGATCGTCCTGAGCGAAGTCCACAAGGCCGATCGACTCGATCGGCTCTGGGACCTTGCCGCGCCTCATGCGGCCGGCTACGAGGGCGGCTCGCCCTTCTGGGCTGGTTGGTCCAAGCGGAACGCCTTCGAGTGCAGCGATCGACTCCTCGATCCGGCCAGCTTCGAACAGGGCGACGCCCTCCCATTCGATGAGTCTCAAATCGTTCGGGATGATGTGGCTCATCTCGTGAAGCACTTCCAACTGGGTTTCAGGCGTCGCTCTCGCGCGTTCTCGAACGATCCTGATCGCTCGAAGCGCGGCTTCCGTCACCTCCAATTCCGCGGATACGGTCCACGCACTGTGGGGTTCAGTGGGTGCTGGTAGCGCAACGCCACCATCTTCGACCTGAACAACGGCGGCGTTTGTCGAAGTCCAGTCGAGTCGGAACGCAAACAGGAACTCCGTCCCGTGCCCAGAGTGGATCTCGAGCGAGTTGGGTCCCTCTGAAAGCAATTCGATTGGAAACTCGATTACTTGGTCGAGCCGAACGTCATCGACGTCCAAAGCGACCGACACGAGTCGAATTCGTCATGGATTGTGAAGAGTCGAACGGTGTCTGGATGGCCTTCCCCGAGATGAGGGTTGTACAATTCAACGTGGACCGCGTAGATCTCGCCGACGCGAAGGTCCTCCCCGAGCGGCACTGACGCCTTGTTCGTGGTGTCGGTGATATCCACGAGTCGGAGGAACACCGCGTGCGCGAAGGATCGGTCTCGGGCAAGGCGATCAACGACGCGTCGCCATGCACCGGCGTCGTCGTCCTGGGCCGCGCGCAGCGCGACCCCGGTCGATAGCGCGTGGGCGTCCCGACGCATGAACACGCGACTCGATGGGGAGGGGTTCGGGCCCCCGGGGACAACTGAGCAAATCGTCGCCACAGCTCAGGGTCCGGCACCCGAACCCGATCCTCGAGGCGGAACCGGATGTCGGCAGGCCCTCGACGACCTCGGTATCGACGATCGTCACGAACCTGACCGGCAGGTGCTTGAGATCGCAAGGAGGGCTGCTGAAGATCACGAGCCCTTCTTCATCCAGCTCGGGCGGGGCCGCCACCAACTCCGGTGTCAGCCACCTCGTCGAGTAGGTCGTTTCAACGATTGCGCCGGCTGGCGATGCGAGCACCCGGAGGTTCTCCTGGAGGTAGTCCGAGCGGGAAGATGATTTGAAGATCAGCAGCATCGTGACTCCAGCCTACGGCTACGAAACGTGGGTCTGGAGGTCACATCTGCTCCAGCGCAGGGCCCAACCAAGGACTGGGGCTGACACCGGTGGTGATCACTCGCCCTCCTGGGCAAACGACTCGTCCCAACTGCCCAGGGCAAGTGCGGCAAGGATTGCCTTCTCACTGACTGGGCCAACCCATGTCATCGGCTTCCCATCGATGATTGCGAACGCAGGACCGTTGACCGTGGCGCTGAGTCGTGAACGCGATCCGATTACGGCGACGGCGTCGGCGCCACCCCAACGAATCCATTCGATTGGTCGCGCAAGAGGGCCAGGCCCAACTCGATCAAAGAGGTCGTCTGAAGCTTCCAGCACAACCGGGTACGCCTCGCCAGTTGAGAGCTTCGAAGGGAGTAGTCGTTCGATACGCATCTCCGCTCGCACCCTGCAACACCAGTGCGTCGTCACATCAAGGAGTAGGTGACCGCTTCCAGGATAGAAAGCGCAATTCACATCGCGAGGGAATTCGACGCCGATGCCAGGAGTTCCAGGTCCCGGTCGGATCCATCGGACGGTTCCGTATCCGTACAGGTCGTGTTCGACGGTCATGCCAATCTGGTAGTGATCAACGATGAACCGAGTATCCAGGATGGTCGTCATGACCGGTAGCACCGGACTTGAGCGGGCATCACACCCGCTCCGGACACATCGCCCGCCAATCGCAGTACCGGCACGCATCGGCCGACGGCGTCGCCGCGAACTCCCCGGCCCGCATCCGCGACACCCGCGCCAGCACGTCCGCCCGCGCGAGGTCCAGCTGCTCGTCCGTCCGGGTCGTGGACAGCCGCAGCGCCGACTCCGTGAAGTACAGCGTCACCCGTTCCGGCGTGCCGAGGCCCAGCGCGTCGCGGCAGGCCAGCGCGTAGATCGACAGCTGGAGGCTCTCGTCGACGGCCTTCTGGCCCCAGGCGCGGCCGGTCTTGTAGTCGATGACCTCGATGCCGCCCGACGGCAGGCGGTCGATCCGGTCGATCTGAGCCGGTGATGACGACGGGGGCCGAGCCGTCGTCCGGCTCGAGGGTCAGCTCGAAGTCGAGCTCCTCGTAGCAGCGCCTCGCTGAGGCTGCTGACCTCGCCGTTCCAGAAGTTGTCGAGCAGGGTCGCGACGCGCCGCTGGTAGCCCTCCTCGGTGGTCTTGTCGCCGAAGCCGGTCGGGGTCCAGCGCGCGCGGAACTCGCGCTCGAGGTCCTCGCGGGTGGGCGGCGGGTCCCCGCGCGCGACCCGCTCGCGGCGCTCCTTCGTGAACGCCTCGAACGCCTCGTGCGCGGTGCGTCCCGAACGTGAACGCCGCGACGGGCTCCTCGCGCGGCGGCATCCGGTAGACGTAGCCGAACGCGTACTGGAGCGGGCACTTGTCGTACGTGCTGAGCGACGAGTAGCTGTGGGTCCGCGGCAGCGGCGCGACCTGGAGGAGGTTCGCGCCGGCGCCGTCGTCGAGCGCGAGCGTCCGGAAGGTCAGCGGATCGAGCCCCTGGGCGCGCGCCTCGTCGGCGGTGGTCGCGGCTGATCGGGCGAGGGTCGCCAGCTCGGTCTCGCAGGTCGTCGCGGGCGGCGGCGGTCTCGGGGTCGGCGACGTCGGTCGCCTCCATGAGCCCGACGAGCTCGCTCGCCCGCAGGCGCAGCGCGAGCCGGCGCTCGCGGGCGGTCGGCAGCGGCATGACGCGCCGGACGGCGGCGACCTGGCGATCGATGTCGGGCTCCGCCTCAGGGTCGGGCTCGAGCGCGAACACGTTCTCCGGCGTGACGACCGGCTCCGCCGACCCGGTCCGGTCGATCACCCGGACCTCGACTCCGGCGCCCTCGAGGATCTCCCCGACGAACCGCGACGCCTCCTTCTGCGGCCGCCGACCCGCCGTGCGTGGTCAGGATCAGCCGGTCCTGCGCGCGGGTCATCGCCACGTACAGCAGCCGGCGCTCCTCGTCGGTGTGGATGTCGCCCGCGGGCACGGCCTCGCGCAGGAGCTCGCGCGGGAAGAAGCCGTCGCTGCCCTCGCTGCGTGGGCCACTCCCCGTCGAGCAGATTCGGGACGAAGACGATCGGGAACTCGAGCCCCTTCGCCTGGTACAGCGTCATCAGCCGCACGCCGTCGACGTCCTCGGACAGCTCGACGCTCGTCGGCAGCTCGCCGCCGGCGCCCTGGTAGGCATCGAGGTACGCGACGAACCCGGCCAGCGTCCCGCGCGGGTTGGCCGCCTGCCAGTCCGCGGCGAAGCGCATGAAGCTCGCGATGTTCGTGACGGTCCGCTTCGACTCGAGCGTGTCGGCGGCGATCAGGTCGAGCACGCCCCCGGTCCGCTCGAGGAACCGCTCGAGGATCGTGTGCGGGCCTTCGCGGAAGGTCAGCGGGTTGAGCTCGTCGAGCGCACCCAGCAGTTGCCGGAGCTTCGCGCGCAGGCCGGCGGCGGCATCGACCTTGGCCGTCGTCGGTCCGTCCTCGCGCCGCTCGTTGACGACGTCCACCTCGACCTGGCCGGTCGCCACGATCGACTTGACGGTCTCGAGCAGACGCGCCCGATCGAACCTCGCGGTCCTGCGTCACCCGCAGGATCTCGAGCGCATCGAGCCGCCACGGACCGGCGGTCATCATCCGGACGAGCGCGACGTCGTCGTGCGGGTCCGCGATCGCCCGGAGCGCCTGCTCCAGGTCGCGGATCTCGGGCGTCTCGAACAGGCTCAGCCCGCCGACGACGGTGTACGGGATGTCCTCGTCGCGCAGCCGCGCCACGATCGCCTCGCGGTGCTTGTGCTTGCGGTACAGGACGGCGACGTCGGTCCACTTCCCGCCGGTCCCCTCCCCCACCATCGACTTGATGGCGTCGACGATGGCGACGGCCTCGTCCTCGGCGCCGGCGCAGACGAGGAGCTCGACGGGGTCGCCGTCGGGGCGGTCGGTCGTGAGGCGCTTGTCGGGCTCGAAGCGCGTCTCGTTCTGGCCGATCAGCCGGTTGGCGGCGGTCAGGACGTTGCGGACGGAGCGGAAGTTCTGCTCGATCCGGAGACGTGGCGGCGGACCGGGCGGCGTGGCGTGGGGGTCGTGCGCCGGCGGGCGCGAGAACCGTGCCTCGAACTCCGCGAACGCCGCGAAGCTGGCGCCCCGGAATCGATAGATCGACTGGTCGTCGTCGCCGACGACCATGACGTTGTCCGGCCGGTCCGGCGTCCGGCCGAGCAGCTCGATGAGCTCGATCTGGGCGACGTTGGCGTCCTGGAACTCGTCCACCAGGATGTAGCGGAACTGGCGCTGCCAGCGGCGCAGGACGTTGGGTCGGGTCTTGAAGAGCCGCGTCACGGCGGCGATCTGCTCGCCGAAGTCGAGGGCGCCGCGGCGCGCGAGCTCGTCCTCGTAGGCATCGGAACACGGCCGCGAGCTCGGTGAGCCGGACGACCTCGAGGGCGGCGCCGTCGGCCTCGTATGTCGCCGCCAGGGTGTCGATCGTCGGGTGGTCGTCTGCTGTCGAAGTAGCCGCGACCGTGGGCATACCCGGTCGCCGCGATCGTCCGTCGAGCCTCGCGGTCCGCGATCTTGTCGGCGGCGTCGGCCTTGTAGTCGGTCCTGCCGCCTCGGCTCGCTCGTTGGCGCGAAGCGCCGGCGTACGCGCCACGCACGTCACGAAGCGGCTTCAGGTTGCCCTTCGCCGCGAGTCGGCCTTCGGCGGCCTCGAAACTCCCGTACC
Organism: uncultured Chloroflexia bacterium; assembly: GCA_963742075.1. Lineage (GTDB taxonomy): Bacteria > Chloroflexota > Limnocylindria > Limnocylindrales > CSP1-4 > SPCO01. The sequence goes on along the minus strand of CAVUKR010000001.1, from coordinate 280,251 downwards.
GCTCCTCGAATACCCGTCGCTCCTCGGCCACGAAGGCATCGAAGTCGACGGGCGTGACCAGCTCGTCCTTCGCCCGGTTGATGAAGCGCACGAAGTCGGCCAGAGCCCACGTCCAGCGGTAGTGGTAGATGAGCGGCAGCGTCCTGGACGATGTCGCGCAGCAGCAGGACCTGCCCGATGCCGTCGAGCACGTCGGGGCGTGGCGGCAGGCCGGCGTCGGCCGCGTTCTCGGTCAGGATCCGGTGGCAGAAGCTGTGGAAGTTGGAGACCGCGATGCGCGCGCGGGTCGCCGTGCCGACTGTCGTGTCCAGTCGCTCCTGGAGCTCGCGCGTGGCCTTCACGTTGTAGGTCAGCACGAGGATGTTCTCGGGGAGCAGGCCGTCGCGGGTCTCGAGCAGCCACTTGACCCGCTCGACGATGACGCGGGTCTTGCCCGTCCCGGCACCGGCGATGACCACGACCGGCCCATCGCCGAACTCGACGATCCGGCGCTGGTCGGTGGTGAGCGAATCCGGCGACGAGGCGGGCACGACGGTTGACACGGTCATACCGGACGTCCTACCATCGTTCCTACCATGAGTGAACGTTGGTCATACTCTCCCAAGGCCCTCGCCGAGGCCGTCGCGTCGTACGGCGCGGATGCGTCTGACGCTCCCGCATTCGAAGCTGTCGATCAGCCTGCCGACGGACCTGGTCGAGGTCGTGCGCCAGGCCGCGGCCGAGAGCGGCCTCTCGGTCAGCGCCACGATCGGGGCGGCGCTCCGTCGGATGCTGGCGGAGGTCGAGCAGGAGGGCCTGGATCGGGCGCTCGAGCTCGACGCCGAGGAGAACCTGGCCTGGGCCAACGCATACCTGCCGATCGCCGCGAAACTCTGGGCGGAGATCGAGTGGTAGGCATCGGCCGAACCGGGCCGGCCGTTGGCCCGCTGCGCGGCGACATCCACTACATCGACTTCCCCGATCTCGGCGGCAACGTCATCCGTGGCCCGCACCCGGCTGTGATCGTCCGAACGGATCGGCTCGCCAAGTCGACCACGGTCATCGTCGCCCCGATGACCAGCTCCCCGAGATCGGCACCCGAGAAACCGCGGTACCTGGTGCCGGTGGCCGCCCGCGAGGCCGGTCTGCCGCGCGACGGCTTCGTCAAGTGCGATCAGCTCGCGACGTACCCTGCGGTCCTGCTCGGTCCGAAGCTCGGTCGCCTCGATCCGGAGGCCATCGAGCGACTCGATGACGCCCTGCGGTTCGTTCTGGGGCTCTAGCCGGAGTTCGGCGCGCGTACCCGCGGACTCCCTCGATGCGACCGACGAGGCCATCGGCGCGGATGTGGGCCGGGCCATCTCAATACCGCAGGAGCGTCATGACCGCCCCGACCCGGTTGAACAGCCACAGGCCGATCGGCAGCGTGATCAGGATCACGCACAGCCCCCACGCCACGGTCATGTAGAGCGCGCCGAGCCACCAGCCGACGAAGAGGAACCAGACGGCACGGATCCAGATCGGGAGCTGCTCGACGGGGAAGCCGGTCGGGTCGGCCGAGCGCGGTCGGAGGGTCAGGATCGCGGGCAGCTGGTTGAAGATCATGAACGCCAGCGGCAGGCCGACGATGATCACGCAGAGGAAGTAGGCGACCCCGATCGCCAGCGCGCTCAGCCACCAGCCGATGAAGATGAACCAGACAGCACGGAGCAGGAAGCTCGGCTCACCTCGCGGGCGCGAATCGGGGATGGTCGGGATGCGGGCGACCTCGGTCGGCGGCGGAGGCGGGGGCCGGCGCAACAGGCGGCGGAAGCGGGGGCGGCGCGACCACCGGGACGAGCTCGGTCGGATCTTGACCACCGGTCATCGGCCCGGATTCCACTCCCACCGTTCGTCGAGGATCCCGGACGACCCTCGCTCGAATTCGACAGTGTGCGCCGTCCGTGTCAGCTGTCTGTCACGATCCTGTCGATTCGGCCGATCCTCGTTCGTCGTTGGTACAGTGCGGCGGGAGGCCGCCCCGCCGGAACGCTCGTCCCGCGCGGCCACGCGACTCCGGAGGACAGACCCATGGCGAACTATCTGCTCGTGTTCCACGGCGGCTCGATGCCCGAGAGTCAGGAAGAGGGCGCCAAGGTCATGCAGGCCTGGACCGCCTGGTTCGGCGTCCTCGGCGACAGGGTCATCGATCAGGGCAACCCGGTCGGCCAGGTCCGCACGATCGCGCCGAGCGGCTCGGTCAGCGAGGGCGGCACCAACCCGTCGTCCGGCTACAGCGTGATCCGGGCCGACAACCTCGACCAGGCGGTCGAGCTGGCCAAGGGCTGCCCGGTCCTCCAGGGCGGCGCGTCGGTCGAGGTCGCCGAGACGTTCGAGGTGATGTAGGCCGCGGTTTCGGTCGTTGCGGAGCGTGCCATCGGGGTTTTGGTACGCTCTGCAACGAAATGAAGATCGGCCTCCAGATCTCGTCCTTCACCTGGCCCGGCGGGACGCCGGCCATCGGTCCGACCCTCGGCGAGATCGTCCGGAAGGCCGACGAGGTCGGCTTCGATTCGCTCTGGGTCATGGACCATTTCTGGCAGATCCGGGGCGTCGGCCCGGTCGAGGATCCGATGCTCGAGGGCTGGACGACGCTCGGGTTCATGGCCGCGCAGACCAAGCGCGCGCGGCTCGGGCTGATGGTCGGCGGCATCCACTACCGGAACCCCGGGCTGTGGGTCAAGGCGGCGACGACGCTCGATGTCCTGTCGGGCGGACGGGCGTGGCTCGGGATCGGGGCGGCCTGGAACCAGGCGGAGTCGGAGGGTCTCGGCTTCCCGTTCCCGCCGCTCGGCGAGCGCTTCGAGATGCTCGAGGAGACGCTCCAGATCGCGCACGGCATGTGGGAGGGCGAGTTGGGCAGCCAGGGCGAGTTCCACGGGCGGTTGTTCCGGGCGAATCGGCTGCTCAACTCCCCGCAGTCGCTGTCACGCCCCAGGGTGCCGATCATGATCGGTGGCGGCGGCGAGAAGAAGACCCTGCGCCTCGTGGCGCAATACGCCGACGCCACCAACGTCTTCGGGACACCCGAGGGTGTCGCCCGCAAGTACGCGATCCTCGCCGAGCACTGCGCCGCGGTCGGCCGCGACCCCGACGAGATCGAGCGCTCGACGCTCCAGAACATCCGGGTGACGCGCGACGGCCGCGGCGACACCGAGACGCCGGCCCAGGTCATCGACCGGTTCGGCGACTTCTCCGATGCCGGCGTGCAACACATCATCCTGGGCCTGCGTCAGCTCCCGGATCTCCACGTGCTCGAGCTGATCGGGCGCGACGTGATCCCGGGCGTTCGAGACCTGCCGTGAGAGCTGCCCGTGATACCCCCCGGGAGTATCGTGCGCGTGCTACGATGACGCTATGAGTGACCAAGGCAACGGGTCGACGCCGCCCGCCACGAACCCGTTCGGCGGCTTCTCGATCTCGATGGTGGACGACACCGCGGCCGGTGCGTCGAGCGCGATCGGCGGTTCTTCGGTGCTGCACGACGCCGATGGTGCGGTCGACACCAACCTGGTCATCGTCGGGTCCGGTCCGGCCGGGCTGACCGCCGCGATCTATGCCGCCCGGGCCAACCTCGAGCCGGTCGTCCTGGCGGGCTCCGCGCCGGGCGGTCAGCTGATGCTCACCAGCGACGTCGAGAACTACCCGGGCTTCGTCGACGGCGTCCAGGGCCCCGACCTGATGGCCTCGATGCGCGCCCAGGCCGAGCGGTTCGGGGCGCGGCTCTTCGACGTCGACATCGACCGCGTGGACTTCTCCGAGCGGCCGTTCCGGATCTGGGCGCGCGGCACCGAATACCGGGCGCAGGCCGTGATCGTCGCCACGGGCGCGTCGGCGCTCTGGCTCGGGCTCGACAGCGAGACGCGGCTGCGCGGTCGCGGCGTGTCGGCCTGCGCAACGTGCGATGGCTTCTTCTTCAAGGACCGCGAGATCGCCGTGGTCGGCGGCGGCGACACCGCCTTCGAGGAGGCGACCTACCTCACCCGCTTCGCGACGAAGGTCCACCTGCTCCATCGGCGCGACACCTTCCGGGCGTCGAAGATCATGATCGACCGCGCCTACGCGCACGACAAGATCGAGATCCACCCGAACACCGCGGTCGAGGAGGTCCTCGGCGAGTCCAAGGTCGACGGGCTTCGGCTGAGCGATACGACCACCGGGGAGGAGCGGCGGCTCCCGGTCGACGGTCTCTTCATCGCGATCGGCTATCGGCCCAACACCGAGGCCTTCCGCGACTGGCTCGACGTCGACGAGAAGGGGTATCTCATCGTCCACGACGAGACCGGCTCGAAGATCGACGGCGTCTTCATCGCCGGCGACGTCCACGACCACCGATACCGCCAGGCGGTGACCGCCGCCGCCGACGGCTGCAAGGCCGCCATCGACGCCGAGCGCTGGCTCGAATCCGAGGGCATCACCGAATCGGCGTCCGCCTCGGCCTGGTAAGTGGCGCGCCGGAGCGCGGGGCGCCCGTTCGCCGACAGCGTCGGCCCGCCGGCGACTATCCCTCCGCGTGATGTCACTCGAGAGCATCAGGACTCGTGCCGGTCGCCGGCGACTATCCCTCCGCGTGATGTCGCTCGAGAGCCTCAGGACTGGTGCATTCCCGCTGGATGGATCGTTTTGGGCCCTCGATCCTAGCCTGGAAGCTCGGGTACGCCGGCGAGTTGGTCCTGCTCGGGCGGGAGGAGTCCCTCCCCCCGGAGTTGCTCCAGCATGTACGGCGGCGGCGTGATGCCCGCCCGCACCCACCAAGGTGGCGGCGGCGCCGAGGTGGCGTCGTCGAGGCCGTCGAGCGTGGCCACGAGGATCGCGAACCGCGACCAGCGCAGCCCGTATTGCCTGCCGTTCTCCAGGCGACTGACGACCGTTTGATCGATGCGGGTCAGGTGCTCGAGTTCGCGCTGCGTTAGGTGCGCCAGCAGACGCCGGCGCTTGAGCATGGCGCCGATAAGGTCGTATCCGCGCTGTTCGACTTCGTGGCGCGGATCCGTCGAGTGCGCCCAGCGTCGTGCCTGGCATCGCATCCGGCAACGCTACGCGGTACTGCTCATCTGCCCCTTATCGGTCACGGACCGGAGGTCATTGGGGACGCGGTCGGCGGACGGGTCCCGGATCCGCGGGCTACGGAGCCGCCGGCGACGTTTCGCCCTCGCGTATTGATGCTCTCGAGTGACATCAAGGATTCAGAGCGTCCGCCCCAGCGGGGCGAGCCCGAGCCGGACGGCCAGACCCCCGATTCCGTGGTAGCGTCGAGCCGATGACGACCACAAACCAGACGGGCGCCTGATGGGGTTCCCGCGAGGGCAGACGAGGACGGCGACGGGTGGCGCCACGGGCGGCCGCGGCGGCGGAGGCGGCGGGGGCGGCGGCCGCGGGATGGGCGGCGGCCCGTTCGGCAGCTCGGTCCGTGACTTCACCCCGGTCCCGAAGGAGCGCCGCGCGCGCACGCTCCGTCGCATCGCGGCCTTCTTCCAGCCGTACAAGCTCCAGGTCCTGATCGTCCTCGGGGCGATCCTGACGACGAGCCTGATCGGGCTGATCAACCCTCTCCTGCTCGGCCTCCTGCTCGACCAGGTGATCATCGGCAAGGACTACGCGAAGCTCAACCTCTACGTCGGCCTGATGATCATCCTGCCGATCATCACGGGCCTGATCGGGGTCGGCCAGAGCTACCTCAACAACGTCATCGGCCAGAACGTCATGCAGGACCTGCGTGGCGCGCTCTACGCCCACCTCCAATCGATGCCGCTGCGCTTCTTCACGGAGACCCGCACGGGGGAGATCCAGAGCCGGCTGGCGAACGACATCGGTGGCGTCCAGGCCGTCGTGACCGATACCGCCAGCTCGGTGACGAGCAACCTGGCGATCGCGATCAGCACGACCATCGCGATGTTCCTGCTCGACTGGCGGCTCGCGATCCTGTCGCTCGGGCTGACCCCGTTCTTCCTCTACCTCACGTTCCGGGTCGGCAAGATCCGCCGCGAGGTCTCGTCCGAGACGCAGAAGTCGCTGGCCGAGATGACCGCCACGACCGAGGAGACGCTCAGCGTCTCGGGCATCCTGCTGTCCAAGACGTTCGGCCAGCAGGCCAACTCGATCGAGAAGTTCCGCGGCCAGAACAAGCGCCTGGCGATGCTCCAGATCCGCCAGGCGATGGTCGGCCGCTGGTTCTTCATGATCATCGGCTCGATCTTCTCGATCATGCCGGCGTTCGTGTACTGGCTGGCAGGCACGCTGGCCGCGAACGGCGCGCCGGGGGCACCCTCGGCCGGCACGATCGTGGCCTTCACCACGCTCCAGAGCCGGCTCTTCTTCCCGCTCGGCCAGCTGCTCAACATCCAGGTCGAGATCCAGGGCTCGCTGGCGCTCTTCGACCGGATCTTCGAGTACCTCGAGATGGACCCCGAGATCGTCGATGCGCCCGACGCGGTCACGAAGACCCGCGCCTCGACCCGCGGCCGGGTCCGCTTCCGCGACGTCTCGTTCCAGTACCCGACCGCGGCGGTTCCCTCGCAGCGGGCGCATGACGCGCTCGCGCGCGGCCTCGAGGAGGAGCCGGAGCTGGAGCTCGAGATGGCCGCGGCCTTCGATGCGGAAGCCGGCGCCGAGCCCGAGGTCTCGGCCGACGCGGAGCCTGCCTCCCAGCCCTTCGGCCTCGAGCACGTCGACTTTGCCGCCGAACCCGGGGAGCTGGTCGCCCTGGTCGGCCCCTCGGGCGCGGGCAAGACGACCACGACCTACCTCGTCTCGCGGCTCTACGACGTCGACTCGGGCGCGGTCGAGATCGACGACGTCGACGTCCGCCGGATCAAGCTCGCCTCGCTCGGGGAGATCATCGGCGCCGTGACCCAGGAGACCTACCTGTTCCATGCCTCCGTCCGCGACAACCTCCGCTACGCGAAGCCCGAGGCGACCGAGGACGAGCTGATCGCGGCCGCCTCCGCCGCCTCGATCCACGACCGCATCGCCGACCTTCCCGACGGCTACGACACGATCGTCGGGCGAACGCGGCTACAAGCTGTCGGGCGGCGAGAAGCAGCGGATGGCGATCGCCCGGGTGCTGCTCAAGGACCCGCGCATCCTGATCCTCGACGAGGCGACCTCGGCGCTCGACACCGTCTCGGAGCGGCTCATCCAGCGCGCCTTCGAGCGCCTGATGGAGGGCCGCACGACGATCGCGATCGCCCACCGGCTGTCGACGATCCTGCGCGCCGACCGGATCATCGTCTACGACAAGGGCCGGATCGCCGAGCGCGGCACCCACGCCGAGCTGCTCGCGCAGGACGGGCTCTACGCTCGGCTCTACCGCGAGCAGTTCCTCGCCGACGACCCCGCCTACTGGGCGCCGTCCGACGACGAGCCTGCACCGATCTCGCTGGCAGGGGTCTGACCCGATGCCCACCCTGAAGTCGGTCGAGCTCCGCCACGAGGGCGGGATGCGCTTCGAGGCGATGCCGAGCAGCGGCCACGCCCTGGTCTTCGACGACCGCGACTCGAACCGCGGCGGCAGCCCCGTCGAGACGATCCTCGCGGCGCTCGGGGCGTGCACGGCGATGGACGTCGTCTCGATCGCCGGCAAGAAGCGCCTGGCCATCGACGAGTACCGGATCCACGTCCGCGGCAGCCAGCGCGACGAGTACCCGCAGGTCTTCACCGAGATCGACGTGACCCACGAGGTCGTCGGGCGCGACATCGACGAGGCGGCGGTCCGCCGCTGCATCGAGCTGTCGGCGACGAAGTACTGCCCGGTCAACGCCATGATCTCGGCCGGCGCCACGGTCGTCCATCACCGCTACCGGGTCGTCTCGACCGGCGCGGCGCCGTACGAAGCCGAGGGCGAGGTGATCGCCACGGGACCGTACGCCCGGCCCGACATCCTCGCGTAAATCCCCAGTAGACCAGTAGGGATTATCTGGTATCCTCACGTCCTCGTGCCCCGAAGTGGGGGCACCACCCCTCGCCGGGAGACCGTCCGCATGCCTTCAGCCGTCCCCGCTGATGCCGTCGCCCGCCTGCCCAAGGCACGGATGATCGATCCCCGAGGCCACCGCTTCGGCGCCGGCGTGTCGGCCGTGCTGCTCATCGGGGCGTTCCTGGTCGGGGCCTCGTGGCTCGTCGCGGTCGTGCTCGTCTCGATCGGGGCGAGCGCCGCGTTCGGTCTCAAGTACTCGATCTACGGCGCGATCTGGCGTCGCATCGTCCGGGTCGCGCACCTCGGTCCGGCCGAGCCTGAGCACGAATACCCGCCGCGCTTCGCCCAGACCCTCGGGAGCGTGGCGCTCATCCTGGCCCTCGTCGCGTTCGTGTTCGGGGCGACGACCCTCGCCTGGGGCCTGACTCTCGCGGTCGCGGGGCTCCAGACGCTCCTGGCGACGACCGGCTACTGCCTCGGTTGCCGGCTGTACTTCCTGCGCTGGTGGGTCCCGGACCTCGTGACCCGGATCTGGACGCGCGGCGCGAGCTCCGCGAACCGGATGGCAGTGGAGCCGATCCGCTACCAGTAGGTCCGAGTCCGAGCGGGCCGCCGCGCCGCCGGAGACCCTCGCTCGCTGATGTCACTCGAGAGCATCAAGGACGTCCCGTATGGGCGCTTTTGGGAACCCACCGACCCGGTCGACGGGGGTTGATGCTCTCGATTGGCGTCAAACACTGCCATTCGGACCTCCGTTGCCGGATGGTTGCATGACTATGCATTCGCGATGTATAGTCATTCGACGATGACCGCCGTCCAGCCGATCCCGACGACCGCCGAGACCGCTACCGCCCCGCTCCCCTGCGGCGTGATCAGCGCGGGCTCGACCCGTCCGGCGGTCCGCGCAGGTTGCGTGTCGGGATCATCGGGGCGACCGGCTATGTCGGGGGCGAGCTGGTCCGGCTCCTGGCCCGACACCCGAACGTCGAACTCGTCGGGCTCGTCGGGCGCGACCGTGACCACGACCCGATCGTCGGGATCCACCCGCATCTCGCCACGACCGAGCTGACGGTCCACGCCCGGCTGCCGGAGACGGGCCCGCTCGATGCCGTCTTCATGGCGATGCCGCACGGTGCCGGGGTCGAGATCGCCGAGGCGACCGCCGCCACCGGCACCGCGGTCATCGACCTCGGCCCCGACTTCCGGCTGCGCGACCCGGCCGACTACCCGCGCTGGTACGGCTTCGAGCACCCGCGGCCCGACCTGCTCGAGGTCGCGGTCTATGGCCTCCCGGAGCTGCATCGGACTGAGCTCCAGGCGCTCGTCGACGCCCCAGTCGCGATCGTCGGGTCGCCCGGCTGCTACCCGACGGCGACGCTCCTCGCCCTGGCGCCACTGGCGCGCGCCGGGCTCATCGGCGACCTGGTGGTCGATGCCAAGAGCGGCGTCTCGGGCGCCGGTCGCGAGCTCAGGGCCGGCTACCTCTTCGGCGAGGTCAACGAGAGCGTCATGGCCTACGGCGTCGGCGGGCACCGTCACGTCGCGGAGATCGAGCAGGAGCTCGCCTGGATCACCGGTCATGAGGGGCTCGACCCGTCGGCCAACCCGGGGATCGTCGCCGTCGACTTCCTCCCCCACCTCATCCCGATGACCCGCGGGATCCTCGCCGCCTGCCACGTGCGCCCGACCCGCCCGATCGCCGGGCCCGAGCTCGACGAGATGTATGCGGCGGCCTATGCGGACGAGCCGTTCGTGACGGTCGTCGGCACGCCGCCCGCGACCCGCCACACGACCGGCAGCAACCAGGTCCGCGTCCACGTCAGCCTCGACCCGCGGACCGGTCGGATCCTCGCCATCGGGGTCGAGGACAACCTGGTCAAGGGAGCGGCCGGGCAGGCGATCCAATCGTTCAACCTCGTCCATGGCCTGCCCGAGACGGCCGGCCTCGAGCAGCTCCCGCTCGCCCCATGACGACACTCTCGGATCTCCCCGTCCCGACGTCCTCGGCGGACCTCCCACCGGTCGAGCGACGTCCCGTCATGCCGGCCGGCTTCAAGGCGGGCGGCCTGGCGGCAGGGATCAAGGCCTCGGGCCGGCCGGACCTCGCCGTCGTGCTCTCGACGACCGGTCCGGCCGCCGTGGCCGCCGTCTTCACCCCGAACGCGTTCGCGGCCGCGCCGGTGCGGCTGTCGCGGGCGCATCTCGCCGCGACGTCGGGCGATCCGCGCGGCGGGTTCGGCTGGGCCGAGGCGGTCATCTCGACGAGCGGCAGCGCGAATGCCGCGACCGGCGCCGCGGGTGACGCCGACCAGGCCGAGATCGCGGCGATGCTCGCCGCTACGACCGGCGTGACGGTCGAGCGCACGCTCCACCTCTCGACGGGCGTCATCGGGACCCGGCTGCCGCTCGACAAGGTTGGGGCCGGACTGGCGGCCCTCGTGCCGGTGCTCGCCGCGTCCGATGACGGGCTGCTCGCCGCGGCGGTCGCCCTGCGCACGACCGACTCGAAGACCAAGGTCGCGACCGCGATCCTCGAGCTGCCAGGGAGCGACGGTCGCCCGGCACGGGTCACGGTCAGCGGGATCGCCAAGGGCGTCGGGATGATCCATCCGCGGATGGCGACGATGCTGTCGGTCGTGCTGACCGACGCGACGGTCGCCCCCGAGGTCCTGTGGGGCCTGCTCCGGCCGGCCGCGGCTCGGACCTGGGACCAGCTCTCGGTCGATGGCGACACGAGCACGAACGACACGGTCTTCGTCCTGGCGTCGGGGGCGGCGGGGGTCGCGCCGGTGGGGGCCGGTTCGCCGGCTGCCACCGCCCTGGGCGCAGCGATCGAGGCGGTCGCCCGCGACCTGGCCCGCCAGCAGGCGGCCGACGGCGAGGGAGCGGCGACGCTGATCACCGCCTCAGTCACCGGTGCCCGTGACGACGCCGAGGCACGGGCGGTCGCGCGGTCGGTCATCTCGTCGAGCCTGGTCAAGGCGGCGGCGCACGGTCGCGACCCGAACTGGGGCCGGATCGCGGGCGCGGCCGGCAATGCGCGGCTCGCCGACGCGGCCGTGCTCGAGGCGGCCGGTCTGCCGGCCGCCGAGGCGTCGGTCCGTGCCGGGACCCCGGCCGTGCTCGACCCGGCGACGCTCCGGATCTCGATCGCCGGTCACCTTGTCTTCGATGGGGCGGCCGGGCGGGCCGGTGACGTTCGACCGGTCCGCGGCCCGGGCCGCGATGGACGCCCCGGAGGTCGTGTTCGCCCTCGACCTCGGCCTGGGCACCGGCCGTGGCGAGGCCTTCGGCTGCGACCTGACCGAGGACGTACGTCATCGAGAACTCGGAATACACGACGTGAGCGAGATCCTGGTCGTCAAGCTGGGTGGCACGACGATCGCGGAGCAGAGCCAGGTCCTCGCGGAAGTGGCCGCGGTCGCGCGTCGACGTCCCGTGGTCCTGGTCCACGGCGGCGGCAAGCGGATCACCGAATGGCTCGAGCGCCTCGGCGTCCCGAGCAAGTTCGAGGGCGGCCTGCGGGTCACCGACGCCCAGTCGCTCGAGGTGGCCGCCGCGGTCCTCCGGGGCGTCGTCAACAGCGAGCTGGTGTCCGGGCTGCGCGACCTCGGCGTCGATGCCGTCGGGCTGTCGGGCGTCGACGGCGGGCTGCTCATCGCCGAGCGGATCCCGCATCTCGGGCTCGTCGCCTCGGTCGTCGGGCTGCGCCGCGACCTGCTCGACGCGATCCTCGTCGGCGGGCAGGTCCCGGTCGTCGCGCCGCTCGCGCGCGACGCGGACGGGATCGTCTGCAACGTCAACGCCGACGACGCCGCGGCCGGGATCGCGGCCGGTCTCGGCGCCCGGCAGCTCGTCCTGCTGACCGACGTCGACGGCGTCCGCGACGCCGACGGCCAGCGGCTCGACGCCCTGACCGCGGGCGAGGCCGAGACGCTCATCGAATCGGGGGTCATCGCCGGCGGGATGGTCCCCAAGGTCCGGGCGGCGCTCGGGGCGCTCGGCTGGGACGGTGCGGAGGCCGTCATCGCCGACTCGTCGGCGCCGGACGCGCTCGCGCGGGCCCTCGACGACCCGACCTTCGGGACGCACATCACGGCCGTCCGCGCGGCCCACGCGGGAGCCGCATGAACGGCAACGGTGCGGGCAGCCACGACCACAAGCAGCAGCGCCAGCGGGCGATCCGCGAGCTGATCGCGACGCGTCCGGTCGGGAGCCAGCGCGAGGTCGTGGACGCGCTCAGCGCCCAGGGCTTCGAGGTCACCCAGGCGACGGTCTCGCGCGACATCTCCGAGCTCGGGCTGATCAAGGCGCCCGGTGCCGACGGCCACGTCTACGTCGCGCCGGCGATCGCGGCACCGGCGGCGGGCGACCTCGATGCGCGGCTCGAGCGGATCCTCGGCGACATCCCGGTCACCATCGGCCGGAGCGGCCTGATCCTGGTCCTGACCGGGACGCCCGGCACGGCCAGCGTCATCGCCCAGGCCATCGACGAGTCGAGCCTCCACGAGCAGGAAGGCACGCTGGCGGGCGACAATACGCTCCTCGTCCTGTTCGCCGACGAATCGCGTCTCGGGCGCTGGCTCGAGCGGTTCGAGGCCATCGCCGCCCGCTCCGGAGGTTCAAGGATCTAAGTGAAGAAGGTCGTCCTCGCCTACTCCGGTGGTCTCGATACGTCGGTCGCCGTCGCCTGGCTCCGCGAGCAGTTCAACGCGGAGGTCGTGACCCTGACGGTCGATCTCGGCGGTGGGTCGCTCCGCCCGGGCGTCGAGAAGCGGGCGATGTCGGCCGGCGCCGCCCGCGCCTACGTCGTGGACGCGCGCGAGCGGTTCGTCACCGACTTCGTCTGGCCGCACCTCCAGGCGAACGCGCTCTACCAGGGCGCCTACCCGCTGGCCACCGCGCTCGCGCGGCCGCTGATCGCGCAGCTCCTCGTCGAGGTCGCCCAGCGCGAGGGCGCCGACGCGGTCGCCCACGGCTGCACCGGCAAGGGCAACGACCAGGTCCGCTTCGACGTCGCGACGCATGCGCTCGATCCGGGGCTCGAGGTCGTCGCCCCGATGCGGGTCGGGATGGGCCTGACCCGCGACCAGGAGATCGACTACGCCGCCGAGCGCGGGATCGAGATCCCGATCACCAAGGCGTCGCCGTACTCGATCGACGTCAACCTCTGGGGCCGCTCGTGCGAGACCGGGGTCCTCGAGGATCCGTGGGTGACGCCGCCGGCCGATGCGTACGAATGGACGGTCGCGCCGGGCGACGCGCCGGCTCCGGTCGAGCTGCTCATCGACTTCGAGGGCGGGGTCCCGGTCGCGCTCGACGGCGAGCGGCTGGGCGCGGTCGAGCTGGTCGAGCGGGTGCACGCGGTCGGTGGCGCGCACGGTGTCGGGCGGATCGACCATGTCGAGGACCGCCTGGTGGGGATCAAGAGCCGCGAGATCTACGAGGCGCCCGCGGCGACCATCCTTCACGCGGCGCATCGCGCGCTCGAGGGGTTGACCCTGTCGCGCGACACGCTCCGCTTCAACCGGATGGTGGCCGACGAGCTGGCCCGCCTGATCTACGACGGCCTGTGGTTCAGCGCCCTGTCGCGCGACCTGCGCGCGTACGTGGCGTCGTCGCAGCGGGTGGTGTCGGGCGAGGTGCGGGTGCGGCTGGACCACGGGTCGGCGGTCGTGGTCGGGCGGCGCTCGCCGATGTCGCTGTACGACAAGAGCCTCGCGACCTACGACGAGGGCGACGCGTTCGATCATGCCTCGGCGGTCGGGTTCATCGAGATCTTCGGGCTGCCGCTGCGGGTCGAGGCGGCGCGGCACGGGGCGGTCGGGAAGCACCACGGGGCCGCCTGGACCTGGACGGATCCGCTGCTCGACACGCTCCCGACGACGATCGCGGATCCGGAGCCGGCCGGGGTGTAGATGCGGGCGGGCCGGACGTGCCGGCTGGCCCCCGAATTCGGACGCTGGACAGTGACAGATATGCGCCCGGGGATTGGTAGGCCTGGATCGGAGGAGCCGGCGGGTCCGACGGCACCATAACCACGCTCGATCCGCGAGCCTGGACCTGTGAATCACCATGGATCCGCACGAGTCGCTTGCCCACCAGTCTCCGGGAGGGTATCTGTCACGAACGAGGCGGCGCGGGGGGCCGAGCCCGGCCGCGGACTTGGTCCGGGCCGCGGACCTGGTCCGGACGCTACGATGACCGGCATGCCTGATCCGAACGACCTCGCCTCCCTCCGCGCCAGCCTCATCGAGGGTCTGCGCGCCTGTCGCGCCGCCGAGATCGAGATCTTCGCCGCACTCGACCCGGCCGCACGCGATGCGCCCGGACCCGACGGCGGCTGGTCGGCGAAGGACCACCTCGCCCACCTCTCCGCGTGGCGCCAACACCAGGCGACGAAGATGGCCGCGCTCCGGGAGGGCCGACCCGAGCCCGAGCTTCCGGCCGACGACATCGACGAGATCAACGCGATCTTCCACGCGGATCGCGCCGACTGGACCTGGCAGTGGGTCGTCGGCGACGCCGATGCCACCACGGACGCGCTCATCGCCGAGGTCTCGGCGGCGAGCGACGAGGCGCTGGCCGACCCGACGGTCGTCGGCTCGATCATGAGCGACGGCCCGGAGCACGACCTCGGTCACCTCGGCCCGATCGCAACCGAGGGCGGGCTGGAGCGCCGGGTGCTCGAGCTCGCCGACCTGACGCTGGCACTGCATCGACCGCGGCGACTGGCCGGATCGGTCCGCCGCGTACGCCCGCTACAACCTCGCCTGCTACCACGCGCGCGGCGGCCGGCTGGATGCGGCGCGTGCCCTGCTCCGCCAGGCACTCCCCGGGCAGGAGGAGCTGCGGACGCTGGCCCCGACCGATGACGACCTCATCGCGCTGCGCGCCGAACTCCCGTCCCTCGCAGCACGGTGAACGAGCCGCTCCCGGCCGACGCGACGCCCGCCGACCGGCGTCTGCGTGAGCTCGCGTTCCTCAACGAGATCGCGCAGCTGGCGACGCTGGCGCGCGACTGGGACGAGCTGATGCATTCGATCGTGGACGGGACGACGGCGGCGATGGGCGTCGAGGTCTGCTCGTTCTACCTGGCCGACCACGAACGGATGCGGCTCACGCTGGCGGCGACCAACGGGCTCGACCGCACGCAGGTCGGCCGGGTGAGCCTCGACTGGGGACAGGGCATCACCGGACGCGTGGCGGCCAGCCGCACGCCGATCGCGGTCGAGGACGTCACGTTCGACGACCGGTTCGCGTGGGTGCGCGGCTTCGACGTCGGGACGCTCCGCGGGATGCTGTCCGTGCCGCTCGAGTGGCACGACACCGTCGTCGGCGTCCTGAACGTCCAGACCCACGAGCAGCGCCATTTCGACGACGTGGAGATCGCCTTCCTCCAGACGATCGCGGCGCTCCTGGCGGGGATCGTCGAGAAGGGCCGCCTCACCGCCGAGGTCGAGGGCCGGCTGGCCGAGCTGACCGCCCTCGACGCCGCGCGGGCGGAGCTCCTCAGCGTCGTCACCCACGAGCTTCGGACGCCGCTGTCGATCGTGCGCGTCTACGTGGACCTCCTCGCCGAGGCGGCCGCGGCCCAGGCGCCGGACGCGGCCGTCGACGACTGGCGCGATGCCGCGTCGGACCAGCTCGGACGCCTCGACCGCCTCGTGGACTCGATCCTCGCCTCGGTCCGCGGCGAGGGCCTGACCGGGCTGTCGCGCGCTCCGTTCGATGCCGTCCAGGCGGTCGCCGACACGGTCGAGACGCTTCGCCTGCTCCTCCGCTCGCACTCCATCCGCTGGGCGCGCCCGGACGAGCCGATGATCGCGATCGGCGACGAGACCCGCTTCCGCCAGGTCCTCGAGCAGCTGCTCGAGAACGAGTCGAAGTACGCGCCGACGGCCGAGGGCGTCAGCATCGGGGTCTGGCGGGTCGGCGACGAGATCCAGGTCTACGTCACCGACGACGGCCCGGGCGTCCCGGTCGAGGACTGGGAGAGCGTCTTCGAGCCGTTCGTCCGGATCGAGGGTCGCGGCCGGAGCCGGGGCTCCGGGATCGGCCTCTTCGCGGCGCGCCGGCTGATGACCGCCATGGGCGGGCGGATCTACCTCGAACCGAACGGGTTCGCGTCGTCGCGCTTCGTGGTCGCGCTGCCGGCCGCGGAACGCTAGCCCGATCCGGCGGGCTGTCCGGAGACGAGTGGCGCCTGCGCGCCGTCCGTTGCCGACGGCGCGCAGGCAGGAAAGGCGATGTGCTCAGGCCGGCGCCGGGAGCGAGTCGGGGATGTACCCGGCGAGCCCCATCTCGGGGATGTCGAGACCGCCGATCTCGACCTCGGCGCTGACGCGCATCTTCACGAACCGGTCGAGCACCTTGAAGAAGATGTACGACAGGCCGAAGGCCCACGCGAACGCGACCGCCGCGCCGACCACCTGGGCGACGAACTGCCCGACGTTGCCGTACAGCAGGCCAGTCACCTGGAAGCCGCCGTAGTTCGCCGTCCCGTCCGCGAAGATCCCGACCGCGAGCACGCCCCACAGGCCGTTGACCCCGTGGACGGAGATCGCCCCGACGGGATCGTCGACGTGGACCCGGTCGAAGAAGGCGACCGACAGGCAGACGAGGACGCCGGCGATGAGCCCGATCAGCGACCCCGCGATCGGACCGACGTAGCCCGACGGTGCGGTGATCGCCACGAGACCGGCCAGCATCCCGTTGGCCATCATGCCGGGGTTCGGCTTGCCCTCCGTCAGCCACGTGTAGACCATCGCCGCGACCGCGCCGCAGGCCGAGGCCAGCAGGGTCACGACCGCGATGATCCCGATCCGCAGCGCGCCGTTGCCCGACGCCCCGAACGTCGACCCGGGGTTGAACCCGAACCAGCCGAAGGCGAGGATGAACGTCCCGAGGATCGCCAGGATCTGGTTGTGGCCGAGGATCGCGTTGCTCGAGCCGTCCTTGTTGTACTTCCCGATCCGCGGCCCGAGGACCATCGCCCCGGCCAGCGCAGCACCAGCCGCCGATCGAGTGGACGACCCCGGACCCGGCGAAGTCGACGTAGCCGTTCCCGAGCCCGAGGGTCCCGAGCTGCGACAGGAACCCGCCGCCCCACGCCCAGTTCGCGTAGAACGGGTAGAGGATCCCGGAGATGAAGAGCGCGTACAGCACGAACGGCTTGAACCGGAACCGTTCCGCCATCGACCCGGTCGGGATCGTCGCCGCGGTGTCCATGAACACGAGCTGGAACAGGAAGAAGGCGATGACGCCGACGTCGTAGCTCGATCCCGTCAGGGCGAAGCCGGTCCCGCCGGAGATGCCCCAGGTCGTGTCGCCGATCGTGATCGCCGAGCTCCGTAGCTCAACGGCGCGAGCCCGCCGAGGTTGCTGACGCCGACGGTCCCGAGCCCGCCGAACGCGATCCCGAAGCCGAGGATGAAGAAGCCGACGACGCCGATGGCATAGACCATGAAGTTCATGCTCATGGTGTGCATCGCGTTCTTTGCCCGGGTGAACCCGGTCTCGACGAGCGCGAACCCGGCCTGCATGAACATGACCAGGAAGCCGGTCACGAGCAGCCACACGAAGTTGACACCCAGCCGGTTCTGGTCGACCAGGTCGGACAGCTGGACCGCGAATGGTTCCTTCGCCTTTGCCGCGTCGTAGTCGCCCTGGGTGATCGTCCCGGGGGCGAGACCGACGAGGCTGCTCGCCGCTCCCGGTCGTGAGGCCCGAGGGGTCGCCGGGCGGTGGCACGGTCTCGCCGCTGCTGGAGCAGCCGACCACGACGAACAGCGCGAAGACCGCGAGGATGAGGGCCGGACGGATCGATCGTGCTCGGCTCGAGATGCGCTGGACGTGGTGTTGGGCGCGTGCGCACGCGAGACCTCCTCAGCAGCGTTCTTGATCTACCCCCCTCGGTTCGCGCGTCAGCCGGTCACGGCCCGCCGCCGCGAAGGCCTCGCTCACGGACATGCCCGCGGGCGGCGCCGACCGGCCGAGGAGTCGACCGAGCCGGACCGGGAGGACGGCGCGATGGGCGATCGACTTCGTCGTTGCCCGGCGCGCGCGCGCGAGTGCATCGGCCGCGGCCTCGGATTCGCGCGTCCCGGGCTCGACCGCCCGCAGGGCCACCAGGAAGTGCGTCGCGGCACCGTCCGTGTCACCGAGCCTGAACCGCAGCTCACCGGCCTTGAGATGCGGCCAGAACCCATCGGGGTCCAGCGCCAGGGCCCGCTCGATCGCCGGCGTCGGCCGCGGCCGGCTGTCCGTCCGCGAACAGCGCCGCCGCCAGGAACGCGTGCGCCGCCGCGTCCGACGGGTCGAGTCGATCGACGGCCTGCGAGAACGCTTCGATGGCCTCCTCGACCCGTTCGTGCGCGAGGTGCCGAAGACCCAGCTCGAGCGCGCGCGGTCGAGCCGGCGGGGTCGCGTCATTCGACCTCCACCTTGACCTGGACCAGCCCCACGGCCGCCGGCACTGCACCCTGCGGGTCGAGGGCCGGCCAGGCCATCGGCCGCCCGAACCGGCACCAGGCCGCGATCCCGACCGGCGCGATGATCGTCGTACCGACGCTGACCAGCACGATCACCGCGTAGATCGGAGGCGTCGATCGCGCCGCTGCGCAGGCCGACGGTCGCGGCGACCAGCGCCACCTCGCCGCGCGCGATCATGCCGATCCCGACGAGGGTCGATTCCCGGGCGCCGCATGCCGGCCAGCGCGGCGCCGACCCCGCTGCCGACGAGCTTGCCGAGGACCGCGACGACCAGCAGCGCCGACGGCCAGCGGGAAGACCGGGCCGACCATCCGCAGATCCGCGGCCAGGCCGATGGCCACGAAGAAGACCGGCACGAACAGTACGCCTCGCCGGCGCGGATCATGCCCTCGCGGACCTGCGGCGCGACCGACGAGCGGGCCAGCGCGAGACCCGCGACGTACGCGCCCGTGATCCCCGCCAGCCCGCCGAAGGCCTGGATCGCCCAGGCCGCCGCGAGGACGATGCCGACCGTCGCGGCCAGGCCGCCCCCACGCCCGTGCAGGTGGGCGATCCCTCGACCGAGGTGGTCGGGCAGCCAGCGCAGGACGGCCCAGACCACGACGATCGTCCCGATGATCGGCAGGATCGGTCAGGGCGAGGTTTCCGCTCGACGCCGTCTCGGACACGACCAGCCCGAGGACGATGAGACCGAGGACGTCATCGATGACCGCCGCCCCGATGATGGTCATCGCCGCGCGCGTGTCCATGAGGTCGCAGTTCCTGGAGCGTCGCCGCCGTGATCCCGACGCTGGTCGCGGTCAGGATCGCGCCGATGAAGACGGCGGCCGTCGGGCCGAGACCGGCGGCCAGGGCGAGGGCCGCGCCCGCGACGAACGGGACCAGGACCCCGCCGCACGCGGCGAGGAACGCGGCACGCCCGACCGAGCGCATCGCGACGAGATTCGTCTCGAGCCCGGCGACCGCCCAGGATGGCGAGTGCTCCGAGCTGGGCGATCCCATCGACCGATCCGTTCACGACGACCAGCGAGGTGAGCGTCGGTCCGAGGATCGATCCCGGCCCCGATCTGGCCGACGACGCGGGGCAGACCCAGCAGGTTCGCCAGGAAGCCGCCGGCCTCGGCCGCCAGCAGGATGATCGCCAGTGTCGGGATCAGCTCGTTCAACCGTGGCTCCCCGTGCGGGCTGGGCCTGGGCAACCTCCCCCGTCAGGCGCCTGGCGCGAGGCTAGAACCCGGTTGGCGGTGCGACGAGTGGGAGCCGGTGGCGGTCTCGTTGCCGGTCGGTAGCGACGTACGTCAAGACTCGGTGACTGGAAGCCGGGCCGTCCGACCCGTCCGAGCCGATATCAGAGGCCCCGCAGTCGGACTCGATCGGGGGTCAGCTCCGCAACGTGGGTGACGCCAAGGAGTTGCATCGTGCGAACGGCCTCGCGCCGGAGGATGTCGAACGACCGCTGCACTCCTCGTTCGCCACCGGCCATCAATCCGTAGAGGTACGCCCGCCCGACCAGGCAGGCCCGGGCGCCCATGGCCACCGCCGCCACCACATCGCCGCCGGTCATGATCCCGCCATCGAGGTAGACCTCGGCACGGTCGCCGACCGCGGCAACGATCGCGGGCAACTGCTCCAGCGGGGTAGGTGCGCGGTCGAGCTGGCGGCCACCATGGTTCGAGATGACGATCGCGTCGGCTCCGCGATCGACGACCGCGCGGGCGTCATCGACCGTCTGGATCCCCTTGACGATAAGCGGCCGCGGCCAGACGTCGCGGAGCCACGAGAGGTCGTCGAGGGTCACCGACGGATCGAAGACCTTGTCGATGAGCTCGGCGACCGTCCCGCCCGAACCCGTCAGCGACGCGAACGTGAGCGGCTCGGTCGTCAGCAGGTTGAACCACCAACCCGGATGGAGCGCCATGTCTCCCGAGCGTCTTGACCGTCAGCGTCGGCGGGATGGTCAGCCCGTTGCGGACGTCGCGCAGGCGCATGCCCGCCACGGGCGTGTCGACGGTCAACACCAGCGCCGAGAAGCCCGCGGCTTCGGCCCGAGAGATGAGCGCGCGGCTCGGCGTCTCGATCGCGCCAGATGTAGAGCTGGAACCAACGCTCGACGTCGGGCACCGCCTCCGCGAGCGCCTCCGGCGATGTCGTGCCGAGGGTCGACAGGGCATACGGGATCCCGGATCGCGCCGCGACCCGAGCCACCGCCGGCTCGCCCTCGTGGTTCATGAACCGGGTGAATCCGGTCGGCGCGAAGATGATCGGCAACGACGCCGTGCGACCGAGGATCGTCGTCGACGGATCCACCCGGGACACGTCGCGCAGGACGCTCGGGACGAACTCGACCCGGCCGAACGCGTCGCGCGCACGACGTAGGCTCGTCTCGCTTTCGGCCGCCCCGTCGGTGTAGTCGAACGCCGCGCGGGGCGTGTGGCGACGGGCGATCCGGCGCAGGTCGGCGATGGTCGCCGCCCCGGCGAGACGCCGGTCCGTGAACGACCGTGTTGGAGGCTGCATCCGCAGGTACGGACGAAGCTCGGACCACCGCGGCCGGCGTCGGGTGGTCATCTAGGGCGCATGGAAGATCTCGCGCAGCGTCAGCCACCACGCGCCGGCTTCGCGCTCCTGATACGGGATCTGCATCGCGTCGGTCATCGACCACCATTCGACCACGATCGGGTCCGCTGCCATGTGCGCCATATCGGCATCGAAGTCGTCCCCAACGTACTCGAAGTAGGCGAACAGGAGCTCCTCGTGACGGTAGATCGAGTAGTTGCGGATGTTGGCCGCGGCGATCGCGGCGAGCACACCCGGCCACGGCTCCGCGTGCAGGCCTTCATATTCCTCGATCGACTCCGGCTTGACCCGGATGACCTGGCCGAACCGCCTCACGACCAGGCCGACCCGTCCGGGTAGCGGAACCGCGCCACCGACGCGACATGCATCTCGGCTCCATACCCGGGCCGGGTCGGAAGCCGGTAGTGCCCGTCGCGGATGACGACCGGGTCGAGGAAGTGTTCGTGGAGGTGATCGACGTACTCGATCATGCGCCCATCCAGCCCGCCGCTGACCGCGATGTAGTCGAAGGCGGACAGGTGCTGGACCAGCTCGCACAGGCCGACGCCCCCGGCGTGCGGGCAGACCGGCACGCCGAACTTGGCCGCGAGGAGCAGGACGGCGACGACCTCGTTGACGCCACCGAGCCGGCATGCGTCGATCTGGCACACGCCGAGCGCCTGCGCGGCCAGGAATTGCTTGAACATGACCCGGTTGTGGACGTGCTCGCCGGTCGCGACGAGGATCGGGGCCACGGCCCGGGCGATCGCCGCGTGACCGAGGATGTCGTCGGGGCTGGTCGGTTCCTCGATCCAGTACGGATCGAACGGCGCGAGGTGCGTCATCGAGTCGATCGCGGTGCCGACGTCCCAGCGCTGGTTGGCGTCGACGGCGAGCATCCGGTCCGGTCCGATCTCCTCGCGGATGATCGCGATCCGCCGGACGTCGTCGGCGATGTCGGCGCCGACCTTCATCTTGAAACGCGTCCAGCCGTCGGCCAGCGCCTCGCGACACAGGCGCCTGATCTTCTCGTCGTCGTAGCCGAGCCAGCCGACCGAGGTGGTGTAGGCCGGGTACCCATCACGGAGCAGCTCGGCCTCGCGTGCACCGCGACCCGGCACGGCGCGTCCAAGGATTTCGAGTGCCTCGTCCGGTGTCAGCGCGTCGGTCAGGTACCGGAAGTCGACCAGGCCGACGATCTCGGCCGGCGTCATCGAGCTCAGGAGCTTCCAGACGGGCACACCGGCCCGCTTCGCCACGAGGTCCCACACGGCGTTGACGACGGCGGCCGTGGCAAGGTGGATCGCGCCCTTCTCGGGTCCGATCCAGCGCAGCTGGCTGTCGCCGACGAGATCCTTCCAGAACGCGCCGAGGTCACCTTCGAGACCCTCGACCGAGCGCCCGACCACGAGGGGCCGGAGGGCATCGACCGCGGCCACGACCACCTCGGTCCCGCGTCCGATGGTGAAGGTCAGGCCGTGTCCTTCCAGCCCATCCCCGGCGTCGGTCCGAAGCACGACATAGGCCGCCGAGTAGTCGGGATCTGGGTTCATCGCGTCCGACCCGTCGAGCGTCCGCGATGTCGGGAAGCGGATATCGATGACGGCGAGCTCCGTGATGGTCGACACGGTCAGCCCTTGAGGGACCCGACCAGGATGCCGCGCGTGATATAGCGCTCGAGGAGGATCGCCATCACCACGACCGGCGTGATCATGATCAGGATCAGGACCGACATCGCCCACCATTGCGGGCCGCGGGTGGCGTTCTGGGCAGCGACCTGGAGCGGCATGGTCTGGGCGTTCGCGCTCGTCAGGACGAGGGCGATGAGGAACTCGTTCCAGGCAAAGATCAGGACGATCAGGAACGTCGCCACGAGGCCCGGCACCGAGATCGGCAGGACGATCGAGCGGACGATCCGGTACACCGACGCGCCGTCGACCGAGGCGGACTCCTCGAGCTCGATCGGCAGCGCCGCGAAGTAATCGCGCATCAGCCAGACGACGATCGGCAGGTTGGTCGCGACGTAGGTGATGACGAGCGCCGCGAGGTTGTCGAGCAGGCCGATGCCCTGGAACAGGACGTACAGCGGGATGACCACGGCGATGGGCGGCAGGATCCGTTGCGAGATCATCCAGAACGCGATGTCACTGTTGCCGAGCGCTCGCTTGAATCGACGCCCGATCGTCTGCGCCAGGATCACGAAGATCGCCAGGCCAGAGGCGCCCGCGATCGACAACGGGGCACCCAGCGCGGTCGCGACGATCGTGAACCCGATGCAGCCGATGAACAAGCCGATGATCCCGAACCGCGGACTGTAGGTGAACCGCACGAGTGCGTAGGCCGCCATCGACCCGAGGACCAGGGCGATGACCGCGCTCGAGAGCCCGACGATCACCGTGTTCAGGTACGGTCGCGAGCGTGTCGTTGCCGAGCTCGACGAGGATGTAGCGCCAGGCATCGAGCGTCGGCTGGAAATCGACGAACGGGATGTAGAACGGACCCTTGTCGACTTCGTATGGGGTCTTGAACGAGGTGACGAAGAGCCAGTAGATGGGCAGGAGCACGACCAGCGCCCAGCCGCACAGGAGCGTGAACGCGCCAAGCTTCGCGAGCGGATGGAGATCCAGCGGCGTCCGACGCCGGAATGGATTCCGCGAGGCGCGCCTCACCCGCGACCCGGCGGTCATGTGGCGCCTGACGTACGTGGACGGGCGAGACTGACGTAGGCCGTGGCGACGAGGGTCACGACGATCAGTAACAGGTAGGCGACCGCCGCCGACCTCCCGAGGTTCAACGTGTTCCAGTCGATGTACGCCTGGAGCGAGATCGACTGGGTGGCCGTGCCCGGCCCGCCGCCGAGAAGGATGTTCGGCATGTCGATGATCTTGAAGCCTTCGATCAGGCGGATCAGGACGATCGTCGACACGACCGGCAGGATCGCCGGCCTGGTGATGTGGACGAAGCTCTGCCAGTGGCCCGCCCCATCGACCACGGACGCCTCGTGGACCTCCTGGTCGAGACTCTCGAGGGCCGCCAGCAGGACGATGAAGACGAACGGTGTCCACTGCCACGTGTCACCGATGATGACCGCGATGCGTGCCGCCCACGGGTCGGTGACCCACGAGAAGTTGCGCAGTCCAAGGCCGACCCAGATCGGTTCGAGGGGCCCCTTCGACGTGTCGGTCATCATCAGGAACATGTAGCCGATGCCGACCGGCGTGATGGTCAACGGGATCAGGAATGCGACCCTGAAGAACCGTCGTCCGGGTATCGCCTGGACGCACAGGAGCGCCAGGCCAAGGCCGAGGGCGAGCTGCAGGGCGATCCCGGCGAACACGAAGATGAACGTGACGATGAGCGCACCGGGGCGTCCGCCGTTGCTCGCGAGCGCCGCGACGACCAGCCACAGGAAGCCGACGAACATGATCCCCGCCATCAGGCGAAGGGCCAGCCCGAATGGACTGTGCGTGCCGTCGCGGACCGACCGGGTGAATGCCCGGACCGTCCAGCCCACCCCGACCACGAGGATCACCCACCCGAGTGGGGTCGGCGTCTTCAGCACGCCGAGGAAATGGCTCTGCTCGGTGCCGAACAGCTCCTGGTAGTAGTTGGCGAACCCGATGAACTTGAGGTCGACGCCACCCTGGTTGAAGGCCAGCTTGGACAGGGACAGGGCGACCGAAGCGATCAGCGGGAAGATCGACAGGAACAGGATGACGATGACGGCGGGCCAGATGAGCACCCAGCGCGCCGCACCGTCCGATCGCCACGCGCCGAGGGTGTCCGCCGCTCGGCGCGTGGCCCGGGTCCGCAGGGCGGGTCCGTCAGGGACCGGTCCTGCGGGCTCAGTGGTGTCGATGACGCTATCGCTTGACGCCAAGGCTGGCGATGTAGGCGGCGAGTTGGGCATCCTTGCCTGCATCGTTGGTGATCCCGTTCCAGCCATCGGCGATGGCCTGCTCGGTGCCTGCCTCGTCGAGCTCACCCGCCAGGAACTGGGCGAGTGCGGTGTCGAGGACGTCCTGCTCATAGCGCTTTGTCAGCGGGATGCGCAGGTCGAGCACCATGTTCGGACTCTGGAGACTGTTCTTGATGGCACCAAGATAGTTGGTCGCCGCGCCCTCGCTGAGGCCGGCAGCCTCCCATGGCGCGAGGTTCGAGAAGTGCGACGTCCGATAGGGATTGAAGCCCGTCTTCCCGAGCGTGACGTCGACGCTCGATTGGGCCGGGGCACTCATGTATGAGAGGAACGCGTAGGCCGCGTCCTGCTGGGGCTTCGGGCGCGGCCGCGTTGACCGCGCCGGACCAGCCGCCGAACGAGGCGAACGGAGCGTAGTTCACGCCATCGACCGCGTTCGGGCAGGTGGTCGCGTCGCACGGCACGAGCTTGCCGCTCGAGCGATCGAGGACTTCCTTCCAACCGGGTGTGATCGTCGCGCCGGTCTTGTCCTGGGCATACGTTCCCGGGGCCAGGGTCCCGATGTCGCCCCAGTCCATCGTGAGCGCGCAGCGGCCGGTCGTGAACAGGCCGCGGCTGCCACCAACGTCCATGTTCAGCTCGTCGGGCGGACCGACGGTCGTGGTCGCCTTGTACAGATCGAGCGCCTTGGTCATCGCCTCGTTCGGACCGAACAGCGGCGTCATGTCCTTGGTGTTGAAGAACGCCCCCTGGTTCGTGCCCTGGCTCTGGAGCAGCCCGGCCGCGACGGAGATGATCCACCAGTAGCTCTGGGCGCCCTTCTTCTTCGCGATGCACGAGCCGTAGTCGGGCTGGCCGTCGCCGTTGAGGTCCTGGCCCTGGTACTTCTTCGCGATCGTCATGTAGTCGTCCCAGGTCGCCGGCGGCTTGATGTTGTCCTTCGTCAGAAGGTCGCTCCGGTAATAGACCATGTGGAAGTCGCCGTCGAGCGGCACGGTGTAGACCTTGCCGTTGTAGGTGGCGTTGAAATCGCGGAAGAACGGGCCGATGTCCTGCCAGTTGAGGCTGGCGTCGTTGTTGACCTTGTCGGTCAGGTCGAGCAGGTAGCCCGGGCCGACGAAGTCACCCATCCACTGCGGGTCGAAGACGTACGCGTCGAAGCTGTTCGTCTTGGTCGAGGCGTCGAGCAACGCCTTGTCGTAGATGGTCTGGAAGCCGACGGCGACGACGTTGACGTGAGCGCCCGTGAGGGCCTCGAAGTCCGGAGCGCGTCGCTGGAGCGGCTCCGCGACCTGTGGGCCGTTGAACGTGAGCAGGTTCACGTTGACGCCCTTGAACGCCTGCGATGCTGCAGGGGTCGCCGCAGCCGCCGAAGCGGACGGGGCGGCGGTGGCGGCCGGCACCGAGGCCGGGGCCGCGCTGGGTGCGGAGCTGGCTACTGGCGACGGACTCGTCGACGCCGGACTGCAACCGGCGATGACGAGTATCAAGCCAACCACTGGCGCGATGGATCTGAACCGCGACACTGGCGTCCTCCTCTTGACCACGCCCAACCCGTCCAGCATACTGAACGACTGGCGGTAGGTTGAACAGGATACGAACCTCGCCATGCCAAAGTCAATATGTTGTCCGCAGTCCATCATGCTGTCCAGGCAAACGGGCGGCGGGCGGTGACATGGGAGGTCCGGTCGATGCTCGGTGGCGAGACGGTGACGAAGGACGGTTCGGGCGCGACCGACGGGGGCGGGACGACCGACGGGGCAGCGTCAGGCGCCCGAAGGCGACTCGCTGGCGCCGGCCGTCACCCGAGCCGCACGCATCCTCGACCTGCTGGCCGAGAGCGGCGGCGAACCGGTCGGTCCGAGCGAGCTCGCCCGGCGCCTCGGCCTGCCCGAAGTCGTCGATCGCGAACATCTGCGGGGCGCTTGCCGACGCCGGGCTGGCCCGCCGGATCTCGACCGGCTTCGCCCTCGGCCGACGCCTGGCAGAACTCGGCGGGCGCGTACCTCGCGAGCGTCGACCAGGTCCAGGAGTTCTACGAAGCGTCGCGGAACCTGCCGGCCGGCTCCGAGGAGACGGTCCAGTTCGCGGTCCTCGACGGGCTCGAGGTCACGTATCTCGCGCGGCATGACGGTCGACAGCCGGTCCAGCTGACGTCGGGGATCGGCCGGCGCCTGCCGGCCTTCTCGACCGCGACCGGCAAGGCCGCCCTCGCGTCACTCCCCGCGGATGAGCTCGATCGCCGCCTGGCGGGTCTGACGACGCTGCCACGGGTCACGCGCAAGGCGCACGCCACGGTCGATGAGTTGCGCGCCGATCTCGACCGAGATCCGGCGGCGCGGCTATGCCATCGACGACGAGCAGACCATGGAAGGCGTCGTCTGCTATGGCGTCATGGTCCCGAGCCGGCAACCTGCGGGAGAGGGACCGTGCGCCGCCAGCATCACGCTGCTCAAGGTCCGGGCCACGGCCGAGCGGGTGCCCGCCCTGATCGCCGACCTGCACTGGCTGGCGGCCGAGCTATCCGACCCGATCCGGCGAGACTGACAGGCCGTACGCACGTTCGGCCGCTCCACCGAAGATGGCCTCTCGCTCGGCGCTCGACAGCCGAACGGTGAGTTCCCGAGCTGCCGAGACGACATCCGCGTACGAGGCGGCGAGCAGGCAGACCGGCCAGTCGGACCCGAACACGAGGCGCTCCGGGCCGAAGACCTCGAGGGCGATGTCGACGAAGGGCGCGAGATCGTCCGCGCGCCACGCCGCCATGTCGGCCTCCGTCACGAGTCCGGAGAGCTTGCACCAGACGTTCGGAAGCTCGCCGAACGGGCGCACGAGGCTGGCCCACGGCTCCGTTGCGCCAGATCGGATCGGTGGCTTGGCCAGATGGTCGATGACGAATCGGAGCCCCGGCCGCTCCCGGGCGACAGCCAAAGCCGCAGGCAGCTCTCGCGAGCGGACGAGCAGGTCGTAGGTGAGGCCGGCCGCTTCGACCGCACGGAGCCCTCGACCCACATCCGGCCGCGACAGCCAATCGGGGTCAGGTTCGTCGTGGACCTGATGGCGGATCCCGACGAGCCGGTCACCGCCGGGTCCGGCCCGCAGCCGGTCGATCGCCGCGGCCGCGTCCGGGTCGGTCAGGTCGATCCAGCCGATGACGCCGGCGATGAAGGGCGTGCGCGCTGCGATCTCGAGGAACGCGCCTGTCTCCTCGATGCTCGAGATCGTCTGGACCAGGATCGTGCGATCGATCCCGGCAGCGGCCAGCTCGGGCGCGAGGTCCTCCGGCCCGAACCGCCGGTCGATGGCCGCGAGGTCCGGCGTGAGCCACGGATAGTCGAAGCGCGCCGGATCCAGCAGGTGATGGTGGGCGTCGATCACGGTGCTCACGTCGGCGTGGGTGCGTCGGCGGCGATCAGTCCCTCTGCGCGCAGGTCGTCCCAGAGGACTGTCGGGATGTGCCGGCGCATGAACTCGGGATATTCCTCGAGATGCTCGACCCGGCGGACGCCGGCGATCAGCCCGGCGACCGCCGGATGAGCCAGCGGGAACTGGACCGCGGCCGCCCTCAATGGCACTCCGTGGCGCTCGCAGGCGGCGGCCAGCCGTCGGGCGCGATCGAGCACCTCGGGGCTCGCGGGGCCGTAGTCGAAATGGGCGCCGGGCCGCGGATCGGCCAGGACGCCGCTGTTCATCACCCCGCCGATGAGCACCGAGATCCCGCGCTGGAGGCAGAGTGGCAGGAGCTCCGGAAGGGCGTCCTGGTCGAGCAACGTGTATCGGCCGGCGACAAGGAACGCGTCCATCTCGGTCTCCCGGGCGAACCGACCAAGCATCGCCGACTGGTTCATCCCGGCGCCGATCGCTCGGACGACCCCCTGCTCGCGGAGCCTGTGGAGCGCCGGATAGGCACCGTCGATGGCTGACTGCCAGTGATCGTCGGGGTCGTGGATGAACACGAGGTCGATCCTGTCGGTGCCGAGTCGCTCGAGGCTCTCGTCGATCGAGCGAGCCACCCCGTCGGCGCTGTAGTCGAAGACCATCCGGCGACCCGCGGTATCGGCATAGTAGGCATCCTCCCGGCCGTCGAGCACCTGGCGATCGACATCCGCACCGGGCGGGATCGAGCCGGTCGGCCTGACCAGGCGACCGACCTTCGTGGACAGGGCGTAGTCGTCGCGCGGCCGCCGGGCCAGCGCCAGCCCGAGCCGACGCTCGCCATTGCCGTAGCCATACAGCGGTGCCACGTCGAAGTAGCGGATCCCGATGTCCCAGGCCCGGTCGACGGTGCGCACGGCGTCATCGTCGTCCACGGACCGGAACAGGCCGCCGATGGATGCCGAGCCGAAACCCAGCCTGGTGATCTCCACCCCACTTCGACCGAGGCGGACGCGATCGAACGGCTCGTCTGGCATCGCGGTGTTCACTCCGTCATCCCGACGACGATTGACGCGACGCCATCCCGACAGGTATCGTTCAATCGGTCGTCCACAGGTCAGTATACTGAACGGTGAGGGAGCTGGTGTCCGTCGAGTCGGTCCCGAGGCATCGTCCGACGGGTACCGGGAGTCTGCCCCGATGCGGTTGATCTCATATCGCGACGGCGCTGCCGGCGACACGCTCGGGGTGGTCGCGGGCGACCGATGGGTCCAGGCGACAGCGCTCTGGCCCGGCGGCCCGGCGACGATGCCCGAGCTTCTGCGCGCCGGTACGGGGTCGTCTCCCGCCTGGCGGCCGCGGCCGCGGGCGCGCGGATCGAGCAGGACGGACGACCACTCGACGAGATCGAACTGCTGGCGCCGGTTCCGCGGCCGGGCAAGATCGTGGCCATCGGCCGGAACTACCGCGAGCACGTCGACGAGGAGGCCAGCAGCCCGCCCGTGGCACCGCTCATGTTCAGCAAGTGGCCGAGCTCGGTCATCGGCGACCGGGCCGAGATCCGCTGGGACCCGGCGCTCACCGCGCAGGTCGACTACGAGGCCGAGCTGGCCGTCGTCATCGGCCGTCCGACGCGTCGTGTCTCGGAGGTCGAGGCTCTGGACGTCGTGCTTGGCTACACCTGCCTCAACGACGTCTCGGCGCGCGATCTGCAATTCGGCGACGGCCAGTGGGTGCGCGGGAAGTCGCTCGACACGTTCTGCCCGATGGGCCCCGTCCTCGTGACCCCGGACGAGATCGGGGACCCGCAGCAGCTCGACATCAGCTGCCGCGTCGACGGCGAGCTCCTTCAGAGCGCCAACACGAGCCAGATGTTCTTCGGGGTGGCCACCATCATCAGCTACTGCTCGCAGTCGTTCAGTCTCGAGCCCGGCGACGTGATCGCCACCGGCACGCCCGGCGGCGTCGGCATCTTCCGCGATCCGCCGATCCTGCTCACGGACGGCAGTGAGGTCGAGGTCGAGATCGAGGGCATCGGCCGACTGGTCAACCTCTGCCGGTTCGATCGGGTCGCGGTGGCCAGCGCATGAGCAGCGGAGCTGAGCGTTTTCTCGTCACGGGCGCGCTCGGGTGCATCGGCGCGTGGACGGTCCGCGCCCTCGTCCGCGAGGGAGCCCATGTGACGGCGTTCGATGTCGGACGGGATCCCCGCCGTCTTCGCCTGATCATGTCCGACGCCGAGCTCACGCGTGTCCGTTTCGAAGTCGGCGATATCGCCGAACTCGGCGACCTCGAGAACGTGATCGACGAGGACGGGGTCACGAACGTCATCCACCTCGCCGCACTCCAGGTCCCGTTCTGCCGGGCGGACCCGCCGCGCGGCGCACTGGTCAACGTCGTCGGCACCGTCAACGTCTTCGAGGCGGTACGGCGCCGCGCCGATCGGATGGCACCGGTCGTCTACACCAGCTCGATCGCGGTGTTCTCGGCCGAGGATGCCGACCCGGTGACCGGCCGTCTGACGACCGCGGCCAATCCGCACCCACCGAATCACTACGGGGTGTTCAAGCAGGCAAATGAAGGCAACGCTCGGATCTACTGGCTCGATAGCGGCCTGTCGAGCATCGGGCTGCGTCCGATGACGGTCTACGGCGTGGGCCGCGACCAGGGGATGACCAGTGGCCCGACCAAGGCGATCGTCGCGGCTGTGCTCGGTCAGCCGTATCGGGTGCCGTTCAGTGGTCCGACCTTGTATCAGTACGCCTCCGACGTCGCGCGGACCCTGATTGCGGCCAGCCGGAGCCAGGTCCAGGGTGCACACGTGTTCAACCTGCCGGGCGTCGTGGCCGACGGCCCGGCGTTCGCTGCGGCGATCGACGCCGTCGTGCCGGGCGCGAAAGACCTGATCGAGTTCGACCCAGGCGATCTGCCGTTCCCGTCCGAGATCGATCACGACGGGATCGAGGCGATCGACCCGGCGGCGGCTACGTCGCTCGCCGACGGCATCGGGGAAAGCGTCGCGATCCTGCAGGCGCTCGCGCGCGAAGGCCGACTCGATCCCGCGGATCACGGGCTTGAGCCGGTCGGGACGCGTCTCTAGCGTCGCCCATCGTCGATTGCCGGGGCCATCGATCGTCCCGCGGCCCCGCCGTCCCGGTCCAGCTCCTCCGGACTCGGACGGCGGGGTCTGCATCAGGGACCGCCGTTAGCCGACGACGACCCGCGACTCCTCCGCGCGGAGCCGCGCGTAGCCCGGCTTGACGACCTCGTTGATCAGCCGGAGTCGCTCGTCGAACGGCGCGAATGCGCTCTTCAGCGCGTTGAGCGTCAGCCACTCCATCTCGCCGAGCCCGATCGAGAACGCCTCCTCGAGCGCGGCGAACTCGCTCGACAGGGTCACGCCGCTCATCAGCCGGTTGTCGGTGTTGACCGTGACCCGGAAGCGCAGCCGGCGGAGCAGGTCGATCGGGTGCTCGCGGACCGATGGCGCGGCGCCGGTATGGACGTTCGAGGTCGGGCACATCTCGAGCGGGATGCGTCGGTCGCGGACGAACGCTGCCAGCCGGCCGAGCTCGATCGAGCCGTCGTCCCGCACGGTGATGTCGTCGACGATCCGGACGCCGTGGCCGAGCCGCTCGGCGCCCGCGAACTGGACCGCCTCCCAGATCGACGGCAACCCGAACGATTCCCCGGCATGGATCGTGATGTGGAAGTTCTCGCGACGGATGTATTCGAAGGCATCGAGGTAGCGCGTCGGCGGGAAACCCTTCTCCGGCCCCGCGACGTCGAAGCCGACCACGCCGGCGTCGCGCCAGCGGACCGCGCACTCGGCGACCTCGACCGAGCGGGCCGCCTGGCGCATCGCGGTCACGAGCATCTTCATCACGATCGGATGGCCCGCCTCGGCCGCCCGGACGGCCCCGATCCGGAACCCGTCGAGGATCGCGGCGACCACCTCGTCGAGCGTCAGGCCCTGTTCGGTGCACAGCTCGGGCGCCATCCGGACCTCGGCGTAGACGATGCCGTCGGCGGCGAGGTCCTCGGCACACTCGGCCGCGACGCGCGAGATGGCGTCGGGCCACTGCATGACCCCGAACGTGTGGGCGAAGGTCTCGAGATAGAGCTCGAGGCTCTTGCGGTCGGCGCCGCGCCGGAACCAGGCGGCCAGCTCGTCGACGTCGGTGGTGGGCAGCGCGTCGTAGCCGTACTCGGAGGCGAGGTCGATGACGGTCGCCGGCCGGAGCCCGCCGTCGAGATGGTCGTGGAGGAGCGCCTTGGGGGCCTTGACGATGGTCGCGAGATCCGGCACGGCCCGATGGTACGCGGTCAGCTTCCGTCGAGGCGCGCCCGAGCGGCCGCGAGCGCCGCCGCGACCCGGTCGGGCGCCGTCCCGCCGATGACGTCGCACGACGCGAGCGCTCCCTCGAGCGATGCCGCGGCCCGGAGCTCGTCGCCGAGGGCGGGGTCGGCGGCGAGCGCTGCCGCTGCCGGGTCGCCGCTCGCCCCGATCGCCATGCCTGATCATCCCGTCGGGCACCTCGTCGAGGCCGATGCCGGCCGCTTCGGCCTGCGCCACGAGGCTGCCCACGACGTGGTGGGCGGCACGGAACGCCACTCCGCGCCGGACCAGCGCGTCGGCCACCGCGGTCGCGGTCGTGTACCCCTCGCTCGCGGCGGCGCGCATCCGGGTCGCGTCCACGCCGAGCGTCTCGATCAGGCCGGCCATCACCCGGAGCGAGGTCTCGAACACCTCGACCGCGTCGAACAGCGGGCCGACCCCGTCCTGGAGGTCGCGCTGGTAGGCCAGCGGCAGGCCCTTGAGCAGGGTCAGCATGCCGGTCAGCTCCCCGATGACGCGGGCAGCGCGGCCACGGACCAGCTCGGCCGGATCGGGGTTCTTCTTGTTGGGCATCATCGAGCTGCCGGTCGAGAACGCATCCGCGGTCCGGACGAACCCGAACCGCGGGTTCGACCACCAGGTGATCTCCTCGGCCAGCCGGCTGAGATGGACCATCCCGAGCGCGATCGCCGCCATGGTCTCGATCGCGAAGTCGCGGTCCGAGACCGCGTCGAGCGAGTTCGCGGTGACGCCGTCGAACCCGAGCTCCGCGGCGGTCGCCTCGCGGTCGAGCGGGTAGCCCGCACCCGCGAGCGCCCCCGCCCCGAGCGGCGAGACGTTGAGCCGCCGGCGCGCGTCGGCGAGCCGTCCGCGGTCGCGCTCGGCCATCTCGACATAGGCGAGCAGGTGGTGCGCGAAGAGCACCGGCTGGGCGGGCTGGATGTGGGTCGTGCCGGGCAGGACGGCCATCCCCTCGCGCTCGGCGAGGCCGACCAGCGACCGTTCGAAGTCGAGCAGCGCGGCGTCGAGGTCGTCGATCGACCGGCGCGTCCAGAGCCGAAGGTCCGTGGCGACCTGGTCGTTGCGCGAGCGGCCGGTGTGGAGCCGCCCGGCCAGCGGCCCGACCTTCTCGGCCAACGCGGCCTCGAGGTTCATGTGGACGTCCTCGAGCGACGGATCCCAGGCGAGCCGGCCCGCCGCGACGTCTCCGGCGAGCGCCGCCAGCCCGTCGACCAGCGTCGCGACCTCGTCGGGCGAGAGGATCCCGGCCCGACCGAGGCCCCGGACGTGCGCGATCGAGCCGGCGAGGTCGTCGGCGGCGAGCGCAGCGTCGATCTCGATCGAACGCGTGAAGTCGGCGACGCGCGCGTCCGTCTCGCCGCTGAACCGCCCACCCCAGGTCCGCATCGTGCCTCCGTGTGAGGCTCACATGCTACCCGGCCGGAGGCACCCCTCAGCCGGGGTGCACGTGGACTGCATCAGACAAGCGCTCGAGACCGTCCTGCCCTTCACCGATGATGCAGTCCACGTGCATCGATCGGACGGGGTCACCTGTCGCCCCAGCGATGATGCCATCCACAGAATCAGCCCTCGATGAACCCGGCCCCGTCGACGGCATCGACCTCGAGGACGGTCGGCCGGAGGCCGGTCCGAACCGGGTACTCTCGCTCGACGGCCTCCCGGAAGGCCGCAACCCGGTCGTGGCGCACGAGATTGACGGTCGATCCGCCGAAGCCGGCTCCCGTCATCCGGGCGGCGACCACGCCATCGGTCGCGTCGGCGATCTCCACGAGGGCGTCGAGCTCGGGCGAGCTGACCTCGAACAGGTCGCGCAGCGAAGCGTGGCTCGCGGCGAAGAGCTGCCCCACCGCAGCCAGGTCTCCGTCGGCGAAGGCCCTCTCCGTCTCGAGCACGCGCCCGTTCTCCTCGACGACGTGGCGCGCCCGGCGGGCCGCGACCGGGTCCATCCGCCCGCTTGCCGCGAGCAGCATCGCCGGGTCGACGTCCCGCAGGGACCGCACGGCCGGATCCATGGCGGCGATCGCGGCGACCGCCCGGTCGCACTCGGTCCTCCGTTGGTTGTACGCGGAGCTGTCGAGCCGGCGCGTCGAGCCGCTGTGGCAGACGACGAGCGCGACCTCATCGAGCGGGAGCGGCACCGGCCGCGACGTCAGCGAGCGGCAGTCGATCAGGATGGCGTGCCCCGCGATCCCCGCGGCGGAGGCGAATTGATCCATGACGCCGGACTGGACGCCGACGTAGTCGTTCTCGGCTCGCTGGCCCGCCAGCGCCCGGGTCACGGGAGGCAGGTCCGTGTCCGGACCGAGCAGGGCGAGTGCGGCGGCCATCTCCAGTGCCGCCGACGACGACAGGCCGGCGGCCCGCGGCAGGCTGCTCGCGAGGAGGCCGCGGAAGCCGGTCGTGGGTCGGCCGGCTTCGGAGAGTGCCCAGGCGACCCCGGCGAC
This sequence comes from uncultured Chloroflexia bacterium, assembly GCA_963742075.1. Lineage (GTDB taxonomy): Bacteria > Chloroflexota > Limnocylindria > Limnocylindrales > CSP1-4 > SPCO01. Next base: position 245,170 of record CAVUKR010000001.1, on the reverse strand, counting down.
GTAGTCGATCCAGGTCCGGGTGGGCGGGCCGATGGCGTCGAGGTCGAAGCTCCCGGTCTCACCCGAGTCGTCGAGGGTGATCGTCACGCGGCGGTCGTCGGTGGCGAGCACGGCGAGCCGGATCTCGAGCCCGATCGCGGCCGGCATCACCAGGCCGTCGTTGTAGTCGGTGTGCTCGCCGATGAGGTTGACGCGGCCCGGCGCGCGGACCACCTGGATCGCGTCTGCCGGCACAGCCGCGGCAGCCGGATCGATCGCCCGGAGCCGGTCGCGCAGGCGGTCGGGATCGAGGGCGTCGATGTCCGCTCGCTCGGTCACGTCCTCGGCGCGCCGGCTCGGACTGGAGCTGCCGGATCCGGGATCCGTGTCCCCGCGTCGGTCGTGGCGCGACCCGGAGCCACGGCTCGCAGCCGCGCAGCGGCGTCCTCCGCGGTGAGGTCGCGCTGCGTCTCGGCGAGGAGCTCGTAGCCGACCATGAACTTGCGGATGGTCGCGCGGAGGAGCGGCGGGTAGAAGTGGGCGTGGACCTGCCACGCGTCGGTCGCGTCGTCGCCGAACGGTGCCTGGTGCCAGCCCATCGAGTACGGGAACGGCCGCTTGAACAGCCCGTCGTACCGGCCGATCAGCCCGTGCAGCACCCTGGCCAGGTCGTCGCGAGCCGCATCGTCGAGCTCGTCGAGCCGCGCCGCCGGCCGCTTGGCGATGACCAGCGTCTCGAACGGCCAGATCGCCCAGAACGGCACGACGACGAGCCACTCCTCCAATTCCTCGACCACACGCTGGCCGCCCGACTCGCGCTCCGCGTATTCGAGCAGGAGCCGGCGTCCGGTGGCGTCGAGATGTCGCCGCTGCGCGTCGTCCTCGCGCTCGGCGTGGCCCGGGAGCGCGGTCCCGGCCCACACCTGCCCGTGCGGATGCGGGTTCGAGGCACCCATCGCGACGCCGCGGTTCTCGAAGACCTGGACCCAGCGATACTCGGCGCCGAGCTCCGCGGTCTGCTCGGCCCAGACGTCGATCACGCGGCGGACCGCGCCGAACTCCATCCGCCCGAGCGTCAGGTCGTGGCGGGGCGAGAAGCACACGACACGGCAGGAGCCGCGCTCACCCTGGGCTCGCAGCAGGCCGTCGTCGAACTCCGCCATCGAGGTGTCCGGCCGGAGAGCCGAGAAATCGTTGGTGAAGACGAACGTCTCCGCGTACGCCGGATTGACGTTCCCGTTCGCCCGTGCGTTGCCCGGGCACAGGTAGCAGTCGGGGTCGAACGCCAGGCCCGGGTGCTCCTGCTCCGGCTCCACGGCGCCGAGCCACGGCCGCTGGGTGCGACCAGCCGACACGAGGACCCACTCGTCGATGAGCGGGTTGTAGCGCCGGTGTGGCTCGCCCGCCAGGTGGATCGGCGTCGGGCGGCGCTGGCCGGGATCAGTCGGCATGGGCGAGGGCCGGCGTCCCGAGCTCCGGCGCGGGGTCGACGACGATGAGGTCGCGCACGGTTTCGGACAGGATGGCCCGCGCGTCGGGCGCGAGCCCCGCATCGGTGATGAGGACGTCCGCCTGGTCGAGGCGGGCGATCGAACTGATCCCGATGACGCCCCACTTCGAGGCGTCGGTCAGGACGACCAGCCGGCGGCCGGCCTCGATGAGCGCCCGGTCCGTGTCGGCCTCGAGCAGGTTCGGGCAGGTGAACCCCGAGCGCGGATCCATCCCGTGGACGCCGACGAAGACGAGGTCGACGTGGACGGTCCGCAGGGCTGCCACGGCGAACGGGCCGACGAGCGCGTCGGACGGCGTCCGGACGCCGCCCGTCAGGATGATCGTCTGGTCCGTGCGGCCGGTCTGGTGGAGCACGTCGCCGACGCGGACCGAGTTGGTCACGACGGTCAGGCCGGGGATGTAGGCCAGCCGCTGGGCGAGGGCGAACGTGGTCGTCCCGGCCGAGACCGCGATGGCCATCCCCGGCTCGACGAGCGCCACGGCGGCGTCGGCGATCGCGTCCTTCTCGCGCTCCTGGAGAGTCGACTTGAGGGCGAAGCCCGGTTCGAACAGCGCGGTGCCCGCGACCGATGTCGCCCCGCCGTGGACCTTCTCGAGCAAGCCGCGCTCGTCGAGGATCTCGAGGTCGCGCCGGACGGTCATGTCCGAGACGCCGAGTTCGCGCACGAGGTCGGCGACGCGCACGGCGCCGTCCTCGCGGACACGGTCGAGGATCAAGGCCTGGCGTTGCCGGGCGAGCATCAGGGAGCCCACTCCATGCCACGTCGATGCATCTGCACGGACATCCATCGCCCCCTTCGTGACCATGAACATTGCCGCGTAACCGCTAAGAAGTCAACATGTTCCAACACAAGACCACCAGTAACCGACGAAAGTCCCTTGACAGGCGGGGTCTGGATGGGGACAATCCGGCTGATCCTGTCGGATTTTGTCGGGCAGCATCGGAGGAGGAGTATCCATATGGCTGATCCCACCGGGGAACTTACTCGTCGGACCATCCTCAAAGGCATGGCCGGCGCCGCGGGCTTGATGTCCGTGCCCGCCATCCTCGCCGCCTGCAGCTCGACGTCATCGTCCCCGAGCGCGGCCGCCTCGACCGCGGCCAGCGCCCCGCCGGCAGCATCAACGGCGCCCAGCGCCGCCGCGAGCGTCGCCCTCGGATCGGTGTCGATCGGCAGCTATCACACGGACCCGGGCGAGCCCGAGGGCCAGAAGGCCGTCGACGCCGCGTTCACGGCCGCGACCGGCATCGCCGTCAAAGAGAACATCGTCGACCACAGCACGTTCCAGAACCAGATCTCGAACTACCTCGGCGGACAGCCGGACTCGGCGTACACGTGGTTCTCCGGCTTCCGGATGAAGTTCTTCGCCAAGCAGGGCCTGTCGATGCCGATCGATGACCTGTGGGCCAAGGTCAAGGACAACTTCTCCGAAGGATTCCAGCAGTCGGTCGTCGCCGACGACGGCAAGGTCTATGGCATCCCGACCGACTACTACCCGTGGGCCGTCTTCTATCGCAAGAGCGTCTTCGCGGACAAGGGCTACACGATCCCCAAGACCTGGGACGACCTCAAGGCCCTGTGCGTCAAGATGAAGGCGGACGGGCTCACCCCGATCGCGTTCGCCGACCAGGAAGGCTGGCCCGCGATGGGCACCTTCGACATCCTGAACCTCCGCCTCAACGGCTACGACTTCCACGTCGGCCTGATGGCCGGCAAGGAGAAGTGGACCGACGCGAAGGTCACGGCCGTCTTCCAGAAGTGGGCCGAGATCCTGCCGTACCACTCCACCGACTACGCCGGCGCCAAGTGGACGGACGCGGCGACCTCGCTGCTCCAGAAGAAGTCGGGCATGTTCCTGCTCGGGCTGTTCATGTCGAGCGTCTTCACGGCGACGAAGGTGCAGGCCGACATCGACGACCTCGACTTCTTCACGTACCCGACGCTCGGAACGACGTTCGACGCCGAGGCCGCCCTCGACGCGCCGATCGACACCTGGCAGATCGCCGCCAAGTCACCGAACCTCGCGACCGAGAAGGACAACGCGCTGGCCTACCTCGAGTTCTGGTCGAAGGGCTCCACCCAGAACATCTTCTTCCAGCACCAGCCTGGGACCATCCCGACCGCGAAGGATGCCGACACGAGCACGTACTCGGCCCTCCAGAAGAAGGCCGTCGAAGTGGTCGGCCAGGCAAAGCGGATCACCCAGTTCCTCGACCGCGACACGCGGTCGGACTTCGCGGGGCCGCAGGGCATGCAGGGGTTCCTCCAGCAGTTCCTCGCCAACCCGAAGCAGGACATGGTCGCCTATCAGAAGGGGATCCAGGACTTCTGGGACCAGCTGCCTCCGCTGACCTAGGCGGAAGCATTACCCTGACGCCGTGTCAGGTCCAGCCGTCTCCAACACCGCCCTGCCCGGTCCTCCACCGGGTGGGGCGGTCGGCGTCACGCCCCCCAAACGGCGCAAGTACTCGATCCTGACCCGTCGCGACAAGCTGACCATCTCGCTGATGGTCGGGATCCCGACCTTCCTGTGCCTGTTCTTCATCTGGTTCCCGACGATCCTGTCGATCGGGCTGTCGTTCACGAACTGGCAGGGCTTCGGCGCGCTGACCGAGAAGAACTTCATCGGCCTCAAGAACTACGTGAACCTGTTCACGTCCTATCCGTTCTTCTGGCCGGCAGTCGTGCACAACCTGCTGTGGCTGCTGACGCTCGTCTTCATCGCCATGCCGATCGGCATGTTCTTCGCGGTCCTGCTCGACCGCGAGATGCGCGGCACGCGTATCTACCAGAGCGCGCTGTTCATCCCGGTCGTGCTGTCGCTCGCCCTGGTCGGCTTCATCTGGCAGCTCCAGTACTCGCCCCAGCAAGGCTTCATCAACGGCGTGCTCGGGCTCCACGGGGATGACGCCATCAACTGGCTCGGCAACCCCAATATCAACCTGTTCGCCGTGCTGGTGGCGGCCACCTGGCGGCACGTCGGCTACGTGATGGTCCTCTACCTGGCCGGGCTCAAGAGCGTCGACCCGACGCTCCGTGAGGCCGCGGCACTCGACGGCGCGAACGCCCGCCAGACCTTCTTCTGGGTCGTCTTCCCGGTGATGAAACCGATCAACATCGTGATCATCGTCGTGTCGGTCATCGAATCGCTGCGCGCCTTCGACATCGTCTACATCATCAACCAGGGCAAGAACGGCCTCGAGCTGCTGTCGGTGCTGATCACGAACACGAGCATCGGCGAGGCGAGCCTGCTGGGCTTCGGATCGGCCATCGCGGTCGTGCTGCTGGTCATCTCGCTGGTCCCGATCGTCACCTTCCTGACGCGCACGATGCGAGGGACGGCGGAATGACGGCCGTGGCCGCCACGACGACCAAGACTGGGACGCGGATGCGAGCACGACGTCGCTGGCAGCGGATCGCGCTCCACGCGTTCCTCATCGGCGCCAGCCTGCTTTGGCTGCTGCCGATCGCCTGGACGCTCTACACGTCCCTCCGGCCGGTCGGCGACACCCTCGCGAGCGGCTACTTCTCGACGCCGACCGCATTGACGCTCGATAACTTCTTCGCGGCCTGGAACGACGCCGAGATGGCGCAGTCGTTCGTGAACACCGCGATCATCTCCGTGCCGGCCGTGCTCCTCACGCTGTTCGTCTCGTCGATGCTCGGCTTCGTCTTCTCGCGCTACTCCTTCCGGGGCAACCTGCTGCTGCTGATGCTGTTCACCGCGGGCAACCTCCTCCCGCCCCAGGTCATCATCGTGCCCCTCTACCGGATGTATCTCCTCCTGCCGCTGCCCCAGCCGCTGAGCGATGTGGGCACCATGTACAACACCTACTTCGGGGTCATCCTAATCAACATCGTCTTTCAGACGGGGTTCTGTACCTTCGTCCTGAGCAACTACATGAAGACGATCTCGCGCGAGCTGAGCGAGGCGGCCGTGGTCGATGGCGCCTCTGTCTGGCTGACCTATCGGAAGGTGATCCTGCCACTGGCGCGACCGGCCCTGGCGGCCCTGGCCGTCCTCGAATTCACGTTCATCTATAACGACTTCTTCTGGGCCTTGATCCTGATGAAGGACAACACCAAGCGGCCGATCACCACTGCGCTGAACAAGCTGAGCGGCGGGTTCTTCAACAACTACAACGAGCTCGCGGCGGCCGCCTTCATCGTGGCGGTCCCGACGGTGCTCCTCTACCTGATCCTCTCGAAGCAGTTCGTCCGCGGCCTGACCCTGGGGTCGACCAAGGGCTAGACGCGCTCGAGCACGAACAGCCAGCCGCGGAAATCGCCGAAGCCGGCCGCCACGTGGCGGTCGACGCCGAGCGACAGCCCGACCGACATGAGCGCATCGCCGCCACGAACGCCCGCGTTGGCCCGCACGATCGCGTCGTCCGCCGACGGCCAGCCCGAGACGCGGTAGTCCGCCGCCGGGTCCAGGCCGCGCAGCCGGATCCGGTCGGTCGGCGGCGCGGGCGCGTTGAGCGCCTGGAAGACCCCGACGATCGCCTCGCGACCGATCGGGCGCGACGACCATCCAGGCCGTCCGGCCGCGGTCGTCCTCGAACGGGCTGCGCAGCCGGACGAACCGCCCGCGCTGGAAGAGCTCGCGATGCGCCGTGTAGAACGCGATCTGGCCCGTCACCGCGGCCCGTTCCGCGTCGGTCAGCGCGGTCGGATCGAGCTCGTAGCCGAGGACCCCGAAGAACGCCACCGCGGCGCGCATCTCGATCGGCGTGATCCGGCCGGTCTGGTGGTTCGGGACCGCCGAGACGTGCGCGCCCATCGAGCTCAGCGGGTAGGCCATCGAGGTCCCCCACTGGATCTTGAGGCGCTCGACCGCGTCGGTGTCGTCGCTCGTCCAGGCCTGCGGCGCGTAGGCGAGCATGCCCGGGTCGAACCGCCCGCCACCGCTGGCGCACGACTCGAACAGGACGTCCGGGAAGGCCGCGGTCAGGCGGGCATAGAGCTCGTAGACGCCCAGGATGTAGCGGTGGAAGAACTCGCCCTGGCGATCGGCCGGGAGGGCGAGGCTGTACGGCTCGGTGATCGTCCGGTTCATGTCCCACTTGATGTACGAGATCGGCGCGCTCGCGAGGAGCTCGGACAGGACGCCGAAGAGGTGGTCGACGATCTCCGGCCGCGAGAGGTCGAGGACGAGCTGCTGGCGGCTCTCGGTCCGGGGCCGGCCCGGGATCCCGATCGCCCAGTCCGGATGCGCCTCGAACAGCCGGCTTCGCTCGCTGACCATCTCGGGCTCGATCCACACCCCGAAGCGCAGGCCCAGCGCCTCGACCTTCCGGGCGAGCCCGTCGATGCCGCCGGGGAGCTTGCGCCGGTCGACGACCCAGTCGCCGAGCGACGAATCGTCGGAATCCCGCTCGCCGAACCACCCGTCATCGAGGACGAACAGCTCGATCCCGAGGTCGCGCGAGGCGGCCGCGATCTCGAGCAGCCGGGCCTCGTCGAAGTCGAAGTAGGCCGCCTCCCAGGTGTTGAGCAGGACCGGCCGCGGCGCGTCGCGCCACGGCCCCCGCGCGAGCCGCTCGCGATAGAGGCCATGGAACGCGTCGCTCATCGCCCCCAGCCCGGCGTCCGAATACACCATGACGGCCTCTGGGGTCGCGAAGGCGCCGCCCGGCTCGAGCGTCCAGGTGAACGTGTTCGGGCTGATGCCGAGCCGGACGCGCGTCGTCGCGAACGAGCCGACCTCGACCTCGGCGAGGAAGTTGCCCGAGTAGACGAGGCTGAAGCCGATCGCCTCGCCGTCCGGCCTCGGTGGTGGTCGGGCGGCGGAGGGCGATGAACGGGTTGTGCTGGGCGCCCGACGACCCGTGGTCGCTGCCGACCGACTGGCGGCCGGGCCGCAGCCGGCGGGTGACGACGTGGTTCTCGCGGGCCCACCCGCCGCTGAGCTGGAGGAGGTCCCAGTCCGGGTCCGGCAGATCGAGGGCCAGGCTCATCGCCCCCGTGAGGCGGATCGCGGCGGCCCCGTCGTTGCGGATCCGGGCGCTCCGGGCGATGACCGGCCGATCGGCGAAGATCGTGTACGCGAGCTCGACGCGGAGGCCGCTGAGGGCGTCGGCGAGGACGATCTCGAGCGTGTCCGCCTCGTCGTCCGACTCGACGTAGGTGGCCGGCAGGCGGTCCGGCGGCGTCGCGCTCCGGCTTGCCGGGGTCGATCCGGTGCTCGACATACGCCAGGTCGAGGACCGTCGAGCCGTCGGCGAGCTCGACGGTGAGGGCCGGGATCCGGTGGTCGCCCGAGCCCGTCGTCGGGTACTCGAGCGCGACCGGGTCGCCGACGCGGTTCGAGAAGCCCGCGAACCCGGCCGCCTCGAGGTGACGCGAGCGAGCGGCCGGGGGCCAGCGGGCCACCGAAATGGAGGTGGCCGAGCGCGCCGTTCTCGTGGACGCGCATGACGTAGCTGATCAGGTCGTTGTGGAGGTGGAACTCGCGGCGGTCGGCGGACCAGGTGATCGGCATCGGTCAGGCGGACCCGGGGACGTCGCGCAGCGTCCAGGTCCAGCGGTAGGTGCCCGGCCCGAGGCGATACTCGGGGAGCGTGTCCGGGCCGCAGCTCGCGGTGCCCAGGCCGCGATGGGCGGCATCGAGATGGACGATCGTCTCCGGGACCGGCCGGACGTCGATGTCGTGCGTGGCGGCGGCCAGGTCGCCGGCCCGCAGGTGGGTGGCCGAGACCTGGCCCGGCTCGCCGAGCTCGATCCGGAGGCCGTCCCCGCGCGCACCGGTGAGCTCCAGCCAGCGGACGTCGGCGTGGCCGCCGTTCTCCTGCGGTCGGATGTACGGGACGTACTGGTCGGTCACGGTCGAGGTCCAGGCGCCGACCAGACCGCCGCGCTTGCGATCCGGGTACGTCTCGTGCGGGCCGGACCCGAACCAGCGGAGTGCCTCGAGGCCGGGCACGATCTCGAGCACGGTCCCGACGCGCGCGAGGTCGGCGAGCGCGGCGGGGATCTCGGCAGTCTCGACCACGGCGATCCCGCCGTCGGCGAGGGTGGAGTAGCGGGCCTCGTGCGGGACCGTCACGCCGCCGGCCGTCACGAACGCGTCCGCGACGACCGTCGTCGCGCCGTCCTGCTCGACCGACCCGAGGCGGCGCTCGAGGCGGTCGACGCCCGCCTCGCTCCAGCGTGCCGCCACACCGCCGATCCGGTCGTTGTCGGTCGGGGCGCGCCACAGCGACAGGGTCGGGCGGGGCGGCCAGGAGCGGATGGACGAGGCGGCCGGCATCGTCGAGCTGGACGGGCGTCCCGTCGCCGGCGTGGGCGACCGGCGCCGCGGTCGCGCGCGACGGGCTCGATGACCGGGGCCGCCGTCCCGTCCCAGACCGGGAGCTGGAGCGCGGCGATCTCGAAGCCGGACGGGGCCCACGGCAGGTCGGTCGCCGTCGTGAAGCGGACGGTGAGGAAGGCGTCGGCAGATCCCGCGATCGAGGCCGGCCAACCCGGAAGGTCGACGACGCCGTGCTCGCCGGGCCCGAGCGCAGGGAGGTCGATGGCCCCGGCGGCGATGTCGGCCCCGCCGGCGCTCAGCGTGTAGTGGGCGCGCAGCCATCGCAGGTCGGTGAAGTCCTGCCGGTTCTCGATCTCGACCCGGCCCCGGGCGAGGTCATCGGGACTGCCCCCGATCCGGACCGGAGCGGCCAGCCGCCTGTGCTCCCACATCGCGGGCTTCGGCCGGCGATCCGGCCAGACCATCCCGTCGCAGACGAAGGTGCCGTCGTTGGGCTCGTCGCCGAAGTCGCCGCCGTAGGCCCAGCGCGTCCGGCCGTCGGGCAGCGCCTGCACGAGGCCGTGGTCCCAGAACTCCCAGATGAACCCGCCCTGGAGGCCCGGCGTCGACTCGATGGCGTCCCAGTAGTCGGCCAGGCTGCCGTTGCTGTTGCCCATCGCGTGCGAGAACTCGCACATGATCAGCGGGTGGCGCTGGCGCCCGGAGCGGGCATGGCCGACGATGGCCGCGATCGGCGGGTACATCGGACAGGTGATGTCGCTGATCCCCTGGTCGCTGCGCCCAGTCGTAGCGGATCGCGCCCTCGTAGTGGAGCGGCCGGCTCGGGTCGTAGCGGCGCAGCCAGGCGGCCGCCGCCTCGTGGTTCGCGCCGTGGCCGGACTCGTTGCCGAGCGACCACAGGATCACCGAGACGTGGTTCTTGTCGCGCATCGCCATCCGCGACACCCGTTCGACCCACGCCGGCAGGTAGCGCTGGTCGTCGCACAGCGTGCTCTGGAACGCGTGCGACTCGATGTCCGCCTCGCCGATGACGTACAGCCCGAGCTCGTCGGTCAGGTCGAGGAACGCCGGGTCGTTCGGGTAATGCGACGTCCGAACGGCGTTGAACCCGAACTGCTTCATGAGCACGAGGTCGGCGCGCATCGACTCGACCGAGATGACGCGCCCGGTGTGCTGGTCGAAGTCGTGGCGATTGACCCCGCGGATGTAGACGCGGCGACCGTTGACGAGGAGGTCGAGCCCGTCGATCTCGACCCGCCGGAAGCCGATCTCCGAGGTCGCCTCCTCGGCGATCTCGCCGGCGGGCGTTCGAAGGACGACGCGGAGCGGATACAGCCGCGGTCGTTCCGCCGACCACGGGTCGATGCCCGGGAGCTCGATCCGCCAGCTCACGAGACCGTCGAGCCGCGGCGCCAACAGCCCGTGGACCCTCGACCAGCGGGCGGTCTCCTCGGCGGTCATCGGCAGGCCGGGCGCGGCCAGGTACAGCAGTCGCTGGTCTTCCTGCGTCCAGGTCTCGATCGCGCGGGGATCGGTCGTCCCGACCTCGGCCTACAGCGTCCGGTCGACCCCGCCGATGTGGGCCTCGACCGTCCAGCCGGGGGACAGGCCGCTCGCCGGGAACCCGACCGTGACGGTCAGCTCGAGCGTGCCGGTCGTCAGGTCATCGGCCAGGCCGGTATCGGCCCGGACGTCGGCGAGGTGGACGTCGCCCGTGACGTACAGGAAGACCGGGCGCGTGATGCCGCCGTGCCACCACTGGTCCTGGTCCTCGACATAGGTCGCATCCGACCACTTCACGACGCGCAGGGTCAGCGTGTTCTGTCCCGGCCGGAGGCGTCCGGTCAGGTCGAACTCCGACGCCAGGTGCGAATCCTTCCCGACCCCGATCTCCTCGCCGTTGAGGGAGACGATGAGGACGCTCTCCGCGGCCCCGACGTGCAGGACGACACGACGGCCGGCCCACGCCGCCGGCACCTCGAAGTCGCGCTCGTAGACGCCCGTCGGGTTCGCGTCGGGGATCTCCGGCGGCCAGCCCTTGAAGGGCATCTGGACGTTGGTGTAGTGCGGGCGATCCCAGGTGCCTGCCATCGTCCAGAGGCTCGGGACCTCGGCCTCGCCCCAGTCCGGGCCGGTCGGCGCATCCGCGTTCGCGAGGAGCTGGAATCGCCAGCGCCCGTCAAGGGCGAGCCGATCCAGGTGGGCGACGCTGTGCATGGGCAGGCGGCCGATCCCGGTCACCTCCGGGACGTTCCACGGTCGAGTCACACGACGATTGTGGCACGCCTCGGGCACACTGGGTGCATCACCACGCCCGATCCCGTGATGCTCCGAGCGGCCGGTCTCCGCCGGCGGTTCGGGTCGTTGTGGGCGATCCGGAACCATGGACCGCGAGGTGTTGCGCGGCGAGGTCCCCGGGCTGCTCGGGCCCAACGTCGGGCCGAGGTCGGACAGTGACGGTGACCGTTCCGGCAACGGATCTGCGATCGCGGGGGTTCTGGACGGCATGACGACATTCCCGCGGCCACGATCGACTTCTTTGGCATATGCGCATAGGCCAACGACGGCTATCATCCCCCGATGACCCCGCGCACGAACCGCATCGACTGGCTGGTCTTCTTCGGGCTCGGCTTCATCTGGGGCTCGAGCTACCTGTTCATCAAGCTCGCCGTCGACGACTTCGGGACGTTCACCCTCGTCGCGCTGCGACTCGTCGTCGGTGCCGCGCTGCTGTGGACGGTCATCCGCCTGGCGCACCAGCCACTCCCGCGCGAACGGCGGATCTACGGCCACCTGGTCGTGATGGCGATCATCAACATCACGATCCCGTTCCTGCTCATCACCTGGGCCGAGCAGTCGGTCGAGTCGTCGCTGGCCGCGATCCTGACCTCGCCGGTGCCGCTCTTCGCGATCATCCTGTCGTCGCTCTTCCTCCCCGACGAGCCGATGCGCGTCAACGGCGTTGTCGGTCTCATCGTCGGGTTCATCGGGGTCGTCATCATCACGAGCCCCGGGCTGACCGGTTCGGGGTCGTCGATCACCGGCGAGCTCGCACTGCTCGGTGCGGCCTTCAGCTACGCCTGCGGCGCGGTCTACTCGCGGCGCAACGTCCGTGGGCTGGCGCCGATGGTCCCGGCCGTCTTCCAGGTCACGTTCGCGGCGATCATCACGGGCGTCGTGGCGCTCCTGTTCGAGCACCCCTGGACCGTCCACCCCGACACCCAGGCGATCTTCTCGATCCTGTGGCTCGGGCTCCTCGGGTCGGGCGTCGCGTACCTGTTCGTGTTCCGCCTGTTCGCGGCGTGGGGCGCGACCCGGACCACGCTGGTCGCGTACCTCATCCCGGTCGTCGGGATCGTGCTCGGGTTCGTCGTCCTGGCGGAGCCGGTCGACGGCCGGATCATCTTCGGGACCGCCCTCGTCATCGCCGGGGTCGGGCTGGTCAACAGCCGGTTCGGCCGGCGGCGGGTCTTCGGGCGGGTCCCACCGGTCGAGGCCGCCTGAGGGCAGGCGGCCGACGGGTCGCCGGATCGGGCCTGAGGGCTCCGGTTTGTGACAGATACCCTCCCGGTGACTGGTAGGCACGGAATGAGCGCCGGATCCGGCCCGTTCGCGATCCAGGGCGACCGCGTCCGAGCGTGGATCCAGCCGCTTCCGGTCGGCCGAGGCGTCCGATGCGTGCCGACCAGTCCCGGGCAGACTATCCGTCAGGAACCAGGCGCGAATACGGTCAGGCAGTCCCGGGGAGACTCTGTGCAGAACCCGGGACGGGCAGCGCCCCAGGCACGCATCGCCTCCCCGACTAGCCGCCCAACGCCAGCAGCAGCGCTCCGCCCACGATCAGGACCGACGCCCCGACCCGCCGCACGGTCTCGGCCCGGTCGCTCGCCTCGCCCATCCGCACCGAGCCCCAGGCCGCCGCGAAGACCGTCGCCGACTCGCGCAACGGGGCGACGCCTGACAGGGGCGCGACGCTCAGCGCGACGAGGATGCACAGGTAGGCTGCGAGGGTCAGGCCTCCACCCACCGCGGCCTCGCGAGTGGCCGCGGGCCCGTCGCGGAACAGCCCGCCGCCGGCGACGAACCTCACCCAGACGATGAGCACCACCGATCCCGTCACCCACAGGATCGCGGCATACGAGAACGGGTCGATGAGGCGCGTCCCGACCCGGTCGATCGCGGTGTAGGTCGCGATCATCACGCCGGTCGCGAGGGCGAACAGGATCGCGCTATCGGCTGCGGCCCGGCGCGCGCCGGCAGCACCCGAGCGTGCCGCGGCGATCACCCGCCACGGCCGCTGGAGCCACAGGTACCCGATCAGCAGCATCACCACCCCGATCGACCCCGCCACGCCCAGCCGCTCCCCGAGCAACCCGACCCCGATCGCCACAGCGAGCAGCGGCGCCGTCCCGCGCGCGACCGGGTAGACGATCGACAGGTCGCCGCGACGGTAGGCCGCCGCCAGCAGGATGAAGTAGGCCGCCTCGACGAACCCCGACGCGATGCCGAGCGCCATGCCTTCGATCGGGAGGGTGACCATGCCCTGCGCCCACCACACGCCGATGCCGACCGGCACGATCGCGAACGAGGCCGCGAGCAACCCGATCGTCGCGGTCCGCAGCGGATCGGTCGCCGTCTTGAGCCGGACGTTCCAGGCGAGGTGCAGCACGGCCGACACGGCCACGAGGCCGACGATGAACGGGGTCACGCCCCGACGTTACCTGCCGATGTCGCGCCGCGTCAGGCCGAACGCGCAGAGCGCCACTCCACCCACGACCAGCGCCGTCGCGGCGACCAGCCCGACCGGATCGAAGATGCCCGCCATCGGCTGGCCGAGGTGCTTGTAGAGCGACAGGTCGAGGACCCATTGCGGCAGCTTGAGGGCCGCGCCGAGCGTATCGATGAGCAGCGTCGCGACGATCAGGGCGCCGGTGACGCCGGCCGCCAGCGACGACCGAACCAGGCCGCCGACCGCCAACCCGACGCCGCTGAACGCTGCGGCAGCAAGGCCCAGGATGGCGACGCCCGCGACCGGGTCGATGACGTCCCCACCCTGGATCACCACGGCGATCCCGATGAGAAGCGCGATGACGACTGTCACGATGCCGATCGCACCCATGACGCCGAGCGCGCTGCGCAGCGCCCACGAAGCCCGCGATCGTGGCGTCGACAGCACGACCTCGAGCCGCCGCCTGCCTTCGTCGCTGGCCCAGCCCGCCAGGAACGTGGCGCCGGACAGGCCGATGATGAACGAGCCGAAGCCGAAGAACGTCAGCTGGAGGACGGCCGACGGCTGGGTCAGGTCGAGTCCCGGGTAGACCGCTTCGATCAGGGCCGCGATCTGTGGCAGGTTCTTGATCATGTCGCTGAAGGCATCCGCAGACGCGACGATGAGGATCCCATAGAGCCCGATCCCAAGGCCCCAGGCGATGGCGATGCCCGTCCGGTCGGCGAGCTGTCGCGTGAACGGTCCCGCGATACCCGCTGGGAGCGACGGCAGCCGCAGCCATCCGACGTTCGCCACGCCGCCGAGATCGCGCCGCGCGAACCCCACGACGCCGATCGCGAACAGCACGGTCGTGAGCGCCGCGAGAGCCACCACGGACGGCCAGTCGCTGACACCCGCGATCGGGCGGTGGCCCTCGGTCCATCTGAAGAACGACAGCGGCTTCAGCGCGTCGATGACCGGCGACAGGCTGGCGTAGCTGTAGATGAGGTAGCTCGCGAACAGCACGATGAGCCCGAACGCCATCGCGCGCGTCCGTCCGACCCATGGCGCGGTGGCGAAGGCCACACCACCGACCGACAGCATCATCACCCCATAGAGCGCCACCTGGCCGAGCGCCGCCGCAACGGGGATCTCGTCGCCGGGAAGCTTGCCGAACGCCGCACCGACGAACCAGAGCGTGAATGCGAGCAGGAGCATCGCGAGGACGACGGCGGTGACGTGACCGGCGAGCTTCTCGAGCGCGATGGTCCGTCGCCCCTGGGGCGTCGACGCCAGCAGGTCGAGACTGCCCTTTGCGGCCTCGCCGGCCAGCGTCCCCGATAGGGCGATGACCGGCCACAGTCCGAGCAGGACCGGCAGGGTGTTGCCGACGCGCCACGAGAGGAAGCCGCCCATCGTCTCGAGGTTGATCGGCTCACCCAGGAGTCCGCGCAGGGCCGGCGGCAAGGACGTCAAGCCGGCGATGAAGATGCGTCGGAGCTCGACCGTCGAGAACTCGGGCGCGAACCCGTATGGCGCACCGGTCCCGATCATGAACAGCGAGGCGATCCCGCCGACGAGGAGCGCGGCCCGCCAGCTGTCACGGACAGTCTTCCCATAGATCGTGCCGAGTCCGGCGACTCGCGACCACGGCCCGGGCCGGGTGAGGACCTGCGCGTCGGTGGTCATCGGGCTGCGTCGACCGGGTGGTCACCGTACTGGGCGAGGAACACGTCCTCGAGGTTCGGCTCGCGGCTGACGACATCCACGATGCCGTGCACCGCCGCCGCCGTGATGACCGCGCCGATCGGGCCGCTGACCCGCATCGTCACGACATCACCGGTCGCCTCGACGTCGCTGACGCCGGGCAGGCCCGCGAAGACGGCGGGCGCGACCGGCGCCCGGAACGTCAGCTCGACGTGGTGGAACGCGAGTTCACGGATCGCCTCGATCGTGTCGACCTGGACCAGGCGACCCTCGCGGATGATCGCGACCCGGTCGCATGTGCGATCGACCTCGTCGATGATGTGGCTCGACAGGAAGATGGTCCGGCCATCGTCGTGCGCCTCGCGGACGAGCCCGAAGAAGGTCTGCTGGATGAGCGGGTCGAGCCCGGCGGTCGGCTCGTCGAGGATGAGCAGGTCCGGCCGGTGTTGGAGCGCGACGATCAGCCCGACCTTCTGCTTGTTGCCTTTCGAGTACTCCTTGAACCGCCGGCTCGGGTCGAGGTCGAGCGCCTCGACGAGGCGTGCCACGTACGGGCGATCGACCCCGCCACGCAGGTTCCCGAAGTAGGCGATCGTCTCCGCGCCGGTCAGCCGGTCGTACAGGTCGAACTCGCCGGGCAGGTAGCCGACCCGCCGGTGGATGGCCACCGGGTCGGTCGTCGTCTCGATGCCGAACACCTCGGCCCGCCCGCTGGTCGGCCGGATGAGATCGAGCAGGACCCGCATCGTGGTCGTCTTGCCGGCGCCGTTCGGCCCGAGGAACCCGAACGTCTCGCCCGCGGCGACCTCGAGGTCCAGTTCCACGATCCCGCGATGCTCGCCGTAGCTCTTGGTCAGGCGCTCGGTCTTGATGACGGCGGTCATGGGCTCCCTCGTGCATGGCGGCCGTGGCCGACCGGGCCGATCCCGGCAGCCCCGGTCCGGGTCAGGTGGCCGGGTTCGACGCCCGCTGGGCCGCCTCGGCCCGCTCCTTGAGCACCCGCAGGTGCGCCTCCACCCGGGTCGCGAGCGAGGCCCGGCCCAGGCGCACGAGGATCCCCGTCCAGCGATCGAACGGCTCGAAGGTCGCGGAGTGGATGACGCGCGTGCCGCCGGCGACCGGTTCGAGCCGCCAGCTCCACTCGCTGTCGAAGCCCGACGCCGTCACGCGCAGGCGGAACCGCGAATCGGGCCGCGCCTCGAGGCTCTCGACCTGGGCGTCCTCGCGCAGGAGCCCGAGCTGCGCCCGTGCGGAGCGCGTGGTCGCGGCGGCCGGCCACGGCGGCGCCGCGGGCCCGAGCCGGATCTCCGGGAAGAGGACGCTCGTCGCGGCGGGGTCGTGGAGGGTCGCCCACACGGTCCGCGGCGTGGCGTGGACGAAGACGCGACGCTCGACCGGCCCGCGGTCCGACCGCTCGACGCGCTCCGAGCGCCGCCCCGTGCCGCCGGTCCCCACCGCCATCGTCAGCCGCCGATCGGGTGCCAGACCGTCTTCATCTCGAGGAAGGCGGCGATCCATTCGGGTCGTTCGGCGGCGGCGTCGTCGAGCCAGTCGAAGCGGGACTCGGCGACCGTCGTCGGCCGGCGGAGGAGGCGCTTGATGTCGTCGGCGGCGAGCGTCTCGACCTCGATCCGCAGGTCGTCGGGGACGCCCCACGTGTCGAGCGCGTCCACGTCGCCGTGCGCGGCGAGGACCGGGACGAGCTCGGCCTTCCGGCCAGTCAGGACGTTGACGACTCCGCCGGGGACGTCGGACGTGGCGAGGACCTCGGTCAGCGTGATGGCGGGGAGCGGCCGGCGCTCGCTGGCGATGAGCACGACCGCGTTGCCGGTCACCAGCGGCGGCGCGAGCCGGCTGACCAGCCCGAGCAGCGACGACGTCTCGGGCGCGACCACGCCGACGACCCCGGTCGGTTCGGGGATCGTGAAGTTGAAGTACGGGGCGGCCACCGGGTTCGAGGACCCGAGGACCTGGCCGATCTTGTCGGCCCAGCCGGCGTACCAGACCCAGCGGTCGATGGCTCGATCGACGATGGCGCGGGCCGCGGGCGGCCGAAGCCCCTCGGCGGCGGCCACCTCGTCGGCGAACTGCTCGCGACGACCCTCCATCAGCTCCGCCACCCGGTACAGGACCTGGCCACGGTTCATCGCTGTCTTGCCTGCCCAGCCGTCGGCCGCCTTGCGCGCGGCGCGAACGGCCTCGCGGACGTCCTTGCGCGAGGCCCGGCAGGCGTTGGCGAGGAGCGTGCCGTCGGCGGCCGTCACCACGTACGAGCGCCCGGATTCGGTCCGCGGGAACGCGCCGCCGATGTACAGCTTGTAGGTCTTCCGAACCTCGACGCGTGCCGGCGCCATCGGCGCCGCGGACGCCTGGGCACGAGCCGCGACCGCCCGACCGCTCCCGTTGCGGCCCGGCGACCCGGGTGCCCTGCCGCGTGTCGCCATCAGCGATCGTCCAGCCGGACGTAGGCGAGCAGGCCGTGGAGCCCGCCCTCACGCCCGAAGCCCGACTCCTTGTAGCCGCCGAAGGGCGACGTCGGGTCGAAGCGGTTGAAGGTGTTGGCCCAGACGACTCCGGCCTTCATCCGGGTGACCATCTCGAGGATCCGCGAGCCCTTGTCCGTCCAGATCCCGGCCGACAGCCCGTAGATCGTGTTGTTGGCCTTCTCGACCGCCTCGTCCGGGGTCCGGAACGTGAGCACGGAGAGGACCGGCCCGAAGATCTCCTCGCGGGCGATCCGGTGGCTCTGGGCGACGTTCGTGAAGAGCGTCGGGCGGAAGAAGTAGCCCCGCTCGGGGAGCTCGCAGGCGGGCTGGTACAGCTCGGCGCCCTCGGCCACGCCCGACGCGACGAGCTCGGTGATCTTCTCGAGCTGCGCCTTCGAGTTGATCGCGCCGACGTCGGTGTTCTTGTCGAGCGGGTCGCCGACCCGGATCGTCGACAGGCGGTCCTTGAGCTTCTCGATGAGCGGCCCGACGATCGACTCCTGGGCGAGCAGCCGCGATCCAGCGCAGCAGACTTCGCCCTGGTTGAAGTAGATGCCGTTGACGATGCCTTCGACCGCCTGGTCGAGCGGGGCGTCGTCGAAGACGATGTTGGCCGCCTTGCCACCGAGCTCGAGGGTCAGCGCCTTGTCTGTCCCGGCGACGCCCTTGGCGATCCGCTTGCCGATCTCGGTCGAGCCGGTGAAGGCGACCTTGTCGACGCCCTTGTGGGTGACGAGCGCCATCCCGACCTCCCCCGGGCCGGTCAGGATGTTGACGACGCCCGGCGGCAGGTCGGCCTGGCGGCAGACGTCGGCGAACAGGAGCGCCGAGAGCGGCGTGGTCGAGGCGGGCTTGAGCACGACCGTGTTGCCGGCCGCCAGCGCCGGAGCGATCTTCCAGGCGAGCATCAGCAGCGGGAAGTTCCACGGGATGATCTGGGCGGCGACACCGAGCGGCCGCGCGACGCGGCCGGGGAACGCGTATTCGAGCTTGTCCGCCCAGCCCGCGTAGTACCAGAAATGGGCCGCCGCGAGCGGGACGTCGACGTCGCGGCTCTCCTTGATCGGCTTGCCCGAATCCATGGATTCGAGGACGGCGAACTCGCGACTGCGCTCCTGGAGGATCCGGGCGATCCGGAACAGGTACTTGGCCCGCTCCTTGCCCGGGAGCGTGCCCCACGAGCGGGTCTGCGCGCGGCGCGCGGCGCGGACCGCCCTGTCGGCATCGGCCGGGGTGGCCCTGGCGACGAGCGCGAGTCGCTCCTCCGTGGCCGGGTTGACCGTCGCGAACGTGCCGCCGTCCGAGGCCGCCACGTCGCGACCGCCGATGAACAGCCCGTAGCGCTCCTTGATCGTGACGATCTCGCGCGATTCGGGCGCCGGCGCGTACTCCCACGGGATCGCCTGACCGTCGCCCAGCCCCCAGCTCGAGGGCGCCCGGTCACCCGCCGGGACGAGGGACGTCTTCGTGTCGGTGGCCATGGCGGGCATTATGGCACCCACGCTTGCGATCACCCGCGGATGCTTTGGGGCGAACCTCAGCAGCGGTACATCGCCAGGGGGTACGCGTGCTCGCAGTAACGGACGTGCAGGTGGTCGTCGTGACCGGGGAAGTGCGTCGTCAGGCCTTCGTGGATGAGCACCGGGTCGTTGAAGTAGATGAGCTTGACGTGGCCCGGCGCGGCCGCCCGGATGTCGTTGATGAGCGCGCGGGTCGCGGACCGGCTGTACGTCGAGAACCGCCAGTTGGTGCCCCACGTGCACTGGTTCCCTGCCTTGCGGATCAGCCGGATGTCCACGTCGAGCCCGACCTCGTGGGTCTGGTGCAGCGGGATGTTCCCGCCGTGCTCGAAGCTCGCGTCGCCGACCGACACGCGCCCGTGGCCGGTCGCCACGAACAGCCTGGCGGCCGCCTCGAGCTGGCCGATGGCCGCCCCCGTCCCCCAGTTGGCGCGCCCGTTGCCGACGCTGTAGTCGCACAGGATCCCGGACCCGAACGACGGGTAGTCGTAGTGCCACAGCAGGTTGCGCCAGGTCACCTCGCCGACGCCCGGGTGCTGGGTCATCCCGGCGTGCCGCTGGAAGGCGATGACCGCGTTGCGCGTCGGCGTGTCGAAGCGCCCGCTGACGCTCAGCTTCGCGTTGTGCTTCGCGTTGAGCTGGCGCTGGAGGACGAGGACGGCCTCGCCGCTCCTCCCCGGCGTGAGCGGCACGATCAGCTTGAGCCACGTCGCGTCGCCGACCACCCCGTCGGGCGACAGGCCTTGCGCCGTCTGGAACGTCTTGACCGCATCCTCGGTCGTGACCCCGAAGACCGCGTCCACCGCGATGGCGATGCCGTGGGCGCGAAGGAGACCCTGGACAGCCCCGACGTCGGCGCCGCGGTTGCCGAGGCTCTGGTTCGGGAAGCGGGCCTTCGCGAAGGCCCCGACCCCGGATGTCGTCGCGGCCAGCAGCATGAACGCGAAGGCGATCGGGACGAGTCGGCGGATGACGCGCGGCACGGTGTCAGGGTACCCGGTCGAGAAGGCCCGGCGGGCGCTCAACGGACCGTCTGCCGCGGCGGATCCGCTCCCACCCGGAGGCACGTCGCCGCGGCGATCCCTACCGCGAACATGACCGCATCGCGCAGCCGGTCCGGGTCGGCGAGGTCGCGCCGGCCCCAGCCGCGGTCGATCCAGCGGGTGAGGAACGCGCCACCGAACGCGTCGCCGGCACCGACGGTGTCGACGACCTCGACCGGCGGGACCGGTACCTCGAATGTCTCGCCACGGGTCGCGACCCGTACCGGGCGACCTCCATCGGTCACGACGACGGCCGCCGGACCACGCGCCAGCAACGCCCCGGCGGCGTCGGCCGGCGCGATCCCCGGCCGAAGGTAGGCCAGGTCGTCGACGCCCGCCTTGACGATGTCGGTGCGGCCGAGGACGGCATCGATCCGATCGACGTACGCGGTCCGATCCCGGATCGCGAACGGTCGACAGTTCGGATCGAGCATGACCAGCGTCCGCTCGTCGGCGCCGGCGAGTCCGGCCGACAGGGCAGTGGCCATCGGTTCGAGGACGAGCCCGAGCGTGCCCAGGTGGAACGCCTCGGGGCGCGACGCGAATGCGGCCGCCACCGCCTCGCGTCGGAGTCGCGGGCGCCGACGTCTCGGCCGCGTGGAATCGGTATGTCGCGGTCCCGTCCTCGTCGAGCTCGGCGATCGCGAGCGTCGTCGGGGCGTCGGTGGTCGCGGTCAGCGACAGGTCGACGCCATCGCGCTCGAGCGCGTCGAGCAGCAGGCGTCCGAACCGATCGGTCGAGAGCGCGCCGAGGAACGCGACCCGGCCACCGAGCCGGCCGATCGTGCGGGCCGCATTGAACGGTCCGCCGCCCGGCACCGCCGCGATGTGGCCGTCGGGATGGACGAGCAGGTCGATGAGCGCCTCGCCGGCGACGACGATCATGGGCGGCATGGTACGGGCACGACGTACCCTGCGGGCATGGAGCGCCGCACCCACGCCGTCGAGTTGCTCGACGGCCCGCTCGACGACCCGGCCGTCCTGACCGGCAACCTGCGCGACCTGGGCCGGATCAATCGCCGGCTCGGCGGGGTGGATCTGAGTGCGGCGGCCATCGATGCGCTGGCCGCGCACCTCGACGGGCTGTCGCTGCTCGACGTCGGGACCGGTGGCGCGGACATCCCGCTCGCGCTCATCGAACGGGCACGGGCGCGCGGCCGGCAGCTCGCGGTCGTCGCGCTCGACAGCCGCCCGGAGGTCCTCGCGGCCGCCGTGCTGGCGACGCCGCGCCTGGCGACGACCGACGGGCTCGAGCTCCATGTCGGCGACGGCCGGGCGCTCCCCTACCCCGACCGGTCGTTCGATGTCGCCCACGCCTCGCTCGTCCTCCATCACCTCGAACCGGACGAGGTCGGCGCGTTGCTCCGCGAGATGGCGCGCGTGGCGCGGCTCGGGATCGTCGTCAACGACCTGGATCGCCGAAGGTTCGGGCTGGTCGGGGCGTGGCTGATCGGGCACCTGCTGACGGGGAACCGGTACACGCGGAACGACTCGACGCTGTCCGTCCGGCGCGCATACCGGGTCGACGAGGTGACCGCGATGCTTCGGGCAGCCGGGCTGTCGCCGGTGCGGACCGTCGTCGGCTCGTTCGGCCAGCGGTATGCGATCGCGGCGGTCCCGACGCCGGAACCACCCGATCCGGGTGCTGCGCCCGACCCCCTCGGCGTCGGCGAATGACGAGCGGCGCGGACGACGCGGCCGTCGAGGACGCGGCCGTGGCGATCGTCGGGGGCGGGCCGGCCGGGGCGGTCCTCGCGGCCCGGCTCGCGGCCGCGGGGATCGCGGTCACGGTCCTCGAACGGTCGCCGGTCTGGCACTGGCGCGCCGGTGGGGTCTTCAGCTCGCCCGCCGCGGTCGCGGCGCTGCGGCGCGCCGGTCTCGACGCGGCGACGCTGGCGGCCGTCGCGCGGCCGATCCCGGCGATGCGGGTCGAGACCGCGTCGGGGACGACGTTCCGGCTGACGTACGGGGCGGATCGCGGCGGGGAGTCCGCCGTCGGGTTCGACCGATCGCGGCTCGACCCGGTCCTCCTGGAGCGAGCTGTTGCGGCGGGCGCGGAGGTGCGGCGCGGCTGGACCGTGACCGCCGTGGACCTCGCCGCAGGCCGCCTCGACGCACGCCGACCCGACGGGCGGGCGGTGACGATCCGGGCACGGGTCATCGTCGGCGCCGACGGATCGCATTCGGTCGTCGCTCGGGCGGCCGGCGTCGCGCGGCCGGTCCGGCTCGCGCCGCGCATCGGGCTCACGTATCACCTCAGGACCCGGACCCCGCCGGTTGCCGCGATGCGCGGATGCGGGTGCTGCGCGACGGCTACGTCGGGATCGCGCCCGTGGCCGGCGGTCGCGTCAATGTCGGGATCGTGCTCGGCCGGTCGTGGCGGCCTGCGCTCCGGCGGGACGGGGCGAGGGCGGTCGCGGACGCGATCGTCGCCGCCATCCCGCCGACCGAGGGAGATCCGGCCGCCTGGCGTGACGGCGAGCCGACGGACACGGTCGCCGGCGCCTGGCCGCTCGGGCACAGGGTGACGCGCCGGTCGGGACGCGGCTGGCTGCTCGTCGGCGATGCCGCCGGCTTCCTCGACCCGTTCACCGGCGAGGGCCTCCACCGGGCGCTGGTCTCGGCCGAGCTGGCCGCCGCGTCGATCACGGCGACCCTCCGCGGCACGGGCCGGGGGGACGGTCACGGCGTGGCATTCGACGCCTACGACCGCGCGATGCGGCGCCGCTTCCTCGCCAAGGACGCGGTGTCATGGCTCGTCCAGGCGTTCCTGGCGCAGCCCGTCGCGTTCGACTACGCGGCCCGGCGGGTCGCCGCCCGGCCGTCCGTTCGTGCGACGATGGGCCTCGTGATGGGCGACCTCGTCCCGGCGTCCCGAGCGCTCGATCCGCGCTTCCTCGCCGCGCTGCTCGCGCCGTGACCGGGGCGCAGCGGGTCCGGGTCGCGGCGTATGCGCTCATCCTTGACGACGCAGGCCGGATCCTGCTGTGCCGGGTCTCGCCGACGATCGTCGCCGGCGGGGTCTGGACGCTGCCGGGTGGCGGGCTCGAGTTCGGCGAGCGGCCGGAGGTCGGGGTGCTCCGCGAACTCGCCGAGGAATTGGGTTATGAAGGCGAGATCCTCGCGCTCGCCGACGCCTCGTCACGGGTCTTCCCGGATACCGAGGCCGGTGGCGGCCGCCTCCATGCCGTGCGGATCGTGTATCGCGTCCGCATCACCGGCGGCGAGCTTCGCGACGAGGTCAACGGCTCCACCGACACGTGCGGCTGGTTCACCCCCGACGCCGCCGCCCGGCTCCATCTCGGCGACCTCGCCCGACGCGCGCTGGCGATGGCGACGGCGATGGCGGACCCCTGAGATGCAGAGCACGATCGCGATCGACGTCGACGCGTCCCCGGCGCTGGTCTTCGCGCTCGCGCGTGACGTGGCGCGCTGGGAACGGCTGCTCCCCCACTACGCTCGGTCGCGAGTCGTCGCACGTCGGGCGGACGGCACGCTCGTCGTCGACTTCGTGGCGCGCCGGGCGCTGATCGACCTCCTGGGACTCGCGCTCCCGGTCACCTGGCGGGCCCGCACGTGGTCCGAGCCGGCGACCATGCGCCTGCGGTTCGTCCACGTCGCCGGGGCGACGAAGGGGATGGACGTGACCTGGCGGATCGAGCCACGGGCGGATGGGTCGCGCGTCTCGATCGATCACGACTTCCGACCGCGCGTCCCGCTCTTCGCGGTCCTCGTCGATCGGTGGTTCACGCGTCCGATCGCCGGCCGCACCCTGGCGACGTTCAAGGCGCTGGCGGAGGCGCTCGCCGGCGACGGTGAGTCCGGACTGCCAGTCCGAGCGAATCCACCGTCATGAGCGACCGGCGACGCGTCTGGATCACCGGGCTCGGGATGATCACCGCGATCGGGACCGGTCGCGAGGCGTTCCGGGACGGGCTGCGCGCCGGGCGCTCGCCGATCAAGCGGATCGACCGCTTCGACCCGAGCCCGTTCCGTTCGCAGGTCGCGGCGCAGGTGGACGACTTCGACCCACTCGCGTGGATGCCGCCGAAGACCGCGCGCCAGCTCGATCGGTTCAGCCAGTTCGGGCTCGTCGCCGGCCGCCTCGCCCTCGACGACGCGAAGCTGACCCCCGGCGCGAACGGCGGCGCGCATCCGCAGCGGATCGGGATCTATCTCGGGTCGGCGCTCGGCGGGATCGCCTATGCCGAGGAGCAGCACGAGCGCTATCTCCGGAAGGGGATCCGCCAGGTCGCCCCGAACCTCGCGCTGGCCGTCTTCGGGGGCGCAGCACCGGCCAATCTCGGGATCGCGCTCGACGTCCGCGGGCCGATCCTGTCGACCGCCAATTCGTGCGCGTCGGGCGCCGTCGCGCTTGGCGAGGCGCTCGGGGACCTGCGCGAGGGCCGGGTCGACGCCGCGATCGCCGGCGGCTGCGAGATCCCGTTGAGCCCCCTCGCGTTCGGGGCGTTCGACATCATCCGGGCGCTGTCGGCCGGCCACAACGCCGACCCGGACACCGCCGAGCGGCCGTTCGATGTCGGTCGCGACGGGTTCGTCATGGGCGAGGGCGCGGCGCTGCTCGTCCTCGAGGCCGCCGAGGTCGCCGAAGCGCGCGGCGCCGTGCCGTACGCAGAGCTGCTCGGCTACGGCGCGACGTCGGATGCGCACCACATGGTCCAGCCGCGAGCCGACGGGGCCGAGGCCGCGCGCGCCGCCACGATCGCGCTCGACGATGCCGGCGTGGACCCGGGCGCGATCGACTACGTCAACGCCCATGCCTCGTCCACACCGATCGGCGACGTCGCCGAGGCGCGCGCGATCGCGCTGGCCCTCGGCGAACGTGCCGCGACCGTGCCGGTCAGCGGGACCAAGGCGCTCTATGGCCACCCGCTCGGGGCGTCGGGGGCGATCGAGGCCGCCATCTGCGCCCTGGCCATCGTCGACGGCTGGGCCCCGGCGTCGGTCAACCTGTTCGAGCCGGATCCCGCGGTGGCGCCACTGCTGCCGGGGCTGTTGCGAGCCGGTCGCGAGGGTCGCTACCGGCGGGTGCTGTCGACGTCGTTCGGGTTCGGCGGGCTGAACGCATCGCTCGTGTTCGGGGCCGTCGAGGGCTGAGGCGGGCCGGCGGACGCGGGCCGGCGGACGCGGGCCGGCGGACGCGGCGGCGAACGGGCCGGGCGAGGACGGATCAGCGAGGATGTGCCCCGTCCGGGAGGGTCGACGACGAGGAGGCCGCCACGGCCGCGCCGCGAGGACCACCGGGACGCCCTCGGACCACGCCCGGACCGGCCGGCGATCGAGGCCGCGACGGCGGATCCAGGCGAACGCCCCGATCCCGACGACGGCCGACAGCACACCGCCGATCGCCAGCGAGACCGCCACGCCGAAGGCCGACGCGAGGCCGCCCATCAACGGGCCGCCGACGGGCGTCGAGCCCGCGAAGATCGTCGTGTAGACGCTCATCACCCGGCCGCGCAGGCCGTCGGGCACGGCAAGCTGGATCGTCGTGTTCGCAGTGGCGGCCATCAGGATCCCGCCGAACCCGACGACGACCATCAGCACGAGCGAGAGCAGGTAGATCTGCGACACGCCGAGCGCGACCTCGCCGAGTCCGAGCAGGATGGCGCCGTACGCGATCCGCCGGACCTGTGCCCCGTTCCCGAAGGCGAGCCACAGGGCGGCGAGCAGCGAGCCGACCCCGGACGCGGCCATCAGGAAGCCGTAGCCGGCGGCGCCGCTGAAGAGCACGTCCTGCGCGTACGCCGGGATGATGACGCTGAAGTTCATGCCGAACGTCGCAACGAGACCGACGACCAGGACGGCGATCAGGACGAGAGGCGTGGCCCGCACGTAGTGGAGCCCCTCGCGCAGCTGGGTCATGACCGCCGCGAACGAATCCGGATGGGCGATCGCCGCCGGCGAATGGAGCTCGGAGTCGCGCATCATCGCCAGGGCGATGATCACGGCCAGGAAGCTCGCTGCATCGATCGCGAACGCCATCGCGACCCCGACCGCTCCGATGGTGAGACCCGCCACCGCGGGCCCGATGACGCGCGCGCCGTTGAACATCGCGGAGTTGAGGGCGACCGCGTTGCCGATGTCCTCGCGCCCGACCATCTCGATCGCGAAGGCCTGGCGGACCGGCATGTCGACCGCGTTCACGGTCCCGATGATGAGCGCGAGCAGGATCAGCAGCGGGATCGACGCATAGCCGGTGACCGCGATCACGGCCAGGACGACCGACAGGCCCATCTTGATCGCCTGGGTCCAGAGGAGGGTCGGCCGCTTGGGCAGGTTGTCGGCCAGGACCCCGGCGAACAGCCCGAAGATCATCACCGGGATGAACTGGGCGGCGGCCACGACGCCGAGCCAGAGCGGGTCGTGGGTCAGGACGAGGACGAGCCACGACTGCGCGACCTGCTGCATCCAGGTGCCGACCAGCGAGATCGCCTGGCCGATGAAGAAGAGCCGGTAGTTGCGATGGCGGAAGGCGCTCATCCCGCGCCGGACAGAGGTCGCCCCGGTCACGACGTCGGCTCCGGAGCGGGCGCCTCCGCGGACAGCGGTGGGCGCTCGGTGGCATCGAGCTCGGCGAGGCCGGCCTGGATCCGTCCCAGCCGCGCCTGGGCTTCGTCGATCATCGAGGCGAGCCGGGCGGCCTTGGCCTCGAGCAGGGCGATCTGCCGATCCACTCGCTCCTTGGCCTCGTCGAGGTAGATGCGGCGCTCGACGGGATCGACCGCGCCGCGGAGACGCTCGCGATTGCGCACGCGCGCCGCCTCGTCCTCGAGGAGCTGGCCGATCTGGGCCAGCGAGAACCCGGCGTCGTCGCGCAGGCTCCGGATGAACTGGAGCCGGTCGAGGTCCGACGCGTCGTAGAGCCGGTAGTCGCCGTCCGAGCGTGCGGCGGGCTCGAGCAGGCCGACTTCCTCGTAGTAACGGATCGTGCGGGTCGTCAGGCCGGTCTCGGCCGCGACCTCATTGATCCTGAGCAGGCGCGGCGTCGGGCCGGTCGCGGGGGCTTGGGCTTGGGCCTGGGACATCTCGCCGCGATGATAGCACAACGTTGACGTTCACGTAAAGGTGAGGCCAGACGGTCTGGGCAATGTGGTCAGGCTCGCGCTGGGCGGCGCCTCCCTCGGGAGCGGCCTATTGACGTCGCTGGTAGCTTAATGTAACCGGTCTCATGTAACCGGTTTCAGGAGATGAGGGCGCCGTGGCAAGAAAGGCCGTCACGATCCGAGATGTGGCGCGGCATGCCGGGGTCAGCGTCGCGACTGCGTCTCGCGCCCTGAACGGGAAGGCCGTCGTCAACCCGCAGACGCGGGACCGGATCCTGTCGGTGATGGAGGAGCTTGGCTTCACGCCGAGCCCGGCGGCGCGACGCCTAAGCCTCGGCCGGACACTGACGATCGGCGTCGTCGTTTCGTTCCTCACCAGGCCCCAGGCTGCAGAGAGGCTCCGGGGCGTCGACGCCGTTCTGACCGACAGCGAGTTCGACCTCGTCATCTACAACGTCGAATCGGTCCGGAAGCGTGATCAGTACCTCGGCACCCTGGCTCAGTCGCAGCGCACCGATGGGCTGCTCGTGATGTCGCTGCCTCCGCCGGACGTGGCCATCCCCGCATTGAGCCGGGGCCCCGTGCCGGTCGTGTTCATCGACGTTCATACCCCGTCGATCGCCGCCATGCCTCGAGTCATCGGAGACGATGCGGCCGGCGGCGCTCTTGCCGCGCGACACCTTCTCGACCTCGGACACAGCGCGATCGGCTTCATCGGCGATGCGATCGCTGACCCGTTCGGCTTCACGTCCAGTCGCGACCGCGAGGATGGCCTGACGCGCGAGCTGGCGAATGCCGGGGTCTCCCTTCCTGAAGCCTGGATCGGGCACGGGGCTCATGGTCGGTACGAGGCGCGCGACCTCGCCCACCGCATGCTGGGGAGCAGTCGACGACCGACCGCCATTTTCACGGCGAGTGACACGCAGGCCCTCGGTGTCATCGCGGCGGCGCGCGAGATCGGACTTCACGTGCCCGACGACCTGTCGGTGATCGGCTATGACGACATCGAGGCCGCAGACTACGTCGGCCTGACGACCATCCGCCAGCAGCTGTTCGAGTCCGGCCGTCGAGGCGCGGAGGTCCTCCTGGCAGAGATCGACGTCCGTTCCGAGCAGCCAACGGTCGTTCCGTTGGCGCCCGAGCTGGTGGTCCGTGCGACCACCGCGCCTCCGAAGGAGGGCCGTGGATGAGGACGCCCCCGGAGCCTGGAACCCGTTAGGGACAGCAACGAGGAGGAGGAGCGTTCATGGCAAGCGTCCATTTCAAGCGCGCCTGGTCAACATTGCCGGCGGCGCGATTCGCAGCCATCGCCTTCGCAACCATCCTGGTGACGGCCTGCGCCGCACCGGGGACCGTGTCGTCACCGAGTTCCGCTCCCAGCGCCGCGGCCCCGACCATCGCGCCGTCCGCCAGTGTGGGATCAAGCGCTGCCCCGTCGGCAAGTGCCGTCGCCGCGGGTCCGACCTGCGGGACCGCCCCGGTCGTGCTGAACGCTTACTTCGAGACCGGGTTCGACCTGCCGTTCAAGCTGTCGGATGAGTTCACCAAGCAGTTCCCGAACGTGACCTGGAAGATCAGCCAGGATCAGTTCACCAACCTCATGACTGCAACGCCGCGGCTCCTGTCTGGCGACACCCCTCCGGACCTGATCCGGCTGCCGTCGATGGTCTCGCTCGTCAAGGACGGGCTGCTTAAGAACCTTGACAGCTATGCAACCGCCTTCGGGTGGGACAAGTTCCCGCCCGCCCAACTCGCGCAGAATCGCGTCGGGACCGACGGTACCCGCGGCTCAGGCTCGCTCTATGCGATGGGCCTGAACTACAGCCTCACGGGCGTCTTCTACAACAAGAAGCTTGCGACGCAGCTTGGCATGACGGAACCACCGAAGACGGTGGCCGATTTCGAAGCCTTGCTGGCGAAGGCCAAGACCGCTGGGCTGCTGCCGATCATGGCCTGGAACGCCACAGCCAGCGGCGGGGGCCTCGCCTTCCCGCTGCAGAACCTCATGGCCGCGTACGGTCCGACCCAGCCCGTCAACGACTGGATCTTCCAGAAGTCGGGCGCGACGATCGATACCCCGACTAATCTGACGGCTGCGCAACACCTCGAGCAATGGGTGAAGGCCGGCTACTTCCCGAAGGACGCGAACGCGACCGAGTACACCGACGCCAATGCCCGATTCGGGAAAGGCGAGGGCGTGTTCATGTTCAACGGTGACTGGCAGAATGCGGTCTACGACAAGGATCTCGCCGGCAACGTCGGTTTCTTCGTCTTCCCGCCCGCTGAATCTTCAGGATCACTGGCTGCGATGTCCGCGCCTTTGACATATGGGATCGCCAACACGGCGAAGAACGCCGATTGCGCCGCCGCCTTCTTCAACTGGGTGGCCACGAACGAGACCGCTCGCCAGATCGATGTCACCGTCGGTGGCTCGAACCCAGGCGGCCCGACAGACTTGGCGGTGCCGCCTGCGGCGGCCGGCTCGGTCACAAATGAAACGTTGGCCGCCGGTGCCAACGTCGCCAAAGACAACGGAGCGATGGACTTCATCGCCAACGCCACAGGCTCTATCTTCGCCCAGGGGTGGACACCGGAACTCCAGAAGCTCGTGGGCGGCAAGCAGGATGCTGCCGGCCTGCTGAAGGCCGTCCAGGCCGAGTACCAAAAGGAGTTAAATCGTTGAACCACGCCGCCGACGAGGCCCGGCCGAGGCAGGGGGTCCCCCAGCCCCGAGACTCGGCCGCTCGTCGGCGGCACGGTCGGCGGATCTCCTGGACATTGGGGATCCGCCGACAGACCTTGGTCGGCTGGCTGTTCGTGCTCCCGGCGCTCGTGATGTACGGGGTGTTCGTGCTCCAGCCGCTCGCCCTGACGGTGCAGTACTCGCTCTACCGCTGGGATGGCGTCGGACCGGCGACGTGGGTCGGGCTCTCGAACTACGTGACCGTCCTGACCGAACCGAAGCTCGTCGAGACCCTCTTCAACGCCTTTCGTCTGGTCTTGTTCTACAGCCTCGTCCCCGTGACTCTGGGTCTGGTGACCGCCAGCGTGATCCATCGCATCGCGAACGGGAGACTCGGGACCGTCTCGCGGACCGTCCTGTTCTTGCCGCAGGTCATCCCGTTGGTTGCCGCGGGCATCATCTGGGGCAGGCTGCTGTCCCTGACGGGTCTGATCAACCAGTCCTTGACCGCGATCGGCCTCGGAGATGTTGCTCGCGCCTGGCTCGGTGACTTCGATTCGGCGCTCCCGGCAGTGGGCCTCATCGGGGTCTGGGTCCTCCTCGGCTTCTGCACGATCCTGCTGCTGACCGGGATGGCGAGGATCGACGCCGCGCTCTTCGAGTCAGCACGTCTCGACGGGGCGGGCTGGCGTCAGGAGTTTCGTGCGATCACTCTGCCGAGCCTCCGCCACGAGATCGGCGTATGCATCACGGTGACTGTGATCGCAGCACTCGCCGCCTTCGACATCGTGTACGTGACGACCGGCGGAGGGCCGGGCAATGCGACCGCCGTTCCGGGCATCCAGATCTACATCTTGGCCTTCCTCGAGCGACAGGTCGGGCTCGCGTCCGCCCTGGCCGTCGTCCTCGTAGTGCTCGTCCTGATCGTGATCCTGCCGATCCAGCGGCTGACCCGGGGAAGCGATCGATGAGGGTCGCGCGAGGCGAACTCTATTCGGGGCGGGTGCTCCTCCTCGCGTTGGTCGCCATCACGATCGTGCCATTCATCAGCATCTTCACGACCGCCCTCTATCCGTCGGGAAGCGTACCGAGTGGTCTCGGGTTGCCCGCCGATCCGCAGTGGGGCAACTTCATCGAGGCGTTCAAGGTCGCCAACATGAGCGCCCTCCTGGCATCCAGCGTATTCATCGTCCTGGCTGTGGTGCCGGTCGCCCTCGTCATCTCCACCATGGCCGGGTTCGGCATCGGCCTGCTGCGCATTCCGGGCGCCGGACTGCTGCTCCTCCTGTTCGTGTTCGGGCTGACGTTGCCGTTCGAGGGCATCATCACGCCGCTCTACTTCCTGGCGCGCGGGATGGGCATCCTCAACACTCGGCTCGCGATCGTCCTGCCCCTCATCGGTCTGTTCATGCCGTTCGCCGTGTTCTGGATGCGTGCCCACTTCGTCAACATGCCGAGCGAGATCTCGGAGGCCGCCCGGGTCGACGGCGCGAGTACCTGGGATCTGTTCTGGCGCATCCACGTCCCGCTCGCGCGAGCACCGATGGCATCGCTCGGGATCCTCATGTCGGTCTGGGCCTGGAACCAGTTCCTTCTCGCGCTGGTCCTCGTTGAGGACCCGACCCAGCGGACGATGGCCGGAGCGCTCGGCGCATTCCAGGGGCACTACGCCACGGACATCCCGCTGCTATGCGCCGGAACCGTCCTCATCCTGTTGCCGACCCTGATCGTCTTCATCGCCCTCCAGCGTCAGGTGATCACGGCGCTGCTCCAGGGGTCCGTGAAGGGGTGACGATGGATGTCCCCGCGTCGCGCACGCCGGATGCGGCCGAGATCGAGCTGGCCGACGGCCGGCGGATCCATGGTTTCGTCGAGGCAGGCTACGGCGGCGTGATGGATGCCTTCATCGCCAATTTCGCCCGCCGCCACGACGTCGGCGCGGCGTGTGCCGCCTATGTCGACGGACAGCGTGTCGTCGAGGTTTGGGGAGGTGTCGCCGACACACGAACGCGGCGACCCTGGCAGCGTGACACTACAGCGGTGATCTTCTCGTGCTCCAAGGGCCTGCTCGCCATCTGCGCTTACCGGCTGGTCCAGGACGGACGGCTCGATCTGGACGGGCCGATCGCCGCGTATTGGCCCGCGTTCGCCGCCGCCGGCAAGTCGGCCATCACCGTTCGGGAAGCCATGAGCCATCACTCCGGCCTGGCGGCGATCGACGTCGACCTCACGCTGCCGGAGGTCCTGGCGTGGGAGCCAGTGATCCGAGCGCTGGAGGCACAGCCGCCGCGACACCACCCGTTGGATGGTCACCTCTATCACGCCATGACCTACGGCTGGATCGTCGGCGAGGTGATCCGCCGGATCACCGGGATGACGCCGGGTCGGTACTTCCGCGACGTGTTCGGGGAGCCTCTCGGACTCCACGCGTGGATCGGCATGCCGGACGACGCCCGCCCGTCGGTCGCCTGGATGGAGCCACCCCTGCCCGACGAGGACTCGGACGCGGCGCGCAAGTGCGCTCGGATCGCGCGAGACGACCCCACCGTCGAGCGGAGCGCGTCGATGGGCGGAGCCTTTGCCTTCCCGGCCCAGGACGGATTCGTCACGTTCAATGACCCGGCGATCCAGACCGCTGAGATCCCGGCGGCGAACGGGGTCAGCACCGCGGAGTCCCTGGCGCGCCTCTATGCCGCGTGCGTGTCGGTGGTCGATGGGCCACCGATCCTGTCGGACCCGTCGATCGATGACGCCCTCCGAGTCCAGGCGGCCGGCCGGCAGCTGTCGGGCATGCCAGACGATGGGGCCCGGTGGGGGACCGGCTTTCAGCTCTCGTCGCCACCTTCACAGCCGATGCTGGGACCGTCGAGCTTCGGTCACGCCGGAGCCGGCGGCCAGCTCGGGTTCGCGGATCGCGATCATCGCGTCGGGTTCGCGTACCTTGGCAACCAGATGGGCGGATACGGCGATGCTCGTGCCCGGGAACTGACCGCGGCCCTTCGCGCTGCGATCGGCGCCTGATCGGCCGGCAGGACGACGCGATGCGCACCGTGGAGGCCCGACCCCAACTCCTGACCTATCCGGATTCACTCGGCGGCGATCTTCGCGCGCTGGGCGATCTGCTCGAGGGACCGTTGGCCGGCCTGTTCCATGGCGTCCACGTCCTGCCGCCGTTTCCATCATCGGGCGATCGTGGTTTCGCCCCGCTCACCTACGACCGCATCGACCCGCGCTTCGGGACCTGGGCGGACATCGGGCGGATCGCCGAGCGCCATGACGTACTCCTCGACTTGATGATCAACCACATCTCCCGCGAGAGCCGGGAGTTCCAGGACTTCTTGCGCCGGGGACGCGCATCCGCCTATGCCGATCTGTTCATCACGCTCGACAAGGTCTGGCCCGACGGGCCGCCGGCGGATGCCGATGTCGCTCGCATCTTCCTGCGCAAGCCCGAGTCGCCGTTCTCGACCGTGACGATCGAGGAGTCAGGGAGTCAGGAGCGCGTCTGGACGTCGTTCGGGACGGCCGACTGGTCCGAGCAGATCGACCTCGATGTCACGGCAGCCGCGACGCGCTCGCTCATCACGGGTTGGTTGCGACAGTTCGCCGAGCGTGGGGTGCGGATCGTCAGGCTCGATGCCGTCGGCTACGTGATCAAGAAACCCGGGACGAGCTGCTTCATGGTCGAGCCCGAGATCTACGAGTTTCTCCAATGGCTGACCGGCGTGGCAGACGCGTTCGGGCTTTTCATCCTTCCCGAAGTCCACGACGGTCGTGCGTACCCATGAACGCCTGTCGGCCCACGGATTCTGGACGTACGACTTCGTCCTGCCCGGGCTCCTGCTCAGCGCCTTCGAAACTGGCGACACTCGGCGGCTCGCGGAGCATCTGGCACGGTCGCCGGACCGCCAGTTCACGAACCTCGATTGCCACGACGGCATCCCGGTCCGTCCGGACCTCGACGGGATCCTGACCCCCGAAGAGATGACCGACCTTGCGGAGCGTGTCCAGGCGCTGGGCGGAAATGTGAACCGCATCCTGTCCGGAGCCCACGCGGATGGCGGCGACGTGCATCAACTCAACTGCACGTACTATTCGGCGCTCGGCGGCGACGACGAACGATACATCGCCGCGCGTGCGATCCAGCTCTTCGCGAAAGGCGTTCCTCAGATCTACTACGTCGGCCTCCTGGCTGGCGAGAACGACCACGACGCGGTCGAGCGAACCGGG
Source organism: uncultured Chloroflexia bacterium (assembly GCA_963742075.1). Taxonomy (GTDB): domain Bacteria; phylum Chloroflexota; class Limnocylindria; order Limnocylindrales; family CSP1-4; genus SPCO01. Next base: position 210,981 of record CAVUKR010000001.1, on the reverse strand, counting down.
GAGGGCCGCGCGATCAATCGCCATGATTTCACTGGGGACCAGATCCGAGCGGCCCTCGATCGGCCCGTCGTCAAGCGAGTCGTTGACCTGGTGCGGCTCAGGAATACGCACCCCGTGTTCGAGGGTGAGGTCTGCGTCGAAACCGACCACGACCGCTCGATCCGTCTCCGTTGGCAGGATGGAGAGGACGCACTGGCACTCGACGTCGACTTCGAGGGCGGCAGCGCTGAGGTGACGAGCGGCGGCCGGCGAAACCGGATCGCCGCGTGGTCATCCTGAAGGCCCGCCCGGGGAAGAGTCTCGTCCCGGGCGAGATGGCCGCCGGGGGATCCTGGGCGGCGGGCGGCGAACGCTGGGACAACCTCGATCTCGTTCTCCGGGCGATCGCGCTCATGCCCGAGGATGTCGCGGGGTCCTGCGCCGACGCGCTCGCCTACTGACCCCTCGGTCGCGTCCGCGGCCGAACGTCAGGCAGCCCGGTCCATGCGGACGCTGGCCTCCGTCGCGACGTTGCTCAAGGCGAAGCCGGCGCCGATCAGCGAGCCGAAGACGATGACCGCGAAGCCGAACACGCCGGCCAGGACCCCGGCGTCCGTGCCCCGACCGAGGATCACGCCGAAGCCGACCAGGTCAAGAACGACCGGCAGGATGCCGAGGATCGCGGCCGCCACGATCGCGTGGAGGTAGGTCCCGCCGGCGCCGATGGCCCGATAGCCGACCCAGGCGCCGTACGACAGCAGGATCGGTGCGAGGACCGGCGGGATGAAGGTGTTCCGCAGGTCCGGCCAGATCGCCTCGAGCGTGAAATGGAGCGCACCCGTGATGAGCAGGCTGATGACCGGCCACTTGAGGGTCCGATAGAAGAGGTCCATGTGTCGAGGCTCCTTGGTGCCATCCCGGTCGCTGACATCGCGACCACGTGACCCAGCCTCGGACCCGAACGACCACGGACGCCAGTACAACCGTGGGAGTTGCTCGTGCAAGATCTGCACTTGGAATCTCGGGCGGCGCCGAGGACACTGACGCCATGCGCTACCAGCAGATCTGCCCGGTCTCGCTCGCCAGCGAGGTGATCGCCGAGCGCTGGACGCCGCTGATCCTGCGCGAGATCGTCCTCTTCGACCGTCACCACTTCAGCGAGATCCAGCACGGCGTCGGCCGCATCTCACAGAGCCTGCTCTCGGCGCGGCTGCGGACGCTCGAAACGGCCGGAGTCATCGAGCGCCGGCCGAACCCTTTTGGCCGGGGCTGGGAGTACCACCCGACGCGTGCCGGCCGGGAGCTCGAGACCGTCCTCAACGAACTCGGGATCTGGGCGCAGCACTGGCTCGAGCTGCGCCAGGAGGACTGCGATCCGGCCTACCTCATGCAGACGGTCCACGCGGTCCTGCGGCCTCGACCGACTGCCCCGGACGCCGCTCACCGTCCGCTTCGAGTTCACCGAGCACCCGAAGATCTACTGGCTGGTCCTCGGGGGCGAGCAGCCGGAGTTGTGCTTCTACGATCCAGGCCGCGACGCGGAACTCGTCGTCACCGCCGACGAGCGGGCGCTCGGGAGCGTCCTCCTTGGGCGCCTCCCGTTCACGGAGGCCGTCGGTCGAGGCGACATCCGGTTCGACGGTCCGCCTGCCCTGGTGCGGGCCTTCCCGACCTGGCTCGGCCTGACCCGGTTCGCCAAGTACGCGCTGCCAGCTGGTGAAGGCCCGCCTCGGCGCGGATCGCTCGCGGCGTCATCGCCAGCAGTTGGTCGTAGAGCGCGAGGATCTGGTCCCAATCGGTCGCCTCGATTGAGGCGGCGTCGGCGTGGACCGCGTTGATGGCAGCCTGGATCTGGTAGGGCCCGGGCTGGTTGCGCCGGAGGCAGGCGCGCACGATCGCGTGGCCCTCCTCGATCAGCGCGCGGTCCCAGGACGAGCGGTCCTGATCACGGAGCAGGACCAAGGCGCCGTCTGCGGAGTAGCGAGCCGGCCATCTCGACTCGGTCAAGAGGAGCAGCGCGAGGAGCCCCGCGACCTCGGCCTCGTCGGGCATCAGACCGCTGACGGCCCGGGCCAGCCTGATCGACTCATCCCGCAGGTCGTCGCCCGCAGGCCCGTCGGTCCCGGCGTTGTAGGCCAGGTAGAGGACGGCCAGGACCGGCCGCAGGCGCTCGGGGAGTTCTGCCTCGGACGGGACGCGGTACGGGATGTGCGCCGCTTTGATCTTGTGCTTGGCCCGCACGAGTCGCTTGGCCATCGTCGGTTCGGCGACCAGGAAGGCGCGGGCCACCTCGGCCGTGGTCAGGCCACCGAGCAGCCGCAGCGTCAAGGCGATCCGTGCCTCGGTCGAGAGTGCTGGGTGGCAGCAGGTGAAGATCAGGCTGAGTCGGTCGTCCTGCATAGGCCCGGCCTCCTCTCCTGGCGGCGCCTCAGGCTCGACCACTTGCCCGAGGAGTTCGCGTCCGCGCGACTCGCGCCGGAGATGATCGATGGCGCGATTTCGAGCTGTCGTCGTGATCCAGCCACCGGGGTTCGGCGGCAGCCCGTGGGCGGGCCAGTTCCGCAGCGCGATGGCGAACGCCTCCTGGACAGAGTCCTCGGCGAGATCGATGTCGCCGAAGAGGCGGATCAGGGTAGCGACCGACCGACCGAAGTCCTCGCGGAAGATCCGGCCGATCAGAGCGTCATCGACGATGGGCAACGGATCAGCCGCCGGCCGTATCCACGAACGGCCAAACCTCGATCGGCGACGAAATGACGTCCTCACGCCCTGATCGCATCGCAGCCCCCATCGGCTGATCGCGGCCACGCTCTCCGGCCCGCGTGAAGGTCCCGCTGATCCATACTCGGCGGGCAGCGGACAGGAGGGATCGTGATGGACAAGATCGGGGCCGCGGTCTGGTCGACCGGGCGCGCCGGCCAGGTGATCGTCAACGCCGGCCTGACCCGCCCGTGGCTCGAGTTCCGGGCCGGGATCGTCTACAACCCGGCGAAGGAGGGCATGGACCTCGGCGAGGCCTGCGGGCTCGACGTCCGGGTCGGGGCGACGGTCAGCGCGGACGTCGACGCGGTCCTGGCTCGGCCCGACATCGACGTGGTCTTCTACGCCGGCATCGGGACGCCGACCGAGGTGGCGGCCGCCTGCCTGCGCGCGAACCGGGCCGGGAAGGATGCGATCACGGTCGCCGGCCTGGTCCATCCGAGGACGATCCTCGGGGCGGCCGCTGCGGCAGAGCTCGACGCCGCGTCGCGGGCCGCCGGCCGGCGGATCCTCGGCACGGGTCTCTGGGATTACCTGACGATCACGCTGCCGCTCGCCTCGCTGTCGAACGTGCTCGCCTTCGACGAGATCCGGCTCGAGCGCGTCGCCGACATGACCTACTGGGGGCACGGCATCCTGCGCGACGAGGGGATCGGCGGCCCCCTCGAGGCCGCCGGCGCCGGGTTCATGATGCGCAACTTCCTCGTCGAGGCGCTGATGCTGCTCGGCGAGTCGGCCGGCCTCGAGCTCGACGAGCCCGTGTTCGAGAGCGTCCCTGTCTTGTCGGACGTCCGGCGCGAACAGGCCGGCTACCTCGTCGAGCCGGGGACGATCTGCGGCCACGATCGGCTGGTCAGCGCGAACGTCCGCGGCGGCGGGCGGCTGGTCTCGCTGTGGCGTGGACGGTTCGAGCCGCAGGTCGACGGGATGGAAGGCTCGGCGCGGGTCGTCGTCGAGGGCGATCCGGGCTTCGAGACGATCATCCGCGGCGACCTCTTCCTCGACACGTATCCACCGACCGGCGCTCGTGCGATGGCCGCGGTGCGACCGCTGAGGGCGCTTGCGCCGGGGCTGCACACGATCGACGAGCTCGGTCAGCGCCCGATCTTCCGATAGGCGCCGGGCGGCGCGCCGTCCTAGCGCGTCAGCTCGCGCTCAGCGACCGTGAACCCGCGCTCGGCGAGCGCGACGACGAACGCCCCGGGATCGAACGCGCCCTCGGGTGGGTGGACGCCGACCGGTCCCCCGCTCGCCACCAGGTCCGCCGCGATCGCGGCGACGGTGCCGGTGATGGCCGACGACGCGGATCGGCCGACCTGCTCGACGGCGACGTCATAGACGAGGGTCACGGCCTTCCCGCCGCGGATGCCGTCGACCTGGACCTGCTTGACGTTGGCACTGCGGTCCGTCGGACCGATGCCGCGGCTGCCGATGTAGGCGGCGGCAAAGCGGCGCGGGGAGATTGCGACGCCGTCGAATTCGAACGGCGCGTCCCGATCGAAGCCGAGCTCGAGCAGCGCCTCGATGCGCCGGGTCTCGTCGACGGGGTAGCCGACCTTGAAGACCACGTTCGCGACGTCGAGGTAGCGCGGCAGCGTGACCGGTTCGGGATGCGGCACGAGATGGACGGCCTGGGCGCCGTACGGCTCGGGGAAGACGATCGTCTCCTCGTCGGAGAACGACGGGCGATCGACCAGCTCGCCGTCCACGAGGACGACCGACATGCCGGTGCTCGCGTCGAAGCGGGTCACGACGATGCCCGGTGACGTCCACATCGGGTGGGTGATATACGAGTAGATGCGCACCGCCTCGACGGTCTCGAGCCGGTCCGCGCCGAGCCGCGCCAGGATGTTCGTCAGGCCGGGCGCGACGCCGCAACCCGGCACGATCCGGCAGCCGGCCTCGACCGCCCGCTCATGCCGCTCGAGTTGCTCGAGCGTCTCCGGGTAGTACGAGCCGAGGTCGACCAGGTTGACACCGGCGGCGATCGCCGCGTCGGTCACCGGGACGTTGTGGCGCATGTATGTCGCGTTGAGGACGACATCGACGTCCGCGAGGGCCGTCGCGAGGGAGCGCCGGTCCTCGACGTCCACGCCCGATGACGCGCTCGGGCGCGCCGAGGCGGCGGAGCAGCGCGACCGCGGCGTCCGGCCGGATGTCGCCGACCGTCACCTCGTGATCGGTCCGTTCGACGAGGTCGGCGACGGCGGCGGATCCCATCTCGCCGGAGCCGCCCAGGACGAGGATCCGGCTCATCTGGCGCTCACCAATGGGTCGGCGTCCCGACCGCGATCGGGTCGAGCTGGCGGCCATAGCGGCACGCGGCGATGTCGAAGTCCGGCTGGCGTCCGGCGATCAGCTGGCTCAGGACGCGGCCGGTGACCGGGCCGGACGTGTTGCCGAACGCGTGTCCCGCGCCGACGAAGAGGCCGGGCAGGACCTCGTCGATGACCGGCGCCTGGTCCGAGGTGAACGGCAGGATCCCCGCCCACGACCGGGTGATCGGCACGTTGCGCAGGGCTGGGAAGTCCATCGCGAATCCGGCGGCGATCTGGGCGAGACCGGCCAGGGTCGGGTTCGGGTCCAGGTCGTCGGGATAGTCCGTCGCGCAGCCGAGCAGCACCTCGCCCGACGCCCGCTGGACGAGCAGCGGCAGGAAGACGAGCCCGTCGCGGTCCTCTCCCCCTGTCGTGAAGAGGGACGGGTCCCACGACGGAAGGTCGCGGAAGAGCGCGTACTGCTTCGTCGCGTTCGGGCCGTAGACGAGCGGCTCGATCCAGAAGGGCTGCGGGACGGTGCTGACGACCTGGAGGCGCTCGCCACCGATCGGGACGTCGATGCCGGCCGGCCCGAGCAGGGCCGTGCTCCAGGCACCGGTGGCGATCACGACGGCGTCCGCAGTGAGGCGACCGGCATCCGTCTCCACGCCGACCACGCGGTTGCCATCTCGCGCGAGCCCCTCGACGGTGACGCCCTCGCGGATCGTCGCGCCCTCGGCGCGCGCGCCGCGGACGAGCGCGTCGACGACGGTCGAGGTAACGATCTGGGCGTCCTCGCTGCAGTAGCTCGCGCCGAGGACATCGGCGCGGATCGGCGGGACGAGCCGGCGGACTTCGGCGCCGTCGATCAGTGACATGTCGAGGCCGTCGGACTGGCGTGCGGCCACGAACGCCTCGAAGACCGCGCCCTGCTCGGGGGTCGTGAAGTACATCAGGCCGCCGCTCGGTCGGAACTCGAAGCCGCCGGGGAGCTCCGCGAGCAGCTCCGGATAGAGCTTCCGACCCGCGCGCGAGATGTCGAGCGCGAAGCCCGGCGTCCGGCAATGGAGCCACAGCCAGCCCGGGTTGCGACCCGATGCGCCATAGCCGATGGTCTTTTGCTCGAGGAGCGTGACGCTCATGCCCTCGCGAGCGCAGAAGTACGCCGTCGCGCAGCCGACGATCCCGCCGCCGACGACGATCACGTCTCGGCTCATCGGGGTCGGTCCAGAATGGCCGCATCCATCGCGGCGACGATACCCGGTCGGTCGGGCGCCCGACTGCCCGCTACGCTGCCGCCATGTACCTCGGCATCGACCACCTGGTTGTCGCCGTCGCCGACCCGGACGATGCGGTCGCCCAGCTGGAGGAGGTCATCGGCCGGACGCCGTCCGGCGGTGGCCGCCACGATGCACTCGGGACGTTCAATCGCCTGATGTGGCTCGGCGATCCCTATCTCGAGCTGATCGGCGTCTTCGATCCGGGACTCGCGGAGGACTCGTGGGTCGGCAAGCCGGCCCGTCGGGCGCTCGAATCGGGTGGCGGGTTCGCGACGTGGGCGATCGCGACCGACGACCTCGATGCCGACCTGGCGGCCCTCCGGGCTGGCGTTTCGGGCCTCGGCGACGTCCGACCCGGCGAGCGGCGACGCCCCGACGGCGCCGTGGTCCGCTGGCGGCTGGCGGCCCCCGAGACGCTCGGCCCGGGCGCACCGCCGTTCCTGATCGAACACGACGAGACCGCGGCGGAGTGGACGTCCGCCGATCGAGTCGAGCGCGCGGAGGAGGCCGAGCGTCTCGGCGGCGCGGTATCGCTCGACGTCCTCGAGCTCGCCGTGGACGACCCGAACGTTGCGAGCCAGCGCCTGTTGCGGGCCGCCGGGCTCCGGTTCCGGCCCTCGCTGGCGGGCGCCGGCGCTCGAGACGCGAGCGTCGGCCGTCAGATCGTGCGCCTGCGCCCGCGACGAGGTGGGAGTGCCGCCCCGACAGTCCGGCTCCGCGGCCCCGTCGCGGACGAGCGAGCGATCGAGCTGTTCGGCTGCCGATGGGTGGTCGCCCCGCGTCGCTGACGGATACCCGACGCGTCAGGGCGCGCTCTGTTTCGGCTCCACCACGGACGGCTCGGCGCTCAGAAGCTCGACCACCGACGCCGATGTCATGACGATCGGGAACGGCAGCGTCCCCGATCGGATGACCGCCACGAGACCATTCGCGGTATCCGCGCCGAAGCCGCCGAGGCCTGCCCCCGTGATCTCGACCTCACCACCCGTGATCGCGTTCTGGATGACCGGTGCCGACACGACCACGCCGTCGAGCGTGATCGCGAAGTAGCTCCCGACGTGGGCCGCGGTGTAGTCGGCGAACAGCCTCGCGCCGTCGGCCTTGAACACGAGATCGATCGCCGGGTTGCCGTTCTGGTCGGCGCCAACGCGCGCCGACGAGATCTGGTCGCCGCCGAAGAGCGGAGGATACTTCGTGAGATCGAGCGGCTCGCCTTCGGTGCCCTGGGTGTCCCCGAGCGGAACGAACTCGACCTTGCCCGTCTGCCCGAGCACCTTGCGGACGGCGTCGGCGTCGGGCTCCGTGACGCCGGGCAGATCCACGACGATGACGAGGTCGTGCGTCGTGACCGTCGCGCCGGCCACCCCCATGGGCTCGATCCGGGTCCGCAGGATCGAGGCGATCGCGGCCATGTCGGCGGGCTTCGGCGCGACGCCGCCGACCGCCTGCGCGGTGTAGACGAGGCGCAGTCCCGAGAGACCCGCCACGGTCGAAGGCGCCGGCGACTGCGCCGCCGGACCCGGTCGCGGCGTCGAGCCGCCGGTCAGCGCCACCGCGCTCGCGACGACGAGGATGCCCGCCGCGGCGAGAAGACCGAGGACGCCCCACCCACCTCGTCGCGACCGCGCGCGAACCCTCGCATCCGGGACACGCTCCAGCGCCTCGAGGAGGGTCGCCGGCGCCGGCGGGAGCGAGCCCGAGTGCAGGGCGTCGCGCAGCCGCGGTTCGAGGTCGTCGTTCATCGACCTGCCTCCCCTGGATCAGCCGCGAGCACGCCACGAAGCCGCTCCAGGCCTCGATGGAGTCGCGATTTCACCGTGCCGAGCGGCCAGTGGAGCCGTTCTGCGATGGCCTCGAGCGGTAGGTCCGCCCAGTAGCGGAGGACGACCACGATTCGCTCGTCAGCCGTCAGGCCGGTGAGGCCGGTCAGCAGGACGTCGCGCTCGAGGAACGCCTGGAAGGGATCGCGCCCGACCGGGTCGATGCCGGCGCTCATCGGGATGAAGCGGACGACGTTCCGGCGGCGCAGCCGGTCGCGGCAGCCGTTGACCAGGATCCGGTCGAACCAGGCACCGAACTTGTCGGTCTCGCGCAGCGTCCCGAACGACCGCCAAGCGACGACGAGCGCGTCCTGGACCGCGTCCTCCGCCTCGGTCGCATCGGCGAGGAGAAGCCCGGCCAGGCGATACGCGCGGTCCAGCGCGGGACGGGCCGAGGCGACGAAGTCGGCGCGGCGCGCCACGTCGGCATCAGGCCCCGGGATCTCGGTGGGTCGGGCGTCCATCGGCACGGTCAACAGTCGCATGTCGACTGTCCAGACGAACGGCGAGCGCGGAAGGTTCTCGGGCCCGTGCGGGCCGCCCTCAGTGCTTCAGTCGAGCGTGAAGTCGTCCGGGTCCTGGTAGCGGCCGCTCCGCTGGAATTCGATCTGCATCAACACGTCGTTGAGCAACGACGACGCCCCGAACCGGAACCAGTCGGGCGACATCCAGCGCGGCCCGAGCGTCTCGTAGAGCACCACGAGGTACTGGATCGCCTCCTTTGCCGTCCGGATCCCGCCGGCGGGCTTCATCCCGACCTGCCGGCCCGTCGAGCGCTCGAAGTCACGGATCGCCTCGAGCATCACGAGCGTGACCGGGAGCGTCGCGGCAGGCGTCACCTTGCCGGTCGAGGTCTTGATGAAATCGGCGCCGGCGGCCATGGCCAGGACACTCGCCCGCCGGACGTTGTCGTACGTCTCGAGCTCGCCGGTCTCCAGGATGACCTTGAGGTGCTGCTCCCCCGCCGCCTCCTTGACCTCGACGATCTCCTCGAAGACGGTCAGGTAGTCACCCGACAGGAAGGCGCCGCGGTCGATGACCATGTCGACCTCGTCGGCACCGGCGGCAACGGCCGCCCGGACCTCGGCCACCTTGATGTCACGGAAGGTCTGTCCGGACGGGAAGCCGGTCGCCACGCTCGCCACCTTGACCGTGGAGCCACGCAGGGCGTCCTTCGCCTCGGCGACGAGGGCCGGGTAGACGCAGACGGCGGCGACCGACGGGATGGTCGCGTCGCCCGGCTGCGGCCGCATCGCCTTGACGCACATCGCGCGGATCTTGCCGGGCGTGTCCTTCCCCTCGAGGGTGGTCAGGTCCATCATCGAGATCGCGAGCTCGAGAGCCCACACCTTCGATTCCTTCTTGATCGACCGCCTCTTGAGGGAGTCGACCCGCTCCTCGACGCCGACCTGGTCGACCGCGGTGACCCGCCCGAGCAGGCTGCCGAGCGGTCCCGGGCGCCCGTCCCAGGCACGGATCAGCTCATCGGCACGCTCGCGGGTCGGCGAATCGGGGCGCCTGGTGGCCGTCATGGGACGGTGAGGATACACCTCGGTCGCCGCGTGTCCCTGAGCGTCGGACTAACGCCCGCCGCGCACCTTGGGGAGTGGCGGCAGCCCGCGCTTCCCGTCGATCAGGAAGTGGCGGAACCAGCCCTCGACGATCCGCAGGTTCTCGACCCGTCGGTAGGGCGTCCCCGAGCGGGTCAGCTCGTGGGTCTCGTCGGGGACGCGCAGGAGCCGTACCGGCCTGTGGAACGAGCGCAGGACCGTGAAGAGCGCCTCGGCCTGGGCGATGGTGGTCCGGATGTCGTGCTCGGAGTGCTGGATCAGGAGCGGCGTCCGGATGGCGTCGGCATAGGTGATCGGCGAGATCTCGCGGTAGTAGCCCGGATCCGCCCACGGCGTAGCCTCGAATTCGAGCAGCGGCCAATCGAACCCGGAGATGTCGCCGGTCGAGAACAGGACGCTCATGTCGCTGACCGAGCGGCAGGTCATCGCCGCGCGGAATCGCTGGTCGTGCCCGACGATCCAGTTGGTGAGATAGCCGCCATACGAGCCGCCCGTCACGCCAAGGCGCTCGGGGTCAGCCAGGCCGTCGGCGACGAGGGCGTCCACGCCGGCCAGGACGTCACGCGTCGGGCCGGGTCCCCAGTCGCGGTGGTTCGCCTCGTTGAACGCCTCGCCGTACCCCTCCGAGCCGCGCGGGTTGCAGTAGAAGACGCCGATGCCGGCCGCGGCGAGGACCTGGAACTCCCAGACCGGCGACCAGCCGTAGAGCGCGTGGGGACCGCCATGGATCTCGACGACGAGGGGCCGCGGGCCCTCGCCGCCAGGCAGGAACCAGCCCTGGATGTCGCGCCCGTCGACCGTGCTGTGGCGCTCCAGCGGCACGCGCAGGTCGAGCTCCGTGAGGACCGCGGCGTTGAACGTCGTCAGCCGGCGCGGCTTCGACGAGGCAGAGCCGCCGATGTCGAGGAGCCACAGGTCGGGCGGCTCGGCGGCGGTCGAGCGGAGATAGGCGATCCGGATGCCGGAGCGGCCACGACCGGCGCCGGGGACGGCGTGCCAGCTCGAGATGTGGTGGCGGCCTTCGGTCAGCCGCTCGAGCCGGCCGTCGGTCGTGCGGATCCGCCACAGCTCGTAGGCCCCGGCGATCGGTGCGCTGAAATGGAGCCATCGACCACCCCGCGATGGCACGAGCGCCGCCGGTTCGCCGCGCGTGAGGTCGCTGGTCATCCCCGACCCGGGCATCAGGTCGTGCGCCGCGGACAGGTTCCGGCCGCCGGTCGGCGTGGCGTCGCTGCCATCCGCCGCGAACAGCCAGATGTCGTTGCGGCTCCCGGCCCCGCCCGTCATCCGGTGGCCGAGTGCCGCGATCGTGCGGCCGTCGGGCATCCACGCCGGCGCGAAGAACGTCGAGCGCGGGCCACGCGTGACGGCGGTCACCGAGCGCGTCGCAACATCGACCACGTGGATGTCGAGGCGGGTGGCGAGGATGTCGGCGTCGCGCCGGCGATTCGAGCTGAACGCCACGCGCCGTCCATCGGGCGACCAGGCGGGTTCGCGATCTGCGGCCCGGCCGTCGGTCAGCCGGGTCGCCGCCCCGGTCGCGACGTCCACCAGCCAGAGGTGGCCGATCCGGTCGTAGATGAAGCCGGCCCCGTTGAGCATGTAGTCGAGCCGGTCGATGAACCGGTAGTCCGATGGTGGCGGGGTCCCCGACTTCCTCGTGCGGTCGATCCCGCGGAGGCGGTCGTCATCGGCCTGCGTCGCTCCGCGGGAGCTGGTGACGACGACCAGCCGGGTCCCGTCGGGCGACCATTCGAAGGCGTCCACGCCCCGTGGCAGATCGGTCAGCCGGCGGGCCTCGCCGCCATCGAGCGCCAGGAGGTGGACCTGCTCGCCGTCTTCACGATCCTTGGGCTCGCGCTTCGGCCAGGTCGTGTCGTCCTCGACCAGCGACCGGCGGTCCGAGAGGAACGCGAGCGTCCCGCCATCCGGCGAGAAGCGCGGATGGTGGTCGTGGCGGGCGCCGAGGGTCAGCTGGCGTGGGGCGGCCGATCCGTCGGTCGTGACCAGCCACAGGGCGTCGCGGTAGCCGTCGAAGCCTGGAGCGACGGTCTGGAGCGCGACGACGGCGTGGCGGCCGTCCGGGGAGAGGCGCGGCTCGGTCGCGAAGCGCAGGCGGTACATGTCATCGGGGCGAGGCGGTCGGGGCACGTCGATCCTCAAGCGATCGGGACACCTGAAGTCTAGCGGGCTACCATCGAGTCACGATGGCCGACCAGCTCTCGCTGCGCCTCGAGGCCGACCGGCTGCCCGATCTCCCGGACCTGCGGCCGATGCTCCCGCGCCCGCTCCCGACCCCGTTCGACTCGGACGAGCACCTGTTCGAGCCATGGTGGGGCGGCGAGCGTGCCCTCGTCATGATCGGACCCGGCGATGTGGACGGTGGCGGCGAGGTCCGGATCCGGGACGCGACCGGCCGTGACCTGACGTCCGTGCTGCCCGAGCTGGCGGGCCTGGCGGTCCGGGTCGCGGCGCGGTCGGCGATCCTCGACGGCGAGCTGGTCGTGGTGGACGCGGCCGGTCGCGCCGACGCCGGGGAGTTGGCGCGGCGGCTGGACGGTTCGCCGGGTCGGCCGGCGGCATTCCTCGCCTTCGACCTGCTCCATCTCGATGGTCGCGCCTTGCTGTCGCAGCCGCTCACCCGCCGTCGCGAGGCGCTCCGGCGCGTCCTGCGACCCGGCGACGAGGTGGTTGCCGTCCCCGCCATCGCGACCGAAGGGATCGCCCTTTTCGAGGCGGCGGTCGCTCAGGGGATCGCCGGGATCCTCGCGCGCCAGCGGTCGAGCCCGTATCTGCCCGGCGTTCGCAGCCGGCTGTGGCGGTTCGTCGCGGCACGGCCGGCACCCGGGTCCGTCGCGGAGGCGGACGCGGCCGAGACGGCAAACGACGCGGCGGCCGACGTCCCGGTGGAGGCTCCCGCGACTGCCGCGGCGCCGGTCCTCGCGCTGATCAGCCGATTGCCCTTCGACGAGGTGTGAGGGGGGCCTTTTGCGGCCCCTGCCGGCGGCCCGGCACGGACGTCAGACCCGGCGCGCCGCAGCCACGAACGCGCGCAACCCCGGCCGCTGCCCATAGAGCAGCACTCCCGCGGCATACATCCGGGTCGCGACCACCGCCACGACCCCGATCGCCACGATCAGCAGCGCGACCGAGGCGACGACCTCCCACGGCTGGACGGCCGAGACCATGATCCGCGCCAGCATGACGAACGGGCTGAACGGCGGTACGAACGACGCGATGGCGATCCACGACCCGCCACTGCCGCCGAGCGCCACGATCGCCGTGAGATAGCCGACCATCGCGACCAGGCTGAGCGGGAGCGAAAGCGTCTGAAGGTCGTCCGGGCGGCTGACGAACGAGCCCATCGCGGCATAGATCAGGGCGAACAAGGTGAACCCGAGGATGAAGAAGACGCCGTATCCCGCGAGCAGCGCCGGCGTCAGCCCGACCAGCTCGGCGCCGGTCGCCCAGTCGGGCCCGAGTACGGCCTCGGCGATCCGATCCTGGAACGCGAGCACCAGCAGCGCGGGCAGGGCGATCGCGAGGTACTGCGTCAACCCCGCGGCACCGATCCCGACGACCTTGCCGGTCAGCATCTGCCTGGGCGAGGCCGCGCTGATCATCAGCTCCATGACCCGGCTGCTCTTCTCCGAGGCGACGCCGGTCGCGACCCACATGCCGTAGATGACGATCGTGATGAACAGCAGGACAACGAAGACGACGCCGAGGAAGCCGCGGCTGGCGGCCTGTTGCGCGTCGATGGGCTTGTCGCCCTCGATGGCCGTGTTGATGGTGTCGACGTGATAGAGCGGCTGCTGGAATTCGAGCCTGTCGCTGCTCGGCGGGAGGCGCGAGCTCCAATCGATGACCCCGATCGAAAAGGCCGCCACGCTGAGGAGCTGGCTCCGGGCACTGTTCGGCCCCTCGAAGGTCTGGAGCGCGACGTCGATCTGGCCGTTGGGCAGGCGCTCGACCTGCAGGATCCCGCCGAGTCGCCCGGTCGCCAGCCGTGCCTCGGCTGCGGCGGGGTCGGACACGATCTCGATGGCGTACGGCGGCTTGTAGTCTGCGTCCGTGACGCCCGCCGGTCGGACGTTGAGCACGGAATCGACGACCGCGTCCGCACGGGTGGCCAGGTCGGCATCGCTCGATTGCACCGCGATCCGCGTGACGGTCTGCCGGTCGACGCTCCGGATCGCGATCGGGGCGAGCGCCGCCAGCATCGCCAGGCACGCGAGGAACACGGTCGAGGCGACGAACAGCGGGCTGTGGGTCCGGTCACGGTACTCGCGCCGAATGATGATGCCGGCGTTCGGGAGGATCGGGTCTCGGCCTGCCATCAGACGGCCGTGCCCGGTGAGAGTGCGGGCGTCGAGATCTCGGGGGCGAGGGTCGGATCGTCGTCGGCCGGGCGTCCCACGTATTCGATGAAGAGCGCCTCCAGGCTCGGCTCGACGACCTCGAACCGGCTGACCGATGTCCCGCCGGCGAGGACGGCCGTCAGGATCACCGCGGCATCCGCGCTCGGCAGCAGCTCGAGCGCGACACCATCGGAGTCGAACCGGACGGACGCCACCCCGGGAAGGGCGGCGAGCCAGCCGGAGGCCGGATCGCCCTCGACAGAGATCCGCAGGGTCCGGCGCCCGCTCGCCCGCTTGAGGTCGCGGATGCGGCCGCCCGCCACCAGCCGGCCCCTGTCGACGATCGCGACCGACTCGCACATCGCCTCGGCAGTCTCCATCTGGTGGGTCGAGAAGATGACCGTCCGGCCGCGACCACGCAGTTCCGCGAACGCCTCCCGCAACAGGATCAGGTTGACAGGGTCGAGACCGGTGAACGGCTCGTCCATCAGCAGGACCTCGGGGTCGTGGAGGACCGCGGCGATGAACTGGACCTTCTGCTGGTTGCCCTTTGACAGCTCCTCGGCCCGCCGTCCGGCGTACTCCGGGATCCGGAACCGGGCGAGCCAGCCGATCGCGTCGCGCCGTGCGCGGTCCGGCGCCATTCCGTACAGCGACCCGAAGTAGACGAGCTGGTCGAGGACGTTCATCCGCGGGTAGAGCCCACGTTCCTCGGGCAGGTAGCCCCAGGTCGCGCGCGGCAGTCGTGCCGCCGCCCGGCCGTCCCAGCGGATCTCGCCGTCGTCGGCGGCGACGATGCCGAGGCAGATCCGCATCGTGGTCGTCTTGCCTGCCCCGTTCGCCCCCAGGAAGCCGAACACCTCGCCGCGGCCGACCTCGAACGCCAGCCCGTCGAGGGCTGTCGTCGTGCCGAACCGCTTGGTGACGTGGTCGATCTCGAGGCTCATCGCCCGAGGATAGCCCGGTTTTCCGCCGACTGAGGTCCGTTCGGTGACCGCTCGCACCACTTGTGCGACGAGTGCGGGCACGCCGGCCGGCTCGATCGTCATCGCCACCCGTCATCCGGGCAGTGGCGTACGATCGGTCCCATGCCGATGAGCCCCGTCTCCATCCACGCCGATCGCGGCGCCGGCCGCCTCGAGATCGTCTGGAACGATGGCCACGCCACGACGTACGACACGGTCACGCTCCGATGGCTGTGCCCATGTGCGTTCTGTCGTGGCGAGGCCGGGATGCCCGGCTGGCTCGACAGCGAGCCGGTCCTGAGCGACGAGCAGACGCGGCTCGTGGACATGGCCATGGTCGGTGGCTATGCCGTGGCGCCGTCCTGGGCCGATGGCCACCACACCGGCTACTACACGTTCACGATGCTGCGCGACCGCTGTCCGTGCGAGGCGTGCGCTGCGCGTCGCGCGGCCGGGACGCCGGCACCGACCGCCACCCAACGCCATGAGGAGCACGCATGATCGTCGTCACGACCCCGTTCCTGTCCGGTCACCGCATCGTCGAGAGCAAGGGGATGGTCTTCGGACTCGTCGTCCGCAGCCGTGGCCTGGGCGGCAACCTGATGGCCGGCCTCCGGTCGCTCGGCGGCGGCGAGATCCACGAATACACGAGCCTTCTCGAGGACACCCGCCGCCAGGCGCTCGACAGGCTCGTCTCGAACGCCACGTTGCTCGGAGCCAACGCCGTGCTCTCGATGCGCTTCGACAGCTCCGAGCTGTCCGGCACGATGAGCGAGATCGTCGCCTACGGGACCGCGGTCATCGTCGCACCGGACGCGTCCGCGACCGCCACCCCCGCCAGCACCGTCGAATGACCGGGAGCCTCGGGGCCGCGCGGATCGTCGTCCTCGCCATCGGGCTGACGATGTTCGTGGCGGGCCTGGCGACGATGGCGCTCGGCGGTGGCGCGGCCTTCGTCGGCGGCTTCTGGCTGCTCGCCATCGGGATGGCGTTCATCATCGGGACGCTTATCGAGCGCGTGCGCTACCGCTCGGATGCCACGGACCGGAGCGGCGCCCCGGCCGGACAGGCCGGCGGCGAGCCGCCCGGGACACGCCTGGACGCGCGGTTCCGCCGGAGCGATGAGGTCTTCGCCGACCCGACCTCCGGACAGCGGATGCGCGTCTGGATCGATCCGGCGAACGGCGAGCGGCGGTACGTCCCGGAGGAATGACGGCGCTGGCGTGCTATCCTCGCCGGCCGGGCCGTCCGCATCCGGCGACCCCGCTGTAGAGGCGCGAGACACCCGCGATGGCCGCGATCGACCCAGGCGCACCCGCCCGTCCCGCCGTCGCCCCGCGCCCGCGCCGGGCGAGCCGCCCGAAGGCGACCTACCCGTACCTGAACCGCGAGCTGTCCTGGCTCGAGTTCAATGCCCGTGTCCTGCACGAGGCCCGCGACGAGCGCAACCCGCTGCTCGAGCGCGTCAAATTCCTGGCCATCTTCGCCGGTAACCTCGACGAGTTCTTCCAGGTCCGCGTGGCGGGCCTGCGCCAGCAGGTCGAAGCCGGCAAGGTCGCCCGGTCACCGGACGGACGGACGGCCGACGAGCAGCTGGCCGCCGCCCGGGACCGTGTCCTCGAGCTGGTCGCAGAGCACTCCGCGATCTTCGTGTCGGTCCATCGTGCGCTGGCCGCCGAGGGCATCGAGCTGGTCGACTACGCGGCCATCCCGGAGCACCATGCGGCCCTCCGCCAGCGCTTCCTCGACGAGATCTTCCCGGTCCTGACGCCGCTCGCCGTCGACCCGGGCCACCCGTTCCCGTACATCTCGACCCTCAGCCTGTCGATCGCAGTCGGGCTGCGCGACCCGGAGACGGGCGAGCGCGGCTTCGCGCGGGTCAAGGTGCCGCAGATCCTGCCGCGCCTCGTCGAGGTGGCGCCGATGCGCTTCATCCTCCTCGACCAGGTCATCGAGGCGAACCTCGACGCGCTGTTCTCCGGGATGGAGGTCGAGGAGCATCACCTCTTCCGGGTCACCCGCAACGCCGACTTCGAGATCGAGGAGGACGAGGCCGACGACCTCCTGCTCGCCATCGAGGAGGAGCTCCGACGGCGGCGCTTCGGGGCGGCGGTCCGGCTCGAAGTCGAGCGATCGATGCCCCCGGCCACGCGGACGCTCCTGCTCCGCGGCCTGGGCCTCGGCGAGGTCGACTGCTACGAAGTCAGCGGGATGCTCGACCTGACGGGGCTGTACCCCCTGGCCGACCTCGATCGTCCCGACCTCAAGCCCGCACCCTGGTCGCCGGTGACGCCGCCGCGCCTGATCCCGCCCGACGAGGATGAGCCGGCCGACGTGTTCGCGGCGATCCGCGCGGGCGACATCCTCGTCCACCACCCATACGAGTCCTTCGCGGCGTCGGTCGAGCGGTTCATCACCCAGGCCGCCGACGACCCCGAGGTCCTGACCATCAAGCAGACCCTCTACCGGACGTCGGGCGATTCGCCGATCGTCCAGTCGCTGATCCGGGCCGCAGAACGTGGCAAGCAGGTCGTCGTACTGGTCGAGATCAAGGCCCGCTTCGACGAGGAGGCCAACATCGTCTGGGCCCGCAAGCTGGAGCGTGCCGGCGCCCACGTCGTGTACGGGCTGGTCGGGCTCAAGACGCACTCGAAGACCGCGCTGGTGGTCCGTCGCGAGGGCTCCGGGCTGCGCCGCTACGTCCACATCGGGACCGGCAACTACAACCCCAAGACCGCGCGGCTGTACGTGGACATCGGCCTGCTCACGTGCCGGCCCGAGCTCGGCGCCGACGTGACCGACCTCTTCAACAATCTCACCGGGCTGTCACGCCAGCGGTCGTTCCGTCGCCTGCTCGTGGCACCGCACAGCCTGCGCTCGCGGTTCCTCGACCTCGTCGAACGCGAGGTGGGCCACGCCGCGGCGGGCCGGCCGGCGCGCATCGTCCTCAAGCTCAACGCGATCGTGGACGTGGCCGTCATCGAGGCGCTCTATCGGGCCTCGAGCGCCGGCGTCGACATCGACCTCATCATCCGCGGGGCGTGCTCGATCCAACCCGGGCTGCCCGGG
Source organism: uncultured Chloroflexia bacterium (assembly GCA_963742075.1). Classification (GTDB taxonomy): domain Bacteria; phylum Chloroflexota; class Limnocylindria; order Limnocylindrales; family CSP1-4; genus SPCO01. Next base: position 192,918 of record CAVUKR010000001.1, on the reverse strand, counting down.
GTCTCCGACCGGATCCGCGTCCGATCGATCATCGGGGAGTTCCTCGAGCACTCCCGCATCTGGAGCTTCGAGAACGGCGGCGATCGCGAGTTCTACATCGGCTCCGCGGACCTGATGGACCGCAACCTCGACCGGCGGGTCGAGGCGGTCGCGCCGGTCGAGGACCACGAGGCCCGGGCGCGGCTGGCGAAGGTCATCGACGTCATGATGGTCGACGACCGCCGGTCGTGGCAGCTCCGGTCGGATGCCACCTGGGTCCGGACCGAGGCGCTCGAAGCTCGGGAGGGCACCGTCGACACGTTCGAGGTCCTGAAGGAGGACGCGCTCGAGCACGGCTTCGTCGCGACACCGCGGCGGCCGGGTGACGGCGCGGGATCCATGGACCCGCGCGCATGAGCCAGGCCATCGAGCGCCCGATCGAGGTCGAGCTCAAATACCGCGTCGTGGACCTCGCCGCCGCCGAACGCTACCTGTCGGCCGAGGAGATCGGGGCGTTCACCGGGACCGCCGCGCCGCGCTCGACGCAGCTCGAGGATCGCTACGTCGACACCGCCGACGGCGCCCTGGACCGGGCGGGATTCGCCGTCCGGCTGCGCCAGTCGGGGCGCGGGACGATCGTCTCGGTCAAGTCGACCACCCGGACCGAGGGTGCGGGCGGGGCGATGCGCCGTGAAGAGCTCGAAGGCCCGGCCGACCGGACGGCCGGCCCGCTCGACTGGCCCGCCTCGGACGCACGGTCCCTCGTGCTCGAGCTCGCCGGGGACGCGCCGCTCCTCGAGCTGGTCACCATCCGCCAGTTGCGTCGCAAGCGGATCGTCCGTGACGGGGACACGCGTGTCGAGCTGAGCCTCGACGAGGTCGACGTCGTCTCGCGATCGCGCGTGATCGACCGGTTCGTCGAGCTCGAGGCCGAGCTTGTCAAGGGTGCCGAGGAGCGGCTGGCCGGGTTGGCGGCCGTCTTCGCCGCGGATCCGGCACTCGCGCCGGCGATCGGCAGCAAGCTTGAGGCAGCGATGGTGGCGGTCCGCTCCGGCGGGCGACCGCCGCTGGGGCAGGAGGCGGATGTCGAACGCGACGACGCCGACGCCGCCGACGCACGCGCATCCGAGGCCGAGGCAGGAGCGCGCTCGGGTCGCCCGCTGCGCCGCGGCACCCCCGTCGCCCGGGCCGCGGCGGCCTCACGAGGACCGGCCCACGCCAGGGACACCGACGGCATGTCGTCCGCCGACCACCCGGAGCATGCCGAGGCTCCGCCGACCACCTCGGACGTCGTCAGCGACGTCATCGACGAGGCGATCCCGCCGGACCTCCGGCTCGTCGTCGGCCGGACGCCTGGCGTGGTGCCGGAGGATCACGTGGCCGAGGCCGGGCGCAAGGTCATGCGCTTCCACCTCGCACGGATGCTGGCCCGCGAAGCCGGCACCCGCGCCGGCAGCGACGCGGAAGAGCTGCACGCGATGCGCGTCGCGACCCGGCGGCAGCGCGCCGCCTGGCGCGTCTTCGGTGCCTCGTTCCGGCCGGGTCGGACGAAGCGCTACCGCAACGGCCTGCGTGAGATCGCGTCACGACTCGGCGCCGTCCGCGACCTCGATGTCCTGCTCGAGGCCGCCGACTTCTATCGGGCGGACCTGCCGGTCGCCGAGCAGCGGGCGCTCGAGCCGCTGCTCTCCGATTGGCGCGAGCATCGGGACGACGCCCGGGTCCTCCTGATCCGCGAGCTCGACTCGGACGGGTACCGGCGTTGGGTGGACGACTACCGCGACTTCGTCCGGACCGAGGGCGCCTTGGTCATGCCTGTCGGTCCCACGCAACCGCATCGCGTTCGCGACACGACCGCATCCCGGGTCTGGACCGCCTACGAGCAGGTGCGCGGCTACGAGCCGGTCCTGCGCTGGGCCGACGTCGAGACGCTGCACGAGCTCCGGATCGCCGGGAAATGGCTGCGCTACACGCTCGAGTTCGTCCGTGAGGCGCTCGGCGACGATGCGGCCCCATTGATCGCGCGGGTGACCGCGCTCCAGGATCACCTTGGGCTGATGAACGACGCCGACGTCGCGGCGTCGATGGCACGCACCTTCCTCGTCGAGCACGCCGGCGAGCTGTCACCGCTCGAGGGTGCGGCGATCGGGCGCTACCTGCTGAGTCGCGAACGCGAGGTCGCCCGCCTCCGCCGCACGATCGGGGCGCCGTGGCGGGGCGTGTCGGGGGTCACCTTCAAGCGGACGCTCGGGCGCGTGGTCTCGAGACTCTAGCGGCGGGACGCGGCCGTCGGTCCGACTGCGCTGACCGCGATCGCCTATCCGCTCCAGCCGTGCGCGAGCTCAGGGAGACGGTCACGCCATGAGAGGCCGCTATGGTCGGCGGCGAGGATCGCCCCCTCGCGAACCCCGGCCTCGGCGACTCGGATCGATGCCGCTCCGTAGCGCTCGAGGATCGCGTCCATGATCGCGCCGCCGGCCGGGAGGATGCTGGCCCGGATCGGGTTGATCAGGTGGCGTTCGGCAGCGACCGCAGCCGGCTCCGAGGCGAGGATCGATTGGGCCTCGGCGATCCGTTCGCGCGTCAGGGTCCGATCGAGCATGGCGGCGGGCAGGATCTTGAGCAGGTTCGAAGCGGTGCCGCCGACCGCGACGATCTCGCCTGGATCTGTCTGCGGAGCATCGAGCACAGCCTCGAGCGCGGCCCGGCGCATCGCGGCGATCTCGGCCGCGGTCGGCGGATCGTGCTGGACGAACGCGTCGGTGAGCGCTGCCGATCCGATCCGCAGACCGGCCGCGCGGGGCCGCTGCAGCGCATCGACGACGCAGAACTCGGAGCTCCCGCCACCGACGTCGATCACGAGCGTCGTCTGGGTCACGGGCCTCCCCTCGGTGACGCCGATGATCGTGAGGAAGGCCTCCTCCTCGTGCGACAGGACGTGCAAGGGGGCGACCGAGGCGGTCACGATTTCGTGGACGATGCTTGCGGCGTCGGCCGCCCGCCTGATCGGCTCGGTGCCGAGGAATGTCACCTGGGTCGCCCCGAGCCGCCGCGCCGAATCGGCGTACCGAACAAGGATCGCAGTCAACTCCCCGCGCGCGGCCCGGCCCAGGTAGCCGCGCTCGGCGACGGCCGACCCCAGCCCGAGGAAGACCGATTCGTCGACCAGCATCTGGAGCCGGTGGCCGGCGACGACGGCGACCAGCAGATGGACCGAGTTCGAACCGATATCGACCGACGCGCCGACGATCGGACGAGCACCGCCGAGTGCCGGGCTCGCCTCGCGGTCGGTGCGTTCGTCAGGACGGCTTGTCGTCGGGGCCGCCGTCGCGCGGACGAAGGGACCTCCGGGCTGTGGCCGGCTTCGCGGTCGTGGCCGGCTTGGCGGTCGTGGCCGGCTCGTCGGCGGCGGTCGTGGCCGGCTTCGCGGTCGTGGCCGGCTTGCGCGGTCGTGGCCGGCTTGGCGGTCGTGGCCGGCTTCGCGGTCGTGGCCGGCTTCGCGGTCGTGGCCGGCTTCGCGGTCGTGGCCGGCTTCGCGGTCGTGGCCGGCTTCGCGGTCGTGGCCGGCTTCGCGGTCGTGGCCGGCTTCGCGGTCGTGGCCGGCTTCGCGGTCGTGGCCGGCTTCGCGGTCGTGGCCGGCTTCGCGGTCGTGGCCGGCTTCGCGGCGGCAGCGGGCTTGCGAGTCGTTCGGCGTCGGGCGGGCGTCCGAGGCGGCGTCGACCGCACGGTCGTCCCACCATCCGAGGCGTCCACCGGAGGGGCGGAGACGGGTCGCGCCTTGACCGGCGACATCGCGCCGGCCGCCTGCACCGCTGCCGACCCGACGCCCTTGGCTGCCGATCCGACACGCCTCGCTGACGACCCGACGCCCTTGGCTGCCGATCCGACGGCGCCGCCCACGCCGCTCGCGGCCGCAGCCGCCCCCGAGGCTGTCAACCGGGCGACCTTGGCGGCGAGCGACGCGACCTCGGTCGCCGCTTCGGCAGCCTGCCGCTGGCGCTTGGCCACCTGTTTTCGCGCTTTCTGGGCCGAGGCCAGCTGACGCAGTCGCTTCGACTCGGTCGCGCGGGCCTTCGCCAGGCGCTTCTCGAGCTTGCGAAGCTCCTTTGCGGCGCTCTCCGGCTTGGCCATCTGATCGACCTCCGTTCAGCGGCGCGCGGCGCGCGCACCTTCGTACAACAACGTGGGCCGACCGGTCGACACGGACCGTCGCCAGACCGCAAGTCTGCCACGTTCGGCAAGCACTTCGAGGTAGCTCGCGTCGCGCCGGCCGTCGTTGACCAGCGCGCCGGCGCTGGCCACCACGATCGAACCGTTGCCGTCCGAGACCTGCCACGCGTTCGCCCGGTGGATATGGCCGTGGAGAGCGAGGTCGACGCCGAGGTCCGCCAGCAGCGCCAGCACGTCGCCGGACCGGTGCGACAGGTCGCCGTCGCGCAACTTGCGGCCGGGGACCGGCAGGAGGCCGTGGTGGAGGGCGAAGACGCGCAGGGCGCCTGGGGCGGCGCGACGCATCTGGCGCGCGGCGACCTCGAGCGCCTCCGACCGGAGGCGTGGTGTCGAGTTCACGGCCACGAGGTGGACATCCCGACTGCGGTGGACGGCGGCAAACGGGCCGAAGCGGGCATTCCAGGCCGCCTCGGGGCCGCCGGCGGTCGGGTCGGTCGCTGCCGGGTCGTCGCGGCTTGTGTCGTCGAAGCCGAGCGTCAGGGCGGGCTCGAGGGCAAGGAAGTAGTCGAGGTCGGAATCGACCGGCAACGGTCGCGCTTCGCCGGGTGGGCCCACCGACGGCTCCAGGTCGCGGTTCCCGGGGATCACGACGCGTGGGATGGCGCCGAACCGGGCCAGCTCGCCGGCGACCTCGTCGAGCTCCGCCGGGCGGCCATCGGCAGACAGGTCGCCGGTCACGACGACGAGGTCGGGTTCGCGCGCGATGGCGGAGTCGATGAGCGAGCGGAGCGCCCGACGGAGCTCCGGCGAGCCATCGAAATGGAAGTCCGACAGGTGGGCGATCCGGGTCATGGCCGGCTTCTCGACTCGCGCTGCGTCGCCCGCGTCGCCAGCACGGCGTCGGCGATGCGCAGCACCCGCTGGCCGACGACCTCGACCGGTGCGGCCGCCGCGATGCGGGTGAACCGCGCCGGTCCCGCATATCTGTCGAAGCACCCCTGCAGCCGACCCTGGAACAGTCGATAGCTCTCGCGGAGGTCGCGCGACAACCCGAGGTCGAGCCCGGCCTCGTACGGGTCGGGGTCGTCCGGACGGCGGGCGAGCGACGCCTCGGGGTCGACATCGAGGAAGAAGACCGCGTCCGGCGCCGGCACGAACCCGAAGAGCGCGTCGAGCCACGACGGATCGACGCCGCGTGCCTCGGCACGGGCCATCGGCGTCCAGCAGTAGCGATCGGCGACGACGACCAGACCGGCTCGCAACGACGGTCCGACGACCTGCTCGACCCGCTCGGCGAGGTCGGCCGCATAGAGCAGCGCCGTCTCAGTCGGATCCGCGTGGCGATCCCGCTTCGCGCCGCGGATGAGGTCGCCGCTCAGCAGCGAGCTCGCGAGCGACGTCCGTGTCACGCCCCGACCGGCGTAGCGAAGATGTTCCTCGAGGCGGCGGATGTGGGTCGACCGCCCGGACCGATCGATCCCCTCGAGCACGAATAGGACGCCGGGTTCGCCATGAGCGCCGGGACGAGCGGCCGGGATCGAGACGCCGGCCCGGACGTTCGCGAGCGGGCGTGCTGCGCCGGCGGTCATGCCGGCGTCCGCGGATCCGGTGTCTCGAGCCGCCGCCCCGGCTCGAGGAGCGGTGCGACCGCGTCGCGGACAGCCTCGACGCGGACCCAGGGTCCGGCCCTCGGATCCAGGACCACCGCTCGGGTCTGCCAGGGGCCGGCCGCGGGCTCCTCGAGGAGACGATCGAAGGCAGCCATCAATCGATCGAGGAAGTCGCCGTAGGCAGACGCAACGGCCTCCGCGCCGGCCGACGTCGGTCGAGTCGCTAGGGCGCGCGCCAGGGCAGCCGCGGGCTCCTGCCGGTGGAACAGGACGAGATCCGGTCGCGGCGCGAAGCGGTAGAGCGAGGCAGCCCACGCCAGGTCGAGTCCGCGCGCGACCTCGCGCGCGACCGCGGTCCAGGCGTACCGGTCGGCGAGCACGACGTCGCCGCGGGCGAGCGGGCGGCGCACCTCGGCCGTCATCCGGTCCGCTGCCTCGGCAGCGGCCAGCAGGGCGGCCACCCGTGGCGTCAGCGACTGGCGTCCGCGCGGTGCATGCGCAGTCCGGGCCACCAGTCGGGATGGCTCCCACGTGACGAGATGGACCCGGCGCCCCTTCCGCTCGAGCCAGCGGCCGAGCGCATCGAGGCCCGCCGACTTGCCGGACCCGTCGAGGCCTTCGGCCGCGATGAGCAGCCCCGGAGGCCGGTTCGAACGGGTCGCAGGCACGGCTCGATGCTAGCGCGTGCGCAGTCCCCTCGGTGCCCTGTGGCGCCACGCTATCCTCCGGTGATGCCACTCGTCCTCATCGGCCTGGGAGGCTTCGCGGGCGCGATCTCGCGCTATCTCGTCGATGGCGTCGTCAGCGACCGGACCGGCGGGGCGTTCCCGTGGGGGACCCTGGTGGTCAACGCCACGGGCTCGTTCGTGCTCGGCCTGCTGTTCGCGATGACCACCGAGCGCGCGATCTTCCCGGCCGATATCCGGGGCCCGGTGATGATCGGCTTCATCGGCGCCTACACCACGTTCTCGACATACATGCTCGAGTCATGGGGGCTGATCGAAAGCGGCTCGTATGCGACTGCGATCGGCAATCTCGGCGGCTCGATGCTGATCGGCCTGACGGCCGTGGCGGCCGGCCTCGCGATCGGGCGAGCCCTGTGAGGCGGATCGAGGGGCAGGCCCTGCTGGTCCGCATCTACATCGGCGAGGCCGACCATCGGGACGGCAAGCCGCTCTACCAGGCCATCGTCCTGTTCCTGCGCGAGCGCGGCCTGGCCGGCGCGACAGTCCTGCGCGGGATCGAGGGGTTCGGGGCCAACGCGCACTTGCACACGACCCGGCTCCTGCGGCTGTCGGAGGATCTGCCGATCCTCATCGAGGTGGTCGACGAGGAGGATCGCATCCGGGCGGTGCTCCCCGAGCTCGACGAGATGGTCGGCGACGGCCTGATCACGCTCGAGAAGGTCGAGGTGCTGGCGTATCGGGGTCGACCGCCGGCCTGACGCGTTAACGCACTGGTAACCGGCCAGCGCATCACCCGTTCACGAGCCGCCGCGATGGTCTCCTCGTCACGAAGAGGGATCAGGACGTCCGGAACCCGTCGCGCCCTGCGGCGGCCAGGAGGAGGACCATCGAGTGCTCACGACCCAACGGCGCCTCGGAGCGTTCGCACTGCTCGCGTCGATCGCGCTGGCGGCATGCTCGAGCAGCGGCGGATCGACCACGCCGAGCTCGGCCGCGACGACCGCACCGACCGCGGCGGCCAGCGCCCCCGCAAGCGCACCCGCGGCCAGCGGCTCCCCTGCCCCGAGCACGGCCGCCGGCCCCACGCCCCCGAGCGCGAACGTGACCCTGCAGGGCGCCGGCGCCACCTTCCCGGCCCCGCTCTACACGAGCTGGTTCGAGACGTACAACGGGGCATATCCGAACATCCAGATCGACTACCAGGCCAACGGCTCCGGCGCCGGGATCACCGCCATCACCCAACAGACTGTCGATTTCGGGGCGTCGGACGCAGCGATGAAAGACAGCGAGATCGCCGCGCTCCCAGCGGGCAAGAAGCTGTTCCACTTCCCGACCGCGCTCGGCGCCGTCGTCGTCATCTACAACCTGCCGGACGTCCCGAAGCTCCAGCTCGACTCAGCGAACATCTCCGAGATCTTCCTCGGCAAGATCACCAAGTGGAACGATCCTGCGATCGCCGCCAACAACGCCGGCGTAGCGCTGCCGGACACGGCCATCGCCGTCGTCCACCGCTCCGACGGCTCCGGGACGACGAATGCGTTTACCACCTACCTCGACACTGTCTCACCGACCTGGCACGCGGGTCCTGGCGCCGGCAAGTCGGTCAACTGGCCGGTCGGCATCGGCGCATCGGGAAATGACGGTGTGTCCACGGCCGTGAAGCAGACGCCCGGCGCGATCGGCTACGTGGACCTCAGCGTCGCGATCAGCAGCAAGTTGACCTCGGCCTACGTCAAGAATGCGGACGGCCAGTTCGTCCCGGGTTCGACCGACGGCGTGACCGCCGCCGCGGAAGCCGCGGTGAGCACCTTCCCGGCCGACTTCCGGCAGGCCCCGATCATCAACGGCGCCGGGCCGACGACGTATCCGATCGCGACGTACACGTACCTCCTTGTCTATGAGGACCAGGCCGACGCGACCAAGGGCCAGGCTCTCGTGGCGTTCCTGTTCTGGGCGTTGACCGACGGTCAGGCAGCCGAGAACCCGCTCGGGTATGCCCCCCTCCCGCAGGAGGTCGCCCAGAAAGCATTGACCCAGCTCCACCTCGTCACCACGGGCGGCACCCCGATCTGGCCCTGATCGGAAGGGTGCGGCTCGCCGCCCCCTTCCTCGACGTACCGGCGAGCGCCTCGCTCACTCGAGCGAGGCGCTCGCAACCCGTCCCCGGACGGTCTACTTTCATTGACCCGCACCAGCCAGGGGCCAGATGACGCACCTTACGCTCTCAGCCCGCTCGCGCCAGGGGTCTGGCCGGCTCGCCGACATCGTCTTCCGCGGCACGTCGAGGTTCGCGGCTGGGGTCGTCGTCGCACTACTGCTGTTCATCGCGCTGCTGCTGTACCTGAATTCCCGGCTGACCTGGGAGACCTTCGGCCTGAGCTTCGTCACGGGGCAGACTTGGGATCCCGTGAAGGGCATCTACGGCGCTCTGCCGTTCATTGTCGGGACCGTCCTGGCAGCGGCGATCGCGGTCATCCTGGCCGCCCCGATCGGCATCTTCACCGCCATCTACCTGTCCGAGCTGGCTCCCGGCCGGCTGGCGACACCGCTGACTTTCATGATCGAGCTGCTGGCGGCGATCCCGAGCGTCGTCATCGGCCTGTGGGGAGTGTTCATCCTCGCCCCGTTCCTGCGCGGGACGGTCGAGGCTTGGATCGTGTCGGTCTTCGGCTGGATCCCGTTCCTCGGCGGTCCGGTCTACGGCGTCGGGCTGTTCAGCGCCGGGGTCATCCTCACGATCATGATCCTGCCCACCATCGTGACGATCTCGCGCGAGGTCATACAGTCCGTGCCGGGGTCGCAGCGTGAGGCGATGTTCGCGCTCGGGGCGACGCGCTGGGAGGTCATCCGCCGGGCGGTCGTGCCGTTCGCCCGGTCGGGGATCATCGGTGCCGTCATCCTCGGTCTCGGACGAGCGCTCGGCGAGACGATGGCAGTAACCATGGTCATCGGCAATAAGGACGCGATCCCGAACGGCCTGTTCGACCAGACGCAGACCATCGCGTCGAAGATCGCGACGTCGTTCAGCGAGGCCCAGGTCGGCATCGAGACATCCAGCCTGATCGCCCTGGGCCTCGTCCTCCTGGTGATGACGGTAATCATGAACGTCATCGCGCGCCTCCTCGTCTGGCGCGTCGCCGGTCCCGTGGCGGGCGAGTGATGGCCGGCGCGACACCGGCGATCCGGACCGCACGACTGGCCGGGACGCGGGCGGCGAACAGGCGGACATGGGTCGACCGGATCATGCGCTCGATTGCCGCGCTGGCGGCCGTCGCCTGCGTCATTCCGCTGGCGGCGGTCCTGATCTTCGTCACGATCAACGGCCTGGCCGCCCTCAACCTCGACCTGCTGATAAAGCCTGAGAGGGCTCTGGGCATCGGAGGCGGCGCGTCTGCCGCCATCCTGGGGTCGATCCAGATGGTCGCTCTGGCGACGCTCATCGCCATCCCGTTCGGCGTCCTTGCCGGCGTCTACGTCAACGAGTTCAGCTCCAGCCGGTCGGCCCGCGGCATCCGCTTCGCTGCGGACGTCCTGGTCGGCGTCCCATCGATCCTCATCGGTGTCTTCGTCTTCACCTTCCTTGTCCTGCCGTTCAAGCAGTACAACGCGTTCGCGGGGAGCGTGGCACTTGCGGTCATCATGGTCCCGGTCATCATGCGCACGACCGAGGAGATCCTGAAACTCGTGCCGGGCGCGTTGCGCGAGGCGTCGCTGGCGCTTGGGATCCCGACCTGGCGCACGGTGCTGTCGGTCGTCGTGCGGACGGGGCTGCCCGGCATCCTCACCGGCATCATGCTCGCGGTCGCGCGGGCTGCCGGCGAGACAGCGCCGCTCCTCTTCACCGCCCTCGGCAGCCGGTTCGTCAACGTCGGCGATTTCAGCAAGCCGATGGATGCCCTGCCCCTGTTCATCTACGTCAATGCTCGCCAGCCGGTCGAGCTCCAGAATCAGCAGGCCTGGGGCGCGGCATTCCTGCTCCTGCTCTTCGTCCTCGTCGTCAACGTCCTCGTCCGGGCTCGCACCGCGGGTCGGCGAGCGCAATGAAGGATCCCGACCAGATGACCACCGAGTTGCGTCCCGAACCCGTCGTCGACCCGGCCACCCCCGACGGCGACGACGAGCCGGCCGGTGGGCCTGCCAACGTCATGGGTCGACCGACGATCACCGCGGCGGCCTCCTCGGACACGATCGACGCATCGATGTCCGGCCGGATCGAGACGGCCGGCCTGAACGTGTACTACGGCGCCTTCCGGGCCGTCCGCGATGTCACCTTGACGGTCAAGCCGCATGCGATCACGGCGATCATCGGACCGTCGGGCTGCGGCAAGAGCACGTTCCTGCGGACGCTCAACCGGATGCACGAGCTCACGCCGGGCACGCGGGTCGAGGGCTCCGTGCGCCTCGACGACGAGGATATCTACGGGCCGTCGGTGGATCCGGTCGCTCTCCGGCGCGTGGTCGGGATGGTCTTCCAGCGACCGAACCCGTTCCCCACGATGTCGATCTACGACAATGTCGTGGCCGGGCTGCGACTCACCGGCCGGAGGAAGAGCGCCGAACTCGACGAGATCGTCGAGGGATCGCTCCGCCGGGCCGCCCTGTGGGACGAGGTCAAGGACAAGCTCAAGTCAGGCGGGACGTCCCTCTCGGGCGGCCAGCAGCAGAGGCTATGCATCGCGCGCGCCCTCGCGGTCGATCCGGAGGTCATCCTGATGGACGAGCCGGCGTCGGCGCTCGACCCCGTCGCGACGCTCCGGATCGAGGAGCTGATGGCCGAGCTGCGAGTGAACTACACCATCGTCATCGTCACCCACAATATGCAGCAGGCCTCGCGCATCAGCGACCATACGGCCTTCTTCACGATGGGCCCGGATCGGGCGGGCTACCTCGTCGAGATGGACGAGACGGTCCAGATCTTCACCAACCCGAAGCAGCAGCTGACCGAGGACTACGTCTCGGGCAGGTTCGGCTGAGAACGGAGCGCCGACGATGACCGACGAACGGACGACCGCGGAGAAGACCATGGACGCCCAGATCGAGCAGATGATGACCGAGGCCGCGAGCCAGCCGCGTCGGGTCCTTGCCCAGGCGCCGCGCGATGCCCTCGACCGCGACGAGGCGCTCATCCGCGACTCCGTCCTGCGCATGGGAGCCATCGTCGAGACGGCGATCCGCGAGGCCAGCCGTGCGCTCACCGCCCACGATGCCGCGCTGGCGCTCGAGGTCATCAAGGGCGACGCGATCATCAACGAGGCCCAGCGCGCGGTCTCGCGGCTCATCTCGGTGACGATCGCCACCCAGCAGCCCGTCGCTCGCGACCTGCGCTACCTGCTGACGCTCGACCACGTCACCTACGAGCTCGAACGGATGGGCGACCATGCCGCGTCGGTGGCCAAGGCCGTCATCAAGCTGGCACCCGAGCCGCCCCTCAAGGGCTACATCCATCTCCCCGAGATGGCCGAACGGGCCGCCGTCCTCGTCCACGGCGTCCTCCTCGCCCTCGTCGAATCGGACGCCGTCCAGGCGCGGGAGATCGCGATCCAGGACGACGAGATCGATCGGCTCTATCACGCGACGTTCGACCGCGTCGTCGAGCTGATGCGCCAGGACCCGGCCAACGTCGAACGCGGGACCCGGATCATCATCGCCTCGCACTACCTCGAGCGGATCGGCGACCGGGCGACGAACATCGCGGAGGACGTCGTGTATCTCGTCACCGGCGACGTGGAGGACCTCAACCCGTGATCGGACCGGGTACGCTCTGCGGGACGTGATCGAACTCCACTTCCTGCGCCACGCGGACGCCGGCGACCCTCTCGCCTGGCAGGGTCCAGACGAAGACCGGCCGCTGTCCGAGAAGGGCAGGAAGCAGGCCGACCGGCTCGGGCGCTTCCTGGCCGACACCGGCTTCGCCCCCGACGCGATCATCACCTCGCCCAAGGTCCGGGCCGCCGAGACGGCCGCGATCGTCGCCGACCACCTGGGCGTCCCGGTCGCCACCGACGACCGGCTCGCGGGCGGGCTCGACGCGGGTTCCCTAGACGCGCTCTTGCGCGACGCCGGCGATCCGTCCCGACCCGTGGTCGTCGGTCACGACCCCGACTTCAGCGACCTCCTCGGCGAGCTGTGCGGTGCGTCGAGCCCGCCGATGCGCAAGGGCGCCTTCGCCCGGATCGACATCGAGCACCCGCTGCTCCCCGGGACCGGGACGCTCCGCTGGCTCGTTCCGCCCGATCTGCTCAAGCCCGGACGCTGAGCACGGCCCGACCGCTGCGTCGCGCTCAGGCGTCCACGACCACCGCGCCCGCCTCGGTCGCCTTCGGGCGGCGGCCGGCGAGGAGGTCCGGGACCGTGACCAGGCCGCCCGGAACCAGGCCGCGCGCGATCTTACCGAGGCGCTCCGCGGTCTCGGGCGCGAGTCGGTAGAAGATCCACTGCCCGCGTCGTTCGGAGGTCACGATCCCCGCCTCGCGAAGCACGCGGAGGTGGTGCGAGACCGTCGGCTGGCCGACGTTGCAGCACTCCGTGAGATCGCAGGCGCAGGTCTCGATGTCGGTCGACAGCTGGCGGACGATGGCCAGGCGAGCCGGATCGGCCAGGGCGGCCAGGAGGCGGATGTCGGGGTCGAGCTCGGTGGTGCGGGTGCGTGCCATGACTTCACTATATCGGTCCACATCGATATTGACAAGTATCGATATGGTGTGTATATTGACGGAAGTCGATACCACAGCTGCACGAGGACCGGAAGAGCCATGTACGACCTGATCGCAACCCGGATGATGGCCGGTGGACCGCTCTACGAGCTCAACGAGGACCGCGCCCAGCACGCCGCCACGACGACCCCATCGACGGACCGATCCGCCCGGCGACCGTCGCTGGCGTTCGGCCGCTGGCTGCGCACCGCACGACCGCGCGCGACCGAACCCTGCATGACGAGCGCCTGCACCGCCTGCTGACGAGCGAGCTCACATACCCCACCGGAGGACTTCGATGACCACGACCAGCGCTCCCGATACCAAGCTCGAGGGATCCGACGACGCCCTCGTCGACCAGGTCCGCCGCCACTACGCGGAGACGGTGCGAGGCATCCTCGAGGGGAGTACCGTCCCGGCCGACGACGTTCCCGAGGGGTACCGCTCATCCGATGGTCGCGGGTACGCCGCGCTCCTGTACGACGACGCGGACCGGGCATCGCTCCCCGAGGCGGCCGTCCTGGCCAGCCTCGGCTGTGGGAACCCGATCGCCGTTGCCGAGCTGCGCGAGGGCGAGACCGTGCTCGACCTCGGGTCGGGCGGCGGGATCGACGTCCTCCTGTCGGCGCAGCGGGTCGGCTCGACCGGCTTCGCCTACGGCCTGGACATGACCGACGAGATGCTCGAGCTCGCGCGGCGAAACGCGGCGGAAGCCGGCGCGGCGAACGTCGAGTTCCGGAAGGGGCGGATGGAGGCGATCCCGCTCGCCGACGCATCCGTCGACGTCGTCATCAGCAACTGCGTCATCAACCTGTCGACCGACAAGGCGGCCGTCCTGGCCGAGATCGCCCGCGTCCTGCGACCGGGTGGCCGGATGGGTGTCAGCGACGTCGTCGCCGACGATGACCTGACGCCGGCCGAGCGCGCGATCCGCGGCAGCTTCGTCGGCTGCATGGCCGGGGCGCTGTCGTTCGCCGAGTACCGCGCCGGGCTCGCGGCCGTCGGCCTGACCGAGGTGGCCGTCGAGGCCACGCAGACCGTCGGGGACGGCCTGTACGGCGCGATCATCCGTGCGACCAAACCGGCAGGCTGGACGGCTGCGGACGTGCGGCCGATCGATCTGCCAGCGCCGCCCACCGGCTTGCCGGTCGCGGCCGGATCGTCGTGCTGCGGCGACGGCAGCTGCTGCTAGTCCGCCAGAGTCATCGCCCGATCCGGTCGCAACAGGAACGGCGGCAGATAGGCGGGCATGTTCGAGAACGGCATGACGTCGGGATGGAGCTCGATGCCGAGTGCCTCGGCCATGAACCGCCGGCGCGCCTCGACCCGCCCCCAGGCCGCCGGGTGATCGGCCGCGAACGCCGCGCGTAGGCTCGCATCGGCGATCGCCACGCCGTCCTCGATGTTCGTCGTGAAGTAGCCGGTGCCGGTCGCCGGGATGATGTCGACCTGGAACGCCATGCCGGAGCGGAGCTCGATCGGCGAGCCCGCGAAGATGGGTGAGTTCACCCACTCGTCGAGCCCGATCTGGTGGCCCGGGTTGAGCGCGATCCCGAAGAAAGGGTCCCCCAATCGCCGATCGATGATGTCGTACAGCGCGCCACCCGTCTGGCCGACATGGAGTGCGCGATACCACTCGCCTACGGCCTCGAAGTACGGCGCCACGAGCCGGTCGACGTAATCGCCGATGCCTGACGGCAGCTCGCCGGCGTCCGCGACGACGAATCCGGCCCGGCAGTTCAGCGCGCCCCAGATGCCGAAGGCAACGGTGAAGGGATCGCCGTGCTCGATCGGCCGGTCACTCGGGCTCAGCAACCCGAGCCTCGCCCGCGGTCCGCTCGACAGCATGAGGTGGCACGACAGCGGGGACCCGTCCCAGTCGAGCAGGCGGACCGCCTCGTGCTCGGTCATCCCCGGGCGCAGACCCTCGACAAGGCGTCGGACCCCGTCCGACGTCCGGCACGCGGCATGTTCGAGCGCGGCCAGCTGGTCGGCTTCGTTGATGACCCGCAGGCCGTCCGCGGCATCGATGAACAGGTCGGTGGCGTTGGCGACCCGGCCGCCTGCCCCGACGAGCGATCGGAGCTCGTCGGCGAGGAAGGCCGGGACATCGAGCCGGCTCGGATCGCTCGATGTCTTCCAGCCCGTGACGCCGACGCGCGAGCCCGCCCGGATGCCCTCGTCCGCGAGGATCGTCGCCAGCGGTGCGGACCGGTCGCGCGGCTGGCCCGGCAGGCTCAGCTCCTGGTACAGGATCGGCCGCATCGGCAGAGGCGCGGTCGCCGCCATGGCGCCGACACTCGTTCCCGACCAGGATCGCCGGCCGGTCGTCCGTGCCGAGAACGAGGATCGCCTCCTCGAAGCGCGGATCGAATCCGGTCAGCCAGGCGAGGTTCGCGCTGTGCTCCCGGTCGGCGTACACGACCAGCCGGTCGAAGCCGCCCCGATCCGCCCGCTCGCGGAGCCCGGCGAGACGGGCTTCGTAGATTCCACGGCCGAGCTCGGGCGCCCGGGCCGAGCTCCCGAACCGTGGCAGGTCCATCTCGCGCAGGTGCGCACGCATCGTCCCCTCCCCGGCCGCCGTCACGGCGTCGGCCGCGACGACGTCAGCCTGCCGGTCGCCCGGTCGATCACCGCGAACCCGTCCGCCGTCGCATCCAGCCATGGGCCGACCTCGCCGTCCGGCCACTGGACCCGGACCCTGACCCCGGTCGCCGAGCCCAGCCCGAAGTGCTGCCAGCCCAGCTGGCCGCTCTCATGACCACCGCCGATCGTGACTTCGCGGCGGAGCGTCAGATCTCCCACCTGGACCTCGATCCACGACCCGACCGCGTCACGATTCGGGCCTGGCTGGGTCGGGCGGACATCGAGCCAGTGCTCGGGCGGGCTGGACGAGCCAGACCCCGCGACGCCGGTGTTCCGCCAGAGGTGGACCGGATCGCCGTAGAAGACCTCGACCAGGTCGGGCAGGCCATCGAGGTTGAGGTCGGCGAGGGCAGCTCCCCGTCCGCGCGCGTAATCGAGGATGCCCGCCGCCTCGGCGACCTGGACGAACGTGCCGTCGGGCTGGCCGAGGAAGAGGTCCGACGGGTCCTTCGTCGCATAGTCGGCTTGCTGGTCGACGTTGCCCTTCGAGACGAACAGATCGATGAACCCGTCGTTGTTGACGTCCTGGAACTCCGGGTGCCAGGCGGTCGACGGCAGCGGGTCCCCGCCGGTCGACGGTCGGGTCGCCGAGACCCCGAGCTTGACGGCGAGGTTCCGGTAGGTCGGGTGCGACGGGCCGGCCAGGAGCGACTGGAGGATATTCTCGCCCTGGCTCGTCAGGTAGGCGTCGGGGTAGCCGTCGCCGGTGACGTCGTAGCTGCCGATGCCCATCCCCTGGAGCCGTTCCGACACCCAGCCGTCGTCCGCCGTGTACTGGCTGGGCGGCGCGCCCGGCGCGATCCGCCAGAGCTGCTCCTGGCCGTCGCTGAGGTCGCTGTAGTAATGGCGGTCGTTGCTGACCCGCAGGTCGCGTCGACCGGACCGGTCCCAGTCGCTGAACAGCATGGATAGCGCGCACCAGGACGGCGTCAGGGGGGTCGGCGCGCCGTACGTCGTCCCGCTCACGGCCGGCCGGAACAGCTCGTTGTCGGCGCACAGGTGGTTCGGATCCTGGGTCTCGGCATCGGCGACATAGTTCCCGAACGCCAGGGTCGGCCGGGTTGCCTGACCTTCCCATGTCGCGCTGAATGCGGTGGTGATCGAGTTGCCCCCATCCAGCCCCCACGCCTCGTTGGCGCGTTCGAACCGGCAGCCGCCGAGCCCGCGCAGGGCGACATTCTCGCCGTCGCGCAGGACGATCAAGTCGACGTTGCCGTCACCGTCCACGTCGATCGGGTAGGCACCTGTGACGTCGGTCAGGTCGGTGGCCGGATCGACGACCTTCGTGAACCGCAGGGATCCACCCACCGAGCTCTCGTTCCGATAGAGGACCGCGGGACCGCTCCCGCCCGCGATGTAGAGGTCGGGCAACCCGTCGGCGTCGCAGTCGAGGACCGCCACTCCTCCCCCGACCGAGTACGGGAAGTCGCCCGCGTACGTGTGGTCGACCCCTGCCGATGCGGTCTCGTCGACGAACCGCGGCGGCCCGAGGGCGATCGTCGGCGTCGGAATGCCCCACCCGGCCGATGACGAACGCGCCACCGATGATGACGGTCGCCCCGATGGCGACCAGGACGACGGCGACCGCAAGCCTGCCCCGGGTCACCGAAGGGTCACTGGACCTGCCCGGCGTAGTAGCGCTGGGCGAGCGCCCAGGCATCCTGGCCGCACTGCGCCCCGACGATGCGCCCGGTGAAATCGTCCGCCTGCACGTGGATCCCGCCGTATAGCCGCGATTGGCCGGCCTGGTCGGACGCGTCGAAATACGTTGCCCACTCGAGATGGATGTCGGTCGTCGGTCCTTGTTCGAACTTGAGCGAGCCGGCTTTGATCGTGTACCCACTGATCCCGCCCGGGAAGTACTCGCTTCCGGTGAACCCGGTCAGGACCTCGGCCGCGGCGCGACTGAACGTGCTGTGGCCGGAGATGTAGCCTTGGAACGCCGGCGTGACGAACGTGGGCAGCTGGTACGGGACCCAGTCAACCCCGAGGATCCAACGGACGCCGCCGATCTGGGATCTTGGATCCGCCGGGTTCCCGGCCCAGGCACGGATCGCGATTTCGCCTTCATGTCCGGCCAACGCCGCGTGGCTCGCTCCGGGCGCGGTCGTCTTGGAGGTGATGAGCTCGACCAGACCGGGCACGAGCGGCAGGCCCTGCTTCGAATACGACGGCAGGCCGGGATCACTCGACTGGCCCTTTCCGGCCATGAACCGGATCATCGAGATGGGACGGGTGCCGTCGTAATCGCCCTTGAGGCCCCACGCCGCGATCGCCGCGTCGTGCACCGCGCCGTTGAGAGCGAGGTATAGCTTCACGTCCCACTGCAGCCGGTCGACGGGTTTGCCCGTGCCGGCGATCCGGAGATCCGGCGACATCTCGTCAGAGACAAGGTTGGCCAGGACGTTCCAATGGCCCGGCGGCGTCTCCGAGTTCGGCCCGTCGGCCCAGAATTCGGCCATGACCCGATAGAAGTCGCCGGCATTGACGACGTCTTCGGGATACGGCTGGCCCGTGATCGGATTGACCGGGTGGCCGTGTCCATCGTTGGACCCCAGATCGTTGCCGCCCCGAGCGCCAGGCGAGATGTCGACGGTCATGGCGAGGGTCGGATCGAGCACGGAAGAATCGCGAATCACTTCGATCGCCTGGGCCTTGAAGTCAGCGTCCGTCGTTGGGTCGTCGAGCCGGGGGGGAGGGCCGGGGTCGATCGGGACGCCGGACGCTCCCGCATCAGGCAGCCCGAACCCTTCCACGTGACCCCAATGGGGCCCGACGGCCTGCTGGACACCATTCGTCACCGGGATCCCGTTCTGGCTGATCATGTGCTCGAGCTGGAGCGGTTGCCAGCGGTTCGGGTCGACCATCACGGTCCCGGGCTTGGCCACCACCAGCGGCGGGTTGACCGGCTTGTAATCCGGGGACGCGTAGCCGTTGGCCTGGTTCGACCCATCGGTCAGACCGTAGGCGACGACCGCAGCCCCGATCCGGTTGCCGACGGCCGCCGGCGTGTCGCCGTTGGTGGTCGTGACGGCGACGGGGTAGCACAGGGTGTCCATGAGGTCGGCGAACTCGGACATCGATTGGTCCGCACCGACGGCCTTCACGAACCGGTTGGTCAGGACGCGATAGGCCGCATAGCTGATCGCTTCGTCCCGGGCGGTGGTCGGGTCGGATGCGTTGTGCTTTTCGTGGACGATGTAGCCCGCGGCCGTCGGGTCGTAGGCGGCCCAGGCGTCCCACATCGCGACCGAGGTGTGGAACAGGTTGCGGGCGTGGACCGGCGGGTTCGGCAGCGCCCGCCGGATGGCGTCGAGGAGGGCCTCGTCCCAACGACGAGCGACCGACCACTCCGGATGGTCCGCGGGAGCCGGGCAGGCAGGGGTCGTGACCCACGGTTTGGCGATGGCCACGCCCAGTGCCGACACCAAGACAAGCGCGATCGCGGCGCCCGCGGCGAGCCGCCGCAGGGTCATCCGCCGTCGCGGTGCCGCCGGCCCGTCCACCGGCGCGGCCGGTTCGGGCGGGGTCGGGGCCGGAACGTCCGGGGGCGACTCGGGCAGGGGGGCGTCGAGGTCGTCCGGACCCGGCGTGGTCATGATCGGCTCTCCTCCGGTGTCACCTGGTCGCGGCACGATACCCGAGAACGTCGTTCGAAGGCCGCAAGGTCAATCCCCATCGCCCGCACCGCCACCCCGAGCGTCACCGGCGGCGAAGATCCGCTCGATGACTCGCAGGTTGGCCACCGCGTCCTCCGGCGGGGTCGGCGTCGGGAGGCCGTCGAGGATGGCGGCGGCGAACCGCTCGGCCTCGACGGCATACGGGTCGGCCGCGTCGAAGCGCAGGGTCTCGGTGGCAGGCGCCACCGGCGGGTCCCCGCCGGCGGTGAGCCATACGTCGGTCGGACGATCGGGCGGGATATTGAACGGGATCGCGACCGAGATCCGACCCTCCGTTCCGTAGATGTGTACGCGCTGGTCAGGCTCGGCACGGGTCGAGCAGGTGAACGTGGCCACCCCCGACTCGAACCCGAGGATCGCGCTGGTGACGATGTCGACGCCGGTGGCCGGGTCGCGCCGGAGCCACGCGTCGACCTCGAGCGGCTCGCCGTCGAACAGCATCCGCGAGAGGTTGACGCAGTAGCAGCCGACGTCGAACAAGGCACCGCCACCGATCTCGCGGTTGTTCCGGATGTTCGACGGGTCGTCGTTGAAGTACGAGAACCAGCTGTCGACCGCCACCAGGCGCCCGATCCGCCCGGACGAGACGAGCTCCCGAACGGCGACCCACGACGGGTGGAGGCGATACATGAACGCCTCCATCAGGTGGACGCCCTCGGCTCGGCACACGGCAGCCATGCGCTCGGCGTCGGCCGAGGTCATCGCCAGTGGCTTCTCGCACAGGACGTGCTTGCCGGCCCGCGCCGCGGCGATCGTCCACTCGGCGTGCAGATGGTTGGGCAACGGGATGTAGACCGCCTCCACCTCGGGGTCGGCCAGGAGCGCCTCGTATGAGCCGTGCGCACGCGGGATCCCCAGCTCTCCCGCCGCGGCGACGGCCCGTTCGTGGTCCCGCGACGCGATAGCGACGATCTCGCAGCGGGCTGCCCGGCGGAGTCCCGGGATGACCTTGGACCGCGCGATGTCCGCTGTCGACAGGATCCCCCAACGGAGCGTGCTCGTGGCCGTTCCTCCTCCTGGTCCCACACCTTGACACCACGCCGACGGTGTACCAGTCTGGCACAAACATTTGGAAGAGAGGAACACAAATCCGGTGTCGATGCCACGGGACGAGCTCGGACAGCGGAGTGAGACGGTTCGTCGGACGAACCTGAGCGTCATCCTGCGTGAGCTCCACGCACGCGGTGCCCTGTCCCGGTCGGAGCTGGTCGCGCGCACCGGCCTGACCCGGAGCGCGATCCGCGGACTGATCGGCGAGCTGGTCGCAAGCGGGCTCGTGTCGGAGACCCGCGCCGAGTTCCACGGCACGCCGGGTCGACCATCCCCGATCGTGCGTCCCGACCCGGCCGGAGCGACGGTCCTGGCCCTCGACATCGAGGTCGACTCGATCGCGGCGGCCATCGTCGGCCTTGGCGGCGACATCATCGATGAGGTCCGGGTCAATCGGCCACGCGCCCATTCGTCGGTCAGCCAGATCGTCGCCGACCTCGGTGGACTGGCGGCCTCGCTCCGGACAGACGACCGGTCCGCGAACGCACATGTCGGGATCGGTGTCGCGGTCGTCGGCGTCGTCCGCCGGTCCGACGGAGTCGTCTCGATGGCTCCGAACCTCGGGTGGGTGGATGTCGGCCTGCGGGATGCGCTCCTGCAGAGGTTCGGCGATGTCCCGATCCACGTCGCGAACGAGGCCGACCTGAGCGCCCTCGCGGAGGCGCGCCGTGGAGCGGCCGTCGGTGCCGACCACATCCTGTTCCTGGCGGGCGAGGTCGGGGTCGGCGGGGGCATCATCGTCGACGGCGAGCCGTTCACCGGGGCCGCCGGCTATGGCGGCGAGGTCGGCCACATGCCCGTCAACCCGTCGGGTCTTCCGTGCCGTTGCGGCTCCGTGGGCTGCTGGGAGACCGAGGCAGGTTCCGAAAGCCTCTTAAGGCGCGCCGGCCGATCGCCCGACGGCGGACGAGCCGCGATCGACGCGCTCATCGCCGATGCCGAGGCGGGTTCCATCGACGCCCTGCGGGCGTTGGAGGAGACCGGACGCTGGATCGGGATCGGCCTGGCCGGGCTGGTCAACGTCCTCGATCCCAGGCTCGTTGTCTTTGGCGGGCTCCTCGGCCGGATCCATCCATTCGTGGCCTCGATCGTCGAGGCCGAGCTCGATCGACGGGCGCTCGCCGCGCCGCGTCGACTCGTCCGGGTCGTCCCATCAGAGCTCGGCGTGGAAGCGCCCCTGCGCGGCGCCGCCGAACTCGCCATCGAACCGCTCCTGGCTGACCCGGCCAGGTGGATGCGTCCTCGGGAGGTGGACGCACGGTACCTCGAAGCGAGGTTCAGGAGGGTGGTAGCCTAGCGCGGACATACAGACCCCTTGCGATCGGTATGGGAAAGATGGAGGAGGACAAGCAACGATGATCAACCGCAGAATCGGAACGCTCGTGGCCGTTGCCGCGATCGTCCTGGCGGCCTGTTCGAACAGCGGTTCGAGCGGCTCGCCGGCCGCATCCACCGCCGCCAGCGCTCCGGCCGCAACCACCGCCGCCAGCGCCCCGGCCGCATCCACCGCCACGACCGCGTGCACCGTCGGCGTGTCGTGGAACAACTTCCAGCAGCCCCGTTGGGCGGCGCATGACAAGCCGAACATCCAGAAGACGGTCGAGGCCCAGGGCGGCAAGTACATCGATGCCGACGCCAACCTGAGCAACGAGCAGCAGGCGACCGACATCGACACGATGATCTCGAAGGGCGCAAACGTCCTGATCGTCCTCGCCCAGGACACCAAGGCCGTCCTTCCGTCGATCGCGAAGGCGAAGGCGGCAGGCATCCCGGTCATCGCGTATGACCGCCTGATCGAGGACTCGAGCGCCCTGTACATCACGTTCGACAACGTCCTCGTCGGCAAGGCCGAAGCGGACGCGGTCCTCAAGAAGGTCCCGACGGGCAATTACGTCCTGATCAAGGGCGACCCGGGCGACCCGAACGCCAAGACCTTCCTGCCCCAGGGCTGGGACCAGGCCGGCCTGAAGGACAAGGTCACCTCCGGCGCAATCAAGATCATCGGCCCGGCGGACGGCACGTACACCGACGCCTGGAAGACCGAGAAGGCCCAGTCGAACATGGAAGCGATCATCGACTCGGCGGTCTCGTCGGGCAAGAAGATCGACGCGATCCTCGCCGAGAACGACAGCACGGCACTCGGCGTCGTGGGTGCCCTCACGGCGAAGTCGTACGGCTTCCCGCCCCTCAGCGGTCAGGACGGCGACACCGCCAACCTGAACAACGTGGCGCTGGGTAAGCAGTACGTCGACATCTGGAAGAACGCCAACGAGCTGGGCAAGACCGCCGCTGCGGCAGCGCTCGCGCTGTGCGCTGGTGGCACCATGGCCAGCCTCAAGCTCCCGGCCGGCCTGATCGATCCGACGGTCGCCCCGACCGCGGGCCTGACGGCACAGCCGTTCACCACCCCGGGTGGCCTCACGGTCAGCTCGTTCATCCTTCAGCCGACCCCGCTGACGGCCGACAACCTCCAGCTGGCCGTCGACGGCGGCCAGATCAGCAAGGCGGAACTCTGCAAGGGCGTCGACGTCGCAACAGCGCCGCCGGCCTGCAAGTAGCGTCACAGGCTAGCTCGAACATCCACCTGCGCCCCCGGGTCCCCCGGGGGCGCAGGTTCCTATCAACGCCCTGACCGAGGAGGGCAGCCGTGGCAAACGTCGCCGATGTAGCACCGGTTTCTGGTCAGACCCAGGCCCAACCGCCCGCTCGCACCTCGATTCGCGGCCTGTTCGCGCAGACGGAGATCGATCTCCGGCTGTTCGGCATGCTCGTCGCCCTCGTCGTGATCCTCGTCACATTCAACTTCCTGAGCGGCGGGACGCTCATCCAGCCGACCAACATGATCACGATGGCCGTCCAGGCCGCGGGGATCGCGATCATCGCGACAGGCATGGTCCTGGTGATCGTCTCGCGCAACATCGACCTGTCGGTCGGGTCGCTCGTCGGGCTCATCGCCATGAGCTATGCGCTGTGGATGACCGACTGGTTCCCGCGCATCTTCGGGATCGGAGCGGACGTGCCGTTCCAGTGGGTGCTGGCCCTCGCCCTCGGGATCGGGCTCGGCGCGGGCGTCGGCGCGATCCAGGGGTTCATCATCGCCTACATCGGCGTGCCGTCCTTCATCGTCACGCTCGGTGGCCTGCTGTCGATCCGCGGCCTGGTGTGGTACCAGTCGCAGGGCGCGGCGGTCGTCGGACTCGACCCGACCTTCCAGCTCTTCGGTGGCGGCGCCCTGGGCTCGGTGGGTGAGCTCATCAGCTGGATCCTCGGTGTGGTCGGCTGCGTGGCGATCGTCGCCCTGCTGTACAACAGCCGGCACCAGCGGCGCCGCTACGGCTTCCCCACGCGACCCATGTGGGCGGAAGTGCTCATCGGGGGTGTCGGCTGCGCGATCGTGCTGGGCCTGTCCTGGTTCGCCAACAACGCGTTCTGGCCCACCGGCCTCGCCGCGCAATACGCCGCGGCTCACGGCATCACTCCGCCGCCCGGCGGCCTGAAGATCCCGGTCGGGTTCCCATTCCCGATCGTGGCGCTCATCGGCGTCACGCTGGTCATGAGCTTCATCGCGAACCGACGACGGTTCGGCCGCTACGTGTACGCCTATGGTGGCAACCCTGACGCGGCCGAGCTGGCCGGCATCAACACGCGCTGGACGATCCTGAAGACCTACGTATTGATGGGCGTTCTTTGCGCGCTGGCCGCAGCCATCGCCGCGGCACGCCTGAACGGTGCGACGCTCGACATCGGCTCCGGCTACGAGCTCTACGTCATCGCCGCGGCGGTGGTCGGTGGGACATCGTTCGCCGGCGGCATCGGGACGATCCCCGGCGCGGTCCTGGGCGCGTTCGTGATGCAGTCGCTTGCCTACGGCCTGAGCTTCCTCGGCGTGAACTCGCCCGGCCAGAACGTGGTGGCCGGCATCGTCCTCATCGTCGCGGTCGGGCTCGACACCCTGAATCGCCGACGCGGATCATGAGCGACATGGAGGACAAGACCGTGGCCGTCGCGGAGCGAACGCCCATCGTCGAGATGCGCGACATCAGCGTCGCATTCGGTGGCGTCCATGCCGTGCGCGACGTCAGCATCGACCTGTATGCGGGGGAAGTCGTCGGCCTCGTCGGCGGCAACGGGGCCGGCAAGTCGACCCTGATGCGGGTGTTGTCCGGCGCCCACCCGGCCGACAGTGGGGAGATCCGGGTCAACGGAGCGCCGGTTTCCATCAAGAACCCACGTGACGCCAAGGCCCAGAACATCGAGACGATCTACCAGACGCTGGCTCTCGCCGACAACATCGATGCGCCCGGCAACCTGTTCCTCGGGAGGGAGCTGACGACCCGCATCGGTTCGCTCGACGACTCGAGCATGGAATCCGAGACGCGCAAGATCATGGGTCGGCTCAACCCCAACTTCACGAATTTCGCCCAGCCGGTGAAGTCGCTCTCCGGCGGGCAGCGCCAGGCTGTCGCCATCGCCCGCGCGGTCTACTTCAACGCCAAGATCCTGATCATGGACGAGCCCACTGCGGCGCTCGGCCCGGCCGAGACGGCACAGGTCAGGAACCTCGTCCGACAGCTGAAGGAGGATGGGATCGGCATCTTCCTCATCAGCCACGACATCCATGACGTCTTCGACCTGTCCGACCGGATCAGCGTGATGTACCACGGCCGCATCGTGGACACCGTCGAAAAGGGAGGGCTGACGCCTGACGACATCCTCGGGATGATCATCCTGGGCAAGAAGCCCGGCGAGGTCACCGAGAAGGACAAGGCCGAGATCGAGCTCCGCGGCTGAGGCGATCCTCAGGCTCTACGCCGGGGAACGATCGAACGTCGGCGCCAGCGCCGGATAGAGCGCCCGGAAGCGCTCGTGTGCGGCCCGGTAGACCTCGACGTCGGCGCCCGGTGAGGCGACAGGCGTGACCCTCACGAGGGTCGTCGTGGCGGTCTCGACGTCGGGGAACCAGCCAGCCCCGACCGCGGCCAGCAGCGCTGCCCCGTAGGCGGCGCCCTCGGTCGTCGACACCGTCGCGATCTCGGACTCGAGCACGTCGGCCAGGATCGACCGCCAGAGCGGGCTGGCGATCCCGCCGCCCGACGCCCGGATCCGGCTCGGCCGCGGCAGCCCCGCGGCGAGCATGAGGTCGAGGCCGTCACGGAGCCCGAAGGCGACCCCCTCGATGACCGCGCGCGTGAGGTGGCGTCGATCGTGCGAGACCGTCAGCCCGACGAACGCGCCCCGGGCGAACGGGTCCGGGTGCGGGCTCCGCTCCCCCGTCAGGTAGGGCAGGAAGAACAGGCCGTCGGCGGCGGCCTGCACCCCGGACGCGGTCTCCACCAGGGGGCCGAAGTCGACCCCGGGCGCGAGCGCGTCGCGGAACCAGCGCAGACTCCCGGCGGCCGAGAGCATGACCGACATCATGTGCCACCGGCCGGGCACGGCGTGACAGAAGGCGTGGACGATGCCCCGCGGCTCGTGGATCGGACGGTCCGTCGCGGCGAAGACGACACCGGACGTCCCGAGCGACAGCGCCATCTCGCCCGGCGCGACGACGCCGACGCCGACCGCATTCGCCGACTGGTCGCCGCCCCCTGCGACGATGGGCGTCCCGACCCGCAGGCCGGTCGCCTCTGCCGCCGCGCCACCGACCACCCCGGTGACCTCGGGACCCTCCAGGGTCGGCGGCATCCACGTGCGCTCGATGTGGAGCGCCGCCAGGACCTCGTCCGACCAGTCGCGGGCGGCCAGGTCGAAGAGGATCGTCCCGGCTCCGTCGGCCTTGTCGATCGCGTAGTCACCGGACAACCGGAAGCGCAGGTAGTCCTTTGGCAGGAGGACGTGCCTGACGCGACGCCAGACATCGGGCTCGTGGTCACGCACCCAGACGAGCTTGGGCGCCGTGAATCCGGTCAGTGCGTCGTTGCCGGTGATCGCGATGAGCCGCTCGGGGCCGACCGCGCGGCGGATCTCGTCGCACTCGGCAGCGGTCCGCTGGTCGTTCCACAGGATGGCCGGTCGCAGGACGCGGCCGGCATCGTCGAGCAGGACGAGCCCGTGCATCTGTCCGGTGAGCCCGATTGCGTCGACGTTAGCACCCGTGGCCCCGGTCGCGTGCAGGACCATGTCGATCGCCGCGACAGCCCCGTCCCACCACAGCTCCGGGTCCTGCTCGCTCCAGAGAGGATGCGGCACGCTGAATCCGTACTCGGACGTCCCGACCCCGCGGACGGCGCCCGCCTCGTCGACGAGGACGGCCTTCGTCGCCGTCGTCGAGACGTCGATCCCGAGGACGAGGCCCACCTCAGCGACCGGCGATCCGGTCCGGCGCGGGGAAGCAGCCGTCGCTCATCGACCGAACCCTCCGATGACCAGCGACGGACCGATCCATCCAGGCGACCCGCGGCTGGTTGCTAGGGTAACGGGAGCTCATCGCCACCGTCGGCCGGGAACGGCAGGGCGATCGGGTCGGTCGCCAGGCGACTGCGCCCGGCGGCGTCGAACCGGTCGAGGCCCAGCTCGGAGGCGTCGACGAGCTCCGTGGTGCCGTGGAGGATGAGATCGGCGGCGACCCTCGACACACCAGGTCCCCACATCATCCCGTGCCCGCCCGCGGAGGCCACCGAGACGCCCTCGATGACGTCGCCGCCCGGTGACAGGGCAGGTCCGACGATCGGAAGGTGGTCCGGTGTGTAGTCGATCGTCGCCGCCCAGATCCGCCGGAGCCCCAGGCCGCGCGTCGCCGGGACGAGATCGCCGAGACGCTCGCGCATCCGCTCGTAGAACGGCCAGTCGATCGATCGCGCTTCGCCGGGGATCTCGTCCGGGTTGCTCCAGCCGAACAGGAGCCCGCCCTCCTCGAGCCGCCAGTACAGGCCTCCACCGATGTCGAAGACCATCGGCATCCGCGGGACGTCGAAGACGGGGGTCCGCTCCAGGACCGCGACGGTATGGCGGACCGCCCCGGCCGGGATCCGGACGCCGGCCAGCCCGCCGACCTGGCGGAGGCCCGGTCCGCCGGTCAACAGGACGCGATCGGTATCGATCGTGCCGTGGTCGGTCTCGATCCCGGTGACGCGGCTGCCGCCGCCGGGGGTCGGGGTCGTGCGCAAAGCCCGGAAGGCGGTCCGTTCGCGCAGCTCGACCCCTGCGGCCTGCATCGCCAGCGAGTAGGCGCGCACGTTCCGCGGCGGGTCGATCGCGCCGTCCGTGGCGACGTAGCTGCCACCGCGATGGCCATCGGGTGACAGTGTGACCGCGGTCGCGGCGGCCTCGGCGGCCTCCAGCCAGCTGACGTCCAGCCCCTGCGCCTGCTGCATCGCGACGCGCTCGCGACCGGCACGCTCGTCGTCCTCGGTCACGGCCAGGATCAGATAGCCGAGCTCGCGGAAGCCCGAGTCGGTGCCGTAGGCAGCCTGCTGGCCGCGATAGAACTCGACCGACCAGCGACCGAGTGCGACCGTGGCCGGGGTGCCGCCCTGGGCCCGGACGATGCCCGCCGCGCGGGACGACGCTCCCATCCCGACCAGCCCGCTCTCGAGGACGATGACGCGGCCGACCCCACCGGCCTTGGCGAAGACCGCCGCCCAGCCGCCGATCGTCCCGGCTCCGACGATCACGAGATCCGCCCGGTCCGCCATCGATGCCTCCGTGCTGCAGCCCCGGGCAGGATAGTGCCAGGCTGACGGGCGGGTCGGCGGACCACGTCATCGGGCGATGCGGGTGGTTCATGGGCCCGGACCGCCTGACGCTCGGGTCAGCCGTCGAGGGCGTTGGCCTCGACGCAGACGGCGACGAGCCCGAGCCGCGACAGGCGGTCGAATGTCGGGCGGCGCCGGACCGTCCATGAGGCGACGTCGAGGCCGGCCGCCTGGGCCCGCGCAACGGACCTCGGGTCGAGCGCGCGCCAGTGCACCGCGACGCCCCGGCAGCCGAGCCCGACTGCCGCGGCGACGTCCGCGGCGGTCAGCGTGTGGATGTTGAGCCAGCGCGGCCAGGACGGGGCGAGATGGGCGACCCGTTCCAGCGCCACCGCCTCGAAGGACGACACGACAGCATTCGAGAGCCCCGGTCCACGCCCACCGGCGAGCACCTCGACGATCCGCGGACCGGGATCGCCCTTGAGCTCGACGTCGAGGAACGGGTGGCGGCCCACGGTCGCGAGGACGTCCGCGAGCCTCGGGATCCCGAGTGCCGCCAGCCCGACGGCCGGCAGGGCGTCGACGCGCTCGGGTCGCCCGTGCGTCCGCTCCAGGGTGTCGTCGTGACAGATCACCGGCACGCCATCGGCCGACACGCGGACGTCGAGCTCCAGCCCGTCGCAGGCCGGCACCGCGAGCGCGGCCACGAATGCCGCGAGGCTGTTCTCCGGCGCGTGGCGCCAGTCGCCCCGATGGGCCAGCCGGAGCGTGCGAGCCGCCACCGCTCCCCTACCCGATCTCGAGTCGCGCGGCGATGCCCAGGTGATCGCTCGGGTAGATCGTCGGGTCCTCGGGATCCGGCCGGTCGAAGACGAGTCGTGCGGACTCGACCCGGACCGCGCCGCGGACCCAGATGTAGTCGAGGCATTCGGGCGGCCCGTCGGTATCCATCGCTGGGGCCTGGAGACCGGACGGCCAGGTGACCGTCGGCTCGCTGCCGTTGGCATCCTCGTACGCGGACCGGAACCCCGCCTCGCGCAGCCGGGACGGCGCGGGCTCAGCCGGATCGGCGTTGAAGTCACCCATGACGATCGTGGCGTCCGCTACCGGCGCTCCATCGAGCCACGACAGGATCGACGCCGCTTGCTCGTCGCGCTGCCTCTCGTCGGGGGTCAGGTGATGAAGATGCGTCACAACGACCAGGACCGACGAGCCCTGCGGCAGTGCCACGATCGAGCGCAGGGCGGATCGACTGAGCCCGAGGTCCAGCCGCTCGGTGTCGGCCGCGACCAGAGGCGCGCGGACCAGCAGGCTGTTGCCGTATTCGGGACGGCCGGCCCAGCTACGGGCGACACCGTAGCGGCCCTCGCCGGCGGCCCCGATGAGCCGGTCCTGCTGCATGACGTAGACGACCTCCTGGAGCCCCACCAGGTCGGGCTGGAGGGTCGCCATGTCGGCGAGGAGGAGCGGCAGCCGCTCGAACCAGCGGTCGGCCAGGTTGCGGATGTTGAGCGTGGCGACGTGCAGGAGATCCATCGGGCTCCTTCGTGGTGTCGGGTCAGCTCGTCCCGGTGGCGACCGGGAGCGCGAACGAGAACGTGCTGCCGACGCCCTCGGCCGACTCGACCCAGATCCGGCCGCCATGCTGCTCGACGATGTGGCGGGCGATCGCGAGCCCGAGCCCGGTCCCGCCGGTCTCGCCGCGGACACGGGCGCGGTCGACCTTGTAGAAGCGCTCGAAGATGCGAGCCTGGGCACCACGCGGGATCCCGACGCCGTGGTCGGCGACGGCGACGACGACCTCGCCGCCTGTCGGCCGGACCGTGACCCTCACGGCGCCGCCATCCGGGCTGAACTTCACGGCGTTGTGGAGGAGGTTGACGAGGACCTGGCCGAGCCGAGCCCCGTCGCCGCGGACCGGCGGCAGCGGGGTCTCGACCTCGGTCTCGAGGGTCACCCCCTGGCGGTCGGCGAACAGGCGCAGGCGCTCGGTCGATCCGGTCGCGATGACGCCGAGGTCGAGCAGGTCGAGGGCGCCGAGCGCTCCCCCGCTCTCGATCCGCGACAGGTCGAGCAGCTCGTTGACCATCTGGACGAGGTGCCCGGTCTCGAGCTCGATGTTGCCGATCCGTTCGCGCATCCTCGGCGGGATCGCATCGCCCGCCGTCTCGGCCTCCCGGGAGAGCGTCTCGGCAAGGAGGCTCACGGTGGTCAACGGGGTGCGCAGCTCGTGCGACAGGTTGTCGATGAACTCGGCCCGGATCTGCTGGAGCCGGCGGAGCTCCGAGACGTCCTCGAGGACGAGCCAGACATCACCGGACGGGGTCCGACGACCGCGGATCAGCAGCCGTGGGCCGTCGGCGCCGGCGACGGCCACCTCCCCGGTCGACGACCCGCTGTCGCGCGCCCCGATGGCGATCGCCTCGACCGTCACGTCGAGGAACGCCTCGATGAGGGTCCGCCCGACGAGCGTGTCGGGAGCCCGGCCGAGCAGGGCATGCGCCGCGGCGTTCGCCCCGCTGATGCGCAGCCCGCCACCGACGGTCAGCACCCCCTGCGCGAGCGATGCGAGGAATAGCTCGATCTCGCCTGCGGCCACGATGCGTGCCGACTCGGCGCGTTCCGCGCGCTGCCGCAGGTCCGTCACCGCCGCAAGGGCGTCTCCACCGGGTGGCGCGCCCGCCTCGGTCCCGATCCGATCCAGCCGGCGCCGCGCGCGGAGAACGAGCGTGGTCGCGGCGGCGATGGCGACGACCGCCACGAACGCCACCATCGCGACCTGCCACGCCTCCACCCCACGAGCATCGCACAGGCACTCGACTCGGTGTGCGGCTCGGGCCGGCCTCGGGCGGGCGACGCTCGATGGTCAGCGACGCACCGGCCGCTGGACGCGGGTGGCGGGACGGTCGTCCGGGAGGAACCTCGGGCGCCACGGCCGTGTGAGCGTGATGAACGTCCGCGGCGCGAAGGCATGGCGCAGGACGAGCAGGTGGGCGAGCCGCGCAGCCGACCACCGCGCCCTGGCGGCCGTTGCCCGGTCGGCGCTGCCGACCGGGACCGCGTCGGCGGCATCCCGAGCCGCCAGGATCGACGAGACCCGCAGCGCCTCGTCGTCGTCGGGTGACGTGTCGGGCGGCCACGGATCGTCTGCTGCGCCCTCGCCGAAGCCGGCCTTCCTGGCCGTGCCCGCGAGCGCGGCGACGCCGGCCCCATCGAGCGACCCGAGACGCGCCAGCAGGTCGCGGACGGCATCGCCGTTGGGGCCGTAGCGCGGCTGCCCGACGGCGGCGTCCCAGCCACGGGTCAGGCGCTCGCGCGCCCGGTCGCGGAAC
The DNA here is from genome assembly GCA_963742075.1 of uncultured Chloroflexia bacterium. Classification (GTDB taxonomy): domain Bacteria; phylum Chloroflexota; class Limnocylindria; order Limnocylindrales; family CSP1-4; genus SPCO01. The sequence continues at coordinate 161,439 of CAVUKR010000001.1, read as the reverse complement.
GGTTCGGTCAAGAGATCGTCGAGGAACGACCCGAGCACGAGTTCCGTGGCGTAGCCCTCGACCGCGTCGCGGACGCCCGGCCGCGCGGCAGCGGTCGGATCGAGCCTGGTGGCGATCGCGGCCTCCACGGCCTCGAGCGCGGCCAGCCGATCGGGCGGCAGAAAGCGGGCGATGGTGGCACCGAAGGCGATCGGCGGCGGCTCGGCGCAGGCCAGGCGATCCACCTCGTCGGGCTCGAGGGTCGCCACGTGGTCGAGGAACCGTGCCAGGGCCTCGGCCGGATCGGCCGGGCGCGGCGCCGCGGCATGCCGGGCGGCGCGGCCCTCGGCCCGGCCCGTCCGTCCCTCGGCACGCGGGTCGCGACCGCCGGTCTCGCGCAGCGAGCGCCGGACCCCACGCTCGTGGTCGTAGCGCGAGCGAAGATCGGGATCGCTCAGCCAGTCGTGGGCGACGTTGATCCGCTTCGATCGCTCGAGGCCCGACGGGCCGGCGATATCCGGGTGGTGCTGGCGCAGGAGCGATCGCCAGGCGACCTCGATCGCCTCCGGGCTCGCGTCGACCGAGATCTCGAGGCGGGCATACAGGTCGTCTGGCGGGAGCGTCGGACGGGGCGGCACAGGCGAAATCCTAGTGGTCGGGGCCGATGGCGACCGCTAGACTCGCCGCATGAGCTTCATCCAGCGTGCCCGCGAAGCCGCCGAGGCGGCCGCCGAACAGGCGCGCGCCAAGGCCAGCGAGGCGACCAGCGCGGTCAGCCGCACCGCGTCGGACCCGGCGACCCAGGAGAAGCTCGGCCAGCAGGCGCGGGCGGCGATGGGCGCGGCGCGACGCGGCGTCTCGACGGTCATCGAGCGGATCGATCCGGGCGTCCTGGCCGACCTGATCATCAAGGCCACCGCGCTCCAGGAGATGACCAACGCGTCGCTACGTGACAAGCGCTCGCCGTATCGCATCAACGAGATCTCGATCGCGGCCTCCATCCCGCCGGGCGTGACCTTCGCCATCGGACGGATCGACGTCCAGGAGGAGACGATGACCGGGACCGAGGTCTCCTCGGCCGACCTCGTGGAGGAGCAGAAGGCCGGCGACGCCGTCATCTCGCTCGACGGGACCACGCTCAGCCAGGAGCAGCTGACCGAGGTCCGGAACGCCCTCGCCAGCGAGGTGCCCGAGGACATCAACCGCCTCTGAGCATCGCCTCCACGTCCTCGATCGGCCGGGTGGAGCGCTCGCCGGTCGACCGTTCGGTGACCTCGATCCCGCCCGCCGCGAGGGAACGCGGGCTGACCGTCAGGATCCAGGGCATGCCGAGCAACTCCGCGTCGGTGAACTTGACCCCCGGCGATTCGTCGCGGTCGTCCCACAGGATCTCGCGGCCGGCCGCGGCCGCCAGGTCGTGGAGGCGCTCGGCGATCGCGATGACGCGCGGCTCCTTGGCCGCCCCGATCGAGACGAGGTGGGCGGCATACGGTGCGACCTCGGGCGGCCAGACGATCCCCTTCTCGTCGTGGTGGGCCTCGACGATGCACGCGACGTTGCGCCCGACGCCGATCCCGTACGAGCCCATGACGATGGGGTGGGCCACACCATCCTCGCCGAGATAGGTGGCGCCGAACGCGTCGCTGTACTTCGTACCGAGCTTGAAGATGTTGCCGACCTCGATGCCGTTGCGCATGATGACCGGCTGCCCGCAGGTCGGACACGGGTCGCCCTCCTGGGCGTTGGTCAGGTCGGCCACGATGTCGGGCGTGAAGTCGCGCCCGACGTTCACGTTGCGGTAGTGGAAGCCCTCGCGGTTCGCGCCGGCGACGAGGTTGGCCGAGGCGGCCACCAGGTCGTCCACCACGACGACCGTGTCATGAGCGCCGATCGGGGATCCGTAGCCGGGCTCCATCCCGGCCGCCTTGATCTCCTCGATCGTGGCCGGCCGGAAGCCGCCGGTCGCCGAGACGGCGTTGACCAGCTTGGTCTCGTTGACCTCGTGGTCGCCGCGCACGATGGCCGTGACCAGGCGCCCGTCTCCGGTCATGAAGAAGGCCGCCTTGGCGGTGCGTTCCGCTCCGATCCCGAGGAACGCAGCGAGCGACGCGATCGTCGTCGTGCCGGGCGTGGCGACCTCCTCGAGCGGGAGCGGCGCTTCGGAGGCGGGCGCCGGGTGCGGGATCACCGCGACCTGCCGGTTTGCCGCGTAGCCGCACGCCTCGCACAGCACCAGGACGTCCTCACCGGCGGGATTGAGGACCATGAACTCGTGGGCCTGGCTGCCGCCCATCATCCCGACGTCGGACGAGACCGCGATGGTCTCGAGCCCGAGGCGCTCGAAGATGCGGACGTACGCCCCGTGCTGCGCCCAGTAACTGGCGTCGAGGCCCGCCTCGTCGCGGTCGCAACTGTAGGCATCCTTCATGACGAACTCGCGGACCCGGATGAGCCCGCCGCGGGCGCGCGGCTCGTCGCGCCACTTGGTCTGGAAGTGGTAGAGCATCATCGGCAGCTGCCGCCACGACTTGACGATGTCCGCCAGCAGACCGGCAACGACCTCCTCGTGGGTCATCGCAAGGACCATGTCGCGCCCGTTGCGGTCCTTGAACCGACCGAGCTCGGGCCCGATCGCGGCGTAGCGACCGCTCGCCCTCCAGACGTCGGCCGGGTGGACGACCGGCATCTCCATCTCCTGTGAGCCGATCCGGTCCATCTCTTCGCGGATGATCTGCTCGACCCGCTTGTTGACGCGGAACCCGAGCGGCAGAAGCGAATAGATCCCCGACCCGAGCTGGCGCACGTAGCCGGCGCGGAGCAGCAGCCGGTGCGACGGCATCTCCGCATCGCTCGGATCGTCGCGCAGGGTCGAGAAGAAGAGGTGGGACAGGCGCATCCGCGAAGGATAGCGGGCGCGGCTCCTCGGACGCGTCAGGCGCGCCCGACGACGAGACTTGTCCACCCCGGCCGGGTCACGCCGTCGCCGAGTTCGAGCCACCGGACGGCGTAGGCGACCGCGGTCGCCCCGGTGATCGATCGTGCCGCGGGCTCGTCCTCGGCGGGCCACATCCGGAACGCCTCGCGACAGTACGAGGCGGCAAGTGAGCGCCGACCGTGGATCGGGGCCAGCTGGCCGCGGATGCGTTCGACCTCCCGCGCGAACGCCGGCTCCCCCCAGGAGCCGGCGTCGCGGGGACGGTCGCGGAGAAGGCGGAGGACGGCGAGGGCGTCCAGCGCCAGCGCCCGATGCGGCGCCGGCGCTGGAAGGGGTGCGGCGTCGTCACCCGACGGGAGGAGATCCTCGGGTGGCGTGCTGCCGGCCGGCCTGTGGCCATCGGGACGCACCACCCCCCTGGGCTTTGGTCGCGACTGGCGAACGATGCTCGGCATGCGCCCAAGGTGCCGATCCGACATCAACGGCCGCTTTTCGCCCGGTCAACGTCGGTCCACACCGGCGGCCGCGCCGCCGCGTACCATGGGTGACCCCGCCTCCCGTGTCCCGAGGCGCGCCCAGTGCTCGAGATACGTAACCGAGGGAGTACACAGCCGTGGCCGGCGTCACCGCCATGCTCGTCGTCGTCGTGCTGCTGGCCGTGGCCTTCGACTACACGAATGGGTTCCACGACACCGCCAACTCGATCGCGACGTCGGTGGCGACCCGGGCGCTGTCGCCCGGCTGGGCGATCCTGATGGCGACCGCGTTCAACTTCATCGGGGCCTTCGCCGGGACGGCCGTCGCCACGACCATCGGGAGCGGCCTCGTCAACGAGCAGACGACGACCCAGGCGATCGTGGCCGCCGCACTGATCGGCGCCATCACCTGGAACCTCATCACCTGGCAGCAGGGCCTGCCGAGCTCGAGCAGCCATGCCCTGATCGGCGGGCTCCTTGGCGCGACGATCATCGCTGCCGGGACCAGTGCGCTCAACGTCCAGGGAATCGTCAACAAGGTCCTGATCCCGATGTTCTCCTCGCCGATCCTCGGCTTCGGGATCGCCTTCGCGCTCATGCTCACCATCTACTGGGTCTTCCGTGGCTCCAAACGCAAGCCGATGGCGTGGCGCTTCCGCCGGCTGCAGGTCTTCTCGGCCGCATTCATGGCATTCGCCCACGGCTCGAACGATGCGCAGAAGACGATGGGGATCATCACCCTGGCGCTGTTCTCCGCCGGCGTCATCCCGGCCGTGGTCGTGCCGCCGTGGGTCATCGTCCTGTCGGCGAGCGCGCTGTCCTTCGGGACCGCCGTCGGCGGCTGGCGGATCATGAAGACGATGGGCCAGCGGGTCGCGAAGCTCGAGCCGGTCCACGGCTTCGCAGCGGAGACGACCGCGGCCTCGATCCTGCTCACCACGGCCCACTTCGGGGCGCCCGTCTCGACGACGCAGGTCATCTCGGGGGCGATCATGGGGGTCGGCTCGAGCCAGGGCGCGCGGGCCGTCCGCTGGGGCGTCGCGCGGCGCATCCTCGTCGCCTGGGTCCTCACCCTGCCGGCCGCCGGCATCCTCGCCGCACTTGCCTGGGTGGTCCTCGACGCGCTGGGGGCCTCATGACGACCGCGCGACCGATCCATCTTCCCCACCCCGGACACGCACGATCGGAGAGACCACGATGAGCTTTCGCCTGCTGCCGAAGGACCCGAAGTTCTTCGAGCTGTTCATCGCCGACGGCGACAACCTCGCCGCCGCAGCGACCGCGCTCCACGAGATGGTCGACCAGTACGACCGTCTCGAAGCCCGGATCGCGAACATCCAGGCGCTCGAGAAGCACGGCGACGAGATCAACGACGAGGTGACCCGGCGGCTCGAGGACGCGTTCGTCACGCCGTTCGACCGCGAGGACATCCACGAGCTCGTGTCGCGGCTCGACGACGTCCTCGACGGCATCCAGTCGGTCGCGGAGACGTTCGTCATCTACGACGTGCCCCAGCCGACCGCCGAGGCGAAGCGACTGGCGGCCATCCTCGACGGTCAAGGTGGCGAGCTGGCCGCCGCGCTCCGCAAGCTCGACGGCCTCAAGGACCTCGAGGGCCATTTCGCGGCCATCCATGGGCTCGAGAAGGAGGCCGACGGCGTCTCACGCGCGGCGGTCGCCCGGCTCTTCCACGAGGACCTGCCCGCGATCGAGGTCATCAAGTGGCGCGACATCTACAACGACCTGGAGAACACCATCGACGCGGCCGAGGACGCGGCCGAGGCCATGGAGCGGATGTACCACAAGGCGAACTAGCTGACGTCACCACGGGCCGGCCGGCCGTGATCGAGGGCTTGCGAAACGCCGGCGCCGCCCGATATGATGGACATCCGGACGTCCGTACGTCCCGCCCATCGGTCGAACCAGGGGAGCCGCGATGCCTCGGATCGTCCTCGTCGGCGCGGGCAGTGTCGAGTTCACGAGGAACCTGCTCGGCGACATCCTGACCTCGCCCGCGCTCCGGACGTCGCAGATCGCCCTGCACGACATCGATCCGGAGCGCCTGGCCACGGCTGAGCGGATGGCCCGATGGACGGCCGCTGCCCTCGGCGCAGAACCGACCATCTCGGCGCATCTCGACCGCCGCGAGGCCTTCGCCGGTGCCGACTTCGTCATCAACACGATCCAGGTCGGTGGCGCCCGCGCGACCCAGGTCGACTTCGACGTGCCGGCGGCCTTCGGCCTCCGCTACACGATCGCCGACACGATCGGGGTCGGTGGCGTCTTCCGGGCGCTCCGGACGATCCCGGTCGTCCTCGGGATCGCCCGCGACATGGAGGAGGTCTGCCCGTCCGCCTGGCTCCTCAACTACACGAACCCGCTTGCGATCCTGGTCCGGGCCGTCTCCGAGGCGACCTCGGTCCGGGTCGTCGGGCTGTGTCACTCGGTCTTCTGGACGGTCGACCGGCTGGCCGAATACCTCGGCCTGCCCCGGGACGACGTCGACGCCGCCTCGGCCGGGATCAATCACCTCGCCTTCGTGCTGCGCCTCGAGCACCGGGGCCGGGACCTGTATCCGGACCTGCGCGCGTTCGTGGAGGCCGGCCGCGTGCCGGACGACGACCTCGTCCGGGCGGACCTCTTCCGCCGACTCGGCTACTACCCGACCGAATCGTCCGAGCACCACGCCGAGTACAACCCGTGGTACATCGGCAAACGCGATGCCTCCGGCGATGCCGTCGAGCGCTTCCACATCCCGATCGGCGAGTACCTCGACCGCGTGACGCACAACCTCGCCGAATACGCCGAGACGAGACGGATGCTCGACGCCGGCGAGTCCTTCGAGATCGAGCGCAGCGGCGAATATGCGGCGACGATCGCCGACGCGATGACGACCGGGGAGCCCGCCCGGATCGTCGTCAACGCGATGAACCGCGGAGCCCTGATCCCGAACCTCGACGCGGACGCCTGTGTCGAGGTCCCGGGACTGGTCGACGGCCTCGGTGTCCATCCGGTCGCGATGGGGTCGCTGCCGCTGCACCTCGCCGCTTACATCAGGGGCGCGCTCGACATGCAGGGGCTGACCATCCGGGCCGCGCTGGACCACGATCGCGCGTCGATCGGCCACGCGGTGATGACCGACCCGATCGTCCAGAGCCACCTCACGCTCGAGGACGCGTGGCGCCTGACTGATTCGATGATCGAGGCCGAGGCCGAGTGGCTGCCGGCGTGGCTCGGCGGTCGTGCAGCCGGCTAGAGGAGGAGCTCGCGATGTCCACGAACCGAACGGAGACGGGCAGCGGTCGACGCCGACGCGTGCTCGCCCTCATCGCAGGCGCCATGGTCGTCGTCTCCGCCTGCGGCGGATCGACGGCTTCACCGTCCGCGGCCACGACCGCGAGCCCCGCGGCGCAGGCGAGCCAGCCCGCCTCGTCCGCTACGGCCGCCGCGTCCGCGTCGGCAGCCCCGTCCGACGCCGGTTATACCGGCCCGGAGGCGACCATCACCTACTCGATCTGGGGCGATCCGCAGGAGATCAAGAACCAGCAGGCGATCGTCGATGCGTTCCACCTCGCCAACCCGAAGATCACGGTCAAGGTCACGGTGTCGGACTGGGAGCCGTACTGGGACAAGCTCCAGACCTCGATCGCCGGCGGCGACGCGCCCGATGTCTTCGCCATGGACGGCCCGCTCTTCCCGGACTACCAGAGCCGCGGCGTCCTGCTCGACCTCAAGCCGTACATCGACCGCGACGGCTACGACCTCGGACTGCTCGCCGACCAGGCCGTCGCCGACTTCACCACGCCCGACGGCCAGTTCGGCCTGCCGCGCGACCTCAACGTCGTCGCCCTCTACTACAACAAGAAGATGTTCGATAAGGCGGGCCTCCCCTACCCGGACGGCACGTGGGACTGGGCGAAGCTGACCGACGTCGCCAAGCAGCTGACCATCCGCAACGCCGCCGGCAAGGTCAGTCAATGGGGCTTCTACACCGAGACGACGGACATGGAGAACTTCTGGTCCGAGCTGGTCTGGCAGAACGGCGGTGAGATCATCTCGGCCGATCACAAGACCAGCCTGGTCGGTAGCGACCAGGCCGCGGCCGCGATCCAGTTCCTCCAGGACCTCATCTGGAAGGACAAGGTCATGCCCGACGCGGCGATCACCGACGCGCTCGGCGACGCCTTCGAGCAAGGGCAGGCCGCGATGGAGGCGAACGGGTCGTGGCTGGTCGCCACGGACCAGGCGGCTGGGCTCGATTTCGGCATCGCCCCGCTGCCGAAGGGGCCGGCGGGTCAGGCGACGTCGATCAACCCGACCGGCGCCGTCATCTACAAGGGCACGAAGAGCCCGGACGCCGCGTGGGCATTCGTGAAGTACCTGACCAGCCCGGCCGCCCAGACGAAGCTCATGGAGCTCAAGTCGTCGATGCCGGCCAACAAGGCGGTCCTGGCAGGCCCATTCTCGACCGCATTCGATGGCTCCAAGGTGCTGGCAGACGCGATCGCGTACGCGCATCTCAAGCCCTCGTTCAAGGGCTACAACGACTGGACGACCACGCTCCAGACCGAGATCGACGCGAACGTCTTCACCGATCCGAAGAAGACGGCGAAGCAGGCGCTCACGGACGTGCTGCCGCAGCTCGACGGGATCCTCGCGAAGCAGTGACGCTCATCCCATCCGCGCGAGGGTCGCGATGATCACCGTCCGCGGCCGCAGAGCCCGCCGCGGCCGAGGGCCGCTGGCCGGCGAGGGTCGCTGGGCGCTGCTGTTCCTCGCGCCGACGCTGATCGGCCTGGCCGTCCTGTCGGCCGGGCCGATCCTCGCGACCCTCGCGATCAGCCTGACCAGATGGGACCTGCTGACGCCGCCGAAGTTCGCCGGCTTCGACAACTATCTCGCCCTCCTGTCGGACGACCGGTTCCTCGAGGCGCTCCGGAACACGTTCTTCTACACCATCGTGTCGGTCCCGCTCGGGCTGGCCATCGCCCTCGGGCTGGCCCTCGCCCTGAACCAGACGATCCGGGGCATCGCCTTCATCCGGACGGCCTATTTCCTGCCGGTCGTCACCTCGACCATCGCCGTCGCGCTGGTCTGGCAGTGGATCTACAGCCCGGACTCGGGGCTGCTCAACGAGGTCCTCGGACTGGTCGGCATCCCGCCGCAGAAGTGGCTCGCCAACCCTGTCCTGGCCATGCCGTCGATCATCGCGATGTCCATCTGGCAAGGCCTCGGCGTGAACGTGATCATCTTCCTGGCCGGGCTCCAGGCGATCCCATCCGAGCTGCTGGACGCGGCCAGCGTCGACGGCGCCGCGCGCTGGGCACGGTTTCGCTGGGTCGTCCTGCCGCTGCTGACGCCGGCCATCTTCTTCACCGGCGTGCTCAGCCTGATCGGCAGCTTCCAGGTCTTCGACCAGATCTTCGTCCTGGTCAAGCCGCGCCCGACCGACGCGACGATCACGGTCGTCTACTTCATCTACGAGAACGGGTTCAAGTTCTTCAAGATGGGCTACGCGAGCGCCGCATCGTGGATCCTGTTCCTGATCGTCGCCCTGTTCACCGCGATCTACTTCTGGTCGCAGAAACGCTGGGTGCATTACCAGTGAGCGTCCGCGCGGCGACCTCCGCCGGATCCGCATCGGCCGTCGTCCCGGGACGGCGCCTTCGTTCAGCCCGTCGCGCCATCCTCGTCGGACTGCTCATCGTCGGTGGGCTGCTCATGATGGCCCCGTTCCTGTGGATGATCACGACGTCGCTCAAGACCCGGGCCGAGGTCTTCTCCGTGCCGCCAACGCTCTTCCCGCTCGTCCCGCAATGGCAGAACTATCCGGACATGTGGGCCGCGCTGCCATTCGGGTCGTTCTTCGTCAACTCGGCCAAGCTCGCCACCCTCAACACCATCGGCCAGCTCGTCAGCTGCTCGATGGCGGCGTTCGCCTTCAGCGCGCTCCATTTCCGGTTCCGCGAGCCACTGTTCGCTCTCCTCCTGGTCACCCTGATCATCCCGTTCCAGGTGGTCCTCGTTCCGAACTTCATCCTGTACCGACTCCTGCCACACCCGGCCAGCGCGAGCGGCAACTGGATCGGCACCCAGGAGCCGTTGTGGGTCGGCGCGTTCCTCGGCGGTGCATTCGGGACGTTCCTGCTCCGCCAGTTCTTCCTGGCGATCCCGCACGAGCTGGCCGACGCCGCCCGGGTCGACGGCGCGAACCCGTGGCACATCTATCGCCACATCTACCTGCCGCTCTCCAAGCCGGCCCTCGCGACGCTGGCGATCTTCACGTTCATGTGGACCTGGAACGACCTGATCGACCCGATCATCTATCTGCGCGACATCGACTCCCTGACCCTCACGGCCGGGCTGTCGCTGTTCCAGGGCCAGTACGTCGGGAGGTGGCCGCTCCTGATGGCCGGGGCCCTGGTCAGCGTCATCCCGATGATCATCCTGTTCGTGATCGCCCAGCGGCACTTCGTTCGCGGCATCGCCATGACCGGGATCAAGGGTTGATCGTGGCCAGCGTCGAACGCGGTCCGCTCTACCGCCGGATCGAGGCGGACCTGCGTGACAGGATCCGGACGGGCGACCTGCCGCCGGGCGCGCAGGTCGAGACCGAGCTCGAGCTGATGGACCGCTACGGGGTGAGTCGGGCCACGGTCCGCCAGGCCGTCGGCGGACTGATCGCCGGTGGGGCTCTCGAGGTTCGACGAGGGCTCGGGACGTACGTCGCGAGGGGGCGGTTCGAGCACACGATCGGTGGGTTCTATTCGTTCAGCCGCGAGATCGAGCAGCACGGGCTCCGACCGGGAACGACGGTCCTCGGGTTGTGGCGGGAACCCGCGACGAAGGCCGTCGCCGATGCGCTTGGCCTGCCCGAGGGTGAGGAGGTCGTCGCCCTCCGGCGGCTTCGACTGGCCGGACCGGATCCGCTCGTCGTCGAGACCAGCCGCCTGCCGGCCGGGAGGTTCCCGGGTCTCGACACCGTTGACTTCACGCGGGTCCGCCTGTACGACACGCTGATGACGACCTATGGCTGCCGGCCGACGCGGGCGCGCGAGTCGTTCGAGCCGATCCTGCTGACCGATGACGAGGCGGCGTTGCTGGACCAGGCGCCCGGCTCGCCGGCGCTCCGGGTCGAGCGGGTCGCGTTCGACCAGGACGACATCCGGATCGAGTTCTGCCGAAGCACCGTGCGCGGCGATCGGTACCGGTACTCGGTGGAGCTGCGCGACCGATGACGACCCTCGAGGACCTGCTGACCTGGCGCGAGAGCTCGACATCGGGCGATGCGATCGCGGCCGCGCTCGACGGGGCCGTGCGCGCCCCGGCCGCTGTGCAACAGGTCCTCGAGGCGGCCGACCGGATCGTCATCACCGGCGCGGGCTCCTCGTACTACATCGCCCAGGCCGCCGCGGCGGCGGCACGCGAAGTGTTGCGGCGACCCGTGATCGCGACACCGCTGTCGGAGCTGATCCTTCGGCCCGACGGTGTCCTCGTCGGGGGTTCGGGCCGTCCGCCGGACCGGGGCCCCGAACCCGTCGTGATCATCTCGCGATCGGGCTCCACCTCAGAGGCGGTGACCGTCGCCGAGCGGATGCACGCGACCGGCCACCCGACGCTGGCGGTCACCTGTCGCGGGGACAGCCCCCTCGCGCTGGTCGCGGACGTCGCACTCGTGTCGCCCGCCGGTGACGAGGCGGCGATCGTGATGACCCGGTCGTTCGCGAGCATGCTGGCGCTCCTCCTCGCGCAGGTCGCCCGAGTCGGTCACGACGACCGTCTGGCGGCGGACCTCGTCCGGATCCCGGGCCGCTGGCACGAAGCCGAAGCGGCGGCCAGGGTGGGGCTGCGGCTGGGCGCGACCGACTGGAGCCGGGTCGTGGTCCTGGGTGGCGGCCCCGCGCTCGGGATCGCCGCGGAATGGGGCCTCAAGCTGACAGAGACCAGCCAGGTCCCGACCAGCGTCTATGAGCCGCTGGAATTCCGGCACGGCCCGATCTCGGTCTGCGAGCCGGGCGTCCTCGTCGTCGGGCTCGTCGGAGGGAGCGGAGCCGGCGAGGAGGTCGCGGTCGTCGAGGAGTCGGCGGCTCTCGGAGCCTCGACCTGGGTCATCGCGCGGGACGGGGACGAAGCCGGCGCATCGTCCGGCGACGTGAGCCTGGTCGGAGGTGGGCTTCATCCGCTCGCGCGCCTGCCGCTCCTCGTTCGTCCGGCCCATGCGCTCGCCCTCAGCCTCGCCCTGACGCGCCATCGCGACCCCGATTCGCCGCGGCACCTGGGTCAAGTCGTGATCCTGGGACCGGGATGACCGGCGACGGTCTGCGACTCGCCGACTACCGGCCACGGTCGTCACTCCGGGTCCCCGTCCACGAGGTCCGCCGTCCGAGGTTCCCCGTCATCGACGCGCACAACCACCTCGGCGCGGCGTTCGGCGGCGAATGGCCGACACGCCATCCGGACGAGCTGCTGGCCGCGCTCGACGCGTCCGGCGTGGAGACGGTCGTCGACCTGGACGGCGGTCAGGGCGAGTCGCTGTCGGCGGAGATCGAGCGATGGCAGATCCCCCATCCCGATCGGGTCGCCGTCTTCGCGGGCCTCGACTATGCGGGCTGGGCTGCCGACCCGGCGTTCGGGGAGACGGAGGCGGCCACGCTGCGCGATTCTGCGACCCGCGGGGCGCGCGGGCTCAAGGTCTGGAAGACCCTCGGGCTCGGGGCCCGGGACCCGGACGGCCGGCTCGTCGCGGTCGACGACCCGCGGCTCGACCCACTCTGGATGGCCGCGGCCCGTTGGGAGCTCCCGGTGGTCATCCACATCGCCGACCCGATCGCGTTCTTCGAGCCGCTCGACGCGACGAACGAACGCTGGGAGGAGCTCCTCGCCCATCCCGACTGGCATGTCTGGCCGACCCGGCCGGCCGGCGAGGCGGACGCCCCGGGCTTCCCGCCGTTCGACGACCTCCTGGCCGCGTTCGAGCGGCTCATCGCGCGACATCCCGGCACGACGTTCGTGGGCGCGCATGTCGGATGTGCGGCTGAGGACCTGGGCCTGGTGGGTCGGCTCCTCGACGAGTACGCCAACCTCAACGTCGACATCGCCGCGCGGATCGGCGAGCTGGGCCGCCAGCCGTACACCGCCCGAGCCTTCTTCGAGCGTCACGCCGACCGGATCCTGTTCGGCGCCGACCTGGACCCGGACCCCGACATGTACGCCGTCCACTACCGGTTCCTCGAGACCTGTGACGAGTCGTTCGACTACGGGACGGAGCCGGTGCCGGGTCAGGGTCGGTGGCAGATCCACGGGATCGGCTTGTCGGACGACGTGCTGCGCAAGGTCTACCGGGACAACGCCCGGCGGATCCTTCGCCTCGGGCCGCGATGACGAACGATGACCGGCCCCGGCGATACGCCCTCGGTGCCAGGCGGGGCATCGCCGCCTGCGCGTCCGAGCGTGGGACGTTCGCCGTCCTCGCTCTCGACCACCGCCAGAATCTGCGCAAGGAACTCCGCCCGGCCGATCCTGCGTCGGTGACCTACGCGGAGATGGTCGAGTTCAAGCGCGCGGTCGTCCGTGCCCTGGCGCCCGTCGCGACCGGGACGCTGCTCGATCCGGAGATCGGCGCCGCCCAGTGCATCGCAGACGGCTCGCTGCCCCCGTCGGCGGGACTGCTGGTCGCGATCGAGGCGACCGGCTTCGAGGGACCCTCCACCGCCCGGATCAGCCGCGTCCTCGACGGCTGGAGCGTCGACAAGGCGAAGCGGATGGGCGCCTCGGCCGCGAAGCTCCTCGTCTACTACCACCCCGAGGCGGCGAACGCCGCCGACCAGGAACGCCTCGTTGCCGATGTCGCCGCCGACTGCCGCGCCGCGGACCTCGCCCTGTTCATCGAGCCCCTGTCGTTCTCGCTCGTGGACGGGACCCGGCTGGAGGGCGACGATCGGCGACGAGTCGTGGTCGAGACCGCTCGACGGCTGACGGCGATCGGTGGCGATGTCCTCAAGGCCGAGTTCCCGTACGACGCCTCGATCGCGGATCGGAGCCGATGGCGCGACGCGTGCGAGGAACTCGATGCGGCGTCGGCGCTGCCGTGGGTCCTCCTCTCGGGCGGCGTCGACGACGCGACGTTCGAGGCCCAGGTCGCGACCGCCTGCGCGTCCGGGGCGAGCGGCGTCGTGGTGGGCCGGTCGGTGTGGGCCGAGGCTGCGACGATGGACCCGACCGCGCGCACCGCCTTCCTGTCGACGGTCGGTCGCGATCGACTCCGTCGGCTGGCCGATCTCGTCGACCGTGCCGGTCGTCCATGGCACGACCGACCAGGCCGCCTGGCGGGATCGCCGATGCCGGGCGACGGCTGGTACCGGGAGTACTGATCGTGTCGCGAGCGGGCCATGACATCGACGTGCTGGTCGTCGGCGAGATCAACCCCGACATCGTCATCTCGGATCCGGATCCGGTCCCGATGTTCGGGGAGGTCGAGCGGACGGTCGGCTCCATCGTCATGACGGTCGGCAGCTCGTCCGCGATCTTCGCCTGCGGAGCGGCCCGTCTCGGGTTGCGCGTCGCCTTCTGCGGCACGGTCGGCGATGACCCGTTCGGCCGGTTCGCGCTCGACGAGATGGCCCGCCGCGGCGTCGACGTCTCGGCCTGCACCGTCGATCCGGCGCGCCCGACCGGGGCGACGGTGATCCTCACCAGTGGGCGGGACCGGGCGATGCTGACGGCGATGGGGACGATCGGGGCGCTCGACGTCGGCACGATCCCGGCTGCCCTGATCGATCGTGCGCGTCATCTCCACTCGGGGGCCTTCTTCCTCCAGGAAACGAGCCGTGAGCGGCTCCCCGGGTTCTTCGCGTCCGCCCGTGCGCGCGGCCTCACGACGTCGTTCGATCCCAACTGGGATCCGAGCGGGCGCTGGGACGGCGGGGTCGTGGACATGCTTCGCTCGGCCGACGTCTTCCTTCCGAACGAGGCCGAGGCTCGACGGATCGCGGGGCTCGACGACGTCGACGCGGCCGCTCGGGCGCTGGCCATCGCCGGGTCCGATGGGCGGAGCGACGGCGGCCCGATCGTGGCCGTCAAGCTCGGCGCCGCCGGTGCGCTCGCCTGTCGGGCCGACGGGCAGATCGTGCGCGTGCCCGCGTGACCGGTCGAACCCGTCGACACGACCGGCGCGGGCGATTCCTTCGACGCGGGCTTCCTGCGGGCCTGGCTCGACGGGGCCGCGCCTGCGCGAGAGCCTCGAGCTCGGGGTCGCCTGCGGCAGCCTGTCGACCCGCGCGGCTGGGTGGCGTCGATGGCCAGCCCACGCTCGTCGAGGCGAGGGAGGCGGTCGCCTCACTGGACCGGCGGATGAGCGGCCGCGGCTCCCGTCCGCGTCGCGATCGACTGGTGTTCATCGCGGCGAATCCGTCGATCGATCGGCTCTACGAGCTCGACCGGCTGACCGCCGGCGCCATCCACCGACCTCGATCGACCGTCGCGGTCGCCGGTGGCAAGGGCTTGAACGCGGCGCGGGCGGCGGCCACCCTGGGCGGTTCCGTCACCGTCGTCGGGATCGTGGCCGGGACGGCAGGCGACTGGATCGTGGAACGGCTGGTCGAGCTCGGCATCGATGCCCGCATGGTCAGATCGACCGGCGAGACCCGCACGTGCATCTCGGTCCTCGACCGATCGACCGGCGGACTGACCGAGATCTACGAGCGCGGAGACGAGGTCGACGGAGGAGCCTGGGACGCGCTCGAAGCCGCGGTGCGAACCGAGCTCGAGACGGGGCGACGTCGCCCTCATCGCCTGCCCCGGGAGCCTGCCTCCGGGCGCGCCTCCGGACGGCTACGGCCGGATCGCCAGGATCGCCGCGGCAAGCTCGCCCGCGGTCCCGGTCGTCGCCGACACCTACCGACCGGCGCTCGACGCCGTCCTCGCCGAGGCTCCGAGCGTCGTGAAGCTCAACGCCGACGAGGCGGCCGATGCGAGTTCCGTGGCCGTGTCCGATGCCGCGTCGGCGGTCGTGGCGGCCGCCGTCCTGCGCGACGCGGGCGCCATGAGCGTGATCGTGACCATCGGCCTCGCCGGTGCGGTCGTCGTGACCGGCGACCAGCGGATCCAGCTCCGCCCGCCCAGCCTTCGCGGAGCGTTCCCGGTCGGGAGCGGTGACGCCTTCCTGGGCGGGCTGGCAGTCGCGTCCGCCCGGGGAATGCCCCTCGTCACAGCCGCCCGGCTGGGACTGGCGGCCGGCATCGCGAACGCGCAGGTCCCCGGCGCGGGCATCCTGGACCCGGGTTCGATCGACTCCATCCTCCGCGGGATCGAGCTGATCCCGATCTGACCGGGACCGACGTCCACGCCGGGAGCCGGCGGGCGATCAGGCCGGGCGACGAAAGACGTAGCCGACGCCGCGGACGGTGTGGATGAACGCGGGATGGCCGGGATCCGCCTCGATCCGGCTGCGCAGCCAGTGGACGTGGACGTCAACGGTCCGGGTCTCGCCGCCGTAGTCGTAGCCCCACACGTGCTCGAGCAGCTGGTCGCGGGTGAACACCTGGCCCGGATGGCGGATCAGGAAGGCGAGCAGCTCGAATGCCTTGGGCTTGATCGGGACGACCTCCCCGTCGCGCAGCAGCCGGTGCCCGCCGAGGTCGGCCTGGACCGGTCCGAGGTCGACGACGGCCGGGGCGGCCTCGACCGCGACAGCCTGGTCCGCCCGCCGGAAGAGCGCCCGGATCCGCGCCGTCAGCTCGCGCAGGCTGAACGGCTTGGTGACGTAGTCGTCGGCACCGAGCTCGAGCCCGACGACCTTGTCGAGCTCCGAATCCTTGGCGGTCAGCATCACGATCGGGACGCCCGATTCGGCACGGATGATCCGGCAGACCTCGATCCCGGATAGCTCGGGCAGCATCAGGTCGAGCAGGACGAGGTCCGGGCGCTCGGCCCGGAACCGGAACAGCGCTTCGCGGCCATCGGCCGCCGACACGACCCGGAATCCGTCGGCTTCGAGCGCCTCGACGAGCGCCTCGCGCAAGGTCGCCTCGTCATCGACCACCAGGATCGTTCGTGCCATCTGCGGTCCAGCATACCGACCCGTGTTAACGGGCCGTTGGCGACGGTCTCGGCCGGCGGCGATCAGCTGGTCGGTCGCAGCTTCTCGGGGAGCTCCATGAAGGACTCGATGAACTCGACACAGCGGCCGTGGCCGTCGAAGCGGAGCGCGAAATGGTTGTAGTAGAGCGTCCGGAACGAGCCGTCGGGGTTGAGGTACCGGCTCTCGCCGATGGCCGACGCGCGCTCGCCGTCGAATGCCCAGACGTCGTAGTGCGCGGCCCAGGACGCTGGATCATCCTTGTCCTCGAGCCAGCTCGCCGCGATCGCATCGCGGCCGACGACCGGGTCGGCCCACGGCTGGTAGCGGTACTCGGCGTTCTCGCCGAAGAGCGCCCCGATCGCCTCCGGGTCGTAGGTGTCCCAGGCCGCCACGTAGCGCTCGAGCCAGTGCTGGACATCGTCGTGGGTCATCGGTTCAGACTCCCTTCTTCCAGGGCGGCGCTCGCCCGGTCAAGCCGCTCGAGCGTCCGGTCCCGGCCGAGCGCGACGAGCGTGTCGAAGAGTGGCGGCGTCGCGGTCCGACCGGTGACGGCCACGCGGATCGCCATGAACAGGTCACCGACCTTCCAGCCGCGGGCCTCGGCCAGGGCACGGAGCGGCGGCTCGAGCTCGTCGGCCTCGAAGGTGACGGCGCCGGCGTCGGCGACGGTCTGGCGGGCCGCGACGAGTGCCTCGTGCGTTGTCGCGGCGTCCCAGCGCTTCGGCACGAGCAGGGCGGGATCGTAGGCCAGGTCACGCACCCACAGGAAGCCGACCAGGTCGCCGATCGCCCCGAGCGTGGGCAGTCGCTCCGAGATCACGGGGAGCAGGGCGCGCAGCTCCTCGTCCGAGGGCATGACGTCGATGCGGCCGGCCGCGTGGTCGGCCTCGACGAAGGGTCGGAGCCGGTCGACCAGGTCGTCCGGCTCGAGCCGCCGGATCCACTGGCCGTTGAGCCACTCGAGCCGCTCGCGATCGAAGACCGCGCCGCCCTTGTGGACCGCCTCCAGGTCGAACCGCTCGACGATCTCGACGATCGAGAGGACTTCTTCCTCGGTCCCGGTCGCCCAGCCGAGGAGCGCCAGGTAGTTGACCAGCGCCTCACGGATGAAGCCCTCGGCGATGTAGTCCGAGACCGCCGTCTGGCTCTTGCGCTTGCTCATCTTCGTCCGGTCCGGATTGAGGATGAGCGGCAGGTGGGCGAACTGCGGGATCGGGAAGCCGAGCGCGCGGAACATGAGGACCTGCTTCGGCGTGTTCGAGATGTGGTCCTCACCGCGGATGACGTGGCTGATCTGCATCGCCGCGTCGTCGACGACGACCGTGAAGTTGTAGAGCGGCGAGCCGTCGCCGCGGACGATCACGAAGTCGCCACCGAGGTTCGAGACGTCGATCTCGACCCGGCCGCGGACGATGTCGTCGAAGGCGACGACCCCGGTCCCGACCCGGAAGCGGAGGGCGCCGGTCCGACCCTCGGCGACGCGGGCGGCTCGTTCCTCGGCGGTCAGCGTCGCGCAGCGCCCGACGTAGCGCGGTGGCAGCCGGGCGGCCTCCTGTGCCTTGCGGTCGGCGTCGAGCTCCTCGGGCGTGCAGTAGCACGGATAGGCCATGTCGGCCGCGAGGAGGCGTTCGGCAGCCTCGGCGTAGAGCGGCAGGCGGAGCATCTGGCGGTACGGCGCGAACGGACCGCGCGCGGCCTCCCCCGCGACCTCCGGGCCCTCGTCCCAGACCAGGCCGAGCCAGTGCAGCCCGTCGAGGATGTCCTTCTCGTAGGCGAGCGATCCCCGCGCCTGGTCCGTGTCCTCGAGCCGGAGGACGAACGTGCCGCCGGTGTGGCGCGCGTAGAGGAAGTTGAAGAGCGCCGTCCGGGCGGTCCCGATGTGGAGCGGGCCGGTCGGGCTCGGCGCGATCCGGACGCGCGGCGTCGCCATCAGGTCGACGACGGGTCCGGGACCCGGTGGAACAGGCCTGGGTCTGCCTCGCCCGGGAGGACCCGGACCAGGGAGGCGGGCCGCAGGCCCAGGGTCGCCCGCCCGCGCGGCCCGTCGAGCGTCAGCGAATTGAGCGATCCGCTCCGGGCCAGGATCGTGACATGGGCGCCTGGCGTGAGGGCCCGGGCCTCGAGATACGACAGCAGCCCGGCATCCTCCTCGGCCTCCTCGGTGATCCGGTAGATCGTCGCGGCGGTCCCGGCCTCCATCTCGCTCAGCGGGATGCCGGCGGGACGTCGCCGGGCCGTCTCGGCGTCGATCGGGTTGCCGTGCGGGCAGATCTCCGGGTGGCCGAGCATCTCGTCGAGCCGTGCCTCGACGCGTGGCGAGATCGCTCCCTGGAGCCGCATGGCCTCGTCGTCCGACTCCGCCCAGCCGAGCCCGATGACCGAGGTCAACAGCCACTCGAGCAGCGCGTGACGACGGAAGATGCCGTCGGCGGCAGCCCGGCCGGCCTTCGTCAGGTGGAGGTCCCGGCCCTCCGCGTGGGCGACCAGGCCGTCAGCCGTCAGCCGCCGGAACATCTCGCTCGCGGCCTGGGTCGTGACCCCCAGGTGGCGCGCGACCTGGGCCGCGGTCACCCGGTCGGCGTCATCGGATCCGACCAGGACCCGCAGGGCGAGCAGGTACTGCTGGGCGGCAGATGACAGGTCGCGCTGGTCGTGACGTCGAGGCATGACCTCAGGATACGGGACTCGTCGGCGCGGGCACCGCACGCCACCGCCGCCAGATCGCCACCACGAGGCCGACCAGCCACGCGGTCAGCAGGACGACCCCGAGCGCAGCCCGTCGCGAGTCGCCGTCGGCCGCGGAACCGGTCGCCGACAGGATCAACGCGGCGATGAGCGAGGCGCCGAGCACGGTCAGGGCCGCCATCGTGGTCAGCGACGCGAGCGACGGGACGGCCAGCAGGACCGCCAGCACCGCCAGCTGGAGCGCGAGACCGACCGGGGCCGTCGATCCGTCGCAGGTCGCCGCGAAC
Organism: uncultured Chloroflexia bacterium; assembly: GCA_963742075.1. Classification (GTDB taxonomy): domain Bacteria; phylum Chloroflexota; class Limnocylindria; order Limnocylindrales; family CSP1-4; genus SPCO01. The sequence goes on along the minus strand of CAVUKR010000001.1, from coordinate 141,999 downwards.
CGGCCGCAGCCGGTCAGCTCGCCGATCAGCCAGCCGAGCCCCAGCGCGATCGGCAGCCAGCCGATGACCGCGCGGACGACGCGGCCGCGCCAGCCGCCGTAGTGGACGTCGGTCAAGGCGCGCGCGATGTCGCCGAGGGCTCGCCCGATGTCCGGCGGCGGCGCCGCGACCGACGGGTCCTGGTCGGGGCGCTCGGGCGGGCGGGGTGGCCCGGCTGGAGCAGGTCCCACCTCCGGATCCTCGGCCCGACCGGCAGTCGAGTCCCACCACGACGTCGTGGAGTGGGTGGGGCCCGCGGCGGCCCCGTCCGACCGGCTCGCCGGGGGAGTCGCCCGCCGGGTCCGCACCGGTCGGGGCGCCAGGGGTCGGTGCCGGACCGGGCGTTCGGGCTCGGGCAGCCCGGCGGGCGCGCGCCTGGTACTCGGGCCCGTGCTTGCGGGGGTCGGCGTATTCCTTGGGGTTGAGCGTCCAGTAGGTCCCGCTCGTCGTGCCGTACCAGCTCGCGCCGCCCCAGTCGGGTTCGAACGGCCCGTCCACCCCGTCGTACGAGGTGGACCCGAGGGTCGCCTTCTTCGGCGGCCGGTCGGCCCGCCGGCGGGACGTGCCCCCGGACTGGCCTGGGCCGGCGTCGCCCGGCGCTGACGACCGGCGCGTCCCGCTCGAGCCGGCGGCGCCGCCGGTCGTCGCGTGTCCGCTTCGACCAGGAGGTCCGACCCCCATCCGGGCCGTGTGCGCCGTTCGTCGCGCCGGCGCCGGCCGGCCTCGCCCCGGTCGTCCCCCCGCCGTCCGTCGCACCGCTCGATCCGGTGGCGCCGGTCGGCCCGGACGCTCGACCACCGGTCCCGTTCGCCCCTGGCCCCGGCGGCGCCGTGCGCCCGCGGCCGCCGTAGGCTCGTCGCGTCGCGTCGCTCCGGTCGGGATCGGCGTCCCACGGCCGACGCGGCGCCGTCGACGATCGGCGCCCGTTCCCGATCGGACCGGTCCCACCGACCAGCTGCTCGTAGGCGGCCTGGATCGCCAGGAACCGCGGCAGCGCGGTCTCGCCGGCGGCGTCGGGGTGATTCGCCTTGGCGAGTCGCCGGTAGGCCCGCTTGATCTCGTCGAGCGTCGCGCCGCGGGCAAGCCCGAGCGTGCGATACGGATCGGCGTCGAGGGTCATGACGTGGGTCCGTCGGCGCGACGCGCGGTGGTCCAGGCCGGGATCGCGCGCCATCAGCCGATGAGCTCGCCCACCGGTGCGAGCTCGAACTCGGCGATCGTCTCGGCGCCGATGCGCCCATGGGGATCGAGCTGCGCCGGCCGGTGATAGCGGGCGAGGTCGCGCAGCGCGTCGCCGTCGAGCACGCCGGCCTGGCGGAGCGCCTCGACCGTCGCCGCCCACGTGCCGCGATCGTAGCCGTCGCCGTCCTCGACCTTGATCGCCATCCCCGACGCGGACGCGACACTCGTGCCGCTGCGCGGTCCGGGCAGGATGGCGATGCCGCGCAGGGCCTCCATCCCGGCCTTGCTGACCAGCCGTCCCGGCGCGGCCTTCATCAGCGACGTGTCGATCCGATCGTGGCGGCCGGCGACCATCTCCGGGTTCGCGAGCATGGCATCGCGGATGATCGTCAGCGAGGCGGCCAGCGCGGAGCGCGGATCGCCGGCGGGGATGGCGCTCGGATCGGCCAGCATCGCGAAGGCGCGGGCGACCTCGCGCAGCCGGAACGCATAGGTCTCGACGCCGCAGCCGTCGATGGCGGTCTGGAGCTTGGCCGGCGTCGTCCCGTAGGCCGCCGCGACCGCGGCGCGATAGGCGATCTGCGACGGGTGGCTCGCCTTCCAGTACTCGGTCGGGTCCCAGCCGTTGAGGCGGGACAGGAGGAGCGAGACCGTGTGCTGCCCGGAGCACATGTGGCGGACCGGACCGGCCTTCTCGCCGTCACGGGCCAGGCGGACCGCGGTCAGGGCATCGAGCGGCGCGCCTTCCGAGCCGCAGGCGAGATGCGCCTGGCTGACGCCGGACCGGCGATAGAGCCCCTGGAGCGTTCGAACGTGGAGGTCCTCGCCCGAGTGCGAGCTGGCCATGATCGCGATCTCAGCCGGTTCGAGATCGAAGGCCGCGACGCCGCCGGCCTCGATCAGCGACAGCAGCCCGAATGGCTTGACCGTCGAGCGCAGGGTGACCACCCGATCGGGATCGCCGAGCTGCCGGATGATCCGTCCTGCGGCGTCGGTCTCGACGATGTCGCCGCGGTGGACGCTCTCCTCGATCCCGTTGCGCAGGTGCCGGGCCAGGATCGGTGCGACGATCCTCCCGCGCGACGCGGTCCGCGCGTCGAGCGAGCGCCCCGAACGCGATCTGGCGGGTGCGGCTGGGGCGGGCACGATCGATGGGTCTCCGTGATGTGACGGCCGGCGCGCATCGCCGGGACCGCGAGGATACCGCGACGGTTGCTACGATGGGCGGCACGATGTCCGCCTCCGACCCTCCACATCTCCGACCACCCGGCGGTCCTGCACAAGCTGGCGATCCTGCGCGACGAGCGGACCGAGCCGAAGAAGTTCCGCGAAGTCGTCCGCGAGCTGTCGTGGCTGCTCGGCTACGAGGCGCTGGCCGACGTCCACGTCCGGCCGCTGGAGATCCGGACGCCGCTCGAGCCGATGACCGCGCACGAGCTGGCCGAGCGGGTGGGGTTCGTGCCGATCCTCCGGGCGGGGCTCGGGATGGTCGACGCGATGCTCGAGCTGATGCCGACCGCCCAGGTCTGGCACCTGGGGCTGTTCCGCGACGAGCGGACCCTCCGCCCGGTCGAGTACTACAACAAGCTGCCTGACTCGGCCACGGTGGACCTCTGCCTCATCCTCGACCCGATGCTCGCGACCGGCGGCTCGGCCACTGCCGCCATCGAGGTCCTCAAGAAGTGGGGCGCGGTCCGGATCAAGCTCGTCAATCTGATCGCGGCACCCGAGGGCGTCGAGGCCGTCTTGACCGCGCACCCCGATGTCGAGATCTACTGCGCCGCGCTCGACCGCTCGCTCAACGAGAAGGGCTACATCCAGCCCGGCCTGGGCGACGCGGGCGACCGCCAGTTCGGGACGGGCCGGACGGACTAGGACTCCAGAGAGAGCGCCGGGGCCCGACGACCCAGGCTTCCCTGTGGGCGGGTCGTCCGACCAGGGGTCACGCCGCCTGCGGCGACTCCGGCAACCCGAACGCGGCCTTCACTTCGGCGGTGCTCAGGTACCACAGGATCACGGCCGGCATGACCGCCATCCCGAACCCGACGCCGGTCCCCGGGAACTGGATGAACGCGAGGACCGCCTCGAACAGGGCGAAGCCCGCCATGATCATCGCGAACAGCCGAGCCCACGGCTGGAGCGCCCAGAGTCCGAGCGCGGCGAAGAACCAGATGACCCCGGTCGCGATCGCGAGCCAGCCCCACAGCCCGGCATGGTCAAAGGCCGGGAGGTCGCCGAAGATCCCGAACCAGTCGAAGCCCACGACCCGCAACCCGAAGAACAGGAAGCCGAGCCCCGCCAGCGCCGCGAAGAAACCGATGACCGAGATCAGGATGGGCGGGTTCTTCATTCGAGACTCCCCTCGTTCTTGCGCCACCGACACCGATCCAGTCGGCCTGCCGTTCACGTGCGCCGGCACACCGTACGGACGTCATCATAGTGAGCGTGTCCAGCCTGCTGGTGGCCCGGGTGAGACACGAATGACCCGCATGTGGAGGGAGTCATGACCGCGCCGACGGCGGGCGCGTCTTGACATCCCGACCGGGATGTGTACAGTCCCACTAGGTTATATAACCACCTAGTGATGGACATGCAGCCGACCGATCCGCTCAGCACGACGTTCGCCGCCCTGGCCGACCCGACCCGTCGGGCGATCCTGGCCCGGCTGGCCAAGGGCGAGGCCTCGGTCAAGGACCTGGCCGCCCCGTTCGACATGAGCCAGCCTGCCATCTCGAAGCATCTCCGGGTGCTCGAGCGGGCCGGTCTCATCGAACAGGGTCGACAGGCACAGTGGCGACCACGTCGGCTGCGAGCCGGCCCGCTGCGGGACGTCGCAGACTGGGTGGACCAGTACCGCCGCCATTGGGAAGAGAGCTTCGAGCGCCTGGACGACTACCTGCGCGACGTCCAGCGCGACGAGGATGTGCAACGCGAAGGAGGACGACGGATGAACACGGTGACCGAGCGATTCCGGAATGACACGACCCTGGTCTACTCGGACGACACGGATCTCGTCTGGGAGCGCACGTTCGACGCCCCGCGCGACCTGGTCTGGGCGGCGTTCATGGACGCGGACCGGATCCCGCGCTGGTGGGGACCGCACGGCACGACGACCGAAGTGGTCGAGATGGACGTCCGGCCGGGCGGCCACTGGCGCTACATCAGCCACGCCCCCGACCGCGACGATGTGCCGTTCATGGGCGAGTACCTCGAGCTCGAACCCCCCGAGCGCTTCAAATGGACGTTCATCGTCGACATCGACGGCATGCGCGACCACGCCGGCATCGAGACCTTCACCTTCGAGGACGTCGACGGCAAGACCAAGCTCACCTCACGCTCGCACTTCCCGTCGACCGAGGAGCTCGAGGGCGCCCTCGCGACCGGCATGATCCCCGGCGGCGTCGAGACCTGGGATCGCTTCGCGGCGATGCTCGCCGAGGGCTGATGAGCGGAGCTTCAGCGGCATCACGAAGGAGACCCCGGGCGCACGCCCGGGGTCTTCGTGGTCACTGCCCCTTGGCGGCGGATGGGTCCATGACGCGGCCCATGAACAGGACGGCCCCGGTGTCGAGATCGCGGACGAAGAACAGGAACGGATGGTCGAGCCGCAGCGTGATCTCCTTGACGGGGCTCGGTCCGCCGCCGGTGTCCATCCCGACCGCTGTCGCCGCGGCGGCCTCGGTCCCCTTCTCGTCGACGTCGATGTTCGCCTGGTGGATCACCGTCCCGATGTAGAGGGGACCGGGCGCGTGGATCCCGCTGAAGTCGGCCGCGCCCGAGTCGAAGGCGAGGGGCATGCCGAGGGCGACGAGGATCTTGTTGAGGTTGGCCCGGGTCTCGATACCAAACCGCGGCACCGATACCGTCAGGTCGTAGGCATAGCAGCCGGCATCCTGTTGGCCGGCCGGCACGCCGGGACAGTCCATCGCCTTGGGGCCGGTCGCCACGGCCGCCGCGATCTGCTTGAGCTGGGCTGCCGTGAGGCCCTGCTCGAACGACGGCAAGTCCTTGGGCAGGATGAACGTCATCGCCAGCTGATGCGCCCCGTCCGGGCTCAGGTAGCGCAGCTCCGTCGCCTGCCAGCCATCACCACGTGCGTAGGGAAGCTCCATCCCGCCGTACCGGGTCATCATCGGGACGTTGACGTGTGAGCCATCGAGTCGGGTGAAGGGCTCGGCCTTCGTGACGTCCTCCTGGAACCAGGTGGACCATTGCGCCTTGAGGTAGATCGCGTTGACGAGCATGAGGCGGGTCGTGGACGGGACGTCCGGCGGCGTGAGGAGCTGGGGGATCCGCCGTCCCGTCCGGTCATTCACCCAGGCATTGATCGTCCGTCGCGCGGCTTCGGGGTCCGACGCGAAGTCGACCGACCGCAGGCCTGCGCCGAACGCCGACGCAAGAGCGTCGAGGTAGGCCGGCTCGATCGACCAGCCTCGCTGTCCGAACGGCGCGTTGGCGAGTCGAAGCGTCAGCTCCTTCGGCCCCTCGCCGTCGTTCCATGTCGCGTTGCGCGAGGCCAGTGCCTGATCGAGCCCGTTGACCCCACCGGCGAGGCTGTCCCAGCCCTCCGCGTGGATGACCTTGTCCATCTGCGCCGCGGTCTCGCCCTTCGCGCCGGCCCTCGCCATCGCCAGGGCGAGCAGGATGCTTGTCGGCGAGAACACCACGTTCCTGGCGCCGAGCTCGAGCGTCTTGTCGGTGACCAGCCGATGCTCGAGGTCGAGACCGAAGGCGTTGATCGACGCTGCCGCGCGCTTCGCATCCGCGGCGTCCGCGGGTGCGCGTGGGACGTCGGCCATGGCCAGGTCGACGCCGGCCTCGGCACCCTGGGCCGGCCCGATCCACGGCTGACCATCCTTGTCGGCGATCGCCACCCAGCCGCTGCCCGGGCCGGCGAGCCCGGCGAACGAGACCGGGGCGACCTTGTACCAGGTGTAGCCGGAGGCACTGACTGGTCCATCCAGCACGAACAGCGTCGTCCCGATGGGGAGCACCGGCTCGTACTTCAGGGAGTCGTCGCTGACGCGCGGCTGCGAGCGGACCCGCAGGCGATCCGAGACCGTGACCACCACAGAACCGGGGCTCGGGACGAAGGCCACCGCGGATGGGCTCGCGACCGGCGATGCCGTCGCGGCCGGGAGGGTCGGGCTCGGCTGGGCCGGAGCCGTCGACGGCGAGGCCGGTGCCGGAGATGGCTGGGTCGAGCCGCATCCAGCGAGAACCAGGACCAGGGTGAGGGCGACGATGCCGCGGATGGATCGACGTGGTGGGCGCATCTCGAGGGCTCCTAGCAGCGTGCCCCGTGAGACGCCGGGCTCGTGCCGTTGTTACGCGCGAGGCACGGGCGGGCGGGCAGTCAGCCGCCGCCGACCACGATCCCGAGCTCATCGAGCGAATCGAGCAGCTCGGCCGGGTCGCGATAGACCCGGAACGCGCCGGCCGCCCGGATCTCGTCCTCGCCGTAGCCGCCGGTCAGCAGGCCGACGCTCAACATCCCAGCCCGCCGCGCCGCGAGGAGATCCCAGACGTCGTCGATGACATGGCAGTCGGCGATCGCGACAGCAGGCCGCTCCAGGCACGCCTGGAAGAGGTCGGGCTCGGGCTTCGCACGCAGGACATCGCCACGCCATCGCCGAACGGCCGCCGCGGGCGCCGGGATGGGAAGGGCCGGCCCTCGCAGGCCGGCCCCTGGAACGAACGGATGAGACGCGGCTAGTTGCCGCCCTCCTTGAGCGTGACCGTGCCCTTCGTGAAGCTCGCGCCCTTGGTGTCGACCGACGACCCCAGCGCGGTGAGCGCCTTCTGGGCGAGGTCCGTTCGGGTCGCATCCGCGGACGGCGCGGCCTTCAGGACCTTGTAGGTCGTCGCGATCGACACGGTCTGGTCGTAGAGCGTCTTGTCGAGCAGGCCGATGCCGTTCGGGGAGGGCCAGATCAGCGCGTTGATCTCGTTCATCTGCCAGGCCTGGTGGCTGGCGCCCAGCTGGGAGCCCTTGGCCAGCACGATGTCGACACACTTCTGGGGGTTGTCGCGGCAGTAGATCCAGCCCTTGAACGTCCCCTGCAGGAACTTCGTGGCGATGTCCTGGTTGTTGCCGGTCTTGAGCCACTTGTCGCTGACGAAGACCTGGTCCTGGAGCATCGCCGTCCCGACCGACGGGTCGTTGAAGTCGACGACGTTGAGGTCGGCCGGCGCGTAGAGCGCGCCGGTCGCCGGGTTCTTCGCCTCGAGGACCTGGGCGTACTCGTTGTAGATCATCGCCTGGGCGACGTCGAGGTCACCCTTCAGCAGCCCCGACATGTCGAAGTTCTGCTTGATGACGTTCTCCTTGGTCGGGTCGAGCCCGGCCTTGGTCAACCCGGCGAAGAGCTCGGGCTCGTTGCCGCCCAGCCAGCTGCCGATCTTCTTGCCGGCCATCGTCGCCGGGCTGGTGATGTTGGCGGCCTTGAACGACGCCATCCGGGTCCCCGAGCGCTGGAAGATCTGGGCGATCGAGACGAGGTCCGTGCCGCCCTCGCGCGACTGGAGCATGTTCGGCAGCCAGGCGGTCCCGATGTCGGCGCCGCCGGTGGCGACGACCTGGACGTTGTTGACGTTCGGGCCGCCGAGCAGCAGCGAGACGTCGAGCCCGAGGTCCCTGTAGTAGCCCTGGTCGATGGCGGCGTAGTAGCCGGCGAACTGCGACTGGGCGACCCACTGGAGCTGGAACTTGACCGGCGTGAGCGCGGCGGCGATGCGTCCCCGCTTCCACCGGTCGAACTGCACGCCGCGACCAGGAGCAGCACGGCTCCCATGGCCAGGGCCGTCAGCCTGCGAGACAGTCCCATGTCCATCCTCCTCCACGCGTCGACCGACGGATGCCGGCCACATCGACGTTGCCTCCGAGCGCCAGATGGTAGGCCACCGGCGCCATCCTCACCGGGCCATCTCGCGAGCCGCCTGCCACGGGATCACGAGTCGCTCGAGCGCCACGGCCACGAGATACAGTCCGATCCCCATCGCGCAGGCGAGGACGATGGCGGCCCACGCCGTCGGGTAGCGGCTGTGCCCGGTCTCGAGCGTGATGTAGATGCCGAGCGAGTAGAGCGGCCCGCCGAAGAACTCCCCGACGACCGCACCGATGACGCTCAGCGTGGTGGCGATGCGCAGGGCCGTGAACCAGTACGGCAGGGCGTTCGGGCCGCGCAGCTTGACCAGCGTCTGGGTGTCGCTGGCCGCATACGACGACAGCAGCTCGAGCGCGGCCGGCTCGACGTTGGTCAGCCCGCGGATGGTGTTGACCATGACCGGGAAGAAGACCATCACGGCCACGATCGTCATCCTCGGCAGGAGGCTCTCGGGGCCGAACCAGTTGAGCGTGATCGGCGCGAAGGCGATGATCGGGATCGCGCTCGCGCCGATGGCGACCGGCAGGAGCAGCTCGCGGGCGCTCGCCCAGCGCGAGGTGGCGAGACCGCACACGGTCCCGAGTGCGACGCCGACGATCAGCCCGCCGACCGCCTCCGCGCCGGTGAACAGGACGCCCTTGATGAGGGTCGGCCATTCGGTGACGAGGCTCCCGGCGATCACGCTCGGGCGCGGGATCAGGAACGACTGCACGCCGAGAGCGAGGAGCGACAGCTCCCAGGCGATCAGGACGACGACGAAGACGATGACCGCAGGGGCCCAGTCGCGAGCGGCCGAACGGCTCACCTGCGGGGCCTCGTCATGCCAGGCCCTCGGCCCGGACCCGCTCGGCGTCGGACGTGCCGATGACCTCGTCGGTCGGTTCGTGCTGGCGGAGCGCCTCGCGGACCCGCGTGACCAGCTCGAAATAGCGCTCCGATTCGCGCGTCTCGACGGAGCGCTCGGCGGGCAGGTCGATGTCGATGAGCTGCGCGATCCGGCCCGGGCGGGCCGACATCACGACGACCCGCGTGGACAGGAAGACCGCCTCCGGGATGCTGTGGGTGACGAACACGATGGTCGTCCCGGTCCGCCGCCAGATGCTCATCAGCTCGGCGTTCATCCGCTCGCGGGTCATCTCGTCGAGCGCCCCGAACGGCTCGTCCATGAGCAGGAGCTTCGGGTCGAACGACAGCGCCCGCGCGATGGCCACGCGCTGCTGCATCCCGCCCGACAGCTCCCACGGATGGCGCTCGGCGAACGCCTCGAGCTCGACCAGGCGCAGCAGGTCGGTCGAGCGGCGCGTCCGCTCGTCGGCGGGGAAGCCCATGATCTCGAGCGGCAGCTCGATGTTCTTGGCGATCGTCCGCCAGTCCATCAGGACCGGTGCCTGGAAGACCATCCCGTAGTCGCGATCCTGGCGGGCACGAGCCGGCGGCTTGCCGTTGATGAGCACGGTCCCCGCGGTCGGCGCGGTCAGGTCCCCGATGAGCCGCAGGAGCGTGGACTTGCCGCAGCCGGACGGCCCGATGAGCGAGACGAACTCGCCCTGGCGGATCGTGAGGTCGACCGCCTCGAGCGCCGTGACCGAGGCGCCGCTGGTCGCGAAGACCTTCCCGACGCCGGTCGCCTGGACGACAGGCGCGGCGGTCGCCGGGTCCGGCGTGCGGTCGGTGGTCACAGGAGTCCCTCCACCGGCCGGTAGCGGCCGCGCGTGACGATGGCCTCGGCGACGTTGATGGCGCCGAAGAAGAACAGCCCGAGGACCGTGCACATCACGATCGTGGCCCACAGCCGCTCGGGCGCCGAGATGTAGTACTGGTTGTAGTTGATGATCGCGCTGCCGAGCCCGGACGCGACCCCGGCCGTCTGCTCGCCGATGATCGCGCCGATGATCGACGCTGCCGCCGCGACCCGGAAGCCGGCGAACAGGTATGGGACCGAGGTCGGCAGCCGGAGCTGCCAGAGGATCTGCCGGCGCGAGGCGGCGTACGAGCGGAACAGCTCGAGCGCCCGCGGGTCGACCGCGCGCAGGCCGCGCAGCGACGCGATCGTCACCGGGAAGAACGTCAGGTAGGCCGCGACGGCCATCACCGACAGCCAGTCGGCCTTGATGGCGACGACCACGAGCGGCGCGATGGCGAGGATCGGCACCGTCTGGGACGCCACGACGTACGGGACCAGCGCACGCTCGGCCAGCCGCGAATGGACGAAGAAGATCCCGAGCGCCAGACCGAGCAGCCCGCCGAGGACGAACCCGGCGAACGCCTCGGCGAGCGTGAACGCGGCCTGGCCGGCCAGGACGACGCCGAGCGGCGGCCCGCTGCGCTGTGCGGGATCCACGAACGCCCGGACGATGTCCCAGACGTGCGGCAGCGACAGGTCGTCGGCGATCCGCCACTTCAGCGGCGGGAAGTGCTCGTAGTCGATCTGCACGCCCGCGATCGTGGCGTGGATGCGCCACGGATCGCCGCCCAGCCACTTGGCGCCCTCCCACAGGACGAGGACGGCGACGAGGACGATCAGCAGACCGGCGATCCGCTGCCGGCGCGTGCGAGCGGGACGTGGCCCGCTGGCCGCGATCGGCCGCCGCGAAGCCCGAGGCAGGGACCCGCTGGCGGTCGTCATCGGGCGTCGCTCGGCCGGTCGATGTCCGGACTCAGACGACTGCGGCGTCGGCGATGTCGAGCGCGCGGTCGATGACCGCGAAGCCCTCGGCGAGCTGGGCCTCGGTGATGCACAGCGGCGGGTTGGTATGGATGGAGTTGTTGGGCACCATCGTGTAGACGCCGTTGTCGCGCAGGAACCTGGCGATCGCCTTCATCTCGTCCGAGGTCCCGTTGAACGGCGTCAGGGGCGTCCACGGGTCGTGCGAGCGGACGAGGTCGATGATCCCGAACAGCCCGAGGTTGCGGGTGGCGCCGACGCTCGGATGCCGCTCCGCCAGGCGCCGGTGGTGCTCGCGCATGACCGGATCGAGCCGGGCGGCGTTCTCGATCAGGCCGTCCTCCTCGTAGACCGAGATCGTCGCCAGCGAGGCGGCGAGGCTGACCGGGTGGCTGCTGTAGGTGAGCCCGCCGTAGAACATCTGGGTCTCGAACTTCTCGGCGATCCCGTGGCGCATGGCGACCGCCCCGAGCGGCAGGTAGGAGCTGGTCAGCCCCTTGGCCATCGTCATCAGGTCCGGCGTCACGCCCCAGTGATCGACCGCGAACCAGCGACCGGTCCGCCCGAACCCGGCCATCACCTCGTCGGCGACCATCAGGATGTCGTGGCGGTCGCAGATCTCGCGGACGCCCGCGATGTAGCCGTCGGGCGGGATGAGGATCCCGTTGGTCCCGACGATGGTCTCGAGGAAGACCGCGGCGATGCTCTTGGCGCCCTCGTAGCGGATGACGTCCTCGAGGCCCTGGAGGCTCTCGGCCACGGGCCGCGGTTCCGCCTCGCCCCAGCGGTGCGTGTCCGGGTAGCGGACGACGCCGACGATCCCCGGCTCGTTCGCCCAGCGGCGCGGATCGCCGGTCAGCGTCATCGCGCCGAGCGTCGCGCCGTGATAGGAGCGGTAACGGGCCAGGATCTTGTGCCGGCCCGTCGCGTGGCGCGCCAGCTTGATGGCGTTCTCGATGGCCTCGGCGCCGCCGAGCGTGAAGAAGACCTTGTCCATGTCGCCCGGCAGGATCTCGGCGAGCTTGGCCCCGAGCCGTGCCCGGATCTCGGTGGCGAAGGCGGGCTGGACGAACTGGAGCTTGGTTGCCTGGGCCGTGATCGCGTCGATGACCCGGCGGTCGCCGTGGCCGATGTTGACCGACATCAGCTGGCTGTTGAAGTCGAGGATCCGGTCGCCCTCGGGCGTGTACAGGTAGACGCCCTCGGCATGGTCGATCGCGATCGGGTCCAGGGCGCCCTGGACGGACCACGAGAAGAAGGTGTGCTCGCGCGACAGCGCGACGATCTCCTCGCTGGTCATGGAGCCGGGAGCGGTGGTGATGGCCATGGGTCACCTCGGGGCCGTGCGTGGCGGAAGCGGCAGGGCCGCGCCTGGAAACGTCGTCGACGGCTGGGCGGCGCCGGTGGCCGTCCCTGGGTGGTGATTACAGCACAACGGCGGCGCGACAGCGACCCGGGCGGACGCACCCGCTCAGCGGAGCCGGCGGCGGACCTCCCCGAGGTTGTCGATGACGAGCAGGAGCCCGAGCGCGAGCAGGCCGGCGAGGAACAGCTCGCGCAGGTAGGCGACGGCGAGGACGAGCGCCGACAGGATGGCCAGCACGACGGTGATCCGCAGGACGAGCTCCAGGATGTTGCGGTCGAAGAACGACTCGATCGCGAGGTACGACCCGAGCAGCACGACGATGGCCACCGGCGGCGGCAGGATCCTGAACCAGACGATGACGGCCAGCGCCGCGATGAGGAGGCCGACGCTGAGCGCGGCCCAGGCCTCGCCGAACGCCCGGCTGCGGGTGACCGCCGGTGGCTCGGGTTCCGACGCGTGATGGAGATGGATCCGGGGATCGTCGCGGTGGCCGGCCTGCAGCGCCGCCAGCCGGTCGCGACTGGCGCTGATCGCCGTCCCCAGCTCGACGTCGCGCGCGCGCAGGCTCGTCAGCCGCTCCTCGCCCTCGTGCAGCTCGGTGGCCAGCCGGGCCCGATAGCCGTCCAGCCCGGCTGCATCGCGGATCGCGGCCACCTCCGACGTCGAGCGCGGGGAGTGACGCGACGAGGACCTCCTCATCGGCGACGATCCCGGCCCGCTCGGCCGTCAGCTCCTCGATCCGGGCCTGCAGGACCGGGATGGCCTGCGACGGGGGCGCGACCTTGCCCAGGCCGGCGAAGCCGAGGGGGTCGTGCCAGGACTGGCGGACCGTGCCGGTCCGGGTGTACTTCGGGCCGGCCGGCGCGCGCTCACCGGCGAACCGGTCGCCGGTGTCGAGCCCCCACAGGCCGCGATATCGATCGACCCAGCCGTCCTCGTCACCGATGACGACCGGTGTCCACTCGACGTCTCCACCCGGGCCGACGGCCCGGCCATCCCCACGCGCGTAGTCGACGAACGGCACGCTGAGGGCCCGCTTCGCCCGCGCGGCGAGGTCGCCCGGATCGGGCTGGGCGAGCGTGTCCCGCCAGAGCCGCCGCAGGAGGTCGAGCGGGCCACGGACGTTCCGCTCGCCGGGGAACGGCAGCAGCATGATGTACTCGCCGCGCTCGAGATAGGTCGCGTGCGACCCGGCACCCGGATAGACCACCGGATGCCCGTCGATCGTTTCCATCCGCGCGTCGTCCCAGCGGCGTCGGAGGTCGTCGCCCTTCTCGTCGTGCGCGGCGGCGCAGAACCAGGCCGGCTCGATCGAGCCGTCGTCGAGGGCCTCGCAGACGACGAAGCACTGCTCGAGGTCGGCCTCGTGGTCGTTGGCGCCCTCGAACGTCGAGCGCCAGTCGTTCATCGCGTAGAAGAACATGTAGTGCAGGACGACCCACCGATCCTGGCGCACGACCCGGCCGTGGTAGACGACCCGCGGGTCCTTCGCCCGGATCGCGTCGTATCGATCCGCCGCCGCGGCGGCCGTGCCGCCCGGGACCCGGCCACGAAGCAGCAGCGACGTGACCAGGCCGGCATCGACCAGCCGGGCGGCGAGACCCACCCGCGCGAGGCGGCCGGGCGCCGAGAACCGCTGGTGCTCCGGGCGCGACTGCCAGCGCCGGAGCTCGAGCGCGTTGAGCGGCTTGGGGACGAAGCGCAGGAACTGGGCCTCGCCCGGAGGCGGATCGCCGACGGCGGCGAGCCCCTCGAGGTCGAGCTCGCCGGCCGGGATCGCGATCCGCGCCTCGCGCAGGGTCGGACCGGTCAACAGGTCGCATGCCTCCACGTACGGGGCCGTCGACATCGGGAAGAACAGCTCGCCGTCCGTGAAGCGGAGGATCGGCTCATGGCGCCGGAGGAGGTCGAGATCCGACGGGTCGCTCACGAGGGCGCCACCGGGCCGCGGAGCGCGAGCCGGACGTCGCGCTGGTTGAGGTAGAAGACGGCGATGACGTTCAGGAGCATCGACGAGTAGCGGGCGTCCCCGCTCCACCACCACCCGAGATCGATGGCAAGGATGACGCCGGACGACACGATCGCGAGGACCCAGGCCCACTGGCGGCGCGCGAGCAGGCCGATCACGACCAGGACGCTGGCGACGAGGAGACCCACGAGCAGGACGCTGGCGATGACCTCGAAGCTGGAGCCGTGCGCGAACTCGGGCAACGGGGAGCTGGCCCGCAGCCAGTCCGCGAAGTCCGTCCCCTGGATGTCCAGGAGACCGGCGCTGATCGTCACGCAGCGCAGCGCCGTGATGACCGCGATGACGAGGACCCCGAGGGGGTATCGCGACCGGATCGGGCTCCCGCGCTGCGTCACAGGGTCAGGCTAGCAGTCGAGGCGGCTGTCCGGATCGGTGATCGGACGCATCATCGGGCGGGCATCACGACCGAGATCGCGCCGGGCACGACCCTCGCCTCGAGACGACCGCGCGGGTGGTGGTCGCCGTCGGTCTCGATCGGCTGCCCGGGATCCGCCTCGATCGTGACCTCGCGGACGGACCGCCGGATGACACCCCCGGAGAGGTCGCCGGCCCCGAGCATCAGCCTCGCGGCGCCGTGCAGGGCCGCCAGCGGATCGTGGCCGCCGAGGACGATCAGCTCCAGTCGTCCGCTCGCCGGGTCGATCGGCTGGCGCGGACCGATGCGGCCCGGGACCAGCTGCCCGGCGTTCGCGACCAGCACGAGGTAGCCGACGATCTCGATCGCGTCGCCATCGGCCACGATCCGGAACCGCGACGACGTCCAGGCGGCCGAGCTCCCGGACGGCGGCGCCCACGTACGCACCGAACTGCAGCCGCCGCTTCCACTCCTGCTGCGCCGCGGCCATGATCCGCGCGTCGAGGCCCATCCCGCAGGCGACCGTGAAGATCCGTTCGTGGACGACGGCGGCGGTGGCCGGGTCATCCGCGGCAGGCCACCAGCGGGCCAGCCCGAGGTCCAGTCGGCGCGGGCTGCCGCGCACGGATGGCCTCAACGCCCGGACCGATGCCGCGGATGCCGATGGCGCCGGCGAGGACGTTCCCGGTCCCGCCCGGGACGATCGCCATCGGCGTCTCGCGACCGACCAGGGCGGCCGCCGCCTCGCGGACCGTCCCGTCCCCGCCGACGACGACGACCAGGGGCGCCTCGGTCGCCGCAGCGAGCGCTTTCCGCGCCGCCGCCAGCGAGCCTGTCTCGATCACCGGCACCCGCCCGGTCCGCTGCCGGACGGCGGCGGAGACGGCAGCGATGACCTGCTCCCGACGGGCCGGATCCATCATCCGCGAGGCACGGGGATTGACGAGGACGAGCGAGTCGTCGGCAGCGACGGGACCGGTGGTCACCGCTCGATGCTACCTCGCGCCGTGATGTCCATGAGCGTTCCGGACACGATTCCGGGATCCCGGCTAGACTGCGCTCGCAAACGACCCCCAGGTCACACGGGAACCCGGAAAACTCGAAAACCGCCCTGTGCTCGCACGGCTTTTCCGAGCCCGTCCCCGACGCCTCCCAGCGCGTCGCACCCCATGAACCCGGCCCCAAGCCGGTTCGCCATGTCCTTCCGTGCGCGCCCGACAAGGGCGGACACCGCCCGTCGCGCCCCAACGCGACGCCCTGGCAGGAAGGAACTCCATTGCGCACGCCACATCTGGGCGCACGAGCGTTCATCCCGGTCGCCCTCGCGGGGGCCGTCCTCTTCAGCCTCGCCCCGTCGACACCGGCCGCCGCATCGATGGCCACGACGGAGGCCCAGCAGATCATCAAGATCGCCGAACGGCAGCTCGGGGATCCATGGCGCTACGGCGCCACCGGTCCGTCCGGGTTCGATTGCTCGGGGCTCGTCATCTACTCGTACCGCAAGGCCGGTGATGGGTCGGCGATCAGAACCTCGTCGCTGCGCTCGGCAGGGGCGATCTACCGGTACTTCCGATCCCGCGGCCTGACCGGCCGCTCGAACCCCAGGATCGGCGATCTCGTCGTCTGGGGCAGCGGCTCGCACATCGGCATCTACATCGGCTCGGGGCGTGCCATCAGCACGCTGACGAACGGGGTGCGGATCCACGGCGTGCACGCGGTCCGCGCTCGGTTCACGGCCTACATCCACACCGGGATGGCGGCCAGGAAGGCCAGCTGACCGACCGCTCACCCGCGCTCGGCGCATCGACCTCGGTCGAGGCAGGCCAGGATGGCGTCGGCCGAGCGCTCGATGTCGTCCGCGGTCGTCTGCCAGCCCGACACGGAGACGCGCATGGCGGCGCGACCGGCCCACGTCGTCCCGCCCAGCCAGCACGTCCCGTCGCGCTGGACCGCGTCGATGACGGCGCGGGTCCGCGCATCGCCGGCAGCCCCCGTCCGCATCGTCGCCGAGGCCGTCGAACCGGACGAGGACCTGGTTCAGGACGACCTCGTTGAGATCCGGACTCCGGGCCCGCCGCCAGCCGCCGCCATCCACCTCGTTGATGATCCGCACAGCAGGGCCGCTCGCGAGACGCCCGGCCATCTGATGGGCCAGGGCGCGGCTGAGCACGCGGGCGTCGTCGGTCATGTCGGCCTCCCCTCGTGGCGGCCGTTGCGCGCGACCGCGAAGACGACAGATGCTACCGTGACCGCACGCCCGTGTTGAGGAGACACTCGATGGACCACGCGGCCTTCCAGGCATGGCTCGATCGCTACGTCGACGCCTGGCGGCTCCTCGACCCGGTGGCCATCGGCGACCTGTTCAGCCCCGATGTCCGCTACGCGTTCGACCCGTTCAGCGAGGCCGTCGTCGGCCGCGCGGCGGTTGTCGCCGCCTGGCTCGCCGACCCCGACGAGCCTGGCTCCTGGGAGGCCGACTACGAGGTCCTGGCCATCGATGGCGACACGTTCGTGGCGCACGGCCGGACGCGCTACCTGACGGACGACCGATCGGCCGTCGATCGCGAGTTCGCCAACATCTTCGTGACCCGCTTCGACTTCGAGGGGCGCTGTCGCGAGTTCACGGAGTGGTTCATGCGGAGGCGTCCGGAGGTCCTCCCGGACTGAGGAGGCGTCGATCCGGAGTGGCGCTTCGCGGTTCGTGGTGCCGCCGCGCGGTGTACCCTCTGCCCCCTCGACACGTTCACACGACCCGAGCGAGGTGACCGGCGCTATGGCCCGAACCGTCCGCGGCGCGCTCGTCCAGGCGACCTGGACCGGCGACAAGGAATCGATGATCCAGAAGCACGAAGGCTATGCCCACGAGGCGGCGAAGCAGGGTGCCCAGTTCATCCTGTTCCAGGAGCTGTTCTACGGGCCGTACTTCTGCCAGGTCCAGGACGCCCAGTACTACAGCTACACCGAGCTGATCCCCGACGGGCCCACCACGAAGCGGATGCAGGACCTCGCCAAGCAGACCGGGATGGTCGTCGTCGCCCCGATGTACGAGGAGGACGAGCAGGCGGCCGGGATCTACTACAACACCGCGGCCGTGATCGACTCGGACGGCAGGTACCTCGGCAAGTACCGCAAGACCCACATCCCGCACGTCAAGGGGTTCTGGGAGAAGTTCTACTTCCGGCCCGGGAACCTCGGCTATCCCGTCTTCGAGACCGCCGTCGGCAAGATCGGCGTCTACATCTGCTACGACCGCCACTTCCCCGAGGGCGCCCGGGCGCTCGGGCTCAACGGCGCCGAGATCGTGCTGATCCCGAGCGCCACCTCGCGTGGCCTGTCGGAATACCTGTGGCGGATCGAGCAGGTCAGCCACGCCGTCGCCAACGGCTACTACGTGGGGACGATCAACCGGGTCGGCATCGAGGCCGACATCGGCGACGACGACTTCTACGGGCAGAGCTACTTCGTGGACCCGCGCGGGCAGTTCGTCGGCGAGCTCGGGAGCGCCCACGACGAGGAGCTCCTGGTCCGCGACCTCGACCTCGACCGGATCATGGAGGTTCGCAACACCTGGCAGTTCTTCCGGGACCGCCGTCCGGACGCGTACGCGGACCTGACGCGACCCTAGGACACGCGCTACCATCCCTCCGGCTCGGCCGTCTGGAGGAGGACGGCCGAGCCGCCTTGATTCGATGGTGGCGGGAGGCAAGGCCATGCAGTTCGGCTTCACGCTCAAGCCCGACCACACGCCGGAGCGGACGCTCGCCCTGACACGGCAGGCGGAGGCCGCCGGCTTCGACTACGGCTGGCTGTTCGATTCGCACGTCCTGTGGCGCGACCCCTACCCCCTCCTGACCCTGATGGCCGGGGCGACCGACCGGCTGCGCCTCGGGACCTGCGTCACCAACCCCGGGACGCGCGAGCCCACGGTGACCGCCTCGCTGCTGGCGACGCTCGACGAGATCAGCGGCGGGCGGATGGATCTCGGCATCGGCCGCGGCGATTCGGCACGCCGGGTCCTCGGCAAGCCGCCGATCTCGATGGCCGACACCGAGGAGGCCATCGGGGTCATCCGGACGCTCGTCGCCGGGGGTCGCATCGAATACGAGGGGACCGAGCTCCACTTCCCGTGGACGACAGGCTGGACCCTGCCGGTGTGGGTCGCGGGCTACGGCCCGATGGCGCTGGCGATGACGGGCCGCGTCGCCGACGGTCTCATCCTCCAGCTGGCCGACCCCGATCTCATCCGCTGGTTCGTCGGCCAGGTCCGCGAGGCTGCCGCGGCGGCCGGTCGCGATCCTGCCTCGATCCGGATCCAGGCCGCGGCCGCCGCCTATATCGGTCCGCGCGAGCTCGGTCGCGAGCGGACGCGGTGGTTCCCGGCGCTCGTCTCGAACCACGTCGTCGACCTCGTCAACAAGTATCCGCGCGAACAGCTGCCGGCCAGCTTGACCGGCTATGTCCGGGATCGATCCGGCTACGACTACCAGCATCACGCCGAGGTCGGCTCGTCGAACGCCGCCTTCGTGGAAGACGAGGTGACCGACCGGTTCTGCATCCTCGGGTCGGCCGAGGAGCATGTCGCCAAGCTGCGCGACCTGGCCGCAGCGGGCGTCGACCAGTTCAATCTGTACCTGATGAACGGCGACGAAGAGGAGCAGCTCGACGCCTATGGCGCCACCGTGATCCCGGCCCTGGCGGCGAACGACGAGGGTGCCTAGAACCATCGTCATGCTGGTCAGCGACGCCCGCCGGAGCGATGCTACGGACGACGGGCGCTGTGGCGCCCCGACGCGGTCGAGCGACCGCGACAGATGCGTGCGGGAGGACCGATGATCCGACGACGTCGAGACGGACATGACCCGTTCTGGGACGACGGGACTGGCGCGCGCCAGACTCATCAGCGCCTCAGGATCGAGAGCCTGATCGCCTTCGGCCTGGCCATCGCCGCGTGCGGCGTCGCCGCCGGGTTCTGGCTTCGGATCATCGCCGCAAGCGTCGGCCTCGGACTCGGCTGACCGCGCGTCGGCGCCCGGATCCGGCGCGGATCCGCGGTCCGCATCCCGCCCGAGCGTCGCGCACCGCCCTGCGGCCGCCACGGCCCATCGCCTACGATGGCCGCCCTGACCGGGATCGTGGCCGACGCGCGAGGAGGGACCGATGCGCACGCTCATCACCAACGGGACGATCGTCACTGCCGACGGCAGCTATCTCGCCGACGTCCTGATCGATGGCGAGACGATCGCCCAGCTCGGGCGCGACCTGGCCTCGACCGGGGTGACCGCCGATGAGACGATCGATGCGACGGGGAAGTACGTCATCCCGGGCGGCATCGACGTCCACACTCACATGGAGCTGCCGTTCGGGGGCACGTTCGCCAAGGACACCTTCGAGACCGGGACGCGAGCGGCCGCCTTCGGCGGGACGACATCGATCGTCGACTTCGCCGTCCAGGGCAAGGGCCAGTCCCTGCGCCAGGGCCTCGACGCGTGGCACGCCAAGGCCGAGGGCAACGCCGTCACCGACTACGGCTTCCACATGATCATGAGCGACGTCAACGACGCGACCCTCGCCGAGATGGACGGCCTGGTCGCGGAGGGCGTGCCGGACTTCAAGCTGTTCACGGCCTACCCGGGCGTCTTCTACAGCGACGACGGTGCGATCTTCCGGGCCCTGCAGCAGACCGCCAGGAACGGCGGGCTGATCATGATGCACGCCGAGAACGGGATGGCGATCGACGTCGTCGCCGCCCAGATGGTGGAGGCCGGGACCACCGACCCGATCGGCCACGGGCTCGCGCGGAAGCCGATCTTCGAGGGCGAGGCCACCAACCGGGTCATCCGGCTGGCCGAGGCCGCCGAGGCGCCCGTCTACATCGTCCACCTGTCGGCGCGCGACGCGCTCGAGGCCGTCCGCGACGCGCGCGACCGTGGCAGCCGGGTCTTCGCCGAGACGTGCCCGCAGTACCTGTTCCTGTCGATCGATGACCTTGGCCACGGGTTCGAGGGCGCCAAGTTCGTGTGCTCGCCGCCGCTCCGCCCGAAGGACCACTGGGACGACCTGTGGAGCGGGCTCGTCAAGGACGACTTGCAGGTCGTCTCGACCGATCACTGCCCGTTCGACTTCCACGGCCAGAAGGAGCTCGGCGAAGGCGACTTCCGGAAGATCCCGAACGGGCTGCCGGGCGTCGAGGACCGGCTCGACCTGCTCCACGACGGCGGCGTGGTGGCCGGCCGGATCACCCGGGAGCGCTGGGTCGAGATCGTCTCGACCGCGCCGGCGAAGCTTTTCGGGATGTACCCACGGAAGGGCGCGATCGCGATCGGGTCCGACGCGGACCTGGTCGTCTACGACCCGGAGCGCTCGCACACCATCTCGGCGAGCACCCACCACATGGACGTTGACTACTCCTGCTACGAGGGTCGCGCGGTCCGAGGCGGCAGCGACGTGGTCCTGTCGCGCGGCTCGGTCGTCGTCCGTGACGGGGAGTTCACGGGTCACAAGGGGGCAGGCCGGTTCATCAAGCGCGGGCCGGCCGACCACGCCCGGATGGCCTGAGGTCGCCTGGCCCGTGCCGGCCGCCGGCGATGTCGTCGTCCTCGACGGCGGGCTTGCGACCGAGCTCGAGGCCGGCGGGCACGACCTCTCGGACCGGCTCTGGTCGGCGCGGCTGCTGCTGACCGAGCCCGAGGCGATCGAGGCCGTCCACCTTGCCTACTACCGGGCGGGCGCGCAGGTCGCGACGACCGCGAGCTACCAGGCCAGCGTCGCGGGGTTCGAGTCGGCCGGCTTCGATCGCGCGGCTGCGCTCGACGCCATCCGCCGGAGCGTGGCGCTCGCGCGACGGGCTCGGGAGACGCTCGCCGAGGAGACCGGCCGTTCGACCGATGAGCTCCTCGTGGCCGGGTCGGTCGGCCCGTACGGCGCGATGCTCGCCGACGGGTCGGAGTACCGCGGTGACTACGACATCGACGCGGTCGCGCTGGCCGACTTCCACCGGCCGCGGATCGAGGCGCTGGTCGAGGCCGGCGCCGACCTGCTGGCGTTCGAGACGATCCCGACGGTCCGCGAGGCGGAGGTGCTGGTCGGGCTCCTGGCCGAGACGGGGGCGACGGCCTGGCTCAGCTACTCGTGCCGCGACGCTGCGTCCACCTCGGCCGGCGATCCGATCGCGGAGGCGGTCGCCCTCGGCGACGACCCGCGCGTGGTGGCGGTCGGCGTGAACTGCACCCCGCCGCGCCATCTGCCCGCCCTGCTCGCCGCGGCCGGTCGCGCCACCGACCGGCCACTGATCGCCTACCCGAACCGCGGCGACCGCTGGGACCCGGCCGGCCGCCGCTGGGTCGCCGAGCCGTCAGGGCACTACGACGCGGCGACCGTCGCGTCGTGGACGGCCCTCGGCGCGACATGGCTGGGCGGTTGCTGCGGGACGACGCCGGCAGACATCGCCGCGCTGGCGGACCTCCTTCGGGCGGCCTGAGCTCGCCGGTCGGCGCTAGCGCGTGCGCGGGAACCCGAGATCGATCTTGCTGGTGCCCGGATCGGGCCAGCGCGCGGTCACGATCTTGGCACGCGTGTAGAACTGGACGCCCTCGGGACCGTACATGTGCAGGTCGCCGAAGAGCGAGTTCTTCCAGCCGCCGAAGCTGTAGTAGGCCACCGGGACCGGGATCGGCACATTGATGCCGACCATCCCGGCGTTCACCTCGAACTGGAACTGCCGGGCGGCCCCGCCGTCGCGCGTGAAGATCGCCGTCCCGTTGCCGTACGGGTTGTCGTTGACGAGCCGGATGGCCTCCTCGTAGGTCTTGACCCGCATGACCGTCAGGACCGGGCCGAAGATCTCATCGCGGTAGGCGTCCATCGCGGTCGTCACGTGGTCGATCAATGAGACGCCGAGGAAGAACCCGTCGGATCCGTCGTAGAGCGGATGCTCGCGGCCGTCGGTCACGACCGTGGCGCCCTGGGCCGGCCCGCTGTCGAGGTAGGACGCGACCTTGTCGCGGTGCTGCTTCGTCACCAGCGGGCCCATCTCGGACGACGGGTCGCTGCCCGGCCCGACGTTGATCTTGGGCAGACGCGCCTTGATCGCCTCGACCAGCGGGTCCGCGATGTCGCCGACGGCCACGATCGTGGCGATCGCCATGCAGCGCTCGCCGGCCGAGCCAAAGCCCGCCGAGACCGCGGCGTCGGCGGTCATCTCGATGTCGGCATCGGGCAGGACGATCATGTGGTTCTTGGCGCCGCCGAGGGCCTGCACCCGCTTGCCGGCCTTCGTCCCGGTCTCGTAGATGTAGCGGGCGATCGGCGTCGAGCCGACGAACGAGACCGCCTCGATGTCCGGGTGGTCGAGGATCGCGTCGACCGCGACCTTGTCCCCGTGGACCACGTTGAAGACGCCGTCCGGGACGCCGGCATCGCGGAGCAGCTCGGCCAGGAGGTTCGACGCCGACGGGTCCTTCTCCGACGGCTTGAGGACGAACGTGTTGCCGGCCGCGATCGCCGTGGCGAACATCCACATCGGCACCATCGCCGGGAAGTTGAACGGCGTGATGCCCGCGACGACGCCGAGCGGCTGGCGGATCTGGTAGACATCGACGCCGCCCGACACCTGCTCGGAGAACCCGCCCTTGAGCAGGCTCGGGATGCCACAGGCGAACTCGAGGTTCTCGAGACCCCGGGCGATCTCGCCGAGGGCATCGGAGGTGACCTTGCCGTGTTCCGCGGTCAGGTGCGCCGCGAGCTCCTTGCGATGCGTCTCGACGAGGTTCCGGATCCGGAACATGACCTCGGTCCGCTTCGAGATGGATGTCGCGCGCCAGGCCGGGAAGGCGGCCTTCGCCGCGGCCACGGCGGCCCCGACCTCGGCGATCGACGCGAAGTCGACGTACCTCGCGATCTGACCGGTGGCGGGATCGAAGACGGGGCCTTCGCGGCCCGACGTCCCGGCGACCTCGTGTCCACCGATCCAGTGGGTGATGCGATCGTGCGTCTCGCGTTCGGAGCGGGCACTGCCCGGCTCTGCGACCTGTGTCATCAGAATCGACCTCTGCGTGGGTGCGTCCACGATACTCGCTCCTCTCGCGGAGCGACATCGCGTCCCCGGTCAGACCCGCGCGCGGGTCTCCGGATCGGGCCAGACGCCCTCGGTCCCCGCTTCGGTCACGTCGGGGTCCGGCGCCCGCTCGCGGTGGAAGACCGACAACACGAGCAGCATCAACGCGCAGCCGATCGCGATGGCGAGCGCGATGAGGCCGCCGGCGTTCAGCTGGCCGTCGACGACCGGTTCGCGCCACGACGTCGAGACGATCGCCCGTCGCGACCGCCCACAGCCCGATGGCCGTGAAGAAGAGCCGGCCGTCTCGGCTGCGAAATGCGCCGGCCATGAGGAACAGCGTCAGGACCGCCAGGATCGCCAGGGTCGCGATGCCCTCGTACGCCTGCGACGGCTGCGACGGGAGCGCCGGTACGAGCGAGCCCCACGGCCCCGGGCCGAGGTAGGCCGTCGCCCAGTCCGCCTCGCTCGGCAGGCCCTGCCCCGACCCCGACAGCACCATCGTGAGCTTGCCGGCCCCGATGCGCGAACAGGACCGGCGCGGCCGCGAGGTGGAGCCAGCGGCCGACCGACGCCCCGAGGAGGCTCGCGACGTAGCACCCGGTCAGGAAACCGCCGACCACCGCGAGACCCAGGTCCATCCCGCCCATCGACGGGTCGAGGAGGAGGCCGGGCGCCGACCCGTAGTAGCCGACGTGGATGAGGAAGTAGCCGAGTCGCCCGCCGATGACCGCGCCGGGCACGATCCCGACCGCGATGAAGGGGACGTCGTCCGGGCGCAGGCCGCCGGCCCGGGCAAGGAACCCGGCCAGGACCAGCGCCGCCACGATCACCGCGACCAGGGCGATCGCCGCCCAGCGAACCATCAGGTCGCCGATCAGCTGGGCATACGGGTCGAACTGGAAGGTCAGGACGGCGATCGGCACGGTGACCGGAGTGTATCGAAGGACACGCCGCCACCCTCGACGGGTGGGCGGACACGGTCGGGTACCATCGACCGATCATGCTCACCCGCATCGCGCTGCTCGTCGTCGCACTTGTCGTCGTCGGGTGCTCGGTCGCCGCGGTGCCCAGCGCCGTCCCTTCGACCTCCATCGGCATCGCCGCGCCATCCGGCCGTCCCGACGCGAGCGCCTCCCTCGAACCTGGTGCGATCGACCTCCCGGCATCGATCACCGATCCCGTCGTCGCGGAGATCGCCCGCATCGCCGGTGTCCCGGTCGACCAGGTCGTCGTCGTCTCGGCCGAGTCGGTCGAATTCCCGGACGGATCGCTCGGCTGCCCGCAGCCCGGGATGGCCTACACGCAGATGGTGGTCCGCGGCTACAAGATCGTCGCCAAGGTCGGCGGCGACGTCTACGACTACCGCGGGACCGGGTCGTCGTTCCGGCGCTGCGTCAACCGCGCCGGCTGACCGGCGCGCGCGTCATCGCGTGCGCCGGACGCCTCAGTCGAGCTTGGCGACCAGGTCGCGGACGGCCGCCGCGGACGCATCGAAGGCGGCCTGCTCGTCAGGGGTCAGCTCGATCGTGAAGATCCGTTCCATGCCGCCCGCCCCGAGAACGACCGGCACACCGACGAACAGTCCATCGACCCCGAATTCGCCCTGGAGCTGGACGGCGCACGGCAGCACGCGCTTGCGGTCGAGCAGGATGGCCTCGACCATCTCGAACGTGGCCGCCGCCGGCGCATAGAACGCCGATCCGGTCTTGAGCAGGGCCACGACCTCCGCGCCGCCGTTGGCGGTCCGCTCCTCGAGCGCCTTGACGCGCTCGGCCGTCATCAGCTCGGTGATCGGGACGCCGGCGACCGTCGAGTACCGCGACAGCGGGACCATGGTGTCGCCGTGGCCGCCGAGGACGAAGGCGTGGGTGTCCTCGACCGAGACCCCGAGCTCCGCGGCGATGAACGTCCGGAATCGCGCGGAGTCGAGGACGCCGGCCATCCCGAGGACGCGCTCGCGCGGGAAGCCCGATGCCCGCATGGCGACGTGGCACATCGCGTCGAGCGGGTTGGTGACGATGATCAGGATCGCGTCGGGAGAATGCGGGACCGCCGACTCGACGACCCCGCGGACGATCCCGGCGTTCGTCGCCATCAGCTCGTCGCGGCTCATCCCGGGCTTGCGCGCGATCCCCGACGTGACGACGACGATGTCCGAACCCGCGGTATCGGCGTAGTCGTTCGTGCCGGTGACCCGGGCATCGTGCCCGACGACCGGCGCGGCCTCCGCCAGATCGAGGCCCTTGCCCTGTGGCAGGCCTTCGACGATGTCGACGAGGACGACGTCGGCAAGGCCCGCTTCGGCGATGCGCTGGGCGGTCGTGGCGCCGACGTTCCCGGCGCCGATGACGGTGACCTTGTTGCGAGCCATGCGGGATCGGGCTCCTTTCCGATCGGCTGGCTGGTCGATCATTGTAGGCCGGGGCCGTCGCGGACCCCGGTCGATCGTCGTTCGACGGGTCGGTTCGGTGGGCGGCCGTCGATGGTCCCCGAACGCGGCGGCCTGAGGCCCGGACCGATCAGCCGCGCGGTCCGGCCGCCGCGATGTCCGGGTCCACGCCGTCGGCGTAGGCCGCGAAGTTCTCCCGGAACATCGACGCGAGCTTCATCGCCGCCCGGTCGTACGCGTCCGGATCGGCCCAGGTCAGGCGTGGGTCGAGGAACGACGCCGGGACGTCCGGACACGCCGTCGGGACGGCCACGCCGAAGTTCGGGTCGAGGCGAGTCGGGACGTCGGCGAGCGAGCCGTCGAGGGCGGCCCGGACCATCGCACGGGTGTGGGCGATGTCCATCCGCTCCCCCACCCCGAACGGACCGCCGGTCCAGCCGGTGTTCACGAGCCAGACCGGGACGTCGTCGCGCTCGAGGCGGTCGACCAGCATCGCCGCGTACACGCCGGGATGGCGCGGCATGAACGGTGCGCCGAAGCAGGCCGAGAAGGTCGCGCTCGGTTCCCTGACCCCGACCTCGGTGCCGGCGAGCTTTGCCGTGTAGCCGCTGATGAAATGATAGGCGGCCTGCTTGCGGGTCAGCCGTGCGATCGGCGGCAGGACCCCGAACGCATCGGCGGTCAGGAAGACGACAGCCCGGGGGGTGCCGGCCAGCCCGGTCTCGTCGGCGTTGCCGATGAACTCGAGTGGATAGGCTCCGCGCGTGTTCTCCGTGAACCGCTCGGAGTTCAGGTCCAGCGTTCCGCGTCCGCGGGTCGAGGTCGACGTTCTCGAGGAGCGTCCCGAACCGGCGGGTCGTCTGGAAGATGTCCGGCTCGTACATCGGAGAGAGGCGGATGGTCTTGGCGTAGCAGCCGCCCTCGAAGTTGAAGGTGATGCCGTCGCCCCAGCCGTGCTCGTCGTCGCCGATCAGGCTGCGCAACGGGTCCGCCGACAGCGTCGTCTTGCCGGTCCCCGACAGGCCGAAGAAGACCGCCGCGTCGCCGGCGTGACCGACGTTGATCGCGGAGTGCATCGGCAGGACGCCCTCGTCGGGCATCAGGTAGTTCATGACCGTGAACGCACTCTTCTTGATCTCGCCGGCGTACTCGGTGCCGACGATCAGGATCTCCATCCGGCGCAGGTGGACGAGGATCGCGGTCCCGGTCCGGGTCCCCTCGGTCTCGGGGTCGGCCTGGAACGACGGGACGCAGATGATCGTGAAGTTGGGCGCGAACCCGGCGAGCTGGTCCGCGGTCGGGCGGCGGAACAGGTTCCGGGCGAAGATGCTCGCCCAGGCCGTCTCCGTGTACACCCGCAGCGAGCGGCGGTGTGCCGGGGCGGCCCCGATGAAGCAGTCCTGGCTGTACAGGTCGCGTTCCTCGCAGTACGCGAAGAGGCGGGCCCGCAGGCGCTCGTAGGCGACTTCCGAGATCGGGCGGTTCACGGGGCCCCACCAGATCTTCGCCTCGCTCGTCGGCTCGGCGACGATGAACTTGTCCTGCGGCGAGCGGCCGGTGTGCTTGCCGGTCCGGACCACGAGCGGGCCGTCGGCGGCGATCAGCCCCTCGCCGTGACGGATCGCGTCCTCGTAGAGCTCGGCGACGGGAAGGTTGGCGCGGACGTTGCGTCCGAGCGTGTCACGGGTCCTCGGCGTGGCGGTCGTGGCCATCGGCGGTTCGCTCCCGGTGCACAGGCGATCACGGTCGATCGACCGGCCGCGCGTGATGGACCCCCGAAAGGGTCGCAGGAGTCGGCTTCCGCAGTCGTGTTGAGCGGATGCTAGCACGTTGCGGAAGGGTTGCGGACAGGGCCGATGGTCGCAACCGAGGGTCGGAATGGCATCATCGCGGGGTGGACGATGCGCGGATCCGCCGGGCGACGCCAGGCGACGCGCCCGCCGTCGGCGAGGTCTACCTCCGGTCGTTCCGTGCCGCGATGCCCACCATCCGCCTGGCCCACGGCGACGCGGAGGTTCGCGACTGGTTCGCGACCGTCGTGCTCACCGATCCGGACCGGGAGACCTGGGTCGCGTCGACCGCCGACGGTACCGTCGTCGGCATGATGGTCCTGCGATCGACCATGCTCGAACAGCTCTACCTGCTGCCGGAGGTGCGCGGCCAGGGTCTCGGCGACCGGTTCATCGAGCTCGCCAAGCAGCGCCGGCCCGATGGTCTGGCGCTCTATGCGTTCCAGGTCAACGCGGCCGCCCGGCGCTTCTACGAGCGTCACGGGTTCCGCGCCATCGAGTTCGGCGACGGGTCGGGCAACGAGGAGGCCGAACCCGACGTGCGCTACGTGTGGGAACCGGGGGGACCGGGGACTCGTTGACAGCGGGGCCGGACGGCCCGTAGCATCCGCCTACAACCGAAGAGCTCTTATCAAGAGTGGCAGAGGGACCGGCCCGATGAAGCCACGACAACCTACCGACGCATCGGCAAGGTGCCAAGTCCGGGCAGGTCATCCTGCACGATAAGGGATCTCCCTTCGGAGCCCCCCTTTTCAGGCCAGTGGTCGCCCGTACCCCGGTCCCGAGGCACTCCCCCAGCCCCGGAGCATGACCATGGCGATCGAGATCCTCCCGACACCGACCCGCACCGACCGCATCGTCGGTCTGCGCTGTCGCAACTGCGGCGCGGCCCAGCCGATCGGGCTGTCGTACGTCTGTCCGGCCTGTTTCGGACCGCTCGAGGTCGAGTACGACTACGCCGCCGTCGGGGCGACGCTGACGCGCGAGGCGATCGCGGCCCGAGCCCCAGGCATCTGGCGCTATGCGGAGCTGCTGCCGGTCGATGAGCCGCCGTCGCGCGGGCTTCCGGTCGGCTCGACACCGCTGGTCGCGGCGGATCGGCTGGGGCCCGTTCTCGGGCTCGATCGGGTCTGGCTGAAGGACGACACGCGGAACCCGTCGCTCAGCTTCAAGGATCGCGCGGTGGCCGTCGCCGCGGCGCGCGCCGTCGAATTCGGCGTCGAGGCGCTCGCCTGTGCGTCGACCGGGAACCTCGCGGGTGCGACCGCGGCCGCGGCGGCAGCCCTCGGGCTCCCTGCCTACGTCTTCATCCCGGCCGACCTCGAGCCGGCCAAGGTCGATCACGCGCTGGCCTACGGCGCGACCGTCGTCCCCATCGAGGGGACCTACGACGACGTCAACCGGCTCTGCCTCGAGGTCGCCGACGAGACCGGCTGGGGGTTCGTCAACATCAACCTGCGGCCGTTCTACGCGGAGGGCTCGAAGACGCTCGCGTACGAGATCGCGGAATCGCTCGGCTGGCGCTCGCCGGACGTCGTCGTTGCACCGGTCGCGTCCGGCGCCATGTTCACGCGGGTCGCGCGCGGCTTCGAGGAGCTCGCGGAGCTGGGGCTCATCGCGCGACGACCCATCCGGTTCGTCGGTGGCCAGGCCGCCGGCTGCGCCCCGGTCGCGACCGCATGGGCGGTCGGCACGGAGGTCATCCAGCCCGTCCGCGATCCGGACACGATCGTCCGCTCGCTGGCGATCGGCAATCCCGCCGACGGTGGCTACGCCGTGGCTCTCGCGAACGCGTCCGGTGGCTCGATCGAGGCCGTGGAGGACGTCGTCACGGCCACCGCCATCCGCGACGTCGCCAGGCTCGAAGGGATCTACCCGGAGACCGCCGGCGGCGTGACGCTCGCCGCGGCCGCCGCGGCCCGCCGCCGTGGCGTGATCCGACCCGGTGACGAGGTGGTGGTGCTGCTGACGGGCAACGGCCTCAAGACGCCGGACGCCCGGACCCTCGGACACGGCGACGGGATCGCCCGACCGGGCCAGCCGGGCCTGGCACCGGTGATCCGCCCGAGCCTGTCGGCCTTCGAGCGCTGGCTGGGCGGCGACGCATGAGCACGGTCCGCATCCCTCCCACCCTTCGGGTCGCGACCGGCGGCGCAAAGCAGGTCGAGGTCCCCGCCGGCACGGTCCGGGAAGTCGTCACCGGGCTCGTGGCGCTGCATCCCGGCCTCGAGGCCCAGCTCCTCGCGCCCGACGGCGATCTCAACCGGTTCGTCAACGCGTTCCTCAACGACACAGACGTCCGCCACCTCGAGGATCTCGACACGCCGGTCGGCGATGGCGACACGCTGGTCCTCCTCCCGGCGATGGCAGGCGGCTAGAAAGGCGCGTCAGGCCTCGTCGAGCGCCCGCGCGAGATCTGCCACGAGGTCGCCCGCGTCCTCGATGCCGACCGACAGGCGGACCAGCGCCGGCGAGACCTCGAGCGGCGAGCCCGCGACGGACATATGGGTCATCGCTGCCGGGATCTCGATCAATGACTCGACGCCGCCCAGCGACTCGGCCAGGGTGAACAGCCGCGTCCCTTCGGCGATCGCAACCGCACGCTCCGCAGCCGTCCGGCCATGGCGGCCGCCATCGGCCGGCATGAACGAGACCATCCCGCCCATCGCCGGATAGCGGATCTCAGCGACGTCGGGCCGGCCGTCGAGAAACGCGGCCACGACCACCGCGTTCGCACCGTGCCGCGTCATCCGCAGGTGGAGCGTCCGCAGCCCGCGCAGGACCAGGAAGCAGTCGAGCGGGCCTGGGACGGCGCCCATCGCGTTCTGCAGGAAGCGGAGGCGCTCGGCGATCGCCGGGTCCGAGGTGACCGCCACGCCGAGGATCGTGTCCGAGTGACCGGCGAGGTACTTGGTCGCCGAATGGAAGACGACATCGGCCCCCTCGAGCAGTGGCCGCTGCAGCGCCGGCGACGCGAACGTGTTGTCGACCACGACCAGCGGCCGCCGGCCCCCTTCGGATGCGCGGCGCGCCACGGTCGCCACGGTCGCGGCGATGTCGATCACCTTGAGATGCGGATTCGATGGCGTCTCGAACCAGACCAGCCGGGTCCGTTCGGTGAGCGCCTCCCAGAGCACGTCCTGTCCGCCTGCCAGGTCGACATACCGCGCATCGACGCCTGCGCCGCGCCGGACGCGCTCGAGATAGCGGTAGGTGCCTCCGTAGACGTCGTCGCTGACGACGATCTCGTCGCCCGGGGCCGCGAGCTCGGCGATGGCCGCGGTCGCGGCCGACCCGGAGGCGAACGCGATCCCGAACGCTCCGCCCTCGAGGACGGCCACCGCCCGTTCGAGCCGCTCGCGTGTCGGGTTCTGGGAGCGCGCGTATTCGTACCCGCGACGCGGGTTCCCGACGCCGTCCTGGGCGAAGGTCGAGGTCTGGTAGATCGGCGGTGAGACCGCGCCGGTCAGCTCGTCCGGTTCGGCGCCGGCGTGCACGGCCAACGTGTCGAACGCGAGCTCCCGGGCGTCGTCGCGGCTGGGGTCGGGCATCGGGGCCATGGTAGCGGGCGGTCAGCCGGCGGGCGGCCAGCCATCGAGATGGAACACGAGCTCCTCGCCGTCGATGTCGTCGATCTGGACGCCCACCTGGCGGAAGCCGAGGCCGTTGACGATCGCCAGCGAGCCGACGTTGTCGGGCGCGACCGAGGCGCGGAAGCGGTCGACCCCCTCGCTCGTGCGCCCAGTCGAAGAGCGCGCGGACGACCTCCGTGGCGACGCCCTGGCGGCGGTATTCGGGCTGGACCTTGTAGCCGACCTCGACGCGGCCGTCGGGGCCCGGCGGCGCGTGGAACCCGCACGAGCCGATGATCCGGCGCGTCCCATCGGGCTCGGTCAGGATGATCGCGCGGCCGAGCCACGGCTGGGCCGACGGGTCCTCGGTGAGATCCGCGATCCGGAACTGGAGGAAGTTGTCCAGGTCATCCGGATAGCTCGTGGGGACGATCGCCCGGATCTCTTCCTCGGCGGCCGGCAGGTCGCGAGCGACCAGCGAGCTGCATGAACGGGAGCGACATCGAGGCGAGCTCGAAGCGCGGCGTCGGGATCGGCGGGACGTTCATGCGCTCAGCCGCGTCCGTCCGGCCGGTGGGTGAGGTACTCGAGGACGTCGAGCTTGGTGACGACGCCGACCGGGCGTCCGCCGCGGGTCGCGATGACCGCGTTGGCCCCGCCGGTCAGCAGCCCGTACGCTTCGTCGAGGCTGGCGCGGAGGTCGACCAGCGGGAGCGGCCGGTCCATCACCTCGCCGACCGTCCGGTCGACGGTCGATGGGTCGCGGAAGGCGCGGTCGAGCAGGCCCTTCTCCGTGATCGAGCCGACGATGCCCTCGATGGCGTCGCCGTCGGGCTGTTCGGAGACCGGGAGCTGGCTGATCCCGTACTCCTGGAGGATCTCGATCGCCTCACCGACCCGCTGGGTCGTCCGGGCCAGGACGAGGTCGGGGAGCGGACCGGCGTGATGCCGGTCGTCGAGGAGGTCGCCGACGAGGACGATCGCCCCGGTCGTCGCGAGAAGCCCGTTCGCCCGCATCCACTCGTCGTTGTAGATCTTCGACAGGTAGCTCCGGCCGCTGTCGGCGAGGAGGACCACGACGACGGCCGCCGAGCCCCCGTCCGACGCCGCCAGCTCGCGGACCACCTCGCGCGCGGCGACCATCGCGGTCCCGCACGAGCCGCCCGAGAGGATGCCTTCCTCACGGGTCAGCCGCCGGGCCATGGCGAACGCGTCGCGGTCGCTGACGCGCACCCAGCGGTCGACCACGGTCGGGTCGTAGGTGCCGGGGAAGAAGTCCTCCCCCACCCCCTCGGTCAGGTACGGGCGGGCGACGTCACCCGACAGGACGCTGCCCTCCGGGTCCGCGCCGATCACCTGGATCCCCGGATCGTGCGACTTGAGGGCCCGGGCGGCCCCGGTGATCGTGCCGCCGGTCCCGACGCTCGCCACGAAATGGGTGATCCGCCCGTCGGTCTGGTCCCACAGCTCGGGGCCCGTCGTCCGCTCGTGGGCGAGCGGGTTCTCCGGGTTCCAGTACTGGTCGGGCTTGAACGCCCCGGGGATGTCGCGTGCGAGGCGCGCGGCCACGGAGTAGTAGCTCTCCGGCGATTCGGGTGCGACGTTCGTCGGGCAGAGGACGACCTCCGCGCCGTATGCCCGCAGGAGCTGCTGCTTCTCCGACGACTGCTTGTCGGCCATCACGAAGATGCAGCGATAGCCCTTGAGCGCCGCCGCGATCGCGAGACCGTGACCCGGTGTTGCCCGAGGTCGGTTCGATGATCGTGCCGCCCGGCCGGAGGAGGCCATCCCGCTCGGCCGCCTCGATCATCGGCAGACCGATCCGATCCTTCACCGACCCGCCCGGATTGAGCATCTCGAGCTTGGCCAGGAGGAGCGGCTGCCGGTCAGGCAGGACCGAGGTCGCGGGTCAACCGGGAGATCCGGACGAGCGGCGTGCCGCCGACCAGGTCGAGGATCGACTCCGCGTATTGCATCGGGGCGAGGATACCGTGCGGCGGGGGGCGGGACGGGCTCAGCCGTCGCGGTCGAGACGGCCCGGCCGGAGCAGCAGCCAGGTCAGCCGCCGGCGGAGGTGTCGCGGACGCCCCGGCGGATCGACGGTCCACGGGTGGAGCGCCTCGACCGCCGGACCGAGGAGCGCCGCCAGGGCGTCGCTCATCCGATGCGCGAGCGTCGAGCTCCTCGCGCGATCCCTCGGGCGGGAACGGAGCGTCCGGCGGCAGACCGGCCAGGGCGCGCGCCGAGGTCGCCGGCAGGACCTGTGACGCGAGCCGCCGGCCGAGATAGAGCTCCTCGGTCCCGGCGATCGCGAGCGGCACGATCGGCGCGTCGGTCCGCATCGCGATCACGGCCCAGCCGGTGCGGAACGGCCCGATCCGCCCCGGCGGTCCGCTGACGGTGCCTTCGGGCATCTGGGCGAAGACCGCGCCGTTGGCGATGACCGCCCGCGCCGACGGCCACGTGCTGCTCGATCCCGATCCCGCCGCGCCAGACCGGCAGCAGGCCGCCGAGCCGGTGGATGAGCCGCTCGCGCCAGCGCGTCGTGAAGGTCGATGGTCCGCTGCCGAGGAACCAGGCGCGCGGCTCGGACGGGATCGCGTGCATGACCACGAACGGATCCATCCAGCCGCGATGCGCGGCAGCCACGAGCAGGTAGCCGCCTCGGGGGAGGTGATCCTGACCGGACGTCCGGATCCGGAATCGGAAGACGACGAAGATGACGAACCGCGCGACGAGGCGGAGCACCCGATAGAGGATCGACGCCTTCGCCTCCGGCGGCCGACCGAGCCAGGCAAGGCCCTCGACCGCGCCGCCGCGCTGGGCGGCGAGTGCCTCCGGCGAGATCCGGCCGGGCGGCGGCCGGTGGCGGCCGGGCGTCGGTCCTCCGTCGGCCCCGGCCATCTCAGGCCGGGGCCTGGTCCGTCTCCGGGTCGGGCGGGCGCTCGGGGCGCGTCGGCCTCGGGCGTCACGGGTGCACCGTCGACATCGCCTTCGTCGTCGTCCTCGTCATCCCGTCGTCCTCGTCGTCCTCGTCGTCGTACTCGTCCCCGTCATCGTCGTAGTCGTCGCTCGATCGTCCTCGCGTCGAGTCCGCCAACGGCCGCCCGATCGCACCCCAGCTCGCCAGCCTCGGACGGCTCGGCGGATCGTCGAGCGGGTGGCCGCGGCGGTGGCGCCAGACCAGGATGACCAGCGCCGGGACGACCACGAGGACTGACACGATCTGGGCGACCGGCACCCCGAAGAACGTCCAGTTGTCGATCCGGAAGGTCTCGAGCGCGAACCGGACGATGCCGTACCAGACGAAGAAGAGGAGGATCAGGTCGCCGGGCCGCAGCCGCTTGCGCAGGTGGAAGCCGATCCAGATGAGGGCGATGGCGCCAAGGACTCCGGAGAGCGATTCGTACAGGAACAGCGGATGGAAGAACTGGCCGAGCGTGGCCGCCGGATCGGACCCTGGGGGGCACGCGTACGCCTCGACGCGGTGGGCGCAGTCGATCGGGATCCCCCACGGCAGCGTCGTCGGTGGCCCGTAGAGCTCCTGGTTGAAGAAGTTGCCCCAGCGCGCGATCGCCTGCATCGTGAACAGGCCGGGCGCGACGATGTCCGCCCAGCGCAGGAACGGGAGGCGCTGGTAGCGCGCGTACAGGAACGCCGCGATCGTCCCGAAGACGATCCCGCCGTACACCCCGAGCCCCGAATACGGCGGCAGGAAGATCCTGATCGGGTCGTCCTTGTAGAGAGCCCATTGGTCGATGACGTGGTACAGGCGACCACCGATCAGCGCCGCGACGGCGACGATGATCATCCCGTTGCCGAGCACGTCCGGGTCCTCGCCGGCCCGTCGCGCCAGCCAGACCATGACGAAATAGGCGGCCGCCAGGCCGACCGCGTAGCCGATGCCGTACCAGTAGACGGGGATCGGCCCGATCTGGATCGCGATCGGGTTCGGGGTGAAGTCGAGCATCCGCGGAAGTGTAGCGGCGCCGCTCCCTATACTTCCCGCGGGTGAATGCCGAGTTCAACGTATGGCTGCTCATCGTCGGGCTCGTCCTGGGAGCCGGGCTGGTCTGGCTCGTCGTGATGGACTCGCGACGGCGCGAGATCCGAGGTCGACGAGGTCGAACGCCCGCGCGAGGCCGCTGGCTGTCGTCCGTGCTGCGCGAGGACGGGTTCGACGTCAGCCCGGAGGCCGCCGAGCGGCTGCTGCTGCTGCACCGGGCGTACCTCGACGCACCGCCGCCCGATGACGACTCCGACGCCGCCGCGGCCGATCCGGTGGTGCCGCGCGACTAGCCCGGTCTCAGAGCGACCCGACGAGGACCGGCTCCGTGGCGACCGAATCGCCGCCCGTCGCGGTCAGCGAGACCCCGAACCTCGCCGCACCGGTGAGACCGGACACGGCCGGAGCCGGCCCCACCCAGTAGGCGAGATCCTGGCTGAAGAACATCCTGCCGATCCGCTGGCGCTTCCCGCCGATCTCCACCCAGCAGCGGTATTCGACGTTGGCTGACGGCGGCGTCAGCCCCGTGGCGACCATCACGAGCTCGGCGGTCGTCGGCGAGAAGGCGACGCTCCCGCTGAGCGACGGGTCGGTGACGCCGGCCAGTGCCACGTGTTGGGCATCGGGCTGGGCCGTCACGGCCAGGGTCGTCGTGGTGACCTCCTCGAGCGCCGAGATGGTCTCGGCCTGGCTGGCAAGCTGGTCGTCCACGCGGCCACCGACGATGAGCGAGGTGCTGACGATCGAGAGGATGACCGCGGCGGCGATGGCCGCGGCCCAGCCGATCAGCGGACGGATCCGGCGGCGACGGTCGATGGGCTGCGGGGCGGCCACCGGCCGATGCGGATCCTCCGCGGTCGCCCCGACTGGCGCCATCGACCCAGCCGACGGGAAGACGACCGCGCCCGAGGCCGATGCGACGATCGGTCGCGGGACCCCCTCCGCCCGGATGGCCGCCAGGGTCCGGGCCTTGAGGTCGGGCGATGGCATCTCGCGGACGACGGCCCCGATCAGCGACGCCGAGCGCTGGAGACGGGCAAGCTCGTCGGCACACGACGGGCAGCCGGCGACGTGGGCCGCGACGGCCTGTGCGGTCGCGGTGTCGCCGGCCATCAGCCGGTCGAGCCCGCCGGGCTCGACCGCCGCCAGCTCGAGCTGTTCGCGCGTCGCGTCGTGATCCATCGTCTCCCTATCGTTCTTCGCCGGCCGGCACCGGCACATCGTCACGTCCGGCAGCCGGGCCGAACTCCGCCCCCAGCCCGTCGCGCAGCCGCAGGAGCGCTCGCCGGGTCCGTGTCTTGACCGTCCCGAGCGGCCAGCCAAGCCGGTCCGCGATCTCCACCTGCGTGAGTTCCTCCTGGTACGCCAGGAGGATGACCGTCCGCTCGACGTCGGGCATCTCGGCCAGCGTCGAGCGGATCGCCTCGCGCAGCCCTTCGGTGGCGAACGCATCCTCCGGACTCGCCGGCGACTGCGCGCCGGCGATGACCTGGCCGCCCGACACGAGTCGCTCGAGCGCCTGGGTCGGGTCCTCGTCGCCGGCCGCCGCGGACGACAGCGCCACGAGAGACGGGCGCCGACCCGCAGCCCGCAGCCGATCGATCGCCCGGTTCCGGGCGATCGCGTGCAGCCACCCGGCGAGCGAGCCGGCCTCGGGGTCGAACGACTCGGCCCGGTTCCACAAGGCCAGGAATGTCTCCTGCACGACCTCCTCGGCCGTCCCACGGTCGGACGTCAGCCGATACGCCGCTGCGAAGATCGCCGGCCCGTATCGCTCATAGATGATCTCGAGGGCCGCCTCGGACCCCGCGGCCATCCGCAGGACGACCTCGGCATCGTCGGTCGGGTCCACTCGACCATTCATGCTGGAGTACGTCCCATCGAGCCCATCGGTTTCGCAGCCCCTCCGGCAGGCCGATAGCCTACCGCGACTCGTCCAATGACCGTGCTCACCAGCTTCCGGCGACGCGACGCCGGATGCCGCCCAGCGAGCCCGCAGGGAGATGCGCCTCGAGGCACGTCACCCCGGCCGGTCCGACGAGCGCATCGTGCGTCGTGGCGGCCGGGAGCTCCAGCCGGTCGCCCTCGCCGAGTTCGATCGTGGCGGCGGTCGCCGGCAGGCCGAACCGGATCGACCCGCGCTCGACGACGATGACCTTGTCGTATCCGTGCGCGTGACCCGCGTACCGGTCGCCCGGGCCATTCGACCAGGGTGACGGGTCGAGGCCTCCCTCGCGCATCCGGCGGGCGATGTCGTCGGGCATCCTGGGTCAGCCGGCGGTCGTGACGCCGATGAGCGAGCCGATCGCATAGGTCACCAGCGCGGCTGCGAGACCGATCCCGAGCTGGCGGACACCCGAGAAGATCAGGCTCCGGCCGGTCAGCAGGCTGACGGCGGCGCCGACCGCGAACAGCGCGACCAGGCTCAGGCCGAGGCTGACGAACAGCACGGCGGTCCCGCCGCCGAACAGGTACGGGACGACCGGGATCGATGCGCCGATGGCGAAGGCCACGAAGGAGCCCGCCGCGGCGCGCCAGGGCGAGCCGAGCTCGTCGGGATCGAGCCCGAGCTCCTCGCGGACGAGCATGTCGAGCGCGGCCTCGGGATCGCGGAAGATGCGATGCGCGATGCGGGCCGCCTCGTCGGCAGTGAACCCCTTGGCCCGGTACGAGGCGGCGAGCTCCGCCTCCTCCTCCTCGGGCATGGCCTCCATCTCGGCCCGCTCGAGCGCGATCTGTCGCTCGAACAGCTCGCGCTGGCTCTGCATCGAGATGTACTCGCCGGCGGCCATGCTGAACGCGCCCGCGAGCAGGCCGGCGATCCCGGCGAGCAGGATGAAGCTCGCGTTGCCCGACGCCGCCCCGGCGACTCCCATCACCAGCGACAGGTTGCTCACCAGGCCGTCGCTGACCCCGAAGATGACCGCGCGAAGCGTCCCGGAGCGGCCGCCGGCCCGGTGCCACGTCTCGCGCTGCCCGACCTCGGCCGCGCTTCCCGCGCGCCTGGCGATCGCCACGCCATCGCGCCGCGGGTCGCCGAACTCGCCGGCCCGGTCCCCGGCCTTCAGGCGGTCCCAGATGATCGCGTGCTCGCGTTCGTCGGCGGCGATCCCGGCGACCTCCGGAGACGTGCCCTGGGCGTCGTAGGCCGCCTGCTCGTCCCCCTCGAGCGCCTTGACGAGCTCGGAGACCGCGGAGGTGCCCAGCAGGCGCGCGGTGAGGATGATGAACCGGACGCGCAACCGCGGGCCGGCCGCCGGCGGCACGTCGGCGCCCAGCTCGCGCAGCTTGCCGGCCCAGATCTCGGCGTGGCGGCGCTCGTTGCCGGCGATCCGGTGGAACGCCTCGGCCCGTCGCGGATCCTTCTCGATGCCGGCCAGGGCGTCGTACAGGACGATCGCGTCGCGTTCCAGCTTCAGGTTGTCGAGGCTCTGCTCGACGTCGATCGGGGACACCCGGCCATCGTAGGCCATCGCTGCCGCGTAGACTCGCGAGGCCATGGCGTCACCCGACCGACCGCCGCTCCGCTACCTCGACGCCGCCGACGTCCTCGCCGCGATGCCCGACCTCGACGAGCGCCTCGCGCTCGCCGAACGGACCCTGACGGCCCTCGTCGCCGACGCCGAGCTCCCACCGAAGATCGGCGTCCACCCACGGCCGGCGGGGTCGTTCGCCCACGCCATGCCGGCCCACCTGCGTGGGGCCGACCCGGCTGGTCTCGACGACCTGCTCGGGATGAAGTGGGTGGCCGGGTTCGGCACCAACGGTGCGGTCGGGCTCCCGGCGATCCACGCGGTCGTGATCCTCAACGATGCCGCGACCGGCGTCCCGACCGCGATCCTCGACGGCGGCCCGATCACGGCACTCAGGACGGCGGCGGTGTCCGGGGTCGCGATCCGCCGGTTCGCGCCGGCCATCGACGGGCGGGCGCCTCGGGCGGCGCTCATCGGCACCGGTGTCCAGGGTCGCAGCCACCTGGCCGTTCTCGGCGGCCTCCTGCCCGGCGTGACGCTGGCCCTCTTCGACCGCCATCCGGAGCGGGCCGCGGCGCTCGCCGGGGCGGCCAAGTCGACCGCGGGGATCGGCGAGGTGACGATCGCGCCCGACGCCCGCTCGGCCGTGCGCGATGCCGACGTCGTCGTCACCGCGGCCTCGTTCGGACCGGTCCGCCAGGTGATGACGACCGACTGGCTGGCCCCCGACGCCCTGGTGGTCCCGGTGGACTACGCCACCTACTGTGCCGCGGACGTGGCACGGAGCGCGGCGCTCTTCCTCGTGGACGACCGTGGGCAGTACCTCGCGAACCGCGACGCGGGGCTATTCGAGGGCTACCCGGACCCGTCGGCCACGATCGGCGAGGCGCTGCTCGCGGGCACGCAGCGGCCGGCCGAGGGACGCGTGGTGGCCTCCCATCTCGGCGTGGGGCTGGCGGATGTCGTGTTCGGGACGGCGATCGTCGCTCGAGCCGAGGCGCTCGGGCTCGGGGTCGTCCTGCCGCGCTGATCCGACGCGCCGGGGCGAACGCTAGAGCGAGGACGTGCCCGTGAAGTCCTTCGCCACCCTGACGCCGAATGGCGAGCGGACCGGGATCTCGGGAAAGTACGCCCCGGCATCGGCCGCCGCCGAGATCCAGTCCACGAGCATGCGGTTGATGATGATCGTCGGCATGTCGTGGGCGACGATCGCGCCGGCGACCTCATAGGCGATGGTGGCCTGGGTCAGGGGGATCATCGGGTCCCGCTTCAGGACGCTGGCGACCGGATCGGCCCCGCGCTTCACGTGGATGCGGCCCAGGATGAGGTAGGGACCGATCGAGACCTGGAGCCGGTTCGCCTCGAGGTCGACCCGCTGCTTCTCGTTGCCGCGGGGTCCGGTCGCCACGACAGCCAGCAGGTCGCTGCGCTCGAGCGAGATGCTGTCGAGACCCACCCGGTGTCCATCGGCGAGGCTCTCGCACTCGAGGTGATGGACCCGGAACCGCTCCTGGCCGTTGAGGAAGTCGGTCAGACGCTCACCGAACATGGTCATCTTGCCGGTGACCGTGCAGTCCGCGGCGAACCCCATGAAGTCGATCGGTTGCATGACGCCGTCAACCTAGGTCGTGCGCCGGCGGCCCCGCTATCGAACGTTGGTACCAGTCGCTCCGGCGCTACTCATTGACCTCGAGCGGCCCGTCCGGGACCTCGATCGCGATCCGATCGCCGTCGACGACGACCTGGTAGACGGCCAGCGGCAGCTCGGCCGGTGGATCGAGCGGTTCGCCGCTGTCGAGGTCGAAGCGCGACAGGTGGAGCGCGCAGGTGAGGGTCCCGGCGGTCAGGAACCCCTTGTCGAGCTCGAAGTACTCGTGGCTGCAGATCCCCTGGACGGCCGACAGGCGTCCGTTCACATTGACCACGAGGACCTGGTCGGTGCCGTCCACCCAGGCCATCTTCATCGTGCCGTCGGGGACCTCGTCGACCCCGAGCAGGTCGATCCGTCTCACGCGGCGGCGACGGCCCCCGTCCCGCTGCCGGCGACCCACTTGTCCTCGAGCAGCGCGCGCAGGCGATCCTGGGCGTCGGCCACCGGAACGCGGGCGACGACCGGCTCGAGGAAGCCCATCACGATGAACCGGCGGGCCTCGTCGGGCGGGATCCCTCGACTCTCGAGGTAGAACAGCTGGCTCTCGTCGATCGGGCCGACCGAGCTCGCGTGCGCCGCACGCCGGCAATCCGGCTGGTCGATCTCGAGGCTCGGGATGGCGACGGAGCGCGTCGCCTTGGCGAGGTTCATCCCGAACTCCCCGAGGAAGCTGTCGGTCCCGACCGCCGATCGGTCGATGACGATCATGCCCTTCATGAACGACCGCGCCCGGTCCATCAGCGCGCCCTTCGACAGGAGGTTGCCGGTCGTGTCACGGCCGAGGTGATGGGTGTACGAGGTCAGGTCGAAGAGCTGGTCCCCACCGCCGAACACGATCTCGACCTGCTCGACGGTGCTGCGGTCGCCCTCGAGGCGGTTGTCGACCCGGCTCCGCACGAGCCGCGACCCGAGCTGAGCGAGCGCCCAGTGGAGCGTGGCACCCTCCCCGATCACGGCGTTGCGGTGCTGGAACGCGGTCGTCGTGGCGGACAGCTCCTGGAGGCTCGAGGCGGCCAGCGTCGCACCGCGTGCGAGGGTCACCTCCATCGTGCCCGTGAAGAGACCGTGGCGACCCTCGACCTCGTCCCCGGACGGGATCAGCTCCTCGAGGACCGTGGCCTGCGCATCCTCTCCGAGTTCGATGATCGTCCGGGTCAGGAGCGCTCGGTCGGGCTCGCCGACGGCCCAGCGGATCACGATGGGTCGATCGAGCCGCACCCCGGCGGGCACGCGCAGGACGACGCCCTGGCTCCAGCCGGCACGGGTCAGCTGGGCGAGGCGATCGTCCTCGGGCAGCGAGCCGGGTCGCGCGACCAGTCGCTCGGCCGCCTCGGGATCGCGCGCGATGGATGCCCCGAGCGTCTCGAGGGTGACGCCCGCCGCAGTGGCCGCATCATCGAGCGCGACCGTCTCGACGGCGTCGTGCCGGAACGCGGCCAGACCGGCTGTCCCTGTCTCCGGCGTCGACCCGCCGCGCGGGACGAGCGCCTCTCCGCGGGCTCGCGGGTACGGGATGACGTCGTCGAGGACCGCCGTCCGGAGGTCCACGTACGTCGTGTAGAGCATGTTCGACTCGATCGGAAGCGCCGCGAATCGTGCGTACGCGGCACGCCGGTCGGCCGTCAGCCAGGCGGGTTCCCCTTCGGTCGCCTCCTCGAGGTGCCTGGGCTCGAAGGCGAAGGTGAGGTCGGAGGGCGAGCGACGAGCCGGCCGGATCCGTGACGCCGGGGCGTCGGTCATCCGAGCGACCCCTCCATCTCGAGCTTGACGAGGCGGTTGAACTCGATGGCGTACTCCATCGGCAGTTCCTTGGTGAAGACCTCGAGGAAGCCCTGGACGATGAGGTTGGTCGCCTCGTTCTCGGTCAGGCCGCGGCTCATCAGGTAGAAGACCTGGTCCGCGCTGACCTTGCCCACAGTCGCCTCGTGGGTCATCGACGTGTCGTCTTCCTGGATGTCGATGTACGGATAGGTGTCGCTCCGACTGATGTCATCCATCATCAACGCGTCGCAGCGGACGCTGGCCACGACATTCGTGGCGCCCGGCGAGACCTTGAGGTGGCCGCGATAGGTCGCCCGCCCGCCGTCCTTGCTGACCGACTTGCTGACGATCCGCGAGCGGGTGTTCGGGGCGAGATGGACGGCCTTCGCGCCGGTGTCCTGGTGCTGGCCCTTGCCGGCGACCGCGACGCTGATGATGTCCGCGGTGGCGCCCTCGCCGCGCAGGTAGATGGCCGGGAACTTGACGGTCTTGCGCGAGCCGGTGTTGGCGTCGATCCACTCGACCGTCGAGTTCGCGTACGCGTGGGCGCGCTTGGTCACGAGGTTGTAGACGTCGTTCGACCAGTTCTGGATGGTCGTGTAGCGGACCTTGGAGCCCGGCAGCGCGACGACCTCGACGACCGCGACATGGAGCGATTCGGTGGCGTAGATCGGTGCCGTGCAGCCCTCGATGTAGTGGACCTTCGCACCCTCGTCGACGACGATCAGCGTCCGTTCGAACTGGCCCGTGTTCTCGCCGTTGATCCGGAAGTAGGCCTGCAGCGGGAGCGGGACCTCGACGCCCTTGGGCACGTAGACGAACGAGCCACCGGACCAGACCGCCGCGTTGAGCGCGGAGAACTTGTTGTCCTCGGCCGGGACGACAGTGCCGAAGTGCTTGCGGAAGATCTCGGGGTATTCGATGAGCGCCTGGTCGGTGCCCATGAACACGACGCCGATCTTGGAGAGCTCCTCCTTGACCGAGTGGTAGACGACCTCACTGTCGTACTGCGCGCCCACGCCTGCGAGGAACTTGCGTTCCGCCTCGGGGATGCCGAGCTTCTCGAAGGTCGCCTTGATCTGCTCCGGGACGTCGTCCCAGGACTTCTCCTCGCGCTCGGACGGCTTGCGGTAGTAGACGATCTTGTCGAAGTCGATCTTGTCGAGGCCGTCGGTCCAGGTCGGCATCGGGCGCTTCAGGAAGTGCTCGAAGGCGCGCAGGCGATACTGGAGCATCCAGTCCGGCTCGTTCTTGAAGCCGCTGATCTCCTCGACCGTCGCGCGCGTCAAGCCACGCTTCGTCTCGGCGAGGTAGGCGATGTCGTCGTGGAAGGCGAACTGTTCTCGCTGGTCGGTGACGATCTCGCGGGCGGCGGTCATCGGG
This sequence comes from uncultured Chloroflexia bacterium, assembly GCA_963742075.1. GTDB lineage: Bacteria > Chloroflexota > Limnocylindria > Limnocylindrales > CSP1-4 > SPCO01. The sequence continues at coordinate 98,396 of CAVUKR010000001.1, read as the reverse complement.
TCTCCGGTCGTCGGTGTGTGCGACGCGTGACGCGCCGCGGATGCCCCGCACGGGGCTCATGACTAATTCCGAGTCAGATTATCGGGATTAACGGTCGATGCGTCAACGACGGCCGGAGAAGGGAGATAGAAGGTTCCCATCTGACGCGAACCCGGACACACCGAGGGTCGGTCGTCAGACGCCGAGGCAAGACGAATAGCAGGACGATCAGGAGCCCGGCGACCAGCCGGCCGACGTCAGGGGCGGTGCGGGGTCGCGCGGCTCGGTCACCCGTCGACGATAGCCGAGGTTCGCTTTCTGAGCCCGACGGCGGCCCTACCGGGTCCGCTTTTCGTCGTTGTACCCTGCACCTTCATCCGCGACGTGAGACGCATCCGAGGTCTGGCGATCACCCGATGACGATGTCCGCGGTCCCGGGTTCACGCGTCGCGACGCACGACGAGTCGGAGTTCCTCCGACCGTATGTACCACGGCTGGTCATCGACTGGCTCCGGACGGATCCCGACGCGCTCCACCGCGAGATCGAGGCGACGCTCGTCTTCGTCGACATCTCCGGCTTCACCGCCCTGACGGAGCGCCTGGCGCGCAAGGGCAAGGTCGGAGCCGAGCTGATGCGCGACACCCTCGATGGCGTATTCACGGCGGTCCTGGACGAGTCGTACGACTGGGGCGCGGGCCTCCTGAAATGGGGCGGCGACGCCCTGCTGCTCATGTTCGATGGACCGGACCACGCCCGGCGCGCGTGTCGAGCCGCCTGGGAGATGCAGGGGACGATCGATCGCGTCGGACGGCTCCACGACTCCGGCGGGACGAGCATCCTGCGGATGTCGGTCGGGATCGGGACCGGGCGGTTCCACTTCTTCATGACCGGCAGCGTCCACCGCGAGCTCCTCATCGCCGGCCCGGTGATGACCGAGACCCTGGCCATGGAGGCCATCGCCGATGCGGGTGAGATCGGCATCAGCCCGACGCTGGCGGCGCTCCTGCCCCCGTCGTCCATCGGTCGTCAGAAGGAGGGCATCACGCTCCTCGTGGCGCCACCCGACGTCGAGCGCCTGCGCGCTCCCGATGTCGGAGACGTGCGCGGCCTCGATATCACCTCCTGTATCCCCATCGCGGCGCGGACCCACGTCCTGCTCAAGAAGAGCGAGCCAGAGCACCGCACCATCACGGCCGCCTTCATCGACCTGATGGACACCGACCGTCTGCTCGCGTACCTGGGACCCGAGGCCCTCGGACGCGGACTGGACGTGCGGATGCGATCGATCCAGGAGGCGGCGCTCCGCTACGAGGTGCCGTTCTACGAGACGGACGTGGGCAAGTCGAGCGTCAAGGCGCTGCTGACCGCCGGCGCGCCATCGAGCACCGGTCACGACGAGGAGCGGATGCTGCGGACGCTCCGGGACATCATGGATCGGCCCGGCATCGTGCCGATGCGCATCGGAGTCAACACCGGCAAGGTCTTCACCGGCGACTTCGGGCCGCCGTATCGGCGTGCCTACCGTGTCTTCGGCGACGCCATCAACACCGCCGCGCGGGTCATGAGCAAGGCGGAGCCCGGCCAGATCCTGTCCACGGAGATCGTCCTCGACCGCTCGCGGACCGTCTTCGAGACGACGCCCATCCCGCCCTTCCAGACGAAGGGCAAGGCCGAGCCCGTCAGGGCGTCCATCGTCGGTCGGGCGATCCGTGCGAAGGAATCGCACCACGGCGGCATCGCGCTGGTGGGGCGCGAGGCGGAGCTGGGCGTCCTCCTTAGCGTCATCGACGGCGCCCGCGCTGGCCGCGGCGCCATCGTGGAGATCGCCGGTGGTGCGGGCACCGGCAAGAGCCGACTCATCGAAGCAGCCATCGCCAGCGCCACCGACTTCCGTCCGATCACCACCCGCTGCGAGGAGTACGAGGCCTCCACTCCGTACTTCCCGTTCCGAGCACTCATGCGAGACATCCTGGAGGTCGACACCGCCGCCGACACGGACGAAGTGGTGGATCATCTCCGCGCCGCGGTCGAGCGCCTTGACACCCGATTGGTGCCATGGGTCCCGCTCCTCGCGGTCCTCCTCGGCGTCGATCTCCCGAACACGCCCGAGACCGCGGCCCTCGACGCCCGGTTCCTGCGCGATCGCCTGTCCGAGGTCGCCATGCGCTTCCTCGGTCGAGAGCCTCGAGGGGACGCTGACGATGATCATCGTCGAGGACGCCCAGCATCTCGACGAGGCGTCCCAAGACCTGTTCGTCCGGCTGTCGAAGGCCGCGGCGGAACGCCGCCAGGTCCTCATCGTCACCCGCGAGGGAGCCGACGCCGTCTTCGCGTCAGACGATGGCGCGCCATCCTTCATCGTCGACCTGGGACCGCTCGCGATCGAGGCGCTGACGGCAATGCTAAGATCGGCGACGGACGACGACCCATTACGTCCGCACGAGATCGAGGAGCTGGCTCGCCGCTCCGGCGGCAATCCGCTCTTCCTCTTCCAGCTGCTGGACATGGTCCGGTCGACCGGCACCATGGGGGCCCTCCCGGACTCGATCGAATCGCTCATCGCGGGCGAGATCGACCAGCTTGCGCCTACCGACCGGACGGTCCTGCGCTACGCATCCGTGCTCGGAACGAGCTTCGACCCCGGGCTCCTGGTCGACTGCGTTCGTGACGAACTGGACATGGACACAGACGTCTGGTCGCGCCTGGGCCAAATGCTCATTCGTGAATCCAACGGCGAGCTGCGGTTCCGGAGCACGCTCATCCGCGACGCGGCGTACGAGGGCCTGCCATATCGTCGTCGGCGGGTGTTGCACGGGCGAGTCGGCGAGGCCATCGAGGCGTCGGCCGGTGTCTCACTCGACGAGGAGGTCGGCGTCCTCGCGGTCCACTACCACGAGGCGCAGCGCTGGGACAAGGCGTGGCGGTTCTGTCGCCAGGCCGGCGATCGGGCGATGGCCGTCTATGCCAATGTCGAGGCGACGCGCTTCTACGACAAGGCGCTCGATGCCGGCCGGCGGCAACGGTCGGTGACCGCGGCCGAGCTGGCCGGACTCTACGAGCAGAGCGCGGACGCCCGGTATCGATTGGGCGAATTCGACGCGGCCGATCATGGGTTCAAGGCTGCCCGTCGACTCCTCAACAACGACCCGATCAAGGCCGCGCCGCTCGTCGTCAAGCAAGCGATGATCGCGACGCGAACCGCGGACTACCGGCGCGCGCTCGTGCAGGTCCGTCGCGCGCTACGCACGCTGGAGGGCCGGACAGGCCAAGAGGCGGCCGCGAACCGGGCCCGTCTGCTGGTCCCGATCGCCGCCGTGAAGTATTGGCAGAACCGGCGCGTCGAGAGCATCGAGTGGAGCCGGCGGGCGATCCACGAAGCGCGGCGAGGAAAGGCCAGGGACGCCCTCGCCGAGGCATACAAGTTCCTCGATCTCGCGTTGTGGGAGAACGGGCAGGTCGAAAAAGCCACGCACTCGGGTGAGGCCCTCGCAATCTACGTGGAGTTGGGTGACCTCCGAAACCAGGCCCTGATCCTGAACAATCTGGGCGCGTTCGCCCACGAGTCGTCGAACTGGGATGAAGCGCGGGGCTTCTTCGAGCGAGGGCTGGCGATCGCCGAGCAGATCGGCGATCGGTCCGTCGACGCGCTGATGAAGTACAACCTGTGCGAGATCCTCATCGACCAGGGCCGCTACGACGAGGCGGAGCCTCTCATCCGCGAGGTCATCCGCGTCTGGCGTGCATCTGGCGCCGAAGGCGACGTGGCCGAGGGTCAACGGGAACTGGCTCGACTCCTGGCTCGACGCGGCGACATCGTTGGAGCCCGACCGCTGCTCGAGCAGTCGCGTGCATATCAGTCACATGCCGGCAAGCAGGGTGAGGCCCTCCGGACGGACGCCCGAATCGCGGAGATGCTCCTGCTCGCCGGCGAGGGCGACCAGGTGCTCAAGGTGATTGAGGCGGCTGAGCATCTCGCCGCCGTGACGGACGGCGGTTCGGTGCTGGAGCCGACCCTGGCGCGGCTCCGTGGCTGGGCCTATTGCCGAACCGGCCACCCCGCCGAGGCAGAGCGTGCTCTTGATCGGGCACTCCGGCTCGCCCGTCGGCGCGGCGACCTCCACGAGGAGGCCCTCACGCTGGATGCGATCCTCGCGCTGGGACCCGCCACCCAGCGACTCCGGAACGATCTCGAGCGAGCTCGGGATGACCTATTCGAGCGACTCGGCATCATCGAACCGCCGCGATTCCCGGCCTACGCAAAGCAGGCGAGGACGCAGTCGCCTCGCCGACCCTGCAGTTGAACGCGTCACGCCGTGACTGGGGCGTTCAGTAGCCGCCGCCCCTGGAATCCCTTATGTCGCAGATGATCGGCGGTCTAGTAGCCGCCGCCCTTTGAGTCCCACGGGAACGGCTTGGTGATGAAGATCGCGATATCGCCTTCGGTGAAGATCTTGGCGACGTCCGCGGCTGTCCACTTGGGCTGTGCCGTCCTATTGATCTGATTGAGGACGTCGGTCGACGACTTGGTCTTCAGAGCAATACATGGATCAGGAAGGAGGGGGTTCGAATTGAGTCCCTTCGTGCCACAGGCCGCTGGTACACCCCAATATCGGTAAAAGCCGTCTTGTGGATCACCCGTACCATCGACCCCGTGTGCTGGCATGAGCCCCCCCTTGGGATTCTACGGACATCCATGGCATGAACGGCGTAGTCGGTAGGCTCAGGTTGAACGAACCCAGGCAGACATTGAAAGCTGCCGCGTTCCGGCTGGCGACGCTGTAATACTGCAGTGTCTTCATCGGCAGGATGATCAGCATCGTCGAGCTCGGCTTGGGGTTGGTGATTCCCACACCTGTCAGGCGAAGCTCGACCGCGGTGCCGATGGTCGAGTTCGTTCCACTTGGGCTCGTCGTCTTGCACTGGCCATCGACTGAGCTGGCGGGCAGGAAATTCGTCGTCAGGAGTACGTTCGTCGAGGTCCCCGGGGCGTAAAGATTGGACTGCCCGACGATCTGGCCGTAAGCATTTTCGGGCAGCTGCGTACCCGGTTTCGGACTGAACATGTCCTTCGCAGTCAATGAGCACTTGGTGGACGCCGTGCAGGCGGAGACCTGCAAGACGATTCGAATCTGTCTGCTGGGCTGGTTAACGCTGCCCGCAGGCACCGACAAAGTAGCCGCTTGGGTGGCGGTGGCGTAGAGCCTGGTGGTTTCCAGAGTTGAGATCTTGAGTGGCGTCGCATCAACGAAGGAAACGACACCGCCGGACGTTGGAACCGACGACGCCAGCGTCGTACCCGAGGACCCGCCGTCCTTGATCGTGACGTAGACCGGCGCTGTGCCCCCGTCTGCGCCAAGGGTCCCTGGGCCCGCGAGATTGCCGAACTTGTCATACGCCGTTACTTGTACCGGCGCGGACGTGTTCTTGTCGCCGAAGGCGGCCGTCGAGTAGCTGTCGCTGAAGATGTCGCCGTCGAGCCGGTCATCGCCCAGGGTGACGCTCGCGACCATGCCGCCGTCGTAGACCTTGTTCACGCCGGTGGCGGTGACCGCCAACGGCTTCGGCGTGATGTTGGCCGTCGTCGACGTGGTCGTGTTCTGGCTGTAGTTGCCAGCGTCGGTGCCCGCGATCGAGATGCCGGAGACGCTGACAGCCTTGCCGTTGGCAACGTTCTTGTCGCCGAAGGCGGCCGTCGAGTAGCTGTCGCTGAAGATGTCGCCGTCGAGCCGGTCATCGCCCAGGGTGACGCTCGCGACCATGCCGCCGTCGTAGACCTTGTTCACGCCGGTGGCGGTGACCGCCAACGGCTTCGGCGTGATGTTGGCCGTCGTCGACGCGTTGTCGCCATTCGTCAGGGTGTAGTTGCCTTTGTCGACGCCGGCCAGGACGAAGCCCGAGCCGTTGACGGTCTTGCCGTCGGCGGCGGTCTTGTCCTCGAAGCTAGCGGTCGCGCCGGTAGAGTCGCATGTCACGTCGCCAGCGACAGGCTCGACGATGAAGCACGTCAGAATGCTCGCGTCGGTGTTCCCGTCGTAAGACTTGTCGGCGGCGGTGAACTCGATCGTCACAGGGTCAGCTGCCCGCACCACCGGCACATTCCCGCCTACCGAGGAGATCGCGAAGGCGACCATCGCCAGCATCGCGGCGACGGCGAGGCCTAACCACTCGCGAGTCGACGCGGGCCGACCGACCGACAAATCGACGGGCAAGTGTCCGGTGTTCACGGTCGAGGGTCCCTCACTGCGCGCGCGTACGGAATAAGTACCAGTGACGATAGAGCAAAGGTGCTATCCCGACTGGCCGACGTCAAGCCGGATCATCCGGAGTCGAGGCGATGCCGTGCCCGAACGGTGCGCGCGCCTGTCCGCCTGCGTCACGTCCCTAGAGTTAGCCTTGGGCATCGCGTCGATGAAGCGCGGGGAGGGCAGCCGGCTCTGCATCACCCTCCAAACGCCGAGGTCGAGACGTTCCGCTCCCGTCGCTCGCCGACGAGACGTAGCCGTACCTGGGCTCGACGCCAGATACGTGACGCCGGCCGGGACGAGCGCCGCCATCGAGGTAACCCGGTCGGCCTCGCGGACCTTGACACCCGGAGCGGTGAGCGCCGGATCGTCGGGCTCGAGCTGGCGTCGGGCAACGACGAGTTTGTGTCGAGCGCGACGGGGTACAAGGAACGCGACACGAGCGGGTGCTCAATGGCCTTGTCGACGGGTCTACCTGACTTGAGGTACCGGGCCGACGCCTCGAGGCGAGCATCGCCCGATAGGGGTGGCGGGTTTCAGACTGCCCTGTTCCTTAACGCACCGCGCGTTTGACCCGACCCGGGACGACCTCCTACAGGCCGCCAACCAAGATGTCCGGGTTTGCATCACTTGGGACTCCTCTATCTCCCTTCTCGTCAACGACGGCCGGTCGAACGCTCGCCGCGATCCCGAGTGTGCGACCCTTCACGAGGCGGGTCACCGATGCTCGCGACATCGATCGACCGCCGCGAGCCGGGAGGGTGAGGATCCGTGTCCTTCAATCAGGGTCTCGACCTGGCGGTCCGACTGTTCGAGGTGGCCGGCGTCGGGATCCTGGTGCTGGGCGGCCTCATCAGCGTGGTCGCCTACGCTCGCGACCTGCTCGCCGCCCGCGACCGCAAGCTGGCGTACACGGACCTTCGCCACAACCTCGGTCGGACGATCCTGCTCGGCCTCGAGGTCCTCATCGTCGCCGACATCATCCTGACGGTCGCCATCGACCAGACACTCGAGAGTGCCGCGACGCTCGGTCTGATCGTGCTCGTCCGGACGTTCCTGAGCTTCTCGCTCGATATCGAGATGGACGGCGTGGTGCCCTGGCGACGGCGCGCCGCGGAGGGTCCGCCGGGGCCTTGAATCGGCTGACCGCCGGCGGTCGCCCGCCGACGGTCATGGGATGAGATGGCGCTCGCGCGCCGTCAGTTCCCGGAGGGCGTCACGGCCTCCGCCTCGGTGGCGGCTTCCTTGATCGCGCCGGCGGTCGCATCGTCGACTGTGACGGACTTGACCTCCTGGGCGTCGGGCATCTTGGCCTCGACGGCCGGGACGTCCGCGGCGGTGACCAGCGCCAGGATCCCGGACGTGCCCGGGGTGATCACGCCGGCGAGCTCCTTCTCGACATCGAGCCGATGGGAGAGGTTGCGCGCCTTGCCGGCCGCGGCACCCGCCGCGCCGAGCGCGACTGCGCCGGCGAGCAGGGTGGCCGGCAGGAAGACCGCGGCGACGACGCCACCGACGATCCCCCACTTGAGCCCGGTCCGGGTGCTGTGGTCGGTCATCTTCTCGACGTGGAGACGCCCGTCGTCGTCGGCCTTGACGACGAGCACGCCGTCGATGTGGAGCGAGCCATCGAGCTCGGACGTCAGCAGGCTGTCGTAGATGGCGCGGGCAGACGTCGTGTCCGCGAAGCGGGCGACGACGAGCGCGTGGTCGCCCTGGATCGCGACGGCTCCTTCGGCGAGGACGCCGTATTCGTCGGCGACAGCGCCGCTGACCACGACGACGTCATCGGATCCGGTCGCGGGCGCGCTCTTGGTCTCGTCGGTCATATCGGTCCTCCTGCTCCCGCTCTCCTTCGAGCAGGTCCCCCGTGTTCGCGCGTCATCGATCGGTCGGGCGTGGATGGCCCGTGGCGGCGATCGAGCGGCAGCGGAGCCGCCATCGTACCGCTCCGTTGGGGGCGTCGCACGATTTCGTCCGTTCCGGATGCACGCGCGCCCCTATCCTTGACCGACTGTGAGGGCCTGACGAACCTCGATCGTGGGAGGCAGACGACGATGAGCCGATTGATCGGCTTCTACGGCACCCAGCTGCGCGTGCTCTGGGAATGGCGCGGCGGGCCGGTGGCCCTGCTCCGGCGGCTCGTCCTGACATTCGTGGTCGCCACCGTGTCGTTCCTGGTCACGGCGTGGCTGATGCCGCGCCTGACCGTCGACGGGCTCTCGAGCGCGGCACTCGCCGTCATCCTGATCGCCCTCTTCAACGCCGCCGTCCGCCCGGTCGTCCTCGCGCTCGCGGCGCCGGTCTCGCTCGTCCTCGTCGGGGTCCTCGTGCTCGTCCTCCAGGTCGTGTCGTTCGTCATCGTCGCGCAGTGGTCGCCCGGCGTCCACGTCGACGGTTTCGGGACCGCGCTGATCGCCTCGTTCGTGTACGCGATCGTCAACACGATCCTGACCGCGATCCTCGGCGTCGACCGCGGCGGGTCGTACTACGGACTGCTCGTCCAGCGGCTGCTCGTCCAGCGCTCGCAGGGCCACACCGACAAGCCGGGCCTGGTCATCGTCCAGATCGACGGCCTCGCGCATCCGATCCTCGCCGGCCGGATGCGCGCCGGGTCGGTCAACACGATGGCCGGCATGGTCCGCGACGGCAGCCACAAGCTGTCGCGCTGGGAGGCGATCCTGCCGTCGATGACGTCGGGCAGCCAGGCCGGCATCCTGCACGGCAACAACGACGGGATCCCCGCCTTCCGCTGGTACGAGCGCGACCGCGAGCACCTGATGGCCTCGAGCAACCCGGCCGACGCCACGCTGATCGTGTCGCGCATCTCGAACGGCGAGGGCCTCCTGTCGAACAACGGGGCGAGCATCTGCAACCTGCTGACCGGCGACGCAACGCGGTCCTACCTGACGACCGCGGCGATCAAGGCCGAGGGCGGCGGGATCGGCGACAGCAAGGCGTTCATGTCGTTCTTCTTCAGCCCGACCGGCTACCTGCGCTCGTTCACGATGTTCCTCGGCGAGGTCATCAAGGAGCAGTACCAGGCCAGCCGGACCCGCCGCTCCGGGGTCCGTCCGCAGATGCATCGCGGCCTCAAGTACGCGGGGATGCGGGCGGCGAGCAACGTCATCCTCCGCGACGTCAACGTCGCGCTGATCATCGAGGAGATGTATCGCGGCACGAACGTCATCTACGCCGACTTCACCGACTACGACGAGCTCGCCCACCACTGCGGGCCCGAGCGAGTCGAATCGTTCGAGGCGCTCGACGGCGTCGACCGGGCGATCGCCTCGCTGGTCAAGGCGACCGACGAGGCCCCGCGCCCGTACAAGTTCATCATCCTGTCCGACCACGGCCAGAGCCTGGGCGAGACGTTCCTCCAGCGCTATGGCGTCAGCCTCGGCGAGTTCGTGCGCACCCTGATGAGCGGGCGCGCGACGCTGATCCAGACCAAGACCAAGGCCGAAGGGTCGGTCTTCGTGAACTCGTTCCTGTCGGAGATCACCCGGAGCAAGGGCGTCGGGCCGACGGTCGCCCGTGCCGCCTTCGCCAGCAAGACGACCGACGGCGTGGTCGATCTCGACGCCGACGAGGAGCCGCCCCCGGTCGCCGACGCGAGCTCGATCGCCGTCGTGGGCTCGGGGAACCTCGGTCTCGTCTACTTCACGGGTCACGATCACCGGCTCACCGTCGAGGAGCTCGAGGCCCTGCACCCGGGCCTCGTCGCGTCGGTCGCGGCGCACCCCGGCGTCGGCCTCCTGATGGTCCGCTCGAAAGAGTTCGGTGCGGTCGTGTTCGGGCCCAAGGGGACGCGGTTCCTCGACGAGGACAAGGTCGAGGGCGAGGACCCGACGACGCTCTTCGGACCGCACACGATCATGAGCCTCAGGCGCGAGGACGCGATGACCCACGCCCCGGACCTGCTGTTGCTCAGCCAATACGACCGGGAGCTCGGCGAGGTCGCGGCCTTCGAGGAGCTGATCGGCTCGCACGGCGGGCTCGGCGGCCCGCAGACCGAACCATTCATCCTCCACCCGGTCGAGTGGGGGCTCGACGAGGAGGTCCCGCTGGGGGCGCCCGCCATCTACCGCAACATCCGACGCTGGCTCGACTCGATCGGGATCCCGCTCGGGAAGCAGCCGATGGCGGGGGCCGAGGCCGCAGCAGCCCCCGAGGCCGCCACTCCCGGACGAGTGGCGGCCGGCTGAACCGCGGAAACGTTGCGATGGCGAAGATCCACTACGAGGCCGACGGGGCGATCCCGGCCGCGCGGTTCATCGCCGCACTCACCGATTTCAGCGAACGCCGCCCGGAGCTCTGGCCGAACCTCGACACGAAGTACTACGAGGTGCACGAAGTCGGCGACACGTGGGCCGACGTGACCGAGGGGACCGACGTCCTCGGCGGCGTCTGGGCGCGCGAGCACTACGACTGGTCCGAGCCCGGCCACGTCCGGCTGCGGCTGGTCGAGGCCATCGACTTCCGGTCCGGGACGGTCATCGACTACCACGTGACCGACCGCCCCGACGGCGGCTGTCACGTCCAAGTCGATTTCCAGCGGGTCGCCTCGAGCTTCCGGGGCAAGGTCGTCGGGCTCGGCGTCCAGCTGACCGGGTCGCGGCGGTTCGGCGCGGACCTGCGCGAGACGCTCGATCGGCTGGCGCGGACCCCGGCCGATCCGCCGGTCGGGGCCTAGCTCGGGCGGGCGTCAGTCCCGCGCGGCCGCTTCCTCCGGGACGGTGCTGCCGTCGTCGTGATCGGACCCCAGGCCGGCCGGATAGCCGGTGGCATCGATCCGCGTCGCGTCGGCGAACGGCGGGGCACCGATCGTCGCCGTCTCCGCGGCGTCGAACGCGATCGCGTCGTCGTGCCCGACCTCGAGTTGCGCCGCATCGCCCTGCCGGATGGAGGTCATCCGCTCGCGGAGCGTGGCCGCCCCATTCGAGAGACGGGCACGGACCGCGGTGTTGGACAGGGCCGCTGCCGCGACGCCGGCGACGACCCCGGCGACGATCAGGCCGCCGACCGCGAGCGACCAGCGGGATCGCCGTGCGCGCGGGACGAGGTGTGTCGCGGCGTGTGTCGCGGCGGCCATCGCCGCTCACGATCCGCCCGAACGACCGCCCGGAGAGGTCGATGGTGGGGCGCTCGATCCGTGTGAAGTCGATCTCCGGCAGGTGGATCTCGGACAGCGCCCGGACGATCTCCTCGCGGTTGATCTCGGGGAGATGGAGCTCCGGCGGGCGGACCTCCTTGACGGGGAGCTCAGGCATCTGACTCCTCCTTCGTTTCGGGGTCTGCGTGGACCCCTAGGATACGCCCGGGACCCGAGCCCGGCGAGCCAGCAGGCGCGTTACAGTATCCCGTGCCGACATCTGCGGATGAGTTCGCTGCCACCCCGCGACGGTGGCACCGGGGAGAGGCCGAAGCCATGCACGACAGCACGTCCACACGACCGATGAGCCGACGCCGGACGCTGGCCATCGGGGCCGGGATCGCGGCCACCACGGCTGCGCTGCGGCGACGCAAGTCGCGCGTCCCGACGGACCCGTTCGACCCCGACGCGATCCGGGCGGAGAACGCAGCGATCCGGACGGCCGAGCTCGTCGCCCGCCCGGAGGTCCGCCGCGCGGACCTCGCGCTGACCTTCGCCCCGGCGGTCGCGACCGCCGTCGATCCGCTGCTCCACGGCCGTCGCTACTTCCCGCGGATCCTCGAGGACATCGCCGCGGCCAAGGACCACGTCCACCTGCTGATCTACGGCTACAAGCCCGGCGACATCGGCACGACCTTCCTCGAAGCGCTGTCGGCCAAGGTCGCCGAAGGCGTCGAGGTCCGCCTGTCGGTCGACGCCATCGGCAGCGAGGTCGACCTCGGCAGCAAGGACCTCTTCCGCGCAGCTGCGCGAGGCGGGCGTCCAGGTCGTCGCCCACGACGGGATCGTCGTCCTCCGGACCGGGGATCCCGGGCGCCCGGCGCTTCCAGCCGAACGCCGAGGACCTGCTCCATTTCGACCACCGCAAGATGATCGTCGTCGATGGCCGGGTCGGGTATGTCGGTGGCAGCGGCATCGAGGACCACTACAACGACGAGCGCTTCTACGACGTCATGTGCCGGGTCGAGGGTCCGATCGTCGCGCAGCTGGCGGCGGTCTTCCTGATCAGCTGGCGGAACCACGGCGGGGCCGCGCCGGACGATCCCGCGCTCGCTCCGCTACTTCCCGCCGGCGACGCTCGTCGCGGCGCCCGAGGCCGCGTTCCACGCGCCGACGACCGTCCTGTGGAACGTCCCGGGCACCGGCCACCACCCGATCAGCGACACGATCGAGCGGGCGCTCGAGGACGCGGCGACCGAGATCCACATCGTCAACCCGTACATCTCCAACCGGGCGATCCTCGAGCGACTCCTCGAGGCGGCGCTGCGCGGCGTGCGGGTCCGGCTGATCGCCCCGGGCAAGCCGACCCCGCCATATCCGGCCGCCGCCTTCCGCCACTGGTACGGCCGGCTGATCGATGCCGGGCGTCGAGATCCTGCTCCACCCGGAGATGGCCCACGCCAAGGTGCTGCGGATCGACGATCAGGTCCTGATCGGCGGCTGCAACCTCGACGACCTGTCGCTCTTCCGCAACGACGAGCTCGACCTGCTGTTCGCGGATCCGGCCGTCGCCGAGCTGACCGAGCGCAGCATCTTCGACGAGCTCATCGCGATGTCCGAGCCGGCCGTGGCCCCGACCGGTCCGCGAGACCGCGCCTGGAACGCCGCGATGGACCGCGTCTCGCGACTGCTGTAGCCATCACCGTGCCGGGAGGCGAGCGGCACGCAGACCCGAGGCCCGACGGGACGACGGGCGGAGCATAATCATCGACCCACCAGCGCGTTAGGAGTCACGGCATGAGCATCGGACCTGTCGAGTACATCGCGATCGCGTTCCCCGGGAACAAGTTCTCCGGCGAGATCATCCCGGCCATCCAGGAGCTCCAGGACTCGGGCACGATCCGCGTCCTCGATCTCGTGATCATCTCCAAGGACGCGGCGGGCGACGTCCACGCGATCGAGCTGTCGGAGGCAAGCCCCGAAGAGCAGGCGACCCTCGCCGCGCTCGGCGTCGAGAGCAAGAACCTGCTCGGCCAGGAGGACATCGAGGAGATCGGCGGCGCGCTCGATCCGAACAGCACCGCCGGCCTGATGATCTGGGAGAACGTCTGGGCCGCCCGCTTCGCGAAGTCACTCCGCGACGCCGACGGGATCCTCATCGCCAACGGCCGCATCCCGGCCCCCGTCATCGAAGAGGCGATGGCCGAATCGGTGTCCTGACAGCCACGTACCGACAACCGGACCGAGCGAAAGGAGCGATCGCGAGATGATGCGACGACGTCGAGGCCTGATCGGGATGGCCGCCACCACAGCCGTCGTGGCCGGCACCGCCGGAGCGGTGAGCCACCATCAGCAGCAGAAGTATCAGGCGCAGGCCGACGCGCAGGCCGCGGCGGCGGCCCCGCCGCCCGAGGCCTACGCCCCCGCCCCCGCGGCCGCGGCCCGGCCGAGGATCCCCAGATGGCCCAGCTCGAGAAGCTGGCCCAGCTCCATGCCGAGGGCATCCTGTCCGACGAGGAATACTCGCCGCGGCCAAGGCCAAGGCCCTCGGGATCTGAGCAGAGCGCGCCGGCCAGCCCGGCGCTCGTCCTCGACTGGTTGACGACGCGGTCGGGGCTCGCCCACGGGCGGCTCGCCCGCGTCGTTTGGCGTTCAGGACAGCAGCGGCGGCGAGCAGGCTCAGCCGGTCGGGCTGGGCGGGCTCGTCAGCCGACGGTCGGGGCGACCGTCGGGACCAGCTCGGTGGGCTCGGGCGTCGTCGCCGGCGCTCCCAGCAGCTCGACCGGCTTGGTGTCCAGGACGCGCAGGACCGTCCGCCAGACCGCGGCGACCACGCCGAGGAACGGCACGACGAGGAACATCCCGATGATCCCGGCGACCGCGTTCCCGGCCGGGATGGCGACCAGCACGACGGCCGGGTGGATGCTCACGACCCGGCTGTAGACGATCGGCGCCACGATGTTGCCCTGCACGATGTTGAAGACGATCGTGAAGACCGCCATGATCGCGATGTCCTGCGTCGACCCCAGCGCGACCGTCACGAGGAATGCCAGTGCGGTCGTGATCAGTGAGCCGATGTACGGGATGAACCCGCCGAAGACGGCCAGCACGGCCAGCGGCAGCGCGAACGGGATCCCCAGGATGGTCATGATCAGGAACTGGGTGGCCGCCCCGAAGAGCGAGATGGCGCCGGTCCCGACCATGTAGCCGCCGAGCACGTCGAACGCACGGCTGCCGGCCGCCGCGACGTGCGACCGGCGACCCGGTTCGACGCGCCCGAGGAAGGCCTCCCAGAACTGGCTCCCGTCACGCATGAAGTAGAACGTCAGGAGCGTCGCCAGGAGAAGCACGACCGAGAGGCTGGCGAGGCTCGAGAGCACGCCCGCGATCGTGCCCAGGATGCCGATCCCGAACGTCTGGACCAGCGTCACGAGGATGCCGGCGTTGCCGCCCGTGCTCGTGTCCGCCGACCCGGCGCCGGCGACCGCTGAGCCGATCATGTCGCCGGCGGGGCCAGCCAGCGCGACGAGCGTCAGCCCGACGATGACGATGATCCCGAGCGCCGCTCCGAGGGTCGCCCCGAGCGCCGACCGGTCGTGGCTCCAGCCACGCCGCTCGAGGTACGACGCGAGCGGCGCAAGGGTGGCCGCGAGGACGATCCCGAGGACGACCGGGATGACGACGATCGGGACCGCGACGACGGCGTCGATGAAGACGGCGAGGAGCCCGATCGTGACGAGCAGTCGCCAGCTCCATTGGCCGAGCCGGTCGAGCCAGACGGGGACCATCGGGTGGCTCGAGGGTGCCGTGGTCGGTTCGACGCCGAGGATCGACACGAGCGCGCCGACGATCGCGAGCGCGAAGGCGACCACGGGGATCGCCGCGAACAACCCGATGATGCCGGCAAGCGCGGCCCCCGCCGGAAGCGCGATCAGGGCGATCGCCGGATGGATATGAACGGTCTTGTGATAGATGATCGGCGCCAGGAACTTGCCCTGGATGACGTTCAGGATCGTGATCAGCACCAGCAGCACGACGGCAGCCGTCTGGCCGGCCGTGGCCAGCGTCGCGAACAGCAGGACGACGGTCGACACGAGCCCGCCGACGTACGGGATGAACCGCCCGAAGAAGACGATGACGCCGAGCGCACCCGCATTCGGGACGCCGAGGATCACCAGGAAGAATGCCTCGGTGATCCCGTCGAAGGCCGCGATGACCGCGGTGCCGCGCAGGTATCCACCGACCCGCTCGAGCGCGACGTCACCCGCGGTGGCGATCGCCTCGCGCCGCCAGGTGCTGGCCGAGGCCATCGCCCAGTTCCACGCCTTGTCCCCGTCCATCAGGAAGAAGAAGGTCAGGAAGGTCCCCAGGATCGCCACCGTCGCCACGGTGGCGATACCGCCTGCGATGTTGGAGACCTCGGTCGAGATCCAGGCCTGGAGGCCCTGCGTCGCGTGGTCGATCGCGGCGCCGACCTCGGGCGGGATGTCGACGCTGGCGAGCAGATCCTTGAACCGTGCGATCCCGCTGGTGAGACCGTCGAGCACGGACCGGATCGACGGCAGGAAGGCCAGGACGATGACCACGAGCGTGGCGGTGATGATGAACCCGGCGCCGAGGAAGACCGCGGCCGCGGCCTTGATCCGCGACCAGCCCCGGTTCCGCAGCGTGAGGACGAACGGGGCGAAGGTCGCGGCCACGATGGCCGCCACCAGGATGGACGCTGTGACCGTCGCGAGCAGGATGGCGATCCACAGGAGCACGAGCACCAGGGCGATCGTGGCCAGCAGCCGCCAGCCGACGGCGGCGAGGCGCTGCAGCCAGCCCGGGACGAGGTCGCTCCCCTCGGGCATCGCCGGTGTGATCTCGGTCATCTCCCTCACCACTCCTGGTGACGCTGCCCGGACGGCGGCCGTCGGAGTCTACCTGACGAGAGCGGCGCCTCCCGGCGCCTCTCCGGCCGATGCCGGGAGCGGACAAACGGACGATCCGGACGGCCGGTCAGGCGGCGACGACGGGCTCCGCCTTGCTCTCGGCCGGCGTCCCGCCACCGAGCCGTCGCGAGACACGGACCTTGAGCCCGTCCACGAGCGAGTAGACGACCGGGATCACGATCAGGGTCAGGAACGTCGCGCTGAACAGGCCACCGATGACGACCGTCCCGAGCTCCGCGGCGATGATCGACCCCTGGTTGAAGCCGGCAGCGAGCGGGATGAGGGCCAGGATCGTCGCGATCGCGGTCATCAGGATCGGACGGACACGGGTCCGGCCGCCCTCGATGAGCGCATCGTGCGTGGAGCGGCCCTCGGCGCGCAGGCGCTCGACGAGGTCGAGCAGCACGATCGCGTTGGTGACGACGATCCCGATCAGCATCAGGAACCCGATCAGTGCGCTGACGCCGATCGGCCGGCCGGTGAGCAGCAGCGCCGGGAAGGCGCCGATGGTCGCGAGCGGGAGCGTGAACAGGATGATGAACGGCGTGATCAGCGAGTTGAAGGTCAGCACCATCATCACGTAGACGAGCAGGATCGCGACACCCATCGAGGCGAACAGACCACCGAAGGCCTCGCTCTGCTGCTGGCTGACGCCCGCCAGCTCGGCTGTCGTGCCGGCCGGGAAGGCGCCCGCGGCGGCGAGCGAATCGAGCTCCGTCTGGACCGACTTGGAGACGGCGCCGGTGTCGTTGCCGGCGATCTCGGCGGTGATCGACGACGCCGGCTGCTGGTCGATCCTGGTGATGCTGCCCTGGACCTCGACCTGCTCGACCGTCGCGATCGTCCCGAGCGGGACGACCCCGACCGCGCCGACCGGCAGCGCCTTGAGGTCGTCGACCGATGCGACGGCCGCGGGGTCGAGCTGGACGACGACCGGCACCGACGTCCCGTCGGCCGATTCGACGGTCGTCGCGGGCTGGGCCACGAGGGCCGCCCGGACCTGGGCGGCGACCTGCGCCGCGGTCATCCCGACCGTGATCGCCTTGTTGGGGTCGACCGTGACCTGCACCTCGGGCGTCGCCTTGACGAGGTCGCTCTTGAGGTTGACGAGGTCCGGCTGGTCGGCGAGCGCCGCCAGGATCGCGGTCGTCGCCTTCTCGACGTCGGCGGGCGTCTGGCCCGTCACGATGATGTCGAGACCACCGGTCGAGAAGCCGCCGGTCGAGATGGTGGCGTCGTAGCCGCCGGTGCGGACCGGTTCGAGCGCCGTCGCGAGCCGGGCCGACGTCGCATCGACGTCCGCATCGGGCTTGAGCCGGACGGTCATCGTCGCGCTGTTCGCCGCACGACCCTGGAGCGCCGACTGGAAGACCTGCGAGCTCGTGTCGCCCTCGGCCGGGATGCTCGTCTGGACGAGTGCCACGGCGGGGTCGGCGAGCAGGATCGTCTCGGCCTGGATGGCCCGTTCGAGCACCGCGGCGGAGCTCGCCCCGGTCGGCGGGGCGATCGTCACGATCAGCGTCTTCTCCGAACCGGCGTTGATGAACTGGGTCGGCAGCAGTGGCGCCAGCGCCAGGGACGCGACGAACAGGACGGCCGCGCCGAGGACGACGCCGAGCTTGGTCGCCCTGCTGCGCAGGACGAACTTGATGGTCGGGGTGTAGATGCGGACCCAGATCGAACGGATCGGCTCGCCGGTCTCGTCGACGGCCGGCTTGACCGTCCGGATCAGGAAGTAGCCCAGCACCGGGACCACGGTCAGGGCGCACACGAGGGATGCGAGCAGCGCGAACGTGACCGTCAGCGCGAACGGCAGGAAGAACTGCGAGACGAGCCCACCGACGAAGCCGAGCGGCAGAAAGACCGCGACGGTCGTCATGGTGCTCGCGGTGATGGCTCCGGCGACCTCGCGCGGGCCGTTGATGGACGCCGTCAGCCGATCCTCTCCGAGCGATCGGTGCCGGTAGATGTTCTCGAGCACGACGATCGCGTCGTCCACGACGCGGCCGACGGCGACCGCCAGGCCTCCCAGGGTCATGATGTTGATGGTCACGCCGGTCAGCTGCATGATCACCAGCGCTGTCAGGATCGACAGCGGGATGCTGATGGCGGCGACGATCGTGGCGCGCAGGCTGAACAGGAACAGGAAGATCGTCAGGACGGCGAAGATCGCGCCGAGACCGCCTTCGCGGACGAGCCCGTCGCGCGACTCCTTGATGAACACCGACAGGTCGGCCACGGTCGTGATCGTCAGCTGACCCTGATGGCGACCGGCGATCTCGGCCAGCTTGGCCTGGACCGCGTCCGCGACATCGACAGTGTTGGCGTTGGAAGCCTTGGACACGGTCAGGGTGAGTGCTTGCTCGCCGTTGGTGCGCCCGTATCCCGTCGTCGCCACGACGGCCGGCTCGACGGTCCCGAGATCGGCGAGGGTGATCGGCTTTGGGGGCGCCGGCACGGCACTCGGGGCCGGTGATGCGCCGGTCGAGCCGGTCGAGCCAGTCGTGCCGGTGGTGCCAGTCGCGGGCGTCGTCCGCTTGAACCCGACGATCAGCCCTCGGACCTGGTCGACCGAGGTGAAGCTCCCGATGGTCGATACGGGGATCTTCGACCCGTCGGCCGGCAGCTGGCCGGAGGGGACGGTCAGGTTGTTCGCCTGGAGGACCCCGACCACCTGCTGGCTGGTGATCCCGGTGGCCGCCAGCTTGGCCGGGTCGAGGGTGACGAACAGGCGCTCGTCCAGACCGCCGGTGAGGTCGGCTCGCGCGACACCTTCGATGGCCTCGACCTCGGGGACGATCTCGGTCCGAGCGATCCGGCCGACCTGGTCGAGGTTGGTCCCGTTGCTCGCCGCGATGGACGCGATGACGACCGGGGAGGCGTTGATATTGAGGGCCTGGACCGTCGGATCGGCGCTGGCCGGCAGGTTCGCCCGGGTGATCGCATCGCTGATCGCCGCGGTCGTCTCCTTGACGTTCGTGCCATACGAGAACTGGGTGACCACGAGCGAGATGGAGTTGGACGAAGTCGACCGGATCTGCGCGAGCCGCGGGACGCCGCTGATGGCGTTCTCGATCGGCTTGGTGATCTGCTCGGCAACGTCGGACGATCCCGCGCCCGGGTACGGGGTCACGACGGTGATGATCGGGAAGTCGATGTCCGGCAGGAGCTCCTGCTTGAGGCTTCCCCACGCGGAGAACCCGGCGACGAACAGGGCGGCAGCGAAGAGGAGCGTCACGCTGCGCTTGCTGATGGCGATCCGGCTGAGTCGGCTCACGGGTGGGTCTCTCCCTGGTCGGTGGTGGTGGATCGATCGGTGGCG
Source organism: uncultured Chloroflexia bacterium (assembly GCA_963742075.1). Lineage (GTDB taxonomy): Bacteria > Chloroflexota > Limnocylindria > Limnocylindrales > CSP1-4 > SPCO01. The sequence goes on along the minus strand of CAVUKR010000001.1, from coordinate 78,823 downwards.
GCGGCCCGGCGGTCGAGCGCCCACCCGAAGACCTCGAGCGAGCGATCGATGACCTCGAGCTCGTCGACGTCGAGCTGGTCCAGCAGCTCGCGGAGCTGGCGCTGGTTCAATTCGCGGAAACGTTCGAGGAGCGCCACCGCGTCCGGGGTCGCGCTGACCACCACCTGGCGCCGGTCATCGGGCTCCTGGTTCCGCTGGAGCAGTCCCATCTCGACCAGCCGGTCGGCCAGCTCGCTGGCGGACGACGAGCCGATCCCCAGGCGGGCCGCCAGCTCCGACATCCGGAGCCGCCCGGCCGCCATGACGACATACAGCACCTTGGCCTGCGCCATCGTCACGCTGACCTCGGTGAACTCGGGCGCGTGCGAGGCGACCAGCCGATGCATCAGCCGTTCGTAGCCGTCGAGGACGGCGTCGATGGCGGCCGGGGTCGGTCGGCGGTTCTTGTCAGATGGAATGTTCGGTGTCCCCGTACTATTCGGACTGAGCCACACTATATCCGACACGCCGAGCGCGATCACCGTGACGGGCGGCGGGACGCAGCGGCGGCTCCTATGGGACGATGAGGCTGCCCACCCGATCCCGGGCCCAGCGCAAGGAGAATGACGATGGCAGCCATCCGACGCGCCGAGGCGACCTGGTCCGGCGCCCTCGCGACCGGCTCGGGCACGGTCTCCGCCATGACGTCGGGCGTCGTTCGGCGCCTCCCCGTCTCGTGGGCCGCGCAGGACCGAGTCGTCCGACGGCAAGACGAGTCCCGAGGAGCTGCTTGCCGCGGCGCACGCCGCCTGCTTCGAGATGGCGCTGTCGGGGACGCTGGGTCGCGCCGGGACGCCGCCGGAGCGGCTCGACGTCGCGGCCGTGGTGACCTTCGACAAGCTCGATGCCGGCTGGCGGGTCGTCTCGAGCGCGCTGACGGTGCGCGGCGTGGTCCCGGGCATGTCCGCGCGTTGGTACGGGCACCGCATCCCTCGACGGCGACCGCGCCACCCGTTCCGGCGCGGACCGCCCGCGACGCAGGATGGCCCGGTATGGGACGATGGGTGCCCGCTCGAGCAGGAGATGACGATGGCCGCTATCCGACGCGCCGAGGCCACCTGGTCCGGCGCCCTCACCACCGGATCCGGCGACGGTCTCGGCCGTCTCGTCGGGCGCGTTCGCCGACCTGCCCGTGTCGTGGGCCGCGCGGACCGAATCGTCCGACGGCAAGACGAGCCCCGAGGAGCTGCTCGCGGCGGCGCATGCCGCCTGCTACTCGATGGCGCTGTCGGGCGCGCTGGGTCGGGCCGGGACGCCACCGGAGCGGCTCGAGGTCGCGGCCGAGGTGACCTTCGACAAGCTCGACGCCGGCTGGCGCGTCGTGTCGAGCGCCTTGACGGTGCGCGGCTGGGTCCCGGGGATGTCGAGGCACGACTTCATGGCCGCGGCCGAGGCCACGAGGACGGCTGCCCGATCAGCGTCGCGCTGATCGGCAACGTCGCGCTGAGCGTCGAGGCGACGCTCGAGGGCTGAGCCGCGCCCCGGGCGGCGCGCGACGATCTACCCGATCGTCAGGAGCCGCCGCGGGTTCGCGACCGTCATCGTCTCGATCTCGGCGTCGGACACGCCGGCCGCCCGCAGGCGCGGGAGGAAGGTCTCGGCGAGGTACGCGTAGCCGTTGCCCCCGAAGCGCACGAGCTGCGAGTCGTTGCAGACGTCCTGGCTGAGGAGGACGCGGTCGGCGTGGCCTCGGGCGAGGAGCTCGCACAGCGAGCTCGACGGTCCGCGTCCTCGCCGATCCGCTCGCGCTCCCAGGGCATGCCGACGAAGTCGAATTCGAGGCTGGCGCCTCGCTCGACGATCGCGAGGTAGTGGTCGAGGACCGGGTACGAATCGGCGTGGCCGATGACGACCCGGGCCGGATCGAGCCCCTCCTCCTCGAAGATCCGGAGCTGGGCGAGCCCGACGTCGGACAGGACGCGCGTGGGTCGTGATGGCCAGCCCGGTCCGGCGTGCCGCACGCGCCGCCGCGCGGTGGACCCGCTCCTCCGCCGGCGAGACCCACGGCTTGTCGGTGCCGATCTCGCCGATGATCCCGGGCCGGATCGCCGGTCTCCCCCACCCCGGTCTCGATCTCGGCGACCAGCTCGTCGGCGAGGTCGTCGATCGACCGGCGCTCGATCCGCGCCTCGGGCGGGTAGTAGGCGGTCCGGTACCAGCCGCAGCCCATCACGACGTGCAGGCCGCTGGCCTCGGCCAGCGCCGCGCAGCCAGACCGGGTCGCGCCCGACGCCCGGCAGGGTCACGTCGACGAGCCCGCTCCCGCCCGCCGCACGGAACCGCGCGAGCTCCTCGAGGATCACCGGCTCGTCGCGGGTCAGCTGCCAGTAGTCCCAGCGATCCGGGATGTGCCACAGCGCGATCTGGGTGTGCTCGTGCGGCAGGGTGAACCCGAGTCGAGTCGGGCTCGATCGGGCCGAGGACCGTCTGGACGTGGGCCATGGCTCGCGATGCTACGCCGTCGGGACGGGCTCCGGGATGCGGGTCGCGCCGGACCCGGCGCCGAGCAGCAGCTCGACGATGGCCGTCGCACGGCGCTCGAGGTCGGCCGGCCGGTACGCGTCGCCCGCTTCGATGCGCTGGAGCATCAGGCCGTCGAGCAGCGCGAGCAGCCCGCGCGTGACCGCGTCGACGTCGAGCGAGGCCGGCAGCTCGCCGCTGATCACGCCCTGGCGCAGGAGCAGCTGGCCGGCGCCCGGCCAGGCGCTCGCGGCGGCCGGCCAGCATCTCGCGCACGCCGGGCTCGCGGTCGGCCTCGGCCCAGGCCTGGACCAGCGTGACCTGGCCGGGCGCGCCGTCGTACTCGTCGATCGTCTCGACGTAGAGGCGGATCGCGATCGCCAGCCGCTCGGCGGTCGTGGTCGCCGCGGCGAGGCGGGCCGCCAGCTCGTCGAGTCCGCGGGCCGCGATCTGGTCGCAGGTCAGCCGGATCAGCTCGTCCTTGCCCGAGAAGTAGGTGTAGATGGCACCGACCGACAGGCCGCTCTCGCGCACGACGTCCGCGATGGTCGAGCTGTGGTAGCCCTTCTCGGCGAAGACGCGAGCGGCGGCGGCGAGGATCCGATCCCGGACCTCCTGCTCGTGGGCGGCACTGACGCGCGGCACGTCGACTCCTAAAACGAATGTTCCTTCTTCGCAATCTAGCGCGTTGTCGTGCGTCATGCAACCATCAAGGCTTGACAAAACGAATGACCATTCTCTATCTTGTGGCCCTTCGACCCGTCCCGCGAGGATCCCGATGTTCAGCCGCTGGGGAGCATTCGTCTACCGCTTCCGTCGTCCCGATCGTCCTGATCGCCGATCGTCGTCGCGATCGCCAGCACGACCCTCGCCACCCAGGCCTCCTCCGCGCTGTCGGCGGGTGGCTGGCTCGACGCGAACTCCGAATCGGCCGCCGTGTCCGCCCGGCTCGACACCGAGTTCGGGGCGGGCAAGAGCTCGGTCATCGCCCTCTTCCGGGCCGACGCCCCGGGGCCGACGCGACGTCGGCGGCCTTCCAGGGCGCGATCGCGAGCGCGACGCCGGGCTGGCCACGACCCCGCACGTGACGGGCATCGTCGGCTACGCGCAGACCAGGACCCGCGCTTCATCAGCACCGCCGGCGACGCGGCCTACGTCGTCGTCCAGCTCGACCATGACCGACGAGGCGTCGGTCGACGCGTCGACGACATCCGGGCGGCGATCGTGCCGCCGGCCGGCTACACCTACCAGCTCACCGGCTACGGCGCCGATCACCAAGGACTCGGCCGAGCAGTCCGAGAAGGACCTCCAGAAGGCCGAGCTCGTGTCGCTGCCGGTCGTGGCGATCGTCCTCGTCCTCGTCTTCGCCTCGCTCGTCGCGGCCGGCATGCCGCTCCTCGTCGCCGGGCTCGCCATCCCGAGCAGCCTGGCGCTCGTCTACCTCGTCGCCCAGCAGGTCGAGATGAGCATCTTCGTCCTCAACATCGCGACGATGCTCGGCCTCGCGCTCGCGATCGACTACTCGCTCTTCATCGTCAGCCGCTACCGCGAGGAGCTGCGCCGCGGCCGGTCGGTCGGCGACGCCGTGGAGCGGGCCGTGGCGACCGCCGGCAAGGCCGTCGCCTTCAGCGGGCTGGCCGTCGCGATCGGCCTGTCCGGGCTGCTGCTGTTCGCCGCCCCGGCCATCCGCTCGATCGGGATCGCCGGCGCGCTCGTCGTCGCTGTGCTCGGTGGTCTTCGCCCTGACGTTCCTGCCGGCCGTCCTCGGGATGCTCGGCCACGGGTCAACGCGCTGTCGATCCGCGGCCTGCGGCACCGCGTCCGGCCGGTCGCCGACGGCGTCGAGGTCGGCGCGGACCGGGCCGCTGGGAGCGCGTCGCGCGCGGCGTCATGCGCCGCCCGGTCGCGGTCCTCGTCCCGACCCTCGCGTCCTCCTGATCCTCGGCATCCCGTTCCTGCGCCTCGTGCAGGGCGTCCCGGGCGCCGAGATCTACCCGCCCGGCGTCGAGAGCCGCGACGCGTACGTCGCGCTCCAGACCGAGTTCGCGCCCGGCGAGACGACGCCGATCGTCATCCTGGCCGACGTGTCGGGGTCGCCGACGAGCCTCGCCAACATCCGGGCGCTCGACGCGTACGCCGCGCGCGTCGACGCGCTCGAGGGCATCGACCGGGTCGAGAGCCCGTTCGTCATCCACGACCCGGCGACGGGCGCGCTCCTCGCGCCCGAGCAGGTCGCCGCAGCTCTACGCGCTGCCCGCCGGCCAGCGCCCGCCGGGCTCGACGAGCTCCTCGCGCCGTACGTCCGCGGCTCCACCGTCCGGCTCGACGCGATCAGCCCGCTGCCGCCGTCGCGCCCGAGGCGACCGCCTCATCCCCCAGATCCGCGCGCATCGACCCGGGCGCCGGGATCACCGACCGCAGGTCGGCGGCAGCGCCGCCCTCGGCCACGACTTCCTGGTCGTCCAGGCCGAGCGCGCCCCGTACGCGGTCGGCCTGACCCTGTTCGCCAGCGGCGCGATCCTGTTCCTGCTGTTCGGGTCGGTCGTCCTGCCGCTCAAGGCCGTGCTCATGACCCTGCTCTCGATCACGGCCAGCTTCGGCGCGATGGTCTGGATCTTCCAGGAGGGCCACCTGTCCGGGCTGCTCAACTTCACGCCGCTCGGCTACACCATCGCGGGCAACCCGATCATCATGTTCAGCGTCATCTTCGGGCTGTCGATGGACTACGAGGTCCTGCTCCTGTCGCGGATCCAGGAGGCCTACCGGCGGACCGGCGACAACACCGCCTCGGTCGCCGAGGGCCTGGCGAAGACGGCCGGGGTCATCACCGGCGCGGCCCTGATCATGGTCTCGGTCTTCGCGGCGTTCGCCCTGGCCGACGTGATCACGATCAAGAGCATCGGCGTCGGGATGGCGATCGCGGTCGCTCGTCGACGCGACGATCGTCCGGGTCCTGCTCGTCCCGGCCACGATGCGGCTGATGGGCCACTGGAACTGGTGGGCGCCCGGGATCTTCGGGCGGTTCGTGGACCGGCTCGGGTTCAGCCACGTCGAGGACGACGACGACCTGACGCCCGACCCGGACGGCACGCCCGGCACGGCAGCGGGGCTCGCCCGGTCCTAGCAGCCGCGATGCCCTATCGTTGGACGATGCGCCTGATCCTCGACGCCCGATCCGTCCCGACACCGTCGATCGTCTCCGGGAGATGCCCGGTCTCGAGGTCGTCGACGTCAGCGGCGATGATGCCTTCGACCCGGCGACCCTCGTCGACGACGCGGTCGAGATCCTCATCGCGGGTTGGCCGCCGAGCGACCTGACGCGGGTCCCGGCGCTGCGCTGGCTCCAGGTCCCGTCGGCGGGCGTCGATCACATGGCGGCGGACCCGCCGTGGCGGAAGGGGCTGCTGGTCACCAACGCGAGGGGTGTCTACGCCATCCCGATCGCCGAATACGTCAGCGGGATGGTCCTGCGGGTCCACCAGCCCGCGGCGACCTGGAGCGCCGACCAGGCGGCACATCACTGGCCGTCGGGCGAGCCAGCCCTGGTGTCGATCATCCGCGGCCGGACCGCGGTCGTCGCCGGCTACGGCTCGATCGGCCGCGAGGTCGCCCGGCAGCTGGCCGCGCTCGGGGTGCGGATCGTGGCGGTCAAGCGACGACCGGGCGAGCGGTACGACCCATCGTTCCGCGTGCCCGGCACGGGCGACCCGGACGGCTCGATCCCGGAGCGGATCGTGGACGAGGCCGCGCTCGCCGAGGTGGCGCGTGCGGCCGACATGCTCGTCGTGACGATGCCGCTGACCGAGGCGACGCGCGGGATCGTCGGTCGCGAGGTCATCGCCGCGTTGCCGCGCCATGCCTGGCTCATCAACATCTCGCGCGGCGCGCTGGTGGACGAGACGGCGCTCCTCGGGGCGCTCCGCGCCGGCCGGCTGGCGGGGGCGGTCCTCGACGTGTTCGGCGAGGAGCCGCTCCCGCCCGACAGCCCGTGGTGGGACGCCCCGAACGTCATCGTCACGCCGCACGCCTCCGGTCACACCCTCCGCTTCTTCGACGAGCTGGTGGTCGAGAACGTCCGGCGCTACCTCGCCGGTGAGCCGCTGCTCAACCCGGTCGACGCCGAGCGCGGATACTAGCCGCAGGAGGCGCGGCGATGGACGATCGACACGAACCGGTGACCCGGCTCGGGCCCGACAGCGGCGGCCGCGGGCCTGGCGAACCGGGCCGCGGGCCCGGCGAGCCCATCCGGGTCTACCACTGGGAGTGGGGTCCCGACGGCGCGCGACGGCCGGGCCTGCCATGGATCGGGATCTTCCTGCTCATCTTCGGCGGGCTGCTGCTGCTCCAGCAGGCGTTCCCGCAGTTCCGCTCGGCGGGCTCGGTCGTGGTCCTCGCCATCGGCCTGGCGTTCCTGGTGAAGTGGGCGATCGACCGCGGGACTGGCTCGCTCTATGCCGGCGCGATCATCACCGCCCTGGCCGTCCCGGGATTGCTCAACGCGGCGGGCATCGAAGCCGACGGCCTGAGCACGTTCAGCTTCGGGGTCGCGTTCCTGTTCATCGCGCTCGTCCGTGGCGTGTCCGGCGGCGGCTGGGGCTGGCAGCTGTGGTTCGGCGGCCTGCTGGCGCTCATCGGGGCGGTCAACATCGCGGGCGCGTCGTTCGGTGGCTACGTCCTGCCGATCCTGCTCGTGGGGCTCGGCCTGCTGCTGATCCTTCGCGGCTCCGGGGATCGGGTCGGGGGGTCCGGGCGCTGGTTCTGAGTCATCCCGGGCTGAGGCGGGCTGCCGGCCGGCGGCTGCGCCGGGTGGCCGTGCCGCCTGGACCGGGCTAGCGCCGCGCCGGATCGGTCACGACGGCCGCATCGATCGCCTCGGCCAGCACCGCCACGATCCGCTCGATCTCGGGTCCCGTGACGATGAACGGTGGACCGAGCAGGATCGTGTCGCCATCGACGCCGTTGGCGTTGCCCGTCCCCGAGTAGAGCAGGACGCCGCGGTCGCGCGCGGCGGCGACGACCGCCTCGGTGACCCTGGCCGCGCGCGGGAACGGCTCGCGGGTCTCACGGTCGGCGACGAGCTCCACCCCGACGAGCAGGCCGCGTCCCCGGACGTCACCGACCGCTGGGTGGTCGCCGCACGCGGCACGGGCGAGCTCGAGCAGGCGCAGGCCCTTGGCGGCGCTGGCCTCGACCAATGATTCGCGCTCGATGATCGCGAGGACCTCGGACGCGACTGCCGCCCCGATCGGCGCGTGTGAGTACGTGAAGCCGTGGACGAACCCCGAGCTCGCTCCGGTGACCGTGGAGTAGACGGCGTCCGAGGCGGCCACGAACCCGAACGGCCAATAGCCCGACGTGGCTCCCTTCGCCGCGACCAGGATGTCCGGCCGGACGTTCCAGTGGTCGAGCCCGAACCAGCGCCCGGTGCGCCCGAACCCGGTCATCACCTCGTCGGCGACGAGCAGCACGCCGTGCCTGGCGCACACCTCCGCGATCGCCGGCCAGTAGCCGTCGGGTGGCTCCACCGCGGCGAGCGTGGCACCCACGATCGGCTCGGCGACGAACGCCGCGACCGATCCCGGCTCGGCGGACGCGAACGCGGCGTCGAGCTCGGCGGCGAGCGCATCGGTCGAGCCGAGGGCGTTCGAGCCAGGCAGGTCCGCCCGGTACGGGTAGGCGGCCGACACGTGCCGGAACCGACCCAACCAACCCTCGTACGGACGGCGCAGCGGCTTGCGGCCCGACAGGTCGAGCGCGCCGAGCGTGTTGCCGTGGTAGCTCCCCCAGCGCGCGTAGACGATCCAGCGATCCGGCTCGCCGCGGGCGAGGTGGTACGCCCGCACCAGCTTGAGCGCTGTCTCGATCGCCTCGGAGCCGCCGGACACCGGATAGATCGCCGGATCGTCGACGGGCAGGTAGCGCGCGACGTGGGCCGCATACGCCTCGAGCGGCTCCGTCGTGAACGCGCTGCCGTGCGCGTAGGCCAGGCGGCCCGCCTGGTCGGCCATGACCTGGGCGATCTCGCGCCGGCCGTGCCCGACGTTGACGACGATCGCCCCACCCGCGGCGTCGAGATACTCGCGCCCCGTCGCATCGCGGATGGTCGAACCGGACGCCTCGACCGCGACCGGCGGGTCGGCGACGCTCGAGCGGCGAAAGACGCGGCCGGTGTTCACCGCCGCATCCTAGTCGACCGAACACGCAGAGAGTGTCTGCGACCGCACGACGCGAAGTGGTGCCCGATGCGCGATGCTTCGCCGCACCACAGCTCGCAGCGACAGGGTGGAGTGGGCGATCTCGCGAGTCCGGCGCTCATCGCGATCTTCCTCGTCGGCGGGGTCGTCACCTGGCTCGCGGGGATCGTCCTCTCGCGGACGACGGACGCCCTCGATGAACGGCTGCACCTGGGCGAGGCGCTCGGCGGAGTCGTCCTGCTCGCGGTGTCGGGGAGCCTGCCGGAGGTCGCGATCACGGTGTCGGCGGTCCTCCAGGGCCATCTGGACGTGGCCGCCGGGAACCTGATCGGCGGCATCGCGATCCAGACCATGGTGCTCGTGCTGTGCGATCGCGCGGTCGGCGGCGACAGGCCGTTGACCTATCTCGTCGGCTCGCTGATCCCCGTCCTCGAGGGCGCCCTCGTGGTGGTCGTCGTGGCGGTCATGCTGATGGGCACGATCCTGCCCGAATCGACCGCGGTCGCCGGCGTGAGCCCGGCGTCGATCGGCATCGTCGTGGCGTGGCTGATCGGCATCTTCCTGATCGACCGGGTCCGTCGGCACGAGCCGTGGGAGGTGACGATGCCCGGCAGCCGGCCGGGACGACGCCATCGGCGGACCCCCCACCCGAAGGCGCCGAAGCCATTCGCGACTGCGAGCACGCTCCGGATCGGCGTCATCTTCGGCGCAGCCAGCCTGTTCATCCTGGTCGCGGGCGTCGCGCTCGAGACGAGCGGCAGCCTGGTGGCAGACCGCGCCGGGATCAACGGCGTCGTGTTCGGAGCGACGTTCCTGGCGGCGGCCAGCGCGCTGCCCGAGATCAGCACCGGGATCGAGGCGGTTCGTCTCGGCGACAACGAGCTGGCGATCGGCGACATCTTCGGCGGCAACGCCTTCCAGCTCTGCCTGTTCGTCCTCGCCGACTTCCTCGCGGGGAAGCCGCTGCTGCCGACCGCCGGTCGGGAGAATGCCTGGCTCGGAGCCCTCGGCATCGTCCTCACCGGCATCTACATGAGTGCCATCATCGTGCGAGGGGAGCGCCGACATGCGGGCTTCGGGGTGGACTCGCTGACGGCCGTCGTCGTCTTTGCGCTGGGCCTGTGGGGCCTGTCGATCATCGTGGGCGCGGCCTAGCCGAAGGTGGCGCGCGCGATCGCCCCTGTCTCCGGCCCGGCCTGGGTGACGATCGCCCCACCGGGCGCCCAGATGCCCGACCGGCCGGCGGCCGGGTCGTATCCGCCGCCCATCGCGCCCGCGCCGCTCGCCACCGCGACCCAGACCCCATGCTCGGTCGCCACGCGACGGGCGCGCTCGTCCTGGACCGCCGCCTCGTCGGCCCCCTTCACGCTGCCGGCGACGTACGCGTCGATCCCGAGCGCGACGGTGTCGGACGCATGCTGCGCGATGGCGGCGTCCTTGCAGATGGCGAGCCCGAGGCGCCAGCCGTCGACCTCCGCGAGGCAGGGCTCGGTGCCCGGCGTGAAGCGGTCGGTCTCGGACGTCCCCAGCCACATCTTCCGGTACGCCACGGTCGTCCCGGAGCCGGTGACGGCGAGCATCGCGATGTGCGTTCCGCCGGCCTCGTCCTCCACCGGCGCCCCGACGAGCGCCAGCGATCCCATCGCCGCGCATGCCTCGACGATGGGCGCCAGCCGGGGATCGTCGGGCGCGATCGCCGGTGCATCCAGCTCGTAGCCGGTCAACGAGAGCTCGGGGAAGACCACGACCCGGGCGCCCGCGGCGTGGATGATCGCCGCATGCATCTCCGCGTTCGCCGCCACGTCGTACGACAGGCAGACGGGCTGGGCGACCGCGATGGTCAACGGCTCACGCATCGACAGACCCTTCCTCCGCGGCCGGCTGCGGTGACCGGACGAGGACCGATGATACCGGGTGATCGGCGCCATCCGGCTGACGAGACCCCCGGCCCGGGGAAGGGGCCGGGTCGGGGGCCCGATGTGGTCCGGGTCAGACGCGACCCTTCGGCACCGTGTGCCAGTACGTCTTGTTGAAGACGATCTTGCCGAGGTGCCACAGCTGATTGGGCTTCGGCGGGCGTGGCGGGTGGTCGTAGTCGAACTGGAGGAGCGTCCCCTTCCCGTCGCCGATCTCGAAGAAGCACATGACCTTGCCCTGGTAGTCGACGTGCTTGCCGGCCGGCGCCCGGCCGTCGATGGCCGCGGCGATCCGTTCCGCCACGACCGGCGCCTCGAAGTGGGCGGTCGAGCCGGCCTTCGAGAGCGGCAGGTCCGTCGCATCGCCGAGCGCGTAGACGTTCGCGCGACCGCCGACGAGGAGCGTGTGCCGGTCGGTCGGGAGCCAGCCGCCGGGTGCCGGCGCCAAGCCCGAGTCCATCAGGAACTGCTGGCCCTTGTGCGGTGGCACCAGGATCAGGAGGTCGTAGCCGAGCTCCTCCCCTTCGAGGCTCTCGACGACCTTGCGCTCCGGGTCGATCGACTCGACGTTGAAGAAGGTATGGAGCTCGATGCCCTTGGCCTCGAGGATCGGGGTGGCCATCTCGGACACGCTCTCGATGGTGAACGCGCGCCCGATCGGCGAGCAGAAGTCGATCGAGGTGCGGCCGCGCATCCCGCGCTCGCGCAGCTCGGCCTCGAGCAGGAATGCGACCTCGAGCGGCGCCGGCGGGCACTTGTACGGCATCCCGGCGATGCCGATGACGACCCGGCCGCCGTCGAACTGATCGAGCGCGGCGCGCAGTCGCGCCGCCGCGTCGGCCGTGTAGAAGTGGTGGGCTTCGGTGTCGAAATGCTCGATCGCCTCGGGCACGATCCGGGACCCGGTCGCCAGGACGAGCTGGTCGTACCCGAGCGGCAATCCGTCGGCCAGGGTCACGACCTGGTCGACCTCATCGACACCGGTGACCTCGCCGACGATCAGGGTGACCCGCTTGTCGAGCAGGCCGCGCTCGGGTCGATGCAGGTTCGCGGCTCGCTCGCCGCCCATCGCGATGTACATGAAGCCGGGCTGGTAGACGTGCTCGCCGGTCGCGTCGATGACGACGATCTCGACCTCGCCGCGGTCGATCCGCGCGCGGAGCTTCTTGACCAGGAGATTGGCGGTCAGGGTCCCCCCGACGCCCCCGCCGAGGATGAGGATCCGCTGCATGGCCGCTACCGCCGCTTCTCGATGACGATCTCGTCGTAGCCGTCGCGGGTCTCGAGCGCGACGAGCCGGTGGCCCGCCTTCTCGACCCACTTGGGGATGTCGGTCTTGGAGCCCTTGTCCGAGGAGTAGACGGCGATGACGTCGCCGACCTGGCCTTCACGGATGGCGCGGATGAGCTCCATCAACGGCCCCGGGCAGAAGCTGCCACGGGCGTCGACGGTCCGGGTGATGGAGACGGCGAATTCGGTCATTGGGGTCACGCCCTTCTGGGGATCGGATGGTCCGGTCAGATGAACAACGGGACGGAGTTGGTCGTCAGCAGCTCGATGACGGTCGCCGCGCCGACCGGCTCGCCCATGCCCTCGATCATGTCTTCGGGCTTGAGACCGAACATGTCCATCGTCATCTGGCACGGAAGGAACTCGACGCCCATCGCCTGGGCGACCTCGAGGAGCTCCTTGGGGCTCGCGACGCCGTACTGCTTGGCGAGCTTGCCCATCATCCACGGGCCCATCCCGAAGAAGTTCATCTTCGACAGCTTCCGGTGGCTGATGCCGGGCCGTTGCATCGCCGACATCATCTTCTGCATCCAGTTCTCGCCGGTGATCCGCTTCGAATCCTTGACGAAGACCTGGAGGCCCCAGAACGTCACGAAGACGCGCGTCCGGACACCCATGGCAGCGCTCGTCGAGGCCAGGATCATGGTCGCCCAGACCTTCTCGAGATCGCCGCTGTAATCGATGATCAGGAAGTCCTTCGTCGCGACGGCGTCGTCATGCACGGGTTCGGGGGCGGGCCCCACGGTCGGATCGATGGCCTCGGGCCAGCCTTCCACGGCGGCGATCGCCTCCGCCAGCGGATCGAGGGTGGTGGGCACGGTCGCGGTGGTCATGACGGTCACTTCCTTCGGATGACAAAGCGGTAGACGGCCCCGTCGGAGGTCTGCTCGACAAGCTCGTTGCCGGTGGCTCGGCACCAGGCCGCGACATCCTTGACCGAGCCGGCGTCGGTCGCGACGAGTTCGAGGGCGGCGCCTGACGGCAGGCCCTTGCACGCTTGGGCGGTCCTGACGATCGGCATCGGGCAGGACAGGCCGCGAGCGTCGACGACCTGGGTGATCTCGACGACTGGCATGGTCGGACTCCTTTTCTGCTTGGCTCAGATGAAGACGAGTTGCCCCTCGCCGGCGTTGAGGTAGAAGGCGGTCACGCCCTCCACCCCGTCCACGAGCGGGTCGAGGTCGGTCGACTCGAGATGGAGGAGGTCCATCGACAGCGAGCACGCCTGGATGTCCACGGCACCGAGGTCCTTGGCCTGGCGGAATGTCTCCGCCCATGGCGCCTGGCCGGCCCGCGCGAGCGCGTCCACGGCAGCCCGGCCTTCCGTCCCGGCCTCCGGAGCGAGCCCGTGGTCGAGGCCGATCCGCTCGGCCCGGAAGGCGTCGAGCGCCCAGTACTGGAGGAAGACGTTGACCGGCTTGCCGAGCGCGGCGGCGCCGGCCGTGAGCACCGCAGCGGCCTGGAGCTTGTCGTCCGTGCCGGAGAAGAGGACCAGGTTCAGGGGCTCGTCCATCGGATCACCTCGCGTGCCATGTGTTGGAGGCGGGCGTGTCGAAGGCAGCGACCGCTTGGGTCGCCGACAGCTCGGCCAGGCGCCGCAGGCGCCGCTCGAGGACGCCGCGCATCAGCTCGCAGGCGACCATCACGTCCGGATCGGTCAATCGGTAGTGGACCTCGCGACCGTTGCGGTCGGCATCGACGAGGCCCGCGGCCCGCAGGACGGCGAGGTGCTGTGAGACGTTCGGCTGGCTGATGCCCATCTCCGTGGCAAGGCGTCCGACCTCACAGGGGCCGGCCGCGATCCGGTGCAGGATCTCCAGCCTGCGCGGGCTCGCGAGCGTGCGCAGGATCTCGGCCTGGAGGACCGTGATCTCGTCCATGGCCGGAGCATCGACCTATGCGCATCCGCGCATCAGTGCCGACCGTCACTTCGGCGAGGGGCCGATCCGCCCGCCGTCGGCGCGATCGTTCCGGAACGCCGACGGGTCTCCTGCCATCTGACCCGGCGGCGGGTGACCTCGGGCACTGGCCGCGGCATTCCGGCCGGAGCGATGCTCGCATGGTCCGCCGCGCACGTGGCGGCAAGGAGGCGCGCGATGGCGGGTCCGCACATGAACGCCACGGAACGCGAGGCAGCCCGCAGCGAGACGCCGGCGACGCTTGTCTGGATCGACACCGACGATGCCATCATCGTGCGCTGGCACGGGTCGGCAACCATCGAGCGGATCGCCGCGGACGTCCCCCCGCAGCTCGACCGGTTCGTCGAACGGGTCGCGGCGCGCGTCCCGGCGGGCGACCCGGTCCGGATCATCGGGCCCGGCGAGGTGTGCAGCCGACTCGGTCGCATCCTTCGCGCCGAGGACCGGCGCCTCGGCCGGAGGCGGGCGGTGGCATCGCGCGCGAGTGCGCCGCTGACCGAACGCGAACTGGTCGCCGACATCCGGGCCCTGGCCTGTGAACCGGGACGACGACGCACGAGGAAGGTGCCGCCACGATGACCCTCGCCACCGCCGTCCACGCAGTCGTGGAGCGTCAGGCGCCGCTGCGCATCGCCGCCGAACACTGCAAGGGGTGCGGTCTATGCGTGGCGATCTGCCCGAGCGCCGTCCTCGCCCTCGACCTCGATACGGTCAACGGGCTCGGCCACCATCCGATCCGGCTCCTCGACGCGGCGCGCTGCACGAGCTGCGCGTTCTGCGCCCGGGTTTGCCCCGATGCCGTGTTCACCGTGATCGCCTACCCCCGAGGCACCGACCGATGACGACCGCCAGCCACCCGATCGCCGAGCGCAGCGCGCCCGATCCGGCGCCACTCCCCGACCGCGTCCTGCTCAAGGGCAACGAGGCGATCGCCGAGGCCGCCATCCAGGCCGGCTGCGACGCCTACTTCGGCTACCCGATCACCCCGCAGGCCGAGCTGCTCGAGTGGATGGCCCGCCGGATGCCCGAAGAGGGCCGGGCCTTCGTCCAGGCCGAATCGGAGATCGGGGCGATCTCCATGGCGCTCGGCGCGGCGGCCACCGGCGCCCGGGTCATGGTCTCGACCTCGAGTCCCGGTTTCAGCCTGATGGCGGAAGGGATGAGCTACCTCGCCGGCTCGGAGCTTCCCGTCGTCCTGGTGAACGTCATGCGCGGCGGGCCGGGCCTCGGCAGCATCGCCCCGGCACAGGCGGACTATCTCCAGGCGGTCAAGGGTCACGGTCACGGCGACTACCGCGTGCCGGTCCTCGCACCGTCATCGATCGCGGAGGCGATCGCCATCGTGGCCGATGCGTTCGAGATCGCCGAGCGCTACCGGACCCCGGTCATCATCCTGGCGGACGGCATCATCGGCCAGGCCATGGAACCGGTCCGGCCGATCTACCGGAACCCGCCGCGCTCCGTCGACGGGTGGGCGGTGACCGGCGCCGACGGCCGGCCGCCGCGGGTCGTCAGGTCGCTCCACCTCCGCCCGGAGGACCTCGAGCAGCACAACCTCGCACTCGCGGCCAAGTTCCAGGCGATCGCCACCGCCGAGGTCCGCTGGGTCGGCGAGGAGCTCGACGACGCCGAGCTCGTGATCGTGGCCTACGGGACCGCGGCCAGGGTCGGGCGGACGGCGGTCGCGCGCGCCCGCGAGGCCGGCCTGCGGACGGGCCTCTTCCGTCCGATCAGCCTGTGGCCGTTCCCATCCGACGCGCTCGCCGAGATCGCGCGGTCGGTGAGGGCGATCCTCGTCGTCGAGCTGTCGGCGGGGCAGATGGTCGAGGACGTGCGCCTCGCTGTCGAAGGTCGGGCGCCCGTCCTGTTCCACGGCCGGACCGGCGGGATGGTCCCGACCCCGGACGAGGTCGTCGACGCGCTGCGAAGTGCCTGGGCCCTGACACCCGCCCGAAGCGGAGGCATCCGATGACCACGACCACCGTCGAGCGCCCGGCCCCGGCGACGGCGCCCCGCGTGGAGGCCCGGGCACCACGGATCGTGGCCACACGTCCCGAGCTCCTCGAGGACCGCGCCACGCACTACTGCCCGGGCTGCGGCCACGGCGTGATCCATCGGCTCGTCGCCGAAGTCCTGGGCGAGCTCGAGCTGGGACCGAAGACGATCGCGGTGGCAGCCGTCGGCTGCGCGGTGTTCGCCTACGACTACCTGCACGTCGACTTCGTCGAGGCCCAGCATGGCCGGGCGCCCGCGGTCGCGACCGGGGTCCGGCGGGTTCGCCCAGACGCGTTCGTCATGACCTACCAGGGCGACGGCGACCTGGCCGCGATCGGGACGGCCGAGATCGTCCATGCCGCCGCGCGCGGTGAGCGGATCAGCGTCGTCTTTGTCAACAACGGGATCTACGGGATGACCGGCGGGCAGATGGCCCCGACCACCCTGCTCGGCCAGAAGACGACGTCGACACCCCTCGGGCGTGACGCGCGGACGGCCGGCTATCCGATCCCGATCACGGAGATGCTCGCGATCGTCCCGGGGACCGCCTATGCGGCGCGGGGCTCGCTCTCGTCGCCGTCGGCGATCGGCAAGACGAAGTCGATGCTCCGGCGCGCGTTCGAGATCCAGGTCGCCGGTGGCGGTTTCGGGATCGTCGAGGTGCTGTCGAACTGCCCCGTCGGCTGGGGCATGACGCCGGTCGAATCGATCGAGCACCTCTCGGTCGTCGCCGAGACGTATCCCCTCGGGGTCCTGGTGGACCGTCCCCGCGCGGAGGGACAGCACTGATGGAAACCACCGTGATCGTGTCCGGCTTCGGCGGCCAGGGGCTGCTGTTCGCGGGCACCGTCCTCGCCCGGGCGGCGATGGCGGCGGACCTCGAGGTCCTCTGGATCCCGTCCTACGGACCGGAGATGCGCGGCGGGGCGGCTGCGTGCACGGTCATCATCGCGGACCGCCCGATCGGATCACCCGTGGTCGACCGGGTCGACGTCCTGATCGCCCTGTCCGGCCCGGCGCTCGAGCGCTACGGCGGGCTGGTCGCCACGGACGGCCTGCTGGTCATCGACGGGACGATGGTCGAGGCCCCGGCGTCGCCCGCCTACGAGGTGGTGGCGCCATCGTGCACCGGCCTCGCACGGGCGGCCGGCGACGACCGGCTGGTCAGCATCGTCGCACTCGGCGCGCTCATCGGCCGGCGACCGGTCGTCGACACCGAGACCCTCCGCGATGCGCTCCGGGCGGTCGCGGGCGCCAAGCACCCGGAGATCCTGAAGGCCGACCTCGAGGCGTTCGACGCCGGGCTGGCGGCGGTGACACGGGCGCCGATCGCGATCTGAGCCGACCCCCGCTTGGGGACGGCCATTTGGCCTGAGATTCCGTGCCATTCGGTCCTTTGAGGCGGTCGGATCCCGGCCATACGATCGCATCCACGGTGGACGTCGGAGGGGACGCCCGGCGCCCACCGCGATCCCCTTTTCCCATCAGCCGAGATGGAGCGCGCGCGCCTCCGAGGCCAGCGCGTCACGGACGTCCGGATGGGCGATCCGGATCAGTTCGGTGGCCCTCTCCCGCAGGCTCAGGCCGAACAGCTCGGCGACGCCCCACTCGGTCACCACGGTCCGGACGTGCGCCCGCGTCGTGACGACGCCCGCACCTTCGCGGAGCGAGCCCACGATCCGTGACGACCCATCCTTGACCATCGACGGCAGAGCGATGATGGCACGCCCCTCCGATGCCAGGCCGGCGCCGCGGATGAAGTCCATCTGGCCGCCGACCCCGCTGTAGAGCCGATGACCGATCGAGTCGGCGACGACTTGCCCCGACAGGTCGACCTCGATGGCCGAGTTGATGGCGACCATCCGGCTGAACGAGCGGATCACGTGCGTGTCGTTCGTGAAATCGACCGGCCGCATCTCGACTTCCGGGTTGTCATTGACGAAGTCGTAGAGACGCTTGGTGCCCATCATGAACGCGGTGACGAGCTTGCCCCGGTTGCGTTCCTTGCGGGAACCGGTGATGACCCCGGCTTCGACCAGGTCGACGATCGAATCGGTGAACATCTCGGTGTGGACGCCGAGGTCGTGCTTGTCGGTGAGGGCGAGGGCGGTCGCGGCAGGGATCGCGCCGATGCCGAGCTGGAGCGTCGCCCCGTCGGGGACGAGCTCGGCGACGTGCTCGCCGATCCGGCGCTCGATCTCGCCGATCGTTCCCACCGGGTGCTCGTAGGGGGGCACGTCGCATTCGATCGCGAGGTCGATCTGCGAGACGTGGATGAAGCTGTCGCCGAGTGTCCGCGGCATGGCCGAGTTGAACTGGACGATGACCGTCCGCGCGGCCCGGATGGCGGCGTGCATCGCCTCCACGGAGGTCCCGAGCGAACAGAACCCGTGCGCGTCGGGTGGCGTCGCGTTGACGAAGACGGCGTCGAGCGGGAGGAGGCCGGTGTCGAACAGGCGAGGCACGTCCGACAGGAAGACAGGCACGAAATCGGCCCGGCCGTCGGCGATCGCCTTGCGGGCATTGGGACCGATGAACAGCGCCCGATGACGGAAGTGGGGCGCCATCTCAGGCGCGAGATGAGGTCCCGGTCCCTCGCAGTGAAGGTGGACGACGCTCACATCGAACAGCTCCGGCGCGCGCGCGACGAGCGCGTCGAGCAGGACCGACGGAGTGGCCGCGGCACACTGGAGATAGAGTTGCTGGCCGGAGGCGATCCCGGATACGGCCTCGGCGGGGGTGACGATACGCATAGTGGTCCGAGTCTACGGGGCCGGTCGGGCCGCGGAGAGGGCCACTCGTCACGCACTCGGGGGGCCGGGATCCCTGCATGCGCGCGCTCGATCGGGTCGCGGCGCACAGCCGGTACGCCGCCGGCGGGCGTCCGCGGGTCACGGGCGCGTCGTGTCGACCCTGATCATTCCCTCAGCAGCATGCCTGCGGCCTCGCGCTCGAGGTCGATGTACGGCTCACCGCTCACGTCGACAGCGACCCGCTTGATCGTGCCCCCGGTGAAGTGGTACGGCCGCTCGCCGGGGTAGTCCTGCGTGACGGGGTCACCGACATCGCGCCCGACGGCCAACCCCTCGCCGGCGATCATGTAGCCACCGGGCTGGGTCTTGATGCGCCCCTCGCCGACCTTCGCCTCACCGTGGTAAAGCGACAGGATGCCCTCCGCCACGGGCGATGGGACCGTGCCTTCCTTCTCGAACGAGGCCGACAGGATGAGGTTCTCGCCTGTCGGCAGGTCCACGGTCGACACGACCTTCTGCTCGAACATCCCGACGAAGCTGTTGACGTAGTGCAACCGGCCGTCCTTCACGTAGAGCGCATGGCCACCGAACCTCGAGCCCTGTGAGAACAGCACACCTTCCGCGCCCGGTTTCGGCAGGTCTACCAACGCGCCGATGACGAAGGAACGGCCGCGGATGACGACCGCCTGCGCCTCCGGGACCTCGGCATGCTGCGGGAAGTAGACATAGCGCGCACGCGGCGGCGACAGCTGTGGGCGCGGGGAGATGAAGATCTCCAGCGCGGACCGGTCGTCGAGCGGGAAGCCTTCGTTGGCACCCGCCTCGGCGTACCAGAGATTGATCATCTCCTGGAGCTTCTCGGGCTGTTCGGCCGCGAGGTCATGCAACTCGGAGCGGTCCTCGTCCGTGTGATACAGCTCCCAGGCGTCCTCGCGGAAGTGGCTCCAGCCGGCGATCGTCGGATGCGTCGTGATCGCCTTCCAGCCGTCGTGCCAGATCCCTCGTGATCCCAGCATCGAGTAGAACTGGGTGTGGCGGGCGGTCGGGGCGGCGGCGTCGTCGAAGCTGTAGCGCATGCTCACGCCGTCGAAGTGGCTCTGCGCGTGGCCCTTGATCTTCTCCGGCGCTTCGATGCCGAGCGCGTCGAGGACGGTCGGGACCAGGTCGATCGCGTGGTGGTACTGCGTCCGGATCTCGCCCTTCGACTTCATGCCTGAAGGCCACGAGATGATGCACGGGTCGCTGGTGCCGCCGTTGAACTCGTACCGCTTCCACATCTTGAACGGCGTGTTGAACGCCATCGCCCAGCCGTTGGGGTAGTGGTTGTAGGTCCTGGGCCCGCCGAGTTCGTCGAGCATCGCGAGGTTTGCGTTGATGTCGTCGGGGATCCCGTTCGCGAACAACATCTCGTTGACGGATCCGTCGGGTCCGCCCTCGCCGCTGGCGCCGTTGTCGGACACGACCATGATCAGTGTGTTCTCGCGCTGGCCGGTCATCTCGAGGTAGTCCAGCAGCCGCCCGACCTGGTGATCGGCGTGCGACAGGAAGCCCGCATAGACCTCGGCCATCCGGGCGAAGAGGCGCTTCTCTTCGTCCGACAGGGAGTCCCACGGCCGCGTACTGTCCATTGCCGGGAAGGGCTTCCCATCCGGGCCGGTGCGCGTCGCGGAGGTCCCGATCGGGTTGATCTGTGGCAGCTCCGTGTCTGCCGGCACGATGCCCATCGCCTTCTGGCGGGCCAGTGTCGCCGCGCGCATCGCCTCGTAGCCCATGTCGAACTGGCCCTTGTACTTGTCGATCCAGTCCTTTGGGGCGTGATGCGGCGCGTGCGCGGCGCCCGGCGCGTAGTACAGGAAGAATGGCTTGTCGGGAGCGACCGCCTTGGCGTCCATGATGAACTCGATGGCCTTGTCGGTGATGTCCTCACCGAAGTGGTAGCCCTCGTCGGGCGTCTTCGGCTGGTCCACCGGATGGTTGTCGTAGACCAGTTCCGGGAACCATTGGCTCGTCTCTGCACCGAGGAACCCGTAGAACCGCTCGAAGCCGCGCCCGGTCGGCCAGTTACGGCGGGTCGAGGCGAGGTTCATCTCGACCGTCGGGCAGAGATGCCACTTGCCGACCATGTAGGTGTTCCAGCCCAGTTCGCCAAGGATCTCGGGGAGCATGCCGTTCTCGGGCGGGATCGTGCCGCTCGCGTTCGGGAACCCGCTGGCGCCTTCGGTGATGCAGGCCATGCTGTTGCGCGTGTGGTTGCGGCCAGTCAGCAAGCAGGAGCGGGTCGGCGAGCAGAGCGCGGTCGTGTGCCATTGGGTGTAGCGGACGCCGTCGGCGGCGATCTTGTCGATGTTCGGCGTGGCGATCGGCCCGCCGTAACACGACATCGCAGAGAATCCGACGTCGTCAAGCACGACGTACACGACGTTCGGCGAGCCGGCGGGCGCGGCGGGCGCCACGAATGGCGCCCAATCCTCGACCGAGTCGCGGATGTCGACATTGATGGTTCCTGCGAAGGCACGCTGGGGCATGACGCGGTTCTCCTATCGACGACTCCGGTGTCGAACCCGAGGGGACCGGAGCGGTCAGTTTGCGTCAAGTGGCCCGCGGCGTTTCGACCGATCCGGAGCGCACGGTGCTAGCGCGTGTAGGCGCCGCCCGGGTCGAGTTCCTCGCGGATCAGGCGCAGTTCCGCATCGGTCGGCGGCGGCGTCGCGCCGATCTCGGGCGCGATCGCGACGTCCCAGCCGATCGAGTCGCGCACGGCCTCGACCGTTGCCCCTGGATGGAGTGAATCGAGCCGCATCTCGCCCGCGTCGTCGAAGTGGTAGATGCCGAGGTCGGTCACGACGACGGTCGGTCCCCGGCCCAGCCAGCCGCCCTCGCGGCGGATCCGCTCGGCTTGCTCGGCGCCGCCGAGGTTGCCCGGGCTGGTCCGGAAGTCGATGGTCTCGACGAAGCTGCGCTTGCTCTGCCGCATGATCACGAAGACCTGGCGGGCGTTGATCGCGATCTCGCAGGCGCCGCCGGAGCCGGGCAGGCGCGTGGTCGGATGGTCGTAGGGCCCGATGACCGTCGTGTTGATGTTGCCGAACCGGTCGATCTGGGCGGCGCCAAGGAAGCCGACGTCGATCAGCCCACGCTGCAGGTAATAGCCGAACAGCTCGAGCATGCTGACCACGGCGGTCGAGCCCGTGACGATGGTCGGGTCGCCGATCGACAGCGGCAGGCGCGCGGGCCGGGCGCCGAAGACGCCGGCCTCGTAGACCAGCTCGAGGTCCGGGGCGACGGTCCGCTGGGCAAGATTGACCGCGATGTTCGGGAGCCCGACCCCGACGAAGCAGACCCGTTGACCGGACAGCTCGCGCGCGGCCGCCACGATCATCATCTCCGACTTGCTGAAGACGGCTGAGCCGGTCACGGGATCTCCCCGATGTCGAAGGACACCCGCTTCCCGAGCCGTCGGGTGGTGGTCGCCATCAGCGATACGCCCCGTACTCCACGCTGCCCGAGGGTGCCGAACCCGGCGCCAGCGACGCGATCCGTTCCGGTCCGAGCTTGTCGAGGTACGCCGTCCGGCCGTCGAGGTCGTAGACCCAGTCGCGCAACCAGGCCTGGGTCGCCGCCTCGTCCCGCGTGATCGCGTCCCAGTCGAGGTAGAACCGGTTGTCCCGGTCGTAGGCGCCCTGGACGTAGGACGGGTGGGCACCCCACGGCTCGACCACGACCGCGTCGACGATGAGTCCGGGGATGATCGTCCGGTTCGGGTCGGCCCGGATCACCGACTCGTCGACCAGCTCCTCGACCACGACGATGACCCGGTCGGCCGCGAAGGCCGCCTCCTTCTGGCAGCCGAGCAGCCCCCAGACCTGCGTGTCGCCGCCGGCCGAGGCGCGCTGGGCATGGACGATCGTGACGTCGGGCCGGAGGGGCGGGACCGCGTAGATCGTCTCGTCGCCGTACGGCGATCGGATCGGCCGGATGCGCGGGTTGGCGACCGGCAGGTCCGTCTCGAAGTAGCTCCGCAACGGGAAGAACGGGAGGTTCATGGCGCCCGCCGTGTAGCGACCGACCATCCCGAAGTGGCTGTACTCCTCGACCTCCAACGGTTGGTCCGGGATGGCGCCCTCGATCCGGCGACGGATGGCCCCGAGGCCGCCGACGCCCGGGTTGCCCAGCCACGAGAAGACGAGCCCGCGGGCGACGCCGGCCGCGACCATCTGGTCGTAGATGAGGTCCGGCGTGAGTCGCGCGAGGGTCAGGTCGCGCTTGCGCTGGCGGATGATCTCGTGGCCGGCCGCGAAGGAGATCAGGTGGGTGAACCCCTCGATCGCCACGCAGTCACCGTCGCGGACCAGGTCGGCGACAGCATCGCGCATCGTCGCGACCTTGGAGGTGCTCACAGAGCGATTATCCCGCACCCGAGGGCCGTAACGTTCACCGGACGCTTGACGCGTTGGATAGCCTCGACGCGGATCCTGTTGGGGCTCGCCGTCCTCGGCGATGCGCCTCCGCGATTCCGATCTTGGCGCCATCGCCGTCGAGGGCTGAACCGGAGCCCCTCGCTCGAGTCCTCCCCGGGGCGGCCCACCGAGGATCAGCCGCCGACCTCGCCCTCGTGCATCGCCCCGGCGAGCGCGGCTTCCAGGCCGAGCGCCGGACCTCGGGTGGCGACATCGTGGACCGCCTCGCCGAACAGCCGAAGCGCCGTCGCCATCTCGGCCTCTGTCACGATCAGGGCCGGCGACATCCGCACGGTCGACCTGCCGCACTCGAGGACGAGAAGGCCGCGCTCGAAGCAGGCCCACTGGACCTCCTCCGCGTGCTCGGCGGTGTCGAACTCGATGCCGAGCATCAGGCCCTTGCCGCGAACGTCGCGGACGAGCCCGTTGTATCGGTGGACGAGCGGCCGGAGGCCGGCCATCGCCTGTTCGCCACGGACGGCGGCGTTCTCGACGAGGCCGCCTTCGAGCAGCTCGATGGTCGCGAGCGTCGCGGCGCAGGCGACGGGATTGCCGCCGTAGGTCGACCCGTGCGCGCCGGGGCCCCAGGTCTCGAGCAGCTCCGCGCGCGCGACCATCGCCCCGAGCGTCATCCCCGATGCGATGCCCTTGGCGGTCAGCAGGATGTCGGGCTCGACGCCCCAGTGGTCGACCGCCCACATCTTGCCGGTCCGGCCCGCTCCGGACTGGACCTCGTCGGCGATGAGCAGGATGCCGTGCTCATCGCAGATCGCGCGAAGGCCCTGGAGGAACCCGTCCTCCGGGACGAGGTAGCCGCCCTCGCCCTGGATCGGCTCGACGATGATCGCCGCGACCTCGTTCGCCGGCACGAGCTTGTCGAAGAGGACCTCATCGAACCAGCGCAGGTCCTCGACCCGCCCGTACGGCGCGTGGAAGATCCCGGGCAGGAGCGGCCCGAACCCGGCGTGATACTTCGCCTTGGACGCGGTCAGCGAGACCGAGCCGTACGTCCGCCCGTGGAATGCGCCGAGGAACGCGACGATGTACGGCCGCTTCGTCGCGAAGCGGGCCAGCTTGATCGAGGCCTCGACGACCTCGGTCCCGGAGTTGCCGAGGTAGACGCGCACGCGGCCCGAGATCGGGGAGATCCGCGCGATCTCGCGGCAGACCTGCGGGTAGATCGGCAGGTAGAAGTCCGAGGCCGAGAAATGGATGAGCTCGGCGGCCTGCTCCTTGATGGCGGCGACCACCTGAGGGTGCGAGTGCCCGGTCGAGTTCACGGCGATCCCGGCCGCAAAGTCGAGGAAGAGGTTGCCGTCGATGTCCTCGACCGTCAGGCCTTCGCCCCGGACCGGCACGATCGGGTAGGCCCGGGGCAAGCTGGGCGATGTCCACGTCTCGTCGAACTCGACATGTGCCCGTGCCTTGGGGCCGGGAAGCTCGGTGACGATGTGCGGGACCGGCCGGTCTCCGGCGATCCGCGACGCGCCCGACGACAAGGTGCACCTCTGGCTTCGAGTGCATAACGAGTATGCAGGTTGGATATCGTGGGCCGAGTATAGCCGAGCCGCACCCAGCCGAATGGCGGTGTCCCACGCGACCTTGCCCCCGCGGCCGCCGCTGTGAGGCATCTGATCAGGAACGGCCCGACCAGTTCCCGCCTGACGTGCATTCGACCGAAACGCGGCAGGCGGTTGGCCGCTAGGACATCCCGATGAGACGGCTCCGGCCAGGCGCAGTCTCTCGCGCCGTGCTAGTCGACGAAGAACCGAGGATCGCGGCGCCGGACGGTGCCGGCGAAGGCGCGACCGAGCACCGAAAGCGAGCGCACCCCGAGGTGCGTGAGCGCGGAGCGCAGGTCGCAACGCGCGCCCGCGCCGTCCCGCGCCGCGCTAGTCGACGACGGTACGGGACTGCTCGCGCATGAACTGCGCGACGTAGTACATCGACAGCCCGGCCTTGCCGGTCGACCCGCTCCCCTTCCAGCCGCCGAACGCCTGGACGCCCGGCCACGCGCCGGTCGTCGCGCCGGCTCGCCGGTTGACGTACAGGACGCCCGCCTCGACCGTGTCGAGGAACCGCTGGACCTCGGCCGGGTCCTCGCTGTAGACACCGGCCGTGAGCCCCAGCACGGAATCGTTGGCGAGGGCGATCGCCTCGTCGAGCGAATCGACCGCCGCGACGGCCGTGAACGGGGCGAACAGCTCGTCGCGGAAGAGCCGGTGGTTCGTCGGCAGCCCGCCGACGACCGTCGGCTCGACGAAGAAGCCGCGCGCGAGGTCGCCGTCGGTCAGGTGCTCCCCGCCGGTGAAGACGGTGCCATCGCGGCGCGCCTCGGCGACCGCGGTCTGGTGTCGGTCGACCGCACGCTGGTCGATGATCGGGCCCATCCAGTTGGCGCGGACGAAGCGGGTCGCCGATGGTGACCTTCTCGGTCTTCTCGACCAGCAGCCGGACGAGCTCGTCGTGGACCGGGCGCTCGACGTAGACCCGCGAATTCGCCGAGCACTTCTGCCCGCCGAAGCCGAAGGCGCTGCGCATGATCCCCTCGGCCGCCTCCTCGAGGTCGGCCTTGCGCGACACGATGGCCGGGTTCTTGCCGCCCATCTCGACGATGCACGGCCGCGGCCAGGCCTTCGAGAACGCATGGAACAGCCGCATCCCGACCTCGTACGAGCCGGTGAACACGATGCCGTCGATCCCGGGGTGATCCTGGAGGGCCTGGCCGACGGTCTCCCCCGGGCCCATCACGAGGTTGACGACACCCTTCGGGACGCCGGCGTCGACATAGGCCTGGACCAGGTTCTGTGACGACAGCGGCGAGGCGCTCGATGGCTTGAGCACCACCGTGTTGCCGGCCAGCAGGGCGGCGCCGGTCGGACCGGTGGCGAGCGCCATCGGGAAGTTGAACGGGCTGATGACCGCGAAGACGCCATGGGGACGCAGGATGGATCGGGTATGGACGGCGGCGTCGCCGAGATTGCCCATCTCGTGGTCGTAGCCGTCGTTGTCCTCCATCGTCTTCGCGTAGTACCGCAGGAGGTCGGCCGCTTCCTCGATCTCGCCGAGTGCCTCGATGCGGTTCTTGCCGACCTCGATCGCCATGTCGGCCGAGTACTCCATGAGGCGCTCGCTGATCAGGTCGCCCGCGCGCTTGACGATCGCGACGCGGTCGCGCCACGGCACGGCGGCCCAGGCCGGCTGCGCGGCTCGCGCGGCGGCGACCGCCGCGTCCACATCGGCCGGGGTCCCGAGCGCGAACGTGCCGAGGAGGAGGTCGCGATCGATCGGCGAGCGTGCCTCGAACACCCCGTCGCCGTCGCGCCACGTGCCGTCGATGTAGTTGCGGTAGTGGCCACCGAGGCGCGCCCGGGTCGCCGCGAGGCCAGCCTCGAAACCGGCGTGGAGGTCCTCGTTGTCGGCGCTCAGGGTCGCGTAGGTGATCTTGATCCGCGGCTTGGATTCGGTCGTCATGGTCGAGGGCCCTCGTGTCAGGTCGGGGTCGGGAACGTTGCGGTCAGTCTAGCGCGGCGACCACATCGGCCAGCGTGGCGGCGATGCCATCGGGGCCGCGCGATCCGGGTAGCGCGCGATCGGCGTCCGCACGGCTCGTCTTGCCGGACAGGACCAGGATCCCGCGCAGGCCGACCCGCTGCGCGGCCGCCACATCGGCCAGCGGGTCGTCGCCGACCATCGCGAACCGGGACCGCGACACGTGCTCGCCGAGGTCGGCGGCCAGCTCGGCGGCCGCCTGGCGGAAGACTTCGGGCGACGGCTTGCCGAGCACCAGCGCGCGCCGGCCGGTGGCGAATTCGAGCCCGGCGACGAACCCGCCGGCGTCGAGCGTCTCGCCCTTCTCGGTCAGCCACCACGGGTTGCGATGCATCGCCAGCAGCTCGGCCCCGCCGCGGACCAGCCGGAACGCGACATCCAGGTTGCGGTACGACAGGTCGTCGCCGGCGTCGCCGATGACCGCGGCCGCGACCGTCCCGGGCGGCAGGTCCTCGGCCTCGTCGGCGGTCACCAGGCGCTGGCCCGCGAACTCGCGGCGGGCATCGGTCGGCGGCCAGCACGAACAGCGGGCGGCCGGCATGGTGGGCGGCGGTGTACGCAGCCGTCGCCGAGGTGGCCGTGATGATCGAGCCCGGCTCGATCGCGAGGCCTCCCCGCGCGAACCAGCCCGCCAGCGTCTCGCGGTGGAGCTGGGAGAAGTTCGTCACGACGCGGAACGGGACGCGCCGGTCCTGGAGCGCCCGGACCGCCTCGACCGACCCCGGCAGCGGGGCACCCTTCATCACGATGACCCCGTCCGCGTCGAGCACCAGGCCGCGCACGCCGCGCAGCGCCTCGCGGAGCCGATCCTGCGTCATCGGCCGATGGTAGGCTGCCGACCGACGGCACGCGCGGAGGATCGATGGGACTGCTCGACGGCAAGACGGCGCTCATCTTCGGCGTCGCCAACGACCATTCGATCGCGTGGGGCATCGCCCAGGCGCTCCACGAGGCGGGTGCCGAGGTCGGCTTCTCGTCGGTCGAGAGCCTGATCGAGAAGCGCGTCCGGCCGCTCGCGACGTCGATCGGATCGACCTTCGTCGAGCCCTGCGACGTCGCCTCCGACGAGCAGATCCGGACGGTCTTCGCGCGGTGGGCGCGAGACGCACGAGTCGCTCGACGTCCTCGTCCACGCGCTCGCCTACGCGAAGCGGGAGGACCTCGAAGGCGAGTTCGTCGACACGTCGCGCGAGGGGTTCGCGCTGGCGCTCGACATCTCGGCCTACTCCCTGGTCGCGCTCGCGCGCGAGGCGCGCCCGCTGCTCCGGCGCGGGTCGTCGATCATCACCCTGAGCTATTACGGCGCCGAGAAGGTCGTCGCCAACTACAACGTGATGGGCGTCGCCAAGGCGGCGCTCGAGGCGTCCGTGCGCTACCTCGCCGCCGACCTCGGGCCCGACGGCATCCGGGTCAACGCGATCAGCGCCGGGCCGGTGCGGACGCTCGCGGCGGCCGGGATCGCCGGGTTCAAGGGGATGTACCGCGGCTTCGCCGAGGTCGCGCCGCTGCGCGCCAACATCACGCCCGAGGACGTCGGCCGGAGCGCCCTGTACCTCGCCTCGGACCTCTCGAGCGCGGTGACCGGCGAGACCCTCTACGTGGACGGTGGCTTCAACATCGTCGGGGTGCCCGCCGGCGACTGAGGCCGTCGCCTCCGCGCCTGGCTCCCCTACCAGCCGAACGAGCCCGGTCCGCCCTTGATCGGCCCGACGATCCGCGACGTCACCCAGCCGCCGTAGAAGTGGCCAGGCTGCGGCGTCGCCCGCTCGTCGCCGACCCATGCTTCGTCGACGCGGCCGGCGTAGAAGGCGAGGTGGTCGCGGATCGCCTCGTAGCCGGGCGACGGTGACGGGTACGACCAGGCGACGTTCTCGATCCGGCGACCGGCCGGGCCGACGTAGCTCCAGTACGAGGCGACGCCCTTCCATTCGCAGATCGAGGTGTGCGAACTCGGCTGGAGGCGCTCCATGCGGACGTCGTCGGGCGGGACGTAGTAGACCGGCGCGCCGGCCGTCTCGAGGACGCGGAACCCGCGCGTCGTCTCCGCGACGACCTCGCCATCGACGACCACCCGCAACCGCTCGGGGACCGCCTCGACCCGCGGCGGCCGCGGATAGTCCCAGACCGATTCCTGGCCGGGGCCGGGCACGACCCGGTCGACCGGGCCGGGGCGCACCCCCGCGACCATGTCGCCGCCGCCGTCCCCGCCGTCCACGCGTCAGTCGCCCAGTGCCACGGAACAGGCGACACACCGGCCGGCGATCGACAGATGGCTGAGGTCGACCGCGAAGGCCCGGCCGCGTTCGAGCGAGGCGACGAGCGCCGCGGCCTCCTCGGCTCCGATCTCCCAGGTCGTCCCGCACGCGATGCAATGAAGATGGCCGTGCACCGCGGCCGGCAGGACGTGGAATTCCTCGCGGCCGTCCGCGCCGTGGCTGTGGCTGAGCAGGCCGAGCTCCTCGAGCACGTCGAGCGTGCGGTAGACGGTCGAGGGGATCGTCCCCGGATCGACGGCGCGGCAACGCTCGACGAGTTCCGCGCCCGTCACGTGGCCGTCGGTCCGGGCCAGGACGTCGATGAGGATCCGCCGCTGCGGCGTCCAGCGGAGGCCCCGGGCGTGGAGACGGTCGCGCACGTCGGCCCATGCGACCGTCGCCGGCGTTCCGAGCGATCCAGATGCGGTCATCGCGCGAAAGGATAGACGACGGGTGCAACGTCGCTCAAATGCGACCCGTTGCGATATCGACCCATCTCGGCTACGCTCGGCCCCGACCCAGCGCGAGGATCCAGGCATGATCGACCTCATCGGCACCGCCGCCGCCATCAGCCCGACCGCCGTGGACCTGAGCCTCCTGCTCACCGCGCTCCTGCTCGGGTTCCGCCACGGGATCGACTGGGACCACATCGCGGCGATCACCGACATCACCAGCACGACCGCCGCCGCCGGGATGGGCGACGCCGCGCACGTCGGGCAGCACCGCTTCGTCCCGGGGCACGACCACGCGCACGGCGGCGAGCACGAGATGCGCGCCCATGACGCCGGACCGGGTGGCGCGACGCTCGCCCCCGCGCTGGCCGCGCGACCGACCGTCGGACGGACGCGCTTCTTCTCGGACCAGGCCGACGCGATCCGGCTCGGGACGCTCTACGCGATGGGCCACGGGCTCGTGGTCGTCGTCCTCGGCCTCGCGGCCATCGCCTTCGGGGCGCTGCTGCCGGAATGGCTCGACCCGATCATGGCCCGCGTCGTGGGACTGACCCTGGTCATCCTCGGCCTGTGGGTGATGTACTCGATCTACCGCTATGCGCGCGCAGGCGAGCGGTTCCGGCTCCGGAGCCGGTGGATGCTCGTCTTCGACGTGGTCCGCTACGGCTGGCGTCGGTTCCAGGCCCGGTTCCACGGCCATGAGCACGTCGAGCCCCTCGAGATGAGCTCGTACGGTGTCCGGACCGCGTTCGGCGTCGGGATGATCCACGGGATCGGCGCCGAGACCGGGACCCAGGTCCTGCTGATCGCCGCGGTCGGTGGCGCGTCGGGCGTCGGGCTCGGGGTCCCGATGCTGTTCGCATTCGTCGTCGGGCTGCTGCTGTCGAACCTCGGCGATCGTGCTCATCAGCTCGGCGAGCTTCGTGTCGAGTCAGACCCGGGAGCGCCTGTACGTGTCGATCGGCGCGGTCGCCGGCCTGTTCAGCCTGTTCGTCGGGACGATCTTCCTGTTCGGGCTGAATGGCGCACTGCCCGACCTCGGAGCGATGCTCCCGTTCTGACCGTCGCTCAGCCGCCCGCGGTCGTCGCGGCCGCCGGCTCGGGCGTCGGGAGCGGGATCCGCTTGATCGGCCGGAGGAAGAGCGCCAGGACGACGACGACGTAAGTCAGCCAGGCGACGAAGGTGATGAGCTCGGGGGTCGAGGTGTAGCCGAACAGGGCGTGGAGGAACTGCCCGATGACGCTCCCTCCCTCGTCGGCGTGCGGAAGGATCGCGCTCAGGTCGAAGAGCGTCCCCGTCCCGACGGTGATGACGTTGATCTCGATCAGCTCGTGGACCGCCCTGGCGACCAGCCCGCCGGCGATGAAGACGAGGGCGATCCCCGTCCAGCGGAAGAAGACCGCGAGGTTGAGGCGGCGCGAGCCGTGATAGAAGCCGACCCCGAGCAACGCGGCGACGGCGAGCCCGACGACCGCGCCGGCGAGGACCCAGATGGCGCCCTGGTCGGCGGAGGCCGCCTGGCCGGTCAGGAAGAGTGCGGTCTCGATGCCCTCGCGGATGACCGCGACGAAGGCGAGGATCGCGAGTGCCGTGACCGAGCCGCCGTCGAGCGCGCGATCGATCGCGGAGTGGAGCTGACCCCGGACGCTCGCCGACTGCCGGCGCATCCAGAACAGCATCCAGGTCACGACCCCCGCGGCGACCAGCAGGGTGACCGCCTCGAAGAGCTGCTCGTACGGCGCCTGGAAGCTCCCGACCGTGAGATAGAGCGCGAGCCCCAGGATCGCGCTCATGACGACCGCGAGCCCGGTGCCGAGGAAGACCGTGGGGAAGTACCGCGCGTTGCCCGTCTTGGCGAGATACGCGCAGATGATGGCGACGATGAGCGCCGCCTCGACTCCCTCGCGAAGGCCGGTCAGCAGGCCGCTGGTGAACGCTCCGACATCCATCCGGCGCGGGTTCTCCTGTATCAAGGCGACATGACCTTGTCATTCAAGGTCGCTTGTCACCGGGAATCTAGCGAGGCGGCAGGAATCGGTCAAGCGTGGGCGGCCGCGCCCCTTAGTCGCCCCCGCGGATCTCGAACCGGGTGAGCTTCCAGCTGGCGAGCAGGAACGATCCGACGAGCACGACGGCGAGGACCAGGACGCTCACCTCCGGGCTCACCGGGGCGCCGCCCGGCACCTGCACGCCGAGCGCGGCTGCCAGCCCGAGTGTCGCCTGTCGGATCGACAGGAAGCGCGTCCCCTCGAGCAGCCCGGCCAGGACGCCCTCCCAGATCAGGGTGTAGGCCAGCCCGAGGAGGAGTGCCCGCGAGGTGAAGACGCTGAGCGTCATGAACGCGGCCGCATACGCGCTCCCGCCGACGAGGCACGCCACCGAGTACCCGACGATCGCGGTCGTCGGGTCGGCGCGGCTCCCGAGGAGGAGGCCGGTGATGACGACCGCGGGGACGATCAGCAACGCGGTCAGGCCGGCCGCGACGAGCAGCTTGGCCAGCGCGATCTTCCAGCGCGCGATCGGCTTGATCATCAGGTAGACCGCGGTCCCGTCCTCGATCTCGGAGCCGATCGCGGCGGTGCCGACGATGAGCGCGACGAGCGGCATCACCGTGCGCACGACGAGCGTGTCGAGGACCCGGTCGGCGTCGGGCCGTCCGCCGCTCACCCGGACCAGCAGCCCGATCAGGACCGGGAGCCCGGCCAGCAGGATGAGCAGGATCATCCGCCGGCGGCTGAGCAGGCCGCGCAGCGTGACGTCGATGAGCGGGCCGATGACGCTCACCGGCGGACCAGGTAGCTGAACACGCTCTCGAGCGAATCGTCGGTCGGGGCGACCTCGAACAGGGTGACCGCGTTCGCGCGAGCGACGCGCGGCAGCGCCCGCGTGAAGCCGTCGTAGTCGGCGGTCCGGATCGCCAGCCGGCCGTCGACGAGCTCCGCCCCGAAGACCGATGGATCCGCCAGCAGCGCCGATGCCAGGCGACGGTCGTCGGACGAGCTGACCGTGAACGTGTGCGGCCGGTCTGTCATGAGCCGCCGGATCGACCGGAAGTCGCCGGCCGCGGCCAGTCGACCGGCATAGACGACCAGCACCGAGTCGGCGACGCGCTCGACCTCCTCGAGGATGTGCGACGAGAAGAGGATCGTCCGGCCCTCGGCCGCCATCGACCGCAGCAGGGCCATCATGTGCAGCCGCTGGCGCGGGTCGAGGCCGTTGAACGGTTCGTCGAGCAGCAGCACTCGCGGGTCGTGGACGAGCGCGCCGGCCAGCTTGGCACGCTGGCGCATCCCCTTCGAGTAGGTGCCGATCGGGCGGTTCGCGGCGTCGGTCAGGTCGACCAGGGCGATCGCCCGGGCGGCCGCGGCATCGGGGTCGGCGAGGCCCTGGAGCTGCGCGTTGAGGCGGGCGAAGCCGAGCCCGGTCAGGTACGGGTGGACCGCCTCGCGCTCCGGCACGAGGCCGATCTGGCGATACATCGCCGGCCGCCGCCAGGCGGTCTGGCCACCGACGAGGACACGGCCGGCGGACGGCGCGAGGAGGCCGGCCATCAGGTGCAGGAGCGTCGACTTGCCGGCGCCGTTCGGGCCGAGCAGGCCGGTCACCCCGGCCCCGAGCGCGAACGAGATGTCGTTGACCGCGACGACGTTGCCGTACCACCGCGAGACGTGGTCGACCTCGAGCGCAGCGTCGGGATTCGGCGGGGCCGCGCTCACGGGCCGCGGCAGGCCGGACGGCGGCAGGCCGGGCGCCGGCGGGAGGCCGGGCGCCGGCGGCGGGAGCGCGCCCGGCAGCGGCGTCGTCGGTTCGGTCATGCCGAGATCCGCAGGTAGCGACGGACCGTGAGCCCGACCGCGGCGACGGTCTCGACCGCGGCAGCGGCGACATAGACCCAGCCGGGCAGGTCGAGCGAGGCGACCACCGCGCTATCCGGGACGGACCCGAAGATCGCGGCGTTGGACCCGTCGAGGATGTCGCCCGGGCTGAACAGGATGATCGCGCGGGCGAAGTCCTGGTTCGTGAGGTTGCCGACCAGGGCCACGATGATCGGCGGGATGATGAAGACGGCGATGATCGCGGCGGTCGCGTACGCCCGGCGCGGCGTCCAGGCCGCGATCAGGCTCGCCAGCCCTCCGAGCAGACCGGCGACCAGCAGGGCCTGAAGGACGAAGCGCGGGACCTGGCCGAGCTCGTTGGACAGCCCCGTCACCGGATCCGCGGCGACCAGCACGCGCCCGATGAAGAGGACGAGGTACGGCAAGATCACGACCAGGAAGAGGGCGGCCATCAGGCCGCCGACCTTGGCGAGGGCGTAGTCGGTCCGGGTCAGCACCCGCGAGAAGTACAGCGGCAGGACGCCATAGCGCTGGTCACGCCCGAACAGCTCCGGCGCCTGGGCGGCGCAGAACAGCATGACGAGGATGCCGTCCAGGTTGTTATAGGTCTCGTAGCGGATGGGCGACGCATCGGCGAGGGCCCCGCCACCCGCCTGGGCGGCGAGCGCTGCGAAGCCGACCGCCAGGATGGCCGGCAGGATCGCCAGCGCGGCGAGCGCGAACGGCGCGATCTTGGCCCGTCCGCCCCGACCGATCCCGAAACTCGAGCGGAGCGTCTGCGTGAACAAGGCGACCACGGCGCTCCGCCGTCCCAGGCGCGGCCCGAGGTAGGCCTGATAGCCCAGGTCGTAGATGCTGCCGCCCGGTCCCCTGGCCGAGGTCGGGGCGCCGCCCGCGGGCGGTGCGGTCGACTCGCTCATGCCGGACCGCTCCCACCGGCGGGTGGCGCCGGCCGGTCCGAGGCCGCCGGCGGACTCGTGGCCCCGCTCGGGACCGGGACGTCGTCGCGGAACAGGTCCTCGAGGCTCTGGCGGCGCTGCTCGAGCCGGACGAGCGGGAGCGAGAGGTCCGCGACCGCGTCGCGGACGATGTCGTACTGGGCGTCCTCGGTGATCGCGAGGAGGACCGTCCGGCCGTCGGCCACGGCGTGGAGCCCGCGCGCGTTGAGGGCCGCGGCGAGCGCCGCCTCGCCCTCCTCGACCTCGACCGCGATCACCCCGGTCCGCTCGGTGAAGGTCCCGAGCGGCGCGGCGCGCAGCAGCCGCCCGGCGTCGATGGCGACGAGGTAATCGCACACCCGCTCGATCTCGCCGAGCAGGTGGCTGGCGACGATGACGGCGATCCCGAATTCGGTCCCGGTCCGCCGCACCAGCGCCAGCATCTCGTCGCGGCCGGCCGGGTCGAGGCCGTTCGTCGGCTCGTCGAGCAGCAGGAGCTTCGGCCCGTGGACCAGCGCCTGGGCGAGCTTGACCCGCTGCTTCATCCCGGTCGAGTAGCCGCCCATCGCCCGGTAGCGCTCCTCGTACAGGCCGACATGACGGAGGACCTCGGCCGTCCGCTCGCGGGCGGACGCGCTCGGCAGGCCCGACATCCGGGCCATGTGGCTGACGAAGTCGGTCGCGGACGAGTCGGGCGGGAGGCAGTCGTACTCGGGCATGTAGCCGACGAACTGGCGGATCGTCGTGCCCTTGGTCCGGACGTCGAGATCCATGACCGACGCTCCGCCCGACGTCGGCGGCAGCAGCCCGAGCAGGATCTTGATGAGCGTGCTCTTGCCCGCCCCGTTGGCCCCGACCAGACCGATGATCCCGGGATCGAGGTCGAGGGTCAGGCCGTCGAGGGCGGTGACGCCGCGCGGGTACCGCTTCGTGAGGTCGTTCAGGGCGATCAGGGTCATGGGCCGGTCAAGGGTACCCGGCCCCGACCCCGCGAGTCGGCCTCGCCGCGTCGGGTCAGCGGAACTGGATCCCCATGGCCACCGGCAGCGCGATCTTGACGATGGCGGCGGGCGTCCCATCGGTCGCAGCTTCGATGCTGACGACGAGCGGCCCGTCGTCGCTGTCGATGACGACGACCCTGGTGGTCCCGTTCGGTTCGAGGAAGAAGGTCCGCGAGCCGCTTCCGAACAAGGCGACGCGATCGGGCCCGGTCGGGGCGAGATCCACGGTCGTCGCCCGACGCTTGCCGACCGTCTTGGCGGTCGGCTTGCCGGCGGCGACCCCATCGGTCTCGATGAACGCCTCCACGAGAGCGCGCGCGCTGGTCGGAGCCGCCTCGGGAACGCCTGATGGGTAGACCGCCGTGACCCCGCTGGCGAGCGTCATCCGGCCCTCGTCGCGGGCGAGCGCCAGGAGGTCCGTCCCGGAGTCCGCCACCGACCACCCCTTCCCGATCTTGAACCGGATCGGCGGCGTGAACCGGCTCGGCTCGTACGTGCCCGCGTCGAGACCGCAGGCGAGCCCGAGGATCGGATCGCATGTGTCGAGCGTCCCCGGCGCCGTCCCGCTGGGGGCCTTCGTGACGGGTGTCGCCTTCGGGGCCTTGGTCGGCGCCGGCGTCGCGGTCGGCCTCGGGGTCGGGCGGGCCGTGGGGGACGGCGTCGCGATCGGTCTCGACGTCGGGCTCGCGAAGGCGACGCCGCCGGGGCCGGCACGACCCGGAAGCGCCGCCAGCAGCAGGGCGGCGGCGACCACGCCGACGACGATCGTCAGCACGATAAGCGGCGCCGCGATGACCGGCGGCGCGCGACGCACCGAGCCGATGCCCGCCGATGCCTTGGCGATCGGCATCGGACGAAGTGGCGCCGGGGATCGGGATGGTGGTGCTGGGGGTGCCGGTGCGCCCGCCGCTCCCACGGCTGCCGCCGCGGCCCCGGAGGCCAGCATCGCGCTGTCGGTCGCGACGGTCGGACTCGACGGGTCGGGCTGGGAGAGGAGCGGCTCGAGCGCGGCGGCGATCGATTGCCCGTTCGGGTAGCGGCGCGACGGATCCGGATCCAGGGCCCGGACGACGACCGCATCCAGCGCGGCCGGCACCTCCGGGCGGATCTGGCGTGGATGCGGCGCGGGGGCCCCGATGCGGACCGCCGCGAGCTTCGCGGTCGACTCGCCGCTCCACGCCCGCTGGCCGGTCAGCGACTCGTAGAGCACGAGCCCGAGGCTGTAGACGTCGGACGCCGCGGTGGTCGTCGCGCCCTGGGCCTGCTCGGGACTGAAGTAGTGGACCGAGCCCAGCGTGGTGCCCGGCACGGCGCCCTCCGCGTCGGCCGACAGCCGGGCGATGCCGAAATCGGTGACCATCGCCCGCCCGTCGCGAGCGAGCAGGATGTTGCCGGGCTTCACGTCGCGATGGACGATCCCGCGGACATGCGCGACGCCGAGCGCGCGGGCCACGTCGAGCCCGATCCGGATCGCCTCGCTCGGGGCCAGCCGGCCGACGCGTCGCAGCCGCGCCGCGAGATCCTCGCCCTCGATGATCTCCATGACCAGGAACGGCTGGCCGTCGTCGGTGCCGGTCTCGAGGCAGCCGACGATGTTGGGGTGGCGGAGGACGGTCGCGGCCAACGCCTCGCGCCGGAAGCGCATCGCGATGTCGGCGTCCGCGACGACCTCGCGGCGAAGGAGCTTGACCGCGACGGTGCGGCCGAACCTGGTGTCGAGCGCCCGATGGACCGTCGCCATCCCGCCGACGCCGATCACCTCCGCGAGGCCGTAGCGTCCGGCGACCAGCCGCCCGACGTCAGGGGCGGGTGGTGCTGGGTCGCGCGGCTCGGTCACGCGCCGACGATAGTCGAGCTACGCGAAATGGGCCGGGACCGGTCGACCCGGGACTCCTGGCGACGCCCGGCACGATCAAGCGATCGGGCGCAGCCGTCCGGTCTCGACCTCGTAGACGAGGCCGTTGACGGGAACGTCCTTGATCCACGGATGGGCTCGGATCCGCTCCACCTGGGCCGTCAGGTTGGCGTCGAGATCGGTGAACGGCAGGAGAGGCAGCTCGACTGCGACGCCGTGTTCCTCGGCGATGCGCTCGCGAACCGGTCCATCCTCGAAGGTGAGCATCCCGCAGCCGGTGTGCTCGATGACGATGATCTCCTCGGTACCGAGGAGGTGCTGGCTGATCACCAGCGAGCGGATCGCATCGTCGGTCGCCAGCCCGCCGGCGTTGCGGATGACGTGTGCCTCACCCGGGCGCAGGCCGAGGATCTCCTCGACCGTCAAGCGCGCGTCCATGCAGGCGAGCACCGCCAGCCGACGGCCGGGCGTCCCGTTCAACGCGGATCGGTCGAATGACGCGGCGTACCGGGCATTCTCCACGAGCGCGCGGTCGTATTCGGTCGGAGGCGTCGAGTCCGCGGTCATGGGGTCCTCAACGAGCGTGGCGACGGTGGCGCGGTGCCGATGGCCGCATCGGAGGGTTGGAGCGGGAGACGAGGTTCGAACTCGCGACATGCAGCTTGGAAGGCTGCCGCTCTGCCAACTGAGCTACTCCCGCCCGAGGCGACGGCGAAGGTGTCGACATTGGGGTTGACGGTTACGCAACCCCGCTGAGGTTCCTTCAGCCAACGGCGACAACGGACCGAGACAGGTCAGCCGAGGCACTCGGAGCCTCGACATGGACACGCCCGCGGATCCCGCGACACCGCCGAAGCAAGTCTATCAGGCGTTCCTCGACGGCCTGGCACAGCTCTCCCTTTCACTTACCCGGCACACCTGGAATCGAGCTTGGAACAGGTTCCCGGCTCCGACCGATACTTCGCGAATGTCCGGATCCGCATCTACCCCGAAATCGCCGGCGTCTGACGGCACTCCGGATGGTCGCCCAGCACATCGGCAGAGGTGAGCTCTCGAGGCCGCTCGAGGTCGTCCGCCGAATGTTGGCCCTGCAGGCCCAGGACTTCCCGGGCGTCAAGTGGTCGGTCGGCATCCGCCAGACCGGCGCGACCGAGGTTGCCGTCGAGACGGCGTGTGACGCCGGTGAGATCGTGCGCTCCTGGCCCCTGCGAGGCACCCTCCACCTCGTGGCGGGCGAGGACCTCGGGTGGTTGCTGGCGCTCACGGCACCCCGGGCGACAGCATCGGCCGCCGGACGCCGGGCCTCCCTCGGGATCACCGAAAGCGACGTCGAGAAGGCTCGCGAGGTCGCCCGGTCAGCCTTGTCCGGCCGTCGGGTCCTGACGCGAGACGCGCTTCTCGCCACCTTCGATGCGGCCGGCGTCAGCACGCTCGGCCAGCGCGGCTATCACCTCCTGTGGTACCTGGCCCAGACCGGCACGCTCGTTCTTGGAGCGACCGCTGGCAGCAAGCAGACCTTCGCGCTGCTCGACGAATGGGTGCCGCAGCCGAGGCGGATCGAGGGTGACGAGGCGCTGGGCGAACTCGCATTGCGGTACTTCCGAAGTCACGGACCGGCTACCGCCGCCGACCTCGCCCGGTGGTCGGGTGTCACCCTGGGGGAGGTACGACGCGGCATCGGGATCTGTGGGACGACGCTCACGACCCTCGAGCTCGATGGCGTTACGTACCACCTCGGACCGGAGACCCGTGAAGCGGCCGCGCCGA
This sequence comes from uncultured Chloroflexia bacterium, assembly GCA_963742075.1. Taxonomy (GTDB): domain Bacteria; phylum Chloroflexota; class Limnocylindria; order Limnocylindrales; family CSP1-4; genus SPCO01. The sequence continues at coordinate 40,143 of CAVUKR010000001.1, read as the reverse complement.
CCGCCCGTGTACACCTCCTGCCAGGCTTTGATGAGTACCTGCTCGGTTACGGGGATCGAACGGCGGCCCTGGCACGGGAGCACAGTGAGGCGATCGTTCCGGGCGGTAACGGGATGTTCAAGCCCACGATCGTGGTCGACGGCGAGGTCGTGGGCACCTGGAAGCGGACCCTTCGCGCCCACGAGATCGTCATCGAGGCGGCCCCATTCGCCCGTTTGCCCAGCACCGTTCACGAGGGTCTCGCGGAGGCCGTGGAAGCCTACGGCGCGTTTACCGGCCGACCGGCCCGGCTGGCCAAAGGGCCGGTCTCGTAGCCACCCAAGGCGACCAGGATCCCGCATCGCATGGTGGAGCCATTGGCCGTGGTGGCGGCCGCCGGGAGCGGATCGCGTCAGCAGTCGAACGCAAACCAGCACAGGTCGTTGCGGAGCCGCTGGTCGTCGAGCACGAGTTCCCGGATCTCGTGGGGGAGTCGGGCATGCTGCCACTGGCACTCCAAACGGCCGGCCTCCACGCGGTCGTCTTCCGTCGCCGCCGCCCGCGCCGCCCTGATCGCGTAGGCCGCGGCGCCGAGTTCGTGGGCCGCCACATGGCCCACCGCCGCGGCCTGGCCGGCGGCGTACGCGGCATGCCGCGCTGCCCCACGCAGGTCACTTGCCGCGGCGTTTGCATGGCCGGCCGCCGTCCGGGCCTCTGCCCACGTGCTCTCACCCCGCGCCCAGGCGCGCCCGAGGTCGATCGCCCGACGTGGACGGTCGTCCTTCGGCCGTGCCCCCTCGAAGTGGTGCAGCACGTGCTCGGCACAGTCGGCCGCCCACGTCGCGAGAAGACGATGGTCGTCGTCCAGCAGGGTCCCGCCGCGACGCACGGTGATGAACCGCGGATCCCTGATCTTGGGGAGGATCACCAGTCTGCCTATCTCGCTCTTGTGGCCGACAAGGTTAGCGGCCTCGGACGAAGCTAGGGCCTCGATGAACGAGCGTCCATCGGGCCACAGCTGTGAGACCGCGACCGGTCCGCTACCCTGACACGATGACGGCGGACGACGATATCGATCCCGCGATCCCGCCGAGCGGCACGGGATGCGTGGAGTGCCTGGCCACCGGCGGCTGGTGGTTCCATCTGCGTCGGTGCGCGCACTGCGGCCACATCGGCTGCTGCGACTCGTCCCCCTCGCAGCATGCGAGTCATCACGCTCGCGACGCGCGTCATCCGGTCGTCCAGAGCTTCGAGCCCGGCGAGGACTGGTTCTGGGACTACGTGCGGGAGGTCGATTTCGGCGGTCCCGTCCTCGCGGCACCCCACCATCACCCCCTCGGCCAGCCCGCGCCAGGACCAGCCGGCCGCGTTCCTTCTGACTGGCAGGACAGGCTGCACTGACCGTGGCGCCCCCAAGTCGCGAGGCGAGCGAACCGTGGCCGGAGCTTCCCTGGCGAGACTGGGGGCCGACGATGGACACCCTGCACATGTGGGTCCAGATCGTCGGCAAGGTGCGCATGGCACTGGCACCGCCACTCAACCATTGGTGGCACGTGCCGCTGTACGCCAGCGCACGAGGTCTGACGACCACGACGATCCCGAGCGGCCGGCGCGTGTTCGAGGTCGACTTCGACTTCGTCGACCACGGGCTCACGGTCGCCGACAGCGACGGCGGCGTGTTCGCCTTGGCACTCGAGCCCATGTCGGTCGCCCGGTTCTATGCCGCGTTCATGGCAGGCCTTCGCGACCTCGGTGTGGAGGTGCGGATCTCGACGAAGCCGGTCGAGGTAGCCGAGGCGATCCCCTTCGAGGCTGACGAGACGCATCACTCCTACGACCGGGCGCACGCCCACGCCTTCTGGCGCGGCCTCCTCCAGGCCGATCGGGTCATGAAGACGTTCCAGAGCGGCTTCGTCGGCAAGGCGAGTCCCGTCCAGTTCTTCTGGGGAAGCTTCGACCTCGCCGCCGCCCGGTACTCGGGGCGACTCGCTCCGACCCACCCGGGCGGCGCGCCCAACTGCCCGGACTGGGTCATGGTCGAGGCCTACTCGCGCGAAGAGAGCAGCCACGGCTGGTGGCCTGCGAGCGAGCCACCTGGTCCGGCCTTCTATGCGTACACCTACCCCGAGCCCGACGGCTTCCGGTCTGCCCCGGTCCTTCCAGCGGCAGCCGCCTACGATCCGCGCCTCGGCGAGTTCATCCTCCCGTACGACGTCGTCCGCGGCCTCGCCGACCCGGACGCAGCCGTGCTGGCGTTCCTGCAGTCGACCTACGAGGCGGGTGCCGAACTCGCGGGCTGGGACCGCAAGGCGCTCGAGCCCGGAGTAGTCCCGAGCACCCCTGCGGATCAGCCCTGGAGTGTCGTTGGTCCCGTCGCGACCGGCCTCCGTCGGGAGGCGGCTCGAGCCTCCGTGGAGCCTGCGCATCGACACCACGCTCGCCGGTCTCATCCCGACCCTCGGTGAAGGCAGGAGAACGATCTATCGGCACGCGAAGGTCGGCCTTACGGTGCCCGCCCGTGTTACCACCCCTCGTGACGGCCACGCCGAGTGGCGCGATAGCCGACGATCATGACGCCGAGTGCGAAGACGCCGAGGGCGGGCAGCAGCCAAGCCGGGAGGCTGGAGTCGCTTGCGGCCGGTGTGTCTGAGGCAGGGGCAGTCGGTGACGCTCCCGGTGTCGTGATCGCGATCGCGGGTGCCGATCCGATCGGTGATTCCGCAGATGCCGCGCTTGCTGAGCTGCCGGGCGTAGCTCCTGGTGCCACGACCGCGAAGTCGCCGAATTCGGTCGCGATGGCCAGGAACGCCGCCCCGAAGCCCTCCGACGAGGTCTTGCTCGGCTGCCATGAGCCGTCGACGAATCGCTCGATGGTCGCTTCGGAGAGGGTCGGATCGGCGGCCCGCAGCACGACGCTTACGCGGGCTGACGCCGGGGCCGTTATCGGTGTCCCAGCCTGATCGGTCACGGTGAACCGGTAGACGTTCCCGTCGATATGGCCGTCCGTCGGAACCCCCTCGGCCGGGATCGGCTCGATCGACACCTTGACGGTCTTCGCGCCGGCCGGCAACGTCAGACCCTCCGGCGGCGCCAGGATCTGAGCCTGCGGCTCGAGCTCCGGCGTCGCGACCGCCACCAGCGGACTCTTGCCGCCCTGGACCGGGACGGCGGCGGTCGCACCCTTGGCTCCGCCGTGCTGGCCGGGAGGGGGCGGGTCGAGCCAGCGGTACGCCTCGAGCGGCACGACGCCGTCGTACAACGGCGGCGCCGACGGAACCAGCAGCCGAGCCGCGACGATGACCAGCATGCCCGCCCCGAGGGCGCTCAGGGCCGCACCGCGTCGTGCCATTCAGAGCCACCAGGTCGCCAGGTCGGCCATCGTGTGGGCGATGGCCGGGGCCGCGACCCCGCCGGTCGCCAGCCGGAGCCCGGCGAGCCACAGACCGACGCCGAGATCGAGCGGCACGACATGCCAGCCGTACAACGGCACGTGCATCACGGCGAACAGGACGGCAGTCACGATGACCGCGACCGTCACGCCGAGGCGGTTGTCGATCGCGTCGAACAGGGCACCTCGCAGGATGAGTTCCTCGGCCGTGGCGACGAGGATGGTGGCGGCCGCCCATGGGCCGAAGGACGCGGCGGGCGAAAGCCCAGGCACCGGTCCGGATCGCGTCACGACGGCCAGGCCGATGAGGACCGTGCCGCCGGCGACCCCGATGGCCAGCGACGACGCCCGGAAGCGCGCCGGCCGCCACCCGCCGAGCACCGCCACGGCGAACAGCCCGACGCCGAAGACGGAACCGATCGCGACCGCATCGGCGGACCCTGACACGGTCGCGGCCCACCGCATGGCGACGGCGACGGCCAGACCCGTGGCCGCGATGGCCGGCCCACTAATGCGACCAGGCGGTCGCAGCGCGATCGCCGTCATCGAGCCAAGGGCACGAACGCGACCTGGCCGGTCTGATAGGTCGGCGGCCAGACGAAGGTGTATGAGCGAACGGCCTGCCACTGCCAGATGACGGCCGCGGCTCGCTCGTTCTGACCGAGCGTCGCCGGGTCCGCGGAGAACCGAAGCCCGGCTCCGTTCGGGAGCGACCCCGTCGGCAGGTCGACCGAGCGTGCCGCTGCGGCGATGGCTCCGGCATCGAGCGAACCGCCTCGCGCCGCGGTCGGCAAGACGTCGTGGAAGAGGGCCCACGCGGCCGAGAACCCTGACAGCCCCTCTTCGGTCGGGCCAGTATCGGAAGGGGCATCCGTGAGCGGTCCGGAGATCGACGTACTCGGGCGGTGTCGCCCCCGGCGCCGAGGTGCCGTACTCGCCGGACACGCCAGACCCGCTCCCGCGCGACGCCCAGACGGCCGCGAATCGGGCGTAGAGCGCCCGCGCCGCAGCGTCGAGCGCGGATGGCTGGAAGCCACCGGTCGGGCGGTCGGACGCAAAGATCCCGACCGCATCCTGTCCAAGATCGCCGGCGAAGTCCGGGTCGCACTCGGCCATCGTCGAGCCGATGAGCGCCCCCACATGCAGCCCGGACGAGAGCATCGCGCGACGGAACGCGACGCCGTCGGGAATGTGCGAGGCGAGGATGACCACGTCAGGTCGGGCCGCCTTGAGCTGGGCCATCACCCCCGCCCAATCTGGGACCGAAAGGTCGTAGGTCGCCCGGGTGACGATCGGTGCTCCGGACCGCTGCGCGGTGCTGGCCGCCGCATCGGCGACCGAATGGGCGTAGTCGTCGTTCGCGGACACGATGGCGATCCGCAGCTGCGAGGGCATCTTGTCGAGCCGCGGTGCCAGTGCGGTCGCCGCGAACGCCGCTGAGTTCGAGCCGAGATTCGTGCCGCTCGCGCCAACGCGGAAGACGAGCGGCAAGCCGCGACCGGTCAGCCGATCCGCGACCGCGCCCGCCTCCCAGTACACCAGCCCCGCGTCGTTCGCGGCCTCGCTGGCGGGGATCGACAGGTCCGACGAATAGGCACCGACGACCGCGGCCGCGCCGTCCGCCTTTAGCGCGGCCATCACGACTCCAGCATCAGATCCGGGTTCCAGGTCTCGAACGTCAAGGACGATCCGCCGGCCATCGATGCCGCCATCGGCGTTGACGAAGTCGGCGGCGGCCTGGACGCCGGCCAGTTCCTCCTTCGCCAGGTTCCCGGCATTGCTCGCCAGCGGGAAGACCGCGCCGATGCGGATGTCGGCGGCGGACGATGGCGGAGACGCCGACGGGGAGCGGGCGGGTGTGGCACAACCCGCGACCAGGACGAGGACGACGGATACGATGCATGCGGCCCGCCGAAGTCGGGCACGACGCGATGGCTGGCCGGACATGACGCCTCCATGATGATAGAAGCCCGGATCCGGGCCTCGCGGGTTCGCAGTCTTCATCGCGAGCCTCCCCGACGACGTTTCCCACGACGTCGCTTGGACGGCAGCGGCCGGGCCGGCGTCGCCGGTACGACCGGGTGGCTGCGTCGCGAGCGGCTCCAGAGCAGGACGCCCCCGATGGCGACGGCAGATAGGAGGGTCGTCGCAGCGCCGAGGATGACGATGATCGAGTCAAGGCCGCCCGGCCCTTGATCCTGGGCGATGGTGGTGAAGTCCCCGAGCTTCGTCACGTTCGCCAGGAAGATCCCCGGCTGACCGCCTTGTCCGGTCGGGAGGTCGTGCCAGGCCCCATCGACCGTCTGGGAGATCGTGGCCGACGACACGCCGTTTGGCGCGCGCAGGCTGACGGTCGGTGGGGTCGCCGCGTCGATCGAGAGTGGGGCGCCGGCCTGATCGGTGACGGAGACGCGGTACACGTTGCCCGTGATCGCCCCATTCGGTGGGCTCGGGGTGGGGGCGACCGGCTCGATCGAAACGGTCAGCGACGTGACCCCGGTCGGCATGACGAACGCGCCGGCCCCGGCGATCAGCTGTGCCTGCGGTGGGCTCTCCGTCGTGGCCGCGACGAAGGCGGGGCTTGTCGTCCCGGTGACGGGCACAGATCCGTGATACGAGGTCGGCGGACCCGTCTGGTTCGTCTTCGGGACGAGGTAGCGGTACGGCTCCTGGGCCACGACACCGTCATACAGCGGCGGCGAGCCGAGCGGCGACGCGAACTGGGCCACGGCGACCACGCCGAGGCCAGCAGCGAGCGTGAGGACCGCGGCGCGTCTGCTCACTTGACCGTGAAGAAGACTTCCGGCGACCACACGCGAGGATCGAACGGTGCGTGATCGGACGCCACGAACTCGGCCTTCAGGACATAGGTGCCTGGACTGACTGGCAGGTCCTGCTCGAGGCCGTAGTTCATCGACACGAGCACGTTGTCGACATACAGGTGGACGTGGCCCTGGTCGGGCTGGATGTTCGTCGTCGTCGCACTCACGATGGTGGCGCCGGTGAGCGAGATCACGACGTGCACCGTGGTCCCGGTCACGGATTCCCCTGACGCCGGTTTGACGATCGCGACGACCGCCGGCGAGGCGGGTCTGGTTCCAGACGCCTGTGGCACGGAAGCGCTCGCCTCGACCGGCGTCGTGGCGCTTGGTTCTGCGGCGCTCGCGTCGCTGGGCGCCCCCACGCTCGGCGTCGACCCGGAGCACGCGACCGCGCTGGTCAGGACGGCGGCGAGGAAGACGATGCGGGTGATCCGGACGATGGACATGGGGAACCTCAGCTGGTGACGGGGATGTCGAGGCTGGTCGTGAGCTGGTCGCCATTGGGCGCCGGCCCCGAGATGGACAGGCTGTACATGCCGGCGATCAGGGTGGTGTCGGCGACGAAATGCCCTGGTTCGAGCTGACGCGGGGTGAGCGGCACGACCTGTCCCCCCGCCGGACCGAGCGCCATCGTCACGCTGGCCACCGGCAGCTCGTTGCCGGTCGCGTCGAAGAACGTGGCGTGCACCTCGTTCGGGCCCGGCTTCCCGGGGTCGAGGTAGACCTGGACCGTCCGGCCTGCGGACAGGTAGACCGTATAGATGGTCGGCAAGCCGGGGACGGAATTGACATCGATCGATGGGCTCGGCGACGCGCTGGCCGACCCGGAGGCCCGGGTCGTCAGTTCGAGCGGGACCTCGACCGATGATGCACCGCGAGCCACCAGGGCGGTGATCTGCCACGTCCCGTCGAGTGACAGGTTCGAGCCGGTCGCCGCGAAGACGCCGGCTCCCGTCGGCGCCAGATCGAGCCGCGAGCTCCCGACGTCCGACCGCGCCGGGATGACGAATCGCAGTGTCACGCCGTCAGCCGGGACCGGCGCGCCGCTGTCGTAGTCGGTCACGGTCGCCGTGAAGGTGTTGAACCCGGCCGTCCCGGGCGAAACCGCGAGGCGGACCTTGGCCGAGGTGCCGAAGTCGTTGCCCTCAACGATGACCGGCACGGCGCTCGGGTTGGGCGATGGTGCCGCATTCGCGGCCGCGACCTCGACCGGCGGCGCGAGGTTCACGAGCGACGCCGTCAGGAGGAGAACGGTCGCCCCCAAGAGCAATTCGACGGAGCCGACCCGCCGAAGCCCACCGAGCGTCCGGCCTGCGGCCGGGACGTTCCGGAAGTGATTGACCGCGCCGAGCGCGGCCAGGTTGGTGAGGAGAGCCGTCTTGGCGATGACGAGGTGACCGAAATCGGAGGTCAGGAGCGCGTCGACCGTCCCGACCTCGGCGATCGCCCGCAGCAGGCCGGTCACGGCGACGATCGCGATCCCGATCGTGGCCAGCCACGAGAACCGCCTGGCGGCACGGGCCGTACGCTCATCCGCGGTCCGCCCGATCGTAACGAGCAGCCCGGCCAAGCCGCCTAACCACAGACCGACCGCGATCACATGGAGCGACTGGACGGCGATGTCGACAGGGACATTCACGCCCGCCGCGGCGTGGCTCAGGAGCACGTCCGCCAGCAAAGCGACCGATGCGCCAAGCGCCACGATCGCGAGCGCGACTGAGCCCTGCCTGCGCCGCGCGATGACAACCCCGATCCCGGCGACCAGAAGCGGCACGCCGCGCAACAGGATCCCGGTGCCGAGCGAGGTGCCTGGGATCTGGTCAAGTTGCGCACCCGAATCGGCGACCTCGACAGCGATCACGACGCCGGTACCAGCGGCCGCCAGAAGCCAGGCGAGCGGCAGAAGCCGCCCGTACAGCGCGGTCGATGGCCTCGCGACGATGACCCCGAACGTGGCGGCCCCGAGCAAGCCGAGCAACCCGACGAATAACAGCCATCGGCCCACGATCGCGCCGGCCGACGGTCCGGTCCCGGTGCTGGTGGTTCCTTGGCCGGCGCTGGAGCCGGCTCCCGCGGGCGACGGGGCGACACCGATGCCGAAGGCGAAGGACCCCGTGGCGAGGTGGCCGTCGACGGCCGACACGGTACGCCAGGCCACCGTGTACACACCGGTGGACAGGGGCTGCACCGAGACCGTGAGCTGGAGCGGATCGGCGGCGACGGCCGCGGTGGGGCCGGTGCTGACCACGTTCCCGCTCGTGTCGAGCACCTTGATCGTCGAGAGTTTCGGATCCGGTCGCTCGCCGAAGGCGATGGTCACGGCAGTCGGTGCCGTCGCCAGGTTCGCGCCGGCACTCGGGTCCGACGACTGCGGCAACGCGTGTGCCGAGGCCGAGCCCGCCAGGAGGAGGACCGCGACCAGCGCGAGGCCGGCCGCGGTCCTCCTCCGAACGATCCTCATGGGACGGCTATGCCCCGCTGCCGGAGCGACGCCGTGTCGCCACGAAGAGGCCGGCGGCACCCAGGATCACCCCGAGCCCGCCGAGCACGACGGCGACCACGAGTGCGGTCGAGGCAGAATCGTGGGCCTGCGCGGCGGCGGCGCTTGCCGCCGTAGCCGCATCGATCGCCGTCGTGTCGGGCGGCGCGCTCGCGACGGCCGCGGGCGAGGCTGACGCGACTGCCGCGACTCGTGCGTCGAGTCGATCGAGTCGCGTCGTGACCTCCGTGAGCGACGGGAGCTTGGCCGGGAACTGGATATCCGTCGCCTCGATCACGGAGTTGAACGTCGAATCGCTCGATGTGGACGTCTCGTCGACGACGGTGTCATGGATCTTGCCCGACAGGTGGAACGTGTAGTCCCCCGGGGCGGTCGGGACGAGCGGAGCCTCGTAGTCGCCCGGCACGCCAAGGCCGGTATCCGGGTCGTACTTGTTCAGCAGATCCAGAGCGGCCGATTGCTGACCCCCGACGCTGACCACGACCTTGAGGTCACTGTCGCCGATGTCGACGACGGCCTTGCCGCTGGCGTCCTTGACGACGACCTGGACGGCGTTCAGTTGGCCGACATACGTCGGCTCCTGAACCCAGCCGAGGGCGACGCTGTACGGCCCGAAGTCCTTCAGGACATGCGCCTGCGTGTAACCGGCGACGAGCATCGCGGCGATGGCTGCGATGGGCACGGCGACGCCTACACGCCGAATCCGAGAGAGATGCGTGCCAGCGCCTGAACGGCGCTCGTGAGAGAACACGGAATGAGCCTCCTGTCGGAAGGAAAGACACGAGCAACGCGGGACGGCGTGCTCGAACCCGATCCGGCTGATTGAGGCCAGACGCTTGGTGAGGTGTCGAGACGCCCGCTAGAGAGCGGGCGAGGGCGGGGCCCTGACCGCGCGGCCGCGGCCGACAAACGACTCGGGACGGCCATCGCGCGCGACGCCCGGTCGCCGAAGGATTCGTACAGGCCGCCTGGAACGGCGCCTGAGTGCTGACGCGATCCGAGCGACTAGCACATCGCGCCGCCAGCGGAACAGGGCGCCGACGAAGGCGACGGCCAAGGTGACGGCGGCGATGACGAGCGCCGCGTCCGAATACTCACCGGAGCCGAGCACCGAGAGGCCGGGCAGCGCCTCGCCGATGCGCTGATGCTCGACGTTCTCCTGGATGACGAACAGCAGTGTGGTCGCGGCGACCAGCCGCCACCAGAGTCCGACGAGTCGCCAGCCGAAGCCTGACGCGCTCGGTGTCAGGGGGCCCGCAGCGGGGATGATCGCCCGTGCGATCACGCCGAGGCGGTGCAGCTGCCAAGCCGCAACACCGAAGAGGCCGATCCCCGCCGCGAGGACGACGACGACGGCCATCGCCCACGAGCCATCGTGTCCACTGCGCGCCAGCGCGTCGTCATAACCGGCGCCGTACGTCAGGAGGAAGACCAGATCGTGCGCGACGACGAGCGCCACCAGCACGAGCACGATGAATCCGACCAGCCGTCGCAGGGACGCCATGTGCCGGACTATACGAGCCTCTGGGACTTCCGTCCTCGAGTCCGAGATCTGGCCGGCTTCAGGACCGACGATATGCGCCCATCCCGAGTGCGCTCTCGTCCGCAGTTGAGTCGTCTGAAGGGGCCGACGGACGATCAGGATCCGGAACAACGGGAATGAGTTTCAAGGTCGCATTCGGTCAGCAGCCTACTCTTCACGCACCCGGCACGACCTGGATCGAGCTTGGAGGCTGCCGCTGTGTCAACTGAGCTGATCGCGCGCGGGGCGACGGCGAAGGGACCGACCAGCAATGGGAACCATCCGTCCACCGACGGTGTGGAGATCCGCCCAGGTTCCGTCAGCCAAGCAGCGATCGAGATCGTCAGGCCAGGGCACGTCGTGCTCGGCGCCCCGGGCGGGTAGAGGGTTTTCATCCTCACCGCTGTCCCCTGGCTGCTACAATCATTCCGACCGTAATGCAGGCTGACGCGGGCTGAGTTCGCGCAAGCAACGGGATTCCGGTCCCGTCAGCGCGACGGCGAGGGACTCGAGAGATAGCCGGGGCGATGCGACCAGAGGCCGAGCGGCCTCGCGCACGTCAGTGACCTCCGGAACAAACCCTCGTGACCGCTGGTATCCCGTCCATTGTGGTCTGCGTTTCGTCCCCATCGGCGGGGAAATGAGCAGGTAGCGGAGGGTCTGAACATGGCAGGCAAGACGGTGGTCCTTGCGTTCTTCAAGGACGAGCCGGCCGCAGACGATGCGGTCGAGGCGATGAAGGCCTGGGACAAGGCAGACTGGGACGTCAAGCTCGACGCGATCGGCGTCCTCGCCCTCGACGACAAGGGCAAGATCAAGACCCACAAGCTCGGCAAGCGCAGCGTCGGCAAGGGCGCCGGGATCGGCCTCGTGCTGGCGGTGATCGCCCCGCCGACCCTGCTCGCCGGGGTGATCGGCGGAGGGCTGCTGGGCGCCTTCCACCACAAGGGGCTCGGCCTCAAGGCCGCGGACCGCGACCGGATCGCGGCGCAGCTCACCGGCGGTCAGGCCGCGGTGGGCGTGCTCGTGGCCCCGGCCATGGCGATCGACGTCTCCGCCAAGCTCACCGAGCTCGGTGGGACCGCCGAGGTCCACCAGGTGACCGAGGAGGCCGTCGCCGAGGTCGAGACCGCCGTTCCCGCGGTCGAAGCAGCCGAGATGGCGGCAGGCGACGATCTGTCGATCCTCGACGGAGTCGGCCCGAAGTATGCCGACGCGCTCCGGGCGTCCGGTGTGACCACCTTCGCCCAGCTCAGTGAGATGACGCCCGAGGCCATCGGGGAGACCTTGGCCAAGGCGAACGAGCCGTTGATCGCCGGCCGTACCGCCGACACATGGCCGCGGCAGGCCAAGCTGGCCGCCGGCCAGGAGTGGTCGGCATTGCGCCGGTACATCGACTCCACCAAGAAGGTGGCCACCGGCTAGACCTGAGCTGCCGGCACTGCCGGCAAGAAGCCATCGATAACGCCCCCGACCATCCAGGTCGGGGGCGTTATGGTTTCGCTCCGGTCGGCGCACGACTGCGGAGGGCGCGCGATATGGACCTGAACGAGACGCTTCGCTGGATCCTTGGCCGGGGAGCCGGTCTGGTGATCGGCACGGTCGTGCTGCTGGTCATCTACCGGGTCGGGCTCTCCGCGATCCGTCGTCTCGTGCCCACCGTCATCAATGCGCAGGCAGCCCATCTCCCGTCGGGGTCGAGCTCGGCCGAGGAGGTCGGGAAGCGGATCGGGACGATCGAGGACCTCCTGCGAAAGCTCCTCCGCCTGGGTGTGCTCGCCGGGTTCGTGATCGTGGCTCTGGCCGTCTTCGAACTGTGGGGGATCCTCGCGGCCATCGTGCTCATCGTGGTGGCTGTCGTGTTCGCCACCAAGGATGTCGTCCTGGATTATGTGATGGGGTTCCTCATCCTCGTGGAAGGTCCGTTCTTCAAAGGCGATTACGTGACCATCGATGGGCACCCCGGGATCGAGGGGGTCGTCGAGGAGATCGGTCTGCGCCGGACCCTGTTGCGCGACGCGATGGGCGCCTCGAACGCCGTTTCGAATGGCCTCATTCGGCTGTCGACCAACCTCACCCGGTTGTTCTCGGTCGCCGTCGTCGATCTCCACGTCCTCCATGCCGACCAGCTGGACCTGGCCTTGGCGACGATGGCCCGGGTCGCGGACGAGATGCGCGCGGACGTCGCATGGGCCGACAGGTACCCAGCGGATGCGCCGACCAACGTCTGGGTCACCGGGATCGGCATGGACGGTGCCTCGGTGAGGCTCCAGCAGCGGGTTCACACGGGTGCCCAGGGCGACGTCGCCAGCGAGCTTCGTCGGCGGTTGGTCGCAGCCCTAATGTCGGCGTCGATCGGGATCGGGCGGTGGGACACGCCCATGCCCATAGAGAGCGGGCCTTCCGCCGCGCAACGCGGGGGATAGGACCACACCTCGTTGTCGTGACTGGGCGGCTCGCTCGTTGTACGCTCACGCCGCCATCCGTCACACGGGAGCGTGCGCGTGCCCTGCCCGAACTGTGGGACCGAGAACCCGACCGACAAGCGGTTCTGCGGTGACTGCGGAACGCCGCTCGAGACCGGCTGCCCGACCTGCGGTGCGACGAACCCGCCGAGCAAGCGGTTCTGCGGCGATTGCGGCACCTCGCTCGTGGGCGGGGCCTCGCCGTCCACGGTAGCGCTCCCCCGGCCCGGTGCATCCGCCGCGAATGAGGCGCCGATCTCCGAGCGTCGGCTCGTTTCGATCCTGTTCGCCGACCTCGTCGGATTCACGACCCTCGCCGAGGGGCGCGATGCCGACGACACCCGCGACCTCCTGTCCCGCTACTTCGATCTGTCCCGTGAAGTGATCGGTCGGTACGGCGGGACCGTCGAGAAGTTCATCGGCGACGCCGTGATGGCGGTCTGGGGCACGCCGGTCACGCATGAGGACGATGCCGAACGTGCCGTCCGCGCCGGCCTCGAGCTCGTCGACGCGGTCAAGACCCTAGGCCCAGGGATCGCCGCTCGAGCCGGCATCCTGACCGGGGAAGCGGCCGTCACCATCGGGGCGACGAACCAGGGGATGGTTGCCGGCGACGTCGTCAATACGGCCAGCCGGCTGCAGTCCGTCGCCTCTCCCGGCACCGTCCTCGTCGGCGAGGCCACCGAGCGTTCGGCGTCGCGGGCGATCGCGTTCGAGCCGGCCGGTGAGCAGATGCTCAAGGGCAAGGCCGCGCCGGTCGCCGCCTGGCGCGCCGTGCGTGTCATCGCCCAGATCGGCGGCCGCAATCGGGCCGAATCACTGGAGGCGCCGTTCGTCGGGCGCGACGACGATCTGCGCCTGATCAAAGACCTCTTCCATGCGACCGCGCGCGAGCGCCGGGCGCGCCTCGTCTCCGTGATCGGCCCGGCGGGGATCGGCAAGACCCGCCTCGCGTGGGAGTTCAGCAAGTACCGGGACGGCCTCGTCGAAGAGGTCTGGTTTCACGACGGGCGCTCACCGGCGTACGGGGAGGGCATCAGCTTCTGGGCCCTCGGGGAGATGGTCCGTCGCCGCGCCGGTCTGCTCGAGACCGACGACGAGGCGACGACCCGCATCAGGATCGCGGAGACCGTCACCGCATTGGTGCCAGACGAGGGCGAGCGGCGATGGATCGAGCCGGCGTTGCTGGCGTTGCTTGGCATCGACGCCGGCTCGTTTCCCCCGGATGAGCTGTTCGCCGCCTGGCGATCGTTCTTCGAGCGGATGGCGGAGGCCGGGCCGGTCGTGCTGGTGTTCGAAGATTTCCACTACGCGGACTCGGGCCTTATCGACTTCGTGGATCACCTGCTCGAATGGTCGCGAAGCTTCCCGATCTACGTGCTGACCCTGGCGCGTCCCGAGCTCGTGGAGCGTCGTCCCGACTGGGGCGCCGGCAAGCGGAGCTTCACCTCGATCGTCCTCGAGCCCCTCTCGGACGACGCGATGCACCAGCTCCTGTCGGGGCTCGTGCCCGGGCTTCCCGAGACCGCGGAACGCGCGATCGTCGCTCGGGCTGACGGGATCCCGCTGTACGCCGTCGAGACGGTCCGGATGCTGCTCTCCGAGGGCAAGCTGACGCTCTCCGGAGGCACGTATCACCCGAGCGGGGACCTCACCAACCTGGCTGTGCCGGAGACGTTGACCGCCCTCATCGCCTCGCGCCTCGACGCGCTTCCGGCCGAAGATCGGACACTCGCATCCGATGCAGCCGTGCTGGGCCAGAGCTTCACGCAGGCGGGGCTGGCCGCCGTCAGCGGGCTCGATGCGGCCGACCTGGCGCCACGGCTCCGGATGCTCGTGACACGAGAGATCCTCACCCTGGAGACTGACCCGCGCAGCCCCGAGCGGGGCCAGTACGCGTTCGTCCAAGCGCTCATCCGCGAGGTCGCCTACAACGCCTTGGCCAAGCGTGACCGCAAGATCCGACACCTGGCCGCCGCCCGTTTCCTCGAGAGCCTGGACACCGACGAGATCGCAGGCGGTCTGGCTGGCCACTATCTCGCCGCGTACCGGAATGCGGCCGAGGGTCCAGAGGCCGACGCGGTCGGCGCCCAGGCACGGATCGCGCTGACCGCCGCCGCCGGTCGAGCGGTCGGCCTCGGATCGTACGAACAGGCGCTGACGTTCTTCGAGCAGGCACTCGGCGTGACGACAGACCGAGCCGAGAAAGCCGACCTCTTCGAGCGCACCGGTGACGCGGCGGCGGCAGCCGGACGGTACGAGGTAGCGGAGATACACCTGACAGCTGCGATCGCCGCCAGACGCGAACTCGGCGATAGGCCCGCGATCGCCGGCGCGACCGCAGCCCTGGGCCGCGCGTTGCTGACCGCGTTCCGGACGAAGGAAGCACTCGCGCTTCTCGAACCGGCGGCAACCGAATTCGACGACCTCGCGACCGATCCATCGGGCATCGCATTGCGGAGCCAGCTCGCTCGAGCCTACTTCTTCAATGACGACAATCGCCGCTCGATCGCGATCGCGGACACGGTCCTCGAGGCCGCCGAGCACGCTGGTCTCCTGGCGCTGGTCGCGGACACTCTGATCACAAAAGGGACAGCGCTTTCGTCCGTCGGTCGGCCGATCGAAGGGCTGGGCGCGATCGAGTCGGGACGGGACCTGGCCGAGGCGAACGGTTTCGGGGTCATCGTGCTGCGCGCGTACAACAATCGCGCATACGCCGTATTCGCGCGCGACCCGCGCGACGCATACGAGACGTCGAAGGCCGGCCTTGCGCTCGCACGACGGCTGGGGGCCCGCGGCTGGATCGCCGGTCTGATCCAGAATCTCGGTGAGTTCGGACTCCGGGCGGGCGATTGGTCCGGAGCCATGGAAGAGTTGACCGCGGCGCTCGCCGAGGACTGGGATCCGGCGGACCGCGCGGTCCTGCTCAAGGCGATGACGATCTTCCAGTCCCTCCGCGGTGAGCGCGTCGACGACGGCATCCGCGAGCTCCGGCGCCTGGTGGGCGAGAGCGGCGACCCGCAGACGCTCGCAGCCGGGGAGATCGTCGTGGCGTTCGCGGCGACAGCCGAGGGTCAGCTCGACGCGGCACGGGCAGCCTGGCAACGCGCGGGTTCCTATTCGGTCGTGCAGGCCGTCGAAGCCCGATCGCGAGGTGCTCGGCTGGCCATCTGGATGGGAGACCGAGCCGCCGCCATCGACGATCTCGCGGCGCTCGAGGCCTCCGGGATGCGTGGTGCTGGCATGGAAGCCGAGCGAACCACCATCCAGGCGGGAGTGGCAGCCCTCGACGGTCGCTCGGCCGAGGCGCTCGTCCGCTATCGCGAGGCGCTTCGGCGCTGGCGCGACCTCGGCCTCGCCTGGGATGAGGCCCTGTGCGGGCTTGACATGGCGATCCTCCTGGACCCCGCCGATCCCGAGGTCCGCGCCGCAGCCGCAGGGGCGCGTGAGATCCTCGTCCGACTCGAGGCGGCGCCGTTCATCGCTCGACTCGACGCGGCGATGGCACGGGCGCCGCAGGCGGTCGCCCGACCGCGCCCTGCACCCGCGGATGACACCCAGGCTGGGGTCGTCTCCGCTCCCTGACGAACCCGCCGCCGGGGGCCGCCGATGAGCTCACCGACGGCCGCTTCCGGATCGTGTGCCCCGAGGGCGTCAGGCTGTCGTGGCCCCGTGGCAGTGCTTGACCTTGCGGCCGCTCCCGCAGGGGCACGGATCGTTTCGCCCGGCCTTCGCGACCGCGGTCTGCAGAGCCGCGTCACGCGCCGCGTAGACCGCCATCAGCTCGGACGGCGCGCGGCCCTGTCGGAGGAGTGCCGACATCGCCCGCATCGGCTCGTCGACGTGGTGGAAGAACGCCTTGTAGCCGGCGCACAGGTAGTTGAGGCCCGGCTCCCCGTCCGCCGTCCGGATGAAACGGTCCTTCGGGCACGCCCCGTGGCAGGCGAACCGGACGTCGCAGTCGAGGCAGAACTGCGGCAGTGTGTCGAGCTTGTCCTGCCCGAACTTCCGCTGGGCAGGGGAGGCGACCAACTCGGCCATCGGGGTCTCGGTGATGTTGCCGAGCTTGTAGCCCTCCTCGACGAAGTGGTCGCACGAGTAGACGTCGCCGTTGTGCTCCATGGCGAGAGCCCCGCCGCAGGTCGGCTGGAAGACGCACAGGCCGCCCGGTTCGCCGTACCAGTTGCCGAGGGCGACGTCGAACATCTGGATGTAGACGGTGCCGATGTCGCGGCGCACCCACTCGTCGAAGATGGTGTTGAGGAAACGCCCGTACTGGTCCGCGGTGACCGACCGGTCAGTGACGAGGTTCCCCTCCTGGCGGTAGAGCGGGCGATCGCGCCACGACCGCCACGGCGCCTCGCGAGCGAGGCCCGGTGACAGGCCGAGCTGGTCGATCGGGACGTCGATCTGCGGCGACGGCAGGCGCTCGATGATCGGGATGAACTGGAGATAGCGCGACCCGAGGTCGTCGCGCAGGTAGTGGTAGACCTCGAGCGGGTGCTCCGCGTTCGCCCTGTGCAACGTCGTCAGCGTGTTGAACTCGACACCGTGCGTCTTCAGTGTCTCCAGGCCGCGCAGGACGCGGTCGGAGGTCGGCGCGCCGCCGCGGTCGACCCGGTAGGCGTCGTGCATCGCGGGCGGTCCGTCGATGCTGATCCCGACCAGGTAGTCGTGTTCCTTGAACAGGGCCGCGAGCTCGTCGTCGATGAGCGTCCCGTTGGTCTGGATCGTGTACTCGATCTGCATCCCCGGGCGGCGGTACTTCTCGACGTAGGCGTGGGCGCGACGGAAGAAGTCGGCGCCCATGAGGGTCGGCTCGCCGCCCTGCCAGGCGATCGCGACGTATGGCACCCGTTGCGCCTCGATGAGCTGGCGGATGTAGGTCTCGAGCAGCTCGTCGGCCATACGGAAGCGGCTGCCCGGGTAGAGCATCTCCTTCGACAGGAAGAAGCAGTACGCGCAATCGAGGTTGCACGTCGCGCCCGTCGGCTTCGCCAGCATGTGGAAGCCGGGTGGACCGCCGGTCAGGCCGGCGCCTGCGACCGGCGTCTCGGATGGGTTCACCGGGTCACGGTACTCCCGCTGCGGTCGGGGAGCCGCGGCCGGCCGGTCGGCGCCCGGCCTACGTCTCGCGCGTCGCGGCGACGGGCAGGATGAACGCGAGCGCGACGTAGACGAGTCCGACCAGACCGGCCGTGAAGACCGTTCCGACGACGAACAGGGTGCGCACCCAGTCGACACGGATCTCGGAATACGCCGCGAGGCCGTTGCACACGCCGGCGATCTGCTGTCCCTCGCGGATCCGCTGGAGCCGCCGGGGGCGCGGCTGCGGGGCGGCGGGCTCGTCGGCCGCCGGCTCGTGACCGGTGTCGACCGCGCCGATCTCCTCGAGGATGGCGTCGATGTCGGCCGCGGTGACCAGCCGGTCGTCGGCCCCGACGAGTGCCGCGAGCCTGTCGCCGATGGATCGCTCCAGGTCGCCGAGGACCTCCGCACGGTCGGGATCGCCCTGCAGGCGCGAGGTGGCTCGGTCGAGGTATCCCCTCAGCCGGTCGTACGCGCCGTCCTCGAGCCGGTACTGCTCGGCGTGTCCGGTCAGGCTGATCGTGATCGTCTTGTTCATCTCGTTACCTTCCCAATTCTTCGATGAGTGTGGTCAGGGACGCCCAGTACGCGCGAAATTCGGCGAGATGGTCGCGTCCCAGGTCAGTCAGGCGGTAGTACTTGCGCGGCGGGCCTGTGGCCGACTCGCGCCAGTCGTAGTCGAGCAGGCCCTCGCTCCGCATCTTGCTGAGCAATGGATAGAGCGTGCCCTCGCGGGTCGCGAAGTCGGTCTTACGCGAGGCGCCCCAAGATGTCTGCCACGTAGACGTCGTCCGAGGAGACGATGTCGAGGATCAGGAACTCGAGGAGCCCCTTGCGCAACGGAGTGAGCTTTGAGGGATCCATCTGCCTCTGCCATACTACCTTGTTATACAAAGGTAGCCTGTCCAAGACCATGTGTCAAGCCCGATCGACGACACCGAGGCGCCCCGGGCGCTGTATAACGCATACGCTGCTCGCAGCCGCGTCCCACGTGCCGGGTAGGATCGGACAGCTACCGGGATCGTCGTCAGCGACGACGACCCTGGGCGACAGTCATGGAAAGGACGTTCACGATGGCAGACGCGCGAATCAAGCGGATCCCGGAGTTCATCAAGCCCTTCCGTGTCGAGCCCGGTCGACGGGTCCGCCTGCCCCGTGATTTCGACCCGGCCGGAACACGAGCGGTCAGCGTCAAAGAGGCGAAGCAGATCCTCCGCTTCGGCGTCGGGTTCCTGGCCGACTACCAGATGCGCCTCGCCGCCCAGGATACCTACGGAGTGGTCATGGTCCTGCAGGCGATGGACGCCGCCGGCAAGGACGGCACCATCCGTCACGTCATGAGCGGCGTCAACCCGCAGGGCGTCCAGGTCAGCAGTTTCAAGATCCCCTCCAGTGAGGACCTGAACCACGACTACCTGTGGCGCTATCAGCGGCGGCTGCCGGAGCGCGGCAACATCGGGATCTTCAACCGCTCGTACTACGAGGAGGTCCTCGTCGTCCGGGTCCACCCGAAGATCCTGGCGGGTCAGAAGATCCCCCAGAAGCTCAAGGACCGCGGCATCTGGAAGCGCCGCTACCGCGAGATCAATGACTGGGAGCGGTACCTGACCGACCAGGGCTACCGCTTCGTCAAGATCTTCCTCAACGTCGGCAAGGAAGAGCAGCGCCGCCGGTTCCTCACCCGGATCGACGAATCCGACCGGAACTGGAAGTTCAGTGCGAATGACGCCAAGGAGCGCCTGTTCTGGGACGACTACCAGAAGGCGTTCAGCGAGGTGCTCTCGAACACGAGCACGCCGTGGGCGCCCTGGTACGTCATCCCGGCCGACGACAAGCCGTTCGCGCGGGTGGCCGCGGCGGCCGTCCTGGCGCACACCCTGATGGAGATCGACCCGCGCTTCCCCAAGGTCTCCAGTGAAGCCACGGAGGCGCTTGCGGCTGCCAAGGTGGAGCTGGAGGGTCAGGCGCCGAAGGGTGCTGCGGCCGACCCGATCGAGGCAGAGCGCGCAGAGATGGCCGCGAAGAAGTCCAGGAAGGGAAAGAAGGCATGACCGCGTCGACCGGTCAAGCGACCGGAGCCACTCAGCCGGCGCCCGCTGTCGCATGGTTCTCGCTCTCACCCGAGGAGGCGTTGAGCCGCCTCGGGGTCGACCCGGCAGCCGGGCTGACGTCGGCCGAGGCCGACACGCGACGCGCCAAGTACGGGGCCAATACCTTCGCCGAGGCGAAGAAGGCCTCGAAGTGGCAGCTGTTCGCGCGGCAGTACGCGGACCCGATGCAGCTCGTCCTCCTCGTCGCGGGCGTCATCTGCCTCTTCCTGCCCGGACAGTTCTATACCGGCGTCTTCCTTCTGCTGCTCACCGTGTTCAACGCCTGGATGGCGATGAACCAGGAGGGCAAGGCGGAGGCCAGCGCCTCCGCGCTCGAGAGCATGATGGTGGTCAAGTCCAAGGTCCGACGGGACGGCGATCTGGCAGAGATCGCGATGGACCAGCTCGTCCCGGGCGACATCGTCAACATCGAGGCCGGTGACCTCGTCCCAGCCGACGCACGGATCCTGTCTGCGGCGACGCTCGAGATCGACGAGTCGGCTCTGACGGGCGAGAGCGTCCCCACGCCCAAGCAGGTCGACGCCGTCACGGCCGATGCCGCGCTCGGGGACCGCGTCGACATGGCGTTCATGAACTGCCAGGTCACCCGGGGCGCGGGCACCGTCCTCGTCACCACCACCGGGATGGCCACCGAGGTCGGGCACATCAGCGGCATGCTCCAGGCCACCGGCATCGAGAAGACCCCCCTGACGAAGCAGCTCGACGCGTTGACCAACCAGATCCTGGTCATCGCCGGCGTCGCCCTGGCGGTGTCGATCGGCCTCGGGCTCTACCGCGGGGTCCAGGCCCAGGAGTTGTTCCTGAGCGCGGTCGCGTTCGCGGTGGCGGCCATCCCGACTGCGCTCCCGGCCGTCGTCACGGCCATCCTGTCGAAGGGCTCGCAGACGCTGGCCGCGGCCGGCGCGATCATGAAGCGCCTCCGCTCGGTGGAGACGCTCGGCTCGACCTCCGCGCTCAACTCGGACAAGACCGGCACCCTCACCCTCAACCAGATGACAGCCGTCCAGATGGCCACCACGAGCGGTCGCTATGCGATCTCCGGGGACGGGTACTCCACGACCGGCCAGATCAGCCACGCGGGTGGCCAGGCCGACGTCCCGCTCGAGCCGTACCTGCTGCCGATGGCGCTGTGCGCCGACGCAGAGGTCCGCGACGGAGGGCTCGTCGGCGATCCGACCGAGGGCGCGCTCGTCGTCCTGGCCGCCAAGGGCGGTGTCGATCCGGCACTGACTCGCGAGCGCTACCCGCGCGTCGCGACCCTGCCATTCGACGCGGCCTACAAGATGATGGCCACGTTCCACGCGATGAAAGACGCGAGTGGCAAGGACGTCATCCGCGGCTACATCAAGGGAGCCCCAGACCAGCTCCTCGCCCGTGCGGTCGGCGTCCTGGGGCCGGACGGGAGCCTCGTCCCGATCGCCCAGGTCCGCGACAACTACCTCGCCGAGAACGAACGACTCGGCACGCAGGGCCTGCGGGTCATGGCGACCGGCCAGAAGGACTTCGACCCCGCGACGTTCGACCCGAACGCCGATCTGTTGCCGGCGATCGACGGGCTGACCCTCCTCGCGATCGTCGGGATCGTCGATCCGCCGCGACCGGCCGCGAAGGCCGCCATCGCCGAGGCGAAGGGGGCCGGCATCCAGGTCCGGATGATCACCGGCGACCATGCGGTCACGGCCGAGGCGATCGCCCACCAGCTCGGGATCGAGGGCCGTGCCATCACCGGTGCCGAGTTCCGCGCGATGAGCGACGACGAGGCGGTGCGCCAGATCGACGGGATCGGCGTCATCGCCCGCGTGTCGCCCGAGGACAAGGTCCACCTGGTCGACATCCTGCGCAAGAAGGGCCACGTCGTCGGCATGACCGGTGACGGGGTCAACGACGCGCCCGCCCTCAAGAAGGCCGACATCGGCATCGCGATGGGCATCACCGGGACGGAGGTGTCCAAGCAGGCCGCCGTCATGATCCTGACCGACGACAACTACGCGACGATCGTCAAGGCGGTCGGCCTCGGGCGGGCCGTGTACGACAACCTCATGCGGTTCATCCGCTTCCAGATGGCCGGCCTGTTCGGGTTCATCGCCACGTTCCTGGGCTCGTCGCTCCTGAACATCCTGGGCGGGATCCCGTTCCTCCCGCTGCAGACCATGTGGCTCAACTTCACGGTCAACGTCTTCCAGGCGATCGGTCTCGGCTACGGCAAGCCGCGCGAGGGCCTCATGCAGGTCCCGCCACGGCCGAAGGAGCAGAAGATCATCCCCCGCCGGCTGATGACCTGGCTCATCTTCTGCGGGCTGGTCATGGCCGCCGGCACCCTCGGCGTGCTGGCCTGGGCGGATGGCGCTTACGGCGATGTGATCGCCCGGACGATGGGCGTCACGACGTTCTCGCTCTTCCGCCTCTTCTCCTCGCTGGAGACCGCGGACGAGGACGAATCGCTCTTCGGCGGGTCCATCCTCGCGAACCGCCCGCTCCTCATCGGGACCGGCCTGTCCGTCCTGACGATCATCCTGGCGACGGAACTGCCGTTCCTCCAGCGGATCCTGGGCACGGTCAGCCTGTCGATCGACCAGTGGGTCGTCTGCATCGTCGTGCCCCTGTCGCTCATCGTCATCGAGGAGGCCAGGAAGCTGTTCAAGATCAGCACGAGTGAGGTGCCCGTCGCCGCTGCAACGCCGGCCCTCGCCTAGTCGACGGCAGCGGACCACCCGAGGTCGAGGCGGCTCCGGTCGTGTCCGGAGCCGCTTGCCCGATCGAGGGGCGTCAGCCCTGGGGACGACCTGCATGGCGTGCGAGCCGCTCGCCGGGCATGACCGTCGGGCCTGACGGACGCGGCTGGCCGTAGCCCGCGCCGCGGTCAGGTCGCGGGCCCGCGTGGCCGCCGGGGGTGCGCGGTCCGGAGCGGCCGTCCGAGCCTGCCGGTCGAGGTCCCTGGCCGTTGCCGATCCCCTGTCCCGGCCGCCGCGGTCCGGCGAACCCGGCGCCGCGGTTGCCCGCGTGGGACCCGCCCGGCCGCGATCCGTTCACGGGTCGCGGGCCGGTCGCCGGTCGTGGGCCGGCAGCTGGTCGTGGCGCTCCCGCGCCGTAGGCCGTGCCACCGGTCCGCGGGGCGCCGATGTGTCGCGCCACCCCGGCCTGTCGCGCCGCGCCGCCACCCGAACGTCCCCCTGGTCGTGCGCCGCCGAGCCCGCCCCGCAGGATCGGCTCCGGGCGGATGCGCGGATCGGGCTCGAAGCCCGGGATCGTCTCGCGCGGGATCCCGCGCCCGAGCACGCGCTCGATGTCGTTGAGCAGCTTGAGCTCGTCGACGCAGACGAGCGACACCGCGTCACCATCGATGCCGGCGCGCCCCGTCCGGCCGATCCGGTGGACGTAGTCCTCGGGCACCATCGGGAGCTCGAAGTTGACGACGTGCGGGAGCGCCTCGATGTCGAGCCCGCGTGCCGCGACCTCGGTGGCGACGAGGACCGTGAACCGGCCGGCCTTGAAGTCGGCGAGGGCGCGGACTCGCTGCGGCTGGCTCTTGTTGCCGTGGATCGCCGTCGCGCTGATGCCGTCGTGGCCGAGCTGCAGCGCGAGCCGGTTGGCGCCGTGCTTGGTCCGGGTGAAGACGAGCGCCTGGTCGATCCGACCGCTCTTGATGAGGTGGCTCAGCAGCTCGCGCTTGCGCTCGCGGTCGACCATGTGCACGACGTGGGTGACCAGCTCGGTCGGCGTGTTGCGCGGCGTGACCTGGACCGACGCAGGCTGATGGAGGAGCCCGTCGGCGAGTCGCCGGATCTCGTCGGAGAAGGTGGCCGAGAAGAGCAGGTTCTGGCGGCGCGGCGGCAGGACCGCGAGGATCTTGCGGATGTCGCGGATGAAGCCCATGTCGAGCATCCGGTCGGCCTCGTCGAGGACGAGGATCTCGACGCGCGACAGGTCGATGGTGCGCTGCCCGAGGTGATCGAGCAGGCGGCCCGGCGTCGCGACGACGATCTCCGGACCGGCGCGCAGCGCCCGGACCTGCGGGTCGAACCCGACGCCGCCGTAGATCGTGGTGGACCGGATCGGCTGCTGGGCGCCATAGGTCCGGACGCTCTCCTCGACCTGGAGCGCGAGCTCACGGGTCGGGGTGAGGATCAGCGCCCGGATGACGCGCGGGCCGGCCGGCCTGGACGCGTGCAGTCGCTGGAGCATCGGGAGGACGAACGCGGCCGTCTTGCCGGTGCCGGTCTGGGCACCAGCGAGGACGTCGCGACCGGCCAGCACGAGCGGGATCGACTGGGTCTGGACGGGGGTGGGTTCCGTGTAGCCCTGCTGGGCGACGGCACGGAGGAGCTCGGGCGACAGCCCGAGGGTATCGAATGACATAGGGAAGGAGACTCCTGACGAGGCCCTCCCGCCATCTGGCGGGGCCCGGTCAGGGCGTAGGTGTGGATCGAGGTCGAGACGGTATGAGACCGGGGCGCTGACCGGAGCGCCCTTCGAGCACGAAGGCGCGCAGCATAGCACGATGCGGGCTCCGAGCCCTGAGGATCGAAGGAGGACCAGGGGATGCTCGAACGGCTGGCCGATCTGCTGCACGGGACCCGGCCGCTCCCCCACGACCTCGAGGTCCTCGAGAACAAGCTCCTGTTCGACCACCCGCCGGTCCGCGACCGCCTGGTCAAGTTCTTCGTGCTGCTGTTCCTGGCGACCGTCATCGCGTCAGGCGGGCTGTTCGGGAACTCGTCGGCGGTGATCATCGGGGCGATGATCGTCGCGCCCCTGATGACGCCGATGATGGCCGCATCGCTGGCCGTCGTCACGGGGGATGGTCGCAACATCGTCCGGTCCGTGGCGATCGTGGCGGTCGGCGTCGCGTTCGTGATGGTCGTCGCGGGCCTCATGGCGCTCATCGTCCCGGCGGCGTCGCGAACCACACCCGAGATCCTGGCACGGACGTCGCCCCGGCTCCTGGACCTGGTCGTGGCATTGGCCGCCGGCGCCGCCGGTGCCTTCGCCCTTGGGCGCGAGGATGTCTCCGACGCCCTCCCCGGCGTCGCGATCGCCGTCTCGCTCGTCCCGCCGCTGTCCGCCGCGGGGATCCTGGTGACGGCCGGCGAGTACGCCCTGGCGGGCGGCGCGTTCCTGCTGTTCTTCACGAACTTCGTGGCGATCGTCGCTGCAGGCGTCGTCCTGCTCGCCCTGATGGGCTATGCGAGGCTGGCCAGGCGACTCGAGAGTGCGACCGCCCGTCGGACGGCGGGCGCGGTCATCGTCCTGGCGATCGTGCTGATCATCGTGCCGCTCGGATTGACGAGCTACAAGGTCCTCATCGACGACCAGCTCGTGACGGAGGGGACGAGTGCCCTATCGACCTGGCTGTCGGGGACCGACTATCGGATCATCTCGGTGTCGGCCAGCGACGGCCATGTCGGCTCGGAGATCGGCGGCAGCGGGCCGGTCCCGCCGATGAGCGACCTGCTGGCCGACCTGAAGGCCGAGGGCGCCAGCACGACGATCACCGTGACCGTCCTGCCTGAGCAGACCCTGACCGGATCGACGAACCCGTGAGAGCGCCCAGGGCCGGGCCCCGCCCGACCGGAGCCTACGGCTGATCCTTGCGCTCGAGGATCGGGCGCGCCGTCTCCGGGTCGTCGACGACGAATGCGAACGTGGCTCGATCGCCCCACCGGCCGAGGAACAGGTGGCCGTAGATGTTGACGTTCGCGTCGGCGAGGGCGCGGGCCAGCCGGGCCATCCCGCCGGGGCGGTCGTCGACCTCCGCGAGGATGGATTCGCCCTCGATGTAGGTGTAGCCGCGCTCGTCGAGGACGGCCTTGGTCGTCTCGTCGTCGGCGGTCGTCATGATCACGTGGCCGCTGTCGCCCATGCTCCCGCCACCGATGGCGCGCAGATCGACGTCGCGCGCCGCGAGCGCTTCTGCGAGCGTCGCCATCGCGCCGGGTTCGTTCTTCAGCTGGACGACGAACTGTCTGGCCATGGATGCCTCCGGGTACCGCGTCAGGACCCATCGTAACGGGCGTCAGGGCGCGCGTGCGCCACGAAGGGGCTCGACGGCTGGGCCGCTGGCCGGGCGATGGCACCGACGGGCGGCCGGGCAGCCGATCCCAGGCGAGGCCGTGATACGGTCCGGCGATGTCCGCGAGCTTGCCCGCCGCCATCGTCGCGACGCCCGCCGACCTGCCGCCCGCGGTCGCCGAGCGGCTCGCGACCCACGACCGCGACCCCGGTGAGCGAGCCACGACGACGGCTGCCGGGATCCCGTTCGCCTCGATCGCGTGGGGCGACCCGGCCGATCCGCCGGTCGTGCTGCTCCACGGCGTCACGGCGTCGGCCAGGGTCTGGTGGCGGGTCGGCCCCGCGCTCGCCGCGACCGGGCGGCGGGTCGTTGCCCCCGACCTGCCCGGTCACGGGCTGACCGGCCACTGGACCGGCCGCCACCGGTTCCGCGAGACCGCGACCGACGTCGCCGCCTGGATCCGCGCGGCGGGCCTGGACGTGCCGGAGCTGCAGGTCGTCGGCCATAGCTGGGGCGCGATGACGGCCGCCGCGCTACCCGTCGAGGGGATCCGGCCGGCGAAGATCGTCCTGCTCGAGCCACCGGTGGTCCCGCTCGCCTTCATCTCGCTGCTCGCCAACGACCCGTCCGAGCAGCTGTATCCGGACCTGGCCTCGGCGATGGCCGCCCTCGTGACCGCCAATCCGGCCTGGTCCGTGGAGGACGTCCGACGCCAAGGCCGAGGCCCTCGTGGCGCTCGATGCCGCCGCGGCGCGCTCGGTCGTGCTCGACAACGGCGACTGGGACGGCGGTCTCGCGGACCTCGGCGATCCGACCGCGGCGGGGATACCGGTCTGGGTCATCCGCGGCGACCCGGCGGCTGGGAGCTACGTCGCCGATGACGCGCTGCCGGCCTTCGCCGCACGGATCGGGGCGGATCACATCCTCACTCTCCGCGGCGCCCCGCACGCGCCGCAGCGGACGCACGCCGAAGCGACGACCCTCGCCCTGCTGCGCGCCCTCGGCTAGTCGGGACGCGCGTCAGCCGCCGCCCGGGGATCCGTCCCAGGCGCGGTGGCGGATCTCGACCGCGCGCCGGTAGGCCTCGACGTAGCGGGGCGCCGACCCGGTCACCCAGTCGAAGTCCACCGCCATCCCGCGGTCGAGCAAACCCTCCCAGCGCCGTCCCGCCGCCGGCGCGGAGCCGGATCGCGGCGTCGCAGGCGCGGAGCAGGCCCGCGACGGTCGCGCCCTCGAAGGCGAAGCCGCTCCCCGCACCCGGGTTGGTCGTCTCGTCGACCACGGTGTCGGCGAGCCCGCCGGTCCGATGGACGATCGGCGGCGTGCCGTAGCGGAGGGCGATCATCTGGCCCTGGCCGCACGGCTCGAAGCGCGAGGGCATGGCGAAGAAGTCGGCCCCGGCGTAGATGCGGCGCGCCATCGCCCGGTCGAACCGCTCGATGAACGCGACCTGGCGAGGATGATCGATCGCGATCGCCCGGAACGGGTCAGCGAGGCTCGGGTGCCCGCTGCCCTGGACCACGAGCCGTGCGCCCCGTTCGAGCAGGGTCGGGGCGGCACCGGCCAGCAGGTCGAACCCCTTCTGCGGATCGAGCCGGCCGATCATCCCGATGACCGCGCCGGGATCGTCCGGGTCGAAGCCGAGCCGGGTCAGCAGGTCCGCGCGGCAGGCCGCCTTGCCGGTCCGGTCGTCGCGCGAGTACGGCGCGGCGAGGTCCGCGTCCGTGGCCGGATCCCAGACCGTCGTGTCGAGCCCGTTGAGGATCCCGATGAACCGATCCTCCCTCGCCCGCAACGCGTGATCGAGACCCATCCCGAACGCCGGTGTCAGCGCTTCGGCGGCGAAGCCCGGCGAGACCGTGTTGACCAGCTCGGCCCGCTCGATCCCCTCGAGGAGGAGGTCGATCCCGTCCGCGTCGACGGCGACGACACCATCGCCCGGGGCGAGACCGAGCTGCCCGACGGCGGACCGCGGCGTCCAGCCGTGGTAGGCGAGGTTGTGCAGCGTGATCAGGATCGCCGCGTCGGCGACGACCGGTTCGTCCGCGTAGCGCACGTCGCGGTAGATCGCCGCCGGCCCCGTGTGCCAGTCGTGGAGGTGCAGGACGTCGAGCGGTCGCCCCTCGAGCCGGAGTGCCTCGAGCGACGCCCGGCAGAAGAGCCCGAACCGCCAGGCATTGTCGGCGTAGTCGCCGGCGGCATCGCCGTAGAAGCCGTCGCGGTCGAACGCGGCCGGGTGATCCACCAGCCGCAGCCGATAGCCGTCGGCCGGGACGTCGACGATCGTCACCGTGCTGCTGCCCGACGGCGCCCGCGGATCGGGGACCCGGACGGACGTGGTCCGCTCGATCGCCGGTGGCTGCGGCACGCCGCGGTAGCGCGGCAGGAAGACGTCGACCGGGGACTCGATCTCGCCGCCGTCCATCTGGCCGAGGGCGCGGGCCAGGGCATCGACCACGTCGGCCAGGCCGCCCGTCTTCGCCCAGGGCTCGCACTCGGACGCCAGCATCACGACACGCATGATCGGCCGCATCGTACGCGCGCGGGGTCACGTCGGCGTCGTCCGGCGCCACGATCCTCGGGTCGGGCGAAGCGTCTCCGCTACAGCTAAACCGGTTCACCCCGCCCGGCGACCGGGTATGATGCCGCCTCATGGACCCCGTCCGCGTGCCCTCGATCGAGGCTGCCAGCTTCCCGCTCCCACCCCGACTCGAAGGCCTCCGGCGGCTTGCCTACAACCTCCACTGGTCCTGGCATCCCGCGCACCCGCGGCCTGTTCAACCTGATCGACCGGACCGCCTGGACGCGCTACCGCAACCCGATCCCCGTCATCAGCGGCCCGACCGAGTGGTCGCGCCTGCTCGATGACGCCAAGTTCCTGGCCGAATACCACGACGTCCTGGCCGAGTTCGACGCCTACATGGCGAACGGCGCCGGGCACTGGTTCCAGCGGCGGTACGCCGATCGGCTGAGCGGTCCGATCGCCTATTTCTGCGCCGAATACGGCTTCCACGAGTCGCTCGGGATCTACTCGGGCGGCCTCGGCGTGCTGGCCGGCGACCACATGAAGTCGGCCAGCGACATGGCCCTCCCGGCGATCGGCGTCGGGCTGCTCTATCGCAAGGGCTACTTCCGGCAGACGATCGACGCCGACGGCCACCAGGAACACGACTACCCCGACTACGACCTGACCCGCCTGCCGCTCGGCCGCGTCCAGGATGCGTCCGGGCTGCCGCTGACCGTGACGGTCGAGCTCCCCGGCCGCGCCCTGACCGTGGCCGTCTGGGTCGCCCAGGTCGGGCGGGTCCCGGTCCTGCTGCTCGACACGGACCTCGCCGAGAACGACGATGCCGACCGGCCGATCACCAACATCCTGTACGTCCGGGGCCGCGAGATGCGCCTCCACCAGGAGCTGGTGCTGGGCATCGGCGGCGTGCGCGCGATCCGCGCGCTCGGTCTGGCGCCGGCCGTCTGGCATCTCAACGAGGGCCACTCGGCATTCCTCCTCGCCGAGCGGGCGCGCGAGTACGTCGCGGCCGGGACGCCGCTCGAGGACGCCATCGCGGACGTCAGGCGCGACAGCGTCTTCACCATCCATACGCCTGTCTCGGCCGGCAACGAGCGGTTCGAGGCCGACCTCGTCCGGCGGGTCGCGGGGCCACTCCTCGACGCCGGCGGGGTGCCGGTCGAGCGGGTGCTCGAGCTCGGTCTCGGCGTCGACCACGATCGCACCCAGTTCGACATGACGGCCTTCTCGCTGCGGCTCACCAATGGCGCGAATGCCGTCAGCCACCTCCACGCGGAGACGGCCAACGCGACCTGGCAGGGAGTGGTCGAACACCCCATCCTCGGCATCACCAACGGGATCCACGGACCGACCTGGATCGGGCAGCCGATCGCCGAGCTGCTCGAGGACCTCGGCGCCGACCTCGACGACCTCGACGAGTCGACCGAAGGCGGCCGCTTCTGGGAGCGGATGGAGCGCATCCCGGCCCGCGACCTGTGGGACGCTCACCTCCGCCAGAAGCGCGAGCTGGCGCATTTCGCACGCGGCCGGCTGCGCAGCCAGTTCGCGCGCCACGGCGAATCGCCGTCGGTGCTCGCCGAGCTCGAGACCGCGCTCGACCCGGACGTCCTGACCGTCGGGTTCGCCCGGCGGTTCGCCACGTACAAGCGGGCGGGGCTGCTGTTCAGCGACATCGACCGCCTTGCCCGGATGCTGTTCGACGAGGCGAAGCCGATCCAGGTCGTCTTCGCCGGCAAGGCACACCCGGCCGACCGCCCCGGCCAGCGGGTCATCCAGGAGATCTTCCAGCGGTCGCGCTCGCCGCAACTGCGCGGACGCGTCTACATCCTCGAGAACTACGACATGCGGGTGGCCCGCTTCCTCGTCCAGGGCGTGGACGTCTGGCTCAACAACCCGCGCCGCCCGCTCGAGGCGTCGGGGACGTCGGGGATGAAGGCGGCCCAGAACGGGGTCCCCAACGTGAGCGTCCTCGACGGCTGGTGGGACGAGGGCTACGAGGGCGACAACGGCTGGGCGATCGGGAACCGGGAGACCGACGGCGACGAGGCGGCGCAGGATTGGCGCGATTCGCAGGACCTCTACCGGCTGCTCGAGGAAGCGATCGTGCCGAGCTACTACGACCGCGACGCCAGCGGCCTGCCGACGCGGTGGCTGACGGCGATGCGCCGGGCGATGGCGACCGCGCTGTGGCGCTTCTCGACGACGCGGATGCTCCGCGAGTACACCGAGTCGCTCTACCTGCCGGCTGCGGGCGTCTCCGTCAGTGAGACCGCGAACCTGCCGGCCGTGACCGAAGCCGGCTGAGCCGGCCACCCGGCATGGGCCAGCGGATCGCGCTCGCGCTCGCCATCCACAACCACCAGCCCGTCGGCAACTTCGGCTGGGTCTTCGCGGAGGTCTACGAGCAGGCGTACGAGCCGATGATCGCTGCGCTCGAGCGCCATCCGCACGTCCGCCTGTCCCTTCACTACTCGGGGCCTCTCCTCGAGTGGCTGCGCGCCGAGCGACCGGCCTTCATCGACCGGCTCACTGCGTTGACCGCCCGCGACCAGGTCGAGATCCTCGGTGGCGGGTACTACGAGCCCGTCCTTGCCTCGCTCCCCGAGCGCGACCGGATCGGCCAGGCGAAGCGGATGGGCGACGAGCTCGAGACGCTGTTCGGACGTCGTCCGGCCGGGGCCTGGCTCGCGGAACGCGTCTGGGAACCCGACGTCCCGACCGCGCTGGTGGCCGCCGGGTACGACTGGACGATCCTCGATGACGCGCATTTCCGGGCCGCCGCGATCCGTGAGGACGCCCTGTGGGGCCCGTACACGACCGACGACCAAGGGCAGCGGCTTCGGGTGTTCGCCACGGAGCAGGGGCTCCGCTACCGGATCCCGTTCCGCGAGGTCGACGAGGTGATCGCCTACCTGCGCGAGCACGCCACCGAGGACGGCGAACGGGTCGGCACGATGGGCGACGACGGCGAGAAGTTCGGGGCGTGGCCGACGACCTGGCAGCACTGCTGGGGCGAGCGCCGCTGGGTGGACCGCTTCTTCGACGCGCTCGAGGTGAACGCCGACTGGCTGACGACGACGACACCCACCGCGTGGCTCGCCGCACATGGGCCGATCGGTCGCGTCTACATCCCGACCGGCTCGTACGCCGAGATGGGTGAGTGGGCGCTGTCGCCCGACGAGAGCCGGGTCTTCGCGGCCGCCCTCCACGAAGCCCAGGCCGAGGGCCGACCCGAGGCGCGCTGGTTGCGCGGCGCCTCGTGGCGCAACTTCCAGGTCCGCTACCGCGAGATCAACGACCTCCACAAGCAGATGCTGCGCACCTCCGACAAGGTGGCCGCGATGCCCGCCGGCCCGGAGCGCACGCTGGCGACCGATCACCTCTACCAGGGCCAGTCGAACGACTGCTACTGGCACGGGCTGTTCGGCGGCATCTACATCGCGCACATGCGCCTGGCGACCTACGAGCACCTGATCGCCGCGGAGGACCTCGCCGACACGGTGGCCGGCGAGCTCCACACCGTCGAGAAGCGCGACCTCGACCTCGACGGCCTCGACGACGTGCGGCTCGCCGGCGCCGGGCAGGTCGTTTCGATCGACCTCGCGGAGGGCGCAGGGATCGGCGGTTGGGACATCCGGCCGGTCCGTCATGCCCTCTGTGCGGTCCTGCGCCGGCGGCCGGAGGCCTATCACGGCACGCTGCGCGACCAGGACGCCGCGATGGTCGAGGCCGCGACCGACCCGACCGGCCGGCCGGCATCGATCCACGAGCGCCTCGCCATGAAGGAAGCGGGTCTGGCCGCACGACTCCATTACGACCCGTACGAGCGGCGGTCAGCCCTCGTTCGACTCCTCGCGCCCGCGACCGGCGCGGACGCCTGGGCGACCGGGACCGCCGTGGAGCTGGGCGACGCGATCGACGGCGCCTATGAGATCGCCGAACTGGACCTGGACCGGCTGGTCGCGACCCGGTCGGCGACGCTGACCGGCCCGAACGGCGGGGCGGCGGTCGACGTCACCAAGGAGCTCGTCATCGGCGGCGACCGACGGGCGCCGACGCTCGCGCTGGCGGTGACGGTCGCCAACCGGTCGACCGTCGCGATCGAGGCGACGCTCGGGCTCGAATGGACCCTGATGCTCCTCGGCGGCGGCGCCAACCCGGCCGCCTGGTGGGAGGTCGACGGGGTCCGGACTCCCCATGACTCGCCGGGGACCGCGGTCGAGGTGGCACGTCTCGTCCAGGGCAACGACCACGTCGGGATCGCCGTCGTCACGACGGTCTCGGAGCCGGCCACCGCCTGGTGGTCGCCCGTCGAGACGGTCTCGAATTCGGAGAGCGGCTTCGAGCGCGTCTACCAGGGCGCGGGATTGCTTCTCTCGTGGCCGTTGTCGCTCGAGCCCGGTGCCGCGCGAACCGTGACCGTGACCCACGCGGTGGCGACCGATCGGGATCGCCTCGAGACGGACCGCGCGTCGTGAGCCGCGGCCGGCTGGTCGTCCACGGCCATTTCTACCAGCCATCGCGCGCCGACCCGTTCAGCGGCGAGATCCCGGCAGATGCCTCGGCGGCGCCGGCCCATGATTGGACCGCCCGGGTCAGCGCCGAGAGCTATCGACCGAACGCCGAGCGCGGCAACCTCGCCCACATGTCGTGGGACCTCGGGCCGACGCTCGCGAGCTGGATGGCGCACCACGACCCGGTCGCCTATCGCGGGTTCCTGGCCGGCGACCGCGGCGTCAACGGACTCGCCCAGTCCTTCCATCACACGATCCTGCCGCTGGCCTCGGCAGCCGACCGCCGGACCGAGGTCCTCTGGGGGCTGCGCGATTTCGCGTGGCGATTCGGGCGCGCGGCGCTCGGCCTGTGGCTACCGGAATCCGCGGTCGATCGCGCGACCCTGCGGCTCCTCGCCGACCTCGGCATCCGGCACACGATCCTGGCGCCATGGCAGGCCGGCGAGCCGCACATCGACACACGCCGGCCGTACCGCGTGGATCTGGGCGATGGCCGGAGCCTCGGCGTGGCGTTCTACGACGGCGACCTGTCGGGCGCGGTCTCATTCGAGCCGAGGGCGACCGCCGATGCCGACCGCTTCGCCCAGGACGTCGTCGAGTCGCGGATGGCGCCTGGCTCGCTCCCCGACGACGAGCCGCCGCTGGTCGTGATCGCGACCGACGGCGAGCTGTACGGCCACCACCAGACCTTCGGGGAGCTGTTCCTCGAACGCCTGGTCCAGCCCCGCCCGGACGGCGATCCGCGCGAGTACGAGGTCGTCTCGCTCGCCGCGGCGCTGGCCGAGTCCGCCGACCACCCGTTCCGCACGATCGGCATCGAGGAGCGGACCTCGTGGAGCTGCCACCACGGCGTGCTGCGCTGGACCGCCGAGTGCCCGTGCGTCCCCGATGGGCGATGGAAGGGGCCGCTGCGCTCGGCCCTCGAGCGGCTCGCAGCCGGGATCGACGCGGTCACCGAGCGCGTCGCGGCCGGGTTGCCGGGTTCGCCCGATGCCCGGCTCGCGCGTGACACCTACGTGGACGTGGTGATCGGGGCGGAGGAGCCGGACGCCTTCGCGTCGCGCTGGCTCGCGGGAACGGGTGACGCGGCGGGCCGTGCGACCTTCATCGACCTCATGGAGGCGCAACGCTGGCGTCTCGCGATGTTCGCGAGTGACGGCTGGTATTGGGACGACCCGTCGCGGCCGGAGACGGCGGCGGTTCTGCGCTCGGCGGCACGGGCGGCCCGTCTCCTCGACGGCGGGGCCGGGGCCGGTCTCGAGCGACGCCTCGTCGCGGACCTGGCCCTGTTCAGCTCACCCGGCTACCACGTCGACGGCGTCGAGATCTATCGGCGCGCATTGGCCGAGGTCGGTCAGCCGATGCCCGAGGACGTGGCGCGATGAGACGCCCGATCAGCGGATGCCGACCGGATAGACGGGACTGTGCGGGTCGCTCGAATCGATCCGGCTGTCGACGCCGAACATGACGGACAGGATGGCGAACGCGGCGAGGACGGCGCCGAAGAACAGAAACCCGATCATCGGGGAACCTACCTTGCTTGTTATAGTTGACTAGGCCAAGTGCACTGTACGTTGGACTAGCACGCTATGTCAATGAACGAACGCCGATTCGGGGCCTCCACTGGTACCAGCGGTGGCGCGCTCGATGTCGAGCGCGATTCCGACGTCCCGATCTCGACCCAGATCTATTGGCAGCTTGCCTACCAGATCGACTCCGGTCGCCTGCTGCCCGGTGCCCGTCTCCCGCCGGTGCGTGAGCTCGGTGCGGCACTGCGAGTGAACCCCAACACGATCCGAGCGGTCTATCGTCGTTTGTCGGATGCGGGCTACGTCACGAGTCGGCACGGGGCGGGCACGCACGTGACCGATCGGCCGCCGCAGAAGCGCGGGACCGAGGCGCTGGCCGGGATCGTCTCCGAGATGCTCCGGCGCGCCGCCCACGCCGGGTTCACCGCCGACGAGCTCGCCGCCGCCACCTTCGCCGCCGCGACCGAGAGGAAGCGACCGGGGCCGCTCGTCCGCGTGCTCTACGCCGAGTGCACGAACGCAGACGCCGGGTACGACGCCGAGCG
Source organism: uncultured Chloroflexia bacterium (assembly GCA_963742075.1). Lineage (GTDB taxonomy): Bacteria > Chloroflexota > Limnocylindria > Limnocylindrales > CSP1-4 > SPCO01. The sequence continues at coordinate 5,143 of CAVUKR010000001.1, read as the reverse complement.
GCTGGTCAACGAGTTCCCCGGCCTCATCGAAGCCGAAGGCGCCCTCCTCGACGACCTGCCTGACAGGCTCGAGAGGTTCCACTACGACCTGGTGGCGACCACGACGTTCCATGCCGACGAGGCGCAGGTCCTGGCGGCGGGCCGGGTCCCGGTCGTGGCGATGCTGGTCGGACCCGCCTACGTCGAGCTGGTGCACGAGATCGCCGGCCTGCCGACGGGCTCGCGCGTCGGTCTCGTCTGCGCCTCGGGTCGTGGCTCGGACAGCATCCGCGAGACGCTCGCCCTGTCAGGGTCGAGCGGCATCGAGATCGTCGCGGCCCTGATCGACGCCCCGGACGATCTCGGGCTCGTGGACCGGACCGCCGACGTCATCCTCATGTCGCGCGAGGCCCTCGCGGCCGGCCTCGACGAGACGTTCTCGCGACGGGATCGCATCCGCCCGTGGACCTACGACTTCGATCCGTCGGGGCTCGAGCTGCTCCGGCGTGCGATCGACCATGTCGCCGCGGCGCGACCGGTCGAGGTAGCTCAGGGCTGAACCCTCGCCGGCGCCCGATGACCCCCGGGCGGCCATGCGATGCTTGCTCGATGCGCGACCCCAGCTCCTTCCACGTACGGCGCGAGCCCCGCGAGCTCTACGCCATCGAGCGCCCGCTGATCGGGACCGATGGCGACCTGATCGTGGCGGACACGGCCGGGATGCGCCGCCTCGCGGGCCGGATGAATCGGGCGAGGGCCGCCGGCATGCCGTCGATCCAGGCCGGCGAGATCGGGGCGCTCGGGCTCCTCCACGAGATCGGCCACCTGCTCATCGCCCGCTACGAGGCGGATCGGCGGCCGGGCGCGATGAAGGCGGCGATGTCCGATCTGGAGCGCCGCCTCGGGCCCGACGCCAGGCGGCTGCTCGACCGGTTCGGCGAGGAGTTCCCCGGTCACGGGCCGACACCCGAACCCGACCTCCATCGACTCGAGGAGCTCCTTCTCACCCGGATCTCGAACGAGAACCCGGCCGTCGGGCCGCTGCTCGAGGAGCTGATCGACGACACGGCCCTCATCGAGACCACCCGATATCGCGACGCGATCGAACGGCTCGAGACGACCTTCGCCGACGGACCGCCGATGGAGGACGGGGGCGTCTCGCTGATCGAGCTGATGCGGACGCCGGCCCGTCGCTCCCCCACCTCACTGGCCGGCCAGCTGCGGTACATCCGCGCGAACTGGCGCGGCATCCTCGGCGCCGACCTCGACGCGCTGATCCGCCGGCTCGACCTCGCGATCGGGATCCTCGCCGAGGAGGAACGGGCCCTCCACCTGCGCTTCGGGGGCGGGCCGGGGGGCGGGCCGACGGAAACGCCGTCGTTCGGGAGCGCTGCAGGGGAGGTCGAGGCGTTCTCGTCCGACTCGGCCTGGATGCCGCGGGTCGTGCTGATGGCCAAGAGCACATACGTGTGGCTCGACCAGCTGTCGCGGGCGTCCGGCCGGGAGATCCGGACGCTCGACGCCATCCCGGACGATGAGCTCGAGACGCTCGCCCGTTGGGGCGTCACCGGGCTGTGGCTGATCGGGCTGTGGGAACGCTCGAAGGCGTCGGAGCGGATCAAGCGGATGCGCGGCAACACCGACGCGGTCGCCTCGGCCTACTCCCTCGACGACTACCGGATCGCGGACGACATCGGCGGTGAGGCCGCCTATGCCGTCCTTCGCGACCGGGCCTGGGGCCACGGGATCCGGCTCGCGAGCGACATGGTCCCCAACCACATGGGGATCGATTCGCGCTGGGTCATCGAGCACCCGGAGTGGTTCCTGTCGCTCCCCGAGCCGCCCTACCCGGCCTACACCTACACGGGCGCGGACCTGTCGTCCGATCCGCGGGTCGGGATCGTCCTCGAGGACCACTACTGGGACGACAGCGACGCCGCGGTCGTCTTCAAGCGCTTCGACCGCGAGACCGGTGACGAGCGCTACGTCTACCACGGCAACGACGGGACCAGCTTCCCGTGGAACGACACGGCCCAGCTCGACTTCCTCGACCCGGCCCTCCGCGAGCAGGTCATCCGGGTGATCCTCGATGTCGCCCGCCGGTTCCCGATCATCCGGTTCGATGCCGCGATGGTCCTGGCCAAGAAGCACATCGAGCGCCTGTGGTGGCCCGAGCCCGGATCGGGCGCCGGGATCCCGTCGCGGGCCGAGCACGCCATCCCCCGGGCCGAGTTCGATCGCCGGATGCCGACCGAGTTCTGGCGCGAGGTCGTCGACCGCGTGGCGGCCGAAGTCCCCGGGACGCTGCTGCTGGCCGAGGCGTTCTGGCTGCTCGAGGGCTACTTCGTGCGGACGCTCGGGATGCATCGGGTCTACAACAGCGCGTTCATGCACATGCTCCGCGACGAGGACGGCGCCGGCTATCGCAAGGTGATCAAGGAGACCATCGAGTTCGACCCCGAGATCCTCAAGCGCTACGTCAACTTCATGAGCAACCCCGACGAGAAGACGGCGCTCGAGCAGTTCGGCAAGGGCGACAAGTACTTCGGCGTGGCGACCGTCCTCGCCACGCTGCCCGGGCTGCCGATGCTCGGCCATGGCCAGGTCCAGGGCTTCGGCGAGAAGTACGGGATGGAGTTCCGCCGGGCGACGCTCGACGAGCGACCCGACCCATGGCTCGTCGAGCGCCACGAGCGCGAGATCTTCCCGCTCCTCCATCGACGTGCCTGGTTCGCCGAGGCGGACGACTTCCGGCTGTACGACCTCGTCACCGCGAGCGGGACCGTCGACGAATCGGTGATCGCCTACTCGAACGGCTCGGGACGCGAACGCTCGCTGGTCGTCTATCACGCGCGATTCGCGTCGACCAGCGGCCGGATCCGCGAGTCGGCGAGCTTCGCCCGCAAGGGTCCCGACGGCACCAAGCGCCAGGTCCGCTCGTCGCTGGCCGAGGGCCTCGGGCTGCCGAACGAGCCGGGTGCCTTCGTCGTCTTCCGCGACGCGCGGACCGGCCTCGAGTTCATCCGGTCGTGCCGGGAGCTCTGGGAGCACGGTCTCGGCGTCTCGCTCGACGCGTACGGGACGAACGTCTTCTGGGAGTTCCGCGAGGTCTGGGACGGCGTGGCCGGCCAGTGGGCGCGGCTCGCGGCCCGGCTCGACGGCGCCGGGGTCGCGTCGCTCGAGGACGCCCTGCGCGGGCTCCAGCTCGAACCCGTGCACGCGCCCTTCCGGGCCATCTTCGTCGATGGCCTGACGGTCTCGGTCATGGACGGCGTGGCGACGAAGACCCAGCTCCGCGAGCTCGAGCGCCGGTTCACGGCCTTCCTGCGGGCCGTCGCGGCGGCGACCGGTGTCGACGGCGATCCGGCCCCGATCGCGGCCGAGTTCCGGGACCGCGCCGAGCGGGCCTTCGTCGGGATGGCCGTCTCCGAGGAGGACGCCGAGTTCGCCGCCGTGGCCGCCGCGCTGGCGGCCGGGATCCCGCTCGATCCCGACGACGTCGAGTCGGATCCGGACCGGCGCCACGGGCTCGACCGGCGGGACCGTGCGGCGCTGCTCGCCTGGATGGCGTTCAGCCACACCGGCGCGCTCGCCCCCGGCGCGGATGTCGGGGCGACCAGCCTGGCCTGGTACGACGAGCTCCGGCTCCCGTCGGCATTGGTCGGCGGACTGCACGACACGGGCTTCGGCGAGGGCGAGGCGTGGGCCGTCACCGACGAGGTCCGCGTCCTGCTGGCCCTGCCCCGGCCGTCGTCGTTCCGCGGCACGACGGGCGTGGCCGCGGCCAGGCTCCTCGAGGCGTGGCTGGCGCTCGAGACGACCCGCGTGGCGATCGGCGTGAACACCTGGGAGGGCGTCGAGTACATCGACCGCCCTCGCCTCCACGAGCTCCTCGCCTGGGCCGTCCGTCTCGACGCGATCGACGGCGTCGCGACGCGGCCGCGAACCTCGAGCGCCCGCGTCGCGGCGCGGCTGGCCGAGGCGGCCGAGGCGGCCGGCTACCGGATCGATCGATTGCGCGCCGCGATGGCGCCGGCCCCGAGGCGCGGCCACGCCACCCCGGGCGAGGCGCGGCGCCCGGGACGCGCGGCCGCGGACCGACTACCCGAGCAGGATCCGCCGCAGGAGTGAGGTCGGGGGCGCCCCGTGGGCGAGCACCGATTCGAGGTGCGGCCGATAGGTGAAGCCCGGGGTCTCGCCGTAGCCGCCGACCACGCGCGGCGTCGGGACTGCGTCGCGGCCGCGCGGGTCACCGGCCGCGATCGCCGCCCGCCGGCGGACCTCGTCCTCGATCGCCCACATCTCGAGCGAGCCGGCGAAGTAGGTCGACAGCTGGGTGGAGGACAGACGCGCCCGGTCGAACTTGGCGCGCGCCTCGGCATCCTCCTGGAAGCCGCCCTCGACCATCAGCCCGACGGCCTCCGCCTCGGTCATCCCCGCGGTATGGATCTTCGCGTCGATGATCGCGTTGGTGATCGAGCGGAGGTAGAACTTCCAGTGGGTGAGCATCAGCGCCGGGTCGTCCGCGCCGTACCCGACGTCCATCATCACCTGCGTGACGTAGACCGCCCAGCCCTCCGCGAACAGGCCGCTGGAGAAGACGGCACGGACGATCGACGGGCAGCGGTTCGCATAGACGCCCTGGAGGTAGTGGCCGGGGACCGCCTCGTGGATCGTCAGCAGCCGGAGCATCCGGAAGTTGTCCTCGCGGAGGCTCGACTGCCGCCGCTCCTCGGTCCACTCCTCGGGCAACGGGGTGATCGCGAAGAACGCCTTCTGACCCTTGTCGAGCGGTCCGGGCGAGCTCAGCATCGCCCCGCCGAAAGCGCGCAGGAAGACCGGCGTCCACTGGATCTCGAGCGGCTCGTCGGCGAGGCCGATCAGGGCGCGTTCCGTGCAGAAGGCCTCGATCCGGGCGTTCTCCGCACGGCAGAAGGCGAGCCGCTCGGCGGCGTCGGGGTGCTCGAAGGCGATGGCGTCGAGGACGCCGCGGACGAGGGACCCCTCGTCGGCGGGGATCGGCTCGTCGCCGCGCCAGGCCGGCCAGAGCTCGCCGGCGAGCCGGACCATCTCCGCCCGGACCGCGGTGAACTCCCGTTCGGCGGCGGCCAGGATCCGCTCCGGGGTCAGCGTCTCCGAGCGCATCGTGTGTCGCATCTTGGCG